>JAXMBB010000018.1:0-144205 GCA_046350135.1 Gemmataceae bacterium
TTCCCCGGCGGATCGGTGACCGGCGCTCCCAAGGTGCGTGCGATGGAGATCATCGCGGAACTGGAGCCGACCACACGCGGGCCGTATTGCGGCAGCCTGGGTTGGATCGGCTCCGACGGCGCGATGGACACCAACATTCTGATCCGCACGTTCACGGCGGGTCGCGGTTGGTTGCAGTTCCCGGTCGGCGGCGGCATCGTGGCGGATTCGGACCCGCGCCGCGAGTACGAAGAAACGCTGCACAAGGCCGCGGGATTGCTCAAAGCCCTGTGACAAGTTCGGCCCGCGAGCCGGCAGCTCCGGACGAGTCTCGATTCGGAGCCGGATTCTCCAAGCGATCTTTCCGCAAGTCCGCGTCCTGAGTACATTAACCGCTTGAACCGTAGGATTGCGGAGGCTCCGTCGTGTCTTTGCTCGCCGTCGCTTGGTATTCCCACCTGCTGAATCTCGTCATCATCCTGCTCGGGCTGTTCCTGATCCTGATCGTGCTGATCCAGCGCGGCAAGGGCGGCGGCCTCTCGGGAGCGTTCGGCGGCGCGGGCGGTTCCAGCGCGTTCGGCTCCCGCACCGCGGACGCTTTCGTCAAGATCACGCTCTACCTCGCCGCCGTGTGGGTGCTCATCATCATGATCCATGTGAAAGTGGTGAAGTACGACACGGCCCAGCAGGCGAACACGTCCGCGACCACCGGCGGGGGGTGAGCCCCGTGCTCCTGAGCATGACCGGGTTCGGCGAAGCCCGCACCCAAACGCCCAGTCTGTCCGTCGCAATCGAAGTGCGCTCGGTGAACAACCGCCATCTGAAGATGACGGTGCGCGGCAGCGAACCGTACCCCATGCTCGAGGCCGAACTCGAGAAAATCGTGCGGAAGCACGTTCGCCGCGGAACGTTGCTTGTCCACGTTCGCGTGCAGCGGCAAGGTTCGTCCCCGGACCTCGCTCTGAACACCCCCGCGTTGGCCGGTTACTTGAAACAGATTCGCGAGGCGTGCGAGTCGGCGAACGCGCCGCAATGTTTCCCGCACGTCTTGGCGGGTGTGCTCGGGCTTCCCGGCGTGGCACCGGAGTCGACGCGTCCCGGCAGCCCGCCCGAAGACGAGTGGCCGGTCGTGGAGAAGACGCTGGAGGCGTCGCTGGCGAACCTCGACCGCATGCGGCGCGAGGAAGGCCGGGCCATGGCGGCGGAGTTGCTTCAACTGCACAGGCAGATCGGAGAGGAACTCGCTGCGATCCGCGAGCACCTGCCGCAGGTGATGACCGATTACCGGCACCGGATCTTGGACCGCGTGAAACAAGCAGTCGGCGATGCGGGTGTGGTCGTGGAACCGCAACACCTGATCCGCGAAGTCGCCCTCTACGCGGACCGCACCGACGTGGCCGAGGAAGTGGTCCGCCTCACAAGCCACTTGGAGCAGTTCGCCGAGATCGTGAGCAAGGGGGAGGACGGCGCGGGCCGCAAACTGGAGTTCGTGATCCAGGAGATGGGCCGCGAGACGAACACGCTCGGATCGAAGGCCGGCGACGTCGCGATTTCGCGCCGCGTGGTCGAGATCAAGGCCGCGCTGGAGAAGATCCGCGAGTTGGCGCTCAACGTGGAGTGACGCCTCACGCTTGCGGGGTCCGCGATTACAATGGCAGGCATGCCCGACGAACGACTGGCTCCGCTGATCGTGATCTCCGGTCCGTCCGGTGTGGGCAAGACCACGCTGGTGGACGCGCTGTTGGAACGCAAGACCTTGCCGCTGCGGCGAGCCGTGACCGCGACCACCCGTGAACCGCGACCCGGCGAGGTGCCGGAAGTGTCATACCACTTCTGGACGCGCGAACGCTTTCAAGAGGCACTCGAGAACAACGAAATGCTGGAGCGGGCCCAAGTCCACAAGCGGGACTTCTACGGCACGCCGCGGAGCGAAGTGGATCCGTACCGCCGACGCGGCATCGGTGTGATCCTCGTGATCGACGTGCAAGGCGCCGGTGAGATCCGCATGGCGTACCCAAACGACCACTTGTCGGTGTTCATCGCGCCGCCGAATTTCGAGGATCTGCGGGAACGGCTCGTCGGCCGCCACGAAAGCGCCGAATCGATCGACCGCCGGCTCAAGACCGCGCCGGGCGAACTGGCCCGGCAGGAAGAATTCGACTGCGTGCTGGTCAACGACCACTTGGCAACCGCCACCGACGCGCTGGAACGGATCGTGCGCGACGAGTTTCTACGAAAGGGGCTTCTCTCATGCTCGACGAATTGAAGGAAGAAGGCATCGTGAACAAGGTCGGCGGGCGATTCAAGCTCTCCACCCTGATCCAAAAGCGGATGGTGGCCCTGAACACGGGCGCCAAGCCGCTCATCGACGCCCGCGGCATCTCGGACAAGATGCAGATCGTGATCCGCGAGATCATGGACGACCTGATCTTCCTCGACACGGCCGGCAACGTGGCGGTGAACAACGCCACCATGATGGCGAATATTCCCGGTGCGTACCCCGGCATGCCCGGCACGTTCGCCCCGGCCCCCGGTTCCGCCACCCAGGCCACCGACGAGTGAGGTCGAACAGGCGTTCCGCCGGCGGCGTAGAATGTTCACCGACCGTACGCCGCCTTCGGACGCACTCATGGCCCGACCCGAACTTTCCGCTCCACCCGGCCCCGCTCTCGGCTCCACCGCCGACGAAGCCCCGTACGTGCCCGTATCCTGGTTGGCCGTCGTCGCCGCCGCGGCCGCGGGCTTGTTTGCATTTCTCCTGCTGGTGATGGGCATCATTGCGGTTCGTTCCAAACGGCCGTTGCTCGAAGAAGAACTGCTCGTCCTTCCGATCATCGCCGTCGTGCTGAGTTTTGCCGCCCGCCGCGTCATCCGCAACTCGGAAGGCACCCGCACCGGCCAGCTGTTCAGCATCGATCTGCCGAACACCGCCTGGTGGGGCGGCCTCGTGCTCGGCCTCGGCTACGTCTCCTACCTGCTCGCCATCGAGTACTCGATCCGCAAGGACGCCCAGTCCGAAGTCCAGCAATGGACCGAATGGCTGAGCAAGGGCGACGATGAAAGCATCAATCGCGCCTTCCATCGCACCCAGGACCCGAGCCAGCGAAAGAACACGTCGCCGACCAAGGGCGAATTGCTCGAGGCGAGATGGGGTAAGGAGTACGTCGCGTTCGGGCAGTCCGATCTCCGCCGGCTCATCCTGCGGAACGCGACGAATCACAAGATCGAACTCGGCGGCCTGCGGGATTGGAAGTACCAGCCCACCGGCATCGAATGCGTTTACGCCGCGACGTTGACCTGCCCCGAAGGCACCTTTCCCCTGCTGATTCAGATGAAGGGGACCGACGCCGGCGCGGCGGGCACCGACTCGGGCGCCCGCCAGTGGCAGATCATGCACTACCCCTCGAGCGGTTACATCGAGAAGGACCGCGCCCGGCTCACGCCATACGGTTGGTTCGTCGCCCAGATGGGAATCACCGGTGCCGAGCAAGGGCGTCGCCTCGCCACCGCTTCCGTCCAACGCGAGAGCCGAGCCGGCATCCGCTACGAGTTCGCCGACACCGAGCCCGGTGAACGGGACTTCTACCGCCCGCTCACACTGGCAGGAGCCCAAGCCCGATCTTCGGTGGTCGGCGTCGCCGCAGCCTACGCGTTCAGCCCGGGCCGCTCGTTCCTGGACGCCTCCGCCGCAAAACTCTACACCTTGCCGGGCGGTGCCCCTCCGGATGCCGCACGGCTCGAAACCTTCCGCAAGGCATGGTTCGAAACGGGCATCGTGCGGGCCGGCGAACGCCTGCAGGGATCGACCGACACCAACGACCAAGTCTGGTTCGCCGACGACGCCGTGTACTACCGCATGCCCGTCGAGATCCCGCTCTCGGCGACCCGGGGCGAGATGGTGGCCGCACGGGCCGGCGCGGTCTTCAAGTGCGATGATCCCGCGATTCTGGAGGAGGCGAAGCGCCTGCGGGCGGCCGCCGACCCGGCCGTCGGCTCGGACCAGCCGGACGCCGCGGCGTTCGCAGCGAGAAAGATCGTGTGGAAACTGGCCCGCATCGAGAGCGACATGAAGCCGATCAAGGCGGAGCCGCCGAAGCAACCGAACGCGCCCGCCGCGCCCCCCGTGGAGTGAGAACGGCACATGCCCGATCGCCAAGCCGCCGGATTCTGCACCATCGAAGAGGCCTTGGAGGAACTCCGCCGGCCGCATGATCGTGCTCGTGGACGACGAACACCGCGAGAACGAAGGCGATGTCGTGATGCCCGCGGAGAAGATCACCGCCCAAGCGGTGAACTTCATCATCCGGCACGCCTGCGGCCGCCTTTGCGTGCCGATGTCCAAACCCGTCGCGGACCAACTCGGCCTCGAACTGCTCCCCGGCCTCGAACTCGACCCCGGCGCCACGCCCTTCACCCGCAACTTCGACGCCCGCTTCGGCGTCACCACCGGCATCTCCGCATTCGACCGCTGCCGCACCATCCAAGTCTGCGCCGACCCCGCGAGCGGCCCGCAGGATCTCGTCCGCGACAAGGGCCACATGGACGGCCTGATCGCCCGTTCCGGCGGCGTGCTCGTCCGCGCCGGCCACACCGAAGGAGTCGTCGATCTCTGCCGACTCGCCGGCTTCCGCGAAGTCGGCGTCCTCTGCGAAGTGCTGAACGAAGACGGCTCCATGGCACGCCTCCCGGACCTGCGTTCCTTCTGCGACAAGCACCAACTCAAGATGTGCACCATCTCGGACCTCATCGAGCATCGCCGCCGCCGCGAGAAGCTCGTGAAGCGCGAGATCGCCCTGAAACTGCCCACCGAGTTCGGCGTCTTCGATCTCTTCGCCTACACCTCGCTCGTGGACCAGGAGCCGCACCTCGCCCTCACTCTCGGCGGCGTCGGCCTCGAAACCGGCCCCGGCGTCGTGCCCGAGCAAACCGCTCCGGTGCTCGTCCGCATGCACAGCGAGTGCCTCACCGGCGACGCACTCCACTCCGCCAAGTGCGATTGCGGCCCGCAACTCGCCTACGCCATGAAGCAGGTCGCGGACGCCGGCCAAGGGGCCATCGTGTACATGCGGCAGGAGGGCCGCGGCATCGGCCTCTTGAACAAGCTCCGCGCCTACAAGCTCCAATGGGAGGAAGGACTCGACACCGTCGAAGCCAACCGCCGCCTCGGCTTCGCCCCGGATCTCCGCCACTTCGGCATCGGCGCCCAGATCCTCTTCGACCTCGGCATCCGCGACATCAAGCTGCTCACCAACAACCCCCGCAAGGTCATCGGCCTCGAAGGCTACGGCCTCCGCATCGTCGAACGCGTCCCCATTCAAATCCCGCCCGGCACCCACAACCGCGACTACCTTCAGACCAAGAAAGAGAAGCTCGGCCACCTCCTCGACGAAGAGTAGCGGACGATCTCTTGCACCGGGCGGCCGCGCGGCACACAATGCACGCATGAACACTGCGGCTCCCCCGCCCAAACTCTTGGACCGCCTCCGGCATGCCTGCCGCGTCCGCCATTACTCCATTCGCACCGAAGACGCCTACCACGACTGGGCCCGCCGCTTCATCCTCTACCACGACAAACGCCACCCGGACGCGATGGCCGAACCCGAGGTGAACGCGTTCCTCACGCACCTCGCCGTTGAAGCCAAGGTCGCCGCCTCCACCCAGAACCAAGCGCTCTGTGCCCTGCTCTTCCTTTACGAGCATGTGCTCGACAAGCCGCTCGACCGCCTGGAGATCGTTCGCGCCCAACGCCCCAAACGCCTCCCGATCGTTCTCACCAAACCCGAAGTTCGCGCCGTGCTCGACGAACTCGACGGCAGCCACCGCCTCATCGGCCACCTGCTGTATGGATCGGGCTTGCGATTGCTCGAAGCCCTGCGGCTGCGCGTGAAGGATCTCGACTTCCGCGCCCATGAAATCGTGGTTCGTGAGGGAAAGGGCGACAAGGATCGCCGCACCATGCTCCCCGCCAGCATCCAGCCGGAGCTCATTGCGCATCTCGCACGGGTCGAGAAACTCCACGCGGAAGACCTCGCCGCCGGCTACGGCCGCGTCTTTCTCCCCACGGCGCTGGATCGCAAGTTTCCCAACGCCGCCGCCGAATTCCGCTGGCAATATGTCTTCCCTTCGGCGAGACTGTCGAAAGATCCCCGATCCGGAGCCGTGCGGCGGCATCACGCTCACGAGGCGTCGTTCTCCAAGGAAATGACGGCGGCCGTTCGCCGGGCCAAGCTTGCGAAGCGGGCCACCAGCCACAGCTTCCGGCACTCGTTCGCTACGCATCTGTTGGAAGCGGGGTACGACATCCGGACGGTTCAGGAACTGCTCGGACATGCGGATGTGAGCACGACCATGATCTACACACATGTGCTGAACAAAGGCGGGCGAGGCGTGAAAAGCCCGCTCGATGAGTAGCTTGGCAAGTACCGTTCGCGGGATGGTTTGCCGGGGTTTTCGGTGGCAGCAGTGAACGGAAAGCTAGCCGCAGATAGAAGTTAGCCGGTGCGTTGCCGGCTGATCGAGTTCCGATGTTGGTTTGCCAGCAGGCAAGCTAATCAATGGTTCGGCCGCCGGAGGCAGTCCGTGAGTGGCAGCATGAAGCTCCGGTGGCCGGACACGATCCTGAAGGACCCCGAGCCGGCCGCGTGGATCGAGAAGCACCTGTTCCCCGAGGACTTCCTCGACCCGACCGCGTTCGAGTCGATGGCGGTGCTGTATCGCTGCGCGTTCCCGACCCACCTGTTGGAGTTCGTGGTGTTCGGCCGCCCGCAGCCCGCCCTCTTCAGCCCGGCGGACCTGAACGCCGCCCTCCTCGCGGAGTGCGAGGCGAGCGGGTTCGAGCCGGACGCGCTCTGGTGGAGTGTGAACGTCCACGACAACTGCGCCCGGGTGATCGAGCGGGTCGGGGTGTACAGCTTCGGCGACCCGCTGGAGCCGCTGCTCATCCAGTTGGCGTACAACCCGGCCCAGCAGGGCGGTACCTCCTACGCCGGGCTGCTCGACCGCCGGTATCGGTGGGCGCTGACGCTGGAGAGCGAGAACGAGTTCGTGATCGCGGTGCATGGCCCACAGGCATTCTGCCAGCGGGTCGCGGCGGCGGTCGGGGTGGCGGGTCAGGCCGAACCGCTTTATGGCCAATCCGACTTGAATAAAAACGACGAGTCCTCCCACCTTGCCTGACGAAGTAAGGCGTCGCGGTTATTCAAGCCACAAACGTTCGCACATCACCGACTTTGTCGCAGCACCGGGATGGTTCGGGTTCGTGCCTCCGCCCGGCCGCGCCGGTGCGGTGCCAAACAGCTTTACGAGGTCCGGCCGCCAGTGCCTTCCGGCCCGGCGGCTGCCGCGGTTCACCCGCGACGCCTCAGAAACCTCTCCGTTCCGACGAGCCGGCGATTCAAATCGGCGAACTCGATCCCCACATCGAAGCGAGGTGACGGCGACGCTCGGGGGTCCGCCGCGGGAATCGAGACCCGCGTGCATCCGTGTGTCCCAGCGTCGCCGCATCGGTTGCAGTTCAGTGACGGCTCGGTCGTCGGGCCGCATCGGTGGTCGCTCCGGCCGTTCGCAGGGGCGAACGCCGGCTCCTTGTACCTGTGTCGATCGTGTGGTGTTGTGAGTGCTCCGGGTCCGGCGGGCGGTCCAATCCAATGGCGACGGGGTCGGGCGTGTGCCGCAGCACGGCCGGCGAGCCGGGTGGCGGGAGCCCCCGGAGTTGAGAACGGCCGTGCGGTCGCGGTCGCCGTTCAGCCCCAGTTCGGCGAGCGGCTCGGCTCGGAGTGCGGGCTCCCCGTAAGATGTCGATTTCGACCAATTGCGTGCTCACCGGTCCTTCGGAGGAGAAGAAATGACGTCTCACACCGCGGGCCGTTGGCGAACTTGCTTCGTTGCAAGTCTTGCCCTGCTGGCATGGAGCACGACTCGCGCCCCGGCCGCCGAGAAACCGCTGAAGGTCTTCATCCTGGCCGGGCAGTCGAACATGCAGGGCCACGCGAGAATCGAGACGTTCGACTCGATGGCGGACGATCCGAAGACCGCGCCGCTCCTGAAAGAAATGCGCGGACCGGACGGCAAGCCGAAGGTGTGCGACAAGGTCTGGATCTCGTCCGTCGGGTGCCTCGGCGACGCCTACACGGATTTGCGGGAGGCGAAAGGGAAACTGACCGGCCGCTCCCAAAGCAGTCCAGGCTCGATTCACCCCGCCAGGAACTTCTTGGCGTCGAAGGGCTGCTGCTTCCGCCACAGGTGGTACACGCAGCGGCCGATCTTCGCTTCGAGCACGGCGAGGGCCTTCCGCTTGCCGTGCTTCTTCTCGCGACGCGCCAGCCACATCTTCACCGCCGGCACGCTCCGCACCATCAGGCACGCCGCTTCCGAAAACGCCCACTTCAGATGCGCGTTCCCGATCTTCGGGTTGCCCGACCCCTTCTTCTTCCCCGCGCTCTCGTGCGTGCAGCGGACCAGACGCGAGTACGAGAGGAAGTTGCCGGCTTCGGGGAAGCGGTCGATGCGGTCCACTTCGTAGAGCAGGACGAGGCCGAGAATCGGCCCGATGCCGGGGATCGTGCGGAGCAGTTGGAACGTGACGGCGTCGTCGATCTTCGCGGACTTCACCAGGTGCGTTTCGATGGTGCGGATCTGGTCGTCGTAGTTGCCGATGAGGGCGAGGTTCGCGTTCACGCTGAGCTTGGTGCTGGGATCGGTGAAGCGGTCGGCGAGGTCGTCGGTGCGGTTGCCCTTGTAAGTGAGTTTCTTGGGGAACGGCGGCAGGTTGAACTGCGAGTTCGTGTTCTGGATGTGCGCGATGAGTTGCCCGCGTTGGCGGACGAAGTGGCTGCGGCGACGCAGCAGGTCGCGGGTCTGGCGTTTGGCGCGCGGGTAGACGTACGCGAGCGGGAAGAGCCCGCCCTTGAGCAGCGCGGCGAGTTTGGCGGCGTCGATCTTGTCCGTCTTGGCTTTGCCGCCGTGGATCATCTTCATGTACAGGGCGTGGCCGAGGACGAAGGCGATGCGTTGGTCTTCGCAGAGGTCGGCGAGCCAGTACCAGGCGAACATGCATTCGGCTCCGACGACGAGCCCGTCGCGGTAGGGCTTGACCGCGTCGAGGAAGGCGTGCGGGTCGGCGGGGAGATCGCGGTCGAGGAGTGTCTTGCCGGTGTGGTCGAGGATGTGGGTGTACATGCTTCTGGCGTGGAGATCGACGCCGCAGTAGAATCGGGTTTGCGGTTGTGGTTGGTACGTGCGCATGGATGGTCTCCTGGTGGCTTCGGGGGTGGCGGGTCGTCCGGATCGCGCATCGTGGTGGGGTGCGTCCCCTTAAACTTCCACGCTTGGGACCGGCTTCGGCCGCGATCCCGTTTTACTTGCGACCGGCTCCGACCCGTCACCCCCGCGGCCATGAGAAGTATCCATCCGCTGCAGCAGACCGCGGGGGCATGTCGGCTTTCCGGGACTCATAACTCATCGAGCCCCCGCGGCTGCTGAGCGGGGTCGACTATGATGCCGTGGGTGGGTCAAGCACACTTCGTCGATTTTCTCCACACTCTCCTTCGTTCGCCATTGAATCACGGGTTCCGCACCGGGCCGTCGCCCCTGAACGGCATTGTTTCGCCGACCGGTCCCCTCACCCTGTGACTCGGGGGCCGGGAGGCGAAACAATGACGCCCCCGGCCCGTCGCTTTCACGCGGGAACGAACGCCTCTCGATGCCTTCCGGAACGACTCGTCGCCGCAAGAGAGAATCGGGTTTCACTCGACTATTCGCGGTCACGGAGCAGGCCCCGGCCGCCCGGATCACATACGACCCCGAGGCCGCATTCGTTCAGGACAACGTGAGTGACAGCAGACTGTCACACCGTTCGACACAAGCTGCGCGGTCACTCGGGTGGCTCCTCGATTTTCTCCCGCTTCGAACCCGTCGCCTGAAGACACGGGTGAACTCACGCGGCCGGGGCCGGCGTCGGGCTCTTCCACGGCTGGCCCGTCCGCAGGATCGCCCAGCACCAAACCAACAGCTTGCGGGCCAGGGCCACCACCGCCTTCTTCTTCGACAGCCCGTTGGTTTGCAGACGGAGCCACATCTCGCGTGCCCACCGGTTGTACCGCAGGCTGCACCACGCGCACTCCACCATCGCCGCGCGGAGCAAACGCGGCCCGCGACGGGTGATGCGGCCGCGGCGGTCCGTCTCGCCGCTCTGGAACTGACGCGGCACCAGGCCCGCGTACGCGCTCACCTCCTCCGCCGTCCGGAACCGCTTCGCGTCCGGCAGGTGCACTGCGATCACCTCGGCGGTGCGGGTACCGACCCCGGGCACCGATTCCAGCAGTGACACCCGGCTGTCACTCTTCGCGATCAGGTCCAGCTTCGACTCGACCGTGCGGGTCTGTTCGTCGAGGAAGCGGTAGCGGGCGAGCGAGCGGTCGACTTCGCCACGCCACAGGTCGTCCGGGCCGCACTCGGCGAGCGGCTGGGCGAACTGGCCGATGCCGGCGAGGCCCGCCGCCGTCCACGCCTTCGCGCCCATCGGAGCGGGCAGACCCTGGCACACGAGCAGCCCGCGGATCCGGTTCTGGCACCGCACCCGTTGCGACACCAGCCGCTTGCGGAACCCGATCAGCGACTTCCACTGCCGCACGGCCCGCGGAGGCACCGGCACGCCCTCGATCTCACCGACCGCGGCGAGCCGAGCGAGCTTCAACGCGTCGTCGCGGTCCGTCTTCCGTTTGACGCGCTTCCACTGCCACGCGCTGCCGGTGGTGCTGGCGACGAGCGCGGGAAGCTTCAACTCCGCGCACAGATCGTGGACCCAGCCGGCCTGCGAGCAGGCTTCGAACACGACCTGGCTCACGGGCTGGCGTGTGAGTTCGCGCCGGAGTTCGTCGTGGGTCGTCTTCACGGTGCGGAAGACGGAGCGGCGCGAGTCCGGTTCGTACCAGCAGAGAACGGAGTTGAACTTGCCCAAGTCGAGTGCGAGAATCGTGGTCATGACATGCCTCCAGTGGGGAAAGGAACCTTCACGGTAACCACCCACGGCATGCATGGATTCTTTCGGCGACGGAGGCAGGGGGCGTGGCACCGCAAGACGATCCCGAGCCTCTGCCCCGCGGGTTGCTGTGGGGCGTGTCGTGGACCTTCCGCGGCGGGCCGTTCGCCGAGCGGGCCGCGTTCGATGCGGCCGTGGCCGAGTTCCAGAACCCCGACCGTGGCGAGGTCTGGCGGCCGGCCGAGGTGTGCCTGCGGTCCGCTCGCGTGCGGGTCACTCCGGACGTGCACTGGTACCTGTCGGACGACGACCCGATTGTCGAACTGACGGCCGACGACGGGGTCGCGTTCACGGCCGGCGAATTGCTGTTCAAGGTCCACAATGCCCTGGTCGCCGACCTGCGGCAGATGGACCATAAGTACTTCGAGGGGTTCTCGCTGGCCCGACACCAGGAGCCGGGCTTGCCGCCGCTGTACGACCTCGACCTGGGTAGCTGAGGCCGCTCGCACAAAGGCACGCCGAAACCAAGCGCTGCACCGGACCCGGCCACGTATTTTGTTTCCCGGTGCTCCCCGGGTGTCCGTGTGCGCTACTGGCGTCGCGGCCGGGCCGGTGAGCTTCATCGACTATGATGCCGTGGGTGGGTCAAGCACACTTCGTCGATTTTCTCCACACTCTCCTTCGTTCGCCATTGAATCACGGGTTCCGCACCGGGCCGTCGCCCCTGAACGGCATTGTTTCGCCGACCGGTCCCCTCACCCTGTGACTCGGGGGCCGGGAGGCGACACCCACCTCGGCGGCGACGACTTCGACGAGGCGATCATCGATCACCTCGCCGACGAGTTCAAGAAGGAGCACGGCATCGACCTCCGCAAGGACGCCACCGCCATGCAGCGGCTCAAGGAAGCCGCCGAACGCGCCAAGAAGGACCTCAGCCAGACGGCGAACGCGGACATCAACCTCCCGTTCATCACCATGGACCAGAACCGCAACCCGCTGCACCTCGTGAAAGCCATCACGCGGAACCAGTTGGAGCGAATGGTGGAGCACCTGATCGAGCGGTGCAAGAAGCCCGTCCTCACCGCGCTGACGGACGCACGCTTGAAGCCCGCCCAGATCGACGAAGTCGTGATGGTCGGCGGCATGACCCGCATGCCCCGCGTGCAGGCTCTCGTGAAGGAGATCTTCGGCAAGGAAGGCCACCGCGGCGTGAACCCGGATGAAGTCGTCGCGGTCGGCGCGGCCATCCAAGGGGCCCAGCTTCTGCTCGGCGCCGCGGCGGACATCCAGCTTCTGGACGTCACTCCGCTCTCGCTCGGGTTGGAAACGCTTGGCGGCGTGCTCACGGTCATGATCCCGAAGAACACGACCATCCCGAGCCGCAAGACGGAGATCTTCACCACGGCCGCGGACAACCAGCCGTCCGTCGAGGTGCAGGTGTTCCAGGGCGAGCGGCCGATGGCCAAAGACAACAAGCAGATCGGCAGCTTCCACCTGGACGGCATCGCGCCCGCCCCGCGGCAGACGCCGAAGATCGAAGTCGCCTTCGACCTCGACGCCAACGGCGTGCTCAGCGTCACCGCCAAGGACATGGGCACCGGCAAGCAGCAGCAGATCCGCATCGAAGGCTCCTCGGGCTTGTCGAAGGACGAGGTCGAAAAGATGAAGCGGGACGCGGAACTGCACGCGGACGAGGACAAGAAGAAGCGCGAGTTCGCGGACGCCCGCAACGAAGCCGAGGGCCGCATCTTCTCCATCGAGAAGACCCTGAAGGACGCGGGGGACAAGGTGACGGACGCGGACAAGGCCCCGGTGGAGGCGGCGATCGCGAAGGTGCGCGAGGCGCTGAAGGGCACGGATTTGGCCGCACTCAAGTCGGCGTCGTCCGAACTCGAACAGGTGAGCAATGCGATGGCGCAGCACTTGTACTCGAAGGCGGGCGCGCCGCAGGGCGATGCCGGCCCGACCACCCCCGGCGGCACCCAGAAGCCCGCGGGCGACGACGTGATCGACGCCGAGTACGAAGTGAAGAAGTGAGCCCGACGCGCAAGCAAAGGTCACTGACGAGCCGCGAGGTGAACCCTCGCGGCTCGCTTCATGTATCTTGGACGCCACCGCCGGAATAGGATGAGTTGAAGCGGGAGGGAGCGCCAATTCATGCAGTCCGTGATTGCAGACGCTGGCGATTCGCGAGCGGGAGCGGGAAGCGGCTCGTGCCGGAGAACAAGTGCGTGAAGAGCCCGCTCGCTGAGTAACCTGGCAAGTGCCGTTAGTGGAATGGTTTGCGAAGCTTGCGGCCGGAATTTTCGGCCGAAGGCGTGATAGTGAACAACGTTAACCGGTGCGGAGCCGGTTAAAGGATCACCCGTGTTGGTTTGCCTACTGGCAAGTTAATCAATGGTTCGGCCCCGGAGGGCCTATCGATGGGCGAGCCGTCCGCCGACCTCGGCCCGCTGATCGACCGTGTGGCGGCGCTCGTCGGGGTTCTGGAACTGGACCCCGCGTGCCCGTGGACCGACGGGTTCCGCGACTGGCTGGCCGAGGCTCAGGCTGACTGCCCGGCCGCTTCCCGGGACGACGCGGTTGGGCGGGCGGCCGCGGCCATGCGGCTGTTCGCGGGCGGCATGGGCGGGTTCAACGACTACGTCCCTCAGCGAGCCGGGGCGGTGCTGCCGTGGGCCGGCCGGGTCCACGAGTTGGGCGGCGAGGTGTTCGCGGCGGCGTTAGCGGTCCGGGCCGTGGGCAGCGTCCCGGACGCCGAACCGCTTTATGGCCAATCCGACTTGAATAAAAACGACGAGTCCTCCCACCTTGCCTGACAAGTTAAGGCGTCGCGGTTATTCAAGCCACAAACGTTCGCACGTCACCGACTTTGTCGCAGCACCGGGATGGTTCGGGTTCGCGCCATCGCTGGCGCGTCCGGCTAACGATGTGCGGCCCGCGTCAGACGGTCGCGAACGGCCGCCCAAGCGGGTTCGTCTGGCGGCGGCTCCACGAGGATCACATCCAGCCCCGCGCGGTCCAGGCGGAAGAGCGTGTCGTAGAGCAGTGCGGACGCGGCGGCGGGTTCATTCGGCAAGCTGATGTGCGGGCCGGTGCCGGGCACGAGCGCGCGGCCGTGGAACAACAAGGTTCCGACCTTCCATCCGCCGTGCGTCGCGCGAAGCAACTCCTCCATCAACTCGGGACCATCGAGCAGTTTCAATGTCGTTCGTGGGCTGTAATGCTTCGCCATCTGGCCGGGGGAACGAGCGGTGCCACTGGATCCGGATGCCACCTCCACGTGTCCGATCACGGCTTCAAGCATCGGCACGTCAATTAATCCGTGACGCAGCACGCGTGGCGTGGGGCCGGTGACATCCACCACCGTGGATTCCAGCCCGCCGGGGCACGGGCCGCCGTCCAGGATCATGTCGATGAGGCCGTTCAGGCTGGCAAGCACGTGTTCGGCGCGGGTGGGCGAGAGCTCGGTACTGCGGTTCGCGCTGGGGGCCGCGACCGGCACACCCGCCGCCCGAATCAGTTCCCGGGCAACGGGATGCGACGGGCACCGCACAGCGACCGTGTTGCCGCCGGCGGTCACGATTGCGGGAATGTCGACCCGTTTGGGCAGAACCAAAGTGAGCGGGCCGGGCCAAAATCGCTCAGCCAGAATTTTTCCTGTCTCGGGCAGGTTCTCACCAACGTTTAAGATTTCGACCGCTTCCGCAACATGCACGATCACGGGATTGGTGGCTGGCCGGCCCTTCGCCTCGAAGATCTTGGCCACAGCTGCCGCATCCTTGGCATTCGCCCCCAAGCCGTACACGGTCTCCGTGGGGAACGCGATCAGCCCGCCGCCGCGCAGCACGGATGCTGCGCGGCCGAGCACACTCTTGTCGGGATTCGCGGAATCCACCGCCAGCACTTCGGTTTGCATCGGCTCCGTGTTCAGTTGCGTAAGATGTGATACAACCATATCAGTGGAAGTTCAGTTATGGTACGCTCTTCCAGCGTCGCGGCCCCCCGTTCACCGGCCGCGCCCCGTCGAGACGCCGTCATGCCCGACCCCAAGCCGGCCGTTCCGAGCCCGACCGTCGAGCAAAAGCGCATCGCGCAGGACAGCTTCACCCGTGCGAAAGAAGCCATCCAAGCCGGCAATCTCGACTACGCCATCACGCTGCTGCTCACCTGCTGCAAGCTCGACCCCGCCAACTTTCTTTATCGCCAAACGCTGCGCAAGACGCAAAAGGACAAATACGGGAACAACCTGCGCGGCAGCCGGTTCGCGTTCGTGAGTACACCACGTTGGAAGGCCAAGGTGAAGTCCGCAAAGCGGAGCCGCGATTACCTTCGCGTGCTCGAGCACGGGGAACAGGTTCTCTATCGCAACCCGTGGGACATGGGTACGCAGATGGACATGGCCGAGGCCTTCGACGCGCTCGGCTTGAACGATTTGGCCGTGTTCACGCTCGACCAAGCCCGCCAGAAGTACCCCCGGGACGCGACGCTCAACCGCGCCATGGCCCGACTCTTCGAGAAACGCGGCGACTACCCCAAGGCCATCATCCTCTGGCAGCTTGTAAAGGAGGTCGTTCCCACGGATGTGGAAGCGGCGCACAAGGCGAAGGATCTCGCGGCCAGCGCCACCATTCAGAAGGGCCAGTACGAGGAGGCCGCGGCCGGCACCAAGGATTCGCCGGTGCTCGGTCGCATCGAGGCCCGCGCGAACGAGAAGCAGGACAAGGGCACCCGCGAGACCGAACCGCTGATGAAGCGCATCGAAGCGGACCCGACCGAGCCCAGCCTCTACGTGCAACTCGCCACCGCCTACCGCAAGTACGGCCAACTCGATCGCGCCCGCGCCGCCCTGCAGCAGGGCTTGGGGCCGACCGGCAACGCCTTCCAGATCCAACTCGCGCTCATGGACTTGGACTTGGTGCCGCTGCACAAGAATCTCGAAGTGGTGGAAGGCAAGCTGAAGAAACTCAAGGAACGCGCCCGCCGCATCGAGGCGGACGAAGACTTGGAGGAGAACGAGGAGCCGGCATCCGAGGATGAACTGAAGAAGAAGCGGTCCAAGCTCGTGAAGGAGATCAACGCGCGGGAGATCGCCATCTACCGGATGAGGGCCGACCGCTACCCGAACGAAGTGCAGCACCGCTTGGAACTCGGGATCCGCTTGCTCAAGGCGGACCTGACCGAGGAAGCGATCGCGGAGTTGCAGCAGGCCAAGCGGGACGACAAGATCAAGTGGAAGGCCGGGCTGTATCTCGGCATCTCGTTCCAGAAGCGGAATGCATGGCGACTCGCGCAGCGGAATTTCGAGGAAGCGTTGGCGTCGCTTCCGGCCGGTGAAGACGGCGGCCGGAAGGAACTGCTTTTCCATCTGGCTTCGGGTTCCGCCCAGAACGGCGACCTGCCCCGCGCCTTGGACCTCGGCCACGAACTGGCCAACATGGACTACGGATTCAAAGGCATCGGCAAGCTCATCGACGAATGGCAGGAGAAGTTGCAGAACGCATGAGCGCGGGCGTCTCTCACGCGTCCGGCTCTTACTTCAGATCGAACAGCAGCACCTCACCCGGCTGCACCCCGGTCACGTTCACCACCGTTTCATCGTCCACGGCCACGGCGTCTCCTGCAACCAGAGCGATGCCGTTCACCGTGACGGCTCCCGTCGCCACATGCAGGAACGCACCACGCCCTTCGGCCAGCGCATACTTCACGGTCTGGCCTGCACTCAACTTCGCCACCGAGAGCTTCACGTCTTGGTGAACAACCAGCGAACCGCCCGTTCCGTCCGGGGACGCGGCGAGTTGCCACGCTCGGTCGCGGCCCGCTTCCGGGAACCGCTTCTGCTGATAGCCCGGCACATGGCCGCGGCGATCCGGGAAGATCCAGATCTGCAACAGATGCGCCGCCTCGGTGTCGGACGGATTGAACTCGCTGTGCAGGATGCCGGTGCCGGCGTGCATGGACTGCCACTCGCCGGCGCGAATCACTTCGCCGTTGCCCATGCTGTCCCGGTGTTCGAGTTCCCCGGACAACACGTACGTGAGGATTTCCATGTCGCGGTGCGGGTGCGTGCCGAAGCCGCCGCCGGGGGCGATGCGGTCGTCGTTGATCACGCGCAGCGTGCGGTACTGGTGGAACTGCGGGTCGTTGTAATCGCCGAAGCTGAACGTGTGGCGGCTGTCCAGCCAGTCGATGCGGGTGGTGCCGCGGTCGGTTCCTTTGCGGATCGTGAACATGGGGATATTCCCTGGGCGTCGCCGGAGACATTCGACGACGCCCAAGGATACCGCGGTGCGAAAGTGTCCTTACGTTCACACCACTTGCACGGGGCCGTGGTCGTCGCAGTGGTCGCCGTGCGGGTGGTGGAGGTGGCCGTTCACGAGGTAGTCGACATGGTCGCCGTGGGGCACGGGTTCGTGGCCGCAATCCGGACCGTGTTTGTGGCCGATGGCGTGGCCGGCGCAGGCGTGGTGCGGCGTGCATTCGGCCGGATTCGCGGGCCCGACTTCGATCGCGTGTTCGCTGACGGTGCCGTCCGCCCCGGTGTGGTGCAGGTGACCGTCGTGCAGGTGGTCGGTGTGGTCGCCGTGTTGGATTGCGGTGTGCCCGCAGCCCGCACCGTGCGTGTGGTCGTGGTTCTCGTGCGTGTGGTCCACGATTTGCCTCCGGAGAAAGGAATAGGCCTCTTATCGGACCATAACCCCGCCCGATTCCCGTGAAAAGCCCGTGAGCCCAAGATGGATTCTTCGTGATACCGCGTTGTGGACGTAGTGAACGAAATCGCGTAACGTCGCGGAATGGCCTCCCCCGTCATTCTCGCCATTGATCAGGGCACCACCAGCACGCGTTCGCTGGTGTACGATCCCGCCGCGTTCACCGTGCTCGGTTCGAGTCAGCAGGAACTCGAACAGCACTATCCAAAAGACGGCTGGGTCGAACACGAACCCGAGGACATCTGGTACTCGACGGCGCGGACGGTGCGGGAAACGCTTGCTGCCGCGAGGTGCGAGCCAAGCCGCGTCGCGGCCATCGGCATCACCAATCAGCGCGAAACGACGGTGCTCTGGGATCGCGACACGAGCCGGCCCGTTCATCGCGCCATCGTGTGGCAGGATCGCCGCGCCACGGACTTCTGCCGCGAGCATGCGGCGGAACAAGAGTGGCTCGCGGAACGAACCGGCCTCGTGCTCGATCCGTACTTCTCCGGCACCAAGCTGCGATGGTTGCTGGAACGCGATCCCGCGATCCGCTCGGCCGCGGAACGAGGCGCAGTCGCATTCGGCACCGTCGATTCATTCCTGATGTGGCGGCTCACCGGCGGCGCGGCCCACGTCACCGACGCAAGCAACGCCAGTCGCACGCTGCTGTTCAACATCCACTCGATGCAGTGGGACGACGAACTGTTGAAGTGGTTCGCGGTGCCCCACGCCGTGCTTCCCGAGGTGAAGCCAAGCGCGGCGAACTTCGGCGTCACGAAGGGGCTCGACTTCCTGCCGGACGGCATTCCGATCAGCGGCGTCGCGGGCGATCAGCAGGCCGCACTCTTCGGCCAAGGCTGCTTCGCGCCGGGCGAAGGGAAATGCACCTACGGCACCGGCGCGTTCTTCCTCCTGCACACGGGCGAAGCCGCGGTGCGCTCGCGGCATCGGTTGCTCACCACCGTGGCCGCGACGACGAACGCGACAGCGAAATACGCGCTGGAAGGCGCGGTGTTCATCGCCGGTGCCGCGGTGCAGTGGCTGCGCGACGGCTTGCACCTGTTCCGCACCGCGAGTGAAGTGGAGGACTTGGCGAAGGCGTCGAACCCGGCGGAGCCCGTGCTGTTCGTGCCGGGGTTCGTCGGGCTCGGTGCGCCGCACTGGGTGCCGGAGGCTCGCGGAGCGATGTTCGGGCTCACACGTGCGACGACCGCGGCCGACCTCGCGCGAGCGGCGCTCGAGGGTGTCGCGTTCCAAGTGGCGGACCTGCTTGATGCCGCGGCGAAGGACTGTCCCGATTCCGCGGCACTTCGCGTGGACGGCGGCATGGCGCGAAACGATTGGTTCCTGCAGTTCCAAGCGGATGTGCTCGGCCGCCCTGTGTTGCGGGCCACACAGAGCGAGTCCACGGCGCTCGGCGCGGCCATGCTCGCGGCCGTGGGATCGGGATTGGCGGATGAGTCGAAGCTGAAGTCGCTGCTGGCGGAAACCCAACGATTCGAGCCGGTGATGCCGACCGCAAATCGCGAATCGAAGTTGGCGACGTGGCGAAAAGCGGTGCAAGCGGTGATTGCGTTTGCGAAATGATGAAACCCGGTTTCGCTCGGAAACCGGGTTTCGGTGAAACATCGTCGGATACCCGGCTTCCAGACTTGAAACCGGGTTTCGAGGATCAATCCCCGCCCTTCTTGATCAGGTCGCCGATCGCCTTGCCAGCCATCTTCGCCGTCAGGTTGATGCTCTTGTCCTTCACCGTGCTCTTGAGCGTGTTCACCACGTCCACAAGCGGCTTCATCTGCGGGTTCATCGCGGCGAGGAATGGGACCGCGCCCTTGATCTGTTGCAGGCCGTCGTCGATGATCTTGCCCATCTCGTCTGCCGCGTCCGCGTTCGCCATGCCGAGCGTCACGTCCAACGAGATGTCTTCCGTCACGCGGACCACGATGGCGACCGTTTCGAGCTTCTGGAGGTTGTCCTGCAGGTTGGCCGGGGCGCCGCCGCCCTTCGGCAGCTTCACATTGTTCAGCTTGTCCTTCGTCACGCCGACCATCCACATCGAGGCCTTGTCGTCCTGCTTGCTGATGAGGGCGGTGAGGTCCTTGCTCAGCGTCGGCTTCTTGCTGCCGACCGCGAGGGCGGTGGTGATGATTTTCTTGTCGCTGCCGACGATCACGGTGCTGTCGTCGACCACGGTGGCGTAGGCCGGGTTGCCGTTGTCCGGCTGGTACTTGAACATCACGTCCTTGCCGTCCTTCACCATCGTGAAGTGATCCGGATCTTTCTTGGTCTGGGCTTCAGCGGCCTTGAAGAGCTTTTCGGCGTCGAACTTCCCCTTGATGATGAGGAGGCCGTGCGTGTCGGTCTGGTCCTTGCCGGCGCCGCCGGCGACGATGCGGTCCACATCCTTGAGCGGGTCGAGCCCGAGGTCCGTCAGCATCTTCCGCGCGTCCGCGCCTTGGAGCGCCTGCTTGAGTTGCTCGAGCGCGTACTTCTTGATGATGTCCGATTCCACGATCTGCTTCATGTTCACGGACAGCACGAACTCCGAATCTTCCGGCAGCAGCTTGTCGGGTTCGGCGGCGCGGGCGACGGGCGTGAAGGCGAACGCGACGGCGAGGGCGGCGCCCAATCCGAAGCGGGACATGCGGGTCATGGGGAGCGGTTCCTTTCGGGTTGGAGGGGCCGGCGCGCACTCCAAGCGCGACGCGGCACGGAGCATTGTACCTGTGGGGCCCGCAACAGGTTTCAGATTCCGCACAGCGGTTGAACCGCGGCTCGGGAGTCCTAGATTGAAGAGGAGTGAGAGCCGGTAGCTCAGTCGGTAGAGCAGCGGACTTTAGTTACGGAGTGCCCGGGCCGGAAGGCCCGCGGTAGAACCGCTCCATATGCTGGAACCCCCTGAGAGCCGTCGGTACGGACCGCGACGCGGTGCGTGACAATCCGCCGGATTGGGCAATCAGCAGGAAAGGCCGGGAGCATCCACGCTCCCGGAATCCTCAGAGACTTGACGAGCGGCTCCCCACCGGGTTCCCAGCCCGCGGGAGATGGTAAAGTCCAGACCGCAACGGTACGGCGGGTGAAAGCCCGTGCGGCAGGTTAATCCGCTGGTCGAGGGTTCGAGTCCCTCCCGGCTCACTTGTGCAGTTCGATGCGGCCCGGTGCGAATCAGCGCCGGGCCGCTTGTTTTGTAGGGTTTCCGGCGCGTCGCCCGTCTCGGCCTCGGAACGGCCGGTAGTGTACTTCGGTGCAGTTCGATGCAACCGAATGCCCCCTGTCACTGCATCCGGCACTGCATCCGGCACTGCACCCGCGCCGTCGGTCCCCGTCATGCGGAGCGGGAGTTGTCCCACGATTGCGTCTGGTTTCGACGGCACGAGGTTCGGCAGTTTGTCCACGGCCCCGGCCAAGTCGTACAGCCGTCGATGCGAGTAGCGGGCGGTGACTTCCGGTTTCGAGTGTCCGGCGAGTTCCTGCGCCGTGCGGAGGTCTACTCCGTTCCGGCCGAGCATGGTCAGATAGGTGTGTCGAAGCGCGTGGAAGTCGGCGTACTCCGGCCCGTCCGGTCCTTCAACGGCGTAAGGGATGCCAACGGTTTCGAGGTCGCGGCGCAGCATCTCCGCCCCGTCCGACGAACTTGACCACGTTCCGCCCCAGACTGGTGAACCGGCCGGCTTCCCAGTGAGGTAGACGCGAAGGGCCTCGGACACGTCCGCCGGAATCGGTTGCACCTTCAGTTTCCGCGACTTGTTGAACCGGGCGGCCAGCGTCACGGTTTGCGCGTCGAGATCGAAGTCTCCCGGCGTCAGGTTCGCCAGGGCGTTCGCCCGGAAGCCAGTTCCGGCGGCAACGAGGTAGAGCGTGTAACGATCCTCGCCCGACAGCCCCCGGAACGTGCGGGCGCTTGCCCTCGTGCCGGCGAGTAGTGCCCGGAGTTCGCCCGCCGTCAGTTCGCGCCGCGCCCGGCGCACGTCCACGGCCTCGTTCAGCAGGTGTAAGGTGTCGAGCGGGTCGGAGCCCATACGTTTCGATTTCACGAGCCATCGTGTGAAACCGCGGACGGCGCGAATGTAGTGGTTCGCGGTCGTCGGGCCTGCTCCCTTCGCCTTGTTCAGCACGAGGGCTTCGACGGTGGAACGAGGAAGGCGGCGGGCTTTCCCGTTTCCGGCCGCGGCGAGTTGGTGCCGGCGGAGCGTGCGGGCCAGTGCCGACGGGCCGACACCGAGCAACTTCGCCACGTCACCCGGCGTGAAGGAATCTCCAGCCGGCACTTCAATCGGCGCGCCGTCCTTGCGAAGCGCGTTCAACCATGCAGATACTTTCCCTGCGTCCATGTCCCGCGGGAAGGCGAACCCGCACCCGGTGAACAATGCCGAGATACGTCCGATGGTCAGTCGAACATGCTTCGCTGTTCCGCCCTTCGCTTCGAGGTGCGCGGCGTAGTCCTTCAGGTGTTCGGCCAGCGGACGGCGGGCGTGCGCTTCGGCCGGGTCGGTGTGCCCGGATCGCACCCGCGATGCCTTGCGTTCGAGTTCGGCGGCGAGTTGTTCGGTTGCCTTCAAGTCGGTGAAGCCCTTCACGCGCTGAACCGTACCGTTCGCATCCCGCACGTCGATGTACCAGCGTTTCGTCGGGCGGAGGTACTTTGTTCCGTCCTTCGACACGCGGTACAGCACGGCGCGGCCGCGTTCCTTCATGCGAACGTGCGGCCGGCCCTCGTGCTGAACAATTTCCGCGTCCTCGGGAAGTCGATACGGGCGGGTCGGTTTGAATGGCTTCGGCATGGTTTGGCCTCGCTGCTAATTCTTTGCCAAGATTAGGTCAACGACCCAGCAGCCCCGAACGTGCGGACCGTTGGACCGACAATGGTTCAGGATGTCCTCGTTATCGCACCCAGCATCTTGAAGCGCGTCGGCCAAGAGCGACATCGGGGAGAAGTCGCGACTCTCGTACATGCCTCGCGCAATCGCAGCGACCGTGGACGTGCGCCAATCTGGAGCGAACGTGACGGGGCGGAAGGGGTTGCCGATGATTTCACGGAGCAATCGGCTTGAAACTTGAGATTGTTCTTCACTCACCCTCTGAACGCAAGCTGCGCCTTCGAGTTCGACAGCCAGTTCAGTCATCGCCAAACGAACAGAGTATTGGACTCCATGGCTCGAATCGTCACGCTCCAGCAACGTTACGGCGAATAGGCTTCCATGCGTTTGAATCAAAGGGAGTCTGAAATCCGCTAGCGACCCTTCCCAATTTGATATCTCCTCGTGCCAACGGCCCAATTCGGACGCTCCGATTTTCCCATCGGCGAACTGTTCCGCCG
The DNA here is from genome assembly GCA_046350135.1 of Gemmataceae bacterium. GTDB lineage: Bacteria > Planctomycetota > Planctomycetia > Gemmatales > Gemmataceae > Urbifossiella. Next base: position 22,970 of record JAXMBB010000018.1, read on the forward strand.
CATCGAGTCCACCAACCCAGGCGGGCTCATTTTCGATGATGCGTGAGAGCCGCTGACAGCAGCCGATGTCGAACAACCGCAGCTTTCGGTCACTCGACTTCCCACGGAGATAATCCAGCATCGGCACCGGATCAGTCGCTGCGAGCCACTCGGCTTCGGTCATCGCTTACCCCTCCCTGAAACTTCGCTTCGCTCCAGCACGCGGGCAAACTGCACCGCGTTCCACGGCTTGCCGCGGCGGGTCGTGTGTCCCTCGGCCGTCAGTTTCTCCGCGATGCCGGCGAGCGTCAGCCCTTCCGCCCGCATCGCGACCATCGACGGCACGAGATCCGCGTAGGCTTCCGCAGCCACGGTGCGGGCGTGGTCCCGCGTCGTCTCGGAGAGCCGCGTATCATCCGCGATTCTGCGATGAACCGCGATCTCAGCTTTGCGGTCGCGGGCCGGCAACTTCACCAAGCGTTCCGCTTCCTGCTGGTAGAGGTCGGGCCGTTTCTGGCTCATGCTTCTCCTTCAATTTCTCTTTGAACGCGTCGTGGACCGCGATGCGGAATTCGGATAGTGCGAAACGGACGGTAGCCAAGTCGCCCGTCAGTATCGCACTGCCGACGGCGGCGGCCTCGGCGGCAATGAGGGGGTGCCGGCCGGAGACCCCGAGTTCGGCAACCAACGCATCGCCTTCGCCCAGGAGTCGTTGCACCTCCCCGAGATGACAGCCCCAGGAATCCGAGTACGAATTAGACGAATTAGACGAATTAAGCTCCTTGCATGCCGGAGTTGTTTCGTCTCTTTCGTTTCTTTCGTGCCCCGACGCCTGCCGAAGGTGGCGTCGCGCGATGGCTAGGAGATCAGCCACGCGAGGTTCTCCGGATCGCAAACCAGATTTCCCGCGGCCTTCCCCCGCGTTCACCGGGGACGGTCTCGAATCTCACCAGCTTCAACTGCAACAACAACCCGAGAGCGTGCCCGATTTGCGCTGCCGGGACATTTCGCCCCAGAAACCCGCTCATGTCCGTGCGGGAGATTCCTTGCGGGGAGCTTCGGATCAGTCGGAGCAAGGCGTCCGCGAGCGGGTTGCCGGTCGCATCGCCGAAGATGTGCCGAACGGATTCCTCGGCATAGGCCCACAACGCCAGCGCGGCGGCCAAGTGGGGCACGCCGATGCTGCGTGCACAATCGAGGACCGCATACATGAGCGACAACCGCCAGACATGAGCTTCCGCTCTCGCGGTCATGCTGCCGGCGAGGCCGTGTCTGTCGCGTGAAAGCTCCGGGTAGACCTCAATCCACAAACTCCGGGCCTCGGCATCGAAGAGCATCCGCCCTGCACCATCGATATGCCGGATCACCTCACCCACGCGGTCGATGAGCCGGTCAACCTCATGAGTCTCCAGAATCCCGCCGAAGGGCAGCAACTTCGATCGTTTCGTCAGGAACCAGAGGTGGCGGTTCCCAAAGCCGTTCGCGACCTCGGTGGCGGAAAGGTATCGGGTCACTTCCTCCCGCGTTATGTGGCCGATGATCGAGATGTGCGGATCGGTGGCCACGATTCGGTTGTTCTTGGTGAGCGGACTGAGCCGGGACTTGTCCCATGCGTCACGCACAATCGTGCTGAGCGTGTTTCCCTGCCGTTCAAGCTGCTTGAGCACGTTCGCGTACTCGGACTCCACGATGAGCAACCGCTTGTCCGGTTCGCCGGGGTCCGTCACTTCGCCCTCGGCGTCTTCCGATGCATCCCGAACGTTGTAAATGAGACCCTCGCCGGAACTCAGCCCGCTCAACACCCGGCGTGACGCCCAATCTTCGGCGGCCACGGAGAGGATCTCATTCACGCGGTTCCAACTCGTCCCTTTTCGCGCCTTGCTGCTCTGCCCGACGATCACGGCGAACTGATTGCAGTAATGCCGCGATCCATCCGCCACGGCATACGCTGTGCGGCCGACGATGCTTCCCAGGGCGATCAACAAGGACACCAGCAGGGCAACCGGATCGGCCTCGGTGTGCGGTTCGATGGCACGCACGAAATCGCCCGCCAGCCCATGGAAGGCCTCCTCGGCGAGCGGCGCGGGCCAGTCCGGTTCCGGCATCGCGAGGGCCTCGGCCTCGGTATCGGCGGGAATCGCAGCCAAAAGTGGCTTCTTGGCCGCGGCGGCGCGGCGTTTCGCTTCGAGGGTGCTCATGTCGTCCCCCCGCATTCGATGGCGACGACGGCGTCTTCCAACTCCGATACGCGGCGAGTCAAGGCGGCAAGCGGCTCGGAGATCAGTGATGCGAGCAGGTCGTTCAAGTGGTAACACACTTGCGGGCAGTAGACCTCGGCCGCGAGCCGCAAGCCTCGCACCCACGCGGCGGCCTCGGCATCGCGTTGCATGCAGGCGGCTTCGACTTCCGCGAAGTACTGCTGCTCCAATCGCGTCCTCTCGGCGGCATCGCCCCGAATCTGGGCGGCATGAGTGTCCCGCTTCAACCGATCGATCCGCTCCAACTGGTCGTCATGATTGACGCCGGCAGAGTCGTTTGTGATGATACTCATAGTCGTGTGTCCCCTTCGTTCGGCCGCCCTGCGTCAACGGGGCGGCCGTGTTCGTCAATGGTGATGTCACTTCCGGGCCGCTCTCATTGCGGTCCATTCGTCTCGGGGCGGGCAGCCGGCGCTGAGCCAGCTTTCGATTTCAGCGCGAACCCAGAGCACGCGGCCGGCGATGCGAACTGGTGGAGGCAACTTCCCGGCGGCGTCCTGTGTCCGCACCCAGCGGAGTGACGCGGATAGCAGCACCGCGAGTTCCCTCGCATCGACGGCCAGCGGCAACGCGCTTTGTGGCTGATCTGCGACAGTGGCACGGAGGGCATGCTTGTCAGCCATGATTTCGGCCTCCCTCGTACTTGCAAATCTCAGGGGGCGTCGAAGACGCCAATCGGCGGTTGATTTCGCGGGCCAGAGCGCGAACTGTCGGCGAGTTTGATCCAGCGACGCGCTCGGCATCGTCCATCGCTACCAGCAGTCGCCAAAGCGGTAGCTGGTCGAGCCGAAGCGAGAGAGATGAGGTATCCATGCCCGAAATGTAAACGGCATGGAAAAGCGGTGTTGTACTTCTTCAGTCGTGCTTCAATGCGGCACACAGGTGCAGCATCTCACCGGGCAAAGGTGAGAAAAGATTCTTGTTCGTGCTTCAGCCGTCCTTCAACCGTTGTTGTCGTCCTTCAACCAATTCTCGAGCGAGGGCCATACGTCGGCGGTCCTATACAAGTATTTCGGCTCGGTTTTGCGCTTCGACTCGTTCTCAATGCGGCAGTCCGGGAGCCTCACTGCGAGCCTGGTGAGAAATGAGGTCACCGATTTCGGATTGCGGCTGATGTGCCTCGCGATGTCGGAAGCGGAGAGCAGAACCGGAAGGACCGCTTCGGTCTTCAGCTTGGACTCGTCGCCTCCCTTGAGGCCTCCGGCTCCCTGACGGTCGTGCTTGTCGCGGAACGCGATGCCAAGTTGCTCCGTGTTGGCGCGGTCCACCAAGCCGGCCAGCGATGCGGCAGTAAGTCCGCCTCTCGATGCGGTCGCAAGCGGCGTGGTCGGTGTCCCGCTTGCCGAGATTAGCATCTCAAGCGAGCGAAGCGGCTTACTGAGCTCCCGCAGCAGCTTGTCCGAGTCGTGCGGCCAGTAATTGGCGTATGCATCGCAAAGATCGATGCACTGCTTGAGCGTGGATTCCATTTGCAGTTCGGGCTGGCCCGCACGAAATCCGGCAGCAAGGGCGGCGGGAAGGCGGCTCTCCATCTCCTTGCGAAGAGCCAGCGAGCGGTTTCGCGTTGTTTGGTCCTTGCTCGTTTTTCCGCATGCGGTCGCTTCTACCGCGAACGCCACGTAATCATTCACAGCATCAACGAAGTGGCGAAGAGGCGTACCGTCGTCCGGCTTTTCCTCCAAACAATTCATCACCACTGCAAGCGGCATAGCTTCCGCCTCCGCTAGTGGCATCGGGCGGGTTCGCATGAAATCCCGCACTATGCGGCGCACGGTTAGGCCTGACAACTCTTCCCCGTACTGGATCACGGAGTATGTTCGAGCCTTCTCGAACGCCGGGCACGTCGTCGGGTCTGGTCCGCAATAGCGTTCGATGGCCAATAGGTAGATCGCCCGCCGGAACGGGTCCATCGCGGCTGAAGGGAAGCGAAATCCATTCGGCGGGGTGAAACCCTCGCGAGGCATGGGCATTTCGGTAGTTGCGATGATTCCGTTTTTGCTTGGTGACCAAGCGGGATCTTTCGCCTGTGCGGCGAAGTCTGCAAGATCGGCCCACTTGATGAGATGGGTAATAGTGAACGCCGTGGAGTCGCTTGCCATGGTGCTGTCCGTTGTCCGGCGGGCCGGAGGTTCGGACGGCGGCGGACAGCGGCAGCGTCGAACCTCCGGCTTTCAACGGGGGAGCTACCCCCGCTGTTCCGGATATTGAAATGCTAAGCGGTGCTTGGAAACTTCAAAGCCGATGAGATGTGAAAAGGCGCATCGGTGATATGCGACACCGTCCAAGTCGCAACAAATTATCACGCGACCGAGTAATGCGAGACGATTCCCTTCAGCGTCATGTTCTCGGCTACGGCGTCGTGGGGAACGAAGACGTACTTCCACGGCTTTCCGCCGTGTTGGTGAGCGTATTCGGTGGCGTGCGAGCACCATTTGACGCCGGCGTCCTTCTTCGCTTGGACCGTCGCGTCATCCGTCATGCCGCCGGCCTTCAGTTCAATCAACAGGATCGCGTCGTCCGTCTCGGCCACGAAGTCCGGCAAGTATTCCTGCTGGTCGTGGCCGACACGGTAGAAGATCTGAAACTGGCCCTTCGCCGGGCGGAACCATCGCTTCGCGCCCTTCTCCAGGATGATCGCCATCTTTCGCTCGGTGTCGGACTGGAACTTCGTCAGGCGGTAAAGGCCTTTCCCGAACCCGGTGTACAGGTACTGTGCGATCTTGCTCTTGTCCGGCGGCGGGTCGTACAGGTCGAGCACCTTGTCTTTCGCGTTGGCCGTGTACGCGCTTTCCTTCAACTCCGTGAACCCTTTGCTCACCACCACCTCATACTCGATGATCGTGTCCTCCTCGAAGTGCTCCAGCATCTGAATGTGGATGAACTCCGCGATGGGCTTCTGGTACACCCGTAGCACGTTCCGGACATCGCCGTCGTCCTTCAAGTATCCGCGGAAGTGCTTCACGGTTTGCGTCGCCAAGTCGTAGAGCAAGTCTGCGTGGTCGTCATAGGACACGTCGTCGAAGTCCACGAGTCCGGCGACAACAAAGTCCTCCAGTCGATGTTCCTCAATGCCGCCGCGACCGAGACTGATCCGTTCCTGCTCCCCTGTGCGGAGTGCCTGCGCCACGAGTTCTTCGGAGGGCGGCTGGTACCGCAATGCCTTCAGGTCCAGCTTGAACGGCGTGAAGCCGCTCTTCACTTCCCCCTTCGGCACCACAAGGATACGCGGAATGTCGATGGTGCCGAGCACCACTTGCTCCGTTGTCTTGCTCACGACGGCCGCGACGGAATCCATTCCCGGAAGCGTCGGTTGCGGCCCGAGGCGGCGTTTCACCTCTTCCACAACCTGTTTCTGAATCTCCTTGCTCTGCAGTGCGGCCAAGCTGGGCACGGTATCGGGCTTGTTCTCGAACGTCCGTAGCACGTCATACGCCACCGCCGCGATCTTGCGTTCCTCCGCAGTCGCGAACATCGGCGGCGGCGGGGCGGCTCCGGCGGGAGTCGGCATCGGCCCGCCGGGCGGCGCAATGCCGAGTTTCTCCATCACCGCGGGCTGCGACGGCACCGAAATCGGCTTTTGCGCCATGTCGGCCGGATCGAGCAGCAATTGCTGCAGGCGGATTGGCGAATCTGCTTCCTTCGCATCGTCCACAATCTCCTGGAACTTGTCGTGGGCGACGATGTTCAGCCGGTCCACGGCGTTTACGCCCGTCCGCTTGCCGTACGGAAGCCGCAAGCCGCGGCCGATGCTCTGCTCGATCAAGCTGCGGGCGTTCGCGGCTCGCAGCGGGATGATCGTGTACAGGTTCGTGACGTCCCAACCTTCCTTCAGCATGTTCACGTGAATCACGATCTCGGTCGGCTCGTCGGGCGACTCGACCTTGAGCAACCGCTCGATCACCTCGTCTTCCTTCTGCGACGAATCGACCTGAATCACGGCATCCTTGTACCGGCCGTCGAAGAACTTCTCCTCGCGGATCAAATCGTGGAGTTCCCTAGCGTGCGTGGTGTCCTTGGCGATCACGAGCACGAACGGCTTCACGAACGGCCTGCCGGATTGCCGGGCGTACGTCGCCAGTTCCGCCCTCACGGTCTCGTGCAGCCGCACGCCGTCCTCCAGCTTGATCCGCTCGATCTCCTTCGCGGAAAGCCCGGTCGGGTTGAAGTCTTTGCGCGTCACGACGGCGGGTTTCTTCACGAACCCGTCCGCCATGGCGCGGGCCAGCGGGTAATCCACGATCACGTTCTTGAACGGCTTGGATCGCTGGCCGACTTGCTCGAACGGGGTCGCGGTCAGTTCCAGTCCGAGAACCGGCTTCAAGTCGTTGATGGCTTTCGCGCCCGCGCTGGCCCGGTAGCGGTGCGATTCGTCCATGAGCAGCACGAGGTCCGGCAGCTTGCTCAGGTACTCGAAGTAGCTCTCGCCGATGTACTCGCTGAGACGCTTGATTCGTGCGGAAGTGGACTTCGATCCCGGTGACTTGGCTTCCGTGGAGAAACTGATTTTCGAGATGTTGAAGATGTTCACCTTGCAGTCGTCGGGCTTGTCGTAAAGTGATGCGGCCTGCGACTCGTAATTGTCGCCCGTGATGATGTTCGGAGCGTTGATCGCGAAGTCCTGGATGCCCTGAAAGACGTACTTCGGGTGCGTGCGGGTGCTGAAGTCCGTGATGAGCTTGTTGTAAATCGTGAGGTTCGGGGCGAGCACGAAGAAGTTCTTGAAGCCGTGCGCGAGGTACAGGTAGCTGATGAACGCGCCCATGAGGCGCGTCTTGCCCACGCCGGTGGCCAGCGCGAAGCAGACGGACGGGAACTCGCGCTCGAAATCCGTGACGCCGGGGAACTCGGCCCGGATCGCGGCCAAGGCCGCCTCGCGATCCGCATCCTTCTTCGGCGGAGCGATATCGCAGATGCGGTCTAGTGCCTTGAGCGATTCCAACTGCGGCGGGCGCAAACTCAGCCGGCCCGCGATGGCGTTCACGTGCCGGTTCATGCGTCGTCCTCATCGAACAGGCTGGTCCGCGGCTTCTTCGGCGGTTGCGGCAGGTTCTCGACCTTCAGCGAGTAGTCGTCGTGGCCCCACTCGCACTTGCTCAGCACGGCCTTCGGGATCTTCTTCACCGTGAGGTTCGCGAAGCGGTCCGCCTTGCCGCGGAACGCGCTGCACAGCACGAGCAGGGACCGTTCCGGCCCGACCTCTTCGGAGAGTTGCTGAAGCTGCTCGGCGCTGAGTGTCTGCGTGGTGCAGTACAAGTAATCCCGTTCGGAACTGCGGCCGTGCATCCAGAACACGGAATCGCTCGGCTCGTAGCGGAAGCCTTCGAGCTTGCACAACGCCTCGGCCAGCATCGCGGGGTTGTATTCCTTGCTGATGATCCACTGCCCCCATTTATCCTGCATGAGCAGGGAGGGCGCGAGCGAGTAGTAGCGGAACCCGCCGCCGCCCTTCCATCCGGTTGCCTCGGTGACGCCGCCGGGATCGTCGCCGTCGATCACTTTCTTGAGCCGCGGGATAATGTGCGTGTGGCAATGCTCGCCGAGTTCCACCATGATCCACCGCCGGCCCATCTTGTGGGCGACGGCACCCGTGGTGCCGGAACCGGCGAACGAGTCGAGAACAAGATCGCCGGGGTTGGTCGCTATTGTGAGAATCCGTTGGAGAAGTTCTTCTGGCTTCGGAGTGGCGAAGGGCTCAATCGTTGGAAGTAACTTTCGCAGGTGGTCTCGTTTTGCCGATTGGTTTGAACCTGCCTCCGATGAAGGCCACCAACTCCGAGGTACTACACCGTCCTGCACATCGGTCAGGTATCTCTTGACAACAGGCAGGCTGTCTCCATCCCTGCCGAACCAGACTCGCCCATCGGCTCTTGCTTCGGCCAGCGACTCCTCGGAGAAACGCCAATAGTTCCCCTGCGGGGGCTGAACCACTCTTCCGGATGGAAGAGTGATTCTAAATCGCAGTCGCTCAGTCCCGCTCTTGGCCGTTCCGTTATCTCCTTGAAGCCATGGGCCACGAGGGTCATTGTCGGGATTGCGATATCTCGCGTTCAGTTCTTCGGTGCGGGGCAAGAGGTTGCGGGTCGATCGCCAAGTATCGCGGTCCTTTGCATAAAGCAGAATGTGATCATGGGCACTGGAAAAGTCAGTATCGTTTCGACGGCCTTGGTCTTTCTCCCAAGCAACTGAAAGCACGAAGTTCCCGCGCCCGAAGATTTCGTCGCACAAGATCTTCAAATAGTGGCATTCCGTGTCGTCAATACTTACCCACAACGATCCCGACCCCGATAGCAGAGAGTGGATCAGAGTAATTCGATCACGAATAAGCGAAAGCCACAGTGAATGCTCGATGCCGTCATCGTAGTGCTCGAATGCCGAGCCCGTGTTGTAAGGTGGGTCGATGAAGACGCACTTCACCTTGCCGGTAAACTCGGCTTCGAGCGCTTTCAGCGCGAGTAGGTTGTCTCCGAAGATGAGACGGTTATCGAACAGGTCCGTCTTGGCGACGCGGTTCTTGGCGCAGTACGACTTCTTCGGATCCTCCAGCAGGATGCGCGGCTCCAGCTTCGGCCGCACCTCTTTGCCGATCCACGTCAGTTCCAGCTTCTGCTTCCGGTTGCTCATGCGATCCTCCAGCGGATGGCCAGCACCCGTGCCGTCGAAACCTTCTGTTCCAGCTTGGCCTGCACCGATTCGATGAGCACGTCGCGGCGTTGCTCGATTTCGTCCTGTGCGGCGAAGAGCGACTTCCTCTTGGCGTTCCGCTGCGCTTCGATGGCCTTCACCTGCTTCTGCCCGGCGAGCTTGGCCTCCAGCGAAGGCGCGGCGGTCGCCGCCCGGCGGGCCTCCTTCAGTTGCCGGTCCAGATCCTTGATCTCGCGTTCGAGCCCGACCTTGAGGTCTTCGGCCCAATCGTCCAGCTTCGCGGCCTCCTCCTCGAAGAGTTCGCCGTTCCGCTTCGAGATGCGCTCCCGTTCCGCGGCCTGCAACCGGTCCAGTTCCTCGGCAAGCCACGGATCGGGCGCGAAGTCCGGCAGCGGCGCGACCTGTTGCACGCCCAGATTGAAGAGCTTGAGTGCGACTTCGGACGGAATCACCTGGCCGTCCGCGCCGAGTGCGGCCGCGAGGAGGATGTCCTCGGCCTGGTCCATGGATTCGACGCTGAGTTTGCCGAGGAGCAGTTCGCCGCCGCGGCCGCGGTAGGCTTCGAGCGCCCCGACGCGCGGCTTCGTGCTGTCGAAGTCGAAGACGATCTCGGCGGGCGGCAGAGGCCGGGCGAGCGCCTGCTCGATCAACTTGACGGCCAGCGGGTGCCCGAGGCGGTAGTAGTGGGCCTCCCCGTTGCGGCGCGGCAACTCGTAGCGGCCGGCGGCGGCGATCACGTCCGGGAACGGGTTCGCGGCGAGGTCGAAGGCGTCTTCGAGTCCGCGAACGCGGCATTGCCGGCCGAGTTCGTGCTGCGTCAGCCACGCCGAGCATCTTTCGTAGCGGGACTGGAACGCCTCGGATTCATCCTTGGAGACCTTGAGTTTCTGATGCACTTCTTCGTCGAAGTTCTCCAGCAGCTTGCGGCGTGTGCTGGTCATAGCCTCGCTGATCTGTGCGTTCAGTTCCTGCTGGAGCGACTCGAACGAGGCGCGAATCTCGGCCGGCGTGCGGCACGATTGGTAAATGCGAGCGATCCGCTTCTCGAAATCGACGCCGGACTCGATCGCGCCGAGGACTTCGTCCGACGAGCCGAACGCACCGTTGAACAGCTTGAACTTCTCGTCCAGCAACTCGAAGACGCGTTGATCGGCCTCGTTGTTGCGGTTCAGGAAGTTCACGACCACGACATCGTGCTTTTGGCCGTAGCGATGGCAGCGGCCGATGCGTTGCTCGATTCGCTGCGGGTTCCACGGCAGATCGTAGTTCACCACGAGCGAACAGAACTGCAGGTTGATGCCTTCGGCCCCGGCCTCGGTCGCGATCATGATCGCGCCGCGGTGCTCGAAGTAATCCACGAGCGCGGAACGCATGTCCGCCGTGCGGGATCCGGTGACTTTGTCCGATCCGGCGTGCGTCTTGAGCCACTCGGCGTAGATCGCCTTCGAGCGTTCGTCCGTGTTCGAGCCGTTGAACAGGACGATTCCTTCGGAGTACAGGCTGGTGGCGAGCAACCGCTGTAGATAGTCCTGCGTCTTCCGAGATTCCGTGAAGATGAGTGCCTTGCAGGCCGCGCCGAGCTTCTCGGCGTCGGCAAAGGCCCGGCCAAGCGCGGTAAGCAGTGCCTTTCCTTTCTCGTTCCTGGGTGATGCTCAAGGCAGTTGGCGGAACGCTTCGAGGTCCTTCACCTCTTGGGCGAGCGCTGACCCGATCCGCCTCGGAGAGCGGCGGCTCGTCTTCGTCGTCTTCGCCCCACTCCTCGGCGGTTTCGTCCAAGGCATCGATGTCTTCAATGGAGTTGTTCGATGGGCGTGGGCGGGTTCGCCTTACCGAGTTTCGCGTTCAAGCGGTCGATGAGCGTGGAGAGTGCAGCGGCGATGGCGAACGTACTGGACGCGAGCAACGGCACGAGCGCGTCATGAGCGAACGCTGGCTGGCCGGGAGCGCGAGCAGGTTCTCCCGCTGGAGGTATTCCGAGACTTCGTCGTAAAGGCGGACTTCGTCCCGCGCGGGCGTGAACTCTTCGACCAGCGGGTGCCGGTTCGTGTACGAGACGTACTGGACGACCTGCCGCCGGAGCGTGCGTTTGCACATCGGGGCCAGCCGTTCCTTAAGCGCCTTGAAGATCTCTTCGTCGTCCAAGTGGAAGAACTGTTCGCGGAAGCTGCCGAGGTCGCCGAAGGCGTGTTCGTCGATGAAGCTGACGAGGCCGTACAGTTCGAGCAGGGAGTTCTGGAGCGGCGTGGCCGTGAGCAAAAGCTTCTGCGACGCGGCGAGAGCCTGCTTCAGCACGTTGGCGATGACGTTCGAGGGCTTGTAGACGTTGCGCAGCCGGTGCGCTTCGTCGATGACGACGAGATCCCAGTGTGAGGACGCCACGTCCGACGCCTTGGCCTTCGCGAACTGGTACGAGCAGATCACGACCGCATCGGGTTCGGAGCGGAACGGCTGAAGCGATCCTTTCTTGAAGGCCTCGTTGTAAGACTTCGTTTCGAGGATGCGGCACGGCAGGAAGAACTTCTCGGTGAGTTCCTGATGCCACTGCTTGCGGAGGTTCGCGGGCGTGATGACCAGCAGTTTCCGCTTGTGCTCGGCCCATTTCTGCGAGAGCACAAGCCCGGCTTCGATGGTTTTGCCGAGCCCGACCTCGTCCGCGAGCATCACCCCGCGGGAGAGAGGGGACCGGAAGGCGAACAGTGCGGCATCGACCTGGTGCGGCGTGATGACGACTTGGGCGTCCACGAGCGCGCCGGCGAGCTTCTCGACGCTGCCCGAGGCGCATCGCTTGGTCAGCTCGTGAGCGTAGTACGCGCTATGGTAGTCCGACAGCTTCATGAACGTTCGTTCGCCGAGTGAGTGGGGCGATTCTATCCCCGCCCGGCGCGTCCCGGCTATGTGGTTAACGACAAAGCCGAAAGAAATGAGCGTGCATGAGCTGCACGATGAATCAACTATCGCCAGATTGCTTCCGGCAGTCCGGATCCACGGTGGATGCCCGGCGGCAGTGACCGCGGCTTGCTGTAGCACTCGGCCTGATTCCCCGGATGCCGCTCGCCGTACCAGATTGCGAGTGCCAACGCGAGCAGCAGGTCGTCGTGGTCGCGTTCTCGCCAGCTGGCGAACGTCTCGTTCCGGTCTGCGGTCACCTTCACGCGGAATTGCTCCATCTCCCGCGCCAGCGTTGCGGCCAAGGGCAACCCCTCGGCGATCTTGAGCCGGCGCGACTGAATCGCGGCCTGCACGGCTCCGACGAGGTCTTTCTTCGGAACGGTGGCCTCGCCGGGTGCGTTGCCCGCCGTGATGCTCAACGCCTTCACCGTGGCCCGCAGGCCGGCGTTCGTCACCATGTCCACGACCGGCCGCCCGACGCCCGTCGCGTCGATCACGAGCGTGGAATCGCGAAGCGGGTAGTCGCTGAACATCCCCGCAACATCGGCCACGATGGCCGGGTAGCTGGTGCCGAGGTTCCAACGGTGAAGATGCCTTACTCGGTACTCGTGCTCCCGCTCGCCGGCGCGGGAACACTGCTCCACCACGACGAGGGCGGAGTAGTCCTGCGACTGGCCCAGATCGAGCCCGGTGAAGTAGGCGGTGCCGTTCATTTTGTGGGCCTCACCAGATGAACGTGGTAATGGTGATGGGCGGGATGCTCGCAGCGTAGAGTGCGAGCGCGAGGCCCAACACCAAGTCGTCGTGGTCCCGCTCCCGCCAACCAGCGAACACGTCGCTGTTGTCGAACGTCGCCTTCGTGCGGAACATCTCCAATTCACGGGCCAGCGTCGGCGTCAGGGGGAGCGACTCGGCGAAACGGAGTCGCCGCTCCTGTAGTGGTGCCTGCACGGCTCCGACGAGGTTCTTCTTCGCCACCGTCCGCCCGTGGCCGGTCTCGCCGGCTGTGATCGTGTAAGCGCGCATGGAAGCCGCGATCTCGGACGAGCGAATCAAGTCCACAACGGCGCGGCCGACGCCCGTCTGGTCGATGATGAGTTCCGAACCCTTGAGGGGTTTCTCCGCAAACAGGTTCTTCAGGTCCGCGGCGATGGCGGGGTAGTTCGTTCCGAGCGGCCAGCGGTGAATATGTCGCACATCGAACCGGGACACTGAACGGCTCGGGCGGTCGAAGTCCGTCGTCAGCCTCCGTTCCACCACGACCAGTGCCGTGAACTCGTGTGGCTGGCCGAGGTCGAGCCCGGAGTAGTACGCGGATTCGTTCACGTTCTCATCCCGAAGAGTGGGTCCACATCACCGGAGGGCGGCCCGGTCGCACCGCGAGAGGGTTGTCCCGTGAGCCAGGCGGCCGTGTCATTCTCGATGACGACGAACGGGAGTAATCTTGAAGCTGGCCGAGGTCCAGTCCGGAGTAGAATGCAGGTGGTTCGATCTCCTCGCTCATGGATAGCTCCAGTTTCGCGCCGGGAGTCGAACGCTACCGCAAGCACCAAAGAGGCCACGATGCCCAAGCCGACCGATCCGAAGTTGATTCCGCTCTACGAAGCAGCGAAGAAGATGCACATCGCGAAGTTGCTCAAGGAGAAGGCGGCGAAGGAAGCGGCCTCGATGAACGCGTTGGCGGAAGCGCATCGGACACACAAAGGCCAATCGGCGAAGTAGAGACGGTCTTTCGACTTTGGAGTCTTTCAAGGTCGCACCAACCGGGCCGTCGGTCACTCGTACTAATCAAGCGGGAAAAGCGGCTTCACCTCGGCACTCAACGCGGCGCGGATGTCCTCCCCGCTGAACACCGCGGCGATGTCGTCCCCGAACACATTCAGGTATTCCATCTCGAACCACCGCCGGCCGAGCTTCCGCTCCTCGCTGGCGAGGAACTCCGGCGGCACCCGCGGGCAGTCCCGCGCCGTGATCGAGAGGCGGAGGTAGTTCTCCCCTTCGGTCCACTCCCGGTAGAACCAGCCGGATTTCGCGAACGCGGTGGAGAGAGCCACGAAGCGGCCGCGGCTCACGGCCATCGTCGGGCTGGCCCCGCTGAACACGTCGTCCGGCACCCGCGCCGCCTCGTCGATGATGAGCAGCGAACTGGTGTAGCTGCGGACGCGGCGTTCCTTGCCGGGCAGGGCCAGAATCCGGCTCCCGTTCGCCAGTTCCAAGCACGTCACCGCTTCGCGCACCACCTTCACGGGCCGCCCGAGCGTGTTGAACGTCAGCAACACCTTGCGGAGCAGTTCGTTCGCCTGCTCCTCGACCGGCGCGGCAATGATTGTGGTGCTGCCCGGCTGCGAGAGGGCGGTCGAGAGTGCCAGGATCGCGGTCGCCGTGCTCTTCCCCACTTGGCGGGCGCACAAGAGCAGGGCGGAGCGGGCGTTTGACCGGAGCAGGTTCATCTGCCACGGGTCCGGCGCGAAGCCGGCTTCAATCATCAGTTGGGCCGGGTCCGCCTTGTACTTCGCCAGCCGGTCCTGCGGGCTGTCCGTCACCGCGGCCTGAATCCGGTCCAACCGAAGCGTGTTCCGGCGGACGCGTGCCCGCAGATTGTCGAGCAACATAGAGCCGGTTCTCCAAGTCGCGGATACGGAGATCCTGCCCGGCGGCGAGTTTCACGAGTTCGCGAAGGTCGCGTTCCGAGGCGTAGAGGCTTTGAAGCTTCGCCGAGTCGGTCAGGATCGCCAGTGCCGTGCGGTAGTCGGCGGCGTTCACGGCGCGGGCGTACAACGCCTCGCGGCGGGAAAGGTGCTGCGCAATGATCCGTTTCCGGCCCCGGTCCATCCGTTCCACGAGCAGATCGTCGGCTTTCCGCATGTAGTTCCGGACCTGCCGCTCGCTCAATCCCCATTCCTTTTCGGCAGCAAATTGAAACACATCGTGGAACTGCGCTCCGTCGAGCCGGATGCGGAGCACCTCCTCGATTCGTTTCGCAACTTCCACTCGGTCAGCACGTTGCTTCGCCTTCATGGGAGTTCACAACCTCGTCGATCCATGCGGCGTGCCAGTCGTGCAGGGCGCGGTCGCGGATCACCGTCAATTGCTCGCGGTTGCCGTTGGTGCGGAGATTAGCCGAGCCCTCGAAGACCAGCGCGTCGTCCGGGCCGAGGTCGAAGCAAACCACCTTGCAATGCGACCGCGCCGCAGCGAGCCTGGCGTTCGGATGCTCGCGGAGTTCTTCGGCGAACTTCTCGAAGAGTTCCTTGTTGTGTCCCTTGAAGAACGCGGACACGAGCAGCGTGAGTTCGAGGCCGGGCCGGGATTCCAGCAATCCGATCAGTTCGGCCGCGTTGCGTTTCGAGAAACAGAGCGTCGCGATGCGGAGGTGCCCGCACCTCGGCAGACGTTGCACGGTGGGCACGATGACTTGGCACAAGTCGAACGTGCCGAGCATCAGGGCGTGAACGGCCTCGCCGGGTTCCGGCAATGCGGGGAGCAGTTCCGCGGCGGTCTTGGCAGCCCGCTGGTACCGTCCCGCGGCCTTCGTCTTTGTCGGCTCCGGCACGGCTACGACATGCTGGGCGGCGCGGCCGAACGCGGGACGCGGGATCGCGGCGAAGTTCATCAGCTTCCGCCCCCGCCGCCGCCACCCGAGCGAGCGCGGCCCCCGCCACTCCTTGCCTTCCGCGGCTTGACATTGGCACCGAAGTTGAACGACGTGCTACCGCCCTTGGGCTTAGAGGGGCGGCTGAATTTGACGGGTTTGGCCATGGCATGCTTCCTGCGTGGATGGTTATTGAAGGATACCACGCGCCGCGCCTGGTTGGAAGCATTCCCCCCGTGATCCGTACCTCCGATCCGCGCCGCAACGCACGATTGCGGACAGGTGCAGACCTCTCAGGCCAACTCGCCTCTGCTATGGCGTTCAAGGCCGCAACAATCCTGGCGTTCGCATTCATTGCCCCGCCATGACCGATTCGCCGCCGGGCAGGCCGTACTCCGGACGCCCGTCATGGCAGACATGAACTGCGATTCTGGGCCGGCTCAGATGACTTGGTTCACCAGCACCGGCATCAATTGCGACTGGCCGGTCATGTTCCGGTAGTAGTTCGTGGACGGCTCCATCAGCACGTAAACGGCTCCGGCATCCGGTATCACAATGCCCCGCACGCCTTCCTCAACGAGAAACCAGACTCCGTGCTGGTGTCCGTAGTTCGCCGGGATCACCACCTCATCGACATCCGTCAGCATTCCCGCTTCCATCTGGTGACGAGTCAGCCACCCGCCGTGCGGCAGCGATGAACGCCGGTCGCGAGACCCCCACTGCATCAATCGCAACGCTCCGTTCCATCGGACCGGCAGCAGGGGCGGATCATGCCGGTTCTCGAATCGAACCTCCGGCACGCCGCCTCGGTCGTGCAGGCGGTCGATCACGGGCTCCAAAAGCGAGACCGGAAATTCGGACGCGATGAGTGCGATTCCCGTCATCGGAGCCTCAGAAACAAAACTTGCCGCGCACGTCGCAGATGTCGAACTCGTTGGCGGCATCTTGGTAAAACTCGTTCGCGAACAGCGTCGCGCCGGAACGGACCTTCCACCGGCCGAACCGCTCGTTGATCGACGCCTTCACTTCGGCGAGCGTGTCGAGCCGCGGATCCGGCCCCTCGAACAGCGACTGCTGCCACGCGTGGGGCCGCGCGAGATGGGATGCAATCACATGCATATGGGTGGCTTCGCGGCCCGGTTTCCACGCCGACCGAAGGCACTGCTTCGCCGCGTCAAGCACCACGTCGAACCGGTCCGCCGGCACCGGGAGGCGGACTTGGCCGACGCCACCGGCCCCGTCCGCGTAGTTCATGTAGACCGCGAGCAACCGCGGCCGCACGACGTGGTAACGCAGTTCCTCGATCAAACGTTCCACGTTCCGGACCAGCCATCCGTAGATCTTGAGCGGATCGGACACGCGTCCGGCGAGGCTGCCGCCGCGAGCAATGTTCTTATGCGGCGTCCGCTCCGGGCGGATCGGCTGCGCGGTAACACCGTTGAGTTCGAGCCAGAGGTCATGGCCGGTGATCGTCAACAATTGCTTCACGAGCAGTCCGCTTGCATCGCGGAGGTCGAGGCAGGTGCGGATGTTGAAGGGTTCGAGGCGGGCCGCCCGGCGTTTGGCGATGCCGGCGATTTCGGTGACCGGAATCGCGGCAAGCAGTTCCCGCTCCTGCATCGGATCGGTGACGGCCACTGCACCGAACGGCTTGTGCGTGTCCGCGAACAGCTTGGCCAGAGTCCGGGTGCGGCCGATGCTGACGGTGACCGGCACGCCGATCCGCTGTTTGATGTGATCTCGCAGTTCGAGAGCCGATTCCACGGGATCCCGCTGCCGGACCGGGGAGTGCTTCCAGAAGAACTCGTCGATCGAGTGGTATTCGACGCGCGGGCTGACGAGGTTCAGTTCGGCGAGAAGACGGCGGCTGACAGCCTCGTACCATCGAAAGTCGCGTTTCACGTACACGCCGTCCGGGCAGAGTTCCTTCGCCTCCCAGATCGGCATGCCCACCTTCACGCCGGCCCGCTTCATGGCGTAGCTGCGGGCGATCACGCAGGCTCCTTGGTTGCCCAGCACGCCGACCTCGGCATCCTTTAGCCAAGGTCGCCGCACCACTTCAGCGGAGGAGTAGAAGGCGTCGGCATCGGCGAAGCCGACGAGCGATCGCATCGTCATCGCCGCACAATACGCGTCCGGCTTTCAGCTCAAGAAGTCAGTTGGGCAGTTTGTTCGGAAAAGCGGTTGGCCGCCCGCTGCAACGATCCTGGTACGGTTCGCGGAACAGCCGAACACGTTGATGAAGTTGAAGGCATATTCGACCCAGAACCGAAGGGCGATCTTAGGGTATCCGCGATTCTCCTCCTGGTTACGACGCATTCGGCGTCGCGGTACAGGCAGTGGACACGATCGCCGCGACGAAGGGCTGGCGGGGCAAGGCGCCGACGAGCGGCGGGGCGTTCACGCGGGGGCCGGAAGGAACTGCGAAGTTCCCAATTGCACAAGCCTCTCTCCCCACTTGATCCGTCCGAACCATCCTCTCGACCAAGGCACCTCGATCCGGAACGCTGTTCCGTCACGGTGCTCCAGTTCAGCCCGTATCACCCGACAGTTGGCTGGCCGATCGGATAGTGAATCGGCGGAATAGCAGATTCCTGCGGCCTTTTTTCCGGCCGCACCCTCGAACAGTCCCATCCTCACGAGCGACATCATTTCCTCACTGTTCCGGTTGAAATTCGCGGCCACAAAGACCGGTTCTCCATCACCCAACAGCACGCCGAAAGGAATGGTGGCTCCTTGCTGCGAGACCAGTCGCTGAGCATAGTGCAACATGATCGCAAGGATTGTTTCAAGTTCGGGATGAAGTCTCATGGCTTTTTCGATTCCACGATGAACGGGCGTCCGCCTCGGAGGGGGTGAAGCGACCGCCCGAGCAGGAGCATCACGGGGAACCCATCATCCGGTTGCACCCTATGAACTTGGTCGCCGTCGATCGAGTCGTCCTGCACTTCGAGGCAGTGCGGTGCCGAATTGCGGCCCGATCGTGACGAAGAATCGGACGCGGGAGCCGGCGGAAAACATAGTGGGATTCTCACGCGGCGCGGGAACGCGTGCAAGCGGAATCACGCCGATGAGACCGCATCCGCCGGCGTCGGTGTTGGCCCCTTCGCTTGGCTCTTACACAACGCTTGGCCGAACGCTCCGCTACATCGCTATGTTCCCGAGGTGCTGCTGTCAGACGGTGATCGGCGGACGAATGAAGGGCGGCGGCATGCGCTGGGGCGTGTCTGGTGCCGACGCGATGAGCCACCTCCGGGCCATATTCTGCAGCGCCGACGACCAATGGGCCGGCTTCTGGTCTAGGAACTGAGCCTGGAGATTACCCACTTACGAGACGCACACCCTTCATCTGGCATCCGCTCCCTCTTGTTCGTCAAGTACGGCACGTACCTTTCGTGCCAGGCCCAGCGGAGTGAACGGCTTCTGAATAAATGCGTCAGTCAATTCGACTCCGTGGCGAAGCACCGCATCGTCCGTGTATCCGCTCATGTACACTACTCGCACATCCGGCCGGTATCCTCGCACGGCCTCAGCCAGTTGACGACCACCCATCTCCGGCATCACGACGTCGGTCACAAGTAAGTGGATTGGTCCGGGATGCTCCGCCGCGAGTTGGATGGCGTCCACTCCCCTTTCTGCTTCCAGCACCGTGAAACCTTGCATTGTCAGGGCGATTCGGGCGATCGCGCGGACCGCGTCCTCGTCCTCGACCAGCAACACGGTCTCTGTTCCGCGAACTGCGATCCGGACGCCCCCGGATGCCGGCCCCACTCTTGCCTCGGTTACCATCGGGAACAGGAGCGTGAACGTCGTGCCGACACCCACTGCGCTTTCGAGCCTGATGTGTCCGCCACACTGTTCAACCACACCGTGGACAACGGCAAGCCCGAGTCCGGTGCCCTTTCCTACGCCCTTGGTTGTGAAGAACGGCTCAAAGATCTTGTTCTTCACCTCCTCGGGCATCCCGTGCCCGGTGTCGGCAACCCTGAGCCGTGCATATCGTCCGGGCTTGACGCCGGGGTAGACGCGTGCGTCGTCGTCACCGATGGCGACCTCTCGGGTTTCGACAGTCAGTCGCCCACCGGCCGGCATGGCGTCGCGGGCGTTCACCGCCAGATTCATCACGACTTGTTCCAACTGGCCCGGATCCGCCTTGATCCGCACCGGGACCGGGTTTGGTAAGACTGCCAGTGCAATATCCTCCCCGATCAGCCGACGCAGAAGCTTCGCGGACTCCGCGACGAGTTCGTTCAGGTCGAGGATTTTCGGCTCGATAATGGCCTTGCGACTGAACGCGAGGAGTTGTTGGGTGAGGCGGGCGGCGCGGTCCCCCGCCTCACGAATCGAGGCGATGAACTCACGGTGCGAATCGTCCGCTGGAAGCGAGTCCAGAACGATGTCGCCGTACCCGTTGATAACCGTGAGCAGATTGTTGAAGTCGTGCGCCACCCCACCGGCCAGCCGCCCGACGGCCTCCATCTTCTGGGCTTGTTGGAATTGTGCCTCCAACTGCTTCCGAGCGGTGATGTCGCGAGCGACGCCCGTGAAATGCCTCCGCCCGTCAAGCTGGAATTCGGTTACTGTCAATTCGAGCGGGAACGTCGTTCCGTCCTTTCGCCGCCCCTCGACTTCCCGTCCAATCCCAATCACCTTCTTTTCCCCGGTTTGGAGATAGTTGGCGATATAGCCGTCGTGCTCACCGTGGTACGGCTCGGGCATCAGCACTTTCACGTTGTTTCCGACGAGTTCCGTCTCCGAATACCCAAAGGATCGCTCGGTGGCCGGATTGGCGGACTGAACTGAACCACATTCGTCGATGGTAAGGATCGCATCGTCAACGCTTCCAAGCACCGAGCGCAGCAGCTCCATAGACCGCTCCCGTTCGGTCAGGTCCGTCAGTGCAACGAGGATAGCCGGCACCCCGGACTTGAGAATCGGTGTCGCAACGGAGTAAACGGGCACCATCCGGCCATCGAGCCGAAGCGCACGAAGTTCAATTCCAGGTGCGGTCCGACCGGAGGTGCCGATGTCCGCGATCCGGCGGCTGATCACTTCGTGGTAGTCTTGCGGGAACAGGTCGATAGGAGACTTCCCCACGATTTGTTCTGCTTCGGTTGCACCGAACAGTCGAACGCAGGCAGGGTTGCAAAAACTGATCCTTCCACCCGTGTTGATGAGCACGGCGGAGGGCAGAAAGTCCACGAGTCGGCGGTAACGCTCCTCGCTTTCACGTAGTTCCTGATCGGCCAAGCGACGCTCGGTCACGTCGGTCACTAATGCGATGAGGTGTGTCACGCGTCCGTCTTGGTCTCTGAGTGCGGATACAGCCTTGTGCACCCATCTCGGTTTCCCGGATTTGTGGAGAAACCGGTTCTCCAACTCGTACCCCGGTATCTCGTCCGAAGCAAGTTTGCGGAGGAGGGACATGTTTTCGACTCGGTCGTCTGGATGGATGAGGGAGGCCAAGTCCGCCGACTTGAGTTCATCTTCGGTGCGTCCAAGAACAGAGCAGTACGCTGGGTTACATTGAAGGAACCGGCCATCAGTGTCGGTGATTCCAATCCCGGTGGCCGCGCGTTCGAACACGTTGCGGAAGCGAGCCTCGCTCTCGCGTATGACCTCTTCCGCTCGCTTCTGTTCGGAGACTTCCGTTACCACGGCCACGACCGTCGGCTCCTCCGTATCCCCGGCCCGCGGTTCATACATCACCCGGAAGTGTCGTTGAGCATCCCCACCTGAAATCGCGGGGAGGGCCAATTCGTACTCCACCCGCTCGCCGGACAACGCTTGATCGAGCCGCGGCTGGATTTGGGCCCATCCCGCAGCTAGCAGGTCCGGGACTCGGCGGCCGACGATCTCGTCGGCAGGAAGTCCGAAGATATCCTTGTAAGCTTCGTTGGCGAACAAGTACTCGTAGCGCCCGTTCACTACGACCAATCCCACTTGCGCGGACCCGGTGACTATGTCGAGCAACCGTTCTCGCTCACGAAGCGTCTGCTCCGCGAGCTTGCGGGCATGGATGTTGCGGGTGACAGTTGCACAACCGATCACTGCACCCGCGGCATCCTTGATGGTGAATACGTTGAGGTCCATCCAGATCGCGTCGCCGGTCAGGATGTGTCGGAAGCGAATCTCGACATCCGCATTGCCATCACGTTGGACTCTCGCGAAGAAGATGTCTGTGATGAACGGCCGATCCTCGGGGAAAAAGTAGTCCTGCATCTGAACTTGGCATGCCGCATCCAGGCTCTGGAATCCCATCAACCGCAGCCCGGCGGCGTTGACGTAGAACGGCTGGAGAGCCTCATTGCACATGCCGATGAATTCCTGACTGCTGTCGGCCAGTGCGACGAATCGGTTTCGGTCCTCCTCCACTCGCAATCGTTTGGAAATGTCTTGGTAGATGGCGGAAAGGCCGACGATCCGACCTTCACGCTCGACTGCAGAAACGCTCACAGCCACTCGAACGGCTTCGCCTCCTTTCTGCAGCCGTACCGTTTCCAGGGGCGAAAGCCGCTCCCCTTGAAGCACTCGATCGACTCGTTCGCGGGACTCGGCCAAACGGTCGGGGGGTACGATCAACTCGAAATTGGACCGCCCGACGGCCTCCGCCGGGGTGTACCCGAAGAGACGCTCAGCAGCGGGGTTCCAGCTCCGGATCACCCCGTTCGTGTCCGCGCTGACGATCGCCTCGCCCGCCGATTGCACGATGGCCACAAGCAGGGACCGAGCCTCCTCGGCCATCTTGCGTTCGGTGATGTCGCGGAAGAACCACACCCGACCGAGGTGTCTTCCGTCCTCGCTCCGAATCGGCCCGCTGTACCGGTCCACGGTTCTTCCGTCGGCGAAGTATACCTCGTCGTGCGATCGCGACTCCGTGTCGGCATAGATTGCCGCAACATGCTCGGAGAACCGATCGGGGTCGGCCGCCAGACTCCGCGCGAGCGCGAGGATCGGTGCGTCGTCGCCTGCTTCGGCTAGGTTCGCCGGAATACCCCAGAGGTCGAGAAATCTGTGGTTGTAGGAGAGGACGCGGTTGTCCGCCCCGACGACGAGGATGCCGTCGGGCGAGGCTTCGGCCTGGCTCTTCAGAAGGGCGTGCTGGAATCGAAGTGCGGCTTCAGCTTCCTTGCGACTTGTGATCTCCGTCAGGAATCCATGCCACATCGTGCCGCCGTCGGGCTCACGGACCGGAGTGGCATGGCCTTCGATCCAAATGATCCGGTTCCCGTGCGATCGGACCCGGTACGTTTCACTCCATGCAGACAGATCGCGTGCGGAACGTTCAAAGGACGTCCGGAATGCGTCGGCGTCCTCAGCATGAACTGAGGCAAAAATAGCCGTGCCGTCCACCGCAAGCTCGTCGGGAGCCAATCCATGGATTTCAGTAACCTTGGGACTGATGTAAGGAAACGTGATCTCACCGTTCGAGCGGATGCGGCAGGAGAAAATGATTCCTGGCGCGGACGCGGCGATTCGAGCGAGCCGGTCTCGCTGCTCCCCCAACTCTTCCTCAGCCCGGCGACGTTCCGTGATGTCTTCCCACGTACCCAGAATGCCAATCACAATTCCGCCGGCGTCACGCATCGGAACCTTGTTCGTGTCCAGGCAGATCGTCCGGCCGTCGGCCAGCGTCATGGTTTCGATGATGTGGTGCTGGGCCTCCCCCGCCTCCATGACCTCACGATCCTTCCGGGTGAATTGAGCGGCTTGGTCGGATGTGATGGACGGCAAATCGGTATGGCTCCGGCCCGAGATCGCATCCGGCGTGTCGAGCCCCATCGCGCGAGCGACCACCATATTGCACCCGAGGAATCGTGAGTCGCGATCCTTCCAGAACACTCCTTGGGGAATGTTGTCTAGCACGAGTCGCAACATCTCACGCGAGGCTTGAGTTTCGTTCTCGGCGAGTTTGCGAGCGGTGATGTTTGTATGAGCGACGACCACGCCGGAACTTGGAGTCAACCGCGTCGCACTCATCACGAACCACTGATGCTCGCTCGGGGAGTGGCATGGATATTCGAACGCAAATCGCTCGGTTGATCCATCGAGTACGCTGCGGATTCCCGCCGCTGCTGTCGCCGCCTCCGAGCATCCCGTTCCCGCGCTCTCATCGCAAACTTCGAGATAGTTCGTCCCGATTCCCGTTCGCGGAGCCGGCCCGGAGTGCATGGGATTCGATACGGCGAACGCACGCCACGGCTCATTGATTGCGACGATGGCCCCGCTCGTATCGAGAACTGCGATATGAGCGGTCATCGAATCGAGTACACTGCGTGTGAACACCTCCTGCTCACGGATCGCGGACTCGGCTCGCTTGCGGTCAGTGATGTCGCGGGAGATTCCGATCACGCCGACCACCGCCCCGGACTCGTCGCGGAAGGGCGCCTTGGTCGCGAGGTATACTCGGGTCTCACCCGCGGCCGTCAACACTTCCTCGTGCGTTACCGCTTGACCGGCCTCCATCACATGCCGGTCCCGCTCCATGACAAGACGAGCGTCCTCAGGGTCGAACAACGACGTATCATCCCGACCAAGCACGGCCGAGACGGGCTTGCCGACGAACTCGGAAGCGGCCGTATTGAAGAGCAGGTATTTCCCGTCCCTGTCCTTCACGAAAACCGCGTCGGTCGTGCCTTCCGCGATGGCACGTAGGAGCGAGTTCGCTCGCCCTATGTCGTGAAAGCCGCGACGCACCAGCCAGTACACGAGCCCGGTTGTCGTGCAGATGAAGAGTGTGCCCTTCCCGGCCGAAAATACGAACCCCCGAAAGGATTGCTCACCACCAAGCATTACGCTGAGATCGGTGAGCCAAATCCAGAGAAGTCCGATGCCGAAGTAAACGCCGGCGATCCGGATCGTTGTGCCTCGGTAAGAGTGGTCAGAAGTAGGACGGTTGGACTGGGCTTCGAGCCCTGTCTGGTGACCGTTGGGCATGGCAGTTCACCGTGTGGATCGCGAGTCAGAACCCTTTTCCGGCGAGAAAGATCGCCTTCGGCGGAGGGGATTCAGATGACAGAAAACTTTTGTAGCCGCGCGGTGGCTCCGGCTTCCAATTCAGTTCTGAACCGTACACTTCGGCAGCGCCTTGCGAAGGGCCGCGATCCCGGCGGGAGTCACCTTCGTCAACGCGAGGTGGATCAGAGTCAGTTCGGGGAGGGCTACCAATTCCTTGATTCCCGTGTCCGTCACCGTCGTGGCGACAAGGTCCAGCAGGGTCAGGTACTTCAACCCGGCAATCTCCTTGAGCCCTGCGTCCGTCAAGCCCGACTCGTGCAGCTTCAGCCTCTTCAACTTC
This sequence comes from Gemmataceae bacterium, assembly GCA_046350135.1. Taxonomy (GTDB): domain Bacteria; phylum Planctomycetota; class Planctomycetia; order Gemmatales; family Gemmataceae; genus Urbifossiella. The sequence goes on from JAXMBB010000018.1 coordinate 47,628, forward strand.
CTCAGTCCGGCGAGGTGCTTCAACCCCACGCCGCTCACGGCTTTCACTTGGTGCAGGCTCAACTCCTCCAAGTTCTGCAGGGCGGCCAGTTCCTTCAAGCCGGCGTCGGTGATCGGGGCGGACCGCAGGTTGAGTTCGGTCAGGGAGCCGATGGCCGCCACGTCCTTCAGGTCCGCATCCCTCAGTTTCGATCCGTCCAGTACAAGCGAGGTCAGGCTTCCCAGCCTCGCCAGTTCCCGAACGCCCGGTCCTGTGACCTTCGAGGCGGACAGCGAAAGCGAGGCAAGCCCCTTGAATCCGGCGACGATCTTCAGCCCTTTGTCGGTCAGCAGGCTGTCACGTTGGAATCCAAAGAGGGACAGGTGCCGAAGGTTCGGCATCGTGGCGAGCACGCTGAGGCCTTCTTCGGTGACACGCGTACCGGAAAGATCGAGGTTCGTGAGCGTCCGGAGTTCGGCGATTTCCTGAAGCCCCATGTCGGTGATATTCGTGCCGGCGAGGCACAGGGACTCCAACGGCAGGTTCTTGAGGTGCGGGATTGCGGCATCGGAGACGTAAGTTTCCCACAGGGAGAGCGACCGGAGGTGTTTGAGAGCGGATAGGCCCTTCAGGTCGTCCTCATTGAAGACCCGCTCGTCAAGTTCGATCCGGACAACCGGGCGTCCTGGAAGCTTCTCATCGCGTTCCACGGTCCCGTTGACCTTCTTGACCCATTCCGCCGCCGCGTCGTCAGGCGTCGCCGCGTGAACCGGTGGAGAGAGCAAGGCCGCCGAGAGCAATGCTAAGACCCGAGCCATTGCATCTTCTCCGTGGGTGTGGATGTGATGCTACCGGCACCCGCCACTGAACACAAATCAATCACTTGGTTCCCGCCGCCCCGATCAGCGCCAGCATCGCCCGGCGGATCGGCTCCGGCAGCGTCGGCCACGCGGCCACGAACGCGGCCAGTTCCGGGTCGGTAATGCCCTCTTCGCCCCGTGTGCTACTGCATCCGGCACTGCACCCGGCGGCGGAGTTCGGCGTAAGTTGCTGTTTAGGATTGGAGTTGGAATCGGCACCGTGCGGCAGGTTAATCCGCTGGTCGAGGGTTCGAGTCCCTCCCGGCTCACTTGTGCAACTCGATGCGGCCCGGTGCGAATCAGCGCCGGGCCGCTTGTTTAGTAGGGTTTCCGGCGCGTCGCCCGTTTCGGTCCCGGAGCGACCCCGGGGTGACAGCATTCTCGTTTCACACGATCCGGAATTTCCTTGTAAAGGACCGGCGAGTCGCTTGACATGAACGAGAAGAGCGCGTAAAACTGCTTCAACTCAACTTGGCAGCGGAGGCGGCAACACCGCAGGCCATTCTGCACAGTTGAGACAATTGGCGCTGAAAGCCCACCCGGCGTGACCCGTCGGCAGGACATAGGCCGGAGAACTCCACTCATGTGGTTGGTTCTCCGGCCTTTTCGTTTCTCCACCCGCGGAGACCTAGATGATCGGCAGTCGAGCACGGCCACCGAGGATCGGCGAGCCCGCCAGTGCGGGTGTCGCGTACTACCGGACCGATCACGAGTTGAGCTTCTACCTGCGTGCTCTCCAGCGATTCCAATTCGGCCGACTCGTCGTCGTTCTCGCCCTTCAGCAGCGGAGCCAATTACTGCCCGCGGAGATGCCGTCACATGTGAGATTGATTCTCACCGCGAATCCGAACGACATCGACAGTCACGTACCCGCGGAATGGCTCGTTCCCGAACCGCTCAAGGCCGTTCTGTTGGCGATGGCCGGCCTCGATCCCGAAGACGGCCTGATCTTGTTGTTCCCCGCGGACTGGAGCGGCGATTCACCGGACTCCCTGATCGAGAAGGCCAAGCAACGGCTCCCAGCCCTCACGGGCTCGCGCGTCGATTCCAACTGCGAGTGAGTTCCACCCCCAGACGTTTCGGAGACTTGATGACGACGAACAACGCCCTGATCGGCAATCTCCTTTCGCCCGCGGTGCTCGCGTTCGTACTGGGGCTCTTCGCCCGTCTCATCAATCGCCGGCAACGTCTCGACCCCTGAGATCACGGGAAGCTTGGAGTTCGGGGCGGTCGTGCTGGGGGCGAAGGTGCTCTATGTCCTCGGCCACACCAACTGCGGCGCGGTGACGGCGGCCAAGGCGGACAAGGTGCCCGGCCAAATCAGTTCGCTTTTCTACCATATCCGCCCGGCGGTACGGGCGGCGAAAGGGGATGTCGCGGAGGCGGTAAAAGAGAATGTCCGCAACCAGATCGATGTTTTGCGCGCCGCTTCGCCGGTGATCGCCCGGTTGGTGAAGCAGGGCAAGTTGGTCGTCGCAGGCGGGGTGTTCGATCTCGGTACCGGGAAGGTCGTCCCAGTCGAGAATTGAGTGCGATCGCGGGTAGGGTTACACGAGGAATCATCGCAAACGGATGAGAGAGGATGCATGGCGGAATCTCCGGTCGATCATGATTCGCACGCACACGGGCACGGTCACCCCGTGCCGGGTCCCTTCACCCGTCTGCGGCAGCTCCTCCAACCCGAGCGGCGCGACATTGCGACCGTCGTGGTGTTCGCCGCAGCCGTCGCGATGCTCTCCTTGGCGACTCCGATCGCGGTCGAGTCGCTCGTGAATACCGTCTCCTTCGGCGTGCTGATGTGGCCGGTGATCGTTCTCGCCGGGATGCTCATGACCTGCCTCGGGTTGGCGGCGGCGATTCGGGCCATGCAGGTCTATGTCGTGGAGTGCATCCAGCGACGGCTGTTCGTGAGGGTGGTCGCCGACTACGCTCATCGCCTGCCCCGCATCCAACTGGACGCACTCGACAAGCACTACGGTCCTGAACTGGCGAACCGCTTCTTCGACATCCTCAATTTCCAGAAGTCCCTCTCGTTCCTGCTCCTGGACGGGGTGGCTCTGGTCGTGACCGCGCTGATCGGCATGGTGGTGTTGGCCTTTTACCACCCGTTCCTCCTCGGATTCGACATCCTGCTGATTCTGATGATTTCCTTCATTCTGTTCGCTCTCGGGTGGGGCGGCGTTCGCACCAGTCTTCACGAGTCGCATGCCAAATACGACGTGGCGGCTTGGCTGGAAGAACTGCTCCGCAGCCTCAGATCGTTCAAGTTCGCGGGGGGCCAACGGCTTGCTCTGGAGAAGGCCGACCAGTTGGCCGACCATTATGTCACGGCCCGGCGCGACCACTTCCGGGTCGTGTGGCGTCAGACGGCGTTCTCACTGGGCTTGCAGGTCGTGGCCAGCACCGCACTTTTGGGTTTGGGCGGTTTCCTCGTCATCAACCGCCAATTGACACTCGGCCAACTCGTCGCCGCCGAGCTGATCGTCGCCCTCGTCGTCGCCTCGGTCGCCAAGCTCGGCAAGTACACGGAGACGTACTACGACCTGATGGCCGGAGCCGAAAAACTCGGTCTCCTGACGGATCTGCCACTGGACCGCGAGGGCGGGGAAGCACTCACGGGCGAGGGCGGGATCGAAGTGCATGTTCGCGGGGTCGATCTCGTCACGCGGCGCACCCTGCCAGCCGCGATCGATTTCCACGTCGCGTCCAACGAACGGGTGGCTGTGGTCGGTCCGCCGGGTGCGGGGAAGACCACTTTGTTCGAGATCCTGTGCGGGTTGAAGGAACCCGGACAAGGCGTCGTTCAAATCGACGGCATCGATCTTCGGGAGTTGTCGCTCGAGCATCTGCGAACCCAAGTGTCGCTCGTCGAAGAACGCGGGGGCATGATCATCGGGACCGTGATGGACAATATCCGTCTGGGTCGGCTCGAGCTATCTCCCGCCGACATCCGGGATTCGTTGCAGGCGGTCGGGCTGATGAGCGTCGTCCATGCCCTTCCTCACGGGTTGGAAACGCCCCTGATGCCCGGCGGCAATCCGCTTTCGGCAACTCAAGGAATGCTGCTGACCATCTCCCGCGCGCTGGCCGGTCGCCCGCGACTGCTTCTGCTCGATGGTGTTCTGGACTCGATCGATCTGCGGGAGTGTCCGGAACTGCTGTCTCGCCTGTTCGATCGCTCGGCCCCTTGGACGCTGCTGGTCGCGACATCCGACCCCGACGTGATCCGTCTTTGCGACCGCACCATCGAATTGGCCCCCACGGGAACCTCCGTCATCACGAATACCGGTGGACCGAAGTCATGAACGCCAGTTTCCAAACACGACCGGCTTTCTGCCCTCGAACGCCGTTTGCGTCGCTCGAGCACGTTCGTTCGCCGCGATCCGCCCGCTGGATGGGCCGGTTTCTCCTGCTCGGCTTCACGATCCTGCCGGTCGTTTTGCTCTTCGCCCCGTGGCAACAGACTGTCCAAGGCAGAGGGCAGATCGTTGCGTACGCCCCGACCGAGCGCAAACAAGTTGTGACGGCACTGGTCGGGGGACAAGTGAAGAAGTGGTACGTCGTCGAGGGATCGGTGGTAAAGGCGGGCGACGCAATTGCCGATATTGAGGATACCGACCCCGAGCTGTCCGGGCGGTTGGACGCACAGCGGAACTTTCTCTTAAGTCGCCGGGCGTCGGCGGAAGAGGAAGTCGCGGAGCAGCGGCAGGCGGTTGAGGCCCAGGAGAAAGCTCTGACCGCCTCGATCGGAGCGGCCAAGGCGAACCGCGAGGCCGCCGCATTGCTGGTGGATGTCGCCAAGCAGACCCGCAAGAACAACGAGTTCGCGTTGACCTTTGAACATCGCCGGTCCGAGATGTTCGACAAGTTGTTCAAGGACAAGCAGTTCGGCGGACTGGAATCGGAGTTGAACCGGGACGAGGCGAAGGCCCGGGCCGACCGTGCCGCGACCGACGTCAAGCGCTCCGATGCCGATGTGAAGCGGGCCGAGGCGGCGGTGCTGACCAGCGACTCCCTCGTGCTGCAGGCCGAGGCTGCCGGGCTTTCGGCCGTGGCGACGGCTCGTCGCGACTTGCATCGGGCGCAGCAGAACTTGTTCTCGGTCGAGCGGGAGTTGCGGGAAATCGAAACACGGGTCGAACGTTACAAGGCCCGGTTCGTGAAGGCGCCCTGCGACGGAGTCGTGCATCGCGTAGCGGCGAACACCGGGGCGGGCGGGCAGTTCGTCAAGGAAGGCGACGACTTGGTCGAGATTGTGCCGGACACGAACGACCGGGTGGTGGAATTGCTGATCGATGGTGTGGACGCTCCGCTCATTGCGGCTCACATGGATCGGACCGGCCGTGGTCCCCATGTGCGGCTTCAGTTCGAGGGATGGCCGGGGGTGCAGTTCGCCGGATGGCCATCGGTCGCCGTAGGGACGTTCGGCGGGAGGGTTCGGCAGATCGACCCGACCGACGATGGCAAAGGGCGCTTTCGAATCCTCGTGGAACCGGAGGAGGTCTTCGATGGAGATCGGTGGCCCGAAGGGCTCTATTTGCGACAGGGCAATCAAGCAGTCGGCTGGGTGTTCTTGAATCGCGTGACACTGGGGTACGAACTGTGGAGACAACTGAACGGGTTCCCACCGGTCGTGGCTCCGACTGCCCCGGAGAAGAACAAAAAAGACGGGGGCAAGCCTCCGAAAGTGAAGCCCGCTTGATGCCGCGGTTCGCCATTCTTTTGTCGGTGGTTGTCTGCGGAGCCGGGTGCCTCGGGCCGCAGCAGGACGAACCAGTCGGCCCCGCTCCGCCCCGCCCGACTCAGCCGGTGGCTGCGCGACCGGCTCCGGTCGCGACAGTCCCCCTTCTCCCCGTTTCCCACTCGGAACCCGAGCCTGCGGACAAGTTCGCCGCCGTCCAACCGCTTCCACAACCGCGCCCCACCGAGCCGAAGTTGGGGGCCGTGCCGCCTCCCGTCCCGAAGGATTTGCCGCAGTTGTCCGGTTCGCCGCCGAGCATCGGCGGCCCGTTGCTGCTGGAAGAAGTGCTGCTCTCCTTGGAACGCAGCTATCCCCTGCTCCGGGCCATCGAGCAGGAACGCGCGATCGCCGGCGGGAGGTTGGTCTCCACCATGGGGGCGTTCGACTTCAACATGATCGCCGGGGCCGAAGGCCAAGGCACGACTTACGACAATTTCCGAAGCACACTCGGCTTCAGCCAAGGCTTGCCCGTGGGCGGCATCGGAACCTTCGCCGGCTACCGAAACGGATACGGCGAATTCCCGACTTACAATCTGGGCCAGAAAACCGCGGACGGAGGCGAGTTCCGGGCCGGGCTGACCGTCCCGCTTCTTCGCGACCGGGCCATCGACCGCCCCCGAGCGAGCATCCAGCAGGCGAGGCTCGATGTCGCCCTCGCAGAGCCCGTGATCGAACGACAGCGGCTCGATTTCCAGAGAGCGGCGTCGCGTACGTACTGGAACTGGGTCGCCGCCGGACAGAGGCTCAAACTCGTCGAGAATCTGGTGAAGTTGGCCGTGGATCGGGATGAGCAATTGAAAGCGCGGGTCGAGGCGGGCCCGGTGGCGAACATCGAGCGGATCGACAATCAACAGAACATTGCCTTGCGGAATGGAGTTCTTGTCCAAGCCCAGCGAACGTTCCAACAGGCGACCATCGACCTGTCATTGTTTCTCCGCGACGCATCCGGGACGCCCACCTTGGCGGGCGCGGAACGGCTCCCGAGCTTTCCGGAGGTCCAACCGGTCGACGTGAAGGGCTTCGAGTCTTCGCTCCAGACCGCATTCGATTTGCGACCGGAGCCCAAGCGGCTTCGGATCCAGCGGGACAAGGCGTCGGTCGAACTCCGATTGGCGGCGAACCAGACCCTCCCCAGCGTGAACGCCGTTGTCGGGGCCGCACAGGACGTGGGCTACGGAACAAGTTCGCTGTCCGGCCCGAACGGTCTGGATCGCACGACGTTGAACGCAGCGGTCGCGTTCCAAATGCCGGTCCAACAGCGGGAAGCCCGTGGTCGGGTGATGCAGGCCCAGGCGCTTGTCGCCCAACTCGACCAGCAACTTCGCCATGCCGAAGACGTCATCCGGGCCGAAGTTCAGGACACCTTTTTCGCGCTCGAACGAGCGTTCGAGTTCTATCAACAAGCGAAGAAACGGGTCGAGTTGGCCCGACTGGTCGCTCGAGCCGAGCGCGAGCAATTGCGACTCGGGCGAAGCGATGTCCTTCGAGTCACGCTCCGGGAACAAGCGGCCTTCGACGCCGAGATTGTCGAGATCGGCTCGCTGCAAGATTACTTCCGGGCATTGGCCGACTTCCGCGCCGCCTTGGGCATGAGCAAGTAACCTACCCGAGGAAGACACGCAGCGCGCGCGCCGTGATTCGTGAGACGAACTCGTCCACGGGAAGCGAGGCCACGTAGTTGATGCTGCCGACCGAGAACACGCGCCCGCCGGAGGGCGTGTCGAAGAGCAGCATCTCCGCGCCGCCGTCGTGCGGGTTCATCCCCTTTGCGATCACCTGCACGTTCTTCGGCGAACTCGGCGAGACCTTGTCGGTCTCGTGGCCGGACGCGCCACCGGGGCAGCGTTGGTGAAGGCACTTCTCGCCGAAGATGTCCCCGGTTTTCAGGCCGGTGCCCTCGAAGATCCAGTGCGAACCATCGAGCACGCGATAGGGAGCGCCGGTCATCGCGCCGGCTTCCGTGAACACGTGGCCGAGCAGGTTCGCCTCCGACTCGTGACGGAGGTGCATGCGGCTTTCCTTGCCGCCGAGGCCTTCCACCGAAAGCCCGCGGAGCTTGCCGTTCAAGTAGGTGACGGAGCCGTCCGCGTTCAGCGTCACTTCGCAGTTCAACCCGTTGCCGCCGAGATAGAGCAACTTGCCGCCGCGGTCGAACACCCACGCCTTCACCGCGTCGTACATCCGCCGCGTCCAGTATTCCGGATGAACGGCCGTGATCAGGGCGCGGTACGCATCCAAGTCCAGCGTACCGTCGTGGAGTTGCGTCTCGGCGTAGTAGTCGAACGGGAAACCTTCGCGTTCCAGCCAGCCGGCGAGGCGCCACTCCGCGGGCGCGAGGTGGCACGCCTGGCGACCTTCGATCGGGTCGGTGATCTTCTCGTGGAAGTCGATGTGGTTGAATGGCTCGGGCCGGTCGAAGGAGAGCGGCGGGTAATCGTCCGCGCCCCAGGTGAAGAAGCCGTCGTCGTTGTAGCGTTTGAGTTCGGCCCGCGAGTTGATCGTGGGCGTGGGCGGGCAGCCGTCCGCGTGGATGTAGTTGCTGCGGCCGCCGAACGAGTTGTACGCGTTCCATGTGATGTTCGAGGCGAGCACGGCGAGCTTCGCTGTCGGTTTCGCCGGGGCCACGACCCACGGGAAGGAGAACTGCCGGCCCGACGCGGTGAACGCTCGGAAGTAATAGAGGCCGCTCTTCTCCGGGCCGGGCACGTGCTGCGAGTGCACCGAGTGCTTGTAGCCCACCTCGTTCCACTTCGCGCCGGTGCGGGTAAAGTCGCCGTCCGGCACCACCTGCATCGTGGCCCGCGGGCCGTGTTCGTCGTGCCAGCCGAGGCTGCGTACGAACTCCGGTTCCCACCCGTACCGCCACAGTTCCAGCTTGTACGGCTCCACGGAGTGGACGCGAAACTCGGACTTCGCGCCGCTACGCACCTGCTTCGGCCACGCGTAGCCCATCAAGCCGTCGGTGAGCATGCGAAAGTGGTGTGGCTCGGCCAGCGGCACGCGGATGCGGGTGAACTTCGCCCCGTACCCCGGCTTCTGAAGCACCACGCGGTACTCGCCCGGCGGCAGGACCGCACGCACGGCCCCGCTCGCGCGCGATCGCGCCTCCCACGATCCCCCGTTGGCATCGGTGAACTCCAACGCGACGTCCGGGAGCGCGACGTAGCGTTCGTCGCTGACATATCCGATGAGCATGGCGGTGTTCTACGATTCGCAAGTGGAAAAATCGCGGGGGGTTTTCTATCGCCGACCACTGCGCACTTCATAGGTTAAGCGGAGTTTGCGCCGACCGTTCATCCGAAGGAATCGACACCACGCCATGCCGAAGCGCACCGACCTCAAGAAAATCCTCCTCATCGGTTCCGGGCCCATCGTCATCGGGCAAGCCTGCGAGTTCGACTACTCCGGCACCCAAGCCTGCAAGGCACTTCGCGAAGAAGGCTACACCGTCGTGCTGGTGAACTCCAATCCCGCCACGATCATGACGGACCCGGAGACCGCCGAGCGGACGTACATCGAGCCCATCACCTGGCAGGTCGTCGAGAAGATCATCGCCAAGGAGCGGCCGGACGCCCTGCTGCCCACGCTCGGCGGCCAGACCGGCCTCAACACCGCGATGGACCTGTTCAAGCACGGGGTGCTGGAGAAGTACAAGGTTGAAATGATCGGCGCCCGCGCCGACGTGATCGACAAGGCCGAGGATCGGCAGAAGTTCAAGGACGCGATGATCAAGATCGGCGTGGGCGTGCCTCGCAGCGGCGTCGCCCGCAGCCTCGCCCAAGCTCTTTCCATCATCGAAGACATCGGCTTGCCGTGCGTGCTGCGGCCGAGCTTCACCATGGGCGGCACCGGCGGCGGCATCGCCTACAACCGCGAGGAGTTCATCGAGATCGTCACCAAGGGGCTCGCACTGTCCCCGGTCGGCGAGACGCTCATCGAGGAATCCCTGATCGGCTGGAAGGAATACGAACTCGAGGTGATGCGGGACAAGGCGGACAACGTCGTCATCATCTGTTCCATCGAGAATCTCGACCCGATGGGCGTGCACACCGGCGACTCCATCACCGTCGCCCCCGCGCAGACGCTTTCGGATCGCGAATACCAGCGCATGCGGGACGCGGCGAAGGACATCATCCGCGAGATCGGCGTCGAAACCGGCGGCTCGAACATCCAATTCGCGACCAATCCGGTCGATGGCCGGATGATCGTGATCGAAATGAACCCGCGTGTCAGCCGCTCTTCGGCATTGGCTTCGAAAGCCACCGGGTTCCCCATCGCGAAGATCGCCGCGAAGCTCGCCGTGGGGTACACGCTGGATGAACTGCGGAACGACATCACCCGCGAGACACCGGCCAGCTTCGAACCGACCATCGATTACGTCGTGACCAAGGTGCCGCGTTTCGCGTTCGAGAAGTTCCCCGAAGCCGATCCGACGCTGACCACGCAAATGAAGTCCGTCGGCGAAACGATGGCGATCGGCCGCACATTCAAGGAGTCGCTGCAGAAGGCGCTTCGCGGCTTGGAAGTCGGCCGCTTCGGTCTCGGCTGCGACCGCCGCGACCGCTGGGGCACGGACCATCCGCCGAGCACGGACGAGATCAACCAGAAACTCGCAACGCCGAACTCGGAACGCATCTGGTACCTGCGTTACGCCCTCAAAGCGGGAATGAGCGTGGAGGACGTCTATCGTCGGACCAAGATCGACCGCTTCTTCCTGAACGCGATCGTGGACATCCTCAAAGTGGAGGACGAACTCGCCGCGTGCGGCGGGCTCGAGACCGCGAGCCCGGAGTTGATCCTGAAAGCAAAGCAGCACGGCTTCGTGGATCGCCAGTTGGCTCACATCTGGAACGTGACCGAAGAGGAGGTGCGTGCCGCCCGCAAAAGGTTCGGCATCGAAGCCGTGTTCAAATCCGTGGACACATGTGCGGCCGAGTTCGAGGCGTACACGCCGTACTACTACAGCACCTACGAACGCGGTTCCTCCGGCAGCCCGCCCGAGGACGAAGTGCGTCCGCATTCCGGCAAGTCCCGCATCATGGTGCTTGGCGGCGGGCCCAACCGCATCGGCCAGGGCATCGAGTTCGACTACTGCTGCGTGCAGGCCGCGTTCGCGCTCCGCAAGGCCGGCTACGAAGTGATCATGGTGAACTCGAACCCCGAGACCGTGAGCACCGACTACGACACCTCCGATCACCTGTTCTTCGAACCGCTCACCGTCGAGGATGTGCTGAACATCTACGACAAGATGAAGCCGGACGGTGTGATCGTGCAGTTCGGCGGGCAGACGCCCCTGAACCTCGCGACACCGCTCGAAGCCGCGGGCGTGCCCATCATCGGAACCAGCGTCGATTCGATCGACATCGCCGAGAACCGGAAGCGGTTCGCCGTGTTGGTGGATGAATTGGGTCTCAAGCAGCCGGCGAACGGTACCGCGGTGGACGTGCCCACGGCCCTGCACATGGCCCGCCGCATCGGCTTCCCCGTGCTCGTGCGTCCCAGCTTCGTGCTTGGCGGCCGCGACATGAAGATCGTGTACAACGAGGACGCGCTGACCAAGTACATGGAGCGCTCGCTGGAAGTGAGCGCGACCCGCCCCGTGCTCATCGACCAGTTCCTCGAGAACGCCACGGAAGTGGATGTGGATTGCCTTTCGGACGGCACCCGCACCGCGATCGGCGGCGTGATGCAGCACATCGAGGAAGCCGGCATCCACTCCGGCGACTCGGCCTGCGTGATCCCGCCGCACAGCTTGCCGGCCACGGTCATCGACGAGATCAAGAGCCAGGCGCGGAAGCTGGCCGCGGCCCTCCATGTGAAGGGACTGATGAACATCCAGTTCGCAGTCTCGACCAAGCAGGAAGTGTACATTCTGGAAGCGAACCCGCGTGCCAGCCGCACCGTGCCGTTCGTGTCCAAAGCGACCGGCGTTCAACTCGCCCGGCTGGCCTCGCTCGTGATGGCCGGCAAGACGCTGGACGAACTCGGTGTGAAGGACGAAGTCATTCCCACGCACTACTCCGTGAAGGAATCCGTCTTCCCGTTCAACAAGTTCCCCGGCGTGGACATCATTCTCGGGCCGGAGATGAAGTCCACCGGCGAAGTGATGGGGATCGACGACTCGTTCGCGATGGCGTTCGCGAAGTCGCAGATGGCGGCGAACGCCCCCCTGCCCCTCGCGGGCACGGTGTTCGTGTCCGTGGCGGACCGCGACAAGGAAGGCGTGGTGCCGATCGCGAAGGGCTTCGCGGAAATGGGCTACAAGGTGATCGCCACCCGCGGCACCGCCAAGTTCCTCGCCGAGCGTGGCATCACGGTGGACGACGTGCCGAAACTTGCGGAAGGTCGGCCGAACCTGCTCGACCGCATGAAGAACGGCGAAGTGGCCCTGATCGTGAACACGCCGAGCGGCCGCGGCAGTTCTTCGGACGAGTCGCGCATCCGCGCCGCGGGCGTGGCCAACCGCGTGACCTGCATCACGACCCTGAGCCGCGGCTCCTGCCGCAGTGGAGCCTGCCGAGCCCTCCGCGAACAGGAACTCACCGTAGTGCCGGTTGCAGAGGAGGTTTCCCGGCTGACGGAGAGGGCGAGGCTCCCAAGCCGAGCCGTGCTCAAGGAATCCAGCTGTCGAAACGGCTCGGCAGGAGCCTCGTCCTCCCGGGAACAACATGCCCTGCCCCGATGATCGCAAGCCGAACCAGATCCGCTCGCTCTCCTTCAAGCGGAAGTACACGCGGAGCGCCCGGCTCCGTGTTGGTGAAGTGCGGACGCACCACGGTGCTCTGCACCTGTTGCATCGACGAAGAGCTGCGCCGGACTTCCTCACCGGCAAAGGCCAAGGCTGGCTCACGGCCGAATACGGCATGCTGCCCGGTTCCACGAACACGTGCAAGGCCCGCGACAAAGGCGGGAAAGTGGACGGGCGCTCCGTGGAGATTCAGCGACTGATCGGCCGCAGCCTGCGGGCCGCCGTGGATCTCTCGAAACTCGGCGAGCGCACCTTGTGGGTGGACTGCGACGTGATCGAGGCGGACGGCGGCACCCGCACCGCGGCCATCAACGGCGCCTTCGTCGCCATCGTCGACGCGGTTCAGTCCATCAAGAGGGACTTGGCCTGCTCCGTGGCGGACGTCATCCCCGCGAGCGTGGCGGCGGTCAGTGTCGGCATTGTGGAGGGGGAGGAACGCCTCGACTTGGAGTACGTCGAAGACCGCGACGCCGAAGTGGACCTGAACTTGGTCATGACCGGGGCCGGGAAGTTCATCGAGGTCCAAGGCAGCGGCGAGGAATCGACCTTCACCCGGAAGCAATTGGACAAGTTGCTCGAACTCGGCGAAGCGGGCATCCGCGCGATCACTGCCGAGCAGAAGAAATCGCTCGGGACCGCATGGCCTGCCTAAAACCGGGGCACGACATGTTCAGAAGCATCGTGATGATTTTGTGCTTCGCCAGTTTCGCTTCCGGCGCCGACCCTTCGGTCGTCTCGCTCGGCGATTCGATCACGCGCGGAGAACGCAGCGGCGTCAAGAAAGAAGAGACGTTCTCGTCGCTGCTCGCGGCGCGGCTGAAGGTCGATGTCGCGAATGTCGGCATCGGCGGCGAGCGCACCGACGGCGCCCTCGCCCGCCTGGACCGAGACGTTCTCGCCAAGAAGCCGAAGGCCGTTCTGGTCATGTACGGCACCAACGACAGCTACGTGGACAAAGGCGCCAAGGCGCCTCGGCTCTCCGCGAAGCAGTATCGCGAGAACCTCGTGGCGCTCGTGGAGAGGATCCGCAAGGCCGGTGCGGAGCCGATCCTCATGACCGAACCGCGCTGGGCGAAGAACCAGAAGAACGGCATCGGAGAAGACCCGAACAGCCTGCTGGAGGTCTACGTCGAGGTGTGCCGTGCCGTGGCGAAAGAACACACGGTGCCCCTCGTCGATCATTACAAACACTGGAAGGACGCGGAAGCCAAGGGCACGGTGCTTCAGGACTGGACCACGGACGGCTGCCACCCCAACCCGCGCGGCCACGAGGCACTCGCGGACCTCATCGAGCCCGTGCTGAAAAAGGCTCTGAAATAGCGGATGATCCGGGGTACAATGTCGGCCTGCCGGTCGATCCCGCCCCGGAGTCGCTCCATGACTCGCTCTCTGCTCCTTCTCCTGATCACCGCCGCGCCCGCGTTCGGCCAAGCGGTTGTCGTCTCACCCGCGACCATCGAGATCAAGCATCACCGGCACCCGCACGCGATCCAAGTGCTGGGCACGTCCGCGGACGGATTCTCCCAAGACCTGCATGCCGAAGCGAGGTTCACGTCCTCGGATGCAAACGTGGCGGCGGTTGATGAACGTGGTTGGGTACGGCCCGTGGCCAACGGCGAAGCACGAATCCGCATCGAGATCGCAGGACAAATCAAGAACGTACCCGTGAAGGTGACGCTGCCCGCTTCCGAACCGCCGACCAGTTTCCGACATGAGGTGATGCCGGTGCTCACTCGGGCGGGTTGCAACGCCGGCGCGTGCCACGGCTACTCCCTGGGAAAAAACGGTTTCAAACTTTCGCTGCGCGGCGAATCGCCGGAGCAGGACTGGTTCGCCATCGTGCGAGATTCCTCCGCCCGGCGTCTCAGCTTCCAGTCACCCGGCTCGAGCCTGCTCCTCACAAAGGCCCGCGGCGAATCAAATCACGAAGGCGGCACACGCTTCCTGCGCGGCTCGCTCTCGGACCAAATCTTGACCGCATGGATCGGCCAGGGCGCGCCGGACGACCTGAAAGATCCGTCTCGCGTGGTCGGCGTCCGGCTCGTGCCGGACAAGCTCGTGCTGAAGCCGAACCATAAGCACCGCTTGCAACTGCTCGCGGACTACGCGGACGGCAGCACCCGCGATGTGACCCGCCTCGGTATTTTCACCGCGAACAACGATCTGTATTCCACCGTGAGCGAGGACGGTCTCGTGGTGGGCGGTGCAACCGGGGAAACGGCCATCGTCGGCCGCTTCGAACGGCTCTTCTCCGCGACCGGCGTCACCGTGCTCGGCGAGGTGAAAGCGTTCACGCCGGCTCCCGTGCCCACTCACCTCGTGGACAAGCCCGTCGTCGAGAAGCTCAACCGGTTGAAGATCAACCCGTCCGCCCTCGCATCCGACGAAGTATTCCTTCGCCGCGCGTACTTGGACCTGATCGGCGTGCAACCGAAGCCGGACGAGATCGCGGCCTTTACCGAGGACAAGGACCCGAAGAAACGAGAGAAGTTGGCCGATGTGCTGTTCGCACGGCCGGAGTTCGTCGATCATTGGTCGCTGAAGTGGGGCGATTTGCTGCAAAACTCCCGCAACTCCGCCAGTTCCCCCGCCGTGTTCCAGTTCCGGGAATTCATCCGCGGAGCGATCGCGTCCAATATGCCGATGGACGAATTCGCCCGCAAGATTCTCACGTCCCGCGGCAGTTCTTCGGACGATCCCGCGAGCGCGTACTTCGCCGCGAGCAAGGACGTGAACGACACCGTCGAGCGCGCCACGCAGGTGTTCTGCGGGGTACGGATGCTCTGTGCCCGCTGTCACTCGCACCCGATGGAGAACTGGACGCAAGCGGATTACTTCGGGATCGCGAGCTTCTTCACGCAGGTGAGCGCGAAGGGCGACCCGCGGACGCCGAACGTGCCGAACGCGAAGGTGATCTCCTTGAACCTTGCCGCCGGGTTCGCGACGAACCCGCGCACGGGGCAGCTGCAACCGCCGAAGTTCCTCGGCGGCGAGGCTCCGAAAACGGAACCGAACGCGGATCGTCGCGAGGCGTACGCCGTGTGGCTCGCTTCGCCGAAGAACCCGTTCTTCGCACGCGGCCTCGTGAACCGCGTGTGGAGCTACTTCTTCCACCGCGGCATCATCGACCCGGTGGACGATATCCGCAGCACGAACCCGCCGATCAACCCCGCACTGCTCGACGCCCTGACAGCGGACTTCACGCAGAACAACTTCGACCTGCGGCGGCTCATGCGGCTCATTGTGACGAGCGAAACCTACCAGCGATCCAGCGTGGCGAACGCCAGCAACGTGATGGACGAGCAGAACTTCTCGCGGGCCATCCCGCGGCGAATCCCGGCCGAGGCGTTGCTCGATTCGCTGGTGCAGGCGACCGGCGTTCCGGAGAACATCGGTGGCGCGCCCGGCGGCTTCCGCGCCGCCCAGTTGCCTGATGCGAACATCGCGAGCGATTTCCTCCGGCTCTTCGGCAAGCCGCAACGCATGGATGCCTGCGAGTGTGAACGGGACAACGGCTCGAATATGCTGCAGGCGCTGCACTTCATCAACGGGAAGAGCATTCTCGGCCGCGTTCAGAACGGTGGCGCCCGCCCGGCCCTCCTGCTCGCCAAGAAGCCGACCGACGAACAACTCGTGACCGACATTTATCTGTGGAGCCTCGCCCGCAAGCCGAGCGAGAAGGAGTTGAAGCTCGGCGTGCAGTTCATCGCCGAATCCGGTCCGATGCCGCGGCCCGCCGCCGCTCAGGATTTGATGTGGGCACTCTTGAACAGCAAGGACTTCCTGCTGGTTCACTGAGCGGTTCATTTGAGCGGCATGGCCAATCGCAAACGGGCGGTAACACGCAGTCCCGTGTCGTCGCCGCGGGTCGCCAGTTCGATGCGGTCGGCAAGTTCGAGCAGTGCCGCAGCCTGTTGGAATTGCTGGACCAAGTTTTGCTCCCCGCCCTGCCCTTTCGCTGCGAGAAACTTCGCCATCGTATCGCCGTGCGTTTGCAAGTAGGAGCGGATCGCAACCGCGGAGACGCGAGCGATCACCGCTTCCCCCGTTGCCGCGGCCGGTTTCGGAGCCTCGAACCGCTTGATGATCCGCGGTGAACTGGCGACCATCAGGAATCCGTGCTTGAAGGCGTAGGACGGCTGGAACCCGGGCGGGAACCCCTTCTCGTTCACCAGCGACGTGATGCCGTCGTCCGACTCCACGAGTTCGATTTGATCCGCGTGGCCCGCGTTGTAGGCGATGCGGAGTGTGTTGAAGGCGTAGCCGAGCCCGCGGTCCAAGGCCTTCTCCGCGGGCTTGCCTTCGACCTGCACCGCGGCCGCGATCACGGGCAAGAAGCCCTCCTTGGGCTGCTCCACCCACAGCGCCCACTGCGGCCCGAGCGCGGCCAGCACCTGCGGCAGTTTGTCCTTTCCGAACACGGGGCCGAGCACCTGCTCCGCCGCCGCCTTGAGGCTCATCGGCGCGTTCGCAGGGCTCAACGCTTCCACCAACTCCGACGCCCGGAATTTGCCCGCGAAGGCGACCAACGCATCGTTCGGAATCGCGGACCAGATCGCGGGATTCTCGCGAGACCCGGTGAGCCAGCCCTTTGCGAACGCGGGGGCCTTGCCAGGTTGGAACTGGATCGAAACGCCGAGCTCGAGATCGGCATTCAGCGTGAGGTGAACCGCGGCGGAATCGAGCGAGAGCCAAGCTTCGTGGAACCGCTCCAGGAACGCCTTCTCGGCGGGCTTCGCATCCGCAAGTTTGACGGCGAGGTCGCGGTCGAAGTGCCGCGGGTGGATCAGCGCGACGACGAGCGAATCCGCCGCACCGAGCTTCTCGATCCGAGCTGCGAGCACGGGCTTGTCGTCGTCCTTCTCTCGGTCGATCACCGCACGAACGTCCGCTTCCGAACTGGAGAATGCGAACACGCCGCCGCGGAAGCAGTAGAAATCCGAAGGAGCGCTCGGCTTCTGCCGCTCGAAATACTCCTCCCCGCGGTGCTTGCGGGCCGCCACCGACTTCACCTCGCCGTTCGCCGTCTGGATCTCGTTCAGCTTGGCGATGAGCCTCGCTAGCGTCTCGGGCTTGCCGGGGCGGATCAGGAGCACGGCGCGTTCGCCGTTCGCCTCACCGTTTGCGGCCGGCGTATAAGCGAAGGCCACAGCGTCGCCCAGCACGTCAGCGATGAGTTCCTCGGGCTTGACTCCGAGGGCGGCGAACAGCGGCTCGAGCCCGGCCTTGGCCTGCTTCAGGTCCGCACCTGCGAGCAGTTGTTTGCCAAGAGCGGATTGCGGGAGCCACTTCGCGAACGGGGAGGCATCGAGTTGCTTGATGTGGTCGCGGGCGTTCTGCACGAGCACGAACAGTGCGGCATCCGGCGGCGCGACGCGCAGCAGTTCGTCCCGCGGGGCCGCGGGTGCCGCAGTCGCGACGAGCAACAGTGCCAAGAACGAGAGGAGCCGTTTCATGTCTTGGGCTTCATCGCGGTCACGTCGCGGAGCAGACGGTTGAAGGCCTTCTGGGCGGTATTTCCAACCGGTTCCAAGCCGGACTTCGCGGCCTCGGGGATGTCCGCGAGCGATTTTCCCGCCGGGCCGAGATCGTAACCCACCGGAACCGTCGGAGCCTTGAGCAGCGTGTCCGTGAGCGAGGCGACCAGGCGCGGTGCGGCCTCCGCCGGTTCGGTCACGGCGCGGGTCGATTCGCGGATCGCTTCGGTGGCCTTGACCAATTCATCATTCACGCGAATCGGCGGAGCCGGTCGCTGGGGTTCCGCCGGAGGCGGTTCAACCTTCGCGACAGCCGAATCCTTCGGCTGATTCATCCACAGGGCGAGGCCGATGGCGGCGGCCATCGCGAAGCCGCCGAACACTGCGGCCGCCTTGCGACGATACTGAATACGGCGATGGTGCGCCAGTTCGACGAGAATCGAATCGGCGAACCCGGAACGTACCGACACCGGCTCGGCGAACAATTCCATCATGCGAAGCGCGGAGGCCACGCGACTGCGGCACGCGGCACACGATGATGCGTGCGCATCGGCCGAGAGAATCGAAGCAGGGTGAACGCGATCCAGCACGGACTGGATCCGTTCCACGGTCGGCCCGCATTCCGGTGGAATCGGGATGTCGCGTTCCGGGTTCATTTCACTTCGCCTTCGGGCATCAGTCCCTTGCTTCGCAAGAGTTCCATCACTTCGACGCGAGCCCGGTGCAGCCAAGTCTTCACGGTGCCGACAGGCCGGCCGATCACCTCCGCGATGTCCTCATACGCCTGGCCGCGTTCGTGAAACAAGACGAAGACTTCGCGGTAGTCCGCCCGCAGGGCGTCCACTGCGCTGCGAATCGCGTCCGCCGTCTCGCTTGAATCGTCCGCGGGCCGGCGGTCCGCAGTTTCGTGCAGGTAGTCCGCGAGTTCCGGCCCTTTGCCGCGTTTGCCGATTGCGGTGCGGCAGCGGTTCACCGCGATGCTGAACACCCACGGCTTGAGCGGCCGCGTGGCGTCCCATTTCTTCAAGCTGCGGAACACCCGCAGGAACACTTCTTGGGCCACGTCTTCGGCGTCGTGTCGGTGGTTCAACAGCCGCGTACAAAGTCCGACAACGTCTGCCTGGAACCGCTCGACCAGTTCGCGTGCCGCCACCGCGTCTCCGGCCAAACAGCGGCGGACGAGCGCGGCATCGGACACGGGCGTTCTCTCCCCGATGATACCCCGCCCGCCGGGCCGGGGTTTCAGAAACGCATCTTATCTCATTCGCGGGAAATGCCGGGAAATTGTCGTCAAATCGTCGTGCGATACCAATCGAGAGTTTGCTTCAACCCATCCTCGAAAGCCACCGACGGCTCAAAGCCCAAATCCTTGCGGATGGCGTCGATCTTGGCGCGGGAATGCCGCACGTCGCCGGCACGCGGCGGACCGTGACTTGGAACGGCGTTCGTACCGATCAATTTGTTGAGAGTGGCGATGAGTTGAAGCAGGTTCACGCTGCCGCCGGCGCCCACGTTGTAGACGCGACCCGAGATGCCGGGCACGGTCGCGGCCAGCATCAACGCTTTCGCAACGTCCTTCACCGAAACGAAGTCCCGCGATTGGAGGCCGTCGCCGTGGACCGTGGGCGTGCGGCCGCCGAGCAGCATTGCAGTGAAGATGGCAATGACACCGGAATACGGGCTGTCGGCGCGCTGCCGCGGGCCGAACACGTTGAAGAACCGCAACCGCACCGTTTCCAACGGGTACACTGCGGCAAAGGACTGGCAGTAGAACTCGCCGGCGAGTTTGGCCGCGGCGTACGGCGAGAGTGCGACGAGCGGCGTCGATTCATCCTGGCCCGCAGGGTCGTCCGCGCCGCCGTACGCGCTCGCGCTCCCGGCATACACCACCCGGCGGATACCGTCCTTGCGGGCGGCATTCAGCACGTTCAAGGTGCCGGTCGCGTTCACGGCGTGATTCAGCACAGGATCTTCGACGCTCTTCGCCACGGATGCGAGCGCGCCCAAGTGGAAAACGACATCGCAACCTCGCACCGCACTGTCGACAGATGCGGCATCCGTGAGGCAACCGGTGATGAGCGAAGGAGTGGGCGAGATGTGATCGAGGTTGGACGCGAGCCCGGTGCTGAGGTTGTCGAAGACGCGAACCGTGTGGCCCGCTTCGGTCAGGGCTTCGACCAAGTGCGATCCGATGAATCCGGCTCCGCCGGTGACGAGGCACGTACCGGTCATGGTCCGTCCAATCAATTGGGTTTGCGCTCGGTGATGATGTAGAGCGCCAGCGAACGGCGGCGATCGGCCTCGGGCACGCTTTGATTCGCCGTCGTGTCTTCGATCCACTTCGCAAGAGCCTTTTTTTCGTCTTCCGTCAGCAGGGCGTCGCTGCCGACCATCAACAGAGCGCGGTCGTGCAACTGCTCCAAGGTCAATTTGACGAGTTCGGCCGATGCTTTGATGCGCCACTCTCGGATGATGCGGTTGATTTGCTTGTGAACGACGTTGCGAACGCCTTGGTAAAGGGCTTCCACACCGAACGGCACATTTCCCGGCAACGTGGTGAACTTCAGACGGACGATCGCCGTGTATCCGGCTCCGGCGATTACGGCCCCGAGCCATTCGTTCACGTCCTTGAAGTACCCCTTCTCCAGAAGAACGAAATAGAGGAACGCGGCCAAGGCGGAATTGGCGAGAACGAACCCCCACCACCAAGACTGAAGGCGATACCACGGGCCGCGATCGAGGCTGTGCGGCGGTGTGTCGAAGACGGAAACGAGATCGCAGTAGGTGAGCAAGCCCGCGCAGAATGCCGAGACCACGAGGAGTTGGATGTGCTCCACGTTCGGCCTCACGCGGTTTGTTCAGAGATGATCTGAACGTACTTCGGGCGTTGCCCGGTGATCCACGCAAGGAAATTCGCATGCGGCAGTTTGGCGTGGCTGCCAACAGCGGGCGTGCCCTTGATCGGATCGAGCGCCCGGACCACGGCTCGCCCGGCGGAGGTCAGTTCAAATGCCTGACCCGTCGCGGACGGAGAACCGACGGGACGGACCAATCCCCGTTTGGCGAGGCCTGCCACCAAGGACTCGACTTCCGACAACGGCACGAGCGCGTCCACCGAAAGTTCCATCGGGGACGCTTCAATGTTGCGCCGGTCCAACGACCGGAGGAGCAGCGATTGGAATGGCGTAAGCGAATAGTCCGTCATGGTCTGACCGCCAGCACAGGACACATGAATTGTAGCCGAAGACCACAGAGATGAAAACACCCGGCGGGAACCGGGTGTCGCGAGGTTCGGGAATTCGGGTTCGAGTTACTTGCCGGGAACCATCGGGACCATCGGCAGGTTCTTCGGCAGCGGCACGTCGCTACCGAGTGTCTTGGGCGGAACCACGACATTCGCCGGCGGGGCCGCACGAACAGGAGCGTCTGTCAGGCCGACACCCTGGTACGGGATCGGGCAGACGTTTTCCCAACGGTGCCATTGGGTCTGGAAGTAACCGAAGCACGCACCCGGGCACAACGTGGTGACGTAAGGCGTGCAAGACTTGTGGCAGCCGTGGCAATGCTTCTTCACCTTGCCGCACGAATCGCATGCGGCGGCAGCGCTGTTGCACGTCGCGCAGCCGCGGAAATCTTCGACCATGGTCGGCCCGGCGATCGCCGGCGCAGCCGGTTGGTCCGCGGCCGCCGCGAAATTCGCAAACCCGAAGACGGTGACGGCCACCACTACGGGAACGGAGAACAACTTCATCGCAAGACTCCCTTCGAGGTTTGTGGTGCAGTCCGTGCACCTTGATTGAACTACCGTCGTGGTCCGCCGATAGGGATGCCCGTGCCGGCGGTGCGGGGCTGGTTCGCCCCCGCGGCCGCACCGCCTGCATTCCCCGTGTTGTTCGCCCCGGCCAGCGGCATACCGATGCCCGCGGTGCGGCCGGTGGTGAATCCGCCACCCATCACGCTGCCGCCCATGCCGCTTCCACCCGAGTACCAGTGGCCCAGGTTGTTGAACGTCGCCGCGTGGCCCGTCGTCGGGAAGTTCGGGTTCACACCGGTGGCAAGAAACTGCTGCAGGTTGTTGATGTTCTGATTGAAGCTGTTCAGTTGTTGGGAGAGCATCAGGTTCTGCTGCTGCATCAGGGCGTTCTGGCCGAAGCCGCCGCCAAAGCCGAACCCTCCGATCCCGCCGCCGTATCCTCCGTACAACCCGCCGTATCCGCCGTAGCCGTACCCGGTGGACGCCTGCGAGTAGATGTTGTTGTAAGTGCTGAACGTCGGCCGTCGCGGCGGGGCGATCGGCTGCGCGTTCGCGGCTTCGGCCCAGCCGAGCGCGGCGAACGCCGCCAACAGGATTCGGGTGCGGAACGTCATGGTGTGGACTCCGTTCGAGGGGCACGCCCCCCATCCTAATCGCGCGGCCGCTCGTGGTGTTCCAAAAACTGATCGGCGGCGGTGAACCCCTTGGGAGAGATTCACCGCCGCCGCGGGCGATTCCGGCCGAAGTGCGAGCCGCACTCCGGG
Source organism: Gemmataceae bacterium (assembly GCA_046350135.1). GTDB lineage: Bacteria > Planctomycetota > Planctomycetia > Gemmatales > Gemmataceae > Urbifossiella. The sequence continues at coordinate 69,951 of JAXMBB010000018.1, forward strand.
AATATCCGGCATTACTGGAGCGGGATGATCGGCGTCACACCCGCACCGTTCCCGTTGAACTGGCTCAGCGGGGTCGTGGCGTAGCGGACGGTGTTGTAGGCACTGGCACCGTAGATCGCCATGCCGAGGGTCCGTTGCACCGGGGCCAGCATGCGGGCGTAGACCGTATCGAAGGTCGTGAGCGGCTGGCTCATCACGAACACGCGGTCGCCGGGCAGAAGCTGGAAGTTGGTCTTCACTTGGCCCTTCTGCGTGATGCCGCACCAGTCGACCGGCAGGATCTGGTCAACGCCGCAATCGGTCGGGGCCGGGCGGGCGACCCACAGTTTCTTGCTGCTGACCGCCGACAGGCCGCCGATGTTTGCGATCGCGTCCAGCACGCGTTCATTGCCCGTATGGGGCAACTTCACCACCTGTTGGCCCGCACCGGCGAAGTCCGTGATCACGTAGTAGTACTTGCTGTTGAAGGCGTACACGTCCACCGTCACTTCGGGGCGGTACAAGTACTTCGCAAGGTGGCTTTCGATCGCGGCCTTGGCTTGGGCTTTCGTCATGCCCGCGATGTACACGCTGCCGTAGGTGCCGAGCGAAACCGTGCCGTCCGGCCCAACCATGTGTTGCCCGCCGATCTGTTGCACGCCGCGGGACTGGGCCAAACTCACGGTCATTTCCGCGGCCTTGGCGAACATGCGGATCTTGTTCTGCAGCACGCGCTGGATCTCTTCCGTCGTGAGGTCCGTCACGCGGACCTGGCCGCCGTAGGCCGGGCCGAGGTTGATCGTGCCGTCCGGATCGACCGGGTACAACCCGTTGATCGGGTCGGTTTCGAACACGTTCTTGCCGCTGACGTAGAGCACATCCATCGGCTCCACGCGGTAGGGCGGCAGCGGAATCATGCGCACTGCGTCGATCAGCACGATGTCCGGCGTCTCAATGACGTACGGCGGGAGGCTGACCATGTTCAACTCCTTCGGGACCGGCGTGTCCGGAAGGCAACAGGGGTCGAATTTCGGGGGCTTGCAGCACTTGTGCCCCATCGGCAGGCTGTGGCAGCCCGTTCCGCCGAATCCAGCGAGAAGGGCGAAGACCAAGCCGGCCGCGAGCCGGAGCGGGGAGCCGTCGCGGACCATTGCGTCTCTCCTCGAATCGGATGAACCGACGGACGCCGCGCAAAAGCCGGACCATCCGCACTAGCCTGACTAATCGGCTTTCCCGGATTTCCAGTGCAATCAAAATCCCCCGGCTTGCCGTTGGCATCCGCTCCTCCCCCAGAACCCGCAAACTGAACCCCGGTTCGTGGGTGTTGAACCTCGCGGTCGCATCCTGTTTGATAGGAGCATGGTCCGCCTTCCACTTGCAGCCCTTGTCGTCGTCATCCTCGCCGCGCCGGCCGCGGCTCATCCGCTGCCCAACACCCGGTACGATCGCACCGTCGCCGTCCGCTGCACAGCGGACGGCGTCGTCGTGAAGTACCTGCTCGAAGTCTCGGCGTTCACGATCTGGCTGGACGGCGCCAAGCTCTTCACCCCCGCGGAAATCGCGAAGTTGGACAAGACCTCTCGCGGTTACAGCGGGGCGTACGCGGCCAAGATCGCTCCCGAGATCGCTTCCGAACTGCATGCCCGGGCCGACGACGCCCCGATTCACTTCCGCAGCGCCCGCATCGAGGTGGAGGCCGGCGAGCATCCGCGCTTCCAATTCGAGTTTCGCGCAAACTGGCCGCAGGGCGGGGCGAAGCGACGGCTGGCCTTTGAGGATCACTCTTTCGAGGGCAAGCCCGGAGTGCTGGCTCTCACGCTCGATGTCGCCAGTGGAACCGAAACGGGGGTCTCGCTGGACGATGTGCTCGAACCCGATCCGAAATGGCGGACCAAGCCCGCGATCGATCTTACACCCGAGCAAGCGATCCTGCTGCGAAAGGCGAGCGCGACGGTGACGCTGCCCGTGCCGATTGCCTTCAAGATGGAATCGGTCGCTCTCGAACCGCCTCAAGTGACAGTGGCCGAAGGCGAACGCGTGTCACTCGCCGAAGACTTGTTCAAGCGAGGCCTGCCCGCGCTTTTCGATTCGAACTCCGGCATCGGAATCCTGCTGCTCGCGGCGTTCCTTTTCGGCGGCGCCCACGCTTTCACCCCGGGTCACGGCAAGACACTCGTGGCGGCGTACCTGGTGGGTGAACGCGGCACCGTTCGGCATGCCGTGATCTTGGCGGCGGCCACCACCGTAGCCCACACCGGCTCCGTCATCCTCGTGGCGACCGTGCTCTGGAGCACGTATGGAAATGCGGTTCCCGGCTCGACACAGGGCGTGCTGCAATTCCTGGGCGGGTTGCTTGTCGCCGGTGTGGGTGCGTGGCTGCTGCTTCGCCGGATCGCGGGCAAGGCCGACCACTTTCACCTGTTCGCCGGCCACCACCATCACCACGGGGACGGCCACCATCATCATCACCACGGCGATCACGACCATCATCACCACCATGGACCGCCGCCGGAGAGTGCGAAATCCACGGCCGGATGGATGCGATTGTTGCTGATGGGGTTGGGCGGGGGATTGATCCCGTGCTGGGATGCGGTGCTGCTGCTACTGGCGGCCACGGCCCTGAACCGCGTCGGATTTGCGATCCCGCTGCTGTTCGCGTTCAGTGCCGGGCTCGGCGCCGTGCTTGTGGCCCTCGGCGTCGGCGTCGTCTATGCCCACAAGGCCGGAGCGAGCCGCTTCAGCGAAAGCCGCTGGTTCAAAGTGCTGCCAATGGTCAGCGCGGCCCTGCTTCTCGTGATCGGCTTGTGGCTCTGTCGCGAGGGCATCCAATCCGCCGCCCCCTGACCTTCACTTGCGTTTGAACTTCTTCGGGCCGGAGCCGGCGGCGCGTTCATAGGTGCCGTCGCCGGCCTTCACGTATTTCGTGAAGCCCTTCGACGCGAGGTTCTTGTCCGAGGTCATGCTCTTGGCGTGAGCGTCGGTCCAGGTTCGCGGGGCGTTCGGCGTGCCGAACACGCGGCGAACCGGCACCCCCGTATCCGGATGCACGGTCAGTTCCGGTTCGGACATCGACTGCAGCACTTCGAACTCTTCGCCGGTCTCGATCACTTCGTACACGTAGAGCGGCATCGTCCCGTCCTCGCACGCATCACGGCGGCGGCTCGCGCACCAAGAGCCCCATGGCTTTCCGCAGCTTGGCGTCGGCCTGATTCCACTTTATCGCCGCATTCAGCAACTCGCCCTGCGATTTCCACAAATCGAGTTTGGCCTTCGAGAGTTCGGCCGCGACGGGTTGTCCCGCCGCGAATCTCTTCTGGGTTTCTGCCACCTTCGCGTCCTGCCGACGAACCTCGGCCGCTTTGGCGATCGCCGCGAGCCGCTGCCCGCGAAGCTCGAGTGCGGCGGCTCGGATCTCGGCCTCCGCCTGCCGCGTTCTCGCGTCAAGCACGGACTGCAACTGTCGGCGCGTCGCGGCTTGGTCCGTCCGTTTATCTTTGGGGACCAACACGCCGACGAGCGGGTTGTGCCTCATGCGGGCGAGCAGCGGGCTGATCTGCCGAAGCAACGCGTCCGCGAGATCGTCGGCGGCCTCGCCGCCGTCCGCGAGCAGTGTGCGAATCAGGTTCAGATCGGAGCGGTAGAACAGTCCGGTCCGCACGGCTTCGTTCACATCCACATCGTCCGGCTTCACTTGAAGCGGATCGTCGGGCAGCAGCGGCCGCGAATCGGCGGGATCGATTCCGAGCAGGGCGCGGAGTGCGGCGTTGAGTCCGTCGATGCCCGCTTCCAGTTCGGCGAGCTTGGCTTCGAGATCGAGCACTTGCACGCGGAGCGTGTCGATGCCGGCGCGATCCGCGAGCCCGCGACGTTCCGATTCCTCCGCATCGGCCAGGCGCTCCTTCAACTCGCCGAGCGACTTCGCCAGCAGATCGAACTGCCGTTCGGCTTGCGCGAGTTGGAAGTATTTGTCCAGTGCTTCGCCTGCGGCCTGGTTGCGGAACTCGTCCGCGAGATAGCCCCGCACTTTGCGACCCGCTTCGGTGTCGGCCGCATCGCCACGAATGCGACGCACCCACGGATGCCCCGTCGGCGAATTCCGGGAGTGCGAGTCGAGATCATCCGCGTACGGGGCGTTCTTCACCGCGCGGTAGCGGCACTCGTAGGCGGTGAGATTGAGATATTCGATCGGGCGATCCAGGATCGCACCGCGCGGCACAACCGGCAGCGCGGAGATATCCGGCGGCTTCAACGAGCGGCTGGTCTGGGGCAGCGCGGGAAGCTCCGCCTTTTGTGGGGATTCGGAGGCAGGCGCGCGATGGTGCCGACAGCCGACCGCGGCCATCGCCAGACTCAACGCGAACATCGCCGCCCTTCGGCGCATACCGACTCCAATTGGGGAATCGGACCCCTCGGTAAAATCGGCAATCTCGGCACAGAAGGATGAGTGAATTGCTTAAGACGGACATGCGATTGGAAAATCAAACCACCCGGGCGGTTGGCAGCCTCTCCCCTCTGCCAAGACGCCCGGGTGATTGAGTTTAGCAGGACCGTGTGCTGAGTCCGTTGGATGAAACCGCCTCTCCCCTCGGCTTCATCCATCCGTCCCTGCGATCGGGCCGCCGTGAGAAGTAAAGCAGGGTCTGTGCCAAACCGTACGCGGCCAAATTGCGAATTGGCCTCTTCAAGTTCTAAACCGATAAAATGAAATGACTTCCGTCACGCGATGCATTTTCGATCGGCGGCCTGTCTTCGCGCGTGCTTCACACTCAATGCCCTACTCGTGGGCACTCCCCGCTGAAGATGCACGCTTTCGAGAAGAGACGTGTTTCATGTTCGGACAGTGTGCCTAAAATTCCGAAGTTAACGCCATCGACCCGACACCCGAGCAGCTCCGAAAATGGCCACCGACATCCGCCTGAAGGACGAACTGCCCGCGATCACCGAGCAATTGGTGGACACCTACACCGAGTGCAGCCGGATGAATCACCTCGGGCACGAACCGCTGCCGAACAAGGAAGCGGTCGCGGACATTCTCTCCGACCTGATGGAAGTGCTCTACCCCGGTTACGGCCGACGGCAAAGCCTTCACTTGGGGAACATCGGCTACTACGTCGGCAGCCTCGTGGACGCGTTGCACGACAAGTTGACGCAGCAGATCGCGCGTGCCCTCCGACATGAGTTGTGCGAGGAAGCCCCGCACATCGATTGCGAGAAGATGGCCCAACCCCGCGCCATCGAACTGCTCCGCCGCCTGCCGGACCTGCGCAAGGTGCTCGAGCAGGACGTCGAGGCCGCGTATCGCGGGGATCCGGCCGCACGCAGCCACCACGAGATCATCTTCAGCTACCCCGGCCTGGACGCGATCTCGGTCTACCGCGTGGCCCATGAACTGCACTCGCTCAAAGTTCCGTACATCCCTCGCATGATGACGGAAATCGCCCACGCGAAGACGGGCATCGACATTCATCCGGGCGCCACCATCGGGCCCGGCTTCTTCATCGACCACGGCACGGGCGTGGTCATCGGCGAGACGTGCGAGATCGGTTGCAACGTGAAGTTGTATCAAGGCGTGACCCTCGGCGCGCTCAGCTTCACGAAGGACGACGACGGCAGCCTCACCCACGGTAGCTACAAGAGGCACCCCACGCTCCGCGACGGCGTCGTGGTGTATGCGAACGCCACGATCCTCGGGGGGCAGACGGTGCTCGGCGAACGGGCGGTGATCGGCTCGAACGTGTGGCTCACCGAGAGCGTGCCTCCGGACACCACCGTGGTGCTGGAGAAGCCGAAGTTGCGATTGAAGGGGGCTAAGCCCGCAAAGGATGAAGTGGCATTGAACTACGAGATTTCAACCGGAGTGAGCCCGCCGCGCCAGCACGGGTCGAAACTCCCTGGCTGGCGCGGCGGGCTCGCGAACCTTCCGGCATCACACCTTCAGCAACAATCCGGTGATCAGCTTCTGGCAGAAAGCGGGCAAGTCGTCCGCACTGCGGGACGTGAGCAAATTGCCGTCGCGGACGACAGCATCTTCGCGGTACGCGGCGCCGGCGGCCCGCACATCGTCGCGGATGCCGGGATCGCAAGTCACGGTGCGGCCGTCGAGCACGCCGGCGCTGATGAGCAACTGAGCCCCGTGGCCGATCGCCGCGACGCGGGCGCCATCCTGTACGAAGGTGCGAGTCACATCCACCGCTTCCTCGCGTTGGCGAAGCCTCTCGACCATCGGACCGTCGGGGATGACGAGTAGATCGTAATCGGCGGGGTTGGCTTCGTGGATCCGCAGATCCGGTTCGATGCGGTAGCCGTGCTGCCCGGTGAGAGCGTGCATCATCGGGCTCGCGAGCCGCACATCCACGCCCTCCTCCCGCAGTCGATACCACGGGAGGAACAGCGACAAGTCTTCGAATCCGTCCGTGACGAGGATCAGGGCTTTCATTTGGATGATTCCGGAGGGAGAGGTGTGAAGATTGTAGCCCTCCGAAATCATCGGCGGAAGTGCAACCGGAATGGAGCGACTCCCGCAACTGAGCTCACGACTTCTTGAGCAGCCAGATGTTGCGGAACTGCACGGGGTGGCCGTGGTCCTGGAGCAGAATCGGGCCGGGCTTCGACGGATCGCCGCCCAGACCGGCCCGCGTGTTGTCCACGGGAATCGGCACGTTGTCGTGAATCTTCACGCCGTTGTGCGTGACCGTCATGCGGGCGGGCTCGGTCTTCTTGCCGCCCTCGAACTTCGGCGCGGTGAACTCGATGTCGTACGCCTGCCACACGGTGGGTGCCTTGCACGCATTGACTTTGGGTGCGGCCACCTCGTAGATCGCGCCGCAGTCGTTGTTCTTGCTCTTGAGCCCGTAACTGTCGAGGATCTGCACCTCGTAACGGCCCTGAACATAGACACCGCTGTTGCCGCGGCCCTGCCCCGCGCCGCCCGGTTCGTACGGCACGCGGAACTCGACATGCAGGGTGAACGAGCCGTCGAACTTCTCTTTCGTGATGATGTCCCCGTGGCCCTTCACGCCTTCCATGACGCCGCCGTCGCGAAGGGTCCACTTCACTTCATCCTTACCGTTGGTCTTGGTCCAGTTCGCAGTGTTCTTGCCGTCGAAGAGCACGATGGCGCCTTCGGGCGCGGGCGTGCCCTTGGCGTCCTTCAGGTCGTCGTCCTTCAGTGACTTGAACTTGTAGTCCAGCTTCCACGGATCGTTGTCCGCGGCGAACGCCGGCGCGAGTGCGAACAGTGAGAGAGCTAGCAGCAATCGCATGGGAGTCTCCAGTTGTAGGTTCCACTCTTACTTCACCAACCACTCCACGACCTTGGCATCGTCCGCCTTCGGGCCGCTTCGTTGGAGCTTCGTGGCCGCACCGGCCGCCTCGTAGGCCGCCTCGGCGATCTTGCCGATGCCCGAGCCCTGGTGGTTGTGAACGAATACGGCGTCCGGAGCGCACAGGGCGAGGAACGCACCCAAACCGCCGAATTTCACCGCACCCGGAAGCATCATCGGGTCCGACGCGTCCTTGATGTCTTCGAACCGGAACTGGTTGATGTCCGCGGCGCACTTGGAGACGTGTTCGCCGGCGAGCGCTTTCGCCATCACCGCCGCCGGGCCCATCTCGCCGAAGCCTGCGATCGCGATGGTCTTCGCCTTGAGCATGCGGCCGAAGCCGACCAGCGTGAGCAAGTCGTGAACGCGGTTCGCCAGGATCGGCCGGTTGTACCCGAAAGTGTACCCGGCGTACGTCTTGTCCACGATCCAAGGCTTCTCGGGCGTCGCCTCGCCGGTGCCGAACGGATCGGTGGCCACGACCGCAAACCCGGCATCCGTCAGCGACTTCACAGCGGGTGCGATCTTGCCGTTCTCGAAGAGGCTGCTCTTGCCCTTCGGGTGCGCCCAGATCACGAGCCCGGCGTCGCCCTTCGCAAACACACCGGCGCACGCGATCGCGTCCTTCTCGTTCACGCGGCCGAGCACGGCGCGGTGCATGACGTGTCCGTCGATCTTGGACTGGAGCGGGCCGGATCGGATCGCGATTTCCTTCGGCATCGCATCCGTCACCAACCCCGCGAGCGCGACGCCGATCACGCTCTTGAACTCCTTCAAGCTCGCGGCGTCCTTCGGGGCCAGCTTCGCCATCCGCGCGTCGGACGCCTTGGCCATCGCCACGCGGAGATTCGTGGCATCGAGTTCGTCCTTCGGCCGCGGGTGCTCCGCGTCGTAGACGCTCAGTTCCTTCCAAGGCACGGGCTTGAAGGGCTTCTCCTTCACTTCGCCGTCCTTGCCGAGCAGGTGCTTGTTGAACCACGAGTACATGAACTCGCGGGCCACTTGGTTGTAGTTGTGCGGAAACTGGAGCCATGCCTTCGCCGCGACTTTGTCCTCGGCTCCGAGCAGCGAGTAGAGTTCCTTCAGCTCCGGGAAACCCTTCGTCATGATCTCCTTGGTCCAGTCGTCCGCCCCGGACATGGCGAGCGGCTTGGGCGCGAACATCGCCGCGAGTTCGATGTTGCCCGTGTCCACGCGGAAACCGGAGCAGTTCTCGCAGACGCAACCGCCCTGCATGGCAGTGCTCACCATGACGGCGGGGAATGCGGCCGCCGGGCGGTCGTCGATCGCACACAGCATGAAGGTCTGGGTGCCGCCGCCGGACGCGCCGGTCACGCCGATGCGCCTCGGATCCACGTCCGACAGGCTCTCGACGAAGTCCAAGGCGCGGATACTGTTCCACGTCTGGAGCCCCATGAAGTTCTGGCCGCGGAGCTCGGCTTGCACGTCCTTGAAGCCTTCGCGGTGCGGGATCGCCTTCGAGTCCGCGTTGCCCACCATGTCGTAGTGGAAGACGATCATGCCCATGCGGGCGAGCATGGCGCAGCGGGCCTGCAACGGGAACTTCGCCCCTTCCATCGTCTCTTCGGCCTTCATCTCGATCTGCTTCTTGGCTTCGGCGTCCGTCGCCTCGTAGAAGCGGCCGTTGGCCCAGTGCCCGTGCGGGCAGAGCACCGCGGGTTTCTTGCCCTCCCCGGCCGGGCGGTACAGGTTACCGCTGACGTAGTGCCCCGGCATGCTGGCGAAGAACACCTTTTCCACCGTGTAACCGTCGCGTTCGATCTTGCCGTGGATCACGGGGTTGAGGGGCGTCTTCTCCGGGAGCGGCCACAGCCCGTTGGAGACGAGCACGCGTTCGCGGACCACCTTCCGCCGCGCGGCCCATTCTTCCTTGCTCTTCGGCACCACGAACGGGAAGTAGCTGTTCAACGTGCGCGGCGCGCCGAGTCGGATATCGCCGGGCTTCGTATCGCCGGTGAAGAACTTGGTCGGGTCGCCTCCGTCCAATGCGAACAGGAACGGCGTGTCGAGCGCGGCGGGAAGGAGGGACGCGAGGGGAAACGCGAGCGCGTCGCGGCGGGTCATCATGATGCGGCTCCGGGTGAGGTCGTTCCTTGCGGCATGAGACTACGCCGGGTGCGGAGCGGAGTCAATGAGTCGAATCGCGGCGTCACTCTTGCTTCACACCCCTTCAAAGGGGATACTCTAACTTCCCGCCTCACTCCCGCCGCGGAGTTCGCATGCCTGCCGCACTCTCCCACCCGGCATTCACCCGCCGCACCGCGCTTCAAGCCGGCTCCATCGGCCTGCTCGGTCTCGGCCTCGCCGAATTGAACGCGCTCCGCGCCGAGTCGTCGCAGAAGCCGACGGCCAAGTCCGTCATCTACATCTTCCTATCTGGCGGCCTCGCGCAGCACGAATCGTTCGACCCGAAGCCGGACGCGGCGGACGGCATCCGCGGCGAGTTCGGCACCACAGCCACCCGCACGCCGAGTGTGCGCATCACCGAACATCTGCCGAAGCTCGCGGCCATCTCGAACAAGTGGGCCATCGTCCGATCCCTGACGCACAAGTCGAACGACCACTCGCTCGGCCACCACATCATGCTGACGGGTCGCGGCGACGCCCCGACCGGGTTCAACCCGAGCCTGCCGAAACCGAGCGATCATCCGAGCATCGCGTCCGTGGTCGGAGCGGTCACCGCGCCGCGGAACAACTTGCCGCCGGCCGTCGTCCTGCCGGAGCGGCTGGTTCACAACACGGGCCGGGTGATTCCCGGCCAATTCGCCGGCGTGATGGGCCGCATCCGCGACCCGTGGTTCATCGAGTGCGCCGGCTTCGACCCGCTCGCCTACGGCGCGTACCCCGAGTACGAGTTCGACCATCAGCAACGGCCCATCAAGCCGAAGCGAACCCGGTTCACGGCCCCGGACCTGAGCCTGCCCCAAGGAGTGGACGGCTTGCGCTTCGACAGCCGCATGAACGTACTCAAGGCCATCGACCGGCAGCGGAAGCTGCTCGATGAAGCCGCAAGCGTCGGCATGTTCGACCGCTCCAGGCACGACGCGATCTCGTTGCTCACGGACGGCCGGGTGCGCAAGGCGTTCGACCTGAACCACGCTGATCCGAAGGATCTGGACCGCTACGGCCGCAATGCGTTCGGCTGGTCGCTGCTCATGGCCGCACGGCTGGTGGAAGCCGGCGTGAACCTCGTGCAGGTGAATCTCGGCAACAACGAGACGTGGGACACGCATGGCAACGCCTTCCCGCACCTGAAGGACAAGCTGTTGCCTCCGACGGACAAGTCGTTGTGTGCCCTGATCGGCGACTTGGAAGATCGCGGCTTGCTGAACGACACGCTGATCGTGATGGGCGGCGAGTTCGGCCGCACGCCGCGACTCAGTACGCTTTCGCAGTTCTACAAGGGCGCCGGCCGCGACCACTGGGGTTCGGTGCAGAGTCTCTGGCTCGCCGGCGGCGGTGTGAAGGGCGGCAAAGTGGTCGGCTCGTCGGACAAGACCGGCGGCTACCCGATGACCGAGCCGCAGAGCCCCGAGAACTTCGCGGCCACGATCTACTCGCACCTCGGCATTCCGAAGACCACGATGTGGAAGGATGCCGAGAGCCGCCCGCACTTCGTCTACCACGGCGAGCCGATGCCGATGGGATGATGGTGCGGCTCAGGTGCTCTTCGCACGTTCCGTGAGCGCATCCAAGATGAGGGGATGGCGGCCCAGCGCCTCGGCCAGCACGAAGCTCACTGCGGGGAACCGTTTCTGAAGTGCATCGCGGGCCGCGGCCAAGTCTTCCACCACATGCCGGCCCGGCGAGAGAAAATACGGGAGCATCACCACCTTTTCCGCACCGGACGCCACACACAATTCCCCGCCGGCGGCGATGCCTGGCTCCGCCAATTCGAGATAACTCGGTTGAATCGTGGACCACTCGCCGCGCGAGCGCAGCGACGCGGCAATCGAAACGAGTTCGGCATTCGCCTCCGGGCGGCGGCTGCCGTGTGCGATGAGGAGGAGTGCGGTGTTCATGGCGGCGGTGTAACTGTTATATCGTTCGGCGGCAGGGTGCGTCTCTGGATCACCCGCCTCATCACTTCCCCGAGTTGGGCCGGCGTGAACGGTTTTTGCAGGAACTCCGCGTTGCAATAATCCGATGGCGAGCTGCCGAACGCGGTTTCTCGCGGGTAGCCGGACATGAACACGAACGGCAGCCCTGGTCGCAAAGCCTGCACTTGGGCGGCCAACTCCAGGCCGGTCATCTCCGGGAGTTGGAGATCCGTGAGCACGGCATCGATCGGCAACTCGGCGGTCTGTGCCATGATGATCGCGTCTTCGGCGCTGGCCGCCTCCCGCGACGCCAAACGGTACAGGTCCAACATGCGACGAATCAGCACGCGTAGCGAGGGCTCATCCTCGACCACCAGCACCATGCCCCGCCCGCCGAGGAGCGGGGCCGTCGGGGAGGTGCCGTTTCGAGAGCGTGGCATGGCAGCGGCTCCACTGGGAGAGAACGACCCGTGCCTTCCAGAACGTAATCCGCGCCTGAAACACGCCACGGAATTCGGAAATCACCGCCAAGATTTTCCTGTGGCCAGCTCCGCGAGCGAACCACGCTGTTCAAGTCGTTTCGAGCAAGAGGCTTGCGCCGGAAATGGTCGAAGCACACCGAGCCGACTATTCTCACCTTCGCCGCCATCCCGCGAGAATCACCATGCTCCGCTTCCTTCCTGTGGCCCTGATTGGCTGCTTGCTTCTCCCGCCCGGTGCGGTCCGCACCCAACCGCTGGGCAAGGAGAAGGGTCTGGTTCTCACGAATGCCACGATCTACAGCGGGGCCAGTGACAAGCCCGTGGAGAACGGCGTGCTTGTCGTCCAGGACGGCAAGATCGTCTTCGCCGGCGCGGGTGACGGAGCCCCCGCCACGGACGGATTCGAGGTCCGCGATCTGAAAGGTGCCGTGATCATCCCCGGCCTCGTGGACACGCACTCGCATATCGGACTGTGGGCCCGGCCGCACGTTCCCGCGAACTCGGACGGCAACGAGATGAGCGGCCCGGTGCAATCCGGCGTGCGGGCCATCGACGCGCTGCAACCGGACGATCCCGGCATCCGCATGGCCGCGGCCGGCGGCATCACCACCGCGAATGTGATGCCGGGCTCCGGCAACGTCATCGGCGGCCAGACGCTCTACGTGAAACTCCGGGGCCGCACCGTCGAGGAAATGCGCATCTCCGGGTTTCTTCCCGATGGCAAGACGATCCTCGGTGGCCTCAAAATGGCCAACGGCGAGAACCCCAAGGGCTACGGCAAGAACAAGCAACAAGCGCCATTCACACGGATGAAAGTGGCCGCACTTCAGCGTGAGCAGTTCGTGAAGGCCCGCGAATACAAGGCGAAGAAGGACGCCGGCGAGAAGGTGGATCGCGACACGAGCCTCGAGCCGCTCGTCGAAGTGCTCGAGAAGAAACGTACCGTTCACTTCCACTGCCATCGGGCGGACGATCTCATGACCGCCGTCCGCATCTCGGAAGAGTTCGGGTTCGAACTCGTACTGCAACACGCGACCGAGGGTTATCGCGTGGCCGAGATCCTGGCCAAGAAGAAGATTCCCGTTTCGCTCACGCTCGTGGACAGCCCCGGCGGCAAGGCCGAGGTGATGGGCCTGCTCGAAGAGAACGCCGCGATCCTCGAGAAGGCCGGCGTCGCGGTCACGATCAACACGGATGATTCGGTCACGGAGTCGCGGTTCTATCTGCGGACGGGCGCGATCGCGGTCCGTGGCGGCCTCAGTGACATGGCCGCGCTCAAAGCACTCACCATCACCCCCGCGAAATTGATGCACCTCGATCACCGCATCGGATCCCTCGAAAAGGGCAAGGATGCGGACTTCGTCGTGCTCAGCGGCAAACCGTTCTCCACGTACACGCATGTGATGGAGACGTACATCGACGGCAGGAAGGTGTTCGACGCCGCCGATGCTTCACAGGTGGGCTACCGCGACGGCGGCTTCGCGCTGCCGGTGAACGAACGCGTCGCGATGCCGAAACTCGCCGAGAAACTGCGGCGCGATCCGGGACCGGAACCGAAGCGGGCCTTCAACGGCAGCGGCGAGGAAGGCAAGACCATGTTCGCGATCACCGCGGACTTCGTCCACACGGCCTCGGAACGCGGCACGATCAAGGACGGCGTCGTGATCGTGAAGGACGGCGAGATCCTGTTCGTGGGATCGAAGGCCGCCGTGACGCTGAAGGACGTCCGCACCATCACGGCGAAGCACGTCACACCCGGGCTCATCGACGCGTTCGCGATGGCGGGCCTCTCCGGGGCGTGGAACATTCCCGCGGACCAGGATCAGGACGAACTGAGCGATCCGAACCAGTCCGACCTCCGCGCGTTGGACGGCTTCAACCCGCACGAACCGCTCTTGGAGTTCCTCCGCGCCAACGGCACCACGGTGGTTCATGCATCGCCGGGCCGTGCGAACGTGATCGCGGGCCAGAGCGCGATCTTCCGCACGGAGGGAATCACGGCGGAAGCCTGCACGCTGCGCACCCCGGCCGCGATTCTCGTGAACCTCGGCGAAGTGCCGAAGGAGAGCTACAAGGGCAAGGGGCCGCTCACGCGGATGGGCGTGGCCGCACTCGTTCGCAAGTCGTTTTCCGAGGCCCAAGCCTACCGCATGAAACCGAACTCGCCCAAGAACCCGAAGCACGATGCTCTCGTGCTCGCGCTCGAGGGCAGAGTGCCGGTTTACTTCGCCGCCCACCGCGCGGACGACATTTCCACCGCTTTGCGGATCGCGGAAGAGTTCAAGCTGAAGCCGGTGATCGCCGCGCTCGGCACCGAGGCCTATCGCATGGCCGAGCAGTTGAAGAAGGCCGGTGTGCCGGTGATTGTACATCCCACGATGCAACGCGCCGCCGCGAGCATGGAGACGCTGCACGCCTTCACCGGGAATGCGGCACTGTTGGCGAAGGCCGACGTGCCGTTCGCGATCTGTACCGGATTCGAGGGTTACGTTCCGAAGACACGCGTGCTGCGACATGAGGCGGCGATGGCATCCGCGAACGGCCTCGGACCGGACCGCGCCCTGCGGGCCGTCACCATCGACGCGGCCAAGTTGCTCGGCATCGAGGCGAAGCACGGCAGCATCGAGAAGGGCAAGCTTGCGGATCTCGTGCTGTACGACGGCGATCCGTTCGAGCACGCCACCCATGTGACGCAAACGCTGATGAAGGGCGAATCCGTGTTCAACCGCGCCGACTATCTGAAGCTGCCGTTCGAGCGCCGCATCCTGCCGCTGCTCGGCGGCGGGGGCGGCGCGGGTTGCTGCCTCGGGCTCTGGTGAGAGCGGCCCGAGACCCAAAACCCACAGGCAGACCCGTCCTTGACCCGGGATTTGCTTCCGCGCGAGTCGCGCCCCTACAATGGGGGAACTTCGAAGGGGCGCAACATGTCCAACCGCTGGCTCACCGCCATCCCGGTTTACAACGAGGCGAAGCACGTGCTCGACGTGCTCGACCGCACCCGGCGTTACAGTTCGGACATTCTCGTGATCAACGACGGCTCCACGGACGGCACCCGCGAGTTGCTCGACGCCCAGTCCGGCATCCTCCGCGTCGACCACGCCGTGAACCGCGGTTACGGTGCAGCCCTCATCTCCGCTTTCCGCTTCGCCTTGGATCGGGGCTACGACACGCTCGTGACCATGGATTGCGACGGCCAGCACGAACCGGCCCGGATCCCCGTGCTGCTCGAAGCGATGCACGATTGCGACATCGTCTCCGGAAGCCGCTACTACCGCGACTTCCGTCAGGACACGCCGGCCCCGACCGACCGCCGCTTCATCAATGCGACCGTCACACGCGAGATCAACGAACGGTACGGGCTGAACCTCACGGATGCCTTCTGCGGGTTCAAGGCGTACCGGCGTGAGGCGTTGGAGAAGCTGCGGATCACCGAGAACGGCTGGGGCATGCCGCTGCAGTTGTGGGTGCAGGCGGCGCGGGCGGGCTTGCGGGTGAAGGAGATCGGCGTGCCGCGGTTGTACCTCGATCCGAACCGCGCCTTTGGCGGCGTGATGAACGACCCCGAGCAACGCCTTGCGTATTACCGCACGGTGTTGGCCGACGCCGAACGCGATTCCCTTCCCGTCGAAGTTCACGAGACCTGCTGCGCGGAGCCGTGTTGATGCCGCTCCGCCTGCGTGCCCCGACCCGGAACGGCGAGGTGCTCGCCGAGCCGCATTTCGACCGCGTGCCCGAGTTGGTCGAACGCAACCGGGCGATCCTGAACCGTGCCGAATTTCCGATCGACGGCACGGCTCTATTTGAACTTCGCAAGCTGGCACGTCGGGAACTCCAACTCGCGGGAGCCGAACCGCTGCTGATCGGCGGGCATCAACCCGAACTCTCCCACCCCGGCGTGTGGGCCAAGAACTTCGCCTTGAACGGCCTCGCCCGAAAGCTGGGCGGCACGCCGCTTCACCTGATTGCGAACAGCGACACGCCCAAATCCGCCGCCATCAAAGTGCCCGTGTTCGAGCCGGGCGATCCGCTGTCGGTGTCGGTGGAGTCGGTTCCTTTCGACACGCTCGCGGAAGCACCGGCCTACGAAGAATACTCGCTCAGCAACTCCGCGCTCTTCGCCTCGTTTCCGGAGCGGCTCCAGAAGCTGTGTGCGGACTGGCTGTACCGGCCGCTCGCCTTGGATCTGTGGCCGCGTCTCGATGAACGTCGCACGGTTGAGTTTCATTTCACCACCATGCGTGTCGAACGCGAGCAGGAGTGGGGCTGCCGCAACATCGAGCAGCCCGTGAGTTCCATCAGCGGGTTGGAGTCATTCCGGCGGTTCGTGAAGCACATCGTGGCGGACCTGCCGCGATTCCGCGACGCATACAACGGGGCGATCCGCGAGTATCGCCGCGTGAACCGCATCCGCAGCCGCACGCACCCGGCCCCCGAGTTGGAGGCGAACGAAGCACCCTTCTGGGTGCTGACCGACCGGGGCCGGCGCAAGCTCAGCCTGCGCGATGGCGAGCCGTTGCCCGAACAAATCCGCCCGCGGGCGCTCACACTCACATTGTTCGCCCGGCTCCTGATCGGCGACTTCTTCCTCCACGGCATCGGCGGCGGAAAGTACGACGAAGTGACGGACGCGATCATCCGCAATTACTTCGGCATCGAGCCGCCGGCGTACCAAGTCGTGTCTGCGACGCTGCACCTGCCGCTGCCCGGCTTCCCGTCCACGGACGCGGACTTGGCCTCAGCCCGAAGGCGCGTTCGCGACTTGCAGTGGAACCCGCAGCGGAATGTGGTGCCGCCGTCGTCGGACGATCGCTTCGTCCTGCGGCTCGTGGCGGATCGCGAAACGCTCGCCGCGAGCGAGCCGCCGCTCCTGGATCGCGCGGCACGCCGAAAGTGGTATCGGAAGCTGGCCGACCTGAACGAACAACTGCGGCACCACGTCTGGAAGCAGGTGCCGCCGGCGAAAGCGAACTTGGCTCGCGTGGAAGCGGAAGTGCGGGCCAACGCCGTGCTGCGGAGCAGGGACTATTCGTGGGTGCTGTTTCCCGAGGAGCCGCTGAAGCCGTTCCTGCAACAGTTCCTCGATGTGTGTGATGCTGCTAGCTAGAATCCCCGGTGGAGGCATGCCGTGAACCGACGCGAATTCCTGTGGCACTCCGGCGGCGGCCTCGGCGGCATCGCACTGGCCGCAATGCTCGGCGAAGCCGCGACGCATCATGCACCCAAGGCCAAACGCGTCGTGCAACTGTTCATGGCCGGCGGCGCGAGCCATGTCGATCTCTTCGATTTCAAACCGGAACTGATCAAACGCAACGGACAACCCGCGGAGTTCGGCGAGCACGTCGAAGCGTTCCAGAACGGACTCGGGCCGTGGCTCCGCCCCGTGTGGGACTTCAAGCCCTACGGCAAATCCGGCAAGCCACTCGGCGAACCGGTCGCCCCGCTCGGCGCGGTCGTCGATGAGCTGAGCTTCATCCACAACATGGTGGGCAAGACCGGCGTTCATTCGCAGGGCACACTGCTGCAAACCACCGGCTTCAACCGCCCCGGCTTCCCCGGCATGGGCTGCTGGGTGAGCTACGGCCTCGGCAGCCTGAACGAGAACCTGCCGACGTTCGTGGTGCTGCCGGACCACCGCGGCCTCGCTTCCAACGGCACGAAGAACTGGGACTCCGCGTTCCTGCCCGCGCAGCACCAGGGAGCTTCAATCTACCCCGGCTCCAAGAATCCGATCGAAGATTTGTTCCCGGACGATCGCGCGAAGTTCATCACGAAGAAGTCCGACGCCGCGGGCATCGATCTGCTCTCGCAGTTGAACAAGGAGCACGCTTCCACGCGCCCCGGCGACGAGCGTCTGGAAGCGCGAATCAAGAGTTACGAACTCGCGGCGCGGATGCAACTCGCCGCCCCGGAGGCGCTCGACATTTCGAAGGAACCGTCGAGCGTGCTAAAGCTCTACGGTCTCGACCACGGCAAGCAAACGTTCGACAAGGAGATCAACCCGATCGAAGAGACGGATTACTTCGGACGGAAGTGCTTGGTCGCGCGGCGGCTCTTGGAACGCGGCGTGCGATTCGTGCAGATCTGGAGCGGGAACGACAACGGCTTCCCGCGCCGCAACTGGGACAGCCACGAGGATGTGAAGCGCGACCACGGCCCGCTGGCCTACGGCATGGCTCGCGGCGCCGCCGCCCTCATCGCGGACCTCAAGCGCACCGGCCTGCTTGACGACACGATCGTGCTCTGGACGACCGAGTTCGGCCGCATGCCGAGTTCGCAGGGCGGAAAAGGTCGCGATCACAACCCGTACTGCTTCACCAATTGGCTCTGCGGCGGCGGCGTCAAACCCGGCCTCAGTTATGGACCGAGCGACGAATTCGGTTACAAGCCAGCGGATCGCAAGCACCCCACCGAGGTGTACGACCTGCACGCGACCATCCTGCATCTGCTCGGCATCGACCACACGAAGTTGACCGTCCGCCACAACGGCATCGACCGCCGCCTGACGGACGTCCACGGGCACGTGATCAAGGAACTTTTGAACTGAGGAACATCCATGGCGAAGACCATCGATTGGCTGTACTTCCGCAAATCGTGCGTGACCTGCAAGAAGACGCAGGCGTTCCTCGGGCCCGCCGGCGCGACGGTGAAGGAGACCGTGGACGCCCACAAGGTGCGATACGGCCCGGACGACGCCCTCGCGTTGCTCGACGGCATCAGCACGATCATCGCGATGCGCGCGCGAAGGTGGAAGAGTTCGACTTGAAGAAAGACCGGCCCGACGAAGAGACGTTGCTCTCAAGCATGATCGGCCCGAGCGGCAACCTCCGCGGCTCCAACCGCGAAGGTGGGCAAGACACTCCTCGTCGGATTCAACCCGGACGCTTACGAGAAGGCACTGGCGTGAGTCACGCTTCGCCGAACTGCGTGCTGCGGATCACGCCGGTCGGCCATTCGAGACGGACCAACCGCTTGAAGTGGTAATCGCCGCCGACGTTCACGCCGCGGATCGGGCCGAGGTTCGCTTCGCGGGCAAAGTGGGTGTGCCCGCTGAATGCGAACGGGATCCGCGAGGCGTTCCGTTCCAGGATCCGTTCCAGTCCGACATTTCCCGAAAACGCCTCCCACAGCCAGCCGTCCAGGCCGATCGGCTCCTTCTTCGGGTAGTTCAGCCCGCGGAACGCCGGATGGTGTGTGACCACGATCGCCGCGGGAACATGCTGGAACGCACGTTCGAGGTGCGTTTCGAGCGTCGTCACCACTTGGTGCGTGAATCGGCCGTCGTCCAAGTGCCATCGCACGAAGTTGGCGTCGTTGTGACGGCCCCGGGTGAATCGCTTGCAAACCAAACGCTCCTTCCAGTCCGAAGCATGAGCCGGAAGTTGCTCCACGCCCCACGAGTAATCGTACCAGTTGATCGAGCCGGCCACGGCGAGCCTCGCCTCCGGAAGCACGAGCGGAGCGAAGTCCAGATAGTGGAAGCCGTGGTTCGCGGCGAGGCGAGGCAGGTGTTCGTGATACACGCGGAGGGAATCGCCGCGCTCGTCGTCGCTTCGCACCCAGATGTCGTGGTTGCCGGGAGTCAGCGCCTTCCGGCACTCGAGCCTGTCGAAGATCGAAAGGCAGCGTTCGAACTCGTCGCCCGCGCCGATGTCGCCGCCGAGGATCAGCAGGTCCGGCGGGTTCTCGTGCAAGTCTTGGAGCAGTTCGTAGGTGGCGTGCTGACCCGCGGTGTGGCGGGTGCCGTAGTGCAAGTCGGCGGTGATCGCGATGTTGAACATGGCCGGCACTTGAGCGAATCCGGGTTGTGCCGGTATTTTAACGCGACGCTGGGCATCCGGGCGGGAAGAACCGGAGAATCGAGACGGCGGGCTGGCGAAAGTGTGCCGGTTATTCAGCCCGTGCCGTCGCGAATGGTCAGGGTGAATTCGAGCTTGCCGATGCGGACGTCCGAGCGCCCGACGGAAAGCACGGCGCGGGCGGGGCCGATCGGTGCTTCCCAAGGCACAACGAAATCAAACGTGAGCCGGTGCGGTTGCCCCTGCCACGTGAAGCCGCCGAGCGGATTGGTGACGGACGTGTGGGCGACGGCGAGATGGACATCCAGCGGTTCCCCGCGGTTCACCACCTGCGAAAGGGTGCCGCTGCCGAGCAGCTCTGCTTCGTGGTGGAAGGCGCGGGCCAACGTGGCGACGCTGGCCGCCGCCGACGGCGAATGCAGGAACACCGTGAGCCGCGGCGACTCGCTGTGCGTGATCTGTCGCTGGCCGAAGACGCTGATCTGCACCGTGTCGCCGGGAGTCTGCCAAAAGAGCACTTTGCGTTTCACGCGTTTCCAGATCGCGGATCCGGACTTCCCTTCGGAGGGGCGGCCGGAGGCCGGCTTGGCGGCAGCCGCATCCCACTTGCCCGAGTTGGGAGAATCATGGGTCAATGGCGGAAGCGGTGCGGCCGGAAGTTCAGGCAACTTCTCGTTCGCATGATGATGTCCTTCCGCGGCATCGAAGAGCGGCATCTTCGTCCGTGGCGGGGGCGTCGGCGTTTGCCGGACTTCATAAGCCGCGGTCTGCCACTGGGCCGGGGGCGGCGTTTCTCGCGCCGCGGCATACGGCTGAAGCCCGAGCGGATCGGACATCTCTTCGGGAGCGTCCGGCAGGTCGAAGTGAACCGATGCCTCGGTGTTGTCCCGCTCCACAGGCCGCAAGAGCGGTTCGGCATCCCAATCGATTTCCGGCGAACCCGACGGCTGGATGCGGCTGCCCGAATGCCGCGAAGCATGTTCGGACGGATCGTGCTGGATCAACACCTCTGCCGCGGTGCCGCTCAGTTCGGCGAGGGCGGCCCACACTTCCTCCATTCCGGAGTAGCGGGCCGCGGGGTCGCGTTGGAGCATGCGGTTCAGCACGGCGACCAGTTCGGACGGCGTCCGTGTGGACAACGACGAAGCATCGGCGTGACCGCTGAGGATGAAGCAGCCGAGCGCACCCAGCGAATACTGATCCGCACCCGGTGTGGGCACGGCCGGATTCGCCACCCACTCCGGCGCGGCGAAGTCAAAGACTGTGGAAACGGCCAGCGACGCGGACATGGTGTCGAACAGGGAATCATCCGCGGCGAGGTTCCGCGCGAGCAGCAATCCCGCACCCACTTCCAGGAGTTTGGGCGTACCGTCTCGCTCGATGCACACGGATTGCGGCGTGAGGAGGCCGTGCGGGATTTGATGGGCGTGGCAGGATGCCAGCGCGGCCGCGAGGCGGCTCAGCAGATCGATCGCACGCACGGAGTCGAATGGGCCTCGCGTCGGAATTCGATCGGCGAGCAACTCGCCGGAGACGAGCGGCCACGCCAGATAGTGGCAACCGTTCGCGGAGTCGGCATCCACGAGCGGTACCACCGCGGGAATACTGCTGAGGGAAGCCAGCGTGCGAACCAGTTGCTTCGCTTGCTTTGCCTGCCACAGGCTTCGCAGCGGCAGCACGCGAAGTGCGAAAGACGAGTCCCCCTTCACCGCGCGGAAAATCGGGCCGAACGCACCGACGTGGTGCGGCTCGATCAATCGATACGGGCCGACAAACAGCGACTTCCCGTGCCCGGCGAGGGTGCGTTCCGCTTGGAACGTGGTGATGTCGCCACGGGCGATGAGGAACTCGGCGAGGCCGAGCGACCCGCCGCCGGGGAAATCGACCATCGCCTCGCCCAGCTTCTCGCGTGTGAGTACGCGATGCCGGTCGAGTTCGTCCGCGAAGGCCGCGGCACTCTGCAACGATTCGGCGATGGGAGACGACATCATCATGAGTTCGCTTGAACCATAGAACGGAAAAGTGGTGTTGCCGACGGAATATCCGACACAACCGGCGTGCCAGCTCAATACGGGGAAGCCATGTACCTGGGGATCGAAATCGGCGGTACCAAGCTGCAACTCGCGCTGGGGGAAGCGGATGGGAATCTGGCGGCACTTTGGCGCGGCGGCGTGAACGCAGCCGAAGGCGGCGAAGGCATCCGAAAAGCCATTGTGGCGGCGATCCCTGAGCTGCTTGCTTCCGCCGGGGTGGAGCGCGGCAAAGTTCGCGGAGTCGGCGTCGGATTCGGCGGTCCGACGGACGATGCCACGCAGTCCGTGATCAAATCGCACCACGTCGACGGTTGGAACAACTTCCCGCTGGCCGCGTGGCTCTCCGACGTGATCGGCCTCTCAACGGTGATCTGCAACGACGCCGATGTGGCGTGTCTGGGCGAAGCCTTGCACGGTGCGGGAGCGGGGTTCTCGCCCGTCTTTTACATCACGGTGGGCACGGGCATCGGCGGCGGATTGGTGATCGACGGCGAGATCTACCGCGGGTGCGGCCGCGGCGCGACCGAGATCGGCCACCTCATCGTCCGCGGCGAAGACATCTTGGAATCGTTCGCGGCCGGCTGGGGCATCGAAGCCCGTATGAAGGCTGATCCGCGTTTGAACCATTCCGTTCGCACGGTGAAGGAACTCGCGGTGCTGGCGCGAACGGGGAACGCCGCGGCCCGCGAACATATCGGCACCGCGGTCGCAGCGCTAGCGGAGGGCATCCAACAAATGATTAAGCTGCTCTGCCCGCGGCGCCTCGTGATCGGTGGCGGCGTCTCGCTCATGGGAGACGATTTGTTCTTCGACCCGCTGCGGCGGTTGCTGGCCGCGAAGGAGTTTCCGCCCTTCGCGGGGCTGACTGATGTGGTGCCCGCGGCACTGGGTGAAGAGGTGGTGCTGCACGGTGCTCTCGCATTGGCGAAGCGTGCGTTCGGGCGGTAGACTGTGTAGGGAGGAATGTGAGGATTCCATGGCCACGACCGCTTCCATGCTTGGTGCGCCTCCCCGATTGCTCACGGTCGAGCAGTTTCGGGAGTTCGTGAATCGGCCGGAGAACAAATCGAGGCGATTCGAACTTCTTCACGGCGAGGTGCACGAGGTGTCACGCCCGCATCAACTGCATGGCACGATTCTGGGCTGTTTCACCCGCATCCTCGGGAACTACTCGGAATCACATGAGATCGGTTCGGTCTCGTCTGGAGATGCCGGTGTGGTCTTGGACGCGGAGGCGGGCACGGTGGTCGGTCCCGATGTCGCATTCTTCCTCGACGGCGGGGAAATGGATCAGATCCCGGCCCGGTGGTCGACCGTCATGCCAGCCGTCGTGGTTGAGATTCTCTCACCTTCCAATCGTCCGAACGAGGTGAGCGACAAGATCGACGAGTACTTGGCCGCGGGAGTGAATGCCGTGTGGGTCGCCGACCCCGATGAGAAGTCGATTACCATCCACGTCCTTGGTGCAGATCCGGTCGTGAGAGTGAGCGACGATCCCGTATCGCATCCGTTGCTCCCGGGCTTCCAAGCCAAGGCCTCGGACTTCTTCAGTCTTTGGGGCGATCGGCGTCGCAATCGATCTTCCTGACCCCATGCCCATCCGAATCAAAATCTGCGGCGTCACGACGCCCGAAGATGCCCGGCAGGCCGCCGAGGCGGGGGCGGACGCTCTCGGGCTGAACTTCTTCCCGAAGTCGCCGCGGTTCGTCACGCCCGTACAGGCCGCGGCGATCGTTCGCGCCCTACCCCCCTTCACCGCGACGGTCGGCGTGTTCGTGCAGATGCCGCTCCGCCAAGCGACCGCGATCGCTTTCCAACTCGGGCTCCGCGCCGTTCAAACCTACGACGACCAACCGCCGACCGACGATCCGTTCCCGTTCGCACACATCCCCGCGTTCCGCGTGAAGGATGCGGCCGGGCTCGACGCCATCCGCCGGTACGTGGCCGCATGCCGCCCCGCCGCCGTGCTGGTCGATTCGTTCGTGGACGGCCAGATGGGCGGCACCGGGCACCGCGCCCCGTGGGATCTGCTCGTCGGCTTCGACCCCGGCGTGCCGCTCATTCTGGCGGGCGGTCTCACGCCGGAGAACGTGTCCGAAGCCGTCGCCACCGTGAAGCCGTGGGGCGTGGACGTGGCCAGCGGCGTGGAGTCGGCCCCCGGCCGTAAAGATCCCGTGAAGGTCGCCCGGTTTATCGAAGCCGCCCGGCTTGCCGCCGCCTCGTTTCTATAATGTCACCCGCACCATCGATTCGCAGCGGGGACGCAACATGAGCAGCTATTGGCTGGGAGTCGATCTCGGCGGCACCAAGATCCTCTCGGCGATCTTCGACGAAAACCTCCGGCTCCTCGCCCGATCCAAGCAGCCGACCGGCGCGGACGGCGGCCCGGCCGCGGTCGTGGACCGCATCGCACAAGGCACCGAAGCCGTCATCCAGGAATCGGGCATCGACCGTTCCCAGATCCGCGGCATGGGGCTCGGCATTCCCGGACAGATTCTCATCGGCACCAGCACTGTCAAGTTCGCACCGAACCTCGATTGGCGCGACGTGGACGTGCAGACGCTCTTGCCCGCGAACTGGACATGGCCCGTTTACGTCGAGAACGACGTGCGGATGGGCACGTACGGCGAGTATGCGTTCGGGGCCGCTCGCGGGGCGCGGAACGTGCTCGGCGTGTTCGTCGGCACCGGCGTCGGCGGTGGGTTGATCCTCAACGGCGAACTGCACCTCGGCTTCAACGGGAACGGCGGCGAGTTCGGCAACCTCGTGGTGCACTGGCGGCGCGGGCACACCGTCGAAGCCATCGCCGGCCGCAAGTTCATGATGCAACGGGCCGGCGAGATCCTCGCCGATTCGCCCAAACGCGTCCGCAAGGAATGGAAGAACGTCGATCTCGCCGGCGTCCGCAGTTCCCAACTCGCCGAGTTCTACCAACGCGATGATCCCGTCGCGGTCCAACTCGTGGACGATTCCGCTCGTGCGCTCGGGGCCGCAATCGGCGGCGTGGTGAACCTCTTGAGCCCCGAGGTGATCGTGATCGGCGGAGGTGTGACGGGTGCGCTCGGCGATTCGTACATCGAACGGATTTGGGAGATCGCCCGGCGGTACACGCTGCCGGGGGCGGCGGACAACATCCGTTGCGTGCCCGCTTCACTGGGAGATGATTCCGGCGTGGTCGGATGTGCCGCTTACGCCAAGTCCCGCGGCCAACTCCGCGCCGTCGTGGCGTAAACCATCGCTTGCGTGTTCGCGACCGCGAACACGCAAGCGAGTTGCTTTACGGCTTGAGCACGCCGGTGAGCGCGGTCTGGTCCAGCTTGTACTGCATCTTGTCCGCGTTCAATTCGGATTCGACACGGCCGATCTTGTCCCGCACCTTCACGTTCACACTCCCGGTCAGCGACACTTCACCGGTGCCGGCCAGGAACGACAGCGAGTCGCAGGTGCCTTCCGCACCGAAGCCCACGAAGCGGACTTTCCCGGTCGCGATCACGTTCGAAGGCCCCTGCCCCTTGTCCGGGCTCTTGATGTCCACCTTATCGCACACGACCTTCATCACGAGATCGTCGTCGTGACGCACTTCAAAGGACGGATTCTCGGCACCGACGCGGAGCACGATGCGGAACTTCGACGGCACGGTGGAAACCGGAACCGTCGGTGCCGGGGTCAGCACGGCGGGCGCTGAAACCGACGGAGTAGTTGCGTTCGCGTTCGGAGCCGACGGCGCGAGCGCGGCCATCGGAGGAGTGGCGGGCTTGGTGTACTCCACCACCGGCAGAGCCGGCTCGGGCGTCGGCGTCGGCTTGGCAACCGTGCTCGGCGTGGCCGGCGACGCAACCGGAGTCGGCGGAAGCGAGGGCTGCGCGGGCGGGACGGCGGGCTCGAAGCCGCTCACCGGCACCACCGGAAGCGTCTCCGGCTTCACAGGCTTCGGCGGAGTCGGCAACTTGGTCTCGGTCGGCTTCGAGTCCGGAAGCGGCAGGCCGGGCAATTCCACCACTTGATTGGACGGCGCACGAACGGGCACGTCGAGATCCGGCACGGAAACTCCCGCGGGAGCCAGACCCGTGGTGACGCCGACGTTCGGCTTGTCCGAGATGGCGGCGGGCGGAAGCGCGGGCAGGGCCGGCAGCACCGGTGCCGCAACGACCGTGGTCGCAGCCGTCGAAACCGGAGCCGCAGCCGGAGCCGGAGCGACCACCGGCGGCGGCGGAACATCCACTTTCTTGTCAGCCGTGGGGCCGAACGTGGCCCAGCCACCGACCGACAACCCGAGCGCGCCCGTCAGCAACTTCCATCGCGTGAACATCATGTGGAACTCCTCGCGATCGCCCGGGCCGGCGGGGGAACCCGCGGCGTCGCCGCCGCACGGGGCCGAGCCCTCCGATCAACCGCGGCGGAGATAGCGACCCGCCTTCCACGTGTCAGCGCGACTTGACGCGAACGGCCCCCTGCGGCATAAGCCGCGAAGGGGGAACCGATGCGCACATTCACCGTGACGTGGCTCGTGGCTCTGGCGGGCTGCCAATCCGCGCCGCCGCCGAAGCCGCAAGAAGCGATCCCGGCGCCGTTCACCGCCCACGGCGCGACGATCAGCCTCATGGACGAACGCCACGATTGGGAGAAGCAGCAGGTCGTCGGCCCCGTGTCGATCTACCGCATCAGCCGCGTCTTCCCGAACGCCTGGACGCAACTCGCCAAGGAGACCGAAGCCGTCGTCGGCGCCATGGCCGAGAAGCCGCAGCGTGTCGAAGTGTTCGTCACATCCTTCCGGCTGGTGCGGAAGGAAGACAAGCCCTCGATTCACGACCCTTCCGACAACGTGAAGATCGGCAAACAGACGGTGGCGGGGCTCAACGGCTCGCAGAACAAGCTGGCTTACGAACAACTTCGCCAAGCAAACGCGAACGGCGACCAAAAGACGGCCAACGCCGTCGGCACGGGCCTGCTCTTCGCGGACGGCAACCCCGCGATCGCCGTGAAAGGCAAGACGGAGGAACCGGAGGAAATGCCGGGCACATTATCGGAACATCCGGCGGGCGCGAGTTGCCGCGTGCGTGCCACGGTGCGAATGACGTTCGCCGACGGCCGCGAGAAGGTGATGGACGTGAAGGCGATCTGCGCGGGGCAGAACACGAGCGGCACGCAGTATTGGGGCGAAGCCTTGGACTTCGCCGCCGGCCAAGCCGTGCGACAATACGGGCATCAACTCCGCACCGAACTCGGCGTCGCTCCTTGATTCCTCTTCCAACGCTTGCCGCGCTTCGCTATCCCGCCGAAACACGAATCCCGGAGGCCCGACGATGTCCCGCTTGTTCCTCGTTTCCATCCTCGCTCTCGCCGCTACCGGGGCCGGCATCGCCCAACCCCCCGCCGCCGATCTCCGGTTCAAGTGGCAGGTCGGCCAAGTGCAGACGTACAAGGTCACGCAATCGACGGTGATCCAGGAAACCACCATCGACGAGAAGACCGAGAAGCCCGTGACCGGCGAAGCCCGCACGAACCTCACGCTCACCCGCAAGTGGACCGTGAAGGATGTGGACGCGAAAGGCGTGGCCACGCTGGAGATGCAGATCACCGCGGTGCGTAACGAGTTCAAGAAGCCGGACGGCTCCACGGACCTCCGCGACTCCGCGAATCCGGAAGAGGCCAAGGAAATGGCCGAATATCTCAACAAGCCGGTGCTCGTGGTGCGGGTGAACCCGCTCGGCGACCTGGTGGAAGTGAAGGAAGTGAAGACGGGCTCGGCGGCGCGGCTGCAAGCGGAGTTGCCGTTCCGCATGGTGCTGCCGCCGACCGGCCCCGCGTCCGGACAGGCATGGGAACGCCCGTTCGCGTTCAAGCTCGACACGCCCGCCGGCACGGGTGAGAACTACGACTTCGTGCAGAAGTACGCGTGCAAGGATGTGAAGGACGGCTTGGCCACCTTCACGCTGCAGACGTCGCTGAAGGCACAACCCAAGACGGCGGGCGAGCAGGTGCCGCTGGTGCCGATGTTGTGGAGCGGCGAAGTGTACTTCAACGCGGCGGCCGGCAAGTACCACGCGGCGCGGCTCACCGCCAAGGCGGAGTTGCCGAACCACCTCGGCGAAGGAACCAAGTTCGTGTACGCCAGCAGTTACAGCGAAGACGCCGCCGACAAGTGAGCGGTGCAAAAACGCAACGAGCCGGAAGCGTCCGCGGACGCTTCCGGCTCGTCACTTTCCCGATCACCCCACGAACACGCCGTTGTAGAACCCCGTGATGTAATCGAACTCGTCCACCGGCAGGTAGTTGTTCGCGGTCAGGTTCTTACCCAGGTACACGGACACGCGCGAGCCGCCGAGATTGCCGAAGTCGTCCGAGCCGCCCGAACCCGTGACGACTTCCGAGTTGCGGTCGCCGTCGATGTTCTTGGTGGTGACGCGGACGCCGCCGCGGGCGTTCGGATCGCCGGCGAAGTAGTTGGCGATCGGAGCGGCGAGCGCGGGATACGGACCGTCCGGTCCGGCCTCCAGCAACTTCTTGCCGGACACGACCATGACGCGGGGACCGCCGCCGGGCCCGGCTCCCGCGACCAAGTCGCCGAAGCCGTCGCCGTTCACATCCCCCACCGCGACGTACGCCCCGTTCCGCAGGCCCTCCTCGAAGATGAAGAAGTCGCCGATCGGGTTGGCGAACTTGCCTTGGGCGAGGAAGGCACCGTCGTAAATCGAGATGCGCGGCCCGCCGCCGAAGCCTGCGGCAACGACGAGTTCCCCGAATCCGTCGCCGTTGAGGTCGCCGACGGCCGCACGGGCGCCGCCGCGGAAGCTCTCGTCGCGGATGCCGAAGAAGTTGAAGATGCGGGCGAAGTCGCCGCCACGGAGCACGGTGACGCGCGGGCCGCCGCCTTCGTCCGGCGTCATGATGATTTCGTCGATGCCGTCGCCGGTGATGTCGCCGGTGGTGACGAACACGCCGCCCGTGAAGTTCTCGAACGGCTTGTAATCGAGAATGCGCTTCCCGGTGGCTCCGTTGAAGACCGTGACGGAGGCCTGGATGGTCGGCCCGCTGCCCATGACGTAATCCGGCACGCCGTCGCCGGTGACATCGCCCACCGCGACACGGATGCCGCCGAAGAAACCGCCCCGACTCGGATCGACCTGCTGATTGAAGCCCGGCGGGAACGGCTCGATCGTGCTGCGAACCGAGCCGTCGCCGTTGTAGATCGTCGCGTACTGGCTGCCGTTCGCGCCGGAACCCACCGCGTAGATGGCGGGGAGGTTGTCCGTCGGCGACGGCGGCGGCGGGGCGGCCGTGACGGGCACCGTGATCGTGCCCGTGATCGGACCGTTCGCCGTGTTTGTGATGGTGAACGTGCCCGCGGCTTGGAACGTGATCGTGTACGTCGCCACGCCATTGACGAACTGCGGGTTCGCCGGGTTCACGATGGACTGCCCGGTCGGCGAGACGCTCGTGCTGATCGTCGTGCCGTTCAGGTTGTTCGCGAGGTTGCCCAGTGCGTCGAGCGCCCGCACGGTCACGGTGGCCGTGGAGCCGATGGTGTACGGGCCGGCCGAGATGCTGATTCCCAATTGCGTAGCCGTGCCGGGCACGACCGAGACATTCGCAGTGCCGGTGATGGTGCCGGACGGCGGATTCGCGAGATCGGGACCGGTGGCCGTGATCTGGACGGTTCCGGTGGTCGGGAACGTTCCGTTGAAGGTGCCGACGCCGTTGGCGAGCACGACGGACGCGGGGATCGTGGCGGCCGCGCCGGCTCGGCTCAGCGTCGCCGTCTGGTTGTAGGTCTTGGCCGTGTTGCCGAACGCGTCCTGGGCCGTGATCGTGAAGGACATCGGCGTGTTCGAGGCCGTGACCGTGGAGTTCGCGGGAGCGATGCTGAACTGCGTGGCCGCTCCTGCCACCACGGTCGTGGTCCAAGCCGTGCCGTTGATCGCGGGCAGCGAATTGAACGCCACGTTGATCGTCTGGTCGCCGGCCGTTTGGTAGGTCACGTCGAAGATCGCAACGCCGTTGACGATGTTCACCGTGTTAGGCGTGAAGGTGCCGGTGCCGGGTGCAGGTGTCAGCGTCAGGGTGCCGTTCACGTTCCCCAGCAGCAGGTCGTTGGCGTCGCGGGCCTGGATCGTCACGCTGTAGGCCGAGCCGGCCACGGCGCTCGACGGGCTCGACGTCACCACCAACCGGTTGTTCGTGTTCGAGTTCAGGATGATCGTGCTGCGGTACTGGTCCACGATCGGTTCGCCGTTCACCGTGTCGTTGTCCTGGTTCATGAGGAACCCGGACGGGTCGGAGATGAGCGGCACGTTGTTGCCCGTCGGGTTGTACCCGATCGTCACGTCGTAGGAGCCGAGGCCGGCCTGCGTCGGGAACGTGATCGCGAAGAGGTTTCGCGGATTCACGCCGTTGGCGTCCGGCACGGAGATCATGTTCACGCTGGTGATCGGAATCGACGTGCCGCCGGGCCCGATGATCTGCACGTCGGCCGGGGTGAAGGTCGCCGGGTCCACCGCGCTGCTGAAGCGCACCTGCAATTGGGCGGAGGGGCCGTTCACCGGGTTCGGATTGATGAGTTGCGTCACGCGCGGGCCGGACACGAAGCTCGAAGCCGGGATGTTCGGATCGAGGCGGATGGCGAAGGTGCCGCGGCCGTAGGTGGTGGCCACGAGCATGTTGAACCCGCCGGACTGGTAGCGGCCGGTGTTCGGATCGAGGTTGCCGATCGAAAGATCGAGATCGGTGATGTGGGTGTTCGGCAGGTAGCCTCCGTCCGCCGCGGCGCCGTCGTTGGCCACGTCCGGGAAGAAGGTCCACGTGGTGCCGAAATCCTTGGTGCGGAACACACCGCCGTCGCCGGCCGCGTACAGCACCGGGAAGGTCTGCGACGGGTTGAGCGGCTGCGGGAAGGCGTACCGCCAGTCCACGGCCAACGCGGTGAGGCTGTTCGCCCGCAACGCGGGATCGAGGTCCGCCGGGTTCCCGAAGACCGTCCGCGTGAGGTTGAACAGATTGCCGGTGATGTTCACCCAGTTGCCGGCGGCGGTGGTGCCGTCCGCCTTGTAGAACACGCCGCTGGTGGTAAGGGCGAACACATCCTTCGTGCCGACCTGCGGGTTCGGAATCACGCGGATGACGGCGGCGCCATTGAGCCCGTTCGCGGCCGAACCGATCAGCGTCCACGGGGTGCCGCCCGTGGTCGTCGAGTAGATGCGACCGCCGTTCGTGCCCGCGTACATGAAGTTGTTCACGAGCGTGGGCAGCGCGGGATCGGACGCGCCGAACGCGACCGACAGCACCGGCGTGCCGTCCAAGTTGCCCGGCTGGGCCTTCACCACCCACGTCACGCCTTGGTCCGTCGAGCGGTACACGCGGCCGGTGGCCGAGCCGAAGATCAGAATGTTCGGGTTGGCCGGGTTCGCGTTCGGCTGCGAGATCAACGGATTGTTCGTGATGATCGAAGCCGTGTTGTTCCGCCAGAACTCGCCGGCTTGGTCGAACAAGCTGCCGGTCGAGTTACCCGTACGGCTGAAGCCGCCGCCGAACGCGTGGTCCGAGGTGTTCGAAAGCACGCGGAAGAAGTCTTCCTCGAGCGCCGTGGCGTTCAAGTCGAAGCCGCTGGCAAGCGGGCTGCGGTACTGGAACGCGGTGCCCGAGCCGGCCTGGTCCACCAGCACGGAGACACCGTCGCCGGTGGGCCCGCGCCAGTTCAAGTCGCCGGAGGCGAGGATGTTCGGGCTGGAAACCGGGAAGCCGCTCTGGTCGCCCATTCCGTAGAAGAGCGCGCCGGCCAGGTCCGCCGCGAGTTGGCTCGGTTGCACCGCCCCGCTCCAGAACTGCGACACCTGCAGGTTGCCGTTGCGGTTGCCCTTCACCGCGCTGCTGAACCCGATGCCGTCCGAGAGCGTGCCGGTGCCGATCGTGCTGGCCGAATCCACGCCGGTGAACACGCCGTCGTCCGTGCCGAAGATCAGGCGAGTCTTGCCGGTCACCGGATCCGTGAAACTCACGATCGCATGGGTGTTCGCACCGTCGAACCGGTTCTGCGTGCGGGCGCTGCCGGTCTGCCCCGGGACTTCCGTCTGGAAGATGTCTTCGAACGGACTCCACGAGATATCCGTGCCGTTGTTGACGAACGAGCCGGCGAGCAGCGTGTTCGGCTCGTCGCCGGTGTTGCGGACGCGAACGACCGAGTTCGTGATGAAGGGCTGGTTGTAATCGCGGCCGCCGAACAAATTGAGGAAGCCGATGGCGACGCCGTTCGAATCGACGTAGTTGGAGTTGCTGCCGCCGATGCGGACCGCGCCGCGGGCACCCGCGGTGCGCGGCTGGAACCCGCCGACCGTCGAAGTCTGGACGCCACCCGCCCCCACGAAACCCGGATCGCTGTTGTCGTAGAACGTGAAGTTGTGCGCGTCGCTCATCGTCGTCAGGTCGAGGCGGATGCTGTTGTTGCCGGCACCGGCCATGTAGACGATGTAAGGGTTCTCGGGATCGACCGCGAGCGCCATGTTGTAATCGCTGACAGTCTCCACATCCGTCTGGAGCCGGGCGCCGGACTCGTCGTTCGTGCCTTGGTTCGGGAAGTCCGGCCGCAGCACGGGAGCCGAGTAAGGCAGGTTCGGCATGCGAACGCGCGTCCAGTGGGCGCCCGCGTCCTTCGTCATGTACAGCTGGGCGTTCCCCGCCGCGTCATCCGTCATCGCGTAGACCCAGTCCTTGAGGAACGAGTCCTTCAGCGGGTCGCCGGTGAGTGCGGGCACGGCCAGCGTGATGCGGTTGCCGCTGTTCGGGATCGACACCGGGTTGTTCGTGGTGACCGACGGCGAACCGGTGATCGAGGTGTCGATGATGAGCGGGTTGGTCGTGCCGCCCGCCATGAAGTCCAGGCTGAGCGCGGCCGGGGCCGAATCCGTCTTGTACACGCCGGGCCCGCCGGCGGGCGTGTTGCGGAAGCCCGCGTACAGTTGCTGCAGGTTGCCCTCGAACACGGTCTTGCCCGAGGCCGGATCCGTAACATTGGCGCTGCCGGCGGCGAGCACCACGTCCGTCGCGTTGCCCGCCATCACGCGGGTCCACGTGTTGCCGCCGTTCAAGCTGCGCCAGAGGCCGTTCTGGTTCGCGTTGCCGGACAGGGCCATGTACACGATCACGCCGCCGTCGCGGCCCGGCTTCGGATCGACGACGATCTTGTAGCCGGTGGCGCCGACGAACAGATGGTCGCGGGTGTTCTGGTCGGACATGAGCACGACGTTGCCGGCCGCGTCCACGTTGCGCGTGCTGTCCAACACCTGCCACGAGCGGCCGCCGTCCAGCGAGCGGATGACGCCGACGCCGGCCGAGGTGAGCGAACCGGGCATCTTGCCAAGCGTGCTCGGCTCGCCGGTGAGGGCGAAGACGATCGTCTGATGCGGGTCGTTGTTCCGCGGGAACAGGGCGATGCTCGAGATGTTCACCGCGCTGGTGGGGCCGAAGTCCGTGAGCGGAACGTAGCTCGGCCCGCGCGGCACGAGCCCGCCGTTCTGAAGGGCCGAACTGCTGTTCAGGAAGTCCGT
This sequence comes from Gemmataceae bacterium, assembly GCA_046350135.1. Lineage (GTDB taxonomy): Bacteria > Planctomycetota > Planctomycetia > Gemmatales > Gemmataceae > Urbifossiella. The sequence continues at coordinate 103,161 of JAXMBB010000018.1, forward strand.
CGTCTTCCAGATGCCGCCGCCGGCCACGGCGACGTACACCGTGTTGCCCGACGGATCCGTGGGGTCCACGGCCATGGCCGAGATGCGGGCCGCGTTGTTCGTCTCGTTCGTCGGCGCGGGGCCCACCGGCGTCCATGTCGTCTGCGTGAGCGTGTTCGTCGGGTCCTGCGTGAAGACGCGGAACGCGGCTTGGAACCGGTCTGCGTTCGCCTGGCCGAGGCCGGTCGTCGCCACTTGCTTCGGGAACGTGATGTTCCAGTTCACGATCTGGATCGGCGCGTTCGGATTGAAATTCGGATCCGTCGTGGCCGCGTTCGTGCCCCGGTTCGTGACGCGGAGCGTCCACGTGCCGAGCGTGTGCTTGCCCACGAACGGATCGAGCGAGTTCTGCGGGCTGAAGAAGCCGGCTTCGCCCGCATTGAACGGCGGGATGGCCGACTGGATCGACGGCGTGCTCGGATCGCCGACGCGGTTCGAGAATCGCGTGTTCGTGAAGTTCGCGCTCTGATTGGACGCCGTCGGGGCAAGTTGCGTGCCCGTGAACAGCCGCACCGTCGTGCCGTCCGGCCCGATCAAGTCGATGTCCAAATCGCGGACGTTCGGATGCGTGATGTTCACCAGCATCCGGATCTGGTTCAGCGTCGTTTCCGTGATCACGAAATCAACGGGAATCGTGATGCTGGAGTCGGTGATGACCGGTGTCGCCGAGGTCGTCATCTGCGGCACGTCTCGGTTCGCGAGCGCGCCGCCGAACGTGACGGTGAATGTCTGGTTGTTCCCGGTCACGACGGCGGAGACGGACACGGAGCCGCCGACGCCGCCGATCGTGCTCAGCCCGTTCAACGCGTTCTGGATCTGCAGCGCGGTCGCCGTGCGGGCCAGGCTGCCGGTGGTGGCCCCGTTGAAGGAGATGGTGAACGTCCCGGTGGTCCCGATCACGGCGATGGTCTGAACCTCGGAAACCGTCGCCGAGCCCGCCCGCGTCGTGGTGACCGTGACGGTGGTCGGATCGATGGGCACGCCGCTCGTGCGGTCGAACCGTTGCGCTTCGACGGTGAGCGCCCGTGGCAGCGTCAGCCCCCAGTTCGTGATCTGGATGGGATCGCCGGTCACGAAGTTCGGATCGCTCGTCTGGGTGTTCGTGCCGTCGTTCTGCACCCGGAGCGTCCACACGCCCTTGGACGACTTCCCGACCAGTGCGCTGAGCGGCGTCTGCGGGCTGTAGAAACTGCCGCCGGAGCGGAACGGTGCGTTGCCGGCCTCGATGTTCGTCACGTTCGGATCGCCGACGCGATCGACCAGCAGCGTGTTCTCGAAGTTCGCCGAATTGGTGGAGTTGAGTCGCGTCGCCAGCGAACCAGTGAACAGGCGGATCGGGCCGACGCCGGTCGAGTCCGGCGGAACGAGATCGATGGTGAGGCCGCGCACATCCGGATGCGAGATGTTGAGCAGCACGCGGATCTGCTCCAGCGTGCTCTGCCGGATGATGTAATCCTGGTCCACGACGATGAACGACTCGGTGAGAGTCGGGTCGAGCGCCGTCGGGGCCGGCGGGATGGCCACCGCGTTGGTGCTCGCGTAGGAGAGCGGATCGAGATCGTTGCTCGCGGGATCGTCGCCGCGGAGCGTGTCGAGCCCCGCGTTGAAGTTCATGTCCATCGCGGGGCCGGTGTTCGCCACCCGGAATGCGGGATTGAAATCCAGCACGTACTGGCCCGGGGTGAGAGCCGTCGGGAACGTGAAGCGGAAGGTGGACGAGGTGCCGATCCGCGCCGCCGTGACGCCCGCGAGGCTCACGTTGCCGCTCGGCCCGGTGAGGCGGATCAAGTCCGCGGCCACCGCGCTATCGCTGCGGCCGTTTGTGGTGGTCGTGACGGACGCGGAGGTGCCGCCCGCGCCCGCGGCCACCAGCTGGGCCACGTCCGTCTTCGCCAAGCCGCCCGTGAACGTGATCGTGTACGTGTTCGCCCCCGCCGCGCTGCTCAAAGCCACTTGCACGTTGCCGGAGCCGATGCCCGGCAAGGCTTCCAGTGCGGATCGAACCTGCAGTGCGGTGGCATTGAACGCCAGCGGAGCCGTCGTCTGACCGTTGAAGGTGAGCGTGAAGGTGCCCGCCGTGCCGGACACGACCGCTTGCTGAACCTCGTCGCGGGCGCCGAGGAATGTCACGTCCAGCGTCGTGGTCGGCGTGCTCACCACGGACACGAGTTGCGGCACGTCCACGGCGCGGATCGAACCGCCCAGCGGGTTCTGCCCGAACTCGATGGTGTACGGCCCCGAGATGTTCTGCTTCGGATACGTCACGAAGAACGCACGGGCGCCGCCCGTCACCGCGTTCACCGTCGTGGGCACGGGCGTGACGGTGATGCCGACTCGGTTCACGGAGACCGTGGTGCCGCCGGTGCCGACCGCGGTCATCGGCAACTGCGTCGAGCGGAGCAGCCCGGTGAACACCACGTGGAAGACGCGGCCGCCGCCGACCAGGTTCTCCACCGTGACGACGACGTTCCCGGCCCCGACCTTCGTGAGCGCCGCGATGGCGTTCTGCAGGCTCGAAGTCGTGGTGATGCCGCCGGACGCCGGAATGTTGTACGGCAGCGCGGCCGTGGTCTGCGAACCGGTCGCGTCCGAGAACGTGACGGTGAACGTGCCGGCGGTGCCGAGCACGGTGATGTCCTGCACGTCCTGGATGTCGCCGATCGGCCCCGTGATCCGCAGCACGTTCTGCGAGGTGAACGAGGCCGGATCGATGTCGCGGTCGAACCGCACGAGCATCTGGTTGCTTTCGACGTTGCGGAACATCCCGTCCGCCACGAGGAAGTCCGTGCCGAGCGAGACGCTGTACTTGCCGGTGGGCAGGTTCGGGCCGCTGAACACGAAGTCGAACTTGGACGCGATCTCGTTGGCCGCGTTCGTGGGCACGACGTTGACGAGCGTGGCCGCCACCGGGCCGGCTTGGTTCACCACGGCGAGGACGTCCGAAATATCGAACGTGGTGATGTCCACCGCGCGATCCAGTGTCACGTTGAGGATCAGCGGGTTGGAGGCGCTGCGGGTGGCGAACGACACGACGGCCGTTTCACCCGGATTGCCCACGAGCACGAGGTGCGGGCCGGTCGAAATCAGGGGCAGCGTGTTGTTGGCCACCGGTGCGGCGAACGGATCGATGTTGAACTGGTCGCGGCCGGAGGAACCGGGGGCGGTGTAAGCGTCCGTGTAGAGCTTCGGAGCCTGCTGGCTCGCCGGCAGGCTGTTGTCGAAGTTGGTGCCGATCTCGCGGGTGCGGCTGTCGCCGTCCTGGTCCATGAACGTCGCCGCTTGCATGATGCTGGTCACCGGCGCGCCGCCGGCGTCCAGGAACGTCAGCGTCCAGCCGCGGAGCGTGCCGGAGTCCGATCCGTCGAGGTCTTCGACGCGGAGCGTCCAGTTCCCCGACATCGGCTGGCCGTTGAATGCCGCGAGCGGAGTCTCCGCCCGATAGATGCCGGGGCCGGCCGGGAAGTTGGCGATCGGCGTGATCGCGGAGTCGTTGAATCGGATGCCGCTGAAACTGCCGGCGCCGCCCCGGCGGTTGGACAACACGACGGACGGAGCGCTCAGAGGCCCCGGGCCGTCCGGGTCCGGCCCGAACAACGTGATGCGGAGATCGCCCACGAATGTATGAGCGATGTCGAGCTTCACCTCCATGTTCACCACGGTCGGCGTGGGCGAGCCGACCGGAAGGCTGATGAGTTCCGGCACCGAGATGGTCGATTCCACCATCCGCAGGTCCGGGAGCGGCGTCGGCGTGTCCGGCGGGGTGAAGATGGCGATGCGCGGCGTGCGGATGCGATCGGACACGTTCGGGCCGACCGCGTAGCTGTACGTGCCGGCCGCGGACTGCGGCGTGGCGAACCGCACGAAGAAACGCGTCGCGTCGTCCGGGAAACCGGACTGCGTCGTCACCGGATCCAAGGCGACGATGGCGGAGACCGGGATGCGGGTGGCCGCCACGGTGCGATCCGTGCCGGGGGCGCGGTAGAGCACGGTCACGTCCGACACATCGAACGTGGAAACGTTCACCAAGCGGTCGAAGCTGATGGTGAAGCCGTCGATCCGCCGCGTGCCGTCCGCCGTGAACGTGTTGTTGTACCCGCCGGCGGCACCGACCGTGACCGCGCTTGGTCGGTGTTCAGCGTGAGGTCGTTGTCCACGACGCGGGGGCCGGCGGAGGTTTGAATCGTGGCCGTGTACACCGAGGCGCCACCCGCGTTCTCGTTGCCCGTCCAGAACGGCTTCACCTGTCCGCCGTATGCGATCAGCGACTGCCGCTGTCCGGCTTCCTGGCCGCCGATCGCCCGCAGGTTCGTCGGCACCAGTTCGAGCACGACCGTGCTGCGGGTCAATTGGTCGGTGGCGTTCTTCGGATTGTTGAGGAACGCGGACTTGTCCTGCACGCTCCACGTGTCGCCGCCGTCGATGCTCGTCGCCATGAACGTGGAGACGCGGGTGTTCGACGCGTCCCACCGCGCGTCGTACCACATGGCGACCACGGTGCCGGTCACCGGGTCCACCGTGATCGTGGGCTGGAATTGCGAGCGGGCGCCTTCCGAGTAGTTGTCGCTCGCCGAGTCGTCGTTGATCTGGGTGGCCGTGGACCACGTCAGACCTTGGTCGTCCGAGTACCGGCTGATGATGTTGCCGGCCGCGCTGGCGTACGCGGTGTAGAGGCGGCCGCTGTACGGGCTGAAAGAGCCTTGGCTGAGGTCGTACGCGTAGGAGAATCCGGCGTTGAACCCGGCCGCGCCAGCGGGTGCGGTAGCGGCCGTCGCGCCGGTGCCGCCCAAGTTCGCGGCTCCGCCCGCACCGGCGGGCGTGAGCCCCCGGTCCGCACCGAAGTTCGGGCGGATCAGGGACGACATCTGCATGCTCCAGAAGCGGAGTTCCGGATTGCCGGCCACCGGCCCCGCTTGGCGGTCGTCGTCGCGGAAGTCCGTGATGCGCAGCGTCCAAACGCCGTTGAGTTCGGACACATCCCGCCCGTAAAGCGAGGAGAGCGAACTGAAGCCGCCGCCCGCTTCCGGGCGGTAGTGGGCGACGTAACCGCCGGTCGCGGAACGCGGTGCCGCCACGTTCGCCGGATCGAAGATGAGCCGGGCCGCTTCCGAATCGAACACCGTTCCCGGCTGAATGCGACCGGGCCCGAGGTTCACCACGCCCAACCCGGAGTTGCCGCTGGTGTCGTTGTTGTCCGTCAAGCCCTGCGGCACGCCGCCCGTAGGAATCTGATTGCCCGCGGAGTCGATCCGGTTCATCACCAGGTTGATGGCAGGAAGGCCGTTCGGTGGCAGCAGATCGACTCGCAACTGATTCACGTGCGGGTGGGCCAAGGCCACCGTCACGTCGATGTCCGAAAGCTGGTTGAAAAACGCGCCGTTCGTCGACGTGTCCGAGTTGTCGATCGCGACCGTGATCTTCGAGGTGGTCGTGGCCGGAAAGTCCGGGCCGCTGTTTGGATCGAGTCCGGCCTCCGCGATCGGCCCGCCCGGCCCGATCGGCGAGGCATAGTTGGTCGTGGCCTCCACATTAATGTTCGGCGTGGACGGATCACCGTCGTCGTCCGGCGTGGAGATGTCCATCACCGCCTGCCCGCCCGGTGTCTGCCAGAAGAACTGGAGCCGACCGGAGGTGTCCACGGTGTTGGTGTTCAAATCGCCCGGTGTGAACCGGATCTGTGGAGCCACGCCGCCCACGGCGTTGAAGAACCCGTTGTTGTTGACCGTGACGGGCGTGGTCCACGACAGGCCGCGATCGCGCGACGCGGCGGCAAAGATCGCCGTAGGCGTGAACACCCCGGTGAACGGTTGGTAATTCGGGTTGACGGTCGGCGCCACGGCGTTCGTGTTCCATGCGACGTATACCGCCTTGCCCGAGCCGTTCGCCCGCTGCATCGTGTCCTGCAACGTCGTCGCCTGCGTTTCCGGATCGGTGAACTCGTCCAGCAGGTTGTCCACCGCCACGACGGGGTTGTACACCGGGTCCTGGTTGATCCACTGGTACAGCATCACGGACGGATTGAGGACGGAGACGCCGCTGCCCGTGAACGGCGTGGTCTGCTGAACGGTGAAGCTGGCCACACGCAGCCGCCCGGCCGCGACCAAGTCCGCCGAGGTGGTCGTCCACACCACATAGAGATCGCCGGTGCGCGACATGGTGACCGAGGGTGTGCCGACCGTGGTGAGGCCGATGCCGGCGAACGCGCCGTTATCGGGATTGGCGATCGCGAAGTTCGCCCACGTCTGACCGCCGTCCCGCGTGATCTGGCCGTTCAGGCCCCCACCGTTCGCGCTCACCACCACGATCGTGTTCGGGTTGGTGGGATCCGCGACCGCTTGCGGGGCGAACCCGGCGGTGAGGACCCGCGTGTCCGAGGCGGTCACCGGCGGGAGCGTCGCGGGCACCACGCGTTGCTCCACTTCCTCGAGCCGCAGCCGCGCCCGATTCCGCACCGCATTGTCCACCGGCACCCCGCGGCTCGGCTTCGACCAACGCCGAAAGAGCTCGGAAAGGGTTTTCTTCGACATGTTCTTCTTCCTGTTCCAGACCCGGGTGCCGAACGTGAAGTCGTTGGGAGCCAACGGAAAGCGGCGGTCGTCGCCGCTTTCTTTCAGACGGGGCAACGCCCCGCACAGTTTGACATCGCTCCCCGCGATTGACGCCGCCCGGGCGGCCGCACCGCCGGTAAAACCGGCTTGAGGCGTGGCATCGGCGCGTCCGCACCGTCCCCGCTCGCGCCCGGGCATGGGTCGAAGAGAACTTACCCGCGCGGCTTTTCGTCCGCCAAAGACCGAACCGCGGAAGAACAGGGTTCCCGTGCGGAATGCGTCGCGATGCGCGGTTTCTTCGGGTCGTGAGTGTTCGCCCCCGGCGAGCCGGGCGCAACCCCCGTGGCCGCAACGGAATCTGCCGAGCTCGCGAGATAAGACACCGCCGACGATTCTGTCGCAGCGGCGTCAAGAAAGAGCAGAAATCGATCGCTTCCGACTCAAGTTCTGATCACAAGCACAACCCAAGATGAGCCATCACTCGTGGCGTCCGGACCTTTCCGAAGCGGTGACAGACGGGCACCGGGGGCTTCTCTGTGCAGCTCGACCAACCGCGGTACAAGAAGGGCTGAATTCCCGTGGACTCCCCTTGCTCTTCGCGCGCGTGGGCTCCACAATACCCGTGTTCAATGTGGTTCGCTGCGATCCACCGGCCCCGCGGCCGGTGTTTTCACTGGCGGATCGCATCGGGCGGCGACCCTTCCTACGCACTGACCTCCGGTCGGCGCGGACGGCGGTTCGCCTCGCGGTGAAAGCCGCGGGGGCGGGCTGCCTCCGGGTCCGCCGCCGCGGTTGGTGAATCCCGACCGACAATCCGTTTCGTCGCGCGGCCGCTGTCGGCCTCGCTTGGGAGCCGTCCATGATCGCGAAGAAAGACCCCGGCAAGGCGATCCTCGAACTCGTGGACAAAATGCACGAGGAGAAGAAGATCCCCCGCGAGACGATCTTCCGCGGAATCGAGGCCGCGATCCAACTCGCCGCCGAGCGGCACTTCCAGGTCGAAGAGGGCGTGCTCGTCAGCATCGACATGGCCACCGGCCACATCATGGCCCGGCACGGCGAAAACGAAATCGAACCCGAATTGCTCGGCCGCATCGCCGCCCAATCCGCCAAGCAGGTGATGATCCAGAAGATCCGCGAGGCGGAGTCGGACACGGTCTTCAACGAGTTCAGCGGCAAGAAGGGCGAACTGCTCATCGGCACCGTCACCCGCGTGGACGCCGGCACCGCCATCGTTTCGCTCGGCAAGACGGAAGCGATCCTGCCCCGCAGCGAGCAAATCCCCGGCGAGACGCACCACGTCGGCGAGCGCGTGAAAGCCGTGATTCTCGAAGTGCGCAAGCAAGGGCACCGCGTGAAAGTGGTGCTCTCGCGCTGCCACCCGGACTTTGTTCGCGCGTTGTTCGAGGAAGAGATTCCGGAAATCGAAGAGCGCATCATCGACATCCGCGCCGTGGCTCGCGAAGCGGGGTATCGCTCGAAGGTCGCGGTCACCAGCATCGATTTGAAGGACGCCGACGAGCTTTGTCCGTCGGCGTGCCGCGGCAGTCGCATCAAGAACGTGATCGAAGAATTGAACGGCGAACGCATCGATATCGTGCGTTGGAACGACGCCCTTCAGGTGCTCATTCGAGGCAGCTCGGCCGGCCCAGATCTCGGAAGTGTTCACTTACGCCCGCCTGGGCCGCGCCATCGTGCTGGTCACGGACGATCAACTCTCCTTGGCCATCGGTCGCCGCGGGCAGAACGTGCGGCTCGCGTCAAAGCTTGTGGGCTGGGACATCGAGATCATGACGCACGACGAACTCGGCGAATCGCTCGAGCGTGCGGAACGCTGGTTCGGCCAACTCCCGCACGCGTCCGCCGAACTGACCAGCGCGCTTATTGAAGAAGGCTTCCTCTCTTACAACGACATCACCTGCACGGACGCGGCCGGCCTCGCCGAGTTCTCCGGCTTGGCCGAGGAACAGGCGGACGAAGTGGTGATGTACGCCGAGGAATACTCGGACGTGATGGAACAGAGCGTGGAGGACGAGCGCCGGCAGGCGGAAGAAGAAGCCTCTCGCATGGCGGAAGAGCAGGCCGCGGCCGATGCCGCCGCGGCAGCGGAAGCGGAGGCTGCGGCCGCCGCGGAAACGGCCACCACCCCGCCCGCCGAAGGCGAGACGCCGCCCGAAGAAACACCTCCCTCAGAAACGCCGCCGGTGGAAGCGAACTCCGAGTCGCCGGCCGTGTCTGTGGAGGAACCGGCGGCTGCGGCGGACGCAGGCGGAAGGAGGTCGAATGATCGTCCCGGCCCCGAACTCCCGCTTTCCACTGTCCGGATACGCGAGAGAGCTAGAATGTACCCATTCGGGGCCAACCGAACCCGCCAAGGGACACGGGTGAATCCGGGGTGCGCAGCACCTCAGCAGGGAAGCGACGCTTGTCGAATCCGCCGATCAAAGACAAAGCGAAGGACAAAAAGGTCCGGGTTTCGAACTCGCCAAGGAACTCACCTTGAGCAAGGAACTCGTGGCCATGGCCAAGGAATTGGGCATCGCCGAGTCACCAACCAACTCAGCGGCCTGAGCAACGAACAAGTTGACACGCTGCGAGAACGCGCGGCGACGAGAAGCCCGGCTCGTCCACCCCGCCACGCCGATCAAGCCCGTCATTCCGCCGGCCGCAGAAGCTCGACACGGCGGTGAAGTTGCTCGAAGGCACCGAAGCCCGCGCCCGGTCGTGGCCAAGCCGCCCGAGCCGGAGCCCCGCCGTATCGAACCAGGACACGCCCGCACCAGCTTCCCGAGCCGGTGGTCACGGCTCCGCGCGGGAACCGGTCCCCGAGCCGGCTCCGCCATCGTCGCCGCAGTGGAGCCGGAGGTTCCCGCGCTCCGGCCGCCCCGCGAGAACGTAGTCCCGGCCAACGTCTCGTCCGGCGGCGTTCGCGAGTTGGGTGGCGGCGTTCGGGATCTCGATGCACCTGACCGGCTTCCCGCCGGCCGTGCCGTCGCGTCCTGCACCGCCGCGCGCGCTCCACCGCCTCCGCCGGTCCTTCGACGCCGCGACCCTCGGCTCCGCCACCGCAACAACAACCTCAACCGCCGCGTCCTCCAGCGGCCCCAGTCAGCTTCCTCCTCGCACGACGGCGGGTCCCAGCGCGCCCTCGAATCTCCTTCGGGAACAACCGGTCGTCCCGATTACCTCAAGCGTGCGCTGGCAGCGCCGCCGCCGCGACAGGCATGGCACCGCCGCGGCACGGCCCGCAGCAAGGCGGCCCTCCGCGTCCGCCGGGCCAGCAAGGACAAGGTGGACCGCCCCGCCCGCCCGGCCAACAAGGTGCCGGCGGACCGCCTCGCCCGGCCCCGCCCAACAAGGCCGGGCAATCCATGCGGCTCACGCCCGAGATGTTGGAGCTGCGTTTGGCCGGCGCGCGCGGGCAGCGCGTTGAAATTCGCGACCTCGCACGGACTCAACCTCAAGGCCCGCCGCGTCCTGGTGAACCGCCGCGACCGCCGGGCCCCGGGACGGGTGGTCCGCCGCGCCCCGGTGCCGGCCGGGAAGACGAGGACGAGGAGAAGAAGAAGGCGGCCGGGCTCGCATCGGCCGCAACTCACGGCACAGAGCCGCCAAGGCGCAGGCCGCGGCCCGGGCGCGGGCCAACCGGCGATCGTCGTCGGCCCCAACGGCCAAGTCGACATCATCGAACAACAGTGGGGCTCCCGCAAGGGGCCGCGCGCCGCGGCTGCTCGGCAAACTCCGCCGCAAGCAGATGCAGCAGAAGCGTGATCGAAGGCGAAGATCGAGATCGTGCCGCCGATCAATGTGCGTTCGCTCTCCGAAGCGATCGGCATGAAGGCCGGCGAACTCGGCGAAAACGGTGCTGAAGGAAACCGGCCAGCTTTACGGCGTGAATTCGACCATCGATTTGGGCATCGCCCAACTCATCGCCGCCGAACGAGACATCGAAAACCGTCCTGAAGCAACAGGAGACGAAGAGCAGAAGGTACTCCCGCGAGGAAATTCGAGGAAGCTCTGGAACTCAACGTCGACCCCGAGAAGCTGCGTCCGCGGCCGCCGATTGTCACGATCATGGTCCGCGTCGACCATGGCAAGACGAGCCTCTTGGACAAGATCCGTTCCACGAAGGTCGTGGACGAAGTGGGCGGCATCACACAGGTGATCACCGTGGTCCGTGATTCACTGGTCTGGACCCGAGACCGGCAAGGAAGGTCGTGGAGCGGCCGATCACGTTTCTCGACACGCCGGGCCACGAAGCGTTCACCAAGATGCGTGCCGCGGGGCGAACGTCACGGACATCGCCGTGATCGTGGTCGCCGCGACGGACGGCGTGATGCCGCAGACGGAAGAGGCGATCGCCCACGCCCGCGCGCGGCGTGCGGATCATCATCGCCATCAACAAAGTGGACATGCCCAACGCGAACCTGGACAAGACGCGTCGGCAGCTTTACAGCCTCAACCTGCTGCCGGACGACATGGGCGGCGACACGCAGTTCGTCGAAACGAGCGCCATCACCGGGCAAGGCATCGACGACCTGCTCACCCGCGATCCTGCTCGAAGCCGAACTCAACTTGGGCGAGGAACTGCAGGCCGATCCGGATCGCGCGCGACCGGCACCTGCCTCGAAGCGTACATGACGGCGGACGAAGGCGTGATGGCCACGGTGCTCGTGCGGCGGGGCACGCTCAAGCAAGGCGACATCGTGCTCTGTGGCAGCACCTTCGGCCGCGCCCGCGCCCATGTACTCCGATCTCGGACACCCCGTGGAGAAAGCCGGCCCCAGCACTCCGGTCCGCATTACGGGCTCGCCGAAGTGCCGAACGCGGACGATCCGTTCTACGTGGTCGAAGACATCGCCACGGCCCAGGAAATCGCCGAACTCCGCCGCGACCGCGACCGCGAGGCCTCGCTCAACCGCTTCGCGCCGGTTTCGCTCGATTCGCTCACCGCGGCCAAGAGCAAGACGAAGATCACCGAATTGAAGGTGATCCTGAAGGCCGAGGCCCGCGGCTCGGTGGAAGCGATCCGCAAGGAACTCGAGAAGCTCGTTCACGAGGAAGTGCGGACCCGCGTGCTGCACGCCGGCATCGGCGCCATCACCGAGTCCGATGTGCAACTGGCTCTCACGTCGCCGGAAGACACGCTCGTGGTCGGCTTCAACGTGACGGCCGACGACGCGGCCCTGAAGTTGGCCGAGGCCCGGAAGATCCAGCTTCGCGAATACCAGATCATCTACAACCTCGTGGACGACGTGAAGGCCGCGCTCGAAGGGCGGCTCAAGCCGATCGAGGAAGTGGTGCACTTGGGCCGCGCCGTCATCCGGGCGTTGTTCAAGGTCGGCAAGGTCGGCGTCATCGCCGGTTGCCACGTCACCAGCGGCACCATCGAACGCAGCGCCCGCGTCCGCGTCATCCGCGAAGGCGTCGTGGTCTATCCCCCGGCGGACAAAGTCGTCGGTCTCGACAGCCTCAAGCGGTTCAAGGAGGACGTCAAGGACGTTCGCGAAGGCTACGAGTGCGGCATGAAGATCACCGGCTACGACGACGTGAAGGTCGGCGACGTGATCGAAGCGTTCAAGATCGAAGTGAAGCAACGCACCCTGTAGACGAGCGGCGGGCGTCAGCCCGCTGTTTCGCCTCGAACAGCGGACTCACGTCCGCCGCTCGCCATGGCCATCGGTTCACTCACGGTGCGGCTGCTCGTTCGCGAGAGCCGCTCGTTGAAGGACAAACGCCAAGTGGTGCGGTCGATCTTGGACCGCGTCCGCGGCGGGTTCAGCGTCTCGGCCGCCGAGATCGACACGCAGGACGACATGAAGGTGGCGACGCTCGGTTTCGCCGCGATCGCCTCCGATTCGAGCGTGGTCCGCGGCGTACTGAACCAGATCGTGGAGGCACTGCGGAAGCATCCGGTGGCGGAGTACTTGGGCGGCGAACTGAACGTCGGCAACGAGGTGGTGTGATGGCCCAGCCCCCGCTGGTTCCGATTCACGCCGACGAGTCGTTGGTCGCCAGCAAACTCGAAGGATGTCGCAAACTCTCGACTGAGGCTCTCTTGGATTCGCTGCAGCCGGGCACGGAGCATGCCCTGCGGGCGAGACCGGACGGGACGTTGCTCAACGGGCATCACCGGATCAAGGTTCTTCGGGAACGCGGGTTCGACGTGGACGCCCTTCCCCGCGAATTGATTGAGAAGGAGCCGCTCCCGGAGGATTGATGTGTACCGGATTGATGAGCGATTCCCGGGATTGATTGCGATCCTGCCCCGTCCGCGTGGCGGCGACTGGCTCGAATGCGATGTCGCGGAGTGGAAGCGGGAGGGAATCGATGTCGTCGCCTCCCTCTTGACCTCTGAAGAGAATCGCGACTTGGAATTGCTGGCCGAAGGCAGCGAATCGCGGAATGCGGGAATCGAGTTTGTCGCGTTCCCGGTCGAAGACCGAGGGGTGCCGCGGGACACGGACGCGTTCGGCGAACTGGCACGGGACTTGGCCGGGCAACTGAACATCGGCCGATCCATCGGAGTTCACTGCCGGCAGGGCATCGGCCGCTCCGGGCTTCTCGTGGCGGCGGTGCTTCTGGCCGAAGGCATCGAGTTGGAGCGGGCGTTGAAATTGGCTTCGTCCGCACGCGGGCTCGCAGTGCCCGAAACGCCCGAACAACGGCGCTGGATCGAAGAATACGCCCGGCGGCAATCCGCCCTCACTGGAGCAAAATGAAATCGCACCGGTTGGCACGCGTGTCCGAAGTCGTTCGCGAGGTCGCGGCCAGCACTATCCTGTTCGACATGAAGGACCCGCGTGTGAAGGGCGTCACCGTCACGCGGGCCGAGGTGAGCGCGGACCTGCAGCACGCCAAGATTTACGTCTCCGTGATGGGCACCGCCGCCGAGCAGAAGCTCACCATGCACGGGCTCAAGAGCGCGGCCGGCTTCGTGCAGACGAAAGTCGCCGAGCGATTGACCACGCGATACGTGCCGCACGTGACATTCGTGCTGGACGAAGGCGTGAAGAAAAGTATCGAAATCTCCAAGCTGATCCGCGAAGAGCGGGAACAGATCGAGGCGGACGCCGCGGCGCGGGCCGGGCAACCCGCCGGAGAACCGGCCGACGCCGAGGAAGCCTCGGACACGGATGACGAGTCGCAGGCCCGACCGGAAAGCGAGTGACCGCATGCCGGCCATCACGAGCAAGCAGCAACTGCTCACGCGCGCCCAAGCCGCGCTCAAGAAGAAGTACCCCCTGCCCGAGCCCGAGCCGACCGAACGCACGGTGCTCGAGGAACTCATCTACGCTGCGTGCCGCGAGAACGCCACCGCTCCGGACGCGGATCGCGCTTACGCTTCGCTCCGCAAGACGTTCATCGACTGGAACGAAGTCCGTGTGAGCACCGTGCAGGAAGTGGCGGACGCGTTGCGGCCGCTGCCGCAGCCCGGCACGCGGGCCAAGCGCATCGTCGCCCTGCTCCAAGCCGTCTTTGAAGAGCGTTACTCCTACGACCTCTCGGACGTGCTCAAGAAGGGCATCAAGGACACGGCTCGCAAGCTGCGGTTCTACAAGGAAGGCGTGAACGACTTCGCCGTGGCGTGGGTGATGCAACGCACGCTCGGCGGCCACGCGGTGCCGATCGACGCCGCGACGCTTCGCGTGCTCCAGCGTCTCGGCGTCGTCGAACCCGGCGAACCGGAGAGCATCGAGGCTCTCCGCGGCAGCTTGGAGCACGTCATTCCGAAGGCCAAGGGCATCGAGTTCACGGACGTGTTCAGCCAGCATGCCAAGGAACTGTGCGTGGACGGCACGCCGCGCTGCGCGAACTGCCCGCTGAAGCCCGACTGCCCGACCGCCGCCGAGGTGCTGGCCAAGAAGCCCGCCGCGGCGAAGCCGAAGAAGTCCCGTTAACGCAACCACCTTCCGAACATCGCCTTCGCGAGCAAGCGAGCCTTCCGCCACTTGCTCACTTCGGGGCGGCGGCTCAGCACGTCGTAATCGATCCGTTCGATGGCTTGGAGGATCGCCCGGCCGCCGGCGAGGAACAGTTCCACGTTTCCCCGCGCGTCGCCGGGCAACAACGGCAGCAACTTCGCCCCGCGGTCGAAGAAGCCATTCGTTCGATCCACTTCGAACCGCATCAACTCGCGAAACGCCGGCGTGCATCGCCTCGCGGCCAACTCATCGTCGGAACAGCCGAAGCGAATGCGATCCTCGGCGGGGAGGTACACTCGGCCGATGTCGGAGTCGCGTGCCACGTCCTGCCAGAAGTTCGCGAGTTGCAGCCCGGTGCAGACTTCATCCGAGAGTGCCGCGCGCTCGTCGTCGAAGCACTCGAAGAGTCGCAGCACGAGTCGGCCCACGGGATCGGCCGAATTGCGGCAGTAGCCGAGGAGTTGCTCGAAGGTGTCGTACCGCTTCACACGCTGGTCCTGCTCGAAGGCGACAAGCAGGTTCAGGAATGGCTCCGGCGGGATGTCGAAGCGGCGGATCGTTTCTCGCAGCGCGACCAAGACGGGGTGGCGCGGGGTGCCGCCGTAACAAGCGAGAAGTTCGCTTCGCCACCATGCGAGGAGTGCGAGCGATTCCTGTGCGCCGGCGGTTTCGTCGGCGAAGTCGTCCGCCCAGCGGCAATAGGCGTACACGGCTTGGAAGTGCGGCACGAGCCGCCGCGGCAGCAAGAACGAGACGACCGTGAAGTTCTCGTAGTGGCTGCGTGTGACGTGTGCACAGTAAGCGCGAGCCGCTTGTGGCGAGCGGGGGGCGTCAGCCCCCTGATTCTGATGAGGCCCGAAACGGTTCAACTCCTCGGCGAAGTTCCAGCCCATCACTTCTTCGCTTCGAGGATGCGAAGTTGCGTCGAGAGCGGGAACTCAAGGCCGTCCACGGAGAATTCCGTTTCCACAAAGACAGCGGAAAACCCCGTAGCCGGAGGCTTCACGGCGAAGTTGAGCGTGGCCGGACCGCTGATCTGGACCGCTGCTCCGCCCGTGGACTTCGAAACGCCCTCCGACTTCCACTGCGCCTTCCGGAAGTCTCTCGTCTCGCTCTCCGCGACCCAGATCCGCTGTGATTTCAAAGTGCCTTCAATCGCGACTTCCACCGTGAGTTTGGCGTTTTCATCGAACGAGTACTTCACACGGTGGTTCGGCATCTTCTTGTCGAACACTTGGCACTTGCAGAACGCGGAGAGCGTGTTCACCGCGCGCTCGGGGATGAGTTGTTTCTTGCCGTCCTTGTCCGCCTCGCGGAGGTCGTGCCCCGCGTTCGGCACGTAGAGCACGTGCTTCTCGCCCTTCAAATCGTCCCAGTAGCTGTTGAGCGCGTCGAGCGGCCAGTACGGGTCGTTCGCGCCGTTGATGATCATCTTCGGGACCGCGATTCGGTCGCGGTAGATCCACGGGTCGACCATCTTCCACAACTTTTGCGCTTCGCCGGTTTCCGGAATCGGCACGAGATTGCGCTCGGTGTAGTCCTTGATCATGAGGCTCGGCTTGCCGAACGCCGCCACTTGGTTCTTCATCTGCACCGGCATGTTGAGCGTATCGATGACCAGCGGCGCGATCGCCTTCACGCGGGTGTCGCCGGTCGCGGCCGTGAGCCAACTCGTCCAGCCGCGCTTGCTCGCCCCGGTGACGACGAAGTGCGTCACGTCGAACGTCCATTCTTCTTTCGCGAACGCTTGCAGCGCATCCATCGTCTTGACGATGCTCTTCACCATGGGGAAGAGCAGCGGCCACGAGGAATCCTTGGTTTCGAGATACTTCACGAAGGTTTCGGCGATGAGGGCGTCTTCGCGCTTGCCCTCGAAGAGCGGCTGGTTCGGGATGCCGTAGAGGAACGCGACCGGCGCCCCGACCCGCTTGGCGATCTCCAGGCCGAGCAGCGCACTCGTCGGGCTCGGCGAACCGCCTTGGTTCCACAGCACCATCGTGGCCTGCGGCTTCGCATCCTTCGGGACGAACACTTGGAGCTTGTGCGTCCAGGTGATGTCCTGCCACTTCTGCGACGTGAGTTCGAGTTCGAATGCCGTGCCAGCCGGCGAATCGATCTTGCCGATCTTCTTCCATGCGAACGCCTTGTCGGCCTTCGTCACGTAATCGACGAGGTCCGACGGCGGCTTCGGGACTTCCGCACGGGCGAACCCCGGCGTGAGAAAGCAGAGGAGCAGGACGATGCGCATGATGTCGCTCCGGATGTGGTCGAACGCGCGGTCAGCGGCCCTTGGTCAGGTTCTTCTCGAAGATCACGAGGTTCTCGCCCCTGTCCGCATCCCAGCGGATGCCCGTGATGTCGTAGTTCAGGTCGATGGCGAGGTGCAGCATGGGCCGCACGGTGTTGTAGCACTCGAGGCGGATCGATTCGTAGCCTTTCTCCGCCGCCCACTGCTGGGCGTGCTCCATGAGTTGCGAACCGAGGCCGTCGCGGCGGTGATCCGAGAGCACGCCGTAGAACCACGCGTAGTAGGTGTCCGGCTTCAACTCGTAGCCGAGGAAGAAACCGGCCGGCGTGCCGTTCACCTTCGCCAGCAACTGCAGCACATTCGGCCGCCCCTGGAAGCGGCGTTCGAACGTCTCCAATGTCTTCGCCGGCCGGAAGATCTTGTTGAACATCTCGACGATGACCGGCAACTGGTCCGCGCCGACGACTTCAAACACCGCTTCGGACATGCTGGAAGTCCCAAGTTCGGAAGTTCCAAGTTCCGAGTTCCTAGCATCACGTCAATCAGGAACTTGGAACTTGGAACTGGCCGTGTCAGCGTTCGGGGCGATACAGCCCGGTGATGATGGAATCCCAAGACGGGACATTCCAGTTCGCGATGAGATCGCGGAGCGCTTCGCCGGCGGTGTCTTCTTCCGCGCCGACGGGCACGGGCGTGAGTTCATCCGTGTCCGAGCCGGGGCCGGTCTCGTACTCGCTTTCGGCGTATTCGCCGCCTTCGGCCGCGGGGGCCGCTTCGGCCTCCGCGGCGTTCTCGACGGCTTCGCCTTCGCCCGGCCCCTTCTTGCGACGGCGGCGCCGACGACGACGCTTCTTCCCCGGCTCCTGCGGGCCGTCACCGGGAGCCTCGGCCCCGTCCGGAGCATCGCCCTCGGCTTCCAATCCTTCGGAGAACTCATCCCCGGCGGCGAGCGCCGGGTCTTCTTCCACGGGTTCCGGCGGGGCTTCATCGTCGAACGGTTCGGCGGCGGGCGGAGCTTTCTCCACACCCAGTTCCCGGGTTAGTTCGTCCCAGCCGTCGTCTGCAAAAGGGTCGGTCATCGGTGTGTTCGCTCGGTTTCGTGAGCGGATATGTTACCGCGCGAACGCCATCGCGGACACGCTGGACGCTCCGGGCATCGTCCAAGTCCGGGCGGTTCCGGCCGTCACTTCGATCACGCGATCGCCGGGCTCGGCGCCGAAATACTCCGCGAGTGCATTGCACACCGGTTCGCCGTACGGAATCTCGTCCCGCGTTACAAAATGGGCGTCCTCCGGCCAGCGGCCGACTTCCGCGAGTCGCTCCACGACCGCATCCCACGAATCGATCGGAATCGGCAGGCCCGGCAGCAATTTGCCGAACATCGCGGCAAGTTGCTCTTCCAGACACACGCGGGGCGGCAAGACGTAGAAAACGGCCATTCCGTGGCTCCGGGAGTGGTGGCACCCGGCTTATCGACCGGCCGCGGCCCGGCTGTGCGGCCCCTGACGGCTGGCCGATTCACGCCGCCGAGTCGGCCGCGGAACAATCGCTACAACCGGACCATCCGTATCAAGAAGGATGCCTCTCATTCCCGACCGGAGACTGTCCATGTCCGCGATTTCCCCCGAGGCCGCCCTCGCCCGGCTGAACTGGCGATATGCCGTGAAGAAGTTCGATTCCACGAAGACGATTCCGGCCGCCACATGGGCCGCGCTCGAGCAGGCGGCCGTGTTGTCGCCGTCGTCCACGGGTTTGCAGCCGTGGAAGTTCGTGGTGGTGACGAGCCCGGAGGTGAAGAAGAAACTGCAACCCGCAGCCTATAACCAGCCCCAGATTGCGGACTGTTCGCACCTCGTGGTGTTTTGCGCGAAGGCGCCGCCGACCGCGAAGGATGTGGAGCGGCATGTGGAACGCACAGCCGAGGTGCGTGGCGTGCCAGTCGCCAGCTTGGACGGGTTCCGGAAGATGGTGGCGAGTGCGGCGGACAAGCCGCCGGAGGAAGGCACGTGGTGGGCGGCCCGGCAGTCGTACATCGCGCTCGGCGTGTTCCTCGCCACGGCCGCGATGATCGGTGTCGACGCGTGCCCGATGGAAGGGTTCGACCCGGCGCAGTTCGATGAGATCCTCGGCTTGAAGGCCCATGGCGTGAAGTCGTTCGCACTCGCCGCCGCCGGGTACCGCGCCGCGGACGACAAATACGGCACGCTGGCGAAGGTGCGGTTGCCGCTCGACGAAGTGATCATTCGAGCGTGACCGCATCCGAAGCCACGGGTATACTTTCACCATGTTGGAACTTGCTGACGCTTCGACACCGGCCCGCCGCACGATCGGCCGGCGCGACTTTCTTCGCGCAGGCGTGCTCGGGCTCGGCGGGCTCACTCTCGCGGACCTGCTGCGATTGCGGGCCTCGGAGCCGTCGAAGCGGAGCACCTCCGTCATCCTGCTGTTCGTCCACGGCGGGCCGAGCCACCTCGAAACGTACGACATGAAGCCGAACGCCCCGGATTCGATCCGCGGGCCGTTCAAACCCGCCCGCACTTCCGTCCCCGGCATCGACATCTGCGAGCATCTCCCGATGCAGGCCAAGGTCGCGCATCGCTTCTCGCTGATCCGCTCGTGCAGCCACGACCAAGCGAACCACTTCGAGGGGCACACGCGGTTCTTGAGCGGCTACAGCCAGATGAAGGCGGGCACGGCGGAATCGCACCACCCGATGATCGGCGCGGTGGCGAACCGCTACTTGGACGGCCGCGTGCCGGGGCTGCCCGCCGCGGTCGCGATCAACGGCGTGTGCCTGAACGGCCCGGACTATTCACCCGGCATCGCCCAAGGCTTCTGGCCCGGCCAGTACCGCGTGCCGATCACCAACGGCGGCATCCGCGACGCCAGCCTCAACCTCACGCGCCCGCAACTCGATGACCGCATGGGATTGCTGAACCGCTTGGACACGATTCGACGCGACACGGACACGAGCGGCTCGATGGATGCGATGGACGCGTTCAACCGCCGCGCCTTGGAGATTCTCACGACGGACAAGACGCGTCGCGCCTTCGATTTGAGCCAAGAAGACCCGCGGACTCGCGACCGCTACGGCGACGACCCATTCGCCAAGGAAGCGTTGCTCGCGCGGCGGTTGGTGGAAGCCGGAGTCGGCTTTGTCTCCGTTCGCGTGCCCGGCAGCGGGCCGAACTCCAAGGCCCACGATTGGGACGACCACGCCGTGAACTGGGACATGCTCACGGCCATGAACGCCCGCCTGCCGCGATACGATCACGTCGTGAGCACGCTGATCGACGACATTTACGACCGCGGCTTGGATGAGGACGTGCTCTTGGTGGTGACCGGCGAGTTCGGCCGCACGCCGCGATTGGAACAGAAGAACGGCATCATCGGCCGTGACCACTACCCCGGCGCCATGTCCATACTCGTGGCCGGCGGCGGCATCCCGACCGGCCAAGTGGTCGGCTCCACGAACCAGTACGGCGAGAACCCGGTGGACCGCCCGCTGGACCCGCACGACGTGCTCGCCACGATCTACAAGCACCTCGGCATCGACCACACGCGGGAGTACTCGGACCCGCAAGGCCGTCCGTTCCCGCTCACCCGCGGCACGCCGATCAAGGAATTGATCTGATTGAGGCTAAGAGCGCATTTCCAAAAAGTTCCGCAACAGCTTCGGGCCCTCCACCGTGAGGAAACTCTCCGGGTGGAACTGCACGCCGTGCAGCGGCCACGCTTTGTGCCGCACGCCCATGATCTCGCCTTCCGCCGTCCACGCCGACACTTCGAAGTCGGGGTTGTTCCACGTTTCCTTCTTGATCACGAGCGAGTGATACCGCGTGGCGTCGAACGGATTGGAGAGCCCGGCGAACACGCCCTTGCCGTCGTGAAAGATCGGCGACACTTTGCCGTGCATGATGCGGTAGTTGCGGATCACCTCGCCGCCGAAGCTGTGGCCGATGCACTGGTGGCCGAGGCAGACGCCGAACACGGGCCGCGTCGTCGCAAAGCGTTTCAGCACCTCGTTCGAGATGCCCGCTTCCTTCGGCGTACACGGCCCCGGCGAGATGATGATGTGCGTCGGGTTCATCTCCGCGATCTGATCGGTGGTGATCTGATCGTTGCGGACGACCGTCATCGGCAGTGCGGGGTCGATCTCCCCGAACCGCTGCACGAGGTTGTAAGTGAACGAATCGTAGTTGTCGATGAGCAGAATCATGGGGAAACGCGGAGCGGGGAGTTCGGCCTCACTCGCAGGATACGCCTGCGGCCCCGTGTTTCCAAGCGGCCTCATACAGTGTTCTCATGGTGCGGTACTTCGCCACGTGTGCACGCGGGTTGGAGCCGGTTCTTGCGCGCGAGATCGCCGCACTCGGCGCGGACGCGGTCGAGTCGGGCCGCGGCGGGGTCGCGTTCGAGGGCGATGCCGCGATCTTGTACCGGGCCAACCTGTGGCTGCGGACCGCGGTGCGCGTGCTCCGCCCCATCTTCGACGCCCCGGTCGGTTCCACGGACGAACTCTACGATGCAGTGCGGGCCGTCGATTGGTCCGCGTGGCTCACGCCGGACCACACGCTGGCCGTGGATTGCAACGTCCGCGATTCCGCGATCACACACTCGCAGTACGCCGCGCGGCGGGTAAAGGATGCGATCTGCGACCAGTTCCGCGACAAGACCGGCCGCCGGCCCAGCGTGAATGTCGAACAGCCCATGCTCGGCTTGAACCTGCACATTCACAAGAACCACGCGACGCTGAGCCTCGATTCGTCCTGGGGATCGCTGCACAAGCGCGGCTATCGGCCGATCCAGACCATCGCTCCGTTGAACGAGGCGCTCGCGGCCGGGTTGCTGCTTCATGCGGAATGGGATCCGACGACACCGCTCTACGACCCGCTGTGCGGGTCCGGCACGTTCTGCGTCGAGGCCGCGTGGATCGCGCTGAACCGCCCGCCGGGCCTCACGCGGAAGTGGTTCGGCTTCCAAGGTTGGCTCGAGTTCGACCGGCCGCTCTGGAATGCGATCCGCGACGAGGCCCGCACCGGAATGTTGAAGGAATTGCCCGCCCCGATCGGCGGCTCCGATGTGCACCGCGACGCGCTCGAGTTGGCGAAGCAGAATGCCCGCGCCGCGGGCATCGGGCATCTGCTGCACCTCGAACGGCTCGAATTGGGCGAAGCGAAAGCCCCCGCCGTCCCGCCCGGCACGCTGATCTGCAACCCGCCGTACGGCGAGCGACTCGGCGACGAAAAGGAACTGGTCGGCCTCTACCGCAAGATCGGCGACGCGGCCCGTTCTCGCTTCCCCGGCTGGCGCGTTCTGGTGTTCACGTCGAACGCACACCTCGCCCGCAAGGTCGGGATGAAGGTGAAGAGCAGCACGCCGTTCTTCAACGGCAAGCTCGAATGCAAACTGTGGGAATATGAGCCGGAGTGAGGTCACGCGCTGCCCAGTTCGACGAGCAGCCAGGAGCGGGCGTAACGCCACATGCGATCCGCGGTCGCGGCGGACACGCCGAGGGCTGCGGCGGCTTCGTCGCCGGTCATGCCGCCGAAGAACCGCATCTCCACCAATCGCGCGTGGTCCGGCTTCAACTCGGCGAATCGCACCAGCGCTTCATCGAGATTCACAAGTTCCTGGTCCGGCAGCGGGGCCGCGATCTCGCGCAGAGCGACGCGTGTGGCGCCGTCGCCGCGTTTCGCCGTGAGCTTGGCCCGTGCGCGCTCCACGAGAATCCGACGCATCGCGGTAGCAGCCGCCCGCAGGTAATGCGTGCGATCCTGCCACTCGATGGACGCCTCCGCAAGCCGCAGCCAGGCTTCGTGCACGAGCGCGGTCGCATCGATCGTCTGGCCCGGCGTTTCGTTGCCGAGTTTCGCCGAGGCGATCTTGCGAAGCTCGTCATAAACGAGGGGCAACAGTTCCGCGGGCGTCACTTCTTCTCTCGGGGCGGCGGGGCGGTCTCGGGGTAGCGTTTGCGGAGTTCACGATACTTCGCCGCGGATGCCGCGTCCCCCGTGGCCTCGTAGAAGCCGATGAGGCGGTCCAAGGCCAGCGGGATCCGTGCCTTACCGCTTGCGGGAATGCGTTGCTCGTTTGCCTTCAACTCCTCGTAGCCCTTGAGCAACAGCGGCTCGGCCGTCTTGTAGTCTTTCAAGCCGGTGTACGCTTCGCCGAGCAAGCTGCGGGTGGAGAATGTCATCACGGAACTCGGAATCTGCTTCTCGCGACGTGCGAGGCAATCCTTCAGCACCTCCACCGCCTCCGGCCATTGCTTCGCTCCGATCAAGGCGAAGCCGAGCCGGATCTGGGCGTCGTGCAGAAGTTCCTGGTTGGTCTTGCGGTAGAGATCGACATTGCGTCGCAGGATGTCCGCCGCCTCGGCGTACTTCTGCTGTTGATTCAACGCTCCGGCCAAACGTTGCTGCGACCAATCCACATCGGAGCGAAGTTGCTCCTCATCGAACTTCGCGGCCATGAGCGCCTCGCGGATCGCCAGCGCCCGCCGGTACCCGGCTTCGGCCTTCGGCCAGTCGCCGGCGCGTTCCCAAGTGCGGCCGAGCCAGTCCAGATCGCGACCGGCGGCGATCCGCGACCGCTCGCCGATCGGCTCCGCGAACAGCTTCTCACGCTCGGTCGCGGCGGCTTCGAAGAGCTTGGCCGCCTCCTCGTATCGCTTGGCCTCCAGATGGATGTGTGCCTGGTAATGCAGGCTCCAAGCCGAGGCGTGCCGCAACTCGGCGGACTTCTCTCCGGTCGAACCGGCGACCAACGCGACCCGCAGTTCGTGGGCCTCGCGGTGCATGGCGACCGCCGACTCCAGATTGCCGATCTCGAAGTACGTCTGCCCGAGCGTCTCGAGGTAATTCGCAAGCGCTTCGCGGTGCTCGTGGCCGGCGTTCTTCGCCACGACTTCGCGCTGAATCAGGATCGCTTCCTCCATGTAGCGGGCGGCATCCTCGTGCCGCTTGCGGACGCGATGCGATGCGGCGAACCCGACAAGGGACTTCGGCAGCGCGCTCGCATCACCCCGGCTCATCCGGTCGATGATGGTGCGGAACTCGGGCGCGTCCGAGATCGCGCTGAACTCGATGAAGCGCGTGGTGTCGGTCCAGCCGCGATCCACGGCTCGGCGCAGAAGATCCATCGCACGCTCCCGCCACTTCGAAACCGGGTCCGAAGCGACCGCGGTGCGAATCAAATCGCAATACAGGCTGGCGGCATGAGCGAGATCGTCCGGCTTGTCGCTGCCGGACCACGCTTCGGCCCGGCTTACCGCGATCTCGATGCGGCTCACACGGCGCAACGCTTCGACGGCGCGGCGCTGCGCGGTCAACGCCCACACCACATTCGGGCCGTTGGTCCGGCGGTCGCCCTCGGCCACGTCCAAGTACGCCGGCCCCGCGTTCATCCAATCCCTTTTCGCCCAGTATGAATTCGCCAATCCGCTTCGGCGATAGGTCACCTCGGCGTGCTCCCGATTGAGAACCTTGCTCAAGTCCGAGATGTCCTGCTTGAAGAGCGCGATGGCTTCATCGTGTTTGCCCATGGTCTGCAGCAGGCCGGCGATCTTGAGGTAAGTGCCGTATTGGGGCGGGTGCCCGCCGCCCGGGTGGGTGCGGACGTAGGACAGCCGAATCGCTTGGAGGATCGCAAGCGCCTCGTCGTGCCGGCCCGAACCCGCGAGTATGGAAGCCTTGCATTCGAGAAGCTTGCACGTTTCGGCCGCATCCGCGCCCAAGGCCCGATTGCCGATCTCGACGAACTGCTCGCAGATTTCGAGCGCCTTGGTTGGGTTGCGGCTCACGAGCGCCCAGACATAAAGATGTGCCGAATCGATCGTCTTGCGATCCGAATCCCCCAGGACGCGACGGTATCCTTCGAACGCTTCGCGGGACATGTCGAGCGTGCCGCCGCTCCGGTTACCAAGCCAGATCAGCACGGCCAGCGTGTCGAGATGGTCCTTGGGACGATGCATCCGGCAGAGTTCGAGAATGCGCTTGAGTTGTTCGACTTCCGCGACCGTCAGGCCGACGTTGTTGAACCCGTACGCGAGGGACCATCGCACCGCCAGTTCCACTTCCGGTTGATCGCGGAACTTCTCGCCGACGGTCTTGGCCGCTTCTTCGAGAAGCGTTCGCGCCTTGATGTCCGCTGCCTGGCCGAGCCGTGCGTCGCCCGCGCGGCCGAAAATGTCCTTCGTCACGAAATCCTTCACCGCCTCGGCAACCGCCTTCTCGCGGTCGGCGCGGTCTTTCTCCGCCACCGCTTGTTTGCGGGCCTGTTCCTTCTGGTCGCGTTCGCCTTCCGCGATTTTGCGTTCGTCGTCCGCGTGTTCCTTGGCCGTGATCGCGAGGCCTTCCTGCTTCCGCGCCTCGCCTTCCTGCCGCTTCGCCTCGACCATGCCGAGCGACGTGCCCACGATCCCCGCCACGAGTGACACCGCGATGACACTTGCCGCCGCGACGCGCCCCTTGTTGCGGCGCACGAACTTCTTCAAGCGGTACGCCGCGCTCGGCGGATGAGCCACCACCGCTTCGCCGCCCAAGTATCGCAGCACGTCCGCGGCGAAGCCGTTCGCCGATTCATAGCGCCGCGTGCGGTCCTTCTCCAACGCTTTCATCACGACCCAGTCCAGTTCGCTGCGGAGCATGCCGGTCAATTTCTTGGGCTCGGTGCCGCGGCTGGCCGAGAGGCTGGGCAGCGCGTCCGCCGTGCTCAGTTTCGTGCTCGGCCGCGGCGGCTCCACTTCCCGCACCACCCGCAGCATTTCCATCAGACCCTGCTTTTCCAGATCCTTCCGCGTGAATGGCGGCGACCCGGTGAGCAGTTCATAGAGCAGCACGCCGAGCGAGTAGATGTCGCTGCGCGTGTCGATGTCCAGGTTGTTGAACGTGGCTTGTTCCGGGCTCATGTACTGCGGGGTGCCGACCACGCCGCCGAAGCCGGTGTCGATCGTCTGCTCGGTGAGCGCGCCGCCGGTGGCCTTCGCCACGCCGAAATCGATGACCTTCACCACCGGCTTGTCGTCGTAGAGCGCCACCAGCACGTTCGTCGGTTTGATGTCGCGGTGGATGATGCCCTTCTGATGTGCATGTTGAATGGCCTGGCACACGGAGACGAACAGTTCGAGCCGCCCGCGGGGCGTGAGCTTCCGCGCATCGCAGAAGTCCGTGATCGGCACGCCCTTCACCAATTCCATGGCGAAGAAGGGCCGCGAATCGTGCAATCCGCCGTCCAGCACCTTGGCGATGTTGGGGTGGTCCATCACGGCCAAGGCTTGGCGTTCGGCGTCGAACCGGGCCAGCACCTGCCGCGAATCCATGCCCGCCTTGATGAGCTTGATCGCAACGAACCGCTTCACCGGCTCGGTCTGCTTCGCCCGCCAGACGCTACCCATGCCGCCCTCGCCGATCGGTTCGACGAGCGTGTACTTCCCGGCGATCACGACGCCGGGCGCTTCGGGAGCCGCATGGTAAGAGCCGGTGAATACCGGATTCGGGCCCATGTGCGGGGACGTGGCACCTTCCGGAGGATCGATCGGCGAGCGCGGCGCGGCACTGGCGGCGATCAACGCCAGGACACGCTCCCGCAGCGCGGCGTCCGGGCATTCGCGGCTCAAGTACGCTTCCCGCTCCGTCGCCGGCAGGCTGAGAGCCTGCTCGAACAGGGTTTCTTCGGACACGATTCGATCCTCCCGCCCCAACAGCGAGAATATTCCCGCGGAAGCGTCACGGAATCGAGAGACCCCGCGGGCGGAGTCTTGTGAAAGAAGCGACAAGCGGGGTATACTGTCATCACCGATGGACTCCAAGCCACGCATGCTCCTGATCGGCCCGCCGCCGGGCCACCTCAACGGCGTCGCCTCCGCCGCCGACATTGTCGAGTCCGCGCCGGATCCGGTGGAGGTCTCGCTGCGGCTTCGCGAAGGCGGCATCGACGCCGTGATGGCGTGCCCGCAAGTGATGGCGGATCTGCTGGACCGCTTCCGCCGCGACGAACTGATCGTCGGGCACATCGACAAAGGCCTCGCGGTGCTGGATGCGTCCGGCCGCATCACGTGGGCCAACGCCGCCTTTCAGACGTGTACGAAGATCGGCGACGACCCCGTGGGCAAACCGTTCTTCTCGGTGCTCGGCGGCAACCCGATCGCCTCGCTCGAACGGATCGAAGGCAAACCGAACCCGGTTCTCTCGCACCCCGCCGATCCGCTCGATCCCGCCCGACACGGCCGCCCCACTTCGCTCCGCCTGCACTGCCCCAACCACACACCGCCGACGTTCCTTGAAGTGGATCTCCGCCCCGTGGCGGACGCCGACGGCACGGTGAACCGGCTCATCGCCCTCGTCCGCGACATCAGTTCGGAAGTGATCCAGCAGCAAAAGCTCGACGCGTTGCACGCCGCGGGGCGCGAACTCGCCGGGCTCGACCCGGACCTGCTCTCCGAGATGAACCCCGCCAGCCGGGCCGAACTCCTCCGCCAGAATCTGCGCCGCAGCATTCACGATCTGCTCCACTACGACACGATCGAAGTGCGGGTGCTGAACCGCCGCACGGGCGAACTGCTGCCGCTTCTCGCGGACGGCATGTTGCCGGAAGCCGCCCGCCGCGTGCTCTACGCCCGCCCCACGGACAACGGCGTCACCGGGTTCGTCGCGTTCACCGGCGAGAGCTACCTGTGTGCGGATGCGAGCAGCGATTCGCATTACATCGAAGGCGCGGCCGGGGCGAGAAGCTCGATGACGGTGCCGCTCAAGGTGCAGGACGAAGTGATCGGCACGCTGAACGTGGAGAGCCCGCGAATCAACGGCTTCGGCCCGGACGATCTGCAGTTCACCGAGCTGTTCAGCAAGGAGATCGCGGCCGCGCTTCGCACGTTGGACCTGATCAATGCCCAGCAGGATTGCACCGTGATGCAGTCCATCGACGCGGTGAACAAGGAGATCGCGCTGCCGATCGACGAAGTGCTGGCCAGCGCGAGCGTGCTGATCGGCAAAGTGTCCGTGGACCCGGAGACGTGTTCACACCTGCGGAAGATTCTCGACAACGCGCGGGCGGTGAAGGAGTGCGTGTCGCGGGTGGGCCGCACGATGTCGCCGCCGACGGAGGTGCCGAAGACGACTTCGCTCCGCTCCAGCGGCGTGCAGCCGATCGTGGTCCGGAGCGAAGGCACCGTGGCACCGGCCGTGGAAGGCGAGACGCCGCTGACCGGCCGCCGCGTGCTGATCGTGGATGCGGATGAACGCATCCGCCGCCAGGCGCATCATCTTCTCTCGCGGCTCGGAGCGACGGCGGAATCCGCAGGCACCGCGCTGTCCGGCCTCGCAATGGCCACGGACAACAAGTACGACGCGATCTTCCTGGACGTGAAGCCCGTGGACATGGGCGGCTACGAGTGCTACCGCCGCTTCAAGGCCGCGACGCCGGTCTCCACGCTCTCGCTGACCACCGGCTTCGGCTACGACTTGGCCCACAGCATCGTAAAGGCCCGGCAAGACGGCCTGCGGTACGTGCTGTTCAAGCCCTTCCGCGAAGAACAAGTGGTGAACGCCGTGCTGGACACCGCCGCACCCAAGCCCGAATCGCACATCGGTTGAGACCAGGCGCCCGCGGCGCGGGCAAGGGTCTGTTCAGTCGACAATTCGAGTGACAATCCGCCCGGCTTCGCTTATTCTCACTCCACTCGCAGTTCCCGACTGATCCCGAGTGCTCTCATGCTCCGCCGTATCGCCGTGGCCGCGATCGCGGTTTTCCTCTGCGCCCGCTCCGCGCCTGCGGACGACGCGTTCCCGCGCATTGTGAGCGGACTGACGGCCCGCAGCCTCGGCCCCGGTGTCACGGGCGGCCGCATCACCGACCTCGCCGTCGTCGAGTCCGATCCGGCCACGTTCTATGTTGCCGCCGCATCCGGCGGCGTGTGGAAGACCGTCGACGGTGGCGAGAGTTTCACCCCGGTCTTCGACGACCAACCGACACTGAGCATCGGAGCGGTGTCCGTTTGCCAGGGGAAGCCGGAGACAGTGTACGTCGGCACCGGCGAGGCGAACCCCCGCAATAGCGTGCAAGCCGGCGCGGGCGTGTTCAAATCCGCGGACGGCGGCAAGACGTGGATGAACTGCGGCCTCGCCGAGACGCATCACATCGGCCGCATCGCCGTTCACCCGACGAACCCGGACATCGCGTACGTCGCCGCATTGGGCCGCGTGTGGGGCCCGAACAAGGAACGCGGCCTCTACAAGACCGAAGACGGCGGCAAGACGTGGACGCTCAGCAAGTTTCTGGACGAGAACACCGGCGCGGTCGATGTGACGATGGATCCTTCGAACCCGGATGTGCTGTACTTCTGCGGGTGGCAGGTGCGCCGCGACTCGTTCGCGGGCGGTACGCCGCACATCGGCGTCGGCCCGAGCGGCGGCATCTTCAAGACCACGGATGCCGGCAAGACGTGGACGAAGCTCGCCGGCGGGCTCCCCGAACGCAACTACGGCCGCTGCGGCATCACCATCCATCGCAAGAATCCAAACGTCGTCATGGCCGTCGTTCAGACGGACAAAACGCCCACGGGCCCGACCGGACAACCGGACAAGGAAGGCAACGACGCCAGTATCGGCGGCATCTTCCGCTCTGAAGACGCAGGCAAGACGTGGAAGAAACGGAACGACCTGGTGCCGCGTCCCTTCTATTACGGCAAGATCCGCATCGATCCCGTGTCCGATCAGCGCGTGTATGTGCTCGGCGTCCACTTCTTCGTCTCGCCGGACGGAGGCAGCACGTTCGTGAACCGCCAAGCCACGAACGTCCATCTGGACCACCACGCCCTGTGGGTCAACCCGAAGAACACGGACCACCTGATTCTCGGCAACGACGGTGGGTTGTACGTGTCGAAGGATCACGGCCGCACCTTCCAGATGAAACGCGGCCTGTCCATCGGCCAGTTCTACGGCGTCGCCGCGGACTCGCGCACGCCGTACCGCGTGGTCGGCGGCCTCCAAGACAACGGCAACTGGATGGGCCCGACCGCCACGCCGTACGCGGACGGCATCGGCGTATCGGACTGGTTCCGCGTCGCGGGAGCGGACGGCTTCCAGTGCGCGTTCGATCCCAAGGATCCGAGCATCGTTTACGTCGAAAGTCAGTTCGGCGGGCTGATGCGCGTCACGCTTCCGGAGCGAGGTCCGCCGATTCCGAAGGTCATTCGCCCGGTCGTGCCGAAGAGCGAACCGTTCGACCGCTTCAATTGGAACGCACCGTTCCTGCTGTCGCCGCACGACTCGAAAACGATCTATCTCGGGGCGCAGCATGTGTACAAGTCCGTGAACCGCGGCGACGCATGGACGAAGATCAGCCCGGACCTCAGCCGCAGCCCGAGGAACGCTCCGGTATTCAACGGAAGCGCGACGCTGAGCACGCTGGATGAATCGCCGGTGCAACGCGGCGTGCTCTGGGCCGGCACCGACGACGGCAAAGTCTGGCTCTCGAAGAACGACGGCAAGGAGTGGGACGATGTCGGACGTAACGTGAAGAGCGGCTCGGCATACCGCTGGGTAAGCAAGATCGAGGCATCGCACTTCGAGGCCGGTGCCGCGGTGCTCAGCCTCGATCGGCACCGCAACGACGACTTCCGCCCGCATATTTATTCGACAGCGGATTTCGGCGCGACGTGGAAGCCGATCGCAAACGGGCTGCCGCTCGGCGCGGTGGTCTGCACGTTGAAGCAGTCTTCCAAGAACAAGAACCTGCTCTTCGCGGGCACGGAAAAAGGCCTGTTCGTCAGCCGCGACTCGGGGGCGAACTGGATTCCTGTGAAGAGCAGCCCCCTGCCCGGCACCGTGCGCATCGACGACCTCGCGATCCACCCCCGCGAACGCGAACTGGTGATCGGCACGCACGGCCGCGGCATCTGGGTGATGGACATCGCTCCGCTTGAAGAACTCACCGACGCCGTGCTCGCCGCCGATTCGCACCTGTTCGAGGTGAAAACGACGACGCTGCTAAAACCCCGAATGCGCCGCACGCCGCCGGATCCGGGTTACGTCGCGAAGAACCCGGCCGGCGGGCTCACGGTGCGGTTCCTCACCACGGAGAAAACCGCGGGAAACATCCGCATCACCTGCACCGCCGCGGACGGCACGGTGATCGGTGCGTCCGAGGGCTCTCGGAAACCGGGCTTGGACGCCGCGACCTTCGAGGTGAAGCGGCCCGGCGAGTACGTGATCACGCTTTCGGTCGGCACAACCGTGCTGCACACCAAGAAGGGCGTCGTCCGCGGCGAAGAGTGAACCGAACGGGCCGCACCGGTATCATGAATCCATGACTCGGATGGACCTGTCGATCGACACCGTTCCCGCTTCGGCCCAGCACCGCGTCGCACTCCTGCGCGAGGTGCCGACCGGCGAACTGCTCATCCACGAAATCTACCGCAGCATCCAAGGCGAATCGACGTTCGCGGGACTGCCGTGCGTCTTCATCCGCACGGCGGTGTGCGACCTGCGCTGCACTTGGTGCGACACCCCGCATGCCTTCAACCAAGGTGAACGCCTGCCGCGCGCCGAAGTGCTGGCGCGAGCGCTGGCATTCCAGTGCCCGCTCGTGGAAGTCACTGGCGGCGAACCGCTTCTCCAGCCGGATGTGCTGCCGCTCATGGCCGAACTCGCGGACGCCGGCCGCACCGTGCTGCTCGAAACAAGCGGTGCCCACGACGTGAGCGGCGTCGATCCGCGCGTTCACATCATCATGGACCTGAAGTGCCCGGACAGCGGCGAATCGCACCGCAACTGGTGGCCGAACTTGGACGCACTCAAGGACGGCGACGAAGTGAAGTTCGTGATCGCGTCGCGGGCCGATTGGGATTGGGCGGTCGGAGTCATCCGCGAACACCGACTGCAGGACCGCCTGCACTGTCTGGTGAGCACGTCGTTCGGCGAGGTGCGTCCCGCCGACCTCGCGGCGTGGCTCTTGGACTCGGACCTGCCGCGCGTGCGGATGCAAATCCAAATGCACAAGGTGATTTGGGATCCGCTCGCCCGCGGCGTGTGAAAGAGAATGTCTTGCGAGGCATGCATTCACTCGCGATTCAGACATCACGGCGCCCACACCTCTCCCCCGCAAAGCCGGGGGAGAGGTGTGTCCTTCCGCCTCCCCGCGTGTGTTCCGGATCACGACAACTCATTCGAGGATTCCCCGATGCTCGCATGCACGCTCGCCCTCGTCCTCGCCTTCGCCCCGGCGGACGACGAGAAAGCCATCCGCACCGTGCTGGATTCCCAAGTGGCCGCATGGAACAAGGGCGACCTCGACGGCTTCATGGCCGGCTACTGGAACAGCGAGAAACTGTTCTTCATTTCCGGAGCGAAGACTTCGCAGGGCTGGAAGGCCGTGAAGGAACGCTACGAGAAGACGTACAAGTCCGAGGGCAAGGAGATGGGCACGCTCGCATTCAGCGAGTTGAACGTGGATGTGCTCGCCGCCGATGCCGCGGTCGTACGCGGGAAGTGGGAACTGAAGCTGACAAAGGAAACGGTCGGCGGTTGGTACACGCTCGTGTTCCGCAAGTTCCCCGACGGCTGGAAGGTGACGCACGATCACACTTCGAAGTGAAAGCGCGGAGTGCGGGTCGAGCGAAGAGGTTGCGACGCGAGCCCCGCCGTGGGTCATTGCGGTCGCGCAGCAGGGCTCGCCCATCCTCGGCCCGCCCTTCTGAATAACTTGAAAGCAGTTGCAGATCGAATCGCAGGCCCGCTCCGTGCCTCTACAAGGGTATCCGGAGACAATTGTGCGACGCCTGTTCCGACACCTTCAGCAACCAACCGCTGCGGAGCCGAGCGATCACGCCCTGCTCCAGCGGTTCGTCGACTCGCGGGACGAAGCCGCGTTCGAACTCGTGGTGCGAAGACATGCCGTGCTCGTGGCCGGCGTGTGCAGCCGCATCGTCCGCGATCCGCATCTCGCGGAAGACGCGACCCAAGCCGTCTTCCTCATCCTCGCCCGCAAGGCCGATTCGCTTCGAGGCACGAACGTGGCCGGCTGGCTGTTCCGCGTGTCTCGTCGGGTATCGATGCGGGCAAAACGCACAACCGATCGCCGGCGCGAACGCGAAGCGTCGCTCACCGCCGAACCGCCCGCGCCGCTCGCCGTTCACCCCGCGGAACACGCCGAATCGCTCGCCGTGCTCGACGAAGAAATCGCCCGCTTACCGGAACGCTTCCGCCTGCCGGTGCTGCTCTGCACACTCGGCGGCATCACGACCGACGATGCGGCCCGCACCTTGGGTTGCCCGCGCGGCACCGTGCTCTCCCGGCTCGCGGCCGCCCGAAGCAAATTGGCTGCCGGTCTCGCCCGTCGCGGCTTCGCCTTGCCGATCGGCGTCGTACTCGCGGAAGTCGCCCGGCCATCGAACATCGCCGCAATCGTCCCCTCGCTGGTGCGCCGGGCCGCGGCGTTCCGCTTCGGCGCGGCCGCTGAATGCGCGGCCCCACAACTTCTTGCCAATGGAGTGCTCACTGCCATGAAGACGACCAAGCTTCTTCTCGCCGCCGGCTTCGTGCTCGCGGCGATCGGCCTCGCCGGCGGCTACAGCGTGCTGGCGGTCGGCGCCGGCGAGGAATCCGCTCCCATAGTCGTGGCGGTGGAACAACCAAGGGTGTCACCCAAGCCCGCCCTACCCCCATCCAAGTTTGACGACACGGTTAGAGAACTGTTTGAAAGGGCATCCGAACAGGCACGAAGGAACAGACCCGAAACGAGACGCTTGGAGGAGTTGATTGACAAACTGCGTGCGGAGATCGAAACCCATCAGCGAAACGCCGATCTCATGATCGGCCCGACGGACGCGGGTGCCATGATAAGCATGCAGTCGAGCTTGACTCGATTGGAAGAGAACATTTTTCAGACGCAGCAAGAAGTGGACGAACTCGAGGCTCGCCTCGCATTGCTCAAAAAGCGGTTCGCCGCCGGGCTTCCGCCGCCGACAGCCGCCGAGATTGAGGCGATCGTGAATGCCGATCCCGAGGTGAGTGCCGCGGCCGCTGAATCTCGGAAGCTGAAGTTGGCTCTCGCCAAGGAAGAAGGAGCCCCGGCGACTCCGACTTGGCGCGACCTCCAAGGGCAACTGGCTCGCGCCGAGATCGTTCGAGAGAAGTTCACGGCAGCGGCGCGAGTGAAGGCGGTCGCCAGCGCCAAGGATGCGGCACTGGAACAATTCAAGAGTCGCATCGCGTTGCTTGAGGAGCAACTGGAAGAAAAGAAGGCAGTGCTCATTCGCCGGCAGCAATTCCGCGACTCGCATCAGAAGGTGTTGACCGATGCACGCAAGGTCGAGCGCGTGCGCAAGGAACTGGATGCCCTTGTGGAGCCGCACCGCGAGGCCTTGAAGAAGGCTATGGCCGCACGGCTTGAACTGAACCTCGACGCGGCTTCCTCAAGTGACTTGAAGTTGGACGCGGTGTTAAGGGAACTTCGCGAACTGCGGGCAGAAGTGAAGCAACTGCGGGAGAAAAAGTAAGACGGCCGGGCTGGCGGGTTCAGGGGTGCTGCCAACCCCGCGGCCCGACCAGCCCGGCACAGTCGCTCCCACACGAGAGGGCTGCCAACCTCTCACTCTTTCCGATGCGCCGGGGGGCGGAATTATTGCCATCCGGCTGTTTTTTTCTTGAATCATCCCATCCCGATGCCGGAACATCAGTTCCGTCGATACTCAAACGCCGAGGAGATTGCCACTTCGGTGTGTGGCAATCTTGGCAATCTCCCGAAATCTCGAGGCTCCTATGACTCCGCTCTCCCGCCGCGAGTTTCTCGCCGCCGCCGCTGCGGCTCCCGTCACGTTCGCGGCCGCGGCCGAATCCAAGACCAAGTTCAAGCTCGGGCTGGTCACCTACAACGTGCCTGCAACGTGGGATCTGCCCACCATCTTGAAGGTGTGCCAGGAAGTCGGTGTCGCCGCCGTCGAGTGCCGCACCACGCACAAGCACAACGTTGAGCCGAAACTCACCGCCGACGAACGCAAAGAGGTGAAGAAGCGGTTCGCGGACTCCGGCGTCGTGTTCTGGGGTTGTGGCAGCACCTGCGAGTTCCACTCGGATGATCCCGCCGTCGTCAAGAAGAACATCGAGACGTGCAAGGAGTTCGTCGGGCTGGTTCACGACATCGGCGGCAAAGGCGTGAAGGTGCGGCCGAACGGCGTGCCGAAGGGGGCGGACCCGCAAAAGACGTTCGAACAGATCGGCAAATCACTCATCGAGTGCGGCAAGGCGGCGAAGGACGCCGGCGTTGAGATCTGGGTCGAGGTGCATGGCGCGGTCACGGCCGTGCCCAAGAACGTGAAGGCGTTCATGGACGCGTGCGGGCACCCGTCCGTCGGGCTCACGTGGAACTCGAACCCCACGGACCTGGACGAGAAGAAATCGGTGGTGGCCGCGTTCGAGATGCTGAAGCCGTGGATCCGCTCGTGCCACATCAACGACTTGGAGAATGACAAGAACGGGAAGTACCCGTACCGCGAACTCTTCGGGCTGCTCCGCGGCATCGGCTACGACCGCTACACGCTCTGCGAAGTGGGCAAGACGTACGACGTGGCCGAAGGCACCGCGTTCCTGAAGAGCTATAAGAAGATGTGGGACGAACTGACGGGTTGAACCGCGTGGATGCACCGTCGCCGAGCCTCGAGCAGTACACCGAACTGGCGGAGATGGCCGGCGGGTTCATCCACGACATCAAGAACCACCTCGGCACGCTGTCCCTGAATCTGCAACTGCTCGCGGAGGATTTCGAACAACCCGAATCGCAGCGCGAACGCCGCGCGCTCGACCGCATCACGCGGCTCAGCGAAGAGTGCGGCAAACTCGTCGAGCTTTCGAACGATTTCCTCCGTTTCGCCCGCGCCCAAGAACTGCACCGCGAGCCGGTGCGGCTCGAACGCGTCGTGGAACGGCTCGTCGATTTCGTGAGCCCGACTGCGAAGCAGGCCGGCATCGAGATCGCGTGGTTCTCCGCACCCGGCCTCCCGCCCGTGAGCCTGGACCGTGAACTGTTCGAGCAGGCGTTGTTGAACCTGTTGCTGAACGCGGAACAGGCGATGCCGGACGGCGGCACGCTCTCTCTGATCTGCCGCGCGGAAGGGGAGCATGTCTGCCTTGATGTGATCGACACCGGCTGCGGCATGACCGCCGAGCAACTCCAGAAAGTGTTCCGCCCGTTCCATACGACGAAGAAGAACGGCACGGGCCTCGGCCTGCCCACCGCCCGCAAGGTGATTCTCGCCCACGGCGGCACCATCGACATGCAGAGCGAACCGAACCGCGGCACGAAAGTGACGATCAAACTCCCGGCTCATTCGGAGTGATTCCATGCTCGCACTCGTTCTCGCGGTCGCGCTTCCGCCCGCACCCGCGCCGCGTGCCAAAGCCGAGACCGCGGTCCAAGCCGTGACCAAGGCGCTACCGCTGCTCGTGGCCGCCGCCGAAGGCCACGCCGATCAGAAGACGTGCTTCGCGTGCCACAACCAGGCGTTCCCGATGATGGCGTTCGCCGCCGCCAAAGGACGCGGTCTGGAGTTGCCGAAGAATCTGCTCAAGGATCAGACCGATCACGTCATCGCATTCGTGGCCTCCAACCGCGAGAAGTTCCGCAAGGGCGAAGGCACCGGCGGGCAGGTCGACACCGCCGGCTACGCCATGCTCACGCTCGAACTCGGAGGCCACAAACCGGACGAGAACACGGAGGCGGTCGTCGAATACTTCCTGAAGACGCAGCCGGAACGCGACCACTGGCGGGCCATGTCCAACCGGCCGCCCACGGAAGCGAGCCACTTCACGCCGACGTATCTGGCGATTCGCGCGATCAAGTTCTGGGGCTTGAACGATCAGAAGGACCGCGGCGCGAAGCGGATCGAGGCCGCCCGCGCCTGGCTGCTCAAGACACCGGCGAAAGACACCGAGGACCGCGTGTTCCGCTTGCTCGCGCTGAAGGAAGCGGGGGCGGACGAAACGGCGATCGCCGCGGCCGCGTGGGAGTTGCTTCGCACCCAGAAGGCGGACGGCGGCTGGGCCCAATTGCCGAGTATGGAAACGGACGCCTACGCCACCGCGACTTCGCTCGTGGCGCTGCACCAGGCCGGAGGCTTGGCAGCGGATCACCCCGCATACGCACGCGGCGTCGGCTTCCTCGTGAAGCGGCAACGAACGGACGGCTCGTGGCACATCGCTTCGCGCTCCAAGCCGTTCCAGCCGTACTATGAGAGCGGCTTCCCCCACGGGAAGGACCAGTTCATCTCCGCGGCCACGAGCGGATGGGCGACCACGGCCTTGATTCTGGGAACACCACGATGACGGCACGGAAACTCGACGGCAAGGAACTCGCCAAGACCATGCGGGCCGAGGTTGCGGCCCGCATCGCAGAACGCACCCGGCTCGGCTTGCCGCTGCCGGGCCTCGCCGCGGTCATCGTGGGGGACAACCCCGCGAGCCATGTCTACGTCCGCAACAAGCACAAAGCGTGCGCGGATGCCGGGCTCGCATCTTGGGTGCGTACACTGCCCGAATCCACCACGCAGGAACAACTGCTCGAACTCGTCGCGAAGCTGAACGCCGATCCGGCCGTACACGGCATCCTCGTGCAGCTTCCGCTTCCGAAGCAGATCAACGAAGACGCCGTGATTCGCGCCATCGACCCGGCGAAAGATGTGGACTGTTTCCACCCGGTGAACTTGGGCCTGCTCGCGGCCGGGCATCCGCGTTACCTGCCCTGCACGCCGCACGGCGTGGTGCAACTGCTTCGCCGCAACGGGATCGAAACCGCGGGCCGGGAAGTGGTCATCGTCGGCCGCAGCAACATCGTGGGGAAGCCGCTGGCCTTGATGCTGGCCCAGAAGCCGACCGCCGCCAACCCCGCCTTCGGCGACTCAACCGTGACACTGGCCCACACCCGCACCCGCGACTTGGCCGCCGTCTGCCGCCGCGCGGACATTCTGGTCGCGGCCGCCGGCTCCCCGCGCGTCATCACCGCGGACATGGTGAAGCCCGGCGCCGCGGTCGTGGACGTGGGAACGAACTCCGTGGACGGCAAGCTCGTGGGCGACGTCCACGAATCGGTGGCCGAGGTCGCCGGCTGGCTGTCCCCCGTTCCCGGCGGCGTCGGGCCCATGACGATCACGATGCTTCTCGTGAACACCTTGTCCGCCGCGGGTGGATGACTCGCGCAAGCTGCGTTGTCGGAAAAACCGTCACAATCGGAACTCTTCACGCAATTCCAACAGCTTCCCCAAACTGCAACCCTTGTGCAGTCGGCACCCGCCTGTAGTAATGGTCGTGACTGTGCACGATCGTCCGTGCGTGCTGTTCGTGGCACGCATGCGGGTTTTCTCGGTTGCATCGCCCCTCTGCAATTCACGACGACGTCAATCGCCCCGCAGTTTCAACTACTACTTCGAGCCTCACCTTGGAGCTGTCATGCCCCAGTCCATTGTATTCGCCTGATGACCGCACCCTCCCGCACCCGCAAGCCGGCCCCCGTCCGGAAGCAACCCCGAGAGGTGGGGCGACAACTTGAAGCACTTGAAGATCGCGCAGTTCCGGCGCGCTCTATGTGGACGATCTCGCAGGCGACTACACGATCACGAACGATGTGGCGCCACGGCCGGCTCTCAGCAGGTGACCTGGCCGACGTGAACGGTTCGCCGTCCACGCCCAGCGATCGGCGGCACCGACGCCTTCTTGCTCATTCAGGATGCGATCAACGCCGCATCGGCCGGAGGAAGCCGTAAACATCGCCCCGGGCACGTATGTGACCACCGGCCAAATCAACGTGACGAAGCCGCTCAGCCTGATTGGCGCCCGGCCAGGATGCCGATCCTGAAGCGGGCCGGCCAAGCGACCGGCACCGAAGACCAGGCGATGGAAATCTTCGCATCTCGAACGTGACGTTCAAAGCCTCACACTCGGCGGGTGGAACGATGTTCCGTCCAATGCCAACGTGGGCCGAGGCTATCTATCGTGGACGAATGCCTCCAACACGACGTTCGAGAATGTGCGGTTCGACGCCAACGACAATCGCGTCGCGATCTATTATGGCACACAGGATTATCTCACCGTCACGAACAGCCGCTTTACCGGCTCGCTGTTCCGCGGCATCCGTGGCGGCGGCGAATTCCTGAACATCAGTCACAACTCGTTCGAAGAGAAGCACTACTGGTACAGCCCGATTTACTTCGAGTACGGCGGCGCCACCAGCGGCATCATCTCGTTCAACTACTTCGCCAACCGGGTTGGCGTGAACAATCCCGTCTTCGGCGAGTTCAAGTCCGACGGCACCGGCCTGTACTCGATCACGAACTACCAACCCAATAAGACCACCGCAGACGGGTTGCAGATCATTTACAACACCTTCGACTTCCGCGATGCAGGCCTCACCAATTCCAGCGGTGCGACGCCGATGCCAGTCGGTGTTTTCATCGATCCATTGCTCCCGAGCAGGCGGGCGATCACTGTACAGAACAGCATTTTCCGTGGTTTCGATTACATCGCTGGCGGTCTCCACCGCCGCCTCCGCCCGGCCTCACATGGCCGCGGGCAAGTTGAGAACGCACTGACCTTCGACGGCACGGACGACTTCGCCACGTTCCAATCGTGGCCTTCGACGTCGGAAACAGGGTTCGCTCAGCTTCTGGGTGGCGAACATGACCAGCGTCGCGAAGCACGGCAGTTCTTCGAAGGGCCGAACGACGGCAACATGGAGTTCCAGTTCCGGACCAACAGTGGCGGACAATTTTATGGCCGGATGAATACGGCCAACGGGTCGGACGTTGCGATCCAGAACGGCTCTGCCGGAGCCGGTGCGCTGAACAACTGGACTCTTCTGACCTACACGTGGGACAAGTCCGCGGGAACGCTTCGAGTTTACGTCAACGGCTCGGAAGTGACCTACCTGTCCGGATTCGATGCGAACATCAGCAACTGGGTCAACGCAGTCGACACTTCGGGCCGCACCATGTTCGTTGGCCGCGACCCGCGCGACAACAGCCGATTCTTCCAGGGGCGCATGGACGACGTGGCATGGTTCAACGACGTGCTCACGCCGGCTCAGATCAGTTCTCTGTGGAATGGAGGAACGGGTGCCGTCGCGTCGTCGCTCGGACTCTCGAGCATGGTCGCATACTGGAACATGGATTCGGCTGTCGGCACGGTTCTGACGGACAGCGTCAACAGCATTCCGATGCAGTTCTACAATTCGCTCGCCTCGGTGCCCGAGCAGGGCCCCGTGTTCCAGCCCACCAAGGGTCGTTTCGGCGGCGCGCTGGAGTTCGATGGCCTCGATGATTACGGCATCTTCCAAAGCCCGAACTTCGACATCGGCACGCAAGGATCGCTCAACTTCTGGATCAACGCGAACAATTTCGAAGATCTGGGATCCGGCAACATCCGCAATCAATTCTTTGAAGGCCCGGATAATTCCGGCTTCGAGTTCCAGTACCGCTCTCAGTCCGGTGGTCAGTTCTATGGATCGCCTTTGCGCGGTGTGAATCCGGACGACTATGCCATTTCCGCCGGCGGCAATGGCGTCGCGGCGAACACGAATCGCTGGCTCAACCTCCAATACACGTGGCAGAAGACAGGACCGACCACGGGTGTGATGCGCATCTACGTTGATAACGTCGAGGTCACTTATCTCGCTGCACCAAATGATCAAAACCTCACGTGGACCAACGTTGTCAACACGATCAACGGGGCGATGAACGTCGCTCGCGATCCGGGATCCAGCACGGACCCGAATCCGCTGCTTCGCCGGTATTTCGGCGGCCTCATGGACGACGTCGCATGGTTCAACCAAGTGCTCACGCCGGCGGAACGCACCAGTATCTTCAACGCGAGCGTGGGCTCCGTCATCGCGGGCGATCCCGTCCTGGCCAGCAAGCTCATCACCTACTGGAACTTCGACGACGCGCCCGGAACGACCATTGTTCCGAGCAACGCCGGCTATTCGATTCCTCTGGTGCTCTATCCCGGCACCGACGCCCCGCAACCACCGCCGATCACAAGCGGGTACGCGGTGCTCGCACCCGCAGGTGTCGTGGTCAACAACAACCTCTTCTGGAACAACGACAACAACTACAACCCCGCCGTCACGGTCGGGCCGAACGGCAATATCATCGGCAATCCGCTCTTCCAGGAATCCGGACCGACCACCAACGACTATTACGCCATCTACTTCGGCTCGCCCGCCGCGTTCAATGCAACCGGGTTCCCCACTGTCGGCATGCTCCACATCGGGGCGTATCAGGACATTCCGCTTCTCCCGGCGGCC
>JAXMBB010000019.1:0-141740 GCA_046350135.1 Gemmataceae bacterium
ATGCCTTCAGCGATGATTGCCTCGTTGTGGAAACGAAACGCGGTCCACGCCGCGTTGTGCCCGTGCTACCGACGCCGAGCCAAGACCCCGGGAGCGTCGCCCACTTCCGCCGCACCCGGGGCAAGCCGTTGGAATGTGTTGGCGGCGGGTCAAAAGCGCAGCGCACAACTGTGCCGTTCTGTGAGCTGAGATGATGGGAAGGCCCATCCTTCCGGCCGCAGGAGGGACCGAGGTGTACGCCAACATGGAGTGGTGGAGTGAGATTCGTCGCCGGGTGTTGACCGGCGAGATGAGCAAGCGGGAAGCCTGCCGGGAGTACGAGATTCACTGGAAGATCCTGGTGAAGTTCCTCACGCACGAGGAGCCGCCGGGTACCCACGAGGACAGAAGACCGCGAACTGACGACGACTCTCATTTGAGGTGGATCAAGCTTCGGGGCTCAAGATAACGGAAGCTTCGACGCTCAAAATGAATAGACCAATCCTGTCACGATCGTGCCGGTGATCGAGAAGCCGATGCCGCAGGACTCCTTCCCCCCCCATCGAACCGCCCTCTCCACCAGAAACTACACGCACATTCGTTTGCGATGACGCGACACGATCCTTCTCAGATGCGGTGTCCACGGATGATGCGAGGGCGGTCGCAGTCCCGCCGATGCAGTATCGCGCTATTCCCGCGGGCATCAACATTCCCAATTACGAAATCCAAGAAGAGCTTGGCCGCGGCGGCATGGGAATCGTCTTTCGCGCTCGCGACACCCGACTCAATCGTCTTGTCGCACTCAAGGTCATCAAGGACATCGATACGTCGTGCTCGCAGCAACTCGCCCGTTTCCTCGCCTAGGCGGAGGCGGTTGCCGCGGTCGACCACCCGAACGTCATTCGAGTCTATGAGTTCGGGCAGCATGAGGGCCGCCCGTATCTCGCCATGGAATACTTGTCGGGTGGCTCGCTCGCCGGTTCGTTGAAGAACGATTCCCGTCTCGACCCCTCCTCAGCCGCGGCACTGGTCGAGAAAATCGCTCGCGGCGTACAGGCTGCCCACGACCAGGGCATCGTCCACCGTGACCTCAAGCCGGGCAACATCCTCCTCACCGGGGCAGCAGCGGGCGGCGATTCGTCCGGCTCGGTTCACTCGCGATCAGCTCCTGCAACGGGAGAACCGAAGATCACGGACTTTGGTCTCGCTAAACGAGGCGATCTCGCCCTCACTCAGACCGACGCCGTGATGGGCACACCCGCCTACATGAGTCCAGAACAAGCCAGCGGCCGGACTGTCAGCGGGCGCCCAAACCGGTTCTTCCGCAGAGTTGGTGATCGCTTCCCATTGGCCCGTCATGGCGCAGCAGGATGTCGGCGCGCAGCGATTCCCCGGCCTCGATCACGCCGCGCGAACACGAGCCCTCAGCAGATCAAAGCTCGCGCGGCCGAACATCTGCCTCTTCAGAAACTTCAACCGGTTCACATGCCCTTCGACCGGGCCGTTGCTCCACTTCAAGGCCATTCCCGCCTGCACCGCGGCCTCGTCCTGACGCAGGGTCTTCGCGAAGCCGCGAAGTTCGACACACGCCGCGGACTCCGCCTTCAGCAACCAGTCCTTCAACGTCATCGTTGCTGCGCCACGCACCAGCGCCGCGAATTGGATGACAAGGTCCAAAGCCTCTCGTAGTTCCTCCAAGCTCTTCAGCGACTCGACTTGCGCTTGCTCCTCCTCGTCCCGTTCGTCTGGGCGGCGAATGATTGCGAACGCCAATTGCTTCGAGGTCGGCGTGCGGCGCCCCGGACCGGTCGGCTTCGACGCGTCCTTGCCGGCGGCGAGAAGCTGACGACGCACGTACCGGCGGACCGAGTAATACGACACCGCGTGACCCGCGGCGAGCAACTCGCGGTGTAACTCCGCGGCGTTGCGGTAGCCCTCGCTCAGACGCCGATCGAGGTGCTCGCGGTAGCTTCCTGAGAGGCGTGGCGGCGTCTGCCGCTCCGGGAAGGTCTCGGCGTGGATGTAGCGCGTGACCGTCTCGCGGTCCAAGTCGAGCAGCGTCGCAATCCGTCGGATCGACTCGCCGGCCCGATGAAGTTCCTTGACCCTCGCGTAAAGCTCGATCCGCTGTTGACGCTTGGCGTCGCGCACTTCTTCCCGCACCGTCGGCTCCGGGGGCGGAGGTGGTGCCGCGGATTGCTCGGAAAACGTCGGGAAATCCAAGGGTTCGGTGGACGCCACGGGACGCGTCAAGCACTTCTGAACCAGCTTGCGTCGCCGATCAAGCAGGCGTTCGGCGGCTTCACGGAGATTCTTCAGCAGGTGCCAGCGGTCGGCAACCTGGGTCGCCTGCGGCGCTCCGCCGGTGGCCGCGTTGGCGTACGCGGTCGCGCGGTCCCGCGTGATCACCTCGATGCCGGGATGCTGCTTCAGCCACGCTTCGACATCGGCGGCCTCCCGGGTCTTCAGCAGGTCGATCACGCAGCCACGTTCGAGGTCGATCAGGATGGTGCCGTAGTTCTGCCCCTTACGAAACGCGAAGTCGTCGTCCTCAAACCTCCGCCAGCGCCGAACGCCGGGATCACCTGCCCAGGACGCACGCGGCTTGGACCAGCTGCAACGCGTCGTTCGGACCGACTGTCATGGTGCGGTTCCACTTCGTGAAATCTACTTAACGACTTCGATGTCCCCTGGCTTCCAAGACTTGTTGAACCATGGTTCCAGCGGCCCGTACAGGCGTAGGATGGTGCACCAACCCTTTCCGGGTATCGTTTGGACCCAGTTGTTCTCCTTGCCTTGCGGCGCTTTGGGGCCGAAGAACACGTCCACGGAACCGTCCTCGTTGACTTGCACCTTATTGTTCTGGCTGCTCACGCTAGGAAACCGCTGATCGGTTTGCAGCATCGACCGGGTCTGGGTGTCGTAGACGATGACGGACCAGAAGGTCTTGACCGGGACGTTTGGCGGCAGGCGCAGCTTGTAGTTCTTCCCGCCGTCGAGGGGTTGGTTCTTGGCGTCCACCGCCGTCCACGGATAAGTGGAGCCCTCGCCGACGATCTGTGTGTCCATCGCCGGGGTGACACCGGTGGCCATGAAGAAATACATGGCCGCCCCGTCCAGGTTCGGCACGCCCGGTTGCCACTCGAACTGGTACCCACCGATGAACGGCTTCTTCCACTGCCGGTCGTCGAAGAAGAACGCGCTCTTCTCGCGGGTCCGGTAGCCGAGGGCCCGGCCCGTGGCGTCGCCGACCGCGGCGGCCTCGGTCAGGATCTTCTTCATCCGCGCGTCGGGGGAGAACGGCTGCCCTTTCCGGATCCCGACCGACGCCCACAACCCGAGGGCGGTCGCGTCGATCGCGTCCGTCGGTTCGTCCTGCACGACCTTGTTCAACAACTCCCAGAACCGGTAGTCGGCCGGGGCGACCATGTTGAACGGCTTGCCGGACATGTTCACGAACTTCAACTCCGGCGGGTTCGCCGCCCGGTCAAGCGGGTAGATCTTGGTGAACTTCTTCACCGCATCGACGCCGGGCTTCGGGTCGCCGTCGAGGACGAAACTCCGCCACGCCGCCCAAACGCTCAACGACCCCGGGCGGATCACGAAATAGCCCTTGGGGACGGCACCCTTGTAGCCGGGCGGTAGGAGCAGGTACTTGCCGCCCTCGCCCTTGTCCGGCCCGGTGATGCCGATGTCGCCGTTCCAGTGGTACCAGATGTCGTTGACCAACCCGAGC
Source organism: Gemmataceae bacterium (assembly GCA_046350135.1). GTDB lineage: Bacteria > Planctomycetota > Planctomycetia > Gemmatales > Gemmataceae > Urbifossiella. The sequence continues at coordinate 3,716 of JAXMBB010000019.1, forward strand.
ACCTTGGGCGGCGCTTCGATGACGAGTGGTCCCTTCCGCAGGTCGAGCCAGAACCACGTGTATGGCGTGTTGTCATTGGCGGTCAGTTCCACCGTGCGGGAGTCCACCAGGTCTTCCCAGATCGGCACGGTCGTGTTCGCGGGCCCCATCGTGAGGATGTTGTCCCGGTTGCCGACCTGATTCACAACCGGCAGACCGAGAAGGTAGGCCTGCACGGCGCGTTGGAAGTCGAGGTTGTCGTAGATCTTCTCGGCACTGGCCTGGTCCGGGACGCCGTCGAAGAACTTCAGCTTCCCCAAGCGGGTCTCGACCTCATTCGGACTCGCGATCCCCGGGGGGACTTCTGTGGTCATCTTGTACTTGGCGGGGCTATCCCCGTTCGAAGGTCCTGACCTCGCAACGCCCCAGCCAATGAAGAGGCCGGCGACCAGAGTGACACCCGCGAAAACGGTTCTCAAGCTCATTTGCCAGATACCCCACGCGTCGAACTCCGACACCGAAAGCAGTCATCACTTGCCAATCCTCGCATCCGAGGATTGGCCAAGTGCATCACATTGTTTCGGCGTTCCTGAGTCTATGCCGAAACGCTGGTCCGGAGAATTATTGTGTGTGCCTTGTGAAGGCATCTGGATTCCTCGGGTGAGAATCCCGACCGGCGATACTCGTCCCAGCCGGAAGCACTGGGGGCGGTCCAGGAGGCGACAAATGGACTGAAGCACTCTCAGAAACGGCTCCGATGGGAGCCAGCAGTCGTGCGGGCCGTAACGTGCAGTGAACACCGTGCAGGCCTCGAAACATCCAACGTGGGAATCGACCCGCCACAATAACGGGGAAGATCGCTGTCGTCCGGGAAGCGGCGAGAGATGCACCGGACGATCCCACCGGGGTAGTGGTGACGGCACGCCCGAGATCGATTCCAGATGCAACAAGGGAAGTCTGCCGGAGTGCCGAAAGGCAACGCCGAACCCGTGAGGGCCAGCGGCGGCTCGGCAGATGGCGGATGGGCCCGTAGTACCGACGAAGCCGGGTAACGCCGGTGGAGGGAAGGGGCCCTGATTCGAATCGGCGTTCGCAGGGGCAACAGCGTCGGGGATTGACGATGAGTCTACCAACCCCGGTTTCCAACGTTGAGAAGCTCCAGGCGGCGTTGCAGGCGAAAGCCAAGGCCGTCGTCGGCTATCGATTCTACTCGCTGTGGGACAAGGTCTACCGTCGGGATGTCCTGTGGGAAGCGTATCGGCGTTGTCGCGTCAATCGCGGCGCTCCGGGCGTGGACGGCGTGACATTCGAGGCAATCGAGTCCGCGGGAGTGTCGTCGTGGCTGACGGCGTTGCAGGAGGAGTTGCGGCGGAAGGACTATCGGCCGCAACCCCTTCTTCGCGTGTGGATTCCCAAGAGCAACGGCGGGCAGCGCCCGCTGGGCATTCCGACCATTCGCGACCGCGTGGCGCAGATGGCGGTGTTGTTGGTCATCGGGCCGATCTTCGAGGCGGACCTCTGCGATGAGCAGTATGGATTCCGTCCCGGAATCGACGCCAAGCTGGCCATTCGCCGGGCGTACTATCACGTGACCGAGCGTGGATTGCGGGAAGTGGTGGACGCGGATTTGTCCGACTACTTCAACACGATTCCGCACGGCCCGTTGATGCGGTGCCTGAGTCGGCGGATCGCGGACGGCAGCGTGCTGTCGGTCGTGAAGGTCTGGCTCCGGGCACCAGTGGTGGAGCAGCAGAAGGACATCGAGACACGCACGACGGTGGCCGCGGATACCAACCGCGGCGTGCCACAGGGCTCGCCGATTTCGCCTTTGCTGGCCAACTTGTACTTCCGGCGATTCATCCTGGCGTGGAAACAGTTCGGTCACGAGCAGCGTCTTCAGGCCCGCGTGGTCAACTATGCGGACGATCTGGTCATTTGCTGCCGGCCCGGATCGGGCGCGGCGGCGATGACGGTCTTTCGCGACCTGATCGCACGGCTGGGATTGGGCGTGAACGAGCAGAAAACCCGGATCGCGAAGTTGCCGGAGGAGTCGTTCGACTTCCTCGGCTACACGATCGGGCAGTTCTACGGCAAGGACGGACGACCGTACATCGGCACCCGCCCCTCGAAGAAGTCGGTGCGGGCGCTCATGGAGAAGGTCCACGAGGAAACGTCGAGCCGCTGGAACTGGCAATTCCCGATGGAGCGGGTCGGAGTACTCAATCCCATCCTTCGCGGGTGGTGCGGGTACTTCAACCAGGGTCCGGTGGTTCAGGTGTATCGAGCGGTCCGCCGATACGTGGAACGACGTTTTCGCAAGTGGCTGATGCGACGGGAACAGCGTGGCGGCACCGGTTACAAGCAGTATCCGGACGGCTACCTGTATGAGGAACTGGGACTCTTTCCGATTCCGACCCGCCGTGAGGCTGCGCCGAATGCGAAGGCTTGAGTGTTCGAATGAGAGCCGGATGCGGGAAATCTGCACGTCCGGTTCGAGGAGCGGGAGGTGGAAACGGGGCATGGCGGGACGAGTGAGGCACCGGCAGACGAAAGGGCCGGCAACGGATGGGTCCCGCCTAAACAACCGCGCCACCTCTCGACTCTACCTCAGGTCAGGGGACCATGTGAGCGATTCGGCCCGAGCGGGCAACCGGTCAATCGGCAGACGTAGTTGCTGGGCGAGCAGCAACGGGAGCGAGCAGCACGCGATCGCAAACCCGACGGCGACCGCAGCGCCGGCAACTTGACATCCCCGAAGGCCAGCCACAGTCCCGCGGCCGGGACGGCGGCACAGGCGGCGAACAAGCCAAGGAATAGAACCGCCGCACCGGGCCACGAGATCCGCGGCCGGCCATTAACTTTCTCCACGACGTTGAAAGCCACGATCCACCTCCGGTTGGCTGAGAGTCCCGCTTAGGCCTGTCGAGCGAGAACCCGACAACACGCAAGACGTCAAATTGCTGCATTGCCGGTTCGGCACCCTACTTGCGCCGAGCGGGGGCCTTGAACGCGTCCGGTAACCGCTCGCGTACGGACTTGGGTGCCTTGGCCAGCGCCGCAGCCGTGTGCTCTCCACCGGGGACCAGCGAGACGGACGAATGCCGCCCGCCAGTCGGGCCGCCCGGCGGGTTGTCCTCGTATTCCAGCAGGGTCAGCGACTCCGAGCCCTGGTACAGCCACACCCGGTCGGCCGACTCCACGAACACGAACCATCCCTTCGCGACCGCCGACTTGGCCTCGATCTGCGATCCGACTGTGGCAGAGGGCCTGGCGAACACGACCGCGAATGAGGTCGTGGTTCCATCGTCTGCGACCCGCACCTGAACCTTCCCGTTGAACCGGGTCTGCTCACCCGGCTTGGTGATCGGATCGACGAGCGGGTCTGCCGCCGTCGTCAGCGCACCGAGAACGAACACGGCGGCGAGTGCAATCGGGACACGCATGGACAACCCCTTCTCCGACTCCGCCGCCGAACGCAATTCTCAGCAGCGGCAGACCTAGCAAGCTTCCAGTGAAAAGAGCCAGGGCGAGGCTGCGGTGCCAAGGTTCGGCCAAACCAAACTGCCTTCGGATCGAGGACGGCGAGATCTTTTGCGTCGGTTACTACGGAGTGCCCGGAGTCTTCCATCGCCCCTTGCACAGTTTCTCCCAAGCGGCGGTCGGGCCCTCAAAACGCACAGCGGCGTAGTCTGCATAAATCTGAATTGCCACCTTGCGCTTCTCGTCGTAGAGTTCGACGTACTCATTCGTCCGCTTCGATTCCTTGAATTTGGACGGCTTTTCCTGCTTGCGGTACGTCAACTCGTTCATCTCGTACCAAGAGCCGTCCTTCGACTGGGCGAACCAGCCGCCCTCGTACACCCAGTACGATCGGGTGTCGGCCGGCTCCTCCGCCGAACACCGACCCGCGACTACGGCAAACATCAGAACCGCAAAAAATTCAGCGACTTGCATGACTGAACATTCCCGGACACCCGTGCCGAACGAAACCACGCATGCCGTGGGTAGGTTATCGTAGCAACGCGCCCGCGGCGCGGTCCCGCATTTGTACTGCGCCCTGAAAACTGGGCGCGGTGGTGAGTGGGGATAACCGGATATCGAGGAGGCTGCCCCATGGCGAAGCCGCGGAAGTTCAGTCCGGAGTTCAAGGCGAAGGTCGCCCTCGCGGCATTGCGTGGCGACCGCACGATGGCCGAGTTGTGCCGCCAGCATCGGCTGTCGGACACGGTCGTGAGCCGGTGGAAGCAGTTGCTGCTCAAGCAGGCGCATTGCATCTTCTCGTCCACCACGCCGGACGACGCGATGCAGCAGCGTCTCGACGACCTGGAGCGACTGGTGGGCCGTCAGGCCGTGGAGTTGGACGCCGCAAAAAAGCTCTCGGCGATGCTTCCCTGACGCTCGACGCCAAGCGGCGTCTGGTTCGGAAGCATCAGGCCAAGTTCGGCGCGGCGTTGCTGTGCGACCTGCTTCGCATGGAACGGAGCAGTTTCTACTACACCGCCGCCCCGGAGCCGGACGATGGCGTGCGGTCGGCGGTGGTGAAGATCGCAGCGGAGTTCCCGAGCTACGGTTATCGGATGATCCGCGGCGAACTGCGTCGCCGCGGGTTCGACGTGAATGCCAAGCGGGTGCGGCGACTGATGCGAGAAGAGAACCTGGTGATCCAGGTGCGTCGGCTCGTGGCGACCTCGGAGTACTGCCCGAACCACGGCGACTGGCCGAACCTCGTGAAAAGCCGGGCGATCGCGACGCTCAACGACGTCTGGGCCGCGGACATCACGTACATCGATTTGGGTCGCGAGTTCGTGTACCTGGCGGTGATCCTCGACCTGCACAGCCGGGGGATTCGGGGTTGGTGGTTGGATCGCGACCTGTCATCGGCTCTGACGCATCGGGCTCTGGACCGGGCGTTGGCCAAGCACGAGGCACCGAAGATTCATCACAGCGACCACGGTGCAGTACATGGCGAAGGGCTACGTGGAGAAGTTGGAGCAGCACGGCATCGCGATCAGCACGTCGGCGAAGGGAAAGCCGATGCAGAACGGCTCCTGCGAGCGCTTCATGCGGACGCTGAAGGAGAATGAAGTGTCGTTGACGGAGTACGCGGACTTGGCGGATGCGCGTCGTCGGATTCGGCGGTTCTTGGAGGACGTGTACATGCGGAAACGGATCCACTCGGCGTTGGACTATCGGACGCCTGCCGAGTTTGAGGCCGGGCTGCGGACGCGGATGAAGTCGAACGCGTCGAAGTAACTGGTGCGTGTGCGAACCGATTGCCGATGGAGAGCATTACCCCCAAGACGGAAACCCGAACGACGGTGCTGGTGGGCCGTCTTCGGTTTTCCAAGGGTGTTGTTGGTCGAGCCCCCACTCTCCAAGCCACGCCCAGTCCGAGGGGCGCAGTACACAGTTTCAACCGTCCGACCTGTCCTTCCACAGGGCCGTTGCTCCACTTCTCCGTCATCGCGGCCGTCACTGCATCGGAATCCTGGAGCAAGCTCCTCGCCACGTTCCTCAACTCAGCGTGACCCAATGCTTGCGCCTTCGCCGACCAATCCCGGAGCGTCACACGGCTCTCGCGTCTCAGCATTGACAGCAACTCTTCGAACAACGTCAGGCCCGAGTTCAGATCCGGATCGCCGTCACGCATCCGCTTCAGTACGTTCGCCGAGCGGCTCTCCAACTTCGGCTTCACCAGTCGGAACGACAACTTCCGCGATGAAGGCGGCGACTGGTGATCGGCATCGAAATCAGGTCCACATCGGCATCGAATCCTGGTCCACGGTAGCCCCCTCGTGCGGCATAAAGCCGCCTCGGGGGACCAAGGATGCGAACCGTGGACGACTTCGCCAAGATCCGACAACTTCATCGGGACGGCCTCAGCAACCGTCAGATCGCCCGGCAACCGGGGTGCGGTCGTGACACCATCCGCAGCGCTCGCCAACCCGGAGCCGAAGCCGTACACCCTCGCCGAGCCGCGGAAGTCACCGGTGTTCGGTCCGTTCCGGCGATCGTCGACGCCATCGTGGCCGCGGATGCCCAAGCGCCTCCGAAGCAGCGGCACACGGCGTCACAGATCCACCGCCGACTCGTGAATGAACACGGCTACACCGGCCAGTACGACCAGATCCGGCGCCATCTCCGGGACGTGCGACTGTCACGCGCGAGACGTTCATCCCGCTTGACCATGCGCCGGGCACCGCTGCGAAGCCGATTTCGGCCACATTCACGTCGACTTCCCGGATGGTCGCCGGCTCGTGCCCGTTCTCGTCGTCACGTGGAGTTATTCGAACGCGCCGTTCGCCATCGCGCTTCCCACCGAACGCGCTGAAGCCGTGCTCCACGGACTGTGCGAAGCGTTCCATTTCTTCGGAGCCGTGCCCAAGGAACTGTGGTGGGACAACCCGACGACCGTGGCCATCTACATCCGCCGCGGCCGCGATCGCACGCTCCATCCGCGTTACGCCGCGCTGGCCTCGCACTTCCTGTTCGCGCCGAAGTTCTGTCTGCCGGCGACGCCACAGGAGAAGCCGCGAGTCGAGAACCGGGTCAAGGATCTGGAACGGATGTGGGCCACGCCGGTGCCGCAGGTGAAGGACTTGGCCGGACTCAACGAGCATCTGCGGCGATGCTGCCTTCAGGCCCGCGAACGCACGTGCGGCACGAATCACGAGACCGTCGGCGTGCGCTTCGAGCGGGACCGGGCCGCGGCGTTGTCCGTGACCACGCGTCCCTTCGAGGCCTGTCTGATCGGCACCGGGAGCGTCAACAAGTACCAGACCGTGGGTTTCGACGGCAACCGGTACAGCGTGCCGCGGCGCTTCGCGTTCCGCACCGTCACGGTGAAGGGCTTCATCGACCGCGTCGAGATCGTCGCCGAGCAACGCGTCGTTGCCACACACGCGAGAAGCTACGGACGGCACGAACCGCGTGCTCGATCCGCTGCATTTCCTCGTGATCTGGAGAGGAAGCCCGCGGCGCTCGACCACGCCCCGGTCTATCGCGACTGGCAACTGCCCGCGGCGTTCGCCACCCTTCGCAAGCGTTTGAAGCCGACCACGGACTTCGCACCGGATCCCGGCACTTCATCGTGGTGCTGCAATCCCTGTCGCGGTTCCCGGTAGAGAACGTGGAACACGCCATCACGCAGGTCTTGGCCCGCGGCGATCCTGCTGCCGCCGCGATCGCGACCGCCGTCGAACGCCAGATCGCGATCGTGAAGCCGCCGTCGAACCTCGATGCGTTCCAAGTGCCGGCCCTCGACCTCCACCGTTTCAACCGACTTCTATCCGACCCGGGAGACGACCATGACCGCGACGACGACGCTACTGCTCAAATCGAACCTGAAGCAGTTGAAGCTGCCGACCATGCTGGCCGAGCACGAGAAACTGGCCCGAGAAGCCGCCGGCCGCGACGAGCCTTATGACGAGTACCTGCTCCGGCTCACGGAACTCGAAGTCGCGGCCCGCACGGCCAACGCCATCGCGGCCCGCATCCGCCGCCGGCTTCGTGATCAAGGAGTTCGACACCTTCGACTTCACCGCGGTGCCCAACGTGCCGAAGCAGAAGCTGCTCGAACTCACCCGCCGCGACTGGATCGACCAGCATTACAACGCCTGCCTGATCGGCGGCTCCGGCACCGGCAAGACGCACGCCGCCACCGGGATCGGACTCGCGCTCTGCCGCCTCGGTCTACGCGTGAAGTTCACGACCGCAGCGAACCTGGTCACGGAACTGGAGTCGGCGCAGCAGCAGCACCGGCTCGACCGCCTGCTCGGCGCCCTCGAACGGTTCGACCTGCTGATCGTCGATGAACTTGGTTATCTGTCGTTCAGCCGGTCCGGGGCGGAGTTGCTCTTCCAGGTCTTCGCCGACCGGTACGAACGCGCGAGCCTGCTGATCACGAGCAACCTGCCGTTCGGGGAATGGGGTTCGATCTTCCAGGGGGAACGGATGACGGCGGCTCTGCTGGACCGCCTGACGCACCGTTGCCACATCTTCGAGATGAACGGTGAAAGTTACCGCTTCCGGGAGTCGATGAAGTCAAAAGACGACAAGGCCGCGAAGACCGCCAAGCCCAAGAAGTGACCGCCATGCTCACCCGCACCGTGGACCAGGATTCGATGCCGATGTGGACCTGATTTCGATGCCGATCACCAGTCGAGTTGCGACGCACCCGTCCGGCCCGGTTTCCAGTCGGGACATTGGTGCAAGCCGCGATAACGCAGCACGACCCGGACGCCGAGCCCCAAGCGACGGGCGATGGCGCGGCAAGAGAGCCCTTGTGCCGTCAATTCCTTCACCTTCTTGAACCGTTCCTCACGCAGGCGACGCTTTTCGTCTTGCGATGGTTTCGACCGTGTTCCCGTCCTTGGCTCCCGAGTCGAGGCGGCCTCCGCTTCGGCCGACGCTTGCTTGTTCGACTCGGCATCGACCGCGGCACTCGCGTCGCGGATGGCGGCACCGTACCGAGCGAGCATCTTTTCGGCCGCCTCGCGCACGTTGCGGATCAAATGGAACCGATCCGCGACCTGCTTCGCTTGCGGCGCGGCCGCGGAAATCGCTTCGATGTACGCGGGCCAGCGGTCCCGCGTCACGACTACGACTTGCGAATTGCGGCGAGCCACTCTTGAGTTCGTCCCGATCATGGTAAGCGTCCGCTGTCCGATAGGTCTCTGAAGCCTGGTCGCGGGTCGAAGGATCCTTGCCTCGCCCGACGAGTGGGAGAAAGTGTTTCTCAAGGCGTGCGAACGCCGGTGACACGGTGGAGTTCTCGAATCTTGGCGAAGTCGTCCACGGTTCGCATCCTCGGCCCCGCGAGCGACTGCATGCCGCACGAGAGGGAGGCTACCGTGGACCAAGATACGATGCCGATGTGGCCCGGTGATTTCGATGCCGATCACCACGATGTGGTGCGGCGTTACTTGAACCGCCGGATCGGCAGCGCCGGCCGTCCCGGTCCCCGCGATCCCGAAGTCGTCCCGCCCCACCGGTCGCCGCCCTCGGCGCGGAAACCGTCGTTCCGCTTGGTGAAGCCGAAGCTGGAGAGTCGCTCGGCGAGCGTGCTGAAGCGATGCGCGAACGCGATGCGGATCCGAACTCGGGTAGGCCTCGCGTCCGGATCTCTGTGGGGGCAGGGAGCAATCGCAGTCCCTACCGCAACCATTGAAGTCGACCATTCATCGTGGGAGATGATGCCGAAGGAACCCGCGAGTGAGCACATCGAGCATCCAGTCTCCTTCCTCCCCACGATCTCGACGCCGATCACCATCCGCCGCGGCACGTCGCTTTTTGGCCGCCAACACCCGCGGACCGTGGCTCACCGGTGCAGGATCAGCCCACGAAGACTCCGCCGGTGAAGCCCGGGAAGGCATCGAAGTTCAGGTCGTCGGTGGGATCGCCCGCCGTCAGTTTCTTGCCAAGTCGGGCGGTCACGCGACTGCCGCCTCCCTGTCCCGCGCCGGTCACGATGTCCGCCTTCGCATCCCCGTCGAGATTCTTCACGGTCACGCGGACTCCGCCTCGGCTGCCGGCATCGCCTGCGAAGTAATTCGCAAGCGGAGCAGCGATTGCCGCGTCGGAACCCGCACTCAGCAGGGTGGTTCCCGAGATGACGAGCACGCGCGGCCCGCCGCCCGGACCGGCTCCGAAGATCAAGTCGTTATGGCCGTCGCCGTTGACATCGCCGACCGCGACATAGGCCCCGTTCCGCAGGGTCGGTTCGAAGGCGAAGAAATCGCCGACGGGGTGGACGCGGTTGCCCGCCAAGAGGGAGGCGCCGTCGTAGATGGAGATCCGGGGCCCGCCGCCGAAACCGGCGGAGATGACCAATTCGGCTTTGCCGTCGCCATTGAGGTCGCCGGCCGCGGCCCGCGCCCCGCCTCGGAAGTTCGGATCGTCGATGCCGTAGAAGTTGACGATCCGGGTCCAGTCGCCGCCGGAATAGACGTCGATGCGGGGGCCGCCGGACACATCCGGGGAGATGATGATGTCGGCGCGGCCGTCACCATTGAAATCGCCCGAGGCGATGAACACTCCGCCTGTGAAATCGGCGAAGGGCGCCACTTCGAAGAGCGTTGCTCCGGTCGCGCCGTCCAGAATCCGAACTTGGGCCGTGACACCGGGGCCGGTCCCGACGGCCAAGTCCGTCGTGCCGTCGCCGTTGAAGTCCGCCATGGCGGTCCGCACGCCGCCGGTGAACCCGGGACTGAAGACCGACTGCCGGGACCTCACGCTGCCGTCCGGATTGTAAACCACTACGCTCGGGCTTCCGCCGACGTCCGGGCCTGCCGCGAACAGGGACACGGCGGAACTCGGCGGGGGCGGAGGCGGGGACGGAACCTGCACGGTGGTGCTCGCCTGGGCGACGCCCGACACCGACTGCACATTTCCGACGCGATCCGACGCCACGGAGTAGAACCCGTACACATGGCCGTCGACCCCGGTGAATGAGGCACTGGTCGCCGTCGTGGCCGTCTGCCATCGGGTGAACGCACCGCCGTTGTCCGAAACATAGACGTCGTACGAGGAGACCCCCGAGCCGCTGCCATCGCTGCCCGTCCAGAGCACGTTGAAGTTCGGGAGGCTGGTCGCCGGCAGGGCGGTCACCGAACTCGTCGGAGCGGCCGTATCCACCGTCGTGGACGCCTGGGCCGAGGTTGGAGCCTGTTGGGTGTTTCCGAGTTTGTCGACAGCCACCGAGTAGAAACCGTAGACATGGCCGTTCACTCCGGTGAGAGTCGCCGTCGTGGAGCTGGTGGCTGCCTGCCAGCGGGTGAACGCGCCTCCGTTGTCCGAGACGTACACGTCGTACGACTGGATCCCCGAACCGGTGTCGCTCCCCGACCAACTCACGGCGAACGAACCCGGTCGGAACGTCGGCAGAGCGGCCACCGTGCTCGTGGGTGCGATCACGTCCACGGTCGTGCTGGCCTGAGCGCTGGACGGGGCGGCTTGCACGTTGCCCACCACGTCTCTCGCCACGGAGTAGAAGCCGTAGGTGTGGCCGCTCAAACCCGTGTAGTTCGCCGCCGTCGCAGTCGTGGCCGTCTGCCAGCGGGTGAACGCCCCGCCGTTGTCCGAAACATACACGTCGTACGACGCGAGGCCCGAACCGCTGTCGTTCCCCGACCAACTCACGGCGAAGCTCGCCAGGCTGAACGACGGCAGGGCCGCGACCGTGCTCGACGGTGCGGCCGTGTCCACCGTGGTCGTGGTCTGGGCGCCGCTCGGCGCGGGCTGGACGTTCCCGGCCGCGTCCCTCGCCACGGAGTAGAACCCGTAGCCGTGGCCGTTCACCCCCGTGTACGTCGCCGTCGTCTGAGTGGTGGCCGTCAACCAGCGGGTGAACGCCCCGCCGTTGTCCGAAACGTAAATGTCGTATGACACGACGCCCGAACCGCTGTCGCTGCCCGACCAACTCACACCGAAGCTCGCCAAGCTGAACGACGGCAGGGCCGTCACGCTGCTCGACGGCGCCGTCGTGTCCACCGTGGTCGAAGCCTGGGAACCGGCCGGAGCGGACTGCACGTTGCCGAGTTTGTCCGTCGCCACGGTGTAGAACCCGTAGCTGTGGCCGGTCTGCCCCGCGTAGGTCGCCGAGGTTTGCGTGGTCGCGGACAACCAGCGCGTGAACGCCGCTCCGTTGTCCGAGACGTACACGTCGTAAGACTGAATCCCCGAACCGCCATCCGTTCCCGACCAACTCACGGCGAAGTTCGCGGGACTGTACGACGGCAGGGCCGTCACGCTGCTCGACGGCGCCGCCGTGTCCACCGTGGTCGAAGCCTGAGCCGCCCCCGGCGTGGACTGGACGTTTCCGGCCACGTCCCGAGCCACGGAGTAGAAGCCGTACGTGTGGCCGCTCAAACCCGTGTAGTTCGCCGCCGTCGCAGTCGTGGCCGTCTGCCAGCGGGTGAACGCTCCGCCGTTGTCCGAAACATACACGTCGTACGACGCGAGGCCCGAACCGCTGTCGCTCCCCGACCAACTCACGGCGAAGCTCGCCAGGCTGAACGACGGCAGGGCCGCGACCGTGCTCGACGGTGCGGCCGTGTCCACCGTGGTCGTGGTTGGCGCCGCTCGCCGCGGGCTGGACGTTCCCGGCCGCGTCCCTCGCCACGGAGTAGAACCCGTAGCCGTGGCCGTTCACCCCCGTGTACGTCGCCGACGTCTGAGTGGTGGCCGTCAACCAACGGGTGAACGCCCCGCCGTTGTCCGAGACGTAAATGTCGTACGAGGCGACGCCCGAACTGCTGTCGCTGCCCGACCAACTCACACCGAAGCTCGCCAAGCTGAACGACGGCAGGGCCGTCACGCTGCTCGAGGAGCGCCGTCGTGTCCACCGTGGTCGAAGCCTGGGAACCGGCCGGAGCGGACTGCACGTTGCCGAGCTTGTCCGTCGCCACGGTGTAGAACCCGTAGCTGTGGCCGGTCTGCCCCGCGTAGGTCGCCGAGGTTTGCGTGGTCGCGGACAACCAGCCGCGTGAACGCCCCGCCGTTGTCCGAGACGTACACGTCGTAAGACCGAATCCCCGAACCGCCACTGCTCCCGACCAACTCACGGCGAAGTTCGCGGACTGTACGACGGCAGGGCCGTCACGCTGCTCGACGGCGCCGCAGTGTCCACCGTGGTCGAAGCCTGAGCCGCCCCCGGCGTGGACTGGACATTCCCGGCCACGTCCCGAGCCACGGAGTAGAAGCCGTACGTGTGGCCGCTCAAACCCGTGTAGTTCGCCGCCGTCGCGGTCGTGGGCCGTCTGCCAGCGGGTGAACGCTCCGCCGTTGTCCGAAACATACACGTCGTACGACGCGAGGCCTGAACCGCCGTCGCTCCCCGACCAACTCACGGCGAAGCTCGCCAGGCTGAACGACGGCAGGGCCGCGACCGTGCTCGACGGTGCGGATGCGTCCACCAGCGTCGTGGCCTGAGCCCCGCCCGGAGCCGCCTGCACGTTGCCGACCGCGTCCCTCGCCACGGAGTAGAACCCGCAGGTGTGGCCGCTCACGCCCGTGTACGTCGCCGTGGTCTGCGAAGTTCCGGAGAGCCAACGTGCGAATGCCCCGCCGTTGTCGGACACGTACACGTCGTAGGACGCGAGCCCGGAACCGCTGTCGCTACCCGACCAGTTCACGCCGAAGATGGCGGGGCTGAACGACGGCAAGGCCGCCACGCTGCTCGACGGTGCCGTCGTGTCCACCGTGGTCGAAGCTTGGGCACCGGCGGGAGTCGGCTGCACGTTGCCGAGCTTGTCCGTCGCCACGGTGTAGAAGCCGTAACTGTGGCCGTTCAAGCCCGTGTAGGTCGAGGTGGTGAGCGTCGTGGCCGCCAACCATCGGGTGAACGGCGCGCCGTTGTCCGACACGTACACGTCGAACGTCGCGAGGCCGGAGCCGCCATCCGCTCCCGACCAATTCACACTGACGCCGCCGGGGCTGAACGACGGCAGAGCGGCCACGGTGCTCGACGGCACGGCCGTGTCGACGGTGGTCGTGGCCTGCGCCGCGCCCGGCGTCGGCTGGATGTTTCCGACCTTGTCCTTCGCCACGGCATAGAAGCCGTATGTGTGCCCGTTCGAACCCGTATAGGTCGAGGTTGTCAGCGTCGTCGCGGTCAGCCATCGTGTGAACGCACCGCCGTTGTCCGAGACGTACACGTCGTACGACGCGATCCCGGAGCCGGAGTCGGTTCCCGACCAACTCACTGCGAAGTTGCCGAGGCTGAAGGCGGGCTGTGCGGCCACGGTGCTCGACGGCGCAACGGTGTCCACCGCGGTCGCGGCTTGGGCCCCGCCCGGAGCGGACTGGACGTTCCCGACGATGTCCGAGGCCACCGAGTAGAACCCGTATGTGTGCCCGTTCGACCCCGTGAAAGTTGCCGTCGTCTGGGTCGTGGCCGACAACCAGCGTGTGAACGCCCCGCCGTTGTCCGACACATAGACGTCGTAGGTCGCGATGCCGGAGCCGGAGTCGGTTCCCGACCAACTCACGGCGAAGTTGCCGAGGCTGAAGGCGGGCAGGACCGCCACGCTGCTCGTCGGCGCTCCCGTGTCCACGATTGTGGTGGCTTGCGCCCCGGCGGGCGTCGGCTGTCGGCTTCCGAGCGTGTCGGTCGCGACGGAATAGAAGGCGTAGGTGCGGCCGTTGGCGCCGGTGTAGGTCGCGGAGGTTCCGCTCGTGGCCGCCTGCCAGAGCGTGAAGGCGCCGCCATCGATCGAGACGTAAATGTCGTAGTAAGCGACGGCGGGGCCGGTGCCGCCGCTGCCGGACCACGCGACGGTGAAAGAGCCGCCGCTGTAAGACGGAAGCGATGTCACCGTACTCGTCGGGAGTCCCGTGCTCACCGTGGTCGTGGACTGGGCCGTCGCCGGAATGATCTGACGATTGCCGACGTTGTCCGTCGCAACGGAGTAGAAGGCATAGGTGTGCCCGTTCTGACCGGAGTACTCCGCCGTGGTGAGGGACGTGCCGACCAGCCAAAGACTGTACGGCCCGCCGTTGTCCGACACGTAGACGTCGTAGGTGTTGACGCCGGAACCCGCGGTCGCGCCTTCGCCCCCCCACGTGACATTGAATCGCTCGGTCGTCTGGACTCCCGACAGCGTCTGGACCGTGCTGGTCAGCCCCGTGCCGGCATCCACGGTATTGATCGCCACATTGGTGTTTAGGGGCGGTTGCGTGTCGAAAATGATGCTGGCCTGCGCGGTGATCACCGTGCCGGTCGGCGCCGTCGACTTCGGTACGATCGTGTACGAGACGAACCCCTCTCCAAGCCCGTTCGCGTCGTTCGAGGGCAGGAAGCCGACCAAGGGATTGAGTGGAACCTGGCCGGTGGCGAGGTCGATCGTCGTGAAGATCCACGTGGCCACGCCGGTGAGTTGATCGAGGTTCGCGAAGAACTCGACCTTGTACCCGTTGAAGATCAGCGTGGTCTGGTAGTTCGCGGGAGCATTCGGAATCTGGTAGGTGTGGCCTGCGAAGCCGAAGGCGGTGAGCCGGAACGACTGCCAGTTCAGGCCGGCGGGATCGACGTTCTGCTTGATGACCACTCGCTGGGCGGGAGCTTGGGTCGGGGAGGTGTTCTCGAACGTCACCGTGTAGGGCATCGGGGTGGTTTGCGGAACGGCGCCGTTCGCGCCCGATCCCTTCGGACCGATGATGCTGTTGGGGTCGATCGATTCGATCTGGAGCACCCGCGCCGACACGACCACGCGGCTGGACGGCATCGGCAGGGGTGCGGGGTCGTTTCCGACCGGGATGCTGTCCGGTTCCGGCTCCAAGCGGGGATCGAGCACGCTGTCACGGCCGGACAGGATCTGTTCCACAAGCCACTTGATGCCGAAGGCCTGCATGGCCACGGGGTCGTTCAAGTCGCCGGTCGGCAGCGTCCGGTTGAAAGCGGCAATGGCGCTCTGCAACCCGAAGAACGAACTCGTCCCGTAGGCCACGGACCATCCAAAATACTTGGTGAGGTCGAGGGACACGAACCCGCCCGCCGCCGCCGCCGGGTTCAGGGCGATCACGGCCGACAGGCCGCCGACGAATTCCGCCGCCGTGTTCGCCACGTCCGCGCCCGAACCCTGTGCGATCACCGCGGTGGTGTCGAACGTGATGCCGCCTTGCTGATTGATCTGGGTCAACAGGGAACCGAGATCCCGTCCGGCGTTGAACACATCCAGCGCGGACGCCCACGGCGATCCGGCCGCCGCGCCGCTCCAAGTTGCGATCAGGATGTTGACGTGTCCGTTCGGGTACAGAGCCGCATCCGCAGCGATCGCTCGGGCGAGGTCGGCGAATTCCGATCGGTATCCGCCATACCCGGGTACGAGAACGAACGTCGGATAACTCGGGTTGAGAGTCCGCGGATTGCCCGAGCCGTCCAAGTTGCCGTTGTAGATCGTCACTTGGCCCTCGGAGGCCACGACGGGCAGGTTCGGCGTGGCCGGCGACGCGGTCGCCGATCCGTAGACTCCGACCGCGTATTGCAGCAGCGCGACGAAGTTGTAGGGCCCGGCTGCAGTCGTCGGATCTGTCCGATCCGCCCGGTTCAGCAACAACCGGATGCCGTTCGTGCCGAGGAAGTTGACGACGCTTCCCCAGGTGCTTCCCATCACTCCCCGGGCTTGGTTGACCATCGCCGCCCACTGCTGCGGCGAGGTGTTCACGGGCACGTCATTGGTCGCGAACGCCGTCCACGGGAACGGCTCGCTCGGATCGGAAAGGGTCTGCAGGCTGAAGTTGGAAGAGAGCCCGGCGCCGGCCGTCAACGGCACGAACGGGATCGTGATGGTTCCTTGGAAGCCCGGCGGAAGAGTTCCGAACGGGCCGTCCGGATTGGCACCGAACACTTGGACCGTGCCCGAGGTGTATCCGGCTTGGCCGGGGACCTGGAAGAACACGTTCCCGCCGGTGACGAAGATGACCGGGGCCGGCAGGTCCGTGTTGCCGGGATTCCCGTAGGTGATGGTGATGGCGCCCGGCCGCCCGACAAGCACGGCGTCGGGCACGATCATGTTCAACCTCACGGTGTTGTTGGTGGTTGCCGACACCACGGTGACGGCCGCATTCAGCGTCACCGGCGACTGGCTCGGTTCCGTGGCCGTGAGCGACCAGGATCCCGCCGATCGTCCCGTCAGGTCGAACGTCGCGTACACCGTGGCCGAATCCTTCACAAAGACCCGGCTCGCGCTCACCGTTTCGCCCGCGTTCTGCAATTGGAATGCGACGTCGGACGTGAACCGCGCGCCGGTGATCGCGATGGTGACCGGCCCGGAACCGACCTGTGCGGGTGAAACGGATTGGACGGAGAACGGGATCAACTCCGCCTTGATCGAGTAGCTTTCGGTCGTGGTCGGAACCGTGCCGGCGTACGCCAACACGTAATACGTACCGGCCTGCGTCGTCGGGACCGTCACGGTCTGGTCGCCGGAGAACGGCACGCCGTAGCGGTATTGGTAGCGCGACCGCTCCGGCATGGTGCCGTAGCTGACGTAGAGTTCATTGAAGGCGTTCGAAGCGGTGTCGATCGTGAACCGGAGCGTCTGCCCGGCGGGCACGACGACCTTGTAATACGCCGAGCGATCCTGGACCAAGGTTCCGTTCGTCGAGGTGCCAAGAGTCAGGGAAGGTGCGTCGATCGCGATCGTGCCGGTCGAGACGCCCGCGTTGTTCGTCAGGTCCTCTTCGGGGAAACTGTTCTGGATGTTCGAACGTACGATGACGTGGTACGGGCCGGGCGGCAGCCCCGGCACGGCCGCGGTGAGCGTGCCGGTGTACGACTGGCCCGGCAGAAGATTCCGCGCCTGGGTGACCGTGCCCAGGAGCCGATCGGACGGGGACCACGTCGTCGACGTCGAGAGATAGACCGCGTCGGTCCAGACACCGTTGACCGGGTTGCCTCCGCCGTTGGTCACTTGGTACGAGATGCTCACATTCTGGCCGGCGGACGCATTGGCGGGCGCGACAACGGCTCCCGCCACCAGATCGGCCGGCGGGATGATCTGGATTTGCAGCGTGCCCGGCGCGGCGGCTGTCGCCCCGGCCCGGCTGGAGGTCGGCAGGTTGTTGCTGCTGTTCGCCACGACGAACACATGGAACGTTCCGGCCACCCCGGCGGGAATCGTCAGCGTCGCCGTCTGCGTGTAGCCGCCGCCCGAGATCACGTTGCCGGAGTACGTCACCGAACCCAGATAGCGGGCCGTCGCCGGGTCGAATGTCGGTCCGAGGGACAAATAGACCGAGTCGATGACCGGGACGCCGGCGGTCTCCGCGCCACTGTTCGCTACCGTCCACGTCACCTGCATCGGTTGGCCGCTTCGGGCGATGGCCGGAGCCGTGACATTCGTGACGGTCAGATTCGGCAGCGTTGCAGGGGATGAGGGCTGGGTCGACGAAGTGGATGTTTGGTTGTTCGTCGTATCGGACTCGTAAGCCTGGTTGTCATCTCCGCCATCGGTGTCACCCGTCGGAGCGTCGGTCCGATTCGTCTTGACGATGAAGTAGTAGTTGCCGGCCAGCATGGACTGGGGAATGGAGAAGGTGGCGCTGGCGGAGTAACTCGCGCCCGCCGCCAGCACGTTCACATGGGGCACGACGCCGAGGAGAACGTCGATCCCGCCGCTGTTGAGAGTCGAGTGGGTGGACGCCCACACTTCGTCATTCCACACCGTGGCGTTCGTCAGTCCGGTGCCGATGTTCTCCACGACCCAGTCGACCGTGACCGAGCCGTTGACGACCGGCGACGCCACGACCGAGGTCGCGTGAAGGTCCGCCACCGGCGCCTGCTGTCCGCCCGCGTTCAGGGTGATGGCGATCGGGAACGGCGCCGAGGTGGTGTTCCGGGTGCCTTCGAAGACCGCCTGCCCGGAGTCCGCGACCACGAACAGCTTGTAGTTGCCGAGGAAGCGGATCGGAATCGTGACCAGTTGCGACTGCGTGTACGAGGCATGGCCCGCGAGCAGGCCGTAATGGACGAACGAACCCAGCGGAACGGCACTGCCGTCGAACGTGCTCGAGGTACTGGCGTAGACGGTGTCGTACCACACGGCCACGCCGGTGTCGTTGCCGCCCTGATTGGTCACGGTCCAAGTGACTTCGACGCCCGCGCCGGGGATCGCCGAGGATGCGGCCGAGACGGAACTCACGACCAGGTTCGCAGGAGCCAAGGACGCCGTGACCGGGTTGGGCGATGAACCCCACTTGTTCGCCTGGGCACTGGGAAGTTCGAACACCGCGTTGCCGCTGTCCGTGTTCACGATCAGGTAGAACGTGCCGGCCAGCCCCGTCGGGAATGTGGCGGTCACGGTGTTGACATAACTGTCGCCATGCGAGCCGAGCGGGCCCTGATGCACCTGTTGGCCGAGGGAGATGGCCGTGGCCGCGTTGTAGGTCGGCGTTGGCGACAGATAAAGCGAGTCGGTCCACGTGGTGTTGGGCGTCTCGCCGGCCCCGTTGTTGACGACCGCATAGGAGAAGGTGAACGAGTGGCCGGCCGTCACAGTGGCCGGCCACGCAATCCCGCTGACGGTCAGATCCGGCGGCGGTGTCAGATGCACGGTCATCGTCGTGCTTGTCGCGGCCACACCGCCGGCCGTGTTGCCGTTCTGGAAGACTTGTCCCTTCACATCCGTCCGGACGATGACGTAGTAATCGCCGCTGATTCCCACCGGCAGATTCACGCTCACGTTGCGGGTGTACGCCGCATCCTTCGCCAACGCACCCTGACGGATGAACGTGCCGAGAAGCGTTGCGTTCGAATCGAGCGTCGGAGTCGCCGAGAGGTAAACCGCCTCGGTCCAGGAACTGGCCGCGGTCGGCCCGGTGCCCGTGTTCGTCACCGTCCAACTCACCGCCATCGGCTTACCGGAGTTGTTTTGAGAGGGCACGGTGACCGCACTGACCGTGAGCGCCGGCGGGGGGGCGAGCGTGATGCTGAACGGAGCGCTGACCGCCAGGTTGTCGGTGCGGCTGCTTTCCGCCATCGAGAACGGATGATGCGCGCCGGTTCCGTTGGGCACGACGTAGACGTACCACGTGCCGGAAGCATCGATCGGAAGCCCGACTTCGACCGTCTGCGTGTAGCTGTCTCCCGGATTGAGATAGCTGACGTTCGCCACTCCGCGGACGATCGGCTGCGAGTTCAGGATCTGGTCGCCGCCGGGGCCGGTCGGATTGAGTTGTCCCTGGTAGGTGTCCGCGAGGTTCGGATCCCGGGACAGAATCACCCAGTCCTGCCAATGCGGCACCGAGGTCGGAGCATCGCCTTGGTTCGAGACGAGGAACGTGATCGGAACCGTCGTTCCGGAAAGGACGCCGTTCTGCGGAGGCGTGATCGAAGTGACGACCAAGTTCGGCAACGGCGCCGGGGCGACGACAATCGCCGCGGCGGCGACGGTCGTGTTGTCGCCGTAGGCGGTTCCTTCGCCCACGCTGCGGGTGGCGTTCGTCGTCACCATGAAATACAGCGTTCCCGACACATTGGGCAGCGTGATCTCTTGCGTCAGCGACACCGAGTTCCCGGACGCCAAGCCGCCGCCGTACGTGAAGCTGCCGGCCAGCACCGGATTGCTCCCGGACGTGTCCGAAACCAGATAGACCCGGTCCACCCAAGGGGCGGAGGCGTTCGCCGCCCCCGAATTGAGCACGGTCCAGGAGACCTGTGCAGTCTGGCCGACGACGCCGGTGATCGGGCCGGAAACCCCCGTGACTTTCAGGTCCGCCGCGGTCAGCGCGATGGGGTTGGCCAGAACCAATCCCGTCGTGCTGGCCACGGGTTGCCCGCCGTCGGCATCCGCCACGACCAGCACGTAGTAGCTCCCGGGAGCCACGTCCGACGGCAGCGTGACCAGCGTGCTGCGGGAGTAATTCGTTCCCGCCGCCAACGGCGCGGTTGGCGAGGCAACGGTTTTCAACAGGATCGCGGAGCCGTCGAGCGTCGTTTGAGTACTGAGATAGATCGCGTCGTTCCAGGTGGAGGCGGTCGGGTTGGTGGCGCTGGTGTTGGCCACCTTCCAACTGACCGGGATGGCGGCCCCCTCCACGCCCGCGGACGGAACCGACGCGGAGACCACCGACAACGTCGGCAATGCCACCGTGAAGCTCGAAGTGTACGTTTGGCCCAACGCGTTCCCGGCATAGTCCTTGGCACCGGAGCCGATTTGCAGTTGGTACGTCCCTTGGGCGGACTGAGTCGGGAATGTGAACCGGTAGGTGGTTCCGGACACGAACTGAGGCGCATTGACCGAGATGGCTCCGGACGGCCCCGTCAGCGTGATGGCGGATGCGGGCAGATCGACAAGCTCGCTGAACGTCACTTGAATCTGCGAGACGCCGGTGTTCACCACCGCGTTCGGTGCGGAGGCTGTCGCGGTCGGCGGGGTCGTGTCGATGACGAAGGACAGATTGCTCTGCGGCGAACCGCCGAGTCCCGCGTTGAACTTCGCGTTCGCCACATACGAGCCGTCCGCAAGCACGGGCGATGTGAATTGGTAGGTTCCGGCGGCCCCCACGGTTTGCGATTGTGTGTGCGTGCCGTCGAAGTTGATCGTGATGATGCCGGGCTGGTTGACTTGCACCCGGAAGGTCGGCGTCGTGTCGTTGGTCCGTCCGGAGTGCAAGGGCGCGCCGCTGTCGCTCGCCGGGAGGAGGCTCAGCGAGACGGTCGCGGCCGGTGGCGCGGCCACCGTCAAAACGTGGCTGTTGTCGCTGGAACCGTTCAGATTCCCCGCGGCGTTCGCATAGACGGCCCGAATCGTGTAGTTGCCTTGGGCCGTATTGCCCGGCAGGTCCAGATTCGTGGCGGCCGATCCGCCGCTCACGGCGATGGCGCTGGACGGGCCGGCGATGACGGTCGCCCCGTTCAGGATCGTGAACGTCACTGTGCCTTCATTGATCGTGCCGGCCGAACTGGTGACGGTCGCATTGACCGAAACTGTTTGCTGCACCGCGCTGAACGGCGCCGACTGGTTCTGTGCCGCAGTTGTCGTGTTCACGCTGCCGATGGTCAGCGTGCTCGCGTAATTCGAACCGGAGAAGTTGCCCGTGGAGTCGGAGTAGGCGGCGGCGATCGTAAAGACCGACGGGAGTGCCGCCGGAAGTGAAAGGTTCGTGGTCGCGGCAGTCCCCTTGTTCACGTTCACGGTCTGGGTCGCGATCACCGCGTGAGCGGCGTTCGTGATCGTGAACGCCACGGTTCCCTCGTTGACCGTGATCGCGGCCGAAACCGTGGCCGTGAGATTCAGTGGCTGGCTGGCGGTGGCGTAGGAGACGGACACGTTGCCGGTGTTCGTCGTGGTGGTTCCGCTGACGATGGACAAGCTGCGGCTGCCATTGTCCAAGGAACTGAAGAAATTCGTATTTCCGGAGTACGTCGCCACGATGGGGTAGGTGCCGAACGCCGCTCCGGCGGGCACGGAGAAATTGGCGGTCGCGACGCCGTTCACCACGTTCGCGGTCGCCGTGCCGCTGCTGAGGGTCGGGATCGTGAAGGTCACGGTCCCGCTGCCGACGACGCCCGGCCCGGTGACTTGGGCCGTCAGCGTGACCGACGACGCGCTTGTGTTGAAAGTCGTGGAGACGTTCGAGGCCTTGGTCGTGGTCGTGGTTTTGGCGACAGTCAACTGATGCGCGGTGTCGCTCGATCCGGCGTACTTCGTCGCACCGTTGTCGCTGTAGACGGCTTGGATCGTGTAGGCGCTGATGGGTGTGCCGGCGGGCAGCACATAGGGGGTGCTCGTGCTCGCGACACCGTTCACGACCGCCGCGCTGGCCGGGTTGCCGATCTGGGTGCCGCCGTCGAGCACGACGAAGGTCACGACTCCCTCATTGACGGTGCCGGACCCGGTGGTGACGGTGGCGTTGAGCGTCACGTTCGCGTTGGCATCGCTGTAGGAAACGCTGGCGTTGCTCGCGGTCGTCGTGGTGGCCGGCCCGGCGGCCGGCGGTGAGAAGACGATCGTCGGAAGGTTCGCGTTGTCGACCGAATCCACGATCTGGTTGGCGGGTGTGGCGCTCCACGTGTTGTTCTGCAGGTAAATGAAGGTGCCCTTGCTGCCGGACGCCGTCACGCCGTTGGCGGGGATGTTCGCGAAGTTGTTTCCCGAGATCGTGAACCCGGAGGGAGAAGCGTACTGCGCGCCGCTGTTGATCAGGATGTTGGACGTGACCGTGTTCGATTGCACCGTCACATACGAACCGTTCGCGAGCGAGAGGGTGCCGATCCCGATGGCGCCGTTGTTGGCGATGAGTTGGGCGCCGGTGGCGACGACGATCTGAGTGGTGCCGCTGTTGGCGACGGTGGCGTTGAACGTGGTTCCGTTCGCGCTGAGAAGCCCGCCGCTGCCCACTGTGATTTGCGTCGTCGTGTTGTAGGCCGTCACGGCGTTCAGGGTCACGATGTCGCCGGACGCGAACGACAAGGTGCCGTTCACGGCCAGGGTCATCGTGCCCCCGTTGGAGGGCGACGGACCGACCGTGACTGGGACGTTGGCCCCGACCGCGAGCGTGGCTCCGGAGTTGATCGTGAAGTTCCCCGGGAACACATAACGGAGATTGTTCGTGGTTTGGGTGCCGATGGCGTTGAGGGCCACGCTCTGGCCGGTCGTCAGCGTGTCCGGCTGAAGGTAGATCGACTGGAACCGCAGGTTGTTGTTGCCGGTACCGGAAAGATACTGCACGTTGATCGCCGGAATGTACAGCGGCGAGTCGAACGCGTTCCCCGACAAGTCGCCGGCGTTGACCAAGGCCCCGACGTTGAAATTCAGTTGGCCGACCGCAAAGGTGCTTCCGCTCGCTTGAAGGTGCCCGCCGGAGGCGACAACGATCTGGGTGAAACCGCCGTTGGCGACGGAGGCGTTGAAGGTGGTTCCGTTCGCGGTGAGGAGCCCGCCGCTGCCCACCGTGATCTGCGTCGTCGTGTTGTAGGCCGTCACGGCGTTCAGGGTCACGGTGTCGCCGGACGCGAACGACAGGGTGCCGTTCACGGCCAAGGTCATCGTGCCCCCGTTCGAGGGCGAGGGGCCGACCGTGACGGGGACGTTGGCCCCGACCGCGAGCGTGGCTCCGGAGTTGATCGTGAAACTGCCCGGGAAGACGTAGCGGAGGTTGTTCGTGGTCTGGGTGCCGATGGCGTTGAGGGCCACGCTCTGGCCGGTCGTCAGCGTGTCCGGCTGAAGGTAGATCGACTGGAACCGCAGGTTGTTGTTGCCCGTGCCGGAGAGGTACTGCACGGCGAGGGAATGTACAGCGGCGAGTCGAATGCGTTCCCCGACAAATCACCGGCGTTGACCACCGCCCCGACGTTGAAATTCAGTTGGCCGACCGCGAAGGTGTTAAGCCGCTCGCTTGAGGCGTCGCCGGAGGCGACGACGACCTGGGTGTAACCGCCGTTGGCGACGGAGGCGTTGAACGTGGTGCCGTTCGCGGTAAGCAACCCGCCGCTGCCCACCGTAATTTGCGTCATCGTGTTGTAGGCCGTGGTGGCGTTCAACGTCACCGTGTTGCTGGCGGCGAACGACAGGGTGCCGTTGACGGCCATCGTGAGCGTGCCACCATTCGAGGGCGACGGGCCGATCGTCACCGGAGCATTGGCCCCGACCGCCAGCGTGGCCCCGGAGTTGATCGTGAAATTGCCGGCGAACGCGACGGGTACGCCGGATGCCACTGTCAAGGAGGACCCTTGATTCAAAATGAAGCTGCCTTGGACGACGTAATTGAGATTGGTGGTGCTCTGGGTGCCGATGGCGTTCAAGGCGACCGACTGGCCGTTGGTCAGGCTCGCAGGCCCGACATAGATGGCTTGGAACCGCTTGTTGTCGTTGCCGCTGCCGGAAAGGTATTGCACGTTCAAGGCGGGAACGTACAGCGCGCAGTCGAATGCATTGTTGGCGAGGTCGCCCGGATTGAACACGACTCCGCTGTTGAGGTTGACTTGTCCGACGGCGAAGGTGCTTCCGGTCGATTGGAGGCGGCCGCCGGATCCGACGACGATCTGGGTGAAACCGCCGTTGGCGATCGAGGCGTTGAAGGTGGTGCCGTTCGCGGTGAGGAGCCCGCCGCTGCCCACCGTGATCTGCGTCGTCGTGTTGTATGCCGTCACGGCGTTCAACGTCACGGTGTCGCCGGACGCGAACGACAGTGTGCCATTCACGGCCAAAGTCATCGTGCCGCCGTTCGAAGGCGACGGACCGATCGTCACGGGGACGTTGGCCCCGACCGCCAAGGTGGCTCCGGAGTTGATCGTGAAACTGCCGGGGAAGACGTAGCGGAGGTTGTTGGTGGTCTGCGTGCCGATGGCGTCGAGAGCCACGCTCTGACCGTTCGTCAGCGTGTCCGGCTGGAGGTAGATCGATTGGAAGCGCAGGTTGTTGTTGCCCGTGCCGGAGAGGTACTGCACGGCGATCGCGGGAATGTACAGCGGCGAGTCGAATGCGTTCCCCGACAAGTCGCCGGCGTTGACCACCGCCCCGATGTTGAAATTCAATTGGCCGATCGAGTAGGTGCTTCCGGTCGATTGGAGGCGTCCGCCGGATCCGACGACGATCTGGGTGTAACCGCCGTTGGCAATCGAGGCGTTGAAGGTGGTGCCGTTCGCGGTGAGGAGCCCGCCGCTGCCCACCGTGATCTGCGTCGTCGTGTTATAAGTGGTGGTGGCGTTCAGGGTCACGGTGTCGCCGGACGCGAACGACAGGGTGCCGTTCACGGCCAAGGTCATCGTGCCCCCGTTCGACGGCGAGGGGCCGACGGTCACGGGGACGTTGGCCCCGACCGCGAGCGTGGCTCCGGAGTTGATCGTGAAACTGCCGGGGAAGACGTAGCGGAGGTTGTTCGTGGTCTGGGTGCCGATGGCGTTGAGGGCCACGCTCTGGCCGGTCGTCAGCGTGTCCGGCTGAAGGTAGATCGACTGGAACCGCAGGTTGTTGTTGCCCGTGCCGGAGAGGTACTGCACGGCGATCGCGGGAATGTACAGCGGCGAGTCGAATGCGTTCCCCGACAAGTCGCCGGCGTTGACCACCGCCCCGACATTCAGGTTGACCTGACCGACGGCGAAGGTGCTGTTCGCCGCTTGGAGGCGCCCGCCGGATCCGACGACGATCTGAGTGGTGCCGCCGTTCGCGATCGAGGAGTTGAAGGTGGTGCCGTTCGCGGTGAGGAATTCGCCGCTGCCCACCGTGATCTGCGTTGTCGTGTTGTAGGTGGTGGCGAGGGTCACGGTGTCGCCTGATGCGAAGGACAGCGTGCCGTTCACGGCCAGGGTGAACGTGCCCCCGTTCGTCGGCGACGGACCGATCGTCACCGGCGCGCCTGCACCGACGATCAGACTGGCTCCTGCCTGCACCGTCACACTCTGACCGAATACCGATGGCGAGGTTGTCGCGGACAGTGTCAGGCTTGACCCCGTCAAGATCGAGAGCGGGGCCGTTGTATCGTTGATGGTTTGGGCGAATGCGTTGACATTGACGTTGATGGTTCCCGGGCTCGCCTTGTTGATGGTGACCGAGTCGCTGGCTGTCGGCACTTGGGCCGGGCTCCAGTTTGCGGCATCACCCCAGTTCTGAGACGCTCCGCCGACCCAAGAGATCGCAGCCGGCACCACGCGGCCTTCCAGCTCCTCGAACGTCATGTGCGAGCTTTGTCGTTGTCGAGGAGCGTGACGAACGGGCCGTTTCCCGCGTCCGAGGTGATGATTTTTCCAGCGTGCAAGCCACGATGTAATCCGCATCGGAACAATCCTCGCGTAAGGCAGTCGACGCCGCATTCTCGCTGGCTGCGGCCCATGCATCGGCTTGGCGGGGGGCGAAGAGAGCGGTAGTGTACTGCCCCGGCAAATCACTTGCAAAGGCATACTCCGCCGAATGCCGTTTGGGCGGCGGGAATGCGTTTCACGGAGTACAGTGCGACGGGAGAGACGGATTCGTGCCAGACTGCTTGCAAATAATCACTTTTTGGGAGAGGTCGGATCCGGCAATCCCGCGGGGATGGACTCTTTGGCGAGGGCGGCAAAGTCCGGATCGGCTTGGAATGCCGCGACGTTCTTCTCGTCGCGGAACCAGCCTGCGTTTTTTGCTTCAGTCAGGAGGCCGTACACGCGTTTCCCGTAAAACTCGCGCAGAGAGCGTTCGCCGGCATCCTTTGCCGCTTTGTAGGCTTGTGCATTGACTTTGGCAGCTTGGAGCGACTCGCCTGGGGGAATTCGACCTTGGTGCTTCTTTTCGAGCTCGGCCGCTGCCCGGAACTTGCCAAGATCGCCGGTTTGGAACTTGAACTGCTGGTCCAGTCGCCATGCCATGTCCCAGTCGCCGAACGCATCGTCATATTGTTTGAGCTGGTTTCGTGCATTGGCGCGATCCCAGAGGGTGATCACAACCTCCTGTGTGGCTTTCTTGTTCGTGCCACGTTCCGGCAACCCCGCAGCAAGAGGCCGGAGCAGGGCAATCCCTTTGCTGTAGACCTCGATCGATTCTTTCAGCCCACCCTGATCCCGGATGGCGTTCCCGAGGTTGTGGTAACCCTTGGCCAAGTCGAGGTGGTACGATGGCTGCTTTTCGTTCAACGCCTTCGCCTTCTCGCCTTGCTCGACGGCGATCCGCAGTTCCGAGTCGGCCTCCTTCAGCCTCTCGGCTTCGAGGAACACCACACCGAGGTCGTTGTACGCATCAGCCACTTCGCGACGGTATGCCGCTTCACTCGGTGCCAACGCAACCACGGCTTTGTGCAACTTGATGGCGGCCCGGAGGTCGGCAACCGCCTGGTCGGTGCGTCCGGCCCCCCGATGAAGGTGGGCGCGGTCGAAACGACACCGGGCCAACTCGTTCATGTACTCCGGCGTGTCCGGGAACTCCGCGTTCAACGACTCGTATTTCCGAATGGCATCACCATACGCGCCCTCGGCTTCGTCCGGGCTGACGAGCGTCGCCAAGCTGGCAATGTCGAAGCTCGTATCGGCGTTCGATTCCCGGACTTTGCGCTGCGCGCCCGGCTTCTCGACGGCGATTTGCCGAAGTCCCGTCAAGATGAGCCGATACCTCTGCTTACCCTCCTCATCGAGAGCCTCACTCGAATGGATCGAAGCGCGAATGGTGGCCCGCGAAATCATCATGGCCTTCTTGCGGTCTTCCGCCGCCTCTTCCGCGTCGATCCTGGCGGCGATCGCATCATTCTTGGCGAGCGTCTCCTGCTCCCTGGCGGCAATCTCGTTATTTTTGGCCGCGTTCACGGTCGCCAACCCGATCGCGAGACCGACAACGCCGAGCACCAGCGTCACGATGACCACACTGCCGGCCGTCACCAAGGCCCGATTGCGCCGAGCGAATTTCTTCGTTCGGTGCCAGCGGCCGTCCGGCCCCGCTTCCACCGGTTCGCCATTCAGGAACCGGCGAATTTCATCCGCGAGCGCGCCGGCCGTGGCGTAGCGATTCTGGGGATCCTTCTCGAGAGTCTTTTTCACCACCCAGTCCAAATCGCCGCGGAGCAGGGTCGGCAGCTTGGCGGGCTCGATTCCCCGTTCCTCGGCCACCTTGGGCAGGATGTCCGGCCTCGCCGCGACTTTCACGCTCGGAAGCAGGGGGATGTCACTCCCGATCTTCTCCAGCATCTTGAGAGGCGGGACGCCGGCCAAGTCGATCGGCAAGACGCCCGTCAGAAGCCGGTACAGGATCACTCCGAGGGCGTACACGTCCGTGCGCGGGCCGATCCCGACCGCGCCCGCGGCCTGTTCCGGGCTTGCGTACGCGGGCGTCCCCATGAAAACGCCCGGGGAGGTCAACTCCTCGTCGATCCCCTCCTCCCCCTCCAGCGCTTTCGCGAGCCCGAAGTCGATCACCTTCGG
Source organism: Gemmataceae bacterium (assembly GCA_046350135.1). Classification (GTDB taxonomy): domain Bacteria; phylum Planctomycetota; class Planctomycetia; order Gemmatales; family Gemmataceae; genus Urbifossiella. Next base: position 32,016 of record JAXMBB010000019.1, read on the forward strand.
AACAGGTTGACCGTCCCGCGGAACGGCGACCAGGATGTTGAGTCCTTTGAGATCGCGGTGGATGATTCCCGAAGAGTGGGCGTGTTCCACCCCGCGGCAAACGGCCTCGAACAGAGCCAGTCGGTCTCGAATCGACAGTTTGTTCGCGGAACAGTATCCGTCCAAGGTAAGCCCGGAGGAGTCCTTGCCGGACACGTACTCCATGATGAAGTACGGCTCCTCATGGGGAATCGATCCGGGTTCTCCCGAGTCGACGACATGGACGCCCAAGTCGAACACCTTGGCGATGTTGCCATGGTTCAACCGGGTGAGAATCCGTCGTTCCGCCTTGAATCGTGCCAGGAAGTGCGGATTGACTCGGTCGGGCTTGATCAGCTTGATGGCGACGCGGTGGACTTCGTTGCCGTCCTTCTTCTCCCCGAGATAGACGGTGCCCATGCCGCCGTCGCCCAGCTTCCGAGTGAGCTCGTAGCCGCCGACGACTTCGCCGATGCGCCCCTGCTCCTCGGGCTCCGCACTTCTTCTCCCGCTCTTGGCCCGCTGTTCCAGGTATCGTTTCGACTCGGCGGGAGTCGTCCGATTGGGGTCGCTCGGAGTCTCGGATTCGGGCTCGTGATCCGCGGTCCGGTTCGGATCGGGCTTGGACGCCAGCAACTCGACTGCGGCCTTGTCGATGATTCCGACGGCGTTCTGATGCGCGCGGAGCAGTTCCTCGACCCGCTTGCGCAGCTCCGGCGCACCGGCGCAGGCCCGTTCGAGATAGTCGAAACGGTCCCGCTCGGACGGGCACTCGAGTGCGTTCGCGAACACTTCCCGGACGGGCAGATTGGCCATGATTCGCGGAATCCTGAGGGACGAGTTCGTCTCAGCCGGAGAGCCGGGCCGAGAACCAGGCACGCGCATACTCCCAGTGGCGATTCGCCGTGCGGACCGAGATGCCGAGGATGTCGGCGGTATCCTGGATGGTCAAGCCGACGAAGAAGCGATGCTTGACGACCTCCGCCACCTCGGGGTCTTCCTTGGCCAATTCATCGATGGCGTCGTGGACGATCAGGACCTGTTCGCTCGCATCCCCGGCGACGCAGGACTCGTCGAGCGGGACGCGCTGGACCTCGCCGCCGTGGCGTTCGCGTGAACGTCGGCGAGCTTTTTCGATGAGGATCCGCCGCATCGCTTCCGCGGCCGCACCGAAAAAATGACTGCGGCCGGTCCACCCGTCCTTCGGTTCGGTTTTGGCCAAGCGGGCATATGCTTCGTGGACCAGGCTGGTGGCATCCGGTCGCTCGCCGACGGGTTCGTGCGCAAGCCTTTGGTCGGCGAGTTTGCGCAATTCATCGTACACGAGCGGCATCAGACGGCTGGCGGCATTCGGGTCGCCAGCCGCGGCCGCCGAGAGCAGCCGGGTGATCTCGGACATGGGGATGAAGCTAAGCGAAGCACCGGCCGCGGACAAGTCGGCGAATGATCATCCCGCTTGAACGGCATGTCTGACGCCCGTGGCGTACCCGTCGACGAACACGCCCCGGCTCATCACCGGGGCGTTTCCGTTGAACCTCGAAAGCGGGGTCGGACGCTCGTTTCACGCACGAGAGGCCGCGACCCAAAGCATGTAGGCGACACGCTCGTGAAGTTTCGATTCCGCCTTCGCGAGTTTAGGGCGGTGGTACGCATCCCGCCACCAATAGTAGAGCGTCGCGATCGCAAGTGCCGCGACATTGCAGGGAACAAGGTGTTGCATGAACGCACCTTCATGGGCGAAGGAGCGGGCGAAGACCTGATACGCAAGCGTAGCCCGGAATCAGGACGAGTCAAACCGACATCGCACCTGCCGATGCCGTCACCCGAACATCAACAGGGCTTGCATCCCCGGTTTTTCCAGAAACTCGCACCCCATGATCCAGAAGTCAGCAGCCTGGCGAACATTTCGCACGGTGACCGAAACCCATACAGGCGATTCCAGCCCTTCATGTCGTCCGACGAAAAGGATGCTGCCGACTGCGAACTCCTTCTCGCATGCAAATCCGAGCCCGTCCGGCGACCGATCGAGAATCAACCCATCGACCGCACCGTATGGAAAACTCTCGGGGGTGCAAATGCTTACAGGAGTCAAGTTTCCTTTCCGACGAATGGATCGTCGGCTGTCATGCCGAAAGCTCGCACCAGACAACCAGTGATCCTCGCGGCCGTCGCCGGAGTCTCGCGTGTTGGGACGCTGAAAGGCAATGACTTTTTCATGCAACGTTCGAACCGTGGGCTCGCTGCGAAACGCAAGCACAAGCCCGAAAAGCATCGCGATCGCAGCCACAGCCGCCGCCAAGATCCAGAACGTCGTCATGAAGTCCTGTAGCACATTTTCCGCTGGAGGGGGCCAAGTGCGTTTGAATGAAGCGAAACACCGCGGTTTCGTTCGCATCGGCCTGCACCGTACACCAAGCGGGCGACCTGTTGCGGCTGCCTATCACTTCGCAGACTGGGTGACGGCCGACAACAGCACGAGGCCGTCCTTCCCCGACTCGGTGTAGATCACCGCGATGGATTGCCCCGCGGCGAGATCCTTCGCATCCGCGTCACGCTGCGTCAGGATCACCTTCCCGCCGCGGTTCTGCGGCGTCAGCACCGTCACCTTGCTGGTTCCCGCGATCTTAAGCGCGAGCGTCTTCTGGAACTTGCCGTCCGCGCCTCGCGGCTTCACGGACAGCACGTCCTTTTCGACCTTGTCCACGGTGCCGGAGGCGGTTTGCAACGGCAGATCGTCCGCGGCGGCGACGCCGAGGAAGAGGGTGAAACATGCCGCGGCGAGGAGTTGCACGAGTTTCATGGCGAAATCCTGGAGATGGGGGAAACCGAGGCTATCGTATGGAACTCTCCAAATCCCCGTTGCCCGCGGCCCGGAATCGGGCGATACTGTGGTTACCCGCCTGATGCGTTCCCGCCTCGACTCTCTTTCCTCGCCCGCGGCTACGGAGCCGAACTCACGATGAAATCCACCCGTTGGCTGTGGATCCTGTTGCTCGCCGGTGCCGCAAGCCCCGCCTCGGCGGTCGAGCGGCCGGTGAGCTTCAGCAATGATGTCGTACCCGTCTTCACGAAGGCCGGGTGCAATGCGGGCGTGTGCCACGCGAAGGCCGGCGGCGGGCAGAACGGGTTCCAACTCTCGCTGCTCGGCTTCGAACCGGCGGAAGACTTCGAGAGCATCACCCGCGGCGGCCGCGGGCGGCGACTGTTCTACGCCAATCCCGACCACAGCCCGTTGCTGCTCAAGGCGTCCGGCCGCGTTCCCCACGGCGGTGGCGCACGACTGCCCAAGGATTCGCCGGGTTACCTCGCGATTCGCGAGTGGATCGCGCAAGGTGCTCCGATGGACGCCGCCGACACTCCGAAGTTGATCGCGATGGAAGTCGAGCCAAAGCGTGGCACGCTGAAGCGACAATCCACGCAGCCACTCAAGGCCGTGGCACGCTATTCGGACGGAAGCGTGCGCGACGTGACTCGCGCAGCGCTGTTCGAATCGAACGACCGGGCCATGGCCGAGGTGACGGACGAAGGCCTCGTCAAAGTCCTGGACCTGCCGGGCAAGGTTTCGATCATGGTTCGCTATCAGGGGCGCGTCGCCGTGTTCAGTGCGGCCGTACCGCTGGGCGCGCCGGTGGAATCGTTGCCTGCCGCGAAGAACTTCATCGACACGGCCGTGTTCGCGAACCTGAAAGAACTCGGCATCCCGCCGTCGCCCGTCTGCGACGACGCCACCTTCATCCGCCGCGTCACGCTGGATGTCGCCGGCCGGTTGCCGACCGAAGAAGAAGCGAAGACGTTTCTCGCGAGCAAGTCCGCGGACAAGCGAGACCAATTGATCGAGGACTTGCTCCGCAGCCCGGACTACGCGGACTTCTTCGCCGGCAAATGGACCGCGGTGCTCAAGAACCGCCGCGACGACGCCAGCGACATCAACTCGAACTTCGCCTTCCACGCATGGGTGCGGGACAGCCTGCTTTCAAACAAGAAGTACGACCAATTCGTACGCGAATTGCTGGGCGCGACCGGCACCGTGATCGGCAACCCGCCGGTGGCGTGGTACAAACGCGTGAAGGAACCGAAGGACCAGATCGAGGACGTGGCTCAACTCTTCCTCGGCGTGCGGATGCAGTGCGCCCAGTGCCACCACCACCCGTTCGAGCGTTGGAGCCAGGACGATTACTACTCGCTCGCCGCGTTCTTCGCGCAGGTGGGCCGCAAAGCGTCCGGCACCCGCGGGGAAGACTTGATCTTCCACAAGCGAGGCTTGGCGACGTCGATCAACATGAAGACCCGCGCGGCGATGAAGCCCGCGGCCTTCGGCGACCCCGCACCCGCGATCGCGCCGGACGAAGACCCGCGGTTGCGGCTTGCGGACTGGATGAAGTCCCCGACCAACCCGTTCTTCGCGAAGGCGCTCGTGAACCGCTATTGGAAGCACTTCTTCCAACGCGGGCTGATCGAACCCGAGGACGACATCCGCGACACGAACCCGCCGTCCAACCCGGAACTTCTCGCGGCACTCGAGCAGCACTTCATCAAGAGCGGCTTCGATCTCAAGGAACTGGTGCGGGCGATCGTGCAGTCCCGCGCGTACCAGTTGAGTGCGACGCCGAACAAGGACAACATGGGAGACCGCCAGAACTACTCGCGGTACTACCCGCGGCGGTTGCCCGCCGAGGTGATGCTCGATTCCATCGACCAATTGGCCGAGACGCAGACGGACTTCCCGAACCTGCCGGCGGGCACGCGGGCGGTGGCGCTGCCGGACAACAGCTACAACCGCTCCTCGCCGTTCCTGCGCGTGTTCGGCCGGCCCGAAGGCGAGAGCGTGTGCGAGTGCGAACGCGTGCAGTCCTCGAACCTCGCCCAGAGCCTGCATCTGATCAACGCCGCGGACATCCGCGAGAAACTCGCGAATCCCAAGGGCCGCGCCGAGCGGTTGGCGAAGGAGGCTCGTTCAGCGGAATCGAAGGTCGCGGAACTGTACTTGGCCGCGTTCGCCCGGGAGCCGAAGCCCGAAGAGATGAAGGCGGCGTTGAGTTATCTCACCGAAACGCGCACCAACGCGGCCGGCCAGCCGCTCGATCCGCAGCGCGCCGCCCGCGAGAACCTGCAGGATCTGCTCTGGGCGTTGATGACGACCAAGGAATTCCTCTTCAACCATTGAGAGGTTCGACCTCGTGATGCTCTCACGAACCATCTTTCGGGCAGTGTTGATCGCGGCCCTCGCCGCAGGCGGGGTGCCGCGTGCCGTCGCGCAGTCCGTGGGGTTGCCCGCGCCGAGGCTGCTCACGCTCGCCCCGATGGGCGGCAAGGTCGGCACGCAGCTCGAGGTCGCCATCGGCGGCGAGCACCTCGACGACGCGACCGACCTGATCTTCTCCGACAAACGGATCACGGCGAAGCCGAAGGACGCGAACCGCTACACGGTGTCGATCGCCGCCGACTGCCCCGCAGGCCTGTATGAAGCGCGGGTGATGACGCGGCTGGGCGTCTCTTCCTCTCGCATCTTCGCGGTGGGCACTCTGAACGAGATCGTGCCGTCGAAGCCGAACCGCACGCTGGCGACGGCCCAAGAGCTACCCCTGAACACGGTGTGCAACGGCGTGACCGCCGATCGCGCGATCGACTATTACACGTTTCAAGCGAAGAAGGGCCAACGCGTGATCGTGGACTGTGCCACGCGCGGGATCGATTCCAAGTTGAACGCGACCGTCATCATCGGCGATGCGGCCGGGCGCGACCTGCTGGTCGAACGCCGCGGCGGCGCACTCGACTTCACCGCCCCGAAGGACGGAACGTACTCGATCAAGATCCACGAACTCACGTTCAAGGGCGGCCCGGCCTACCACTACCGGCTCGGGCTGTGGGAACAAGCCGCGGGCACCCCGATCACGCGTCAGCCGGGCACGCAGGAAGTCCATTCGTTCTCGTGGCCGCCGGCGGGCCTGCCCGAGAGGGCCAGCACGCTAGAAGTGGAACCGAACAACGACGGGGCGCACGCGCAACGGATCACACTGCCGTGCGATATCGCGGGTCGCTTCTTCCCCGCGGCCGATGTGGACGTGTTCGAGTTCGAGGCGAAGAAGGGCGAAGAATGGTGGATCGAGGTGGCTTCGGAACGGCTCGGACTGCCGACTGATCCCGCGATCATCGTGCAGCACGTGGCGAAGGACGGCAAACTGACGGATGTCCTCGAACTGAGCGACATCCCGAGCCCGGTGAAGGTGTCCAGCAACGGGTACGCGTACGACGGGCCGCCGTACAACGCGGGCACGGCGGACGCACTCGGCAAACTCGTGGTGAAGGAAGACGGTCTGTACCGCCTGCAACTCACCGACCTCTTCGGCGGCACGCGCAGCGAACCGAGCCACATCTACCGGTTGGTGATCCGCAAAGCCGCACCCGATTTCGCGCTCGCAGGTTGGGCCATGCACATGGAACTCCGCAATGGCGACCGCAACGCGCTCTCGAAGCCGCTCTCGCTTCGCGGCGGAGCGACGATGGCGCTCGAAGTGGTGGCACTCCGCCGCGACGGGTTCGACGGCGAGATCGAACTCGCCATGGAAGGCCTGCCCAAGGGCGTGACCGCGAGCGGATTGAAGATTCCGGCCGGCCGATCGCACGGCATGATGTTGATCACCGCCGCGCCGGACGCCCCGCGCGGTTACGCCAACGCCGCGTTCGTCGGCCGTTCCACCATCGCGGGCCAGCCCGTCACACGGCCATGCCGCTTGGCGTCGTTCTCGTGGCCGATCCCCGACTCGTGGGGCGAAATCCCGAGCCCGCGGCTCCTCGCGGACGTGCCCGTCTCCGTCAGCGGCCTTGAGCAGGCGCCGCTCACGATCACCCCGAAGACGCCCATGATCGAGGCGAAGGTCGGCGACAAGCTGACCATCCCGCTCGTTCACAAGCGCACCAGCGATTTTTCCGGCGACAAGATTTCCATGCGGGCCGTCGGCGCGATCTTCGAGCGGGCGCCCGGCTTCGAACTGCCGATCAACGCCGCAGGCTCGGAGGCGGTGCTCGATCTCAAGGCGTTGAACGTGCCGCCCGGCGAATACCGCGTCTCGTTCCTTGGCGGCGCTGTCGTGAAGTACCGCCACATGCCGGAACGCGTGACCGCGGCCGAAACCGCGTCGAAGAAACTCCAAGAGGAAGTGAAGCAGTTGGAGGCGGAGGTGAAGAAAGTCTCCGCCGAGGCGGCGAACGCTCCGCCCGCGAAGAAGGAACAGATGACCAAGACGCTCGCGGCGACGAACGCCAAGATGAAGGCGGCGACCGATGCGCTCGCCGCGTCGCAGAAGCAACTGACCGCGGTGAAGCAGGCGGCCCAGCCGCAAGACATCGCCGACATCGTGGTGTGCGAACCGTTCACGATCCGGGTCAAGCCCGTGGAGAAGAAATGACTCCGATTCAACGCGACGGCATGGGGCGGCGGGCGTTCCTGCAGACCGGCTTGGCGGGGTTCGCCTCCCTGAGCCTTCCCGGCATCCTGAAATTGCAGCAGTCCCGCGCGGCGACCGCGCCGTCCGAGAAGAAGGCCGTCATCATGGTGTGGCAGCCCGGCGGGCTCTCGCACCTCGATTCGTACGATCCGAAGCCGGACTCGGGCAGCGACTACTGCGGGCCGTTCAAGCCGATCGCCACGAAGGTGCCGGGGCTGCGATTCACCGATCTGCTGCCGAAGCAGGCCGCCATCGCGGACAAACTCGTCGTGCTGCGCTCGATGCGGCAGACCGCGGGCGGCCACCCCGCCGGCTCCATGCAATTGCTCTCCGGCGACCCCGACACCCGCGACAAGCCGAAGCCGCGTTACCCGGACTGGATGACAGTCTCGAACTACATGCTCGCGCGGAGGGGTCCGCGCGAGAACCCGCTGCCCTCTTATGTCGGAATCAACCCGCCGCTCGAGTACAACGGGCCGGCGTACCTCGGCGACACGTACTCGCCGTTCGTGGTGTCCGGCAACCCGAACGACCCGACGTTCACCGTGCCGAACATCGGCCTCACCAACGAGGATGAAGTCCGCCGCATCGGCCGCCGCACGTCGCTCCGCCAGAAACTCGACACGCTGGAACGCAGCTTCGACCAGGCCCGCGACCTCGCCGCGCTCGACGAGTTCGAATCGCAGGCGATGACGCTGCTCACCAACCCGAAGACGAAGATCGCGTTCGACCTGAGCCGCGAGGATTCGCGCGTCCGCGACCGATACGGCCGCAACGCGTGGGGCCAGCAGTTGCTTCTCGCCCGCCGCTTGATCGAAGCCGGCGTGGACGTGCTCACGACGAGCCTCAGCGGCCCGTTGTGCGGCCGCACCCAGAACTGGGACGATCACGCCGTGAACGTGCATGTGTTCGACGCGATGAAGTTCCGCTCGCAGGCGTACGATCAAGCCGTATCCGCGTTGATCGAAGACATCTACGCCCGCGGGCTGGACCAACGCGTGCTCGTGGTGGTGACCGGCGAGTTCGGCCGAACGCCGAAGATCAGCTACGCGCCGAGCACCGGCGCGGGCGACGCGAGCGCTCCCGCGGGAACCTCGCAGCCGGGCCGCGACCACTGGCCGCGCGGATTCTCGAACATCTGGGCCGGCGGCGGCCTCGCCACCGGCCGCTTCGTCGGTGCGACAGACAAGAAGGGCGAAGACTCCGTCGATCGCGTGTGCGGCCCCGGTGACTTCCTCGCCACGATCTACCGCCACCTCGGCATCGACTACGCGACGACGTTCATCAAGGACTTCAACGGCCGGCCCACGCCGATCGTGGACCACGGCAAGGCGATCCCGGAACTGACATCCTGAAGCCGCCGGTGCGTAGAATTCCGTGTCGCCCGCGCCACGGAATCGAATCATGTCCGCCCCGCGCATCCTGATGTGTCCGCCGGACCATTACGGAATCGAGTACGAGATCAACCCGTGGATGAACCGCTCGCTTGGAGCGGTGCGGGCGCTCGCGTTCACCCAGTGGCAATCCCTGCGGGACTCGCTCGCCTCGCTCGGCGTCGCGATCGAGACGATGGAGCCGCAGCCGAACCTGCCGGACCTCGTGTTCACCGCCAACGCCGGCCTCGTGTTCCACGACCGCTTCCTGAGCAGTCGCTTCAAGCACGAGGTGCGGGCGAAGGAATCGCCGTTCTTCGACGCTTGGTTCGCGGAGCACGGTTTCCGCGTCGAGCACCTCCCTGAAGGCCACTTCCACGAGGGCGCGGGCGACGCACTCTTCTGCGGCGAGTCGCTCTTCGCCGGGTACCGCACGCGTTCGGACGCCGCCTCGCACCAATGGGTCGGCAACGCGTTCGGCGTCCGCGTGCTGCCCGTGGAATTGGTGAACCCTCGCTTCTATCACCTGGACACGTGCTTCTGCCCGCTCGCTCCCGGCGAAGCGATCTGGTACCCGGACGCGTTCGACGCCTACGGCCGCAAAGTGATCCAGTCGCATGTGGCGAAACTGATCCCCGTGCCGGACGACGAAGCGTTCCGGTTCGGGTGCAACGCCGTGGTGGTCGGCCAGTCGGTGGTTCACAACAGCCGGTGCCCGCGGCTGGCGAGCGATTTGGCGGCGGCCGGATACCGCTCCGTGCAAGTGGAGCTGGACGAGTTCCTGAAAGCGGGCGGAAGTGCGAAGTGCCTCACGCTGCGGCTCGACGGCGAGGAAGCCGCGGCGTGGAGGAGTCGTTGATCACGCGCCGCGTTCGATCACGAGCTTGCTGGCGGCCTTGAACTGCGGGTGCGTCGAGTCGCGCAGCCACTCGAACGCGACCGCCTCCACGGTGGTCGGAACCGCGCCGGCCCTCTCCATCCGCCGCAGTGCCGTCTCGCGGTCCACGTCGCCTCGCGACTCCACGGCATCGACCGGCAGGAACACGTGAATGCCCGCTTCGATCAGGTCGAGCGCGGTCTGCTGAACGCACACGTGCGCCTCCATGCCCACGAGCACGGCGTTCGGCCGCTGCAACATCTGCAGTTCTTCCAAGAACGTTCCCGCGCCGCAGCAACTGAACGCGGTTTTCTCGATGATGCCGGGCACTCGCCGGAGAATGTCCGGATGCGTGCCGCCGAGCCCCTTCGGGTACTGCTCCGTGGCCCGCACCGGCACGTGGAGCAACGCCGCCACATCGAGCAGAAACCCGGCATCGCGCACGAGCCGCTCCGCGCGCGGAATCTTGGCCAGCAGTTTGGTCTGGATGTCGATCACGATCAGCACCGAGTTCTCGATGCGCAGGCGGGGCAGGCTGTGGTTCACGATCGTCTCTCCGGGAGCCGGGCAAGCTCTTGCAACTGGTGTTCCAAGTCCGCTCGTTCGTCGTCAGTCGCCGCGGCACGTCCGAACCGCTCGCGATAATGCGACTCGACCCAACACGCCGGCACGGCGGCGAATTCGGCGGGCAGCGACGTCGCAGCGCGAGCCGCGAACTCGCGCGCAGTCTCGCCCGGTTCGGGCGCGAGGCCGAACCGGGCGAGCGAATTGCGCAGCCGATCGAACCAGTCGGACTCCGGCGGTCGGCTGTGCGACTTCGCCCACCGTCGGCGCGCGCGGCGCGCCACCACCGTGGCCACCGCCAACCCCGCGAGGATCGCCCATGCTTCCGGCCGCTGGAAGGTGTCGCCGATCCAAGCCAGCACATGCCGGCGATCCTCGGCGGAGAATTTGAAGATGAACCGCTCCGGCGCAGCGAGGATCCACCGCGAGGAATCCGCGGCGGTCGCGGTCGCACGCTCCTGCACCGGCGAAGCGTCCAAGCCGAGCCAGTGCAGGGCCGGCCGGCGCGGATCGGCGGTCGGCCGCATGATCAGGGCCTCCGCCCAGGCGTGGGCGAACTCCTGACGCACGACGTACTTCCCCCCGCCGACGTGCTCGCAACCCTTGAAGCCAAGCACGAGCACCGCGGGAATGCCTTGCGAACGCAACATGAGCACCAGCGCGGTGGCGAATCGCTCGCAGTGCCCGGCCTTTGAATGAAAGAGAAAATCCTCCACGGGATCGACCGCACGATTCACCCGCTTCAAGTTCGTGGTGTAGCTCAGGTCCGAGTTCTCGGAGAGGTGGTCGCGCAGCGCACGGGCAATCGCCTCGTGATGGCGTTCATGAGGCAGGAGTCGCACCTCGTCCCGCTTCGCCGCGGCGGCCGGGAGTCGCCCCGCCGCCGCCATTTCGTTCACGACGCGGTCCGTGTAATCCTTCAGCCCCGGCAGCGGATTCGCCAGCAGGGCGCGGTTGATCTCCGGCGTAAACGGGTACGCCGGGCTCAAGTCCGGCTCCGCGGGCAGTCGTGAATGCTGCACGTAGCGAAGTTCCTTCGTTCCCCCCGGCAGCGGCGTCCCGCGGCTGAAGACGAGGCCGTTGCCGAACGGCAGCCACGCCTCTGGTGGGCCTTGGCTTCTGAAGTCGGCCACCGGCGCGGGCGTGCCCGGCTCCCACGGCACCGGATCGAGCAGAAAGGCCGAACGCAACTTCAGCGGCACTGTGAACTCGAGCTTGAACGCGCCCGCCCCCAGGTCCGGCGGCGACCACTCGCGGGGGCGGCTGATGATCGTGGTCGGCATCGTGGGAAACTGCGCCTGCAAGTCGCGTCGCCATGTGCCGCCGGAATACGCGACTAGCACCGACCCGCGCCAGCGCACGTCCCCCGGAAGGTCTTCCTTCGGCCGGCCGTCCGCATGGTTCGCCTGCACCTCGAACGCGGTCTCGGGGTTCTCTTGCAGTTCACCCGTCTGAGTGAGGTCGATCATCTGGTCGGCCGCGTAGCCGATCTCGATCCGCGAGTTGCCGAACTCGAGCTTGTCGAAGGGCGAGCGGGGCGTGAGCAGGAACAGCGGCACCGCAACCGCAGCAGCGCCCGCCAGCCAGAGGGCCGCGCGGCCGAGTTGAGACGAGCCGGTCGCACTTGCCTCGTGGAACCTTGCGCGGAAGAACTGCGAGAGAAACCAGACCTCGCACAAGGCGTAGGCCGCCGTGAAGGCGATCATCGCGCTTTGCTCGGCCATCGCTCCGGCGAGAATGATTGCGGCGAGGCCCGCGCCGTGGAGGAACCAATGGTCCGCGTCCTTCTTGTGGCCGCGGAGCAGGAGCGCGCACATGGCTGCGAGCAGCACGGGAGCGACGAGCGCGAGGATGAACGCCGTCCACCCCAGTGCGGTGAACTCGCCGGTGCTCACTTCGCGAACCACGCGGAACCCGGCCCACAGGAACACACCGACGCCGATGCACGCCCCGAGGCGGTTGAACTCGCCGTCCGTCAGGGTCCGCAGCCGCGGCTCCAAGCGGAAGATGACGACCAAGGCGACGAGCACGACGACCGCGAAGACGCCGACTTCGGGAAGCAGCCCGCCTTCGGCATAACCGAGGGCGGCCGTGGCGATCGCGAGCGGAAGGTACTGGCTGATTCGGAACGCGGTCATCTCGCGCCTCCCCGCCGCGGCGGCCGGTACCACGGGAGCGGTTGCCGCGGGTCGAGCCTGGCGAACGGCTTCCCGAGTTTCGCGGCCAGTTCATCGGCCAGCGGCGAGTTCGCGCGAGAGGACACGACCACCCGTGCCGCTCGCGCCGCCATCCACCCGATGGTTGCGGCGTCCGGAGCGGCGGGCGAGGGCGAACCTGCCGCATCGGCCAGCGGGATCAACGCGTCGCGGAGGCCCGGTTCGCCCGCAACGATCGAGACCGCACCTGAAGCCGCGAGCGTCACGCGCGTCCCGATGGCCCGCGCCCATGTGGCCGTGATCGTGGCCGCCAAACCGAGAGCGTCTTCGAGTCGCTGGCGATCCGCGTCCGTCGCATCGGCAGGAAGCCACGGATCGACGACAACCAGCAACTCGGGCGAGGGCGCGGCATCGTACTCGCGCACCATCAGTTCGCGCCGCCGGGCGGAGGAACGCCAGTGCACGGCCCGGAGGCTGTCGCCGGGGCGATACGGCCGCACGCCGCGAACATCTGCATGATCGTGCGTCACGCGGCGAAGCACCTTCCGCGACCGCCCTTCCCCGCCGGCGGATCGCAGCAACCAGTTCCGTAGCCCGTCCGGTTCCGCCACGCCCAACGCCGGCAGCACCGCAACCACATCCCCTTCGCCTTCGACGCGTTCGAAGCTGAGGAAGCCGAACGGATATGCGGCAAGGATCGAAAGCGGAGGCAGCCGCAGACGACCGCGTTCCAGGAACGCCTCCGTGCGGGAAAACGCGACCCCGTCTGCGCGAGCCAAGTCGAAGGCCGCCCATTCCCGCCCACGATCCACGACCTGGAACGTCGCCGGGCGAGAGCCCGCGTTCTCGAGGCGGACGCTCGTCTCGACCATCTCTCCGGCGAACACCGAGGCGGGAAGCAACCGCCGAGCGCGGGCCCGCCCCGCGTGAAGGCGTACCAGCACGCCGTTCAACATGAGGAGGGCGAACATTGCATAAGAGAGCATCAAAAGGAGGTTCAAGCTCTTGGACCAGCCAAGCAACCCGAGCATGGCGGCTGCGGCGAGCCACGCCAGCCCTTCGGAGGTGAGTTTCAACCGGCCGCGGTGCGGCACGGGTGCCGCGACGGCCCTCATTTCGGCGCCTCGACCTGCTTCAGGATTTCACGTACGACCGGCGCGGCATCCGCGTGCCCGGCGGCCGACCACGCCCGCGTGACGAGCCGATGGGCGAGCACCGGCTCGGCCATGCGCTTCACATCGTCCGGCACCGCATAATCACGGCCGTCCAAGAGTGCGCTCGCTTGGGCGGCGCGATAGAGGCCGAGTGCGGCCCGCGTGCTCGCCGCCAGCACGATGTCGTCGCGTTCCCGCGTCTTGTGAACGATGTCCAAAGCGTAGTCGGCGATTGCATCGGCCACTTTCACCGCCCGCGTCTTCGCTTGAAGGTCCAACACGTCTGCGGCGTGAAGCACGGCCTTGAGCGACTCGACCGGCTCGCCTTCGCGATGCTGCGCGAGAATGGCCCGCTCCGCCGTCCGCTCCGGATAGCCCACCTTCACCCGCAGCAGAAAGCGATCCAGTTGGCTCTCGGGCAGCGGAAACGTTCCCTCGAACTCGTGCGGGTTCTGCGTGGCGACGACGAGAAACGGCGGGCCGAGTTTCCGCGTCTCGCCGTCGCTCGTGACTTGCCGTTCGCTCATCGCCTCGAGCAGGGCGGACTGCGTGCGAGGCGTCGCGCGGTTGATTTCATCCGCGAGCACCACCTCGGCGAAGATCGGCCCGGGTTGGAAGGTGAACTCGCCGGGATGTTCGCGGTAGATCGTGACGCCGATCAAGTCCCCGGGCAAAAGATCGGGAGTGAACTGGATGCGGTTGAAGCGGCAATCGAGACTGCGGGCCAAGGCCTTAGCGAGCAGCGTCTTGCCGACGCCCGGCACGTCTTCCAGCAAAAGATGACCGTCCGCCAGAAGTGCGACCGCGGCGAAGCGCACGACCTCGGGCTTGCCGAGGAACACTTTGCCGATGTTGGCTTGCAGCGCATCGAGCAGCGCGCCGGGCGCGGGCGGTGGGCTCCGGTCGGACATTCACGCATACCGCAGGAGGTTGGGGCGGGCGACCAAGAGAGGATAATGAGGGGATTATACGAGCGGATTGAGCAGTCGGACGGAGCAATGGTTCGCGGCGAGCCCATGTCTTCGGTGTGGAGTTCCGTCACCCCGCGGCCTCGCACGCCCCGAGCAGCATGCCGTCCCAGTGCGACAGGCTGAATTGAGACGTGAGATCAAGAGCGCGATCGATGACATCCGGAGTGGGAAGTTGGGTCCTGAACAGAGTTCTCGCGTAGTGGAGATGCGATTCAAACTCCGTGTCGCTGATCAATCCGTGCTCCATCCATCGGCGCAGTCGTTGAAGGAACTCGCCAAGCACCTGCCACAAGATGGGTGGTGCCGGGCTCTGGAGCACGAGATTGCCGACCAACGCCTTGGTCTTCCGATGCTTGTCGCCTTCGGATGTGTCGAATGCGTAGACGAGAATGTTCGTGTCAAGCGCGGTCATGGAGTTCGTCCCGCGTCAATCGTGGCACAGAGGAGAAGTCCTTCGCGAGCGTAAGCCAGCGTTCAACGAGAATTCGCCTCTGCTCCAACGTGAGATCTTCCGCACGAGGGAATTTGTCCGCCTCCAATTCACAGGCTGCAGCGGCAGCCGGCCCCAACGCATCGGCCGAAACAAAGGTCTCAGAATCATGATCCGCGACAACGGGTTGCGACATGCCTCACCTCGCATGCAATTGTTTCGCAAACATCAGTGTCCGTCAAGCCGCGCCGGTGGCGGCGGCCATCGCTTGCTCGGGCGTCCAAGAGGAGACATCGCGGGCGGGAGTGAGTTCGCCGCGGCACATCACCGCCAGGCGGTCGCAGAGGCCGAACAGTTCCGGGAGGTAACTGCTGACCACGAGCACGGCCTTGCCCGCGGCCGCGAGTTCGCCGATGAGCCGATAAATCTCCGCCTTGCTGCCCACGTCCACACCGCGGGTCGGCTCGTCGAGGAGCAGCACGTCCGCATCCTGGTGCAAGAGCCGCGCGAGCGCGACTTTCTGCTGGTTGCCACCGCTCAGCTCGCCGACCGCCTGCGAAGGATCGCGGTGTTTGACGTTCAATCTTGCGAGA
This sequence comes from Gemmataceae bacterium, assembly GCA_046350135.1. Taxonomy (GTDB): domain Bacteria; phylum Planctomycetota; class Planctomycetia; order Gemmatales; family Gemmataceae; genus Urbifossiella. The sequence continues at coordinate 47,597 of JAXMBB010000019.1, forward strand.
AAGCCCTCGGCGGCGGCACGGACGCGGCTTGTATCGAGGAAACCGAAGACGCGGTACGGTGAGAGGCGGCTGAGCGTCAGGTTGTCGCTCAGGCTCTGTTCCAGTGAGAGTCCCTCCTCCTTGCGGTCCTCGCTGAGGAACCCCAGACCATGGGCGATGCTCTCCGCCGGGGTTGTTTCCTGTCGCAACGCGGCGTGCAATTTCACGGTACCCTTGCGAACCGCATCGAGGCCGTAAATCGCGCGCAGCAATTCGGTGCGGCCCGAGCCGACGATCCCGGCGACGCCGAGGATCTCGCCGCGGCGCAGGGTCAGATTCACGCCTTGAAAGTCGCTCAGTTCCAGGACCGGCTCGCCGGGCGAGTGCGGAATGCGCGGGTACTGCTCGCTGACGGCGCGCCCGACCATCATCTCGATAATTCGGTCGCGGCCGGCCTCGCCGACCCTTCCCCCTCCCACGGCCGCACCATCACGAAGGACTGTGAAGCGATCCGCCACCGTTTCGATTTCTTCGAGGAAGTGACTGATGTACACGACCGTCACGCCGCGAGTCTTGAGTCGCCGCACGAGTTCGAAGAGCCGCTTCGCATCGTCTTGCGTCAGGGCGCTGGTCGGTTCGTCGAGCACGAGCAACTTCACATCGGTGAGCAACGCGCGGGCGATCTCGACGACCTGTCGGGCGGCGGGTGTCAGGCTCGCGACCGAATCCTCGGGTCGAATTTCGGGATGACCGAGTTCCGCGAGCGCGACACGCACCTTCTCGCGATCCGCGGACTGTTTCAAGAACCCGAACGTCGCGGACTCCAACCCGAGCAACACGTTCGCTTCGACGGTGAGATCGGAGCAGACGGCGAGTTCCTGATAAATCATCGCGACACCGCGGCGGCGGGCATCGCTCGGCCCTGCGGGGAGGTACGCGACACCATCCAGTTCCATCGCGCCCGCATCCGGCGATTCCGCGCCGCTGAGCACCTTCATGAGCGTGGACTTGCCCGCCCCATTCTCGCCGACCAACGCATGCACCTCGCCCGGCCGCAATTCCAAATCGACACCTTGGAGCGCGGCCGTGGGGCCGTAACTCTTGCGGATGCCGGTCATGCGAAGCCGCGGAGCGGTCATCACTTTTCCTTCAGGTGCGTCACGTGGCCGTTCAGATCCATGAGGAAGCACCGCACATGGATACCCTTCCACGCTGCGGCTTTCTTCCCGGTGCCGTGCAGTTCTTGCTGCTGCAAGCAGAATTCGCGGATGGCACGGGCCAGCAGGAAAGCCTGCTCGGCGTGGTGTTTCTCCTCGAGTTCCTGCTCTTCGGGGTCGTCGCCGTAGGGAGTCTTGTGTGTGGGATGGAAGTGTTCGAACGCGCCGCAGTCGCGGTGCTCGAGAATCCAGATGTCCTTGATCGGGCGGTGCAGCACGTCGATGGCCACTTGCAAATGGTGGAAGAAGACGTGCTTCCACTCGCTGGGTTTGGCCGCGGCGTGATCGTGTGCCGGGCTGGCGAGGTGCATGACGCCCATGGCCGCCCCGGCGAATACGACCTGATCGTACCGGTTCGTGAGGTTCGACTCGTTCATGAAGTCCACGATTTGGTCGAGTAGTCGGGCATCCATGCAAGACAGCAGCAGCACGTGTTTCCGCGGCGGCGGGTGCTTGAACTCTTTCTTGTCCAATGCCATGCGATGCTCCGCGAGTTACGTTCGCCACTTCAGTACAGCCTTCGCGCCGTGATTTGCGTGGTTCGGATCGAGGGGCGGACAACGAGAACGCCGGCCGAGGCCAGAGCCAAGAACCGGCGTCGCGAGAGAGGTGCAAGCGATACGGGCATGATCACCAGCCCAATCCCTTCGTGGCGGTCTTGATGCGGGTGAGCTTGTCGTTGGTGCAGAGGTACAGCACGGTGCCGTCGTCGCCCCAACCGCAGTTCGCCGTCTTGTCGTTGGTCACGATGCGGCCGAGGAACGGGTAGTCCGGGCCGGGGCCGAACACGTACACGCCGTTCACCGCGGTGGCGAAGATGTTGCCCTTCGCGTCCACCTTCAGGCCGTCCGGCAGGCCCTTCATCGCCTTGGTCTCGACCACGTCCTTCGTGGCGTCGTAGATCGTCTTGCCTTCGCCGAGCGTGCCGTCGGCCTTGATCGGGAACGCCCGCCAGATCGCCTTCTCGGGGTCGGAGTTCGCCACATACAGCGTCTTCTCGTCGGGCGAGAGGCCGATGCCGTTCGGCCGTGTCATCTCCTTCGTGAGCAGCGTGAGTTCGCCCTTCGCACTCAGTTTGTAAACGCCTTGGAAGTCGAGTTCCTTGTTCGGATCTTTCATTTGGCCGGGGAGGCCGTACGGCGGGTCGGTGAAGTAGAGGTCGCCGTTCTTCGCGAACACGAGGTCGTTCGGGCTGTTGAGACGCTTGCCCATGTACTTGTCCACGACGGTGACGAACGACTTGCCGTCCGCCCCGAGCTTGGCGATGCGGCGGTCGCCGTGCTGGCACAGCCACAGCGTGCCGTCCTTGTCGAAGGCGAGGCCGTTGCTGCCGGGCTCCTCGCCGGTGAACTTCGCCTCACCGGTGTAGCCCGCGGGCTTGAGGAAGTCCGCCGTGCCGTCCTTCGCGGACCATTTCACGACGCGATTGTTCGGGATGTCCGAGTAGAGCAGGAAGCCGCCCTTCTTGTTCCAGACGCAGCCTTCGGTCCACTTGTACCCGGCGGCGAGCAGTTCGATGTGCGCGTCCTTCGGGATGATCTCGTCGAACTTGGGATCCTTGCGGTCGATGGAGCCGATTGTCTTTTTCTCTTCGGCGGCGGTACCGGGCTGGAGCGCCGCCGCGACGACGAGTGCGAACGCGGTGGAGGCGAGGGCGCGAAACATGGGGTGAGGTCTCCGGAAGGTGTGCGGCCGTCGGCCGCTTGCGAGCATCGTATCCGCGGAAATGTCCGGAACAAGCGAGAACCGGGGGCAAGGTTGAGAAAGCCCTCGGTTCTTGGCCATCACCCTTCCCCCGCGCCCGATCGGGCGGATAATGGCTTCACTCCCTCGCTTCGGGGTTTCCGCATGCTCGCCACCGTTCACCGATTCGCGCCGATCGTCGCGCTGATCTTCTCACTCCCGGCGTTCGCCGAGAACCCGCCGGACGGGATCGCCACCGAGCGGATGAAGAAGAACCTCTTCTTCCTCGCCGGACCGGAGTGCGAAGGGCGCGGGGTCGGCACCACGGGGCTGAACAAGGCCGCGGACCACATCGCCGCGTCATTCCGCGAATCGGGCCTGAAGCCCGCCATGAAGGACGGTTCGTGGTTCCAGCCGTTCTCGATCCTGAACTACCCCGAACTCGACGGCCAGCCGCAACTCACGTTCACCCCCGCCGAGGGCAAGGGGCTCGCGTTCGACAGCGAGACCGTGAAGCCGATCGGGTACGCGAGCGGCGGCAAAGTGAGTGCCGGAATCGCGTTCGTCGGGCACGGCACCGTGGCCCCGAACCTGAAGTACGACGACTACTCCGGGATCGACGTGAAGGGCAAGTGGGTGATGATCCTTCGCGGCACGCCGCGCCCCGCCGCCAAGGGCAAGGACCGCTTCGATACCACGACGCCGGAAGGCAACACGCCGTACGCCTCGCTGCGGCTGAAGTTCGACACCGCTGTCGAGAAGGGAGCCGCGGGCATCATCTTCGTGAGCGATCCCGTGGCGGCCGGCGAGAACGATCCGTTCGTGCCGTTCGAGCGGGAGCGATACGAGAACATCAACGCGAAGCTGCCGGTGGTTCACATGAAGCGAACCGCCGCATCGAAGTTCCTCGAAGCCGCGACCGGCAAGAAGCTCGCGGAACTGGAAGCGGAAAACGACAAGGATCTCAAACCGGTTTCCACCGTGCTGAAGGACTGGACCGCGACCGGCGAGGCGGGCGTGCTTCGCAAAGAGGTCACGGTGAAGAACGTGGTCGGCGTGCTGGAGGGCCGGGGGCCGCTGGCCGATGAGACGGTCGTGATCGGCGCCCACTACGATCACCTCGGCTACGGCGACGGCCCGCTCAGTTTGGGCGGCAACACCGCCCAAGGCAAGCCGCACTTCGGTGCGGACGACAACGGCTCCGGCACCACCGGCTTGCTCGAACTCGCCCACCGTTTCGGCAGCATGAAGGAACGCCGCGGCCGCCGCCTCGTCTTCATCGCGTTCAGCGGCGAAGAACGCGGCCTGCTCGGCTCGAAGCACTACTGCGACCACCCCCTCTTCCCGCTGAACAAGACCGCCGCGATGGTGAACCTGGACATGATCGGCCGCATGCGGATCGGGCCCGGCGACTGGCTCGGCTTCACCCAGAAGCCCCGCATGGTCGTGTACGGCACCGGCACCGGCGACACGTTCGATCGCGCCGTCGATTCCGCCGAACTCCGGTACGGCCTGAAGTTCGCCAAGGTGCCCGGCGGCATCGGCCGCAGCGATCACGAATCGTTCTACCTCAAGGACGTGCCCGTGCTGTTCCTCTTCACCGGCATGCACGACGAGTACCATCGCCCGACCGACACCCCGGACAAGATCGACTTCGCCGCGATGAACACGGTTGTGAACGTGACCGAAGACTTGACCTTGGAACTGTCGTCGTCGCTGTCGCGGCCCAAATTCGCGAAGCGGAGCGGCGGCTTCGAAGATCCGCTCAGCCCCACGGTGACGATGCCGCGGCCCGGCGTGCGGCTCGGCGTCCGCCCCGATTACTCCTATCAGGGCACCGATGGCATGCGCATCGAGGGCGCGACGGCGGGGACGCCCGCGGAAAAGGCCGGCTTCAAGGAGGGCGACGTCATCACGGACATTTCCGGAGTGCCGGTCCGCAGCTTGAACGGCTACATGGCCGCGCTCGTGGGCAAGAAGCCCGGCCAGACTCTCGAAGTGACCGTGCTCCGCGGCGGCAAGAAGACCGTGATCAAGGTGACGCCGTGACCGCATCCAGCACGCTTCGCACCTTGCGGGCGAGGGCGGCGGGAGTGAAGGGTTTCTGGAGGAATGCGAATTCCGCATCCAGCACGCCGTGGCGGATCACGGCGTCGTTGGTGTAGCCGGACAGGAAGAGTACTTTCGCCGCGGGGTGCGCCGCGACGATCCGTTCCGCCAGCTCCCGGCCGCCCAAGTGCGGCATCACCACGTCCGAGATCAGCAGGTCGATCGGCTCCGGGATGCGCTGGGCCAAGGCGAGCGCGTCGTGGCCGTCCGTCGCCGCGATCACGCGGTAACCGCAGTTCTCCAGCACGTGCTGCGCCAGCGTCCGCACCGAGTCTTCGTCTTCCACCAGGAGCACGATCTCCGCACCGCGCGGCATCGGCTCGGACTTCGACGAGGTCCCCTCCCGCACCGCTAAGTCTCCGGCGCGCGGCAGGTACACCTTGAAGGTGGTGCCGTGTCCCGGTTCGCTGTACACCGCGACGTGGCCGCGAGACTGCTTCACGATCCCGTGCACCGTGGCGAGCCCGAGCCCGGTGCCCTTCCCCAGCGTCTTCGTGGTGAAGAACGGTTCGAAGACGCGGGACAGGACGGTTTCGTCCATGCCGCAGCCGTTGTCGCTGAACGCGAGCAGTACGTACTCGCCGGGCGCGAGATCCGGGAAGCCGCGGCAGTAGTGCTCGTCCAGCGTCGTGTTCTGCGTCTCGATCGTGATGCGGCCGCCGCGCGGCATGGCGTCGCGGGCGTTCACGGCCAGGTTGAGCAGCACCTGTTCGATCTGCCCCGGATCCGCCTTCACCGGCGCGAGCGCGGGTTCGAGCGACGACGCCAGCAGGATGTCTTCGCCGATCAGTCGTTTGAGCAGTTTCTCCGCGTCGGCCACCACGCGGTTGAGATTCAACACGCGGGGTTCGAGTACTTGCTGGCGGCTGAAGGCGAGCAGTTGCCGCGTGAGGGCGGCGGCGCGTTCGCCCGCCTTGTAGATCTCGCCGAGCACTTCATGCAGCGGATCCGACGAATCGAATCGGCCCATGAGCAGGTCGGTGTATCCGTTGATCACCGTGAGCAGGTTGTTGAAGTCGTGGGCGACTCCGCCGGCGAGCTGGCCCACGGCCTCCATCTTCTGAGCCTGCTGCAATTGGCTGAAGAGGCGGTAGCGTTCGGTCACGTCCACATGCGAACCGAGCAACCGCACGGCCGTGCCGTTCTCGAACACCGGTGCGGCCTGCGAGAAGATCCAGCGATACGTGCCGTCCTTGTGGCGCAGCCGGAACTCGACCTCGTACTTGAGGTGCGGGTTCTCGCGGAACGCCTGGAACTCGCGGAGCGAATTCTCGCGATCCTCCGGATGCAACCGGTCCACCCATTCGTCCAAGTTGTCGCCGATCTCGTGTTCTTCGCATCCGACCTGCCGCTTCCACTCGGTGGAGAAGAACACGCGATTCGTACGGAGGTCCCAATCCCACAGTCCGATGCTGGCGGCGCGGACGGCGGTGCGGAGGCGTTCGTCCGCGGAGCGGAGTCGCTGGTGCGCCCGCCTCTGTTCGGTGATGTCGATGCCCATGCCGAGCAGGCAGCGGACGCCTCCGATCACGGCTCGAACGCCGTTGAAGTAGTACGGCGTGCGCGAGCCGTCCTTCGCCACCAAGTCCGCCTCCACCTCGCTCACGCCGCTCGCGAAGACGGTTTCGATGCGTTCGGCCACGCGCGGCTTGTCGTCCCCGTCGAAAATGTCGAGCGGGTGCATCCGCCGGATTTCCTCGGCGGTCCGGCCCGTGGCCGCCTCGAACCGTCTGTTCCAGCGGAGGAACGTGCGTTGCTCGTCGTACATGTAATAGATGCCGGGGAGGCTGTCGAGCACCGCGTCCGAGAGGTCGCGCTCCCGCCGCAGCGCCTCGGCCGCGTTCACGCGTTCGGTGATGTCCCGCGTCACCACGCTGTAGCCGACGTCGTTGCCGAAGTAGTCCTTGAGGATGGATGCGGAAATCCACGCCCAGAACTTCGTACCGTCCCTCCGGACGCGGTAGTTCTCGAATTCGATGTGTCCGTCCGCGACGAGTTTCGCCCAGATCGCGGCCGCCTTCCCGCTCGCGCGATCGGCTTCGGAGTACACGAAGGAGAACGGCTGCCCCACGATCTCGGTCGCCCGGTACCCGTAGATGCGCTCCGCGCCGGGGTTCCAACTCGCGATGATGCCGCCGGGATCGACCATGTAGATGGCGTAATCCACGACGGATTCGACGAGCAGACGGAACGGATCGGCCGCATGGTGCGCGAGCGAAGTCAGGAACGGCGGGCGGGACTTGTCGGACATCGGAACCGGCGAAGAGGATGGTCGGGCGAACATTCGACCGCCTGAGTGTAGCAGGAAGCCGCCGCCGCGGATACCGCATTGCCGGGATTCGCTTCCCGCGCGATTGACCGGGTCCATCCGACAGCCGAAGATTCCTCCATGGCGAAGTCTCCCGATCCCGGTTTCCGCCCTCCGCGGCTGCGCGGCACGCTCGCCGCCGAGCCGGACGGCGACCAGATTCTCATTCACGATCCGCACCGGATCGGCCAGCCGATCCGCGTCACACCGCTCGGGTTGGAAATCGTCAAACACTTCAGCGGCGAGTTCACGTTGGCCCAGATCCAAGAGTCCGTCACGCGGATCACGGGCGGCTACAAGGTCGAGTTGCAGGTGCTGGCCAATCTGACCGCGACCTTGGAAGAATCGCTGCTCTTGGACACGCCGGCGTTCCGCGAGCGCATCGGCGGGCCGATCCGCCAGCCGTCCTGCATCGGCAGTTACCACGCGGATCCCAAGAAACTCCGCAAGCAACTGCGCGAACTGTTCACGGCCCCCGGCGGCCCCGGCGAACCGAGCGAGGCGACGGGACGCGATCTGCGGGCGGTGCTCGTGCCGCACATGGATTACGGTCGCGGGAACATCACCTACGGCCACGGCTTCAAGGAACTGATCGAGAACACGGATGCGACCGTGTTCGTGATCGTGGCCACCAGCCACTACTCGCACCACCGCTTCACGCTGAGCCGGCAGCACTTCGCCACGCCGCTCGGCATCGCGGAGACCGATCAAGCCTACATCGACCGCATCGTCGCGGAATACGGCAACGGCCTCTTCGACGACGAACTCGCCCACGCACCCGAGCATTCCATCGAATTGGAAGTCGTGCTGCTCCAGTACCTGCTGGAGAAGCGACGCCCGTTCAAGATCGTGCCGCTGCTCGTCGGATCGTTCGGGGATTGCGTGCGTTCCGGCACCGAGCCCGGCCGCAAGCGCGACGTCGCCAAAATGGTGAAGGCGATGCGCGCCGCCGAAGCCGGATGCACGGAGAAGGTCTGTTACGTCATCAGCGGGGATTTGGCGCACATCGGGCCGAAGTTCGGCGACGAGCAGCGGGCGGAAGGCTCGTGGTTGCAGGAGAGCCGCACGCAGGATGAAGCGATCCTTGCCCATGTGAACAAGGCCGATCCCGCGGGGTACTTCGGGACGATCGCCAGCGAGGCGGACGCACGGCGCATCTGCGGCTTACCACCGACATGGCTCACCTTGGCGGCGATCCAACCGAAGCACGGCAAGGTGCTGCACTACCAGCAGTTCGTGCATCCGCAGGGCCACGAAAGCGTGAGTTTCGCCGCCGCCGCGTTCTACGATTGAAGCCCGGTTTCGGAATTGGAAACCGAGTTGAACTTCTCGCTACAATTCGCTTCACCCTCCCGGAGCCTTTCCCATGCTCACGCGTCGTCGCTTCATGGCCGCCGCCGCGGCCGCCCCGCTGGTGTTCAACCGACCCGCCTACGCCGCCAACGACAAACTCGCCGTCGGCTTCATCGGCATGGGCACGATGAACCGCGGGCACTTGAACGGCATGCTCGGCCGCACGGAAGTGCAGGTCGTCGCCGTCTGCGACGTGGTGAAGGAGCGGCTCGACAGCGCGGCGCAAACCGTTGAGAAACGCTACGCGGATCGCACGAAGGCCGGCACGTACAAGGGCGTCGCGTCCTATGCGGACTTCCGCAAGCTCATCGATCATCCCGGGCTCGATGCCGTGGTGATCGCCACGCCGGATCACTGGCACGCGATGCCGGTGATTCTCGCGGCGCGGGCCAAGAAGCACATTTACTGCGAAAAGCCGCTCACACACAACGTCGCCGAAGGGCGGCAGATCGTGGACGAAGTGGCGAAGGCGAAGATCGTCTTCCAAACGGGCAGCCAACAACGAAGCGAGTTCGGCGGGCACTTCCGCAAGGCCGTGGAGTATGTGTGGAACGGCCGCATCGGCAAGCTGAAGACGATCCGCATCGGCGTGGCCGGGCCGTCCGTACCGTGCAACTTGCCTGCCCAAGAAGCTCCCGCGGGCACCGACTGGGACGCGTGGCTCGGGCCGGCGCCCGAACGCCCCTACCACTCGGACCTCTGCCCGAAGGGCGTTCACGGCCACTTCCCCGCGTGGCGGAACTACCAGGAGTATGCCGGCGGCGGTCTCGCCGACATGGGCGCGCACCACTTCGACATCGCCCAGTGGGCCATGAAGATGGACGGCAGCGGCCCCGTGCAGATCCTTCCGCCCGAGAAGGGGAACAGCGGCCTGAAGTTCGTCTACGAATCCGGCATCGTGATGATCCACGACCAGTTCGAGAAGGGGCCGGACGGCAAGGACATCCGGGCGGACTGCGTGTTCGAGGGCACCGAAGGCATCATCCTGGTGAGTCGCGGCGGCATCAGCAGCCTGCCGGACACCATTCTGAAAGAGCCGCTCGGCGAGAAGGCGGAACGCGTGTATCCATCCAGTTCGCACCACGGGAACTGGCTGGAGTGCGTCCGCAGCGGGAAGGTGACGATTTGCCCGCCGGAGGTGGGGCACCGCAGCGCCAGCATCTGCCACTTGGGCAACATCGGCTACCATCTCCGCCGCAAACTGACGTGGGATCCGGTGAAGGAGCAGTTCGTCGGTGATGAGAAGGCCAACAAGGAGCTGAGCCGCGAGCCGCGCAGCAAGTGGAAGCTGATCTAACACGCTTGCGCGTTCGCGATTTGCCACCGAACCACCCGGCGGGCCGTAGCGTAACACTACTGTCCCGCTGTGTGGAGACCGCCAATGGCCTCGGATGTCGTCGTTGAAACCCGCAGCCTGACGAAGATTTACCGCGACTTCTGGGGCCGCAAGAAGAAAACCGCCCTCAACGCCTTGGACCTCAAGATCCACAAGGGCGAAATCTTCGGTCTGCTCGGGCCGAACGGCTCGGGCAAGACCACCACGATCAAATTGCTTCTCGGACTGCTTTTCCCCACGGCGGGCGACGCGTTCGTCTTCGGCGAACCGGCGGCGAAGGTCGAAAAGAACGAACGCATCGGCTATCTGCCGGAAGAATCGTACCTCTACCGCTTCCTGAACGCCGAAGAAACGCTCGACTTCTACGGGCGGCTCTTCGACATCACGCCGGACGTGCGTCGCCGCCGCGCCGCCGAACTCATCGAGATGGTCGGCCTCTCCGCGGACAAGAAACGCATCCTCAAGGAATACTCCAAGGGCATGCGGCAGCGCATCGGCCTCGCCCAAGCCCTCATCAACGACCCCGAACTCGTGATCCTCGACGAACCCACCTCGGGCCTCGACCCGCTCGGCACCGCGTGGATGAAGAAACTCATCCTCGACCTGCGGGACAAGGGCAAGACGGTGCTCATGTGCAGCCACCGGCTCGACGACGTGCAGGACGTCTGCGACCGGATCGCGATCCTGTACAACGGCGACCTTCAGGAACTGGGTGCGGTCAGCAAGTTGGTGGAGGACGCGGCCCGCCTCGAACTGCGGGCCAAGAGGGTGAAAGAAACGCCGGAGCTTCGCGCCGAACTCGAGGCCGTGATCAAGAAGCACGGCGGCGAGTTGGAATCCGTCGGCCACCCGACCACGACGCTCGAGGAACTGTTTCTCCGCATTGTCGAAGAGTCGAAGTCCCGCCCGGGCCGCCGCTATCAGGCCCCGGTGGAGTCCCGCTGATCCGCATCGACGGCTCTCGCGCGTGAACGAGGTTGATTCATGACGGGCTTGTTCGGGATTCTGCAACTGGACCGCGGCGATCCGTTCGGTTACTCGAACGTGCTCGGCCTCGTCCAAGCTTGGTTTCAGGACGCGGGCGGGTTCGCCGCGCTCGGCCTCGTGATCTACCTGCTTTACTCGCTCACGATCCCGAAGAACAAGTCCCAGTCCGAACGGCTGCGCGTGCCCGTATCGACGTGGATGCTGGCAATGGCGGTGCTGAGCTTCGTCTGCTACGGAGGCGTACTCGCGCTGCTGGTGATGGGCAAGGGCGCCCCGCCGCCGCCGCCGCCTTCGGTCCTCGGCGGCGTGATCCGTGTGAACCCGCCCGCTTGGCAGTCGCAGCTGCGCCCGCTGCTCCTGACCGTGGCCGGAGCGTTCGCCCTGCTCGGCATTTGCGAGCCGTTCGTCCGAGACCTTCTGAAGGTGCGTGGTCGCCGCTTGTACGCACTGGCGAAGTTGGGGTTCAAGGAAGCCGTGCGATCGCGGCTCCTGTGGCTCGGCCTGCTCGTGCTGCCGCTGTTCATGTTCCGCAACGTGTGGATGGCCGGCGTCCGCCCCGCGGATGAGTTCCGCACCCTGATCTCCGTGTCATCGCTGGTCATCACGATCCTGGTGCTGTTCACGGCTCTGATCCTCACCTCGTTCAGCATCCCGAACGACATCAAGAATCTCACCATCCACACGGTGGTCACCAAGCCGGTGGAGCGCTTTGAAGTGGTACTGGGCCGGTTTCTCGGCTACGTCGGCCTCACCACGGTCGCACTCTTGGCGATGACGGGCGTCAGTTTGCTGCTGATCAACACTTCCACGATCGACCCGAAGGCGGAGAAGGAGTCTGCCACCGCCCGCGTGCCGGTCCGCGGCAAGCTCGAATTCGCCAGCCGAAAGGTGGATTTCGACGGCACCAACGTGGGCCGCGAGTTCGATTACCGCCGGTACATCGCCGGTCACCCCGATTCCCCGCAGCGCGCGATCTGGCAGTTCCACGACATCCCCGGCTCACTGCGTTCCGGCGACACCGTGCCCGTCGAGTTCACCTTCGACGTGTACAAGTTGACCAAGGGCGTGGAGAACAAGCCGGTGGACGTGACGATCCGCGTCGTGTCCCACCAGTGCCCGCAGAAGGCGCCGCGTGCGGACCAACGCGGTGAGTGGCAGTGGGCCGAGGCACCTGGCGAAAGTGCGGTCGCGGCGGAGGATCGCAAACGCGCGTACGACGCGGACCTCGCCGCCTTGCCCCGTGGCACGGCCAACGCCCGCCCCGGCAGTCCCGGCTGGACCGCGTTGAACGAACTCGCTCAGAAGCACGGCTACTTTGAAGTGCGGGGCGTCGGCGTGTTCGACTATGCCGTCGGCCGCGTCGAACTTCCGGCGGGGATCTTCCGCAAAGCCGCAGAGGGCGACCCGGGCACGGAGGAGAAGGACGGCAAGAAGCAACCCCGGCCCCGGTTGTCGCTCTTCGTCAAGTGCGAAGACGGCGGTCAACTTCTCGGCATGGCCGAACCGGACCTGTACCTGCTCGAAGCGAACCAACCGTTCAGTGTCAATTTCGTGAAGGGGATGGTCGGGGTGTGGTGCCGCGTCTGCATCGTGATCGGGCTCGCCATCGCCTGCAGCACCTACCTCAGCGGCGTGCTCAGCCTCTTGGTCACCTCGATGATCTTCCTGCTCGGCTACACCACGGACCACCTGCACGAACTGGCCACGAACCAGAACGTCGGCGGCGGACCGTTCCAAGCCGTGTCCCAACTCATGCGGACGGAGTCGCCGACCACGCCGTTCGGCGACTCGTCCGGCGCGAAAGTCGTGCTGCTCGCGGACAAGGGTTGGGCGTGGGTCGTTCGCCGAATCCAAAATGTGATCCCGGACGTCGAGTCGTTCACGTGGACGCACTTCGTGTCCGAGGGCTTCAACGTGAACACCGAGTACCTCGTGGTGAACGTGCTGATGGTGTTCGGTTACTTGTTCCCGTGGTTCGTACTGGCTTACTATCTGATGAAATCGCGTGAAGTGGCTGCGTAGTGTTTCGTGTTTGGTGTCTCGTGTTTCGGTGGAGATACATGGCTTTCGTCAGTTTCCAAAACTTGAAGGTTTATCAGCTGTCCGAGCAACTGGCGGATACGGCTTGGGTCATCGTCCGCTCTTGGGACAACTTCTCACGCGATACGGTGGGCAAGCAGCTTGTACGAGCCGCGGACAGCGTCGGGGCGAATATTGCAGAAGGGTGCGGCCGCCACAGTGCCGTGGATAATCGCCGCTTCGTACGAATCGCTCGCGGGTCGTTGCTCGAAGCCCAACACTGGCTCCGTCGAGCTTATCAGCGAAAACTACTGAAGCCCGAGCAAATCGCGACGTTGCAGGGGACCATCGAAAACCTCGCGCCGGTTTTGAACGGATACCTGCGTTCGATCAGTGGGCGCAGCAAACTCCAGTCGCGGGGCGAAACACGAAACACGAAACACGAAACACGAAACACGAAACACGAAATACGAAACACATGAATCCGCTGCAACGCGCCGCCGTCCGTCGCAAAGCTTCGTACATCGCGGCGATCCTGGTGCTGTTCACGATCAGCATCTTCTACCGTGGCCTGGAGGCCAAGACTCCGGAGGGTCGCGCGTACGTGTGGATGCCGTTCGGTCGCGACGACCGGGAGACGGCGCCGTCCGCCATCGCCGGAGCCGGGGATTCCCTCTCCCGGCGGACGATCCTCAGCCAGTCCAAGCGGCTGGAGCTCCGCGAACTGGACGACGGCGAGACCGAAGTCGCAGGTGAAGCGGTGCGGCTCGGCCTCGTCGGCTCGCGCGGTTTGGCCGTCACCTTCCTCTGGTATTCCGCCATCCAAAAGCAGAAGCGGAACGATTTCCACGAGTTCGAGCGGTTGGTGCAGGCCGTGACCGCGTTGCAGCCGCACTTCATCACCCCGTGGATCTTCCAAAGCTGGAACATCGCTTACAACGTGTCCGTCGAGATGCAGTCGCTGGGCGACATGTACTTTTACATCGCACGCGGCATCGATCTGCTCGCGGAAGGGGAACGCCGCAACCGCCGCTCCCCGGACATGCGCTACGAGATCGGCACGTACTACCAGACCAAGTTCGGCGTCACGGACCAAGTGCAGACGCTGCGGTGCCTCTTTCAACTCAGTTGCATCCCGCCGGACCAACGCAACCCGGCGGCGTTGGAGAACCCGGACGGTTCCGTGAACCGGGAGGCGTTCCTGAAGTTCTGTCAGGATCACCCGATGCTGGTGCGCCGCCTCCGCGGCGAAGAGCGCCGCGATGAAGCCCGGGACAAGCGCGGAACCAGTGAAATGCTCCGCACGCGGCGCCCCGAAGATGTGATCCAGTTCCTCCGGGACAACCAAAACGTTCCGAGCCGATACAAGAACGCGACGGAATTGAAGCCCGCCGAACAGCAGTTTCCCTCGCTACCGCGCCAGTTCCCGGAAGGCGAAGGGGAAGCGCATCCTCGGGCCTCGGCGGACGACCTGACGCAGGCGTTCAGCGGGTACCTCGCGGCCCGGGCTTGGTTCGCGTACGCCAACACGTTGCTGCCGCCGAATCCGAAGGATGCGGAGGGGAACGCGATCCCCATCAGCGCACCGACCGAGTTCGACCCGTTCAAGTACCGAATCCCGAGGCGGCCGATCGTCATTCTTTTCCGGCAAGGCGCACCGCGCGCCCAACACTACCAAGCGGAAATGCTCCAGAAGGACGGCTGGATCGACACGGACGGGTGGGAGGTGGATGCCGGGATCGACGAATCCAATGCATGGTTCGTGGACACGGTCGGCGGCGTGCGTCGGAAGCCTCAGAACCCCGTCGTGGTCGGCGCGGGCACCTCGTGGAGCCTGCGGGAATGGCAGAAGGCGTACTCGATGTGGGTGAACCACGGCAACGCATACGGGTTGAGCGTCTCTCCGGCCCGCATGGAGCGTTACCGGCGTGCGGCCGGACTCGGCCCGAACGACCAGCCCTCGCCTCCGCCGCCGCTCTCGCCGGATCAGCGGCTGAATCCCAAGGCGGTCGAACGGCACGACGCGCTCAGCGCGCTGTGGCTGTACAACTCCAACCGGTCACTCACCAACTTCCCGTTCTACTACGCGATGGCCGAGGGCGAACAGCAGAAGCAAACCGTGGAGGCCCGCAAAATCCTGTGGCGCGCCGACCAAGCCCGGCGGGTGGGCAACCACGTTCAGGCCGCGGAACTCTACGAACGCGGCTTCCAGTTGTGGCGCGGCGTGCTCGCCCGTAATCCGAAGTTCCACCGGCCCGAACAACTCAACAAAATCGAGGAAGACACCTTCACCTACGAACTGGATTACGTCCGGATGCTCGCGACCGCCGATCCGAAGAACCAAGTCTGGCGATTGGCGAAGGACGAGTACGCGGCGGATTACCGCCGTGCGGCCGCCGCCCTGCCGCTTGGCGCGTTCGCACCGGTGCCGTCCGAGATCCCGGAATCGCTCCGCGATTCCCGCTACGCCGCCACCGCCGAGAGGCACTTCTCCCCCTTCGCCGGCAACATCAAGCCCGAGGAGGTCGATCCGGGCGACCCTCGCGTCGGCACGCCGTGGATCCCCGAATACATCAAGTCCACCATTCTGCAGCAGCAGGGCATCGTGGCGCCGCCGCCTCCCCCGCCCCCTGCGAACGCGGCGGGCCCGGGTTCGTCGCCGGGCGGATGAACGTGCGGTCTTGCTCGGAAGTGGCGAGTCCGTACCAAGGACTGCACCTCGCTCCCCGAGCACTCATGAAAAACACCGCACTCGCCATTCTCGCCCACCCGGACGACGCCGAATTCCTCTGCGCCGGTACCTTGGTCCGCCTCCGCAAGGAACACGGTTGGACCATTCACGTCGCCACCATGACCCCGGGCGACTGCGGTTCGGCGGAACACACCCCCGAGGAAATCGCCCGCATCCGTCGAGCCGAGGGTGCGGCGGCGGCGGCCGCCATCGGAGCGACTTATCACTGTCTCGAGGAACGCGACCTGCGCGTGATCTACAACGAACCCGCTCTCGAAAAGACGACGCGGCTCCTGAACAAGGTGGCCCCGCAGGTCGTGTTCACGCACAACCCGGACGACTACCACTTGGATCACGAGCAGACGAGCAAGCTTGTCCGCGCCGCAACTTTCGCCGCCCCGATCCCCAACTTCCTGCACAACAAGCCGGGGGCGGACGAACGCCACCCGCCGCTCGAACACATCCCGCACCTCTTCTACTGCGATCCGCTCGAAGGCAAAGACGCCTTCGGGGTCGCGATCGCGTCCGGATTCCGGATCGACATCGGCAGTGTGATCGACGACAAGTCCGCGATGCTGGCCTGCCACGAGAGCCAGCGGGCGTGGCTGCGGAAGCACCACGGCGTGGACAATCTCGTCGATTCGATGCGCGAGTGGGGCGCGAAACAGGGACAACGCGCCGGTGTCAAGTTCGCGGAGGGGTTCCGCCAGCACCTCGGGCACAGCTACCCGCAGGACAACATCCTGAAGACGCTCTTGGGTACCGTCTGAAGTTCGGACACAGTTGGTGCCCGCCCGTGACGAGCCGTCGGCGCGAAGCCGGCGGCTTGTTGCGTTTCCCCTCGCAGATTGAGGCGATGCATGCAAAGGATTCAGGCGGTGGCGAAGAACGATTTCGGACACCGCCTAAGAACTGCGGCGAAGTGGGAAGACGTGTCGGGCTTTCAGACAACACGACCTGCAAAACCGACTTTCTCGTGAAAATCGGAGCAACTTGCAGAATCCCATTCTAATTCCTTTTCAGACGGAGGTGGGACGCTCCCCATCCGTGAACACGAATCCGCCGGCCTGCCCACCGGCCCACCAATCCCCGGCCTCCGGGAAGGAACACCGATGAAGACGTTCACCAAGGCGCTGGTCAACTTTGTCAAGAAGGAAGACGGCCCGACGGCGGTCGAGTACGCCGTGATGCTGGCCCTGATCGTGGTGGTGTGCATCGCCGCCATCACCACACTCGGCGGGAACGCGAACAGCACGTTCTCGTTCGTCGGCTCCGCGATCCAGCCCTCGTCCAGCACGACGACCTCGAGCAGCTGATGCTCGTGAGAGGACTTTCCGGAGGCCAGCCCCGCGAAAATGCGGGGCTGGCTTTTTTGTTTCGTTATCCCCGTGCCAGATTCGCGGTTTAGTAAATTAGGCATATTCGACCGCGGAAAGGCTCATGATCGCGCTGTCCACCCCGGCACGGACGTGCCGAACATCTTCGCCTCGCACTCGGAGCGTCGTCATCGTCGGCGCGGGGCCCGGTGGCTTGGCGGCCGCTCTTCTGTTGGCCCACGCCGGCGTTCGCGTCCGGATCATCGAACGCCTCGGACAAGTCGGCGGGCGTTGCTCCTCCATTGAAGTCGAGGGCTTCCGCTTCGACCTCGGCCCGACGTTTTTCCTTTACCCCCAAGTTCTCGAGCGGATCTTCCAACACATCGGTCGCGATCTTCATGCGGAGGTGCCGATGGTTCGGCTCGATCCGCAATACCGCATCGCGTTCGGATCGGGGGGAGAACTCAACTGCACTCCGGACATCGGCCGGATGAAAGCGGAGATCGCCAAGCTCGCTCCGGGCGACGCCGGCAACTTGGAGCGATTCCTCAACGACAACCGCTGTAAACTGGATGGATTCCGACCGATTCTCGAAAGGCCCTTCCTCGGGTGGAAGGACTTGCTGAGCCGGGATCTCCTCAAATTGGTTCCGATGATCCGCCCGTGGCGCTCCGTGGAATCCGAACTGCGCCGGTATTTTTCGGACCCGCGCATCCGGCTCGCGTTCTCGTTCCAATCGAAATATCTCGGCATGTCGCCGTTCAACTGCCCGAGTCTGTTCTCGATCTTGTCCTTCCTCGAGTACGAATACGGCGTGTGGCACCCGATCGGCGGTTGTTCCGCGGTGTCCGAGGCCATGGCACGGATCGCCCGCGAGATGGGCGTCGAAATCTTGCTCGGAGAGGATGTGCGCGAGGTGCTGTTCGAGGGGCGCCGGGCCGCAGGAGTGCGAACGGATGGCGGGGTTCACCACGCGGACGCGGTCGTGATCAACGCCGACTTCGCCCACGCGATGAGGAAGATGATTCCGGACCGCCTCCGCAGTCGCTGGTCCGACCGCCGGATCGAGAAGAAGAAGTTTTCGTGCTCGACCTTCATGATGTACCTCGGGATCGAAGGGACGTGCGAGAATCTGCCGCACCACACGATCGCCACGGCGGCGGATTATCCCTCGAATCTGGCGGATATCGAGGAACGGCATGTGCTTTCCGACGATCCGTCCATCTATGTGCAGAACGCCTGCGTCACGGATCCCAGCCTCGCTCCAAAAGGCATGAGCACGCTCTACGTCTTGGCACCGGTCTCGCATCAGCATCCGAACATCGATTGGCGCATCGAGCGGGCGCGGTTCCGGGACACCGTGTTGAAGCAACTCCGCAAGCTCGGTGTGCAAGATCTCGAACGACGAATCCGCTTCGAGAAGATCGTCACGCCTGCGGACTGGCAGGATGAATACGCCGTGTATCGCGGAGCGACGTTCAACCTCGCTCACACGCTCCGCCAAATGTTGCATCTGCGCCCGCGGAATCGCTTCGAGGACGTGGACGGGGTGTATCTCACAGGCGGCGGCACCCATCCCGGCAGCGGATTGCCGGTGATTTACGAGTCGGCGAGGATCACCAGCCGATTACTGCTCGGCGACCTCGGGGTGGACGGTGCCGAACGCCCCGCCGCACTCGAGACAGGAGCCGCATCGTGAAGCCGAGGGGCGTGAATCGGATCGGTGTGATCGGTGGAGGCTTGGGGGGCCTCGCGGCCGCCTGCGTGCTCGCCGCGCGGGGCCATTCCGTCACACTCTTCGAAGCCAACCCGTGGCTGGGCGGCAAAGCCGCCGTTCTCGAAGAAGCGGGCTTCCGCTTCGACATGGGGCCGACGATCCTCACGATGCCGTCCGTGCTCCGTCGCATCTTCGCCGAGGCGGGCCGAAACCTTGAAGACCACCTCGAACTGATCCGACTCGACCCGCAGTGGCGGAGTTTCTTCCACGACTCGAGCACGCTCGACCTCGTGGAGGACGTGGAGGCGATGGCGAGCCGCTGCGGCTCCGGCTACCGGGATTTCATCGCCTTGTCCGAACGCCTGCACGGCATCTCCGACCGCCATTACTTCTGGAAATCCGTCGGCGGGATGCGCGACATGATCGGCCTCGGACCGGATCGCGCCGTTCGCTTCCTCCGCGACGCACTCGCGATGCGGCTCGGAGGCACCGTGTCCGGCACTGTCCGGGAGTTCCATCGCGACCCGCGCGTCGCCCAGATGCTCGATCACTTCACGCAATACGTCGGCTCCTGCCCCGAGTCCTCGCCCGCCGTGTTGTGCGGCATCGCTCACATGCAGACGAGCGAGGGTGTGTGGTATCCCCGCGGCGGCACCCGCGCCGTTCCGGAATCCCTCACGCGCCTGGCGGTGGAACTCGGCGTCGAACTGCGGACCGAGACGGCCGTGACGAAGATCGAAGCCTCCGGGGGCGAAGTCCGCGGCGTGGTGACCGAGGACGGCCAGCGTGTGGAACTCGCGGCCGTGGTCTCGAACATGGACAGCGTGCGAACCCACGCGGAACTCCTGGGCGAAACCGCCCCGCGGGTTGCGAAGCGGTTCGCGAAGCGTCGCCGTTACGAACCCGCGTGTTCCGGCGTCGTGCTCTACTTCGGACTGACGAAACGCTACGACCACCTGCTGCACCACAATTTCGTCTTCTCGCAAGATCCTGCGGAAGAGTTCGAGTTCATCTATCGCAAAGGCGAGCCGGCTCCGGACCCGACATGCTACCTCGCGGCGACGAGCCGCACCGACCCGGACACGGCGCCGCCCGGCGGCGAAGCGCTGTACGTTCTCGTTCACACGCCGTACCTGCGGTCTCATCACGATTGGCGGCGCATGTTGCCCGAGTACCGCCGCACGATCCTCCACAAGCTGAAGACCACCGGGAAGATGCCGGACATCGAGGATCGCATCGCGTTCGAAGCGCACCTCACCCCGCAGGACATTCACGATCGCTACCGCGTTCTGAACGGCGCGATCTACGGACTGGCCAGCCACGGCCGGTGGACCGGAGCGTTCAAGCCCGCGAACGATTCACGCGATTTGAAAGGCCTCTATTTCGCCGGCGGATCGGCCCATCCCGGCCCCGGCATGCCCATGACGCTGATGTCCGGATGGATCGCAGCGGACGAGTGCAGTCGCCACGTGCCCGCCGCTCCGCGATCGGTGGCGATCGCATGACCGGCGACGCCCGCGCTCCGGATCCCCTTCCCCGCCGCTGGCGATGGCTCGTTCGCTTCTTCGCGCGATACTGTCGTCGCTACGTCCGGTCGCATTTTCACGGCGTGAGGCTGTCCCGCGGCAGCGCCTCGCCACCGGCCGGTCCGGCCTTGGTCGTCGTCAATCACCCCTCGTGGTGGGATCCGCTGATCGGCGCCATCGTCGCCGACCGGTTCACCGGCTTCGAACACTACGCCGCCATCGACCGCGGGGCGTTGGAACAGTACCCGATCTTCAAGCGGCTCGGTTTTGCCGCGGTCCACAACGCAGCCTCCTTTCTCCGGGCCGGCCGGGCGATCCTGTCCGAGCCGAATCGAGCGTTCTGGGTCGCGGCTCAGGGTCGCTTCGCCGATGTCCGCGAGAGGCCGTTGAACCTGCGTCCCGGCGTCGGTCATCTCGCGGCGAAGATGACGGCCGGGGTCGTGCTTCCGGTGGCGATCGAATACGCGTTTTGGAATGAGCGCACGCCCGAGGCCTTCGTTCGGATCGGAGAAGCGATTCCCGTCTCACATCACCCCGGGCTCGCGGGCAAGATTTGGACCAACATGATCGAGGATGCTCTGACACGAACGCTGGATGCACTCGATGCGGAGGTGGCGAGCCGAGACCCCGCGAAGTTCGACACGATCCTGTCCGGTCGCTGCGGCGTCGGCGGCGTCTACGACCTGTGGCGGCGGGCGAAGGCACGGGTCCGCGGCCGACGTTTCGATGTTTCCCACGAGTCCGTCATGAAGGAGCGGCCGTGAGTTTCGACGGGCTTCTCCTCGCCGGCGCGGCGTTGAGCGCGATCCCGGCCTTCCTGTATTGCTGGAATGCGTTCCTGTTTCGCCGGCCGGCGCATCGGGGGCACGCGGAGCGCCGATGCGTTTCCGTGCTGATCCCGGCGCGGAATGAGGAGCGTGGAATTGCGGCGTGCGTGCGAAGCGTGCTCGCCTCCGAGGGCGTCGAATTGGAAGTGATCGTGCTCGACGATCATTCCGAAGACAACACCGCGGCGGAAGTGCGATCCATCGGCGATTCGCGAGTGCGGATCGAATCTGCACCGCCGCTTCCCCCCGGATGGAACGGCAAGCAACACGCGTGCTCGGTGCTCGCATCGCTCGCACGCCACGACATGCTGTGCTTCATCGACGCCGATCTCCGGCTGGAGCCGGCGGCGATCGCCGACACGGTCCGTTTCCTCGAACAGACGCGCGCCGGGCTCGTGAGCGGGTTCCCGCGGCAGGAGACCGGCGGATTCCTCGACACACTCCTGCTGCCGCTCATCAACTGGCTGTTGCTCGGCTACCTGCCCATCATCGGGATGCGTCGGACGCGTCACCCGATGTTCGGAGCCGGTTGCGGGCAGTACTTTCTCTGCACCCGTGAAGCGTACGAAGCATCCGGAGGCCACGCGGCGATCCGCGGTTCCATGCACGACGGCGTGGCACTGCCGCGGGTGTTTCGCCGGGCGGGATTTCGCACCGACATCTTCGATGCGACCCGCCTCGCGACCTGCCGCATGTACTGGAGCGACCGGGCGGTGTGGAACGGATTTGCGAAGAACGCACACGAAGGGCTCGGCAGTGCGGCGGGCATCGTTCCTTGGACCATCCTGCTGATCGGAAGCCTTACGATGCCGCTGTGGATCCTGCCCCGCCTCCACGGCGCGATTCGATTTCGCCAATCGCTGTGGAGCGCCGTGCTGCACCCGCTCGGCGTCTTGCTGCTCGTCGCCATCCAGTGGTACGCTCTGGCCCGTCGATCGGTCGGGAGTCCGGTTCCCTGGAAGGGCCGGATTCACACATCCAACTCTTCGGCGACGGCCTGATCGGCCTTCTCCATGATGAACTTGTAACGCGGGTCCGCGTCCTTGCCGAGCAGTTCCTGGAACGCCGTGTGTGCTTCCAGGTTGTTGTCGATCTCGACCTTGAGCAGCGTGCGTGACTTCGGATCGAGCGTGGTCTGAGCCAGCACCTTGAACGGCATTTCGCCCAAGCCTTTGAAGCGCGTGATGTCCACCTTCGCATTCTGCCGCAGCCCGGCCATGATCTCTTCCTTGTGCTCGTCGTCGCGAGCCCAGTACGTTTCTTTGCCGACATCCAAGCGGTAGAGCGGCGGCTGGGCGATGAACACGTGCCCCTTCTTGATGAGTTCCGGGGCGTGCCGCAGGAAGAAATCGAGCATCAACGTGGTGATGTGGTGGCCGTCCGCGTCCGCGTCCATGAGCAGGATGATCTTGCCGTAGCGGAGGCCGTCGTAGTGGAAGCGGTCGCCCGCGCCGGTGCCGATCGCTTTCACGAGGTCGCCCATTTCCTGGTTTTGCAGCACCTTCGCGGTCGGCAGGTCTTCGCCGTTGAGGATCTTGCCGCGAAGCGGAAGCACGGCTTGCGTGCTGTTGTTGCGGCCCTGCTTGGCCGAGCCGCCGGCCGAGTCGCCTTCCACGATGAAGAGTTCGGTGTTGTCGCGGTTCGTGCTCTTGCAGTCGGCAAGTTTGCCGGGCAGGCTCGTGCGGCGGCTGCCGGGCGAACTGCGCTTCACCTCGTTCACGGCGGCGCGGCTCGCCTCGCGGGCCTTGGCCGCGAGTTGGATGCGGCCGATGATCGCGTCCGCCGCCGTCTTGTTGCTGTTGAGCCACGCTTCGAGCGCGGGCCGCGCGAAGCCGTCCACCGCGGCATCCATCTCGGGATTGTTCAACCGCTGCTTGGTCTGCCCTTCAAACTGCGGCTCGCGGACGAACACGGACACCACGGCGACCACGCCCTCGCGGATGTCGTCCGACGTGATCTTCAGGCCCTTGATCTTGATGTCGTGCGTTTCGATGTAGTTGCTGACCGCTTTGCGAAGGGCGCTCTTGAGGCCGTTCTCGTGGGTGCCGCCGTTGGGCGTGCGGATACCGTTCACGTACGAACGGTACGTCTCTTCGGTCGATTCCGTCCACTGCAGTGCGATCTCGATCTTGCTACCGGTCTCGCGGCTGGCGCTGAATGCGAGTTCGGTGACGGCGGGTTTCTGTCCGTCGGTCACGAGCTTCTGAAGGAAGGCTGGCAGCCCGCCGGGGTTGGCGAACTCGTGGGTGTGCCCGCCGTGCTCGTCCTTGAACGTGATCGAGAGCCCGCTGTGGATGTACGACATGTCTTCGAGGCGGGCCCTGATCGTGTCCGCGTCGAACCGAGTGGTCTTGAAGATGGTGTCGTCGGGTTCGAAGTAGATGCTCGTGCCGTGGCCGCGGAACGGGCCGACTTTCTCGACACCGCTCTGCGGTACGCCCTTCTTGTAGTCTTGGCGGTACTCGAAGCCGTCGCGCTTCACCGTGGCGGTGAGCTTCTTGGAGAGCGCGTTCACGACGGACGCGCCGACGCCGTGGAGACCGCCGGAGTGGACGTACCCGCTCTCGGTTTCACCGAACTTGCCGCCGGCGTGCAGAACGGTGAGCACGAGTTCGAGACCGCTCTTCTTGTGCTTCTTGTGGATCTCGACGGGGATGCCGCGGCCGTTGTCCGTGATCGTGATCGCGTCGCCGTTCTTGTGGAGAACGACGGTGATGTGATCGGCGAAGCCGTTGATGTACTCGTCGACCGCGTTGTCCAGGATTTCCCACGCGAGGTGGTGAAGCCCCTTGGAATCGACGCCGCCGATGTACATGGCGGGGCGCTTGCGGACGGGCTCGAGCCCTTCGAGAACCTGGATGTCCTCGGTGCGGTAGCGTGCGGCGGAGAGCGTACTCATGCGGAATGCAGTCCTTGCAGATGAATGAGGATCACTGGTGGTAGACCTTGGAGACGATTTCGCCGGTCGTGGCGTCGATCACATAGTGCGGCCCGCCGCCGGCCACTCTCGATCCAGGCGGGAAGTTCAGGCGGTACTCCACAGACCACATTCCCCCTTGGAGCTTGACTTCGCGCTTCAAGTGGCTGAGATCGCGATATGCGATGATCGCATCCGCTTCCGCGATCGCGAGAATCTCCGCTTCCGAGAGTCGAGGGGCAGCCATCAACTGCGACATTGGAACGCTCCTACATCGGATAGCCGGGGCTGCCGGAAAGGCCGTTCACCCTCCGGCTCGGACCTGCGAAATCCACTCCGAGTTCCGAGATGACGAACCACGGCAGACCGCTGCCTTCCGCCAGTTCTCGATCATCATCACTCGGATCCGGGTTCCAACCGAGAGCGATCGGGTTCGGATGAGTGTGGTAAGTCGCCACGAGGAACGCCCCCGGTACGGATGGCGGGTGCGTCAAATCCAACAGTCGCATCAAACCCGGAGGCGCTCTCCTCACGATTATCTCGCCGGTGGTCGGATTCGCATAGATGAAGCCGCCTTCTTCATGGCGCAGGGCGGAGTCATCGGGAAACGAATCGGCCCACGCAGCTGCGAATGCGGCCTTCACCACAGGGTGTTCCTTCAACTCCTCCGCACTCGGCGCATCCATCGGTTCACTCGTCGAACAGCTTCCCGTTGCCGTTCTTGCTCGCCTTCGGCGTCTTGCCTTCGACCTCGTCCCAGTTCACGAGTTCGATGGGCGGCGGGATCAGGCGGGCGAAGTTGGTTCGCGCGCCGGGCTTGGAGCCCTTGCCGCCGCGATCCTGCACTTTGATCGCACCGGGGCCGAAGTCCTGCGTCTTGCCCGATTCGGTTTCCACCACAAGCTTCGTGAAGCGTCCGCCGACGAGCACGCCGCCGAGGCATTCGTCGCCGTCGTCCAGTTTGATGCCGAGCACGCCCTTGCCCGCGCCCGAGAGAATGTTCACCTGCTCGATGGGGAAGTGGATCAGATGCCCGCCGCGGGAGCCGAGCATCACGCTCTCTTCGTCTGAAACGAGTTTCGCCATCACGGCCTTGCCGCCGGCGACGTTCACATAGCGGCGGCCGGCCTTGGTCGATTCCGGACGGTACGCGGCGATCGGCATGCGGAGCACGTTGCCGCCGCTCGTGGCCACGAGGATGTACGGCCCGCCGGGCACGTCGCCCTTCCCCTTCTGATCCGCCGGTGTGAAACGCGGATCGGTGCTGAGGGCATCGATGATCCGCACTTGATCCGCGAGCTTGAAGAACTTCGCGACCGGTTCGCCGTAGCCGGTGGTCGCGGGGACTTCGTTGATTCGCATCGTGTACGCAGTGCCGTCGTCCGCGAAGAAGACGACCGTGTCCAGCGTGCTGCCGGGCACCACGGCGATGACTTCGTCGCCCTCCTGCACGCGGGTCGTTTCCACGGACGCGAGCCGGCCCACGCGCTTGATGTACCCGTTCTTCGTGAGCACCACGTTGGTGTTCTCGCGGACGATGTACGCTTCCGGGTCGAACTCGAGCACGTCCTCGTCGCTGGCCATCCGTGTCTTGCGGCGTTCCGGGAACTGCTCGATCAGCTTCTCCATCTCGTCCTTGATGATCTTCCACAGCTTCTTCTTGGACGCGAGAATGCCTTCGATCTCCTCGGCTTGGGCCCGCTTCTCCTTCAACTCGTCAAGGATCTTGCGGATCTCCATCTGGGCGATCTTGTAGAGTTGCGAATCGAGAATCGCCGAGGCCTGCTCCTCGTCCAGCTTGAATTCCTTCTGCAACTTCTCGGAGGCGTCCGGTTTGCCGGTCGATTCGCGGATGAGTTTGATCGCGCGATCGAGCGCGTTGAAGATGATGCGGAAGCCTTCGAGGATGTGGATGCGCCGCCGCAGCACCCGCAAGTGATACTCGAAGCGCCGCTTCACCGTTTCGAAGCGGAAGTCGAGGAAGTGGCGGAGCAGATCCTTGAGGCTGAGGCCGTCCTTCGGCACCATCGTCTTGCCGTCCGGCCCCGGCACGAGCGCGGTCATGTTGTACGAGAAGTTTTTCTGCAGGTCGGTGTGCTTGTACAGGTACGCCATCACGAGGTTCGGATCGGTGCCGGGCTTCAGTTCCAGCACGAGCCGCAGGCCGTCCTTGTCGTTCGTCTCGTTGGTCTGGCCGAGCAGTTGCGGCAGCTTCTTGTCCTCGATCAGGCCGCCGATCACGGTCTCGAGTTCGCCCTTGTTCACGCCGTACGGGATGGACGTGATCGCGATCTGCGACTTGCCGCGTTCGAGTCGCTCTTCCTTCCACTCGGCCTGCACTTTGATGCTGCCCGAGCCCGTCTCGTAAATCTGGCGCAGGGTCGCGTTGTCGGTCACGATCTTGCCGCCGAGCGGGAAGTCCGGACCTTTCACCTTCTCGCGCAGGTTCGCGACCGAGGCATCGGGGTTCTCGATGAGCAGGATGCAAGCTCGCAGCACTTCCGACAGGTTGTGGGGCGGGATGCTCGTGGCCATGCCCACGGCGATGCCGGACGTGCCGTTCACGAGCAGGTTCGGAAACTGGGCCGGGAGCACGACCGGCTCTCGCTTCGTGCCGGTGTAGTTGTCCCGGAAGTCGACCGTGTCCTGATCCAACTCCGAGAGCAGGTACTCGGCGGCGCGGCTGAGCTTGGCTTCGGTGTAACGGTGGGCGGCGGGCGGGTCGCCGTCGACCGAGCCGAAGTTGCCTTCGCCGTGCACCAGCGGCACGCGCATGACCCAGTCTTGCGCGAGCCGCACCATCGCGTCGTAGAGTGCGACGTCGCCGTGCGGGTGGTAATCGCCCATCACCTTGCCGACGATCTGCGCGGACTTGGCGGCCTTGCGGTCGAAGCCGAGATTCATCTCGGACATGCCGAACAGGATGCGCCGCTGCACGGGCTTGAGGCCGTCGCGGATGTCCGGCAGGGCCCGACCCGTGACGACCGACATGGCGTAGCGAATGAACCGCTTGCGGGCTTCGGCCGCGATGGAAACCGTTTCGACGGGCATTGCGTGATTCGTCCTTGAATGCAGACTGGTTATTCGAAGAACTCCGCGACCGCGGGCGTGAATCCCGGCATGGCCGGATGTTCGGGCATGTGATGCGTGACGTTGTAGGACTCGGCGGGAAGTCCGTTCTGGTAAACGCGAACGATCTGGTCGTGGGGATCGACGACCCAGACGATCGACACGCCGGCTTGAAGGTACTCGCGTGTCTTCTCGCGCACCTGAACCTGAGTGTCGTTCGGCGAGAGAATCTCGACGGTGAGGGTTGGCACTCCGACCAGCAGCGTGGATTCCTCATCGTCCTGCACCTCGACCACATCCGGTGCGGCGTAGACCACATCGACCCCCAATGTGGAAGTTCGACCTGGCAGAATGACACCGACTTCGCCGCAGAAAGCGTCTCCGCGGGGTTTTGGCTGCGTCCGCAACCAGTTCATGATCGCCGTTGCGACACGAGTCATGACGCTGCTGTGGTGCCGATTCCGAACGGTCATCTTGGCCTCCGGGTACTCCGAGGGCTTCTCACGAAGCTGGCCGCGGATGATCCACCGTTCGACGCCGTCGTCCGGCATCGCCAGCAGGTCCTCGGCCGTCCACACTTTCGGAGTTTCGGCGGTCGCCGCACTCATCGCACACCTCTTTACCGCATTCTACAAACGCCAAACCGGAAGCGTCAGGGCGGTTGCACACCGCACGGACGCTTCCGGGTTGAAGATGAAGCGGGATCGTTCACTTCTTCTGCGGGGCGGGGTACTGCTTGAGGCACTTCGCCACGAGCGCGTCGAACGCCGGGTTCGGAGCTTCGAATCCCTTGAGGTTCCACAGGAAGAGGAACGCCGAGCCTTTCGCGTTCTTGTGCGCGGTCACCAGCCCGTTGCGGATTTGCTTCACCGTATCTTCCGGCATCGTCTTCGTGTTGTACACGAGCACCGTCTGCGGCATCTGCTCGCTCTCGCAGAGCACCTTGATCTTGGCCGCCTTGCCGGGGAAGCCGGCTTGGTACGCCGCGAGGTTCGCCGAGTCCACGAGCGCCGCCTTGGCCTTGCCCTTGCCCACCTCGTCGAGAAGTTCCTCATACGAGGAATCTTCGGTGAGCGAAGGCTTGATCGCCCCGGCGGGGAGCGACTTCTCCAAGTGCTCGATGTACACGATCCCGTGGGCCTTCATGTTGAAGGGGATCTCCACGTTCGCACCCATGAGGGCCTGCGGGCCGGGGGCGGCGTTTTTCGCGTTCACCACGATGCTCGCCCGCGGCAGCGCGGTGGGTACGGTGATCGCCACGACGGCGAGGTTCGGGTAGTTCTGCTTCACCCACGCCCATTCGAAGCCGTGAAACACGCCGAGGTGAACCTTGCCCTGGTTCAACTTCTTGGCCAGTGCGTCGTGGTCCGATTCGGTCTCGACCGCGCCGGGCAGGCCGACGATGTCCTTGAAGAGGCCGCCGAACTGGTTCCCGCCGGCCTTGATCAGGCCCGGCGGCACGCCGCGGAACATGCCATCCATGATGGCGACATTGATGAGGGCCGGGGCGGCGGCGGAAGACGCCTCGCCGGCGGCCGGCTCCGCGGCTTCGCCGCGCGGCACGACGCCGATCGCGGCGACGGTCAGCAGGAGAATCGAACTGGCGAACGCACGCACGAATCACCCCTTTTGTGTCAAACAGCGTGTGGAGAGAATGTCACCGCCCCTTGAAGGCCGGGCGGACCCCGCCGGCCGTCACCCGTTCCAGCGCCGCAAGCGTCTGCAGGTAGTTGAACGTCGCTTCCACGTTGCTCGCGATCGCTTTGCTGGATTGGGCGAAGCCCATGAGCAGCAGATCCTTCGGCGCCTTCGGCTCCGAGAACTGCGCGCTGATGAGCTTCAGCGCATCCATTGCTTCCGCGTTGGCGGCCTTCGCCGCCGACAATTGCTTGGACGCCTTCTCGTAGTCGAAGAACGACTTCTCCGCTTCGAGAATGATCAGGTTGCGGGCCTTCTCGAAGACGGCGTCGGCGCGGTGGCTGTACGCCAGCACGCGGTCCACGCGGTCCTGCTTGCTGCCCACCACCTGAGGCGGCATCTCGGGCGGAATCGGCTCGGGGCGATAATCCTTGCCCGGATCGCGGCTGCCGGGCGGGAGCAGCCGCGAGTGGATGTCCGAAGCCGAACCCAGCGTCGGCACCGCCCGCTTGAACCGCAGCGAGCCTTGGGCGTACACCTCGAGCCGGAACGCGTCCGCCGCGGCCGCCGCCAGCGCCAGTTCCGGCCGACGGGCCAAGGCCATGTCCACCACCTGATCCTTCGTCAACGTCACGTCCTGAGCCATGATCGGCAGTTCTTCATCCGCCACGCGGAACTCGAACCCGCCGTTCTGCACGCCCATCACTTCCTGCAGCGCGGCTTCGGCCTGCTTCACTCCCGCAGTCGCGTCCGCTTGGAGCTTCAGGGCGTCCGCCAAGCCCAACTTCATCAGGTGAAGTTTGAGCGGCGTCATGTCGCCTGGCGTGGTGGACTCCAGCAAGTCCTTCGCGATCTGGATGAACTCCCGCATCTTGGCCACGACGCGGTTGATGAATTCCTCCTGCTGCCGGGCGTAGACCACCGTGTAGTAAAGCCGCGTGACGTCGTGTACCACCTCGTTGTGCAGCTTCTGCACGTCCGCAGCGGCCGCAATCACACCGCGTTCCGACTGCTGCTTGCGGATCGGCAGATCCGGGCTGAACAGCGAGCCGACGCGGCCGATGTTGTTCAGCGCCCGCTGCCCGGTGTTCGTCGCATCCTGGCTGGACCGCACGGCCCGGAGCGCGGGCTGCTTCTCCACCGCGATCGCGATGCACTCGCCGAGCGTGAGTTTCGCCACCTCGGCCTTCGGCTCCGCATGCGGCTGCAACTTCGCCGCCGTCGGAACCGGCACTCCCGGCGCGGGAATCGTCGGCAGGGTCGGCGCCGGCTGCTGCCCGGCGGCCGGGACCGCACACACGGCCAAGCCGAGCGCCGCCGCCACGCGACGCAATCGGACCCCCATGCGTTTCGACGCCGACTCCCGCATCGCCGCTCCCTCGCCGTCCATGGCCGAGCGTTCGCTCCAGAAAACATCGACGCTTCACGCGGCCCGCTGGACTGGAGCGGCGGTAAACGGCGCAATCCGCAGCGGCACAGGTCCGGTTGGACCGTCTGGGCAGAGTTCGCGATGCCCGGCCGCGGGCGGAGTAAACTTGAGGGAAAGCGGAGAATCGGGATGGCGCACCAGACGAGCCCCGGCGTGGATCGGGCATTGGCGGAAGCGAAGGTGATCGCGCTCGCTGCCGGAGTGTCCCGCGTGCCGCTCGTGCATTATCTGACGGCTTTATTCGGCGAACCGGAGGGACGCCCGGCCTCGTTCGTCGCACGACTCGGCCACGACCCGGCCGAACTTGTGACTCGTTTGTCCCGAGTCGCTTCATCCCACTTCGCCCCGGAGAATCAACTTCTCGACTACGCCCGCGAATGGTCCCTCGCCCGCCGCGGCGATCCGACCCTGATGACGGACGCTCTTCTGGTCGCCGTTCTGCGAGCGAATCCGGAGGCGTGGCGCGGATTCGAACCATTCGACACGATGGCCGACGCCATCGAACAACTCCTCGGCGCGGAGCCGAGCCCGATGGCGGGGCCGGACGAGCCGCCGGTCTCGTTCGACTTCAAGGAGGAAGCCGAACCCCGGCCCGAAGCGGGGAAGGGAGAAAGCGAGCCGGAAAATCTCGGTGCGGCCCGCGTGTTGGACGCGAACTTCAACCGCAGTCGCGAAGCCCTCCGCGTGCTGGACGACTACGCCCGTTTCGTGCTGGACGACGCCTTCCTCACGGGGGAGATCAAGGCCGCCCGCCACGCGTTGGCCGAGGCCGCGAAGCGGTTGCCCGCCCGGCTCCTGCTCGCGAGCCGCGACACGCTCGGGGACGTGGGCACCGCTGCCACCGCGGGCGGAGAATACGAGCGATCCACCCCGCGCCACGTCGCTCAAGTGAATCTGAAGCGACTCCAGGAATCGCTCCGCAGCTTGGAGGAATTCGGCAAACTGTTCGACCCCGAACTCGCCCGCGAACTGGAGGCTCTCCGCTACCGCAGTTACACTCTCGAACGCTCACTCGCGTTCACCTCCGACTCGCGCGACCGGCTCCGAGACGCCCGGCTCTATGTCCTGCTCGGCGGCTCACAGGCGGAACGCATCATTGGCGAAGCCGCGGCGGGCGGCGCGGGCGTCTTCCAACTTCGGGAGAAGTCCCTTCCCGACCGCGAACTCATGGAATGCGCCCGCCACTTCCGCCGCTGGACGCGGGCGGCCGGCGTCCTGTTCATCATGAACGACCGGCCCGACATCGCGAAGTTGGTCGAAGCCGACGGCGTGCACCTAGGGCAGGACGACCTTCCGGTTCGCGAGGCCCGTCGCATCCTCGGCCCGGAACCGCTCATCGGCGTGAGCACGCATTCCCTCGCTCAAGTGCGGCAGGCCTTGCGCGACGGAGCGGACTATCTCGGCGTCGGCCCCGTGTTCCCGTCTTCCACCAAGAGTTTCGATGCGTTCCCCGGCCTGAAGTTCGTCCAACAAGCGGCTGCGGA
The DNA here is from genome assembly GCA_046350135.1 of Gemmataceae bacterium. Lineage (GTDB taxonomy): Bacteria > Planctomycetota > Planctomycetia > Gemmatales > Gemmataceae > Urbifossiella. The sequence goes on from JAXMBB010000019.1 coordinate 79,242, forward strand.
GACGAGCCTGCCGACATTCGCGCTTGGCGGCATCGGGCCGTCCAACATCGGGAAAGTCATCGCGGCCGGAGCCCGCCGCGTGGCAGTGAGTTCGTGCATCGCCACGGCGGAGGATCCGGAATCGGTGGCCCGCTCGCTGCGGGCCGCACTCGGCGAATGACGGTTCCGCCGGTCGTTCGGCCCGAAATCCCTTCCCATTTTGAAATCCGCCTCTGCCAGCTCCATAGCCCCCAGCTCGCGCGTCGATTGAAACGACGTGGCGTGGCGAGTCTGGAGCAACTCTAAGGGATCGGTAAAATGGGTGGAGTGGAGATGGCAGAAGCGCCCGCCCCGGCCGGCCCGCGGAGTCACGGCATGGATGGCATTCGGGAACTGCTCGACGCGGTACGCATGAAGGGATTGGCCGTCGGCCGCTTCCGCGGGCTGCTGCACATTGCGATCGGCCGCCGCGTGTCCAAGCTCGACGGCACCGTGGTCTCCAACGGCATCACGTGGCGCGAACTGGCCCCCATGCTGAAGGATCTCCGCTTCGACCGCGAACTCGTCCGCGAGTATGGTACCGACCCGGACACGCTCGCCCCGCGCGATCGCGAACGCTTCTGGTATTCGGCCATCGCCTTGGCCCACGTGGACACACCCGAAGCCAACGCCGAGGCGGAGTCGTTGATTCCGGATCTGAAGAGACTGGGCTTCGTGGTCGGCCCCAACCCGGCATTGGTGGCCAAGTCACCGGCCAAGGCGGAGAAGGCGGCGAAGCCGAAGAAGAAGTAATCGGCACGCAAATGTATTAACAACATTCACTTGCGCCCGAATTCCGGGCGGCCAATTCACCGGCCAAGTCGGTGTCCGCTTGGCCGGTGGCCGGTGGCCGGTTGACCAACCCCCGGCCCTGCTCTAACATCTTTTCATGGTCCACCGTTTCATTTCCGCCGGGATCGCGATTATCGCCGCGCAGCGAGTGCGCCCCGGCGGCAGCGGATGATTCGGACCACCAGCACGGCCCGTACCGCGACCCCGGAGCACCGCTTCGGGGTTTTTCGTTTCACCACCCGACTCCGACACCGATCATGAACCGCGTCTCCATCTACGACACCACCCTCCGCGACGGCAGCCAGGGCGAAGGCGTCAACTTCTCCCTGCAGGACAAGTTGCTGCTCACCAAGAAGCTCGACGAACTCGGAATCGACTTCATCGAAGGCGGCTACCCGCTCTCAAACCCGAAGGACTTCGAGTACTTCCAAGCCGTCCGCGAGTTGAACCTCAAGCACGCGAAGGTGGCGGCGTTCGGCATGACCCGCCGCAAGAATTCGCCCGCGGAAACGGACACGTGTTTGAAAGCGCTTTTGGACGCCCGCACGCCGGTGGTCACGATCGTTGGCAAGACGTGGGACTTCCACGTGACGCAAGTGCTCGGCACCACGCTGGACGAGAACTGCAAGATGATCGCGGACTCGGTGGCGTTCTGCCGCTCGCAGGGCCGTGAAGTCTTCTACGACGCCGAGCACTTCTTCGACGGCTACCGCGCCAATCCGGAGTACGCGTTGAGGACGCTGCGGGCCGCGGCCGACGCCGGAGCCAGCGTCGTGATCCTCTGCGACACCAACGGCGGCACTATGCCGGAGCGGATCGCCGAAGTCGTGGCCGCGGTGAAGAACGCGGTGGTGTGTGAAGTGGGCATCCACTGCCACAACGACTGCGAACTGGCCGTGGCGAACTCGCTCGCCGCCGTTCGAGCCGGCGTCTCGCAGGTGCAAGGCACCATGAACGGAATCGGCGAACGGTGCGGCAACGTGGATCTCGTCAGCGTGATCGCCAACCTCGCGCTCAAGTACAAGCTCGAGGTGCTGCTGCCCGGCAGCCTGCCGCGGCTCACGGAGGCTTCTCGTTACGTGTACGAGATCGCCAACCTGAACTTCCGCTCCGGGCAGCCGTTCGTCGGCGCGTCCGCGTTCGCCCACAAGGGCGGGATGCACACGCACGCCGTGGCGAAAGATCCCGCGACGTACGAGCACATCGCTCCGGAGGCCGTGGGCAACGAACGCCGCATCCTCGTGTCCGAACTCTCGGGGCAGTCCACCATTCTCGCAAAGACGACGAAGTACAGCATCGCCCACGACAAAACGTTGATGGGGAAGATCCTGAACCAAGTGCAGGACTTGGAGAACGCGGGATACGAGTTCGAGGCGGCGGAGGCGAGCTTCGATCTGCTCGTGAAGAAGGCCGCCGGCCTGTACCGCCCGTGGTTCGAGAAACTGGCCTATCGCGTGAACATCGAAGCGGGGCCGGACGGCACGCCGATCACGGAAGCGACCGTGAAGCTGCGCGTCGGCGACACGGTCCAGCACACGGCGAGCGAAGGCGACGGCCCGGTGAACGCGTTGGACGGCGCGCTGCGGAAAGCGCTTCTGCCGGTCTTCCCGAAACTGAACGACTTGCACTTGGTCGATTACAAGGTGCGGGTGGTGAACCCGAAGGAAGGCACGGCCGCGCGGGTGCGAGTCGTGATCGAGTCGCGGGACGGCACGGACGTATGGGGCACGGTGGGCGTGAGCGAGAACGTGGTCGAGGCTTCGTGGCTCGCCTTGGCGGACAGCATCGAGTTCAAACTGTTCAAGGATCACGAACCGGACGCGTGATCATCGTCGTTCCAAGTTCGCTCGCAGGAATGCAGTTTGCCGCAGGCGCACGTCGTCGGGGCCGTCCGGGTCGAACACCAGCGGGCCGTCGTGCTTGGCCACGAACTTGAGCACCTCGAACGCACGGCGGCGAAGCACGGCGTCGCGGCGTTCCAGAGCTTCCAGTAGCAGCGGAATCGCGGCGGCACCTTTGCTCACGATCGCTACCGTGGCTTCCTTCATCTTCGCATCATCGACCAGGTTCTCGATCTCGCGGCGGAGCAGTTCCAAGCCCAGCATTCCGCCGACGGCGCCGGTGAACGTCCCGCCGGGCATGGGCGTGATGGTCGGAAACGGGCTCGGAGCCGATGGCGGGATCGTGCGCGGCGGCTCCATCGTGGCCACCGCGGTCTTCGCTGCCGTGCGTGTGGGGCGGGGATCCTCGCGCGGCGGCGGCGTGATCACCGGCATCGGGTCCGCCTTCGGCGGCGGTAACGGCTCCGCCTTCGGTGCTGCGCCGGTGGGAAGAGTTGCCGCACGGCCGGCGAACTGCCGCGTGAAGCCGTCTTCTTCGAAACTGCGGCCCAGATACGCGTCGATCGCTTTCTGGTCGTTCACCAGTTCGTGCGGGGTGCCGTGCGACACGACCGAGCCGTCGTGGATGATGTAAACGCGATCCGCGGAGCGGAACACTTCGCGCACGCTGTGGTCGGTGATGAGGATGCCGATGCCGTGGTCCGCGAGGTCGCGGATGTTCGCGCGGATGTCTTCGACCGTGATCGGATCGACGGCGGCGAACGGTTCGTCCAGCAGAATGAGCAGCGGCTCGCACACGAGGCATCGGGCGATTTCGAGGCGGCGTTTCTCACCGCCGGAGCATCGACCGGCGACATTCTTGCGAACGTGTTCGAGCTTGAAGCGTTTCAGGTTCTCATCGGTGCGCTGCCATCGTTCACGGCTGGTGAGGCGGCGATTGAGGCTGCGGCTCCGCGGCAGCGCCTCGAGAATGGCGAGCAGGTTTTTCTCAACCGTGAGTTTGCGGAAGACGCTGGGTTCTTGCGAAAGGTAGCCCATGCCGCGGCGGGCCCGCTGATACATGGGAAGGCTGGTGACGTCCTCGCCGTTGAAGATGACGGTGCCGTCGTTGGGCGTGATCTGCCCCGTGGCCATGCGGAAGCTGGTGGTCTTGCCCGCGCCGTTTGGCCCGAGCAAACCGACGACCTCGCCGGCGTTCACGTTGAACGACACGCCCTTCACGACTTGCCGGCTGCCGAAATACTTCACCAGGCCGGACACATCCAGCAGCGCCATTCCGGCATCCTCGGGAACAATTTCCGCGTCGGGGTGTACCCGAAACGCGGGTTTGAAGCAAGCCCGCGAACCCGCTACACTACTTTCACCTGCCCCACCGACCCTTCCAGCCGCGGGAACCTCCCATGCTCCGCCGCCATTCGTTCTTCTGCGTGTATTGCGCGGTCGCCGCCACGATCGTGTACTTCCTGATGTTCGCGTCTCCGCAGCAGGCCGTGGCTCAAGCCCCGGTCAGCTTCATCAACGACATCGCGCCGATCTTCAAGGAGAACTGCTTCGCGTGCCACGACGCGAAGAAAAAGTCCGGCAAGTACGACATGACCACGTACGAGAAGATCATGGCCGGCGGGGCGAACGGCGAACCGATCACACCCGGCAAGCCCGATCAGAGCGAGTTCCACGGGCTGATCGTGAGCAAGGATCAACGCCGCATGCCCCCGCGGGACAAGGGCGAAGCGGTGCCGAAGGAGAAGGCGGATCTGATCGCGAAGTGGATCAAGGAAGGGGCGAAACTGGACGCGGGGATCGATCCGAAGGCGGACATCGTGAAGGAACTGCGGGTGCGGTGGAAGCCGCCCGCGCCGCCGAAAGTGTACCCGTTCCCCACGATCGTGAATGCACTGGCCTTCACGCCGGACGGCAAGCAAATCGTCGTCGGCGGGCACCACGAACTCACGGTGTGGACCATCGAGACGGGCAAGCTGGCGAAGCGGATCCAAACGCGGGCCGAGCGCGCATATGGCATGGTGTTCCTGCCCGACGGGAAGCTCGCCGTGGCCGGCGGCCGACCCGGTCAGGAAGGCGACGTCCGCATTTACGACATCCTCACGGCCAAGGGCAAGACCGAGGACGGCGTCGAAGTGCTCGACGGCGTGAACGACAAAGCCGTGATGCTGAAGCAACTCCTCGATGTGGAAGATTCCGTGCTGTGCCTCGCGGCTTCGCCGGACGGCAAGATCCTCGCGGCGGGCGGCTGCGACCGCGCCGTCCGCGTTTGGGATCTGTCGGGCGGTGTCGCCGCTGCGAAGTTGGAGCAGACCGTTGAGAACCACGCGGACTGGGTGCTCGGTTGCGCCCTCTCGGCGGACGGCAAGTATCTCGTGACCGCGGGCCGCGACAAGACCGCGAAAGTGTGGGATCTCAAGGCCAAGGAATCGGTCGTGACCTTCCCCGAGCACCAACAAATCGTGTACGGCGTGGCGGTGAAAGCGGACGGCTCGCTTGGCTTCTCCGTCGGTGCCGACAAGCAACTTCGCACGTGGAACCCGAAGGGCGAAGGCAAGCAGGTGAAGAACGCCGGCGGCCACGGCGACGACGTCTTCAAGGTCGCGTTCAACCCGAAGCAACCGATGTTGGCCACTTCTTCGGCCGACAAGTCCGTCCGCCTGTGGAACTCGGACACGCTCGCCGCGGGCAAGACGCTCGCGGGCCTGAACGATTTCGTGTTCGCAGTCGCCTTCAGCGCGGACGGCACGCTCGTGGCCGGAGGCTCCTACGATGGCGGCGTCGCCGTGTGGAAAGTGGCCGACGGCACGCCGGTGAAGGTGTTCAACGCCAGCCCCGGCATTGTGACCAAGGACGAGCCGAAGAAGAAGTGAAGCCGCAACGGGTTGGATTGCCGCATCCGTGCGGCAATCCAAGCACCGACTCACAACCGCCCAATTCCTCCAGCTTCCCGCAGCGCGGCAAACTGCGCCCGCTGTAGCGGTCGTTCCGGGTTTTTCGCAAGTTCCACACTTCCGCCGGTCGAAACTTCCCCTGAACGGACCGGCCACTGGCCCGGAATCACCGCTGGGGGAAACCATGAAGCGAACCGCGACCACAATCGCCCTGCTGGCCGGCCTCGGCGGCGGGTGCATGAACTCCGACGGGCCGGGAAAGTCCACCCAAGCGGGCGGCTTCGGCACTGTCACCAAGCCGGCCACCGCCAAGGGCGTGCAAGGCCCCACCGGTGAACCGGTAACGCTCACGACCACCGCCCGTGGCGCGATGCCGACCGGCGGCAACTCGCAACCGAGCACGTTGTTCCAAGCGTCCGGCTACACGCCCGCCGGCAGCAAAAAGTCGCCCTCCACGATCCGCGGCTACGTGCCCGGACTTTCGACCGTGGATTCCCGCGTGATCCAAGCCAACGCGAACGCTCCGGTCGGACCGCCGATGGGTGGCATCCTGCCGGTACCTTCGATGGGGCCTCCGGGGGCCGTCGCCGCCGTCGGCTCCATGAACCCGATGATGCGCGGCGCGCCGAGCAACCAGCGGACCTCGATCCGCTTCACCGGCCCCGCCGGCATGAAGATCACGTGGCAACTGCCCAACGGCGGCTTCAACGAAGAAGCCAGCGGGCTCACCGCGCCGAAGGAGTACAACTTCCTCCAAAGCCAGGTGTACCGCCTGAGGCTGTCGTCGATCCTGCCGAACTTTGCGGGCCGCACGTTCTACCCGACGCTCGAAGTCGCGCCGGTCACGCCGAAGACGATGACGTACCTGGCCCACGCCTCGGTGCCGGTCACGTTCGCCGACGAGGACTTCCGCCAAGCGGCGGACGGCAACCTCGTGGTGAAGGTGATCTACCTGCCGGACCCGGCGTTCCAGGACTTCGCGGCCTTGGGCGGTGCGGATGAGATCGTGTCCACGCGGCTCGAGCCGGGCGCCGATCCGGTGGCCGAAGCGCAGAAGCGCGGCACGATCCTCGCCGTGATCCGCTTGGGCAACATCGACCTCGAGAACAAGGCGAGCCCGAGCATGACGGCCCCGCCGCCGATGCAGATGGCTCCGGTGGTGCCCGGCCCGCGTCCGATGCCCCCGCTGGCCAAGCCGAAGGACGAGGAAAAGGCTCCGGCGGATCTCCCGCCGATCAAGTAACGTGGTGCTGCTAGCCGGACGCGCCCGCGACGGATGACCGTCGCGGGTTCGTCCGGCAAAGTTCTTCCGTCGCTGGCGCGTCCGGCTAACAGGAATCGAATCATGAACGTCGCCACGCTGGTGCTGATGGGCTCGCTCGCCGCTGGTGGTCCTCCGGACGCCCACGCGGTGATGGCACCACCGCCTCTTGCGAACGTCGCCCCCGCGTTCCCCATGCCCGCGCCGCTGCTGGCGGCGAAGGTGCTCGCACCCAAGGGCGTGCGCGTCACGGCACACCCCGGTTCGCCCCTTGCCAGGACGTATGACACCGGCGCGGTCTTCGGCCTGCGTCCCGGTTACTCGTACCGCTTCGAACTCTCCATTCCCGGCTCAGACCGCAAGCTCTATCCGGAAGTGGAAATCCGCGGCACCCTCGTTCCGCGGCCCGGCATGAAGTACATGGACTGGACCGCGCCGCTCACGTTCTCCGTGAACGATCTCGAACGCGCGTTGCTGGGTTCGGTGATCACGAAAGCGATCTATCTTGAAGATCCGGAGAAGGCGATTCCGGCGCAGTTCGGCCTGAACTCGCCGGACGAGATGCCGGTGGACACGGAAGGGCACGCAATCAAGGAAGCGATTGCGAACGGCCGCTTGGTCGCGATCCTGCGCTTCGGCAGTCGCATCCCGGATGCAAGCGAGTTGAAGGCCTCCTCCATCGACGGCACGATTTTGCTGCCCGGTGAAGGCCACTTGAAGAGCCCCGCGTTCCCGCCCACTCTGCCGTACTACGGCGTGAAGCTCTACGATCCGCTGCTCGGTCCGAAAGGGCCTGGCGAAGAATGCTTCACGGACGGCGGCGACAAGGCCGACCCGCTCGGCATCGGCCCGAACAACAAACTCGGCGGGCTCAACCCCACCGATGTCGGCGTCGAGTTCACCATCGGCGGCAAGCGGAAGGTCGCCACCTCGAACATCGTGTGCCTGTGCGTGCCGCGCTTCGCCATCAAGCGGGCCGAGATCGCACCGGAAGGCTTCGACATCCAGATCGGCATGAAGGGCTTGCAGGGCACGCACACGCCGCAAGGCTACCGCGAGCGGATGGCGGCGATGTCCGAGATCGGCCGCGAGAAGCCCGTGGGGAACATTTCGACACTGCGGCCGCGGTCGTATGTCGGCGCGGTGGGCACGTCGTTCTTCATCGGGTCGAGCCGACCGACGATCCTCGGCCAGGTGGACGGCGTCGCGGTGAAGGGAGCCGTGGTCGAGCCTGAGGTGCTCACCATCTACCCGAGCGCCCCGCTCACGGTCACCAAGTCCGTGGATGCGGACGGCCCGCTCGAAGCCGGCAAGGAAGTGACGTTCACGATCCGGTACAAGAACATGAGCGGCCGGCCAATCACGGACGTGGCAGTGAGCGACAGCCTGAGCGGGCGATTGGAATACGTGCCGGGCTCGAATCAATCGGATCGCGCGGCGAACTTCTCGGCCACGGCCAACGAAGCGGGCTCCGCCGTTGTCAAGTGGGATCTGCCCGGTGTGCTGCTGCCCGGCCAAGGCGGCACCGTGAAGTTCAAAGCCAAGGTGCGGTGAGCACGGGTTCACCGCTATACTTTTCTCCATGTCGTTGGACGCACCTCCCCAAGGCAAGCTGTTCCCATGCACGGCGTGCGGGGCGAAGATCGAGTTCGATCCCGCCTCGCGCTCGCTCAAGTGTCCGTACTGCGGGCATGCCACGGTCGTCGCCGATCCCGCGGCCGATGCCGAAGTGGTGGAGCGGGACTTTGAAGAGTACCTCGACAAGCTCGAGCATGGCGACGGCTCAGCCATTGCCGGACACGCCTCGCAAGTTCGCTGCAGCGGCTGCGGGGCGATGGTGCTCCTGGACGACAAAGTCGTGACGGAGAAGTGCCCGTTCTGCGGCACGCACTTGGAGAACAAGCCCGAGTCCGCCGCAGGGATGATCGCACCGGAATCGCTCGTGCCGTTCAAGCACGACTTCCGCCACGCGCGGGACGTGTTCACGCAGTGGATCGGCAGTTTGTGGTTCGCTCCCACGGAACTGAAGCAAGCGGCGAACCTCGGCCAACTCAACGGCGTGTACGTGCCGTACTGGACGTACGACGCACTCACCAACACCCGCTACCACGGCGAGCGCGGCGACGACTACCAGGTCACCGAGTCGTACACCGTGAAGGATGCCAACGGGAACGACGTGGTGCAGACGCGCACCGTTACGCACACGCGCTGGTCGTCCGTGTCCGGCGAGGTGCAACACTTCTTCGACGACGTGCTGATCTGCGGAACGAAGAGCGTGCCCGAACACCTCATCGGCTCGCTCGCCCCGTGGGACTTGGACAAGCTCGAACCGTTCAACCCGGACTTTCTCGGCGGCTTCAAAACCGAGCGTTACGGCATCGGGTTGAAGGAAGGCTTCAGCGAAGCGAAGACGGTGATGGAGCCGCACATCCTGCAACTCATCCGCCGCGACATCGGCGGCGACCACCAACGGATCGGCGGCAAACGCACGCAGTATCTCGGCGTCACGTTCAAGCACCTGCTGCTGCCGGTGTGGGTGGCGAACTACCGGTACCACGACAAGCTGTTCCAGATCTTGGTGAACGGCCGCACGGGAAAGATCAGCGGCGAGCGGCCCTGGAGCGCGTGGAAGATCGCCCGCTTGGTGATCCTCATCCTTCTCGCCGTGATCCTGTTCGCGGTCGTGGCGAGCCGGGCGAAGGGGGCAGAACCCCTCCCCCGGCCCCTCCCCGAAACGGGGAGGGGGGCGGTTCAAAGCCCCTCTCCGTTTTGGGGAGGGGTTTTCGCCCGAAGGTAGGAGTCTGCGAATGGCCACGGAAGCGGCCCAACCCCGATTGTTCCCCTCGACGGCGTTCGCCGGGTTCGGGCCGAGCCGCTTTCGCCCCGTGGACGAAGCCATTCTCGGCCGCCGCATCAAGGGCAAACGCCTGCTTGCTGGCGTCCGCGACCACGCCCCGCGGCTCCCCGGGGTGTACGGCTGGTTCGACACCCGCGGCAAACTCATTTACATCGGCAAGGCGAAGAATCTCCGCGCCCGACTGCTCAGTTACTTTCGCGAGAACAGCCGCGATCCGAAAGCCGGAAAGATCGTCGAACGCGCCCGCATGTTGGCGTGGGAGCAAACGGGTGATGAATTCTCCGCCCTGCTCCGCGAGTTGGAACTGATCCAGCGATTGCGGCCGCGGCACAACGTGCTCGGGCTGCCCGGCTTCTCGCGGCACCATTACATCTGTGTGGGGAAGCCGCCCGCGCCGTTCGCGTTCGCCACGAAGAACCCCACCGGCAAGGAGTCCGGCTGCTACGGGCCGCTCACGAAGTGGCACCGTTCCGAAGACGCCGTGCGCCGACTGAACGATTGGTTCCAACTGCGGGACTGTTCCAACTCCGTGCCGATGGCGTTCTCGGACCAAGCAGAACTGTTCCCGCTGGAACGGGCTCCGAAGTGCCTGCGGTTCGAACTCGGCACATGCAGCGGGCCGTGCGTCGGTTCCTGCTCGCGGACGGACTACGCCGATCGAGTGCGGAAGTTGAAGTCGTTCCTGGACGGCCGCGACCGCAGCCTGCTGAACACGCTCGAAGCGATGATGGAGCACGCCTCCGCCCGGTTCGAGTTCGAAAAAGCCGCCGCACTGCGGGACCGCTTGAACGCATTGCAGTGGCTCGATGATCGGCTCACGCTGCTGCGTCGCGCCCGCACCATGAGCGCGTTCGCGTATCCGCTCACCGGCGACGACGGCATCGAACGCTGGTACCTGATCCACCGCGGCCAAGTGAAGCACGTGATCCGCGCTCCGCAGACGGACGAACAGCGTGCCACGATTCGCGCGGCGTTCCCCGACCACGAACCGGCGAACGAAGGCGCGGTGGATAGCGTGCTGCTCGTCGCCGCGTGGTTCCGCAAGAACGCCGCGGAGAAGCACAAACTGCTCCGCCTCCCGGCGTGAATTCCCTATTGTGCCCGTGTCCCTCCCCAACGGAGTCCTCACCCATGAAAACGCGTTGGCTTCTCGCACTCGCTCTGCTGTTCGTCGGCGGCGCGTCCCTCTCCGCCGCGGACGTCAAGAACAAGCGGTTGCTGCTGGTCACGGACAGCGGCGGCTTCGTTCACGATTCCGTCGGCCTTGCCGAGCAGATCCTCAAGGAGATCGGCCCGAAGAACGGCTTCGACGTGACCTGCTACCGCTACACTCGCGACCCGAAGGATCCGGCGTTCCAGAAGTACGCCGAGAACTTCCGCCGCGTCACGAAAGTGCCGGTCGAGTTGGAGAACTGCGGCCGCGTGAACAAGGAGACGCTCAAGAACTTCGATCTGGTGTTGTTCTTCACCACCGGCAACCCGCTGACCAAGGACGAACTCGCGGATCTGCAGGACTGGGTGAAGGCGGGTGGCGCGTTCGCCGGCACGCACTGCGCCACGGACACGCTGTACAAGACGACGTACGGCGAACTCGTCGGCGGGTACTTCGTGAACCACCCGTGGCACCAGAAGATCAAGGTGAAGGTGGAGGACCCGAAACACGCCGCCGCGGCCGGGTTCGAAACCGGAGCCGAGATCACTGATGAGATTTATCAGTTCACGGACTCTCCCTACAGCCGCGACAAACTGCACATCATCATGAGCGTGGACAACGCGTCCATCGACACGAACAAGAAGGACGTGGTGCGGAAGGACAAGGACTTCGCGATCGCGTGGTGCCAGGAGTACGGCAAGGGCCGCACATTCTACACCTCGTTGGGCCACCGGCAGGATGTGTGGAAGGACGAACGTTTCCAGAAGCACCTGCTCGGCGGCCTGCGCTGGACGGTGCGATTGGCCGACGGCTCCGGCGAACCCAGCGGCAAGAAGTGAGTCGCACCATGAAAGGCGCCCTGCCGCTTCTCGGCATGCTGCTCTTCGGATACCCGCGGTATCGTCCCAACACTACCCCGCGACCTTCCTGCAAGCCGCCCGCAAGCAACTCCAGTGGGACGAACCCGCGGAACCGGCGAAGATCGTCGGACCGATTCACTTCGTCGGCACCCGGGGTCTCGGCTCGTTCCTCATCACCGGCGACCGCGGACACGTGCTGCTGTACACGGGCATGCCGGGTTCGGGCGAGATGATCGGCAAATCCATCGCGAAACTCGGCTTCAAGCCGAACGATGTGAAGATCATTCTCACGGGGCACGCGCACGTCGATCACGTCGGCGGGCACGCGTGGCTGAAGAAAGCGACCGGCGCGAAGATCGCGATGATGCGAGAAGAGGCGGAGCTGTTCGAGTCCGGCGGCAAGCAAGACTTCCATTACGGCGGAATCAAGGACTTCGCCTTCGACCCGGCGAAGGTGGATGTTCTCTTCCGAGATGAAGACGAGATCAAGCTCGGCGACATCGCGATTCTGGCCCGACACACTCCAGGTCACACGAAAGGCTCGACCACTTACATCATGAAGGTGAAAGAGGGCGGCAAGACGTACACGGTTGTGTTCCCGGACGGCACCAGCGTGAACCCCGGCTACCGCCTCGCGAAGAATCCATCGTACAAGGGCATCGCGGACGATTACCGCCGCACCTTCCGCATCCTCGAAGGATTGAAGCCGGACATCTGGCTCGCCCCGCACAACGACCTGTACGGCTTGGATGCGAAGCTCGCGAAGGCGGTCAAGTCCGGCCCCGCGGCGTGGGTTGATCCCGAGGGCTACAAGAAGTTCGTCGCCGTGAAAAAGGAGATGTTCGAGGCGGCAGTGGACAAAGAAAAGCAGCCATGAGCCGAAGGCCGGTCAGGCTACTACCATCGGGTGAGAAAAAGTTCGAGCTATGCGTTCGGAATGCAAAAACAAAAAAGACACGGACCCGACAAGCCGGGACGAGATGAATCACTGACCCTGCGGGGATTCGAACCCCGGTCGCAGCCTTGAAAGGGCTGTGTCCTAGGCCACTAGACGACAGGGCCGCTCGGCGACGAATCGCCGGGACCCTTTTCTTACATACCGCGGCCGCGTCCGGCAACCGTGCCTTCCGCTACTCTGATTTCATCGCACCGTACGAGGCCTCTCAATGCGTCCTCTCGCTGCCATCGGCTTGCTCTTCGCCAGCACCATCGCGCTCTTCGCAATTGCGCGGCCGGCTCGGGATCCGAAAGCCGAGCCGAAGCCCGTGCCGGCCGCGGTTCCGTTCCAACGCACGCTGCCGGGGCTGAACCGGGACGGCTTCGTGCAACTCCCCAACCAGTGGCGGCTCAAGCCGGCCGGCCGCCATCTCGAAATGGGGGACTTCCCCGTCAACATCGCCATCCACCCGACCGGCCAGTATGCGGCCGTGCTCCACGCCGGGTTCAAGGAACACGAAGTCGTCATCGTGAACCTGGACAAGGCCCGCACGCGGGTGATGAGCCGGGTGTCCGTGGATCAAGCGTTCTACGGCCTCGCGTGGTCGCCGGACGGCCGGCAGATCTACGCGTCCGGCGGCGAGTTCGAGACGGTCCATGTCTTCGATTTCGAACAGGGGTATCTCAAGCGGAACAAGTCGCTCGATGTCAGCCGGGCGGACAAGGACGCGAACGAGAAATCGCGAGTGGTCGTCGGCGGAATCAGCCTCGATGCTGCGGGGCGGGAGTTGTTCGTCGCTTCGCCGTGGGGTGATTGCGTGGTACGCGTTCCGTTGGACAACCCGGACAACCGCGTGCTGATCGCGACCACACCGGAGCCGCCGAAGAAGAAGGACGCCGCGAAGGGCGACCCGCCGAGCCCGCCGGACGGCCGCAAGGATCCCGATGACAAGAAGACCGTGGTGAAGAAGGATCCGGAACCGCCAAAGGATTTGGGTGCGTTTCCCTACTCGGTGCTGCCCGAACCCGGCGGGAAGCGGGCGTTCGCCAGCTTGTGGAACCGAGCCGCCGTGGCGGTGATCGATTTGGAAACGAACGCGGTGGTCGGGACGTGGCCAACGGCCGAGCATCCGACCGAGATGGTACTCTCGCCGAAAGGCGACGCGCTCTATGTAGCCTGCGCCAACTCTACCAAGGTGAGCGTACTTGATCCCGCGACCGGCAAGGGGCTTCAGACGATCGTCTGCTCGCTGTACCCGCAGGCCCCCGCGGGCAACACGCCGAACAGCCTCGCCCTTACGCCGGACGGCGAGATTCTCTTCGTCGCCAACGCGGACGCGAACAATCTCGCCGCGTTCAACGTGACGGACCGCTCCAACGCCAAGCCGCTCGGCTTCATCCCGACCGGTTGGTACCCCACGTCCGTTCGATTCAACAAGCTCGACTCCAAACTTTACTTCGCGAACGGGAAAGGACTGGTGTCGAAGCCGAACCGGAGCGGACCGAACCCGATGGCCCCGCTCGCCGGGAACCTCGGAGAATACATCGGCGGGCTTTACCGCGGCACACTCGGCATCTTGGACCTGCCCACGCCGGAACACATGGCCGAGTTCACCAAGACGGCGTACGCCTGTTCGCCGCTCCAGCGGGACGACGCGGTTCGCGCCGAAGATGTCGAAGCGGACAACCCGATTCCCAAGAAACTCGGCGACCCCAGCCCGATCAAGCACTGCATCTACATCGTGAAGGAGAACCGCACCTACGACCAAGTGTTCGGAGACATGAAGGAAGGGAACGGCGAACCCGAACTGTGCCTGTTCCCCGAACCGGTCACGCCGAACCACCACAAACTGGCTCGCGAGTTCGTGCTTCTGGACAACATCTACGTGGACGGCGAAGTGTCCGCGGACGGCCACGAGTGGACAATGGGCGCCTACGCCACGGATTTCGTCGAGAAGATCTGGCCGCTCTCGTACCGCGGCAGCCCGCGAAAGACCTTCGGCTACCCGAGCGAAGGCCACATGGATGCCATCGCCCGGCCCGCCGGCGGCTACCTGTGGAGCCGTTGCATCGAAGCCAAGGTGAGCTATCGCACCTACGGCGAATGGGTGACCAACGGCAAGAAAAACCCCGACGGCACCTTCGAGAACAGCACGCCCTCGGTGCCGGAACTCGCCGGCATGTTCGACCCGAAGTTCCGCGGTTACGATCTCGACTATCCGGATGTGAAGCGGGCGGAACGATTCATCTCCGAGCTGCAGCGATTCGAGAAACTCGGCGAAATGCCCCGCCTCCAAGTGCTGCGTCTCCCCAACGACCACACGTCCGGCACCGTCGTCGGCAAGCCGACGCCCACGGCCATGGTCGCGGACAACGACTTGGCGCTCGGCATGGTGGTCGATGCGATTTCCAAGAGCCGTTTCTGGAAGGACACGGCAGTGTTCGTGATCGAGGACGACGCCCAGAACGGCCCGGACCACGTGGACGCGCACCGGGTGACGGCACTCGTCATCTCGCCGTACACGAAGCGGAAGTTCGTCGATTCCTCGCTGTACAGCACGACCAGCATGCTCCGCACGATGGAGCTGATTCTTGGCCTCAAACCGATGAGTCAGTTCGACGCGGCCGCCCGGCCGATGTACCGATCGTTCACCTCGCAGGCGAACCTCGCACCGTACGCGCATGAAGTGCCGAAATGGAATCTCCGCGAGGTGAACAAGCCCGGGGCCGTGGGAGCCGCCCTCTCCGCGAAGTTCAACTTGGCCAAGGAGGACCAAGCGGATGATCTGCTGTTCAACGAGGTGATCTGGAAGTCGGTGAAGGGGGCGGGCAGTCGCATGCCGCCACCCGTGCGGGCCGCTTTCTTCCTGCCCGTCGGCCCGAAAAAGGACGACAAAGATGACGATGATGACGACGACTGAGATTGTGTTCTAGAGTCGCGGTATCCGAAGTTGCGGAGCCGCAGACATGATGCGCCGTTCGCTGGTGATCTTGGGCTTGGTCGTCGTCGCGGGCTGCCAGCAGAAGCCGTTCGAACCCTTCAAATCTCCGGAGGGCAAGTTCGAGGCGAAGTTCCCCGGCCCCCCGCAGGTGAAGGCCACCTCCGCCACGGGCGTCAGCCTGAAGATGTACTCCGTGGAGTCGTGGAACCGTGCGTTCATGATCGGCTATGCGGACCTGCCGATTCCGAAGTACGAAACCGAGGGGAAGACGAACTCGCGATTGTTCGACGCCCGCGACGGCGCGTTGGAATCCGTCAAAGCCAAGTCCAACGGCACCACGAAGGTGATCCAGCACCAGAACCGTTTCCCTGGCATCGAGTTCGGCGGTTCGGCGGAGGACAAGCACCTCCGCGCCCAGATCTTCCTCGTCGGCCACCGCCTCTACCAAGTGCTCGTCGTGGGTGGATCGCAAGAACTGCTGACGTCGCCGGAAGCGGAGGAGTTCTTTGCGTCGTTTCAAGTGTTCGACGTGGAAGGCCTGCTGCCGGCCGGTTCCTCTGCGGCGTTGCCGCCGCTTCCGCCAATGCACCCGATTGATTCCAGCGGCGGCCGCTTCATCGCCAGTTACCCGGTGAAGCCCAAGAAATTCAACCGCACCTTCGGCGACACCGCCTTCACGGGGTATGAGTCCGAATCGAAGGACGGCACCTGTTCCGTGGGCTACGCAGACTTGCCGATCCCCGGCGGCGAGCCGGACGAAAAGATCCGCGAGCGGATCGACGCCGCCCGCAACGCCGCGCTCGGCGAGGCGAAGATGCCGCTGGGCTCCGAGAAGGATGTGACGATCGGCAGCGGCCGCCCCGGCCGCGAGTTCACCGGAACCGCGGACGGCAAGAGGCTCCGCGGCCGCGTCTTCTTGGTCGGCGCGAGGATGTACCAAATCACCGCCCTCGGCACGGATGCGTTCGTCCACTCCCGCGAGGTGGACGCGTTCTTGGAATCCTTCAAATTGAAGTGATTGCGGGGATTGCGGCCTTGTGCTGCGAGCAGCCGGTCGCTATGCCCGGCCCACCATGAACCGCCTGAACTCCATTCAAGCCCTGCGCGGCTTGGCCTCGGTGATGGTGGTTCTGTTTCACCTTCACGAAATGGTGGCCGCGTTCGGATACCGCTCTCCGGGCCTGTCGTTCTTCCGCTGGTTCGGCTTCGCCGGGGTCGACCTGTTCTTTGTGATCTCCGGTTTCATCATCACATACTCGAATCGGAACTCGCTCGGCCGCGCGGTCGCCCTTCCGGGCTTCCTCTTCCGCCGCCTCTGGCGGATCTATCCGGCATACTGGTGCGCCTACGCGATCGCGATCGCTGTAGCCATGCTGATGTTCGGGCGCCAGATTCTCCTCTCGAACAACGCGGCCGACCTCGCGCGATGGCTCGCGTTGCTTCCCGGCCTCGACAACCAGTTCGCCGGTCAGGCTTGGACGCTGACGTATGAACTGATGTTCTACTTCGGGTTCGGCTTGCTGATGCTGCTGCCGCGACGGGGAGCGAAGCCCGCGCTGGCGTGCTGGGCGGCGGCGGTCGCGACGGTGATGTGCTTCGGCGATACGGCTTGGTTGCCGCTTCAGCCCCTCGTGCTGGAGTTCTTAGGCGGTTGCGGCATCGCGTGGCTCGCCGTCCGGGGCCGGACGCCGCACGGGCGCCTCGCCGTTTGTCTCGGGATCGCTTGGGCCGCGGCGGCGATCCTCCTCGTGAATCGATTCGAGCCCGCGCCGTTCGGATCGGCCATGACGTCCCACCGACTGCGCGTGCTGACGTTCGGGCCGCCGGCCGTGCTGATCGTGTACGGCTGCGTGGCCACGGAAGGAACGTGGCGCGTGCCACGAAGCATGGTCCAGTTGGGTGAGGCCTCGTACTCGCTCTACCTCACGCACCCGTCGATCGTCATTCTCGGGAAGTATGTGGGGTATTTTCTGCCGCATGCATTTTTGCCGCACTTGGTGTGGTGGCTCGGCACCTTGGCCGCGGCGATCGCTTTTTCATTCGCATTCCATTACGCCGTGGAGCGTCCGCTTCTGGCATGCATCAGTCGCCGATCCGACCCGTCGCAATCCCGCGGGCGGTTCCGGTTCTCGCTGCCGCTCTTCATCCGTAAAATCTCGTCGCGACACCGCGTGTGAAATCGCGGTCGCCGGGAGTCGTCATCTTGGCGATGGGACCGGAACAACTGGGCGACTTGGTCGACCGGTACGGGGCGGCCCTGACGCTCTATGCCCGCCAGTGGTGCTCGTCGCCGGAAGACGTGGTTCAGACGGCGTTTATGAAGTTGGTAAGGCTGCGATCCGCGCCGGACAATCTCGTGCCGTGGCTGTACCGCGTGGTCCGCAACGGGGCGATCGACGCCTCGCGGGCCGCCCGCCGCCGCCAGAAATACGAATCGGCCGCGGCCGACGCCGCCGATTCGTGGTTCGTTCCGTCCGACGATCCGTCCGGGTTGGATGCCCGGGTCGCGACCGACGCACTCGCCACGCTGCCGCCCGAAACGCGGGAGATCATCGTCGCCCACTTGTGGGGCGGGTTGACATTCGAGCAGATCGCGGGCACCGTGGGTTCGTCCGCTGCGACGTGCTACCGCCGCTATGCGGCGGGGTTGGATGTGTTGAGGAAACAGATGGGTGCCGCATGCCCGACGAGCCGGACAACGTGATTCCCGCGCCGGACCCGCTGGCCGAGGCGCTTGCGCGTTTGGAGCCAGCGCCTGCGAAACTGGACCGCGACCGCCTGATGTTCGCGGCGGGGGCGGAGTCGCGCCGCAACACTGTCCGCTTGTGGCAGGCGGCGGCCGGGTTCCTCGCGGCGATCGGCTTCGCCGCCGGCGTGCTGGCGTACACGAATACGAGTTCGCCGTTCGGCCGCACCCCGCCTCCGGCAATCAGCACGCCGACAAACCGCTGATCAGCATGCTGGCCTCCTGATACCCGTCACCGCAACTTCAGATCCGCGGGCACGCCGAAGGCCGGGAGCAGCGTGATCTGCGGGTTCACATCGATCACGGCGTCATCAGCCAAGGTGAAGCGATAACGCTGGCCGACAGCCGCCAGCAAGATCGCGGCCTCCATCAGTGCGAAGGTGTTCCCGATGCACACGCGCGGGCCGCCGCCGAACGGGAAGTACGCGTATTTCGGCAATCGCTTCGCCAACCCGTCCAGCCACCGCTCGGGGCGGAACGCTTCCGGGTCCGGGAACCAACGCGGGTCGCGGTGGCTCACCCACTGGCTCATGAAGATCGTGGTGCCGCGCTTCACGCGGTAGCCGCCGAGTTCGAGATCGCGGGTCGCTTCGCGGCCGATGAGGTACACGGGCGGATACACGCGCATGGCCTCCGAGAGCACCGCGTCCGTGTACGGCAGGTTCGGCAGATCGTCCGGCGTCGGCGTGCGGCCGCCGAGCACGCGACTCCATTCTTCCACCAGTTTCGCCTCCGCTTCTGGATGCCGCGCGAGCAGCACCCAAGACCATGTGAGCGTGAGCGCGGTCGTCTCGTGTCCGGCCAAGTACAGCGTCATCGCTTCGTCGCGCAGCTGCCGGTCGGTCATCTTCGTGCCGTCGTCGTCTTGGGCGGTGATGAGCCGCGAAAGCAGGTCTTCCCCCGGTTCCCTTCGGGCACGGCCCGCGGCGATGTACCCGTCCACCACGCGGTTGAGATGCGCGATGGCCCGTTTCAGCCGGCGGTTGGCGGGCGTCGGCACCCACAGCGGAAGGCGTACCAGCGAGCGGAACTTCGCGCTCAGCAGGTCGAACGCTTCATGCAGAGCCATCACGAACGATTCGCGGTCTTCGTGATCGTCCAAGCCGAAGAGCGTCTTCAGCGCGATGGCGCTCGTGAGCCCGCTGAATTCGTAGTTCACATCGATGCGTTCGCCGGGTCGCCACCGGGCGAGCATGGCCCGCGCGAGTTCGCCCATCATGGGGGCGTAGCCTAGCACGCGGCCCTTGAGGAACGCGGGCTGCGAGAGCCGTCGCTGCCTCAGCCAGAAATCGCCCTCGCTGGTGACGAGCCCGTTGCCGAGCACGGGCTTGTACATGCGGGCGCCGAAGTGCTTGATGTAATGCTTCGCGTCCGTGACGAGCACTTGCTCGATAAGATCGGGGTGGCTGGCGAGGAACATGCGCCGCGGGCCGAAGCGGAACGCGGCGAGGTCGCCGTAGGTGCGGGCCGTTTGGAGGAAGAAATCCAGCCGATGGGACATGAAGTCCGCGAGGTTGCCGCCGAGGAACGAGACGGGCTTCGGCCCCGGCGGCGAATCGGTTCGCAATTGCTACTCCTTCTTGGGCGTCTCTTTCGTCTTCTGATCGAGCAACCAGCCGATCAGTTGGTAGAAGTCCGCTTCGGGAATCGCTTCGCCGAAGTTTGCGGGCATCGGGGAGAGAGCCGTCTCGCGGTTCTTCTCGATGTCCTTCGTCGGGACGCGGAACTCCTTGCCTTGGTCGTCCGCCATCACAAGCACCTCGCCCTCGACCCGCAGCATGAGGCCGGTCTTGGTGGTGCCGTCCACGAGGTTGAGCACGCGGGCGCGGAACGCGGCATCCACGTTCCGGTTCGGGTCCAGTGTGTCTTCGAGCAACCGCTCCAGGCCGCGAAGACCCACGCCGTCCAAGTTCGGGCCGACCTTGCCGCCGTCGTTTCCGATGCGGTGGCACGCGCCGCAGTGCTTGGTGAACAGCTTCGCCCCGGCTTCCTTGTCGAGCTTCGTGCCGGTGAACTTCACGGTGCGTTGCTTGATGAGTTCGGCGAGTCTCTGGTCCGCGGGCGGCAGGCCTTTGGTGAGGTCCGCAAGTTGCTTGTCGAATCCCGGGATGTTTGCGGCGCGGAGCCGTTCGAGAACGAGTTTTTCCTGCAGCACGCGGGCCGGCATGAACCCGGCCTTCACGGACGCGAGCAACTCTTCGCCCCCGATCTTGGTCGCGACCATGTTGAGCGCCACGGCGACCGCCACGCGATACGGCACGCCCTTGAGTGCGACATTCACCTCGCCACGCGCCTCGCGCATCGGTACGTTCGCGAGAGCGACGAGGGCCTTCTCGCGCAGCGCGACCGCCTCGGAGGAAGACTGCACAAGTTCCTTCAGCAAGGGATAGGCCCGCTTGTAATCGACGCGGCTCAGGGCATCGAATGCGGCACCGCGAACGTCTGCGTCGAATTGCTCCTGCTTGGCGAAGCGGTCCAACTCGTTGCTGGAGAAACCGGCGGAGTCCCCGAGCGCGGGCAGTAGAGCGAGAGTCTCGATCGCCAGTCTGGCGCTGGCGGGATCCGCCTTGAAGTACGAAACGGTCTGATCGCCGACGAACCGGAGTTCCGGCAACTCGTCCCCGTCGAACTTGGCGCCGCCCGCCTGCATACCGCGGGCGAGTTGGCGAATGACTTGAACACCCACGCGGAAGTTGGACTCGTTGGCATTGACCCGCGTCAGGCTCCAAAAAGTTTGCTGGACGGAGCGACGGGCCTCGCGATTGCCGTAGCGGCCGATGTGTTCGGCGTAGGCCGGAAACGCGCCGGTGGCGTCGCGCGTAGCGATGAATCCGCTCAGGAACTTCGCCGTACTCGATGTCGGGATGCCGAGCATGATGTCGGCGAGCGTCCCGTCGACCGACTTGTCCTTGACCAATGCTTCGAGGGTTTGGTCGTCGAGGCCTCGAAGGCAATTCCGCAGTGCGATTCGCACGGCGTGCCGCATGTGGTCGTCGCCGGGCAGAACTTTTCCGAGCAACTCCACAAGCGGCTTCACGAAGTCCGCGTGCGGGTGGGACGCAATCGCTTCGACTCCCGCCCGCTTCAAGCGCGGCGCGTCGAACGCCGCCATCCATCCCAGCACCACCTTGCGGTCGTCGTCTGTCCATTTCTCGTGGCTGGCGAGGGCGCGTAATGTCAGCGACGTGCACTGATCGGGCGTCCACTCCAGTTCCCTGGCGGCCTTCAGCAGATCGGCGTAGTTCGGTGGCGCATTATCGGCTTCACCCGCGAAAGAAAGCCAGCCAGCGACGTTTGAAGCCGATTTGGGATTCTGCAGCAATGGCCCGACAATCGCGTCCTCGGCCTTGGGTTTCTTCCCGGCTCGCGCCCGAGCCAAGAATTGGTTTCCGGCAAGGAACCGGACGGTGAGGTTCGGATGCGTGAGGTCGCTCACCAGTTCCGTGTCGGTGGCCGTCGTCCAGTCCGAGCGAGGTGCTTTCGGTGAAGCCGTGCTCTTGGTGCTCACCACGCGCCAAATGCGGCCGCGGTCCTTGTCGCGACCGGGGTGTTTCAGGTCCACTTCATAGTGTCCGATGATCTTGTTGTAAAAGTCGTTCACATACACCGCGCCGTCCGGCCCCAGCTTGATGTCCACAGGGCGGAACCACGGGTCCTTGCTCACGATCAGGTCCGGTTGCTGCACGGCCTTCGGCGTGGCTCCGGTCCACTCCACCTTGCACATGTTCACGCGGCTCGTCACCACGTTGCCGAGGAAGAGGTTCCCTTTGTAGCTCGCGGGGAAGTGGTCGGCGTCGTACCACGCGACCCCGCAGAGGCCGGTGCCGCCCGGATCGTAGCCGAACATCACCGGGCCGAAGCCGAGCCCGTCGTGCGGCTTGCCGAAGCTCTCGTACACCGCGCCGGGGATCAGGTTCGTGATCGGCTTCGAGTGGCAATCGGCCGTGTAGAAGTTGAACCACGGATCGACGCACATTCCGAACGGGTTCACCTGCCCGCGGGTGAACGCTTCGATCTTGCTGCCGTCCGGCTTGAAGCGGAATGTGTTGCCGGACTGCATCGCGAGTTCGCGGCCGTCCTTGCCCTTCGTCTTCGAATCGTTGTTGAACCCGTGGCAGGCGTACACCCAGCCGTCCGGCATGAGGGTGTACGAGTTGTACATGCCGTGCGTGTCGCGGCTGCCGAACCCGGCGAAGAGCACTTCCTTCTTGTCGTACTTGCCGTCGCCGTCCTCATCGGTCAACTTCAGGATCTCGCCGACGCTGGAGACGATGCACGATTTGCAGTCCGGCAGCGGGAGGATGCCGATCGGAATGTTCAGATCCGCGGCGAACGTCTGCACTTTCCGCGCTTTGCCCTTCGCGTCGAAGTCCGAGAGGATGAAGAGTTTGTCGGTGGCTTTGCCGGCGGGGGCGGCGAACGGGTAGTGGTAGCTCGTTGTGACCCAGATGCGGCCCTTGGCATCGAACGCCATCTGCATCGGCTTCTGAATCTGCGGTTCGCTGGCAACGAGTTGTACTTCGAACCCGTCCGGCACGATGAGCGCCTTCTGTTCGTCTTCGGGCGAGAGCGCGTTGGTCGGCGCCACGAGCGAGGGTTGCTGGGCGCTGGTGCCGTGAGCGACGGCGAACGCGCAGATCGCGGAGAGTGCGAATCGCATGGTGGATGCTCGCGAGGAATTCTGTGAGGAGAATTGTAGTCGTGTGAGGCAAAGGCGTCAGACATGCCAATTCACGAGGCCTCCCGAAACTCGGGAGGCTCGTTTCGCCATCGAACAACTGGGCCCGCGCCAAGCAGGTATCACTGGATCAGCTTGGAGCCGGGCGGCATGGGTGCGAGTTCCTCCCACTCGCGGCGTACTTCACGCAAGCCGAGTGCGCACACCTCGAACTGGTCGCTCAGGCGGCGGAACAGACCGGCGTCGTCCGGATGTTCGGCTTCGTCAAAGCGACTGGTGAGCAGGTAGCCGCGTTTCCCTTGCAACGTGTAATCGACGAACGCGTCCTTGGAGCGACGCCGCGTGCGGTCGATGGCCTCGGGGAATACGCCGGTCCAGAATAGCGCGAAGTCGCCGATATGGCGGTAGTATTCGCGCCGGGTGCGGCCGCCGGGCGGAAGTTGCTCGGCCTCCATCACCATCTCCACGACTTCACTCAGCGGACGACCGTCCGTGGCACGCAGGCGATGGACCGCGTCCAGATGCACGAACCGGGAGAGGAGGGACGACAGGTAATCGATGAGGGGCGGGTCGGCGACGCCGAGTCGGGAGAGGAAGGCGTGCTCGGCCAGCCCGGAGAACAGCCGCCGCAGCGGGTGCTCCGCGGGTGGTTCCCACATGGTTGGCTCCTTGCAGAAGGGCCGTCGGGCGACGGCCCGAAATGTATTCTCGCACCGTCATGTATGAAATCAAGCGGTCGGTGTCCAGTGGAAAAACTCGCGGCGTGGAGAAATTTGCGGATTTGATCCAAACCGCGACTGTCCGTTAGAATTCCTCGCGGGAATCGTCCTGTTGCTGCCGAGCGATGTTGATCGCCACACGAATGCCGTGATGCCCCAAGCTTCCGCCAAGCCTTCCGGTGCGCGCCCCGAGTCCGCCCGGCGGGCCGATTTCGAGGCATTGTACGAGCAACACAGCCGCGAAGTGTGGGCCTTGGCGTACGCCCGCTGGATGGATTCGGACCTCGCACAAGACGTGACCCAGGAAGCGTTCCTCCGCCTCTGGAAGCATTGGGAGAACGGAGCGACGGGTGAAGAGATCCAAAATCCGCGAGCGTGGCTGCTCCGGGTGGCCCGCAACCTCGCCGAGGACTATGCGAAGAGTGCATTCCGCCGCAACGGGACGCAACCGCCGGAGCTGTTGAACGGCGTTCACTCGCGACAACCGATGCCGGTCGAGTTGCTCGAACGCGAGGAACTGTTCGGCCAACTTCGCTCGGTGCTGGAAGAACTTTCGCAGGCGGATCGCGACATCCTCACCCTGCGTTATGCCTTGGACTACGATTCGAACCGGATTGCCGAGATCATGGGCGCGAACGTGACGGCGATCCACATGCGATTGAGCCGCGCCCGCCAGCGCGTCGCCGAACGTCTGACCGAAACGAGTGAGAAGCCATGAGCCAGATGCCGCTGCCGCACGACCCCGTGGACGACGTTCTTTCCGACTACTTCAAGTCGGCGATGCCGAAGGCATGGCCCGCGGCCCCGCGAACGGCCGAACCCTCGATCACGATCTCGGCCCGCTCCTCGGCAAGCGGCAACCGCGCCCGCTTCACGCTGGCGGCGTCCGTCGCAATCGCTCTCGGGTTGGGGTTGTACTTCGCAAACGGTCCGCAACCTGCGGCCCGGCCCGCCCCCGGCAAACCGGCACTGCTCCCGGATGGCAGCGCCAAGATGCCCAAGGAATTCGAGAAGCCCAAGGAACCGATGCTGAATTGAATCCAGGCGCATCGTGCAAACGGAGGCGGGCGCGCAGGTCGAACGCCCGGCCAGCCCGCCGCATTTTTATGCAAGCCGATCAGCGGGACATCGGTGCCACAGCACCCGCGGGGGCCATCGGCGGGACTGGGAACGCACCGGCCGGGCCGTCCGGCGCGAACGGCGGTTGGGCGCCGAGCCCGCTCGGCGGATACGTCGGACTCGTCAGGCGACTGCCGGCATACGGGTCGCTCGACGGCGTCGGAGCGAGGCCGAGCGGTGGCGGCATCGGCGTCCCCGTGCCCTTCACCCCGGGTGTGGTCGGAACCGTCGCACCCGCCGTCTTGAAGTAATCCGTCTTGGGGTCGGGGCGTCCCGTGTTCGTGAAGCCCGTTTGCTGGATTCCGCCGCCGTAGGTGGTCGGTGTCTTGGAATTCGGATTGGCACCCATCGTGTTCGTGGTCGGCTTGGCGGGTCCCTTCCCGATCGACTTGGGCTCGTCGTTCATGCAGCCGAGACAGAAGAGCAGCCCGGCTCCGAGGAGTGTGAGCCGGCCGCGCGTTCCCTGCGCCATGTCCAAATCCCCTGTTTCCGCGGCCCGGAGTCCTGCCGAAGACCGCATTCGGGGCGAATAGCGACGCGACAGTGGGAAAACAAGCTCAAGCCAAACTCGGACGAGTCCGGGGCGAGACTCCTTATAATTCCCTTTTTCAATCTTTTAGCGAGTGTTTCTCCATGCGAGTTCTGATTACGGGCGGCTACGGGTTCATCGGGGCGTGGATCGCGAAGAACCTGCTCGCCTCCGGCGACCACGTCTTCTCCTACGACCTCAAGGAAGACCCGCGGCGGCTGCGGCTCATCCTGCCCGAAGAGCAGGTGAAGCAGGTCGGGTTCATCCCCGGCGACGTGACGGACCTCAAGACGCTCTCCGCCGCGATCAAGACCCACGGAATCACGCACATCATCCACCTCGCGGGCTTGCAGGTGCCGACGTGCCGCGCCGATCCGATGCTCGGGGCGAAGGTGAACGTGCTCGGCACGCTGGCCGTGTTCGAGGCGGTGAAGGCGAGCAACGGGCAGGTGCAGCGCGTGTGCTACGCCAGTTCCGCCGCCGTGTTCAGCGGGCCGGACAAGTACCCGAAGGATCAGTTCACATGGCCGCTGGCCGATGATGTGCTGCTCACGCCGAGCACGCATTACGGCGTGTTCAAGTGCTGCAACGAAGGCAACGCCCGCATCTATCACCAGGATCACGGCATCTCGAGCGTGGGCCTGCGACCGTGGACGGTGTACGGCGTCGGCCGCGATCTGGGCATGACCAGCGAGCCGACCAAAGCGATCAAGGCGGTGCTGCTCGGCCGCCCGTACGCCATCAACTTCGGCGGCTGGTCCGACTTCCAATACGTGGACGACGTGGCGAAGGCGTTTATCGCCGGCGTGAGCCGCCGATTCAACGGGGCGAAGAGTTACAACCTCCGCGGCGATGTGATCTCGATGGACCAATACCACCAGACGCTGTGCAAGGTGCTGCCCGAAGCGGCGAAGCTCGTGACCGTCGGCACCACGCAGATCGCCATCGCATACGATCTTTCGGACGCGGGCATCGAGAAGGACTTGGGGCCGATGCACAAGACGAAACTGGAGGACGGCATCCGCGAGACAGTTGCGATCTTCCGCGAGCAAATGAAGGACGGCCGCTTCGACGCCAGCGATCTCGACGCCCCGAAGCCGCCTCCGGTCACGGTCGTGGATGAGGTGTAATTCGCCAAAGTCGCGGGTGTCGCCATCATCGAAGTGAGAAGGATCGTCCGGCATTTGCGGATGAACCGCATCGCCGGACGCCCGTGACTTTCGCTGCCTAATGCAGCTGGCGGCCGACCGTTGTTATGCCTTCAGCATACCCACTTTCTTGGCATAGTTGAAAATCCCACCCGCCTCCAGAATCGGCGCGATTTCTCCCAACGGAGACAACTCCCAAGACTCCCCCGTCGTCTTGTTGGTGAGCGTGCCGGCGGCCAGGTCGATCGCGAGTTCATCCCCCGTGCAGATCTTCTCGATCAGCCGGGAGGGGCACTCGATCGGAGTGAGGTAACCGCCGTTCACCGAGTTGCGGTAGAAAATGCGGGCGTAGAACTCGGCCACGACGGCTTGGATTCCCGCCGCGGCAAGGGCGATCGGCGCGTGCTCCCGACTGGACCCGCACCCGAAGTTCTTGCCCCCGATCACGATCCGGTACGGCGAGACGAACTCGTCGTCCGGGCCGTGGAAGGGGATGTGGCCCTTGGGCAACCCGGCCGCGTCGTCCGGCACCCCGCAGAGGGCGTACTTGCCGAACATCTTGTATTCGGCCGGAATCGACGGATTGAACGTGAGGTACTGGGCGGGAATGATCTGGTCCGTGTCGATGTTGTCGCCGAGCACGTAGGCCTTGCCTTCGATCCGCTTCTGCATGGTGAACCCGCCTGAAATCAAGGGAGATTGGCGAAGAGTTGATATACGGCGGAACAGGCTTCGCGTCCGAATCGCGTGCTAGGCTTGGGCATGCACGCTCGACTCACGCTCGAAGCCGGGGACTGCCAGCCGGCGACCTTGGACTTGGCCCCGGAGCGGCCGGTCACGCTCGGTCGCGGCCGCGACAACACCGTGGTGCTGCGCGACAGCCTGGCGTCGCGACTCCACGCCAAGATCTACTGCGAAGGGGGCCATTGGTTCGTCCGCGATTTCGGACTGAACGGCACCCGCCTCGACGGCGAACGGATCGCCGGCGGCGCGGAACTGACGGACGGCCGCCTCCTCCGCATCGGGGACGTCGCCCTCCGCTTCTCGGCCATGGTCGGCAGCGGAACGGCGGACGCACTCGCGTCCGGGGCTCCCGAAACGCTCCACACGTATCGCCCGCATGGTGAGAGTCACCAGACGAAAGCAGTCGAGCATCCGATGAGCCGAAGGCCCGCCGATCCGCCGCAGG
The DNA here is from genome assembly GCA_046350135.1 of Gemmataceae bacterium. GTDB lineage: Bacteria > Planctomycetota > Planctomycetia > Gemmatales > Gemmataceae > Urbifossiella. Next base: position 106,924 of record JAXMBB010000019.1, read on the forward strand.
AAGTCGCCGACCGGCAACGCCGAGTGGACGACCTCACGGCGTTGTGCAAGTACATGTCCGCCGCGGTGGAGTTGAAATCCCCCCACGAGATGATCGAGGCCGCCCTCCGCACGATCCTCAACCAGACCGCCGCCCGCCTCACCGGCTACCTCAACTTCGACCCGAACGAACCGGTGCCGAAACTCGTGCTGCCGGAAGACGCCTCCGTGGATGCGACGCTCTCGCGCCGGCTGACCAAGCAGGCCGTCGCCACCGGCGGCACCGTGTGGATGTTCCCGGACCTCACTTCGAAACACTCTCCGACCGACAGCCTCTCCATGTTCGCCGATGCGGTGTGCATTCCCTTGAAGGCCTCGGGGGAAATCGTGGCCGCGTTGCATGCTTACCGCACCGGACGCACCTTCCAGGAACGCGACGTTCGCTTCATCGAGGCCGTCGCCGGCTTCTCGCCCACGGGCTTGAGATCCACCGGACACGGCGCAATCTGGAGGCCGAAAACTCGCGACTCCGCACGCACGCCCCGGTCGCGGACGAGATCATCGGTGAGAGTTCGGCCATGACGCACCTGCGCCAGCAGATCGCCCGCGCCGCACCGCAATCGATGACGGTGCTCGTTCAGGGGGAAAGCGGCTCCGGAAGGAACTCGTGCTGCTCGGCCTGCACAAAAATAGCCGCCGTTCCGCGGGCCCGCTCGTGGTGGTGAATCGCGCCAATCTCTCCCCCGCCACATTCGACTTCGAGATGTTCGGCAACGGCGAACATTCCGGCTTTTTCCGCCAAGCGGACGAAGGCACGCTCTTCTTCGATGAAATCTCGACCTCTCGTTGGACTGCCAGGCGAAGATCCTCCGAGTCATCGAGGGAAGTCGTTCCGCCCTGCGCGCGGCCCGCGATGTGACCGCCGACGTGCGGATCGTCGCGGCCACGAATCGCGACTTGACGCCGAGGTGCGGGCCGGTCGCTTCCGCGCCGACCTGTACTTCCGCCTGTGTCATCACGATCCGGGTTCCCGCTCCGCGAGCGTTTGGACGACGTGCCCGAACTGGCAAGCATCTTCCTGTTGAAGGTCGCGACGGAATGCCGCCGCAACTTCCGCTTCACGGCTGCGGCCGTGGAAAAGCTGCAAGCCTACGATTGGCCGGGGAATGTACGCCAACTTCGAGCGGCGATCGAGAGTGCGGCTGTGATGAGCGAAACGGACGTGCTCGACGCGGACAGCATCCCGTTGCCCGTGTCGCCGGATGTGGACGCGGATTCGGCAAGCGTGTCCGGCTTCGGCCTGCCGCCAAGTTTGAATGTGGACGACATCGAGACGTGGGCGATCCACCGCGCCCTGCGGCAGACCGGCGGCAACGTGAGCCACGCGTCCAAGCTGCTGGGCATGAGCCGCGACACGCTGCACACCAAGATCAAGAAGAAGGCCATCGACCGCGACGCGCTCGTGAACACGCCCGAACCCGCCGCCCTGACGATGAGTTGAGCGGTGTGCGGATCCGCAAGCGGCGCACGCGTGCCGCTTGCGAGTTCGAGGCAAACATCACTTGCGGTCCCACTTCAGGTGCTTGCCGAGGAACTCGTACGTTCCCTTCTCGAAGATGCGGTGGCCGCCGGGCTGGTGCTCGAGTTCGGTGCGATCCGCGAGCTTGAGTTTGTTCGCGTACAGGTAGCGAATCTTGGCGTATTCGTAGTCCACCATCTCGTCGATGCCGACGCCGTCGTCGTGGCCGCGTTCCACCATGAACGGCCGCGGTGCGATGAGGAACGCCATCTCCGCGTAGTTGAAGGTGTTCCCCAGGTCGAACTCGTACATGTCGTATTCCATGGTCCACATGTAGCTCATCGGAAGCCCGACCGACACGTTCTTGCCGATCCACTCGTTGAAGTCCGCGGAGCAGATCGAGAGGCAATATCGCTTCTCGATGGCGGGCACGCGCATGGCCGTCTTGCCGCCGTAGCTCAGACCGTAAAACGCGATGCGTTTGGCGTCCACGTTCGGCAGCGTCTCGAGCCAGTCGATGGTGCGCTGGTGCTGCCGCACGATGAAGCTGAAGAGGGCGGCCTTGAGCGGCTGCGCTTTGCGTTGGATCTGGCGAAAGTGCGTCTGCCCGATGTACGGGTTCTGGGGCGCGTAGACGATGTACCCCTTCTCGCAGAGGTGCTTCGAGAACTCCGCGTACACGGGGCTCTTCTCGGGGTCGATGGTGCTTCGCGGCGTCCCTTCGAGCCCGTGCTGGCACACGACCACAGGCCGCTTCTCGCCGGGCTTCAGGTCCTTCGGCAGAAGCAGAATGCCGGACGCGAACACATCCGGGTACACGTCGAGCATCACTTCGTAGCCGGTCCATTTCGGTTCGTCGTAGATCACGCGGGTCCGCGGGTTGAGCGGCATCGTCGGCTCGGGCAGCTTGCCGATCACCTCGGTGTGGAAGTAATCGCGGTAGGCTTCGGTGCTCTTCTCGTACGCCGCGACGGAGGAGGTGTCGGCCTTCTTCCAGAAGTCGCGCCGCACCGCGTCCGAATCGCGCCACATCTTCTGGATGTACGCCACGAGTTGATCGAACTGCCGCTTCTGCCTCGCGGCGGGATCGAAGCCCTTGCGAAGGTCTTTCGTGGGTTCATCCGGTGCGATCAACTTCGCATCCACGCTCGTGAGTTTTCCGATGAACGCGGCCAGTTCGAATCCCGGCCCGCGGAAGGCCTCGAGATCCGTGTTCACTTCGGTCGAACTCGAGAGGGAACTCGACTCGCGCGGAAACTTCCAAGCTTCGCTGTAGGCGGAGAGCCCGCGATCGGCTTCCGCACGAAGCGCGAGCAGCGGGGCGGTCTCGATCTTTCCCGGCGCCGCGCCGCCGCGGCCGGGCCGAGCCGCCGGCCCCGCCACCGCCGAGAACGGCGTCGCTTCGATGATCGTCGGCCGCGGGAAGACCAGCCGCAGCACTTCGCCATCGCCGAACTCGGTAAGCAAACCCCACACATTGCGGTAGATCGGTTCCTCATGCATCTTCTCGCGCGGCCCGAACGAGCCGCTGATCCCGACGCAGTGGATGCGGGAGTCCACGGCGGTCGCGTATTGTGCGATCAGTCCACCCTCGGCAAAGCCGAACACACCGATCTTGCGATCGGGTTGGCTCTTTTGAAACCAATCCACGGCCGCGAGGGCTTTCTGCACTTCGAGGCCGATCATGGTGCGGCCCATCTCATAGGCCATACGCTGGATGAACTCGCGGTGCGGTTGATTGGTGCCGCGACCGAGTCGCGGGTTCACGCAGAAGTCGTCCTTGCGATCGATGAGCATCGGTACGATCACGCGGCAGCCGTTCTCGGCGAGGTGCCGGGGGAACTGCGCCTTCACGGGTACTCCCGGCGTCAGCCCGATCGCCATCTCCGGCGTCCAATCCGCATCCGGAATCGCCACCACGTTGGCGGCAGCCTTGCCCTTCGGTTCCAACAAGAACCCTTCGCCATCGATGCCGGGCAGCACGGCCCACTTCACGGCGTACACCTTGTACTTGTCCGTCTCGCCGACGAGCGAAGGTTGATCCGGCCCGCCGACGTACTCCAAGTTCGCGGGCAACCGCTTGTCCACGACACCGAGGTATTTGCGAAGCCGCTCGCGATTCGGTTCGATCGACTTGAGATACGCTTCGGGCGAAGTGAAGTCCGGCTTCCAGAAGTCCTTCCGCTTCGAGACCGAAGCCGCGATCTCGCGGTCAAGGTATGTGTGAATCCCGTCCACCATCTTCTTGTGGAGAGGCTCCTTTTCCTCGAGCGGCTTGGTGTTCGGCAGCGGCTCGGCGGCGAACGCGAACGACGGCAGCGCGATGAGCAACGCGGAGAGGGAACGCAGATTCACGGATGTGGCTCCGGGCGGGATGCGGGCGTGCAGAAGAGAGTATCCCGCCGCATGCCGATCCGGAAGCGTCAAATCCCGGATTGGCGGTAGTTCGATCTCAACCAGCGAACGGACTGCGTGAAAACGGCGAAGTCGAACGGCTGACCTTCACGCATCTCCAGCGAGATCCACCCGGTGTAGTTGCGAAGTTCCGACGCGAAGGTGGCGTGATCGACTTTCCCCGAGGTTCCCGGCGGGTCGAGATTCGGCTCACTGACGTGGAAGTGCTTCATCCATTTCGAACCGCGGGCGAACGTGTCAGCGATCGAATCTCCGGCGAGCGTCATGCAACCGGTGTCCAAGTGCAGGCGGAAGCCGGGGTGGTTCACGCGCTCGACGAGTTCGATCGCGTCGGCGGCCCGTGTGACGAAGTCCGCCCCGTACACGGGCGGATTCGCCTCCATCACGATGCACGTGCCCGCGCTCGCTGCCGATTCACCGAGTCGCGTGAAGAACTCGACGGCGATCCGCATCGCTTCATCCGTCGGAAGCGAACCCGCGCGGCGATTCTTCGGCGAACCGAATACCATCGCTCCCGCGCCGAGCTTGGCACAGAGCCGCACGATGCCGCCGAGGTATTCGAGCGTGGCGGCGCGGGTGCCGGCCGATTCAAAGATTGCGAGTTCGGGTTTACCGAAGAGAAGCGACTGCGCCGCAACGATCGCAAGGCCGCGCTCGGCCCAAAACCGCCGAACGGCCGCGATGTCGGAATCGTTCGCGTCCAGCGGCTTCGCAAAGAGTTTCGTCGGGGCGACTTCGATGCCCGCGACACCGTGCTCGTTCAAGAGCTCCGCGACGGCTTCATCCTGCTCCCGCGGCCACGCGATGTTCGAAACCGCGAGCTTCACGCCGCGGCCCTCGCGGGGACTCGCTCGCCGGCCACGAATGCCGCGATGCCGGAAAGCACTTCGGCATTCGACTCGAGGTAGCATCCCCGGCCGCCGAACAACTCCGCATGCTTCGTACGCATGTCGTAGCTCGCGGGCCGTCCGCCCGGCGCGGTAGCGAACGCATGGCCGAACGCGGTTCGCGCCACCTCGCGCATCGTCACGGGTTCGGTGGCGAAGTTTACGACCGTCAGCCCGGCGTCGAGCGCCGTCTTGATGTCGCCCCACAGCCGGTTCAGGTTGTAGAACTGGTAAGCCGCGTCCGGATGAATCTTCTCGACTTGGTTCCCAGTCAGCAGGTCGTAGATCGCGTTCTTCTTGAGTCCGGGACCGAACAGGCCGGGGAGCCGCACGCTGAGCACACGCGGAAAGCGGAACCCGGCCCGCCGTTCAAGTTCGTATCGGTGCTTGCCGTACGGTTCTTGGAACATCGGCTCGATCATCGTGCCTTCATCCACGCCGCGTGGCGCGGGGTAGACGTCGACCGTCGAGATGATGACGACGGTCTTCGCCGTGCAATGGGAGAGGTTGCCCCAGAGCGAATCGAGAGTCGTACGGTCGCCGAGCGAATCGCGGTTGGCCAGCCACTTCGCCGCGGGCATGCCGGACACCACGAGGGTGTCGAAGTTGCGGCCGCGAATCGATTCGATGTTCTTGGAATTGAAGAATGCAGCGAAACGGTGCTGGGCGGCAAGATTGCCGCCGACGAATCCGGTGTGACCGACGAGTGCGTCCGCCATGGCTGACCTCGGTGAAGCGGTCACGGGTTATAGCGACCCAGGCACGCGGAAAAAAGACAACTCAGCACGCGCAGGTTGCCGCGGACGGGGCTGATCTTCGTGGGCACGGGCCCGTGGGCGGGATACCGGCGGGCAACGGGGATTTCACACACATTGAAGCCGAGCCTCGCGGCCCGGATCGCGAGGTAGTAGTGCAGTTCGTAGCCGGGGAACACGTCGCGGAACGGGCTCACCCGTGAATCTTCAAGGAAGCGGCGGCTGTACCCGCGGAAGCCGTTGGTCGTGTCCGTGTAGCGGCGGCGGCTGGCGAGCGAGATCAGCGGCGCGTGCAGGAACTTCACGCCAAGCCACCGCGAGAACGGCAGGTTTTCGGAGACGCCGCCGCGGACGAACCGCGATCCTTGGACGTGGTCGAAGCCTTCATCAAGTTTGTCGATGAAAAGTGGGATCGCGTCGGGGCCGTCCTTGCCGTTGCCATCCATACTGACGATGCCGCCGTAGCCGCGATCGAGCGCCCAGGCGAAGGCCATCCGCATCTGGGCGCCGAGCTTGCCCGGGCCGCACTTCGTGAGCAGTGTGTTGACTCCGAGCGATCTCAGTTTCTCGTGACCGGTGGAGCCGTCCGTGCTGCCGCCGTCCGCGACGATGATGTCGATGCGGCCGTGGCACTGTTCGCGCATCGCGTCCAACTGCTTGTGCAGCTTGCCGTTCTCATTGATGACGAACACGCACACGCAGTATTCCGAGGTTCGCGGTGCGAATTCAACCGCTGTGAAATCCGGCACTTGCCTTGTCCCCCCGCCCGTTGCAACGGGGGGGCTTGAAAGATGATTGATCAACATGGATCACTCCGAGCGGTCCATCACATTGCGTCGTGCAAGATCGGACAACATCACGGAGCTGGATTGCTCTTCCCGCACGTGATACAGAGGCCGATCCACCGATTCATCCATCAATCGGCCAAGATGTTCGCCGATCAATGTCAGCATGACGAACACGAGGAAGAATAGTCCGCTCATCTGCAAGCTGAGCGTGGTCCACCCCGGCATCACATCATCACGGGTGAGATAAATGCCGACAACGTACAAGCTGTACAGAAAACTGACGAAGCTGCCGGCGAGGCCGAGCAGGCTCACGAGCCGCATCGGGGCCGCGGAGTGACTCACGGCCATGGAGGCCGCGGTGCGGGCCGCGCGGCGCAAGTTCACGCGCGGTTGCTTCCCGCTTCGCGAGATGAACTCGTATTCGTGGGCCGCGACCGAGAGGCCGATTTCCGATGCGAGTTGCCCGAAGAATCGCTTGCGTCGGCGTACACGGGTGAATGCGTTCACCGCGGCGCGACTCATGCAGCGATACACGCTGTTCACGCGAAAGGGCTCGATTCCGAGAGCGACCTTTGCAAAGCGGTAAAAGCCCCACCGCATCGCACGGTACAGCGGACTCGGCCGGTGCGGGAACGGCGCCACACCGAACACCACGTCCGTGCCGGCCCGGCACTCGTCCACCATCGCGGGCAATTCGCCCGGCGGATCGAACTCCGGGTGCAGTGTGACGACGTAATCGCCGATCGCGGCGTCCAGACCCGCCATCACGGCCGTTTCCGCAGTCTGACGGCGGGACAGCCTCAGGTACCGAATGCACTTTCTCGTTTGCAACAGTTCACGCACCAGCTTCGGCGTCTCATCGCGGGAGCCGTTGTCCACCAAGACCAGTTCGTAATTCGTGTAATGAGAATCGAGTATGCGATAAACTTCGTCGACGAACGCGGGCAGGAACCGGGCGTAACTCCGGAGCACCGCAACCATGGACACGAATGTATCGACTTTTGCCATGTTCAGGCCGCCAGCGGCATCGTGCGGGAGTTCAAGACATTTGTCAGTTCATCCGCCACGTCGTACACGTTGTCGATTTTCCCGCCCATCACCACGTGATAATTCGGGATGCCGTGATGCGGGCGGAACAGGATCGGGCGGGAGTCGTCCGTTTCGCTGCGGGGCAACACGGTCTTCACATCCCAGAGCGAATCGCGGTACCGGCACTTCGCCAGCACGGGCAGGTACCGTGCCGCATCCCGGAGCATGTGATCGAACGCACTTCGCTTCTCGAATCGCTCGAACACCCGGTAGGCGGGGAGTTGCTGCGGGTCGTTCTCGGTCCAATGGCCGTGCGGCGTGTAGCGAACATGGCTCAGGGTGTGCAACTCGCGCGGCGGAAACGGCATGCACGAGAAGAACGGGCCATCCATCACCGTGACGCCGACTTCACGCAGTTCGTCCGGCGGTTCGATCAAGGCCATCTCCGCGATCTCGTGCTTGAGCGGAATCAGCGGCAACCCCGACGCCGCAGCCACCGCGTTCGTCTGTGAATAGGTGCAATTCAGCACCATGCCCGCAGTGATCTCCCCGTCCGCCGTCGCCACGCGGATGGAATCGCCGGGTAGGCCCCGCACGCGGTCCACGTTCACACCCGTACGGATCTCCACGCCCGCCCGTTCCGCACGCTCGCGGATGATGCGGCACAGCTCGAGCGAATCGAACGCCGCCTCGCGGACGCGGAACACTTCTTCGACCATGCTCTGATCGAAGAGTCGTTTCAATTCATTTGCCGCCACCTCGATCGGGGCGCCGATCCGCCGCATGCTCTCGGCGAACTGCTCGGCCGTGACTTTCGATCCTTGCCGCGGGATCGCATAGAGCTTCACGAAGCCGTCGTGGATCGCCGGGCGGAACTCGTCCGCGAAGCGCGGGAAGTTCACTCGACTGCGGAGCGCGGTGAGCACGCTGCGCGGGTAGTGGTAACCGTTGTGTACGCGGGCCTGGTTCGTGTACGACGCCCGCATCATCGGCCGCGGCCCGCGTTCGCAGAGCATCACCCGTTCGCCGCGACGAGCCAGCGTCTCGGCCAGATACAGGCCGTAGAATCCGCCGCCGATGACGAGCGCGTCCCGAATCACGCTGCGGCATCCTGGGAATTGGTTTCGAAGCTGGCGGGGCCGCAGATGCCGCGCTTCGATGTGCGGATGAAGTCGAGCAGTTCGCGGACGGCGGGGATGCCGCCGAGTTCCGCCTCCATCCGCAGCATCGCGGCGGAGATGGTGAGCCGTTCGATGTAGATGAAGCGGAAGGCGCGACGAACGGCTTGAATCTCGTTCGTGGGCACGCCGGCGCGACGCATGCCGACCACGTTTACACCGCACACGCGGTTCACATCCTGCATCACCCAGAACGGCGGCACGTCTTTGCTGCTCGCGGAGCACCCGCTGAGAAAGGCGAGGCGGCCGACGCGGCAGAACTGGTGGATGGCGGAGTTGCCGGAGAGAAAGACGCGGTCGCCGGTCTCGGCATGGCCGCCAAGCAGGGCGCAATTCGCGAAGATGTTGCTGTTGCCGACGACGCAATCGTGGGCGACGTGCGAGCCGGCCATGAAGAGGTTGTCGCTGCCGATGCGAGTGACACCGGTTCCGGGCCCGACGCCGTGCGGCATCGCCCGGTGCACGGTGGTGTGCTCGCGGAAGGTGTTCCGCTCGCCGATTTCAACCAGCGTCGGCTCACCCTTGTAGGCGGTATGCTGGGGCGCGCCGCCGATCACACACGAGGAACCGAAGTTGTTGCCGGCGCCCGGCGACAAGCGGCCCGATGAGCCGGGCGTGCCGTCCACGGTGCAACCGGGGCCGAGCGTCACGGGGCCGTCGATCACGGCGAACGGACCGATCTCGGCGTCATCAGCGATCGTCGCTTCGGCCGAGACCACGGCCGTGGAGTGTATCCGGGGCATGGGCATCCTTTCCCATCCAAGGCGAGACCCGGTTTACGACATTCGCGGGGTGCTTGTGAAGCCCAACTTCACATTTCGGTCCAAATGGCAGCGACGACCCGTCGCCGCGCTCAACGCTCCGGAAGGTTCAACACGTTCCCGTCCATCACGGAGATGAAATGCCGCAGGTTCTTTTCGTCGATTTGATTGCGGCGGAAGGTGCGGACCGAGCCGTCGGCGATGCCGGCGACCCATGTGCCGTTCGGGCCGCCAAGCTTCGGTAGCGGCTTCACGCCGTCATAGAAGAGATCATCGGGCTTCGCCCACGGAACGGATTCCGCCGCTTCCGCCACCAGCAGCGTGTTCGAGGTGCCGTCCGTGAAAATCGCCGGGAACTGCGGGCCCTTTGACTGCCCTTCCAAGAGCCATGGCCTGTGCTCGGGCTTCACGTCCTTCGGCCCGATGAACCCGCGGAAATAGGTCTCGTTCGGCTTCGCGGCGGGCCGCCCCGGCACTTGGAACACCTTGATGGCCAGATCGCTGAGCGGCTTGTTGTTCGGGCTGTCCCACGGCTCATCCAGCTTGAAACGGCGATACACCGCGTCCTGCTCGATGTAAGGCAGCAGATGCACGCGCCAGCTCAGCAGCGGCTTGCCGTCCTTGTCGTAACTGTTGGAGACGAAGGCGGCATTGGCATCCGCATAGTTGTGCATTGCAAGAATGATCTGCTTCATGTTGTTCTCGGCGGCGGAGGAGCCGCGCGGCGAGAACGAGGAATCCGGAAGCGCGCTCAGCAAAGCGGTGAAGCCCTCTTCCAACCTCAGGTCCACTGTCGCGGTCGCAGTCGTGCCGTCCGCCTTCACCTTGGCGTTCTTCAATGTCGTGGCCACCCACTCGAGCAGCGGCGCGGGATAGCTCGTGCCCACCTGCCCCTTCGCGGATGCCTTCTTCTCTTGGGCCGCGACGTACCCGCCGAGCTCGTCCAACTTCGTCTTCAAAAACGGAGCCGCTTTTTTGGCGTCGGCGGCTTCCGCGAATGCGAGCCGCAGTTCGGCCTTGCCAGCCTTTTCGCCCAGATCGGCGGTGAGGATTGCGGTTTCGGCTTGAAGCAGCGGCCCACCCACCGGCAACGGGAACGACGCGAGCGTTGCCACATCGACGCCCACCGTGAGCGTGTGCTTTCCTGCAGAATCGATCGCGGCCCCGAGCCGACCCTTCATGCCCGCGAGCCTCTCGAGCTTCGCCGGGTCCGCCTTCCCCGGTGCGAGCAGCACCGTGCGTTCGTCCACTTGCAGCAGGAACGGAAACTCGGATCCGGCCGCCGTGACGACCTTCTCCGGCGCCTTGGGCGGCTTTTCACCTGGCCGTTGAAGCGACTTCGCCACCGCCGTCGCATCCAGTTTCTTGCGGCCGGTAATCAGTGCGAACGGTTCACCCGGTGCGGCCGGGTGCCAGAACACGGACAGCCGTGCGATGTCTTGCGGAGCGACGCCGAACACGGACTGTACGACCCATGCGAACTCGAATTTGCCCGGTGCCTCGCGGATGCTCAGAAAGGACGGATGTTCCCACAGCCTGGCCACATCCAGCGATGCGAATGCGAGCGAGTCCGGCGGCGGGGCCGAAGCCTTCTCCGGTTGCGCGGCGGCGAAGACGCCAAGAATCAAGACCCACGACGCCGGGAGAACACGCGACATGATTCATCCTCCGCAGAGGGGACGACTGCGGTGTTGTAGCATTTCACGGCAGCGGAATGTCCTTCAACTCGAACGGCACGGTGAATTCGATCGGCGCGGCCGGTGCTTCGTAGATCACTCTCCAATCCTTGGTCGGGTTCACGAGGCCGGGCTTCTCCTTGAAGCGGTACGTCGCCGTGATCCTCGAACCCTGCGTGAGCACCTCCGAATCGTCCGGCACGAACGACTTGTTCCCCGGTCCGATCAGACGCAGGCGGTTCAGGTGCGTCCACGATTCGAAGCTCTCGAACTTCGGCAGGTTCGGCGGGTAGTCCAGCTCCAGGCGGTACTCCCATGTGTCGTCGTCCTTTTCCACGCTCTTGAGCACCGCAGCCACGCCGGCTTGCTTCGGCAGGTCCACCGCGGATTTGCCCTTGGTGAGGTCCGCACACTCGAATGAAAGCATCTTCGGACTGGCGGTGATGGTGAAGTTGCCGCTGATGTTCGCGATCCGCTTCGACTCGCGGGTGATGCCGTTGATGCGCACGCTGGTCGAGTGCGCATAGCCGACCGGTTGGCTCTTCGACCCGCCCGACGCGGCGTCCAACTTGACGCCGCGGTCGTCCGTGATCGAGTCGATCTTCGGTGCCGAATCGAGGCGGAACACAGGAAAACGCGGCTCCCAATGGACATCGAGCAGCACGTCGTGGCTCACGGCGCCGGATTCGAGATGCAGCCGGCCGACGACCTGCTTCGCAACGATGCGAAACGCTCCGTGGATCGAGGAGACTTCGTAGGCCTTTCCGCGGGGTTCGAGGGCGATCTTGCGGCCGCCGTCGCCGATGACGATGCGGTTGCCGGTCTGGCTGGCCATCATTTCGAGTGCGAACCAGAACGGCTTGTCGTTGAAGACGCCGTCGCAGGTCTGGCCCGCGGCATCAGCGGGAAAGGTGAACGGAAACCCGGCCTTGCCCACGGCCGGTGCGACTTTGCCGAGTGTGGAGTTGGGCAGGTCCGTCTTCACGAGCCTTGGCGGGATCGCGAACTTCTCCTCGTCGTCGTCAGCGAGGAGTACGGGGGATGCGGCGAGGATCAGTGCCAGAGCGAGGCGCATGGCGGGAATCCGTTCGAATGATGCGTTAAGCGTAGCCGATGAACGACGGTTCGTACAACGTCCCGATGCCAGAACGCTACCAGTTACGAAGCCCGATGCCGGCGTGTGCCGCGGAGGCATATGCGTGGCACGCGCGGCCGGCCGCCTTTCTGCGGCTGCAGCCGCCGTGGGAAGTGTTCCGCGACCTATCCCAAGACGGTTCTTTCGCAGCAGGGAAGCTCGACGTCCGCTTCCGTGCGAAGTGCATCGGCCCGCTGACGCGGAAGTGGCACGTCGAGTTCCTCGACTTCGCGGCGAATCGCGAATTCAAGTATCGGCAAGTCCGCGGCCCGTTTGCCGAGTGGACGCATACGCATCGCTTCATCCCGGATACGGAAACCACGTCGTTCCTGGAGAACACGGTGGAATACCGGCTACCGTTCGGGCCGCTCGGTCACGCGTTCGGAGCGGGCATGGTGGACGACCGCATCCGCGCGATGTTCTCGTATCGCCATGCGTTGCTCGTCAGCGACCTCCGCCGCCACGGCCTGTACCGCGACCGCCCGCGGCTCACGATCGCGCTCACGGGTTCGCGCGGGCTGATCGGCTCGGAACTGGCCGCGTTCCTCGCCACCGGCGGGCATCGCGTTCGGCGATTGGTCACCGGTTCATCCGCGAAGCCGCACTTCGATGATGGCACCGAGTGGCTTTCATGGAATCCAGTGGCACCGGTCGATCCCGCGGCGTTGGACGGCTGCGACGCCGTGATCCACCTCGCGGCGGACGGCATCTCCGAGGGCCGCTGGAACGACAGGAAGCGGAAGAAGATCCTTGAGAGCCGCACGATTCCGACCCGGCACATGGCGGATGCCATCACCGCGTTGCCGCCGAGCCGACGGCCAAAGGTCTTTCTCTGCGCGTCTGCGGTCGGCATCTACGGCGACCGCGGCGACGAGGTTCTCGCCGAGACCGCGTCCGCGGGCAGCGGCTTCCTCGCGGACGTGTGCAAGGAATGGGAAGCGGCTGCGGCGCCGGCCGCAGTCACCGGCGTTCGCACGGTGAATCTGCGGATCGGGGCCGTGCTCACGCCGAGGGACGGCGCCCTCGGCAAGCAACTCCCCGCGTTCCGCGCCGGACTCGGCGCCGTGCTCGGCACCGGCAAACAGTGGGTGCCGTGGATCACGGTTCACGACACGGTCGGCGCGATCCACCATTGCCTCATGACGGACGCTCTCTGCGGCCCGGTGAACCTCATGGCCCCCGAGTCTGTTACGAACCGCACCTTTACGAAGACGCTCGGCAGCGTGTTGTGGCGGCCCGCGTTCAATTGGCTGCCTCGCCCCGCCCTGAAGCTGATGTTCGGCGACATCGCGGACGCCGTGCTCCTCTCCAGCATGCGCGGCTCCCCGGAGAAACTGCTCGCCACGGGGTTCAAGTTTGACCATGCGGAATTGGAGAGCGGATTGCGGTTTCTGCTGGGAGAAACTGTCCCGTCATAGAATCATCCAGATGGAGCGGCTCAACAAGTTTCTCGCGCACGCCGGGGTCGGATCGCGGCGGCACTGCGACACACTCATCGCCGCGGGGCGGGTGAAGGTCAACGGCGTGCCCGTGGCGGACCTCGGGCTCAAGATCGACCCCGTCCTTCACAAGATCGCGGTGGACGACCACCCCGTTCGATCCGAGAAGCTCGTGTACTGGGCCGTTCACAAGCCGGTCGGCTACCTCAGCACGAACCACGACCCGGCCGGGCGGCCGCGGGCCATCGATCTAGTACCTCACGTCGATCAGCGAGTGTACACCGTGGGCCGGCTCGATGAAGCGAGCGAAGGCCTGCTCCTCATGACGAACGACGGCGACCTCGCGTTCCATCTCATGCATCCGCGGTTCGGCATCCCCAAGACGTACCTCGCGCTCGTGGCCGGGAAACCGACGCCGACCGACCTCCAGAAACTGCTCGACGGCGTGTGGCTCTCGGACGGCAAGGTGAAGGCCAAGGACGTGAAACGGCTCAAGCCCCAGGGCGACAGCACGTGGCTCCGCATCGTGCTGACCGAAGGCAAGAACCGCGAGATCCGCCGCATGCTGGCCCAACTCGGCCACAAGGTGCTGAAGCTGAAGCGCACCGCGATCGGCCCCGTGCAGTTGGACAAGCTTCCGAGGGGGAAGGCCCGCAAGGTAAGCCTGAGCGAACTCGCGGACCTGCAGAAGTGGGTGGCCACGGCCAAGACGAAACTGGCGAAGACGGGCGAGCGAGCCAAGCCTGCGGGCCCGCCCCGGAAGCGGACTTAACCGACCGGTTCCAAGCCGGTCAAGGTGCCGGTGCTGCTGCCGAACTTGTCTGCTTCAATTCCAAGCCGCTGAAGCATGGACACGAAGAGGTTGCACAAAGGCGGGTTGTTCTGCGGGTCGAAGGCGAGGTGGCGGCCGTGCTTGAAGCCGCCGCCGGCGAGCAGCACCGGCATATTCTTCACGCCGTGTGTGCTGGCATCCGCGAGGTTGCTACTGAAGAACACCGTCGTACGATCCAGCAGAGATTCGCCGTCCTCCTTCGTGTTCTTCAATTGTTTGAGGAAGTCGCGGAGCGTCTTCATCTTCTCGGTTTCGAGCTTCTTGAGTTGCTCGATCTTGGTCGGATCCTTGCCGTGATGCGAGAGGTCGTGGTGGCCGAGCGACACGCCGGGGATCGGCGGCACCCCGCTCGTGCCGAGCAATTGAAGCGTGACCAGCCGCGTGGAGTCGGTTTGCAGCGCGAGGTGAATCAGGTCGAACCACACCCGCGTCTTGGCGATCAGGTCCGTCGCGTTCATCACGTTCTGCGGAGGCTTGGCGTCCACCTTCGGCTTCGGCTTCTTCGACCACGCCTCGGACATCGCCAGCCGCTGCTCCAGTTCGCGGACGCTGGCGAAGTACTCGTCCAACTTTTCGCGATCGCGCGCTCCGACCTGCGACTTCACGTCCTTCGCCTGTTCGCCGACCGAGTCGAGAATGCTGCGGCCGTTCTCCAAACGCCGCTTCTGCGTTTCAATCTCGTCCGGCCGCCCTTCGATGAACAGCTTGGCGAACACGGTGGACGGCCAGGATTCCGTGGGAACGGGCGCGCCGCTGCGCGTCCAAGCCAGGCCGAAGCCCTCGCATGCCAGCGGCAGGCTGGCGAATCGCGTCTCGCCGAACAACTTCTCCGCCGCGAACTGGTCGAGCGAGATGGTGTTCTTGAACCCGGCCCGCTGCTCCGGGTGCGGGGCGCCGGTGAGGAAGCTGTAGTTCGAATCGTGACTCGGCCCCACATCCGGATGCGACAGCCCGGAGATCACCGTGAAGTCGTCGCGGAACTCCTTGACGACCTCCAAGTACGGCGAGAGGGCGTAGTCCTTTCCGGCCTTCTCGGGGAAGAACGCGGCGGGGTGCAGCCCGAGCGGCGTGTTGATGCACACCATCCGCCGCGGCGTCTTGGCGGCGGGGGCGGCGTTCGCCTCCAACCGGGGCAGCGCAAGCGAGACGCCGGCGGCGCGGAGGAAGGTTCGGCGGGAGAGTTTCATAGGAGCGACCTCAATTGAGCAGTTCTTCAAACTTCTCGGCAAACGAAGCGAATGCAGGCTCGTTTTCGTCGTGAGTATTCACAATCCTGTGTGCCAGCCAAAGAGTGTGCGTTGTCGGGTGCCTGTTCAATGACTCCAGGAGGCAAGCTTCATAACCTCGGCCAGAATACTTTTCGATGGCATGAACGAGCGGTCCCGGAACACCGAAGTCCCCATCCGGATTCCGCTCGAACAGCTGCAGCACGGACGGGATGCAGGTTGCGCCCTCGGGATGTTTCTCGATTTCCTCCGCAATCAAGTAATGCCTGCCGAGACTTCCATCCACATTGAGCGACTCGATATCATCGATTAAAGCTTCGATGCTCCTCATCACAGGCTCCGATCATCCACCCGGTGTGTCCAAAACGTGTTGAAGTCGTTCCGCTAGAACGGGCGGATACTTTGCTGGCCATGTCTGGTCTATGAGGCCCAGTTGAATCATGTCGCGAAGGTGTGTGCGGTCCTTGTCGCGGTTGGAGACCAGCTTCATCCGCACGAGCGCCTCCAGCGAGACCACTTGGAACGCGGCGCCGCGTTCAGATTCCGACAGCAAGGGTGACGGCACCGGGTCCGTGTCCTTCACCTTCTCCCCGGCGTAGAGAAGGTGCACGCCGTCGCTCGGTTTGCCGTTCGGGCCATCGAGGAAGAAATCCACTCCGTAGGCATTGTCGAAGATGAAGCCCTCCGCTTCCATGGCCGACTTCACGGCTTCCAAGTCACTGCGGCGGACCAATATATCCACGTCGCGCGTGTTGCGCACCGAGCCTTCATCGATCTTCGCCACCCACGCAGCGACAGCATGGCCGCCGATAACGGCATACTCGACGCCGGCTTCATCGAGAACTCGTGTGGTCCGATGTAATCGTTCGCGCACCTTTTCCACGGCTCTCACCATCCGATCCATGATGTCCACGGGCCAAGGAATCGCGGTCGCATTCATCCGTCACCTCGTCCACACAGCATACCCGAGTCACTTCGTCTGAAACAACTTGCTCTGAACGATCTCGTGGATCAGCGCGCGGAAACCGTAGTTCTTCTCGCGGTCCTTCTTCACGATCGCCTCGATCTCGGACTTGTCCACAGACTCCGGGGCCGAGCCGGTGCCGTAAGTGAGCAACTTCACGGTCAACGCGCGGGTCAGTTGATCCTTGTCCTTCAACAGCACCTGCTTGAACTCGTCGATGTTCGCGAACTTCGACCCGTCCGGCATCGTGTCCGAAGGATCGACTCTCGCTCCCATGCGGTACGGCATGCGGCGGCCGTCCACGAACACATCCTTGCGGTCGCCGTTGCCGGTGGTGCGGTACTGCTCGCGCCAGCCGCCGATCACGTCGAAGCTCTCCAGTGCGAAGCCCGGCGGGTCGATCTTCACATGACACGTCGCACACGACGCGACCTGCCGGTGCTTGGCAAGTTGCTCGCGAATCGTCACGGCCCCGCGGATGTCCGGCTCGATGCTCGGCACATCGGCGGGCGGCTTCGGCGGCGGCGTGCCGAGGATGCGATCCATCACCCACACGCCGCGCGTCACCGGCGAGGTGGTCGTGCCGTTCGCCGTCACCTTCAGCACGCCGGCCATCGTGAGCACGCCGCCGCGGTGGCTGTCTGCCGGCAGTTTCACCTTGCGGAACGCGAAGCCGTCCAATGGCGGAAGGCCGTAGTGCTTTGCGAGGCGTGCGTTGAGCATCGAGAAATCGGACGCCACGAAGTTCGCGAGGCTCAGGTCGTCCTTCAGCACCTCCGCGAAGAACAATTCCGTTTCGCGGATCATGGACACTTTCAGCATGTGGTCGAACTCGCCGTACAGCAGGTGGCTCGGTTCGGTGGCGTCGATCTCGCGCAGGCCCAGCCATTGGCCGACGAAGTTCTCCGTGAAGGCGGCCGCTTTTGCATCCTTCAGCATCCGCTCGACCTGCGTGCGAAGCGTGCCAGGTTGCGAGAGGGTTCCTTGCGCGGCAGTAGCGAGCAGTTCTTCGTCCGGCATCGAACTCCAGAGGAAGTACGAAAGCCGCGACGCGAGTGCCGCGTCGTCGAGCTTGCCGGGCTTCTCGCGAAGGAAGAGGAAGTCCGGCGACACCAGGATGGCCGTGAGGCCGACGCGAACCGCTTTCTCGAACGATTGTTTCGCGGCGAGCTTCGCCTTCACCAGTTCGAGGAACGGCTTCACTTCGGCGTCCGTGACCGGGCGGCGGAAGGCCCGGCGGGCGAAGTCGCGAAGGATCTTCTCCGCATCGCCATCCGGATTCTTCGACACGACCTCGACGCGTCTGCTGTCGTTGAACACGGGGGCGGGCTTCTGCTCGAGATCTCCGAAGATTCGACGGTGGCTTGTGGGCGGCCATTGATCGTGCAGCGGCCCCTCGATGTCGACGTAATGCACCGCCAGCCCTGGGCCGCCCCACTTCTCCGCGCCGATCTTGTGAACGGTCTGTGCGTTCGTGAGGCCGTACGGCAGAATGTGGATCGTCGTGCGCGGCTCCATGAACTCGACGAACTCGGTCACTTCGGACTTCCCTGCCGGAGCGTCGTAGTAACCCACGAGGCCGCTCTTGCCCGCCATTCGCTTGCCGGTGACCGAGACGCAATACGTCACGGGCTTCTTCTCGCTTTGCACCGCGTTCGCGGAGATGCGGAAGCGGTAGCGGCCGCGATCCGGCGGGTAGAAGTGATAGATGTGAACCGCGTTCCAAGCGGACGAACTGAACAGCGTGACGGTGTCGTCCTGAACGCGGTATACGCTCTCGGTGGACGACTTGACCTGATGTTGGTCCTTGAGGCTGTATCTCTTCTTGCTCAACGGGGGCTGTGGCCCGTTGGCGATGGCAAGGTTCAACGCGGTGTCCGCCGCTTCGAGATACTTCTCCATGAGAAAGGACGAGAGGTGCAGCGCCTCGCCGTTGTTGTCAAAGCCGTTGGCACTCGAATCGGCAGGAAGCATGTCCTGAAAGTTCACCTCAATGCCAAGCAAATCGCGGACGGTGTTCTGATACTCGACGCGGTTGAGCCGACGCAGCACGGTGCGGCCGTCCGCCGCGCGGGCCGCCGCGGACTTCGCCTCCACCCACTTCGCGAACGTCTCAACATCCTTCTCCGCCGGGCGCGGCTTCGCCTTCGGCGGCATCTCGCCGGATTGCACGCGCTTCAACGCCGAAAGCCAGCGTTCGCGGTTCGCTGTGTCGTCGAATCCAGCACCGAGCTTGTCCAAGTTGAAGCCGCCCTTCGGCTTCTCCCCGGCGTGGCACTCTTGGCAGTGCGCGGTCAGGAAGGTGCGAACCGGATCGTCGACTTTCGCGAGAGATGGTTCGCCGCGTGCATGATTCTGCGGCAAACCCAGAAGCACGAACGCGAGCGCGGAGAGGATGGCTTTCATGTCGGGCACCCGGGCGGGCAGGGGGAAATGCTGCGATGCGAGGGGAGACGCCCACGGACTTGCGTCCGTGGGCGTTGAGTCACGATCACTTCTTGCCGGCGATTTCGTCGGCGAGGTCGTCAGCGTCGTACACCTTCCGCAGCGATTCCATGATCGCCCGGCTGTCCACGCTCACGGCGCGGCCCACCGTGTCGTCGAAGATGAAGTCCAGCACCAGCGACTGGATGTTGCCGTCGAAGATCAGCCCGATCACTTCGCCCTTCGCGTTCACCACCGGCGAACCGCTGTTGCCGCCGATGATGTCCGCGGTGCAGACGAAGTTGAACGGCGTCTTCAGGTCGATCTTGTCCTTGCGTTCGACCCACCGCTTCGGCAGTTCGAAGGGCCCCTTGTTGTGCTGCTCCTTGCTGCGTTCGTAGAGCCCGGCGATGGTGGTGAACGCGGGCACGTCCTTGCCGTCCTCCTTGTAACCCTTCACGGTGCCGAACGCGAGCCGCAGGGAGAACGTGGCGTCCGGGTAGACCTTGTCGCCGTCCATCGCGTAGCGGGCGGAGGCGAGCGCCGCGTAGGCCTGCCGCTTCGGCTCCTCGATTTCGTTCTCCATCCGCTTGCGAATCGCCCGGGCGGCTTGGTCCACGATGCGCGCCGTCTCGATCAACGGATCCTTGGCGGCATCCACGGCCGCCTTGCCGCCCTCGAACAGCTTCTTGCGTTCGGCCACGTCGCGCACCTTCGTGCCGCTGATCAGTTCATACGCACGATCCCGCGGGCTCTTCCCGGCGAGCACTTTTTGCACGAGTTCGTGGTCCGGCCCGAGCGTGGTGGCGAGAAACGCGAGCCCGTCGGACAGCTTCACGATTTCAAGGTCCTCGTAGATCGGCTCGTCCGAAAAGAGTTGGAACTTGAGCGAGGGGAGCCGGGCTTCGGCGAACTCACGAAGCCGCTCGCCCGCGGGCTTGGCTGTCTCTTCACTCGCGCGGAGCAGTGTGCGGGCGATGCCGAACGACGCCGAGTTGAACCCGGCCGCCCCTTCAAGCATCGTGTATTCCTTGATGATCTCGGCACGGACCTTCTCGGCCTTGGCGATCACCTCGAACGCGGACTTCGCGTCGTTGATCCACGGCGCGTTGCCGGGGCTGTCCGCATTCTTCGCGATGAAGTCCTTGAGCCGCTTCTCGTCGGCTTCCTTGCGGCCGAACAGAACCGGATCGAGCAAGCCGCCCAAGCCGCCGAGCCGGGCCTTGCGGCTGTTCTGGATGCTGAACAGTTCCTCCTCGCAGCGTTGCATGTTGCGTTCGCTGCGACCGCCCCACGCGTTCAGCAACACTTCCCAGCGGTTGAGCCGCTGCAACACGTACGGGTAGCCCGTGTCGCGGAGGTACTTCAACTCGGCGGTCGTATTCATGCGGTTCGTGCGGCCCGGGTGGCCGGACACGAACGCCAATTCGCCTTCCTTCGAACCCGCCTCGCTCCACTTCAGGTAGTGCTTCGGCTTCACCGGCTTGCCGTCCTCGTACACGCGGAAGAACGCCATGTCGAGGTCGTAGCGCGGGTACTCGAAGTTGTCCGGGTCGCCGCCGAAGAAGGCGATCTGCTTTTCGGGGGCGAACACGATGCGGATGTCGGTGTACTTCTTGAAAGTGTAGAGGTGGTACTGACCGCCCGCGTACAGGGTCACTACGTCGGCACGAATGTTGTTCTTCTCGTCGGCCGCACCCTTTTCGATCTCGGCGATCTTGGCCTGCCGCGCCTTGAAGGCTTCGGCCGCGCCCATGCCCGGCTTCACGGCCGCCTGCACCTCGTCGGTCACGACCTTGATGCTTTGCAGCACGTTGAGTTCGAGCCCCTTGCAGGGAATTTCCTCGGCATTCGTCTTCGCGTGGAAGCCGTCGCGCAGGTAGTTCTTGGCGTCCGTGGAAACCTTGTCCAAGTCGTGGGCTGCGACGTGGTGGTTGGTCATGACCAAGCCGTCCGCCGAGACGAAACTGCCGGAACCGCCGGAGTTGAAGCGGACGGACGACTTCTGGAGGTGTTCGAGCCACGCGTCCGTGGGTTCGAACCCGTACCGTTCCTTGAGCAAAGCCCGCGGCGGGTTGTTGAACAGCCACATGCCTTCGTCGCCGAAGGATTCGGTCGGGATCATGGCGAGCACCAGGAGAGCGGCGAATGCCGAACGAGCCGGATAGCGGGTGATCATGGTAATCGCTCCGGGAATGTTGATGTACGTTATAGAAACACGCCTGCGGGTTCGCGAGCGGGCAAGCCCTCGTCGCGAACCCGCAAGCGTGTGCCTGCCGCCGTGAATCACTTCACGCGTTCGTAGATCGCCGCCCGCTTGGCGCGGGCCACTTCGCGCCATTCCCCCGGCCGGCCGGAGAGGTACTGCTCGATCGGCGGCTTCGATTCACCGGTCGGGTCGATCATCACGATGGCCCGCTCGAACTTCAACCGGTTGGACCATTCCTCGAAGCGCGGCCCGAGTTGCTCCGGCGGCAGCCCCATCGTCTCCGAGTAGTACGCGATCGCTTCGTCGCCATACAACTCGCAGCGGTCGTCCATGAAGATCTTCAAGCTCGGAGTGTGGTAGATCAGGTAACCGCCGAGGTTCGCGTCGTTGAAGATGCGGGTTCCGGGCGGCCGCGACGCGGCGTACGCCTGCATCTCCGCTGTGAGTTCCACCGGAATGAAGTCGTCGTCCAGACGGGCCCAACCGGCGCCGACCACCGGTACCGGCACGTGGTTCACATGCAGCAGGAAGGACGCGAACACCGCAATAGCCGGAATCGCGGCCCACGATGCGGAGCGGTTCGGCGTCCCGGACGGAGCCCGCGCCAGCGAGCCATCGCCGTACTTCACGAGAAGCCGGTGCCAAACCGTATGCGGCCACAAATCCACGAGCGAGACCGCGGCCGTGATCGCGAACAGCGGCGCCTGCCGGATGCCTTTGAAACTCAACGCCAGCCAGATCAGCGGCACCAACCACGACACCCGCGGCAGTTTCGGGAACACGCCGCCGAGCATTACGAGGTAGAAGATGCCGAAGCCGACGACCGTCATGCCGAGCGGCGTGGACGGATCGAGCGGCATGTGCTCGTTCACGATGTACTGCAGCACGCGCGAGCCCACGATCCGCTGCCACGTGTTCAGCAGTTCGAGCCCGAACGGGTTCACGAACGGCGTCAATCCGCACGCGGCCACGATGCCGACCAGCAGCCACGCCGAGCGCCAGTTCGCGATCGGCGTCGGTACATCGATCGGCTTCCAATAGCGATTCGCCAAGAAGATCAGCCCCCAACCGGCGACTGCGGCACCGAGTGTCAGGGTTCCGCCGAGCACGCCGCCGTGCAGGTTCGTCCAGATCACGAAGAGCGGAATCAGACCGACGATGCGCCACACACCGACACGGCCGCGTTCATAATCCACCACGCACATCATGGTCCAGCCCATGAGTGCGATGGTGAACATGTGCGGCCGCACGAAGTAATGGAATGCGCCGACGCTGAGTGATCCGCCGACCAGGATTGCGGCCAAGAGCGGCCCCATGCCGGACTGCGAGGCCCGGCGGTAGATCATCGTGAACAACCCCGCCACGAGTGCGGCGAAGCCGAGGAGCATGGTGTCGAACCCGCCGATGCGGTGCGCCGCGCTCATGAGCACTTCCGCGCCCCACTGCTGCGGAATCCAGATGTGCCCTTCAAAGGTGTAAGTGAAGGGATCGTGCTGCGGGAAGCCGCGTTCCTGGATCAAATCGCCGACGCGGATGTGCCACAGCGCACCGGGGTCGTAGAACCCGCGTTCGCGGAAGGCGATCAGGAGAATCAGCCAAACAGCGAGAAAGAACGCCGTCTCGGGCCGGAAGAATCGCTTCAGCATGCCGAAGCTTAGAACGAGAATTCAGGCGGGGCCGGAAATGGATCGGATTGCATTTTCAGCAAGCGAATCGTCGTAAACTCAAATCCTGAAATCACTTCGGGGCAGCTTTCCTCTTTCTTCAATGCCTACTCGAAAATCGCTAGCCGGCACTCACGCTGGTGCCGTCCAAGAACACTACGGTGTACGTGTTGCCGCAGTCGTTCACCCTCGTGATGTATGTGGTCGAGCCCTCGTGTGCCCGGCGTGTGGCGGGCCAGAATCGTGACGCTGCCGAGCTTGATCTCGTCTTCATCGCAGAAGCGAACATCCACCTTCGCCGGGTGTCACCATATCTGACACCTGTCGCCACACACATGTTCAGTGAAGTCGTCAAGCCGCTTGGTGCGTTTTCGCCTGCGCGTTGACACTTCAGGTCGATTCAGGACATTGCCACCATCATGCTTCTCAGTCGCAAACACCGGGGCTCAGCGATGGGGATCTACCAGGAACTCGGACTCGAACCGATCATCAACGTCTCCGGCTCCGTCACCCGATTGGGCGGAGCCCCGATGCCGAGGGCTGTCTTGGAAGCGTT
Source organism: Gemmataceae bacterium (assembly GCA_046350135.1). Lineage (GTDB taxonomy): Bacteria > Planctomycetota > Planctomycetia > Gemmatales > Gemmataceae > Urbifossiella. Next base: position 130,359 of record JAXMBB010000019.1, read on the forward strand.
CCAAGCCGCTGCCGAAGAGTGCGTCCCCCTCGACACCCTTCAAGGGGTCGCCAGTCGCGTGATTCGCGACATCACAGGTGCCGAAGCCGGACTGGTGACCGGCGGAGCCTCCGCCGCACTGACCCTCGGTGCGGCCGCGATCCTCGCCCGGAACGACCTCGGGCGGATGGAGCGGCTTCCCCACTGCGATGGTTTCCCTCACGAGTTCGTCGTCGCGCGAGAACAACGCAACGGATACGATCACGCCGTTCGCGCAGCCGGGGCGACACTCATCGAAGTCGGGATGAACGAAGTGATCGCCGGAGCCGGCGTCCGTCGAACGGAGTCTTGGGAGTATGCCGCCGCGTTCGGCCCGGGTACGGCCGGAGTGCTGTATGTTCATGACGCCGCCGCCAGACCTTCACTCGATGAAGTGGTGGCGGAAGCACACGACGCGGGGCTTCCGGTGTTGGTCGATGCCGCCGGCGAGTTGCCCCCGCGAGCGAATCTGAAGGCGATCCTCGACAGCGGGGCCGACCTCGTCTGCTTCAGCGGGGGGAAGGCGATTCGTGGACCTCAATCAACGGGCATCCTGTGCGGCCGGCGCGATCTGATCGGCTCGGCGGCGCTTCAGATGCTCGACATGGACGATCACCGGGAGTTGTGGAATCCCCCACCGGAGTTGATTGACAAGGCGAAGTTCCGAGGGATGCCAAGGCATGGAATCGGACGTGCGATGAAAGTCTCGAAAGAGCAGATCGTCGCGTTGCTGACGGCGCTGAAGTTGTTTGCCGACGGAGACTACACCTCGGAATTGCCAGAGATGCGAAACCATCTGGAATTCATTTCAGCCGCGTTGGCCGGCCGGCCAGTCCGGTGTCGGATCATTGCTTCCACGGATGGTGAGAGCCTGCCCCTCCTGGAACTCGCGGTCGACGAGGCGGCACTTGGCCGGACCGCACTCGAAGTATCTCGTCGTCTGCAACGCGGGTCACCCCCCGTTTATCCCGGTCACGGGTTACTGCACGAGGGCAAGTTGATGCTCAACCCGCTCCATCTGACCGAGGAACGAACCCTTATTCTGATCGAACGGCTGTGCGAAGAACTGACCGCAAGAACGTGAACTTTCGGTTTCCTTTGTCTGTTCGCGACTCCGCTCGTCACTGTTCAAGCCGGGCCCGATGCAGAAAGCACCAATCCCGGTGGCCTCGGAGGCCGCACGTTCGCGACAGGACGGATAATCGCGGTTGACGTCTCACACTTTTCGCCAGCGGGGGAATCATGCTTGGCCGTCGCGGCTTCGTCGCCGCATCTGCGGAGGTCGCGTTCGTCCGCAGTGTTTCCGGCGGGATTCTCCGGCGCCGGCCCCGACGTGAACCGAGTCGAGTCAGGCGTTTCCAAGGCAAACGAAGCGGCGCGGCTCAATCAACGAACACGCACCACTGAAATCTGCGAAGTCAACGAAGTCGGCGCTGAGTTGCGGGGTTCCCGACTGCAGAACGGCAGCACCGGAGTCGGACGTCACTCAAGGATCTCGACGGTGACGGCAAGGCGGACGTGGTCGCCGGTGCCGGCGCTGGCTCTGGCGCGAACACGTCCGCGGATGGTCTCCGTGGCGAGCGAAATCCACGATTGTTAATCGATTGACCCGTGTCCGGTTGCGGCGAAGGAACTCTCGTCGGATCGACACTGCGATGCGAAACGAATGTCACCTTCCGCGAATGTGATCAGTAGTCCGTGAGCGTTTTGGGCGGGAAGCCGACGCGGAGCGCATTCAAGACCGCGACCACGTCGATGGCTTCCTGCAGGATCGCGCCCGCCACCGGGGGCAGGAGTCCGAACGCGGCGAGAACAATGCCGGCCAAGCTCAGCAGGATTCCTCCCACGGCGCTTTGCAAGGCGATCGCTCGCAACCGCTGGCTGATGTGGAGGAACTCGTCCACGCGTTTGAGATCCGCGTCCAAGATGACGGCCCCGGCCGCTTCCGCGGTCACGTCGCTGTTCCGCCCGAATGCCAGCCCGACCGTACACGCCGTCAGCGCCGGTGCGTCATTGATCCCGTCCCCGACGTACATCGTGTTGGCCTTCGCGGTTTCCCGCCGTGCGATTTCGACTTTCTGCTCGGGCGATTGACCGGCGAGAATCTCAGTGATTCCGACGGCCTCCGCAAGATACCGCACTTCGTTCTCCCGATCCCCGGAGACCAGGAGCACGCGTTGGAATCCGTGTTTGGCGCCAAGGTGATGGATGAACTGGCGGCCGTCGTCCCGGGGCCGATCCCGGAACCGGGCCGTCCCCGCCAATCGGTCATCGATCAGGACGATGCACTCCAACCCGCCGGCCAGCGGCGGCAAACGCGAAGCCATCCCGGGCTGCAGCCCGAGCAACTTCGTGCGACCCGTCACTCGGACCGACCGGCCGGAGACGTTCCCAACCAATCCCTTTCCCGGCAACTCGGCGACCTGCGACGCTTCGAGCAGCGGCAAGCGGGCCTCCTCCGCCGCATCCAAAACCGCTCCAGCCAGCGGATGACGTGAGTACCGCTCCAGACTCGCAGTCAGTTGAAGGACTTCCTCCCGAGTGAAGTCCTCACTGGCAATCAACTCCACGAGAGACGGACGGCCGTAGGTCAGCGTTCCCGTCTTGTCGAAGATCGCGACCCGGCAGGTGTCGAGCTTTTCGAGTACCGCGGGATCCTTGACCACGATCCCGCGCCGGGCGGCGAGCGAAACGGCTCCGATGATGGCGACGGGGATCGCAATGAGCAACGGGCACGGAGTCGCAACGACCAGCACGGCGAGGAAACGGACCGGATCGCCGCTGGCGGCCCACGCGAACAAGGCGATGCCGACCGCGAGCGGCGTGTAAAGCGCACCCAGTTGATCGCCGAGGCGGCGAAGACGGGGCCGTTGCTGCTCCGACTCCCGCATCACCCGCATGATCTTGGCATACCGGGAGTCGATGGCTGCCTTCTCCGCCCGGATTGTCAGCGCGCTGTCTCCGTTCACGGCTCCGGACAGCACGGCCGAGCCGGGGGCCTTCGCCAGAAGATACGGTTCGCCGGTCAGGTAAGATTCATCCATGGTCCCGTGTCCGTCGATCACGATGCCGTCCACGGGGCATGTCTCGTGCGGAAACACGATCACTTGGTCGCGGATCGCAATGGCGTCGATGGGGACGTCTTCGATCGTGCCGTTCCGGCTACGGTGAGCGACCGTCGGCATGCGTCGAGCCAACGCGTCCAATGCCGAGGAGGCGCGTCGCACGGCGTAGGCTTCGAGAGCCTCGCCGCCCGAGAGCATCAGGACCACCAATGTGCCGGCCAGGTATTCGCCGAGGAGCAGGGATGTGACGATTGAGATTCCGGCCAGCAGATCCGATCCGAACTTTCCTTGAGCCAGGCGGAGGAGAAGCCCGAAGACCAGCCACCCGCCCCCAGTGAAGAGCGCGACGAGGAGCGGGATCTGGGCCGGATCGGAGGTGCCCGGGACGGCCGGAGCAGCCGACCACCGCCAGATCAGATGCACGACGATGGTGGCGAGCGTCGCACCGGCGATCACGGTCTGTGTGCGACCGGACTGGGATTGCGGAGAGGCCATCTCGACCTTGCTTGCTGGGAAGCGTTCGCTGGAGCGAGCTTGCGCGTTCGCATCTGCGAGTATACGACTCGAGTCGAACTCTCATCCTCCGGACGGGCGGGAACGCCTGTCCGGAGGCTTCTGAGTCTATGCTTTCAAATCGAGTTCAGATCCTCGAACAGTTCGGCAGCCGCATCCGACAACCGGCGGTCACCGTTGTAGAGGCTGCCGTTCCTCGCTTGGGCATTGACACCACGAAGCATCTCGAACACATACAGCCTCGAACGATTCGGCACCCCGACCGCGGCACCATGATCGCCGACGTTGAAGCTGCGAGCCCCCAGCCCGGCGTCGGACACAGCAAGGCCGAAGGACCGGCCTTGCACGCCGCCCAGCGAGGCCGTGGTGGCGTACACGTTCAACGCCGTCGTGAGGACCTGCACCGCGGCTCCGTCGTGATCGATCCTCCAGAGATCCTGGAAGTAGGCCGCGACGGCCGCGTTCGTCTTGCCCGTCAGGTTCGAGAGGCCCGCGTTCATTCCGTAGAGGTTCTCGAAGTTCCCGGCCAACCACGTCGAGAGTTCCGTTCGGTCCGCCCCGCCGTTAAAGCTCCGCAGCAACGATTGGCCCTCGCTCTTGTGCCAGAACTCGGCTTCCTGAGTCTTGCCCGCTTTCAGCCCCAGGCTGGATAGCGTGGCGATGCTCGTGGCCGACGCGGGTACGCCGAGGCCCAGAGTGTCTGTGATCGTCACCCGGACGAGTGAGGTGCCGGGGGAAGCAAACGTGTGCGACCCGACGACCGAGAACGCCCCGCCAGCGGCCTGGATCATTCCTCCGGATGTCGTCCCGTCGCCCCACGAGATGGTGGCTCGCAGCACTGCCGCGCCCATAGCGCTTGTGAACGTCGCCACGGTTCGGGTCAAGGGAGCGCCAGCGATGCCGCTGAAGTCCACTCCCGTGGCGATGATCTCGCCTGCGACGGCGTTCACCGTGATCGTAGTCGTGGCGTCCGCACTCGCGTTGAAGTTGGCGGTGCCGGCAAAGCTCACGCCAACCACGTACGTTCCCGGGAGCAAGTCGGTGGTCGCCAGCCGCAGCGAGTAGTTGCCGGTCGCGTCCACCGTCGCGGAGAAGGTCACACCGTTCAGTACGGTCGTGACAGTGGCGCCGGACGGGGCGATCAAGCCTGCCGCGATTCGACCCGAGATCGTGGCACTCGCCGTGCCTTGGTCGATCACCGGCGCGTTCAGCCCGCTGAAGGAAGGCGTCGTCTTCTCGATGAGAATCGTGCCGTCGGCGGTACCATCCGTGTAGTTCGGATCTCTGCTGGTGAACGTGGCCAGAACACGGTAGCTTCCCGCGTTCACGGGCAAGGCCGCAGCCCCGTTGTACGTGAACGTGAAGCTTCCGCTGACGGCCGCTCCGTCCACTCCGTTCGTCGTGGCGGACGCCGCGTGCGTCGCGCCGTCGTAGGTGAACGTGCCGCCCGTCACCGAGATGGCCGGTACGGCCGAGGAGATCGTAAGCGTCGCCGTTCCGGTCCCGTCGCTGTAGTTCGGATCGCTGCTGGTGAACGTGGCCACAACACTGTACCTTCCCGCGTTCACGGGCAAGGCCGCGGACCCGTTGTAGGTGAACGAGAAGCTTCCGCTGACGGTCGCTCCGTCCGTTCCCGTCGCCGTGGCGGACGCCGCGTGCGTCGCGCCGTCGTAGGTGAACGTGCCGCCCGTCACCGAGATGGTCGGTGCCGCAGTGGTCGCTCGATGGCTCCCGAAGTCCACGTCATTGCTGATTGCCCCGTGATCCAGTTCCTCGAACTCATACCCGTTCCCGGGAATCGGAGTTCCGATCACCACGGGGATCGATCCGAGCACGACGTCGGTACCGTTGCGGACGAATTGCAGATCGAACCGCCGGGGAACACCGTCGCCGACGAACTCGATGTCGAAGGTGGCGGACTGACCCGAGCCGATTCCGTTGCGGACGCCGGTGTGGTTCACGATGCGGACGCGCGGATCGGAGGCCTTGATGCTGATGTCCACCGCCACATTCGTGACCGCATTTTGAATCGCATTCACGACGCCGTTGGCGACGCTGCCGGCGAATCCGGACGCAATCTGGAAGTAGAGCGGATCTCCGGGAGCGATCGCATCCGCGGTGCCGTTCGCGATCGTCGTCGTCGAACGGTTCACGGCGCCCGTGAGCCGCGAAAGAGCTTCCAAACCTTGCCGCGGGTCCACGTTCGCCTGCGTGTTGGTGCCGAGCCCGATGACCAATCCGCCGAGTGCGTTCAGTCCAGTGATCGTCTCCTGAAGCCCGGCGCCCGAGTTGAACGGAGTGGTCGGACGAGAAGTTCCCGTGAGTCTGCTGACCGGCAGCGTGACGCCGCCGACTCCCGTGATAGTCGTTTCCCCGCGCGGTTGGTAGGCGAAGCCGATATCGGTCGCGACGAGGATGATCGGCAGAGCCCCGGCGCGGAAACCGCCGCCGCCCACCGTCCCGGCCGCGGCCATGACGTTGCCCGCCGCGTCGGCTTGGAACGAGGCGAACGAAGGAACGTCACCGCTGTTGCCGGGCGAGAGTTGCGTGGACACGAGGCCGGCGGCGCCACTGTCGAGCGTCGAGCCGTTGTTGTTGCCGTCGAAGCCCCGCCCGGTGACGAGTTGGTACAGCGCTTCGATGTCCGTTTCGGGTCCGTCGCCGCCGTAACCCGGAGTTGTCCGGTCCAAGGCGGCCTGAATGGCCGTCATGTATCCGCTCGTGCTGGCGGCGACGATCGGTTGGTTCAGGATGAACGGACGGCCGGTTGCGTACTCGGCGGCGAAGTTCCCGTATTCCTCGAAGCGACCCACGCCGAAGCCGAGGTCGATTCCCGGAAGCGCCGACTGCAGTTGCGTGATGATCGAGGGGAACGCCGATCGCACGATCGGGCTGTTGTTCACGAAGCTCCCCGTGTCGTCGAACAGCAGGAAGACATCGACGAGGTTGGTCAGTGCGCCGGTATCGGGCAATGTGAGACTGACCGTCTGCCGGTTGGTCTCGCCCGCGGCCAAGGAGAGTGAGATGCTCCCCGGCGAGACATTGCCCACGGCGGGGTTGCTCACGCCGCTCGGCCACAGGGTGCCGCCGGTCGTCCCGGGGTAAGTCGACTCGTAGCCGGAGTTCAAGACCTCGCGGACCACGTACGCGCCGGGTTGCAATCCACTGAACGTGTACGAGCCGTCGGCGGCGGTGATGGCGGTCGGTTCGCCCGCATCGAGGACATTGTCGCGGTTCAGATCCACGTATACGGTCGCGCCCGCCACTCCGGGTTCGCCCGGATCTCGCCGGTGATCGCCGTTCACGTCATCGAACTTCACACCGTGGATCTCGGTTGCACGGTACACGGCGGTCGTATCGACGCCGGTGCGTTCTTCGGCCGCGGACAGCGTAAACGTGTGAATCCGCTGGCTCTCGGGAGTCGCGCTCAGAGCGGCCGGCACCACCGTGCGGACGCTGTACGTTCCCGCGGCGAGGTGAGTGAAACTGTAAGTGCCCGATTCATCCGCAGTCGGGGTGTAGAAGAGATCGGCCGAGGTGACCGTACTGGGTTCGGCGGCGTCGAGGGTGCCGTTCCCGTTGAGGTCCAGGTAAACGGTGATGCCGTCGAGTCCGCGTTCTCCGGCATCGCGGACGCCGTTCGAGTTCAGGTCCGCGAATACGGTGCCGCGGATGGCCGCGTCCTGCCGCGCCCAGTTGCCGAAATCGTATCCCGTCGCGGTTTCTCCGTTCCGCAGCGTGAGGGTGTGCAATCCGGTCGTCGGAGCCGTCGCCCTCCAATCGGATTTCAGTTGTTCGATCACGGTCACGGTGCCGGGAAGGATGCCGGAGAGCGTGTACGAGCCATCCGCGGCCGAAACCGCGCTCGGCTCGGTCGCGTCGAGTGTTCCGTTCGAGTTGAGATCGGCGAAGACCGTCCAGCCAGACAAACCCGGATCCGAGTCCCGCAGGCCGTTCGCGTTGAGATCGTTCCACACGGTGCCGCTGATCGAACCCGCCGTGGCCGTCGCGATGTTGAAGTTCGCGAAGTCCGGGGCCACGGATTCGGCCCCCGAATAGACGTGCACCGTTGCATTGTCGCCGAATCCGACCGTCGTCTCCCACCCGCTCGGGATCACCTCGCGCACGTCGTAGTCGCCCACCTGCAGGCCGGCGAACGCATACCCGCCGTTGGCATCCGTCGTGGCGAACGGCTCGGTCGCGTCCTGTGCGTTGTTGTGGTTCGAGTCGATATACACGATCCAGCCCGCCAAGCCGGGATCGGTGTACGCACCCGCCGGACTGACGTCTCGCGATCCGTTCCGGTTCAGGTCGTTCCAGACCGTTCCGCGGATCGAACCGTTCAGCACGGTGACGTTGGCGAAATTCCCGGCCGTCGATTGTTCACCGGCGAAGACTGCGACCGTCTGCCGACTGTCGAAGCCGGGGGAGACATCCCAGCCCGTCGGCAGGATCTCCGTCACCTCGTAGTCGCCGGCCGGCAGGCTGATGAACGAGTATTCGCCATTGGCGTCCGTCGTGGTGGACGGCTCGCCGGCATCGGGCGTGCCGTTGTTGTTCGCATCCAGGAACACCGTCCAACCGGCCAGGCCGGGCTCGGTGAAGGCACCGGTCGCCGGGTCCGTTTGGCGAACGCCGTCGAAGTTCGTGTCGTTCCAGATCGCACCCTTGAGCGAGCCGTTGAGCAGGCTGAAGAAGGCGAAGTCCTGCGTCACTTGCGTCCGAGCCACCACACCGGCCGTTTGCCGATTGTCGAAGCCCGGAGAAATGTCCCAGCCGTCCGGCAGCAGCACCGTCACTTCGTAATCATTCGGGGGCAGGTGCGTGAATGCGTAGCCGCCGGCCGCATCCGTCCGCGTGCTGGGCTCGCCGGGATCGAGCGCACGGTTGTTGTTCGAATCGAGGAAGACCGTCCAGCCTTCCAGCCCGGGCTCGGTGAACGCGCCGGAAGCCGGATCCGTCGCCCGAGTCCCGTCCGCGTTCAGATCGTTCCACACCGTGCCGACGATGTCGCCGCCGCTGAAATTGAAGAAGTCCGCCCGGATCGACTTCTTGTTGACGACCGTCACATCGCGGGACATCGGTGCGGTCGGTTCCCAGCCGGACTGCATCACCTCGGAAACCCGATACGTGCCGGGCATCAGGTGGTTGATCGTGTAGTCACCGTCCTTGTTGGTGACGGCCGAAGGCTCGAGATCGCCCGCCGCATCGCGATTCAGGGTGCCGCTGTTGTCCAAGTCCAAGTACACCGTCCACCCACTCACGCCGTTTTCGCCATTGTTCCGCATTCCATTCGAGTCGAGATCCTCGAAGACCGTGCCGATGATGGCAGTGTCCGCGGTGCCGCTCGTCACGTATGACACGAGCGGGGCCGCCGGCACCGCGCGGGCTTCGAGAAGTTCGAGACCCAGCGTTCGGCGAGCGAGCCCGCCCCGCGTGACCGGCCGGTTGTTGGTGCGACGAGGGCGGAGGAACCGGGAGAAGAGCTTGGAGATGTTGATCGACATGTGAGCCCCTTGCGAATGGTCGGAGACCGAGTCTGGCCTCCGTTCCTCACCCGAATCTTAAAATCGGATCTCGAGGTCCCCTATCAGGCCGAACGGCAATCGGGACGCGGCGAGTAGGCGCGAGGCTGACAAGCTTCGGAGCTGGTGGACGCGGAATTGGTCGAGAAATGCTTGCGAGGTGAATCACTTCGGGCTCGGCCCGAGCAATCCGTTGTCGGCCGCGTAGCGAACGAAATCGGCCGTGCTCTTCAACCCGATCTTCTCTGCAATCCGGGCGCGGTACGTGGCGACCGTCTTGGGGCTGATGTCGATCTGTTCCGCAACTTCCTGGTTCGAGAATCCGCGGCCGAGCAGTGCCAGCACTTCGAGTTCCCGCTCGCTCAGTCCGGTCGCGGTGCCGGGCCGGCCGATGCGTCGATAAACCGCGGCGGTCTTCTCGGGGTCGTCCAGATCGATCACGACTTGGCCGCGGGACACTCCCCGGACCGCGTCGAGCAGTTCCTGCTCGCCCACGGTCTTCACCATGTACCCCGAGGCGCCGGCCATCAGCGCGGATCGGGCGTACGCCGGATCGTCGTGCATCGTAAGCACCACGACTCGCGGCGTGCCCTCCCGCGATCGCAGATCCCGGATCAAATCCAAGCTACCGCCGCTCGGCAGCGTGAGGTCGAGCACCAGCACATGCGGATGCTGCGACTCAATCGTCGCGATCGCATCGCGAGTGGAGTCGGCGTCCGCCACCACGGTCATCTCCGGCTGGCGGTCGAAGAGCGCCTTCAGTCCGGCCCGGACGACCGCATGGTCGTCGATCAACATCAGTCGAAGCGATTTCACGCCGAAGCCTCCGGAGGTGTGCGCGGAATCCGGGCCGTGATCCTCGTGCCGCGGCCCGGCGTCGAATCGACCGTCAGCGAACCGCCCAGGAGTGTGGCCCGTTCTCGCATGCCCGTCAGGCCCATGTGCCCGGGCTTGCCTCGCTCCAGGATCTCCGAAGCAATGCCGACGCCGTCGTCCTCGACTTCCAACTCCACCGAGTTGTCCGGCATTCGCATTGTCACCGTCGCGGATCGCGCCCGGGAATGCTCAGCGACGTTCGAGAGAGCTTCCTGGGCGATTCGGAACAGCGCGGTCTCGACCGCCGTGTGGAAGCGTTGTTCACCGACCGCGGTTGCATCGAACGCGATGGCGACCGGGGTGTGCTCCCGCATGTCGGCCATCAGCCGCTCGAGGGCGGGCTCGAGGCCGAGGTCGTCGAGCAGGCTTGGTCGCAGCCCGAGCGCCAGTCGCTTCACCTCCGCGAGCGTCTGTTTCGCCAAGTGCTTCAACTCCGTATGCCGGCGCACGACATCCGGATCAGTCTCGAGGGAGATGGAAGTGCGAAGTCCCGAGACCAGCAGCGAGAGCGACTGGCCGATGCCGTCGTGTAGTTCGAGGGCGGTCTGGCGGCGATCGGCTTCGATGCTCGTGAACAGTTCGGCAAGGAACGCCGCACGCGTGCGTTCCGCCGCGCGAAGCGGATGAACCAGAAGCCGCCAGAGGAGCGGTGCGACCACGGTTGTGAGCAGGACGGAGTCCACGGTCGCCTCCAGAAGCGGATGCGAGTGGCCAGGGAGCACGATCGGCAGAACCAACATGATCCCGACTTCGGTGAGGAACATCAGGGCGAGGATGACCAGCCAGACACGGAGGGGCTCGCCGGCCGCCCGAACATCGACCCGCCTTCCCATCCGAATCTCCTGATTAGGGTATTCGCTGCGAATCAACCTACGAAGACGATTGGCGACGGACCAAAAGTGCAGTGCCGCGGCGATGACCAAACGACGGCGAGATTGTGCGGCGCACAACTGTGGCAGCGGTTGCGGGCCGAACAGGGCTTTGACGGCGGCTCCACGGTTGTGAAGGACGCGGTGCGTTCGATCCAGTTGGGCCGGAAGGAACTGTTCCTGCCACTGGATCACCCTCCGGGCGAGGCGCAGATCGAATATGGATTCGCAACGGTGACCGGGCGGGCATCGAGACGATGTCCCTGGTGCTGGGCTTCAGCCTGTACACAATTCAGGTGATGCTCAGCGGCCGGGAACCGACACCGAGACGCTACTTCGCGCTCGACCGATTGAAGGCGGCCGGAAACTCCTTGTTCGTTGACGAACAGGAATTGGACGTGATCCACCATGCCGGCTGGATCGTGAAGGTCGGGACGGCAACGGGGAGAACGGCGGTTGGGTCCTCGACAGCCTTCGTTGGCCAGTCAAGGATCTCACTCGAAGATATCCAGCGGC
>JAXMBB010000020.1:0-137688 GCA_046350135.1 Gemmataceae bacterium
CGGCGACCGGGGGGGCTGCCGCCCCCCGCTCGGTAGACGACGAACTCGCATGGCTCGCGGAGCAGTCCCCGAAGAATGAGTTCGTCCGCGATCAGATCGTGCCAAAGGTCATGCGGCGGCTCGTCGCCACCGGCAAACCCGCGGACCTGAAACTGTGCATCGACTTCGTCGCCAAGGTGAAGGACGGCGCGAGCCGGGCCAAGGCGCTCGAAGGGATCACGGTCGCACTGCAGGGCCGCACCTTGGACATGCCCGAAGGCTGGGCCGCACTCGAAAAAGATCTCCGCGAAGACCGTACCCTGCTGAGCTACGTCGGCCAACTGAACCTCGCGTTCCGCGATCCGGTCGCGGTTCAGAAGGCGCTGGCGATCGCGACCGATCCCGGCATCTCGCGCGAGGTCCGCATCGAGGCCATCCGCCAGATCGCACTTCTGAAGCCGAAGGAAGGCAGCGGGGTGCTGCTCGATCTGATCGTGTCCGAGAAGGTGCCGCACGTTCGCGCTGAGGCGCTGCGGTCCGTTGCGGCCTTCGATCGCCCCTCGGTTCCCACCACGATCCTCAAGGTGTGGAAGGAACTGCCGAAGGAACTGCACGGCGACGCGGCCAACACGCTCGCCTCCCGCAAGGAGTGGGCAAAACTGCTGCTCGCCGCGATGGAGAAGAAGACGGTCGATCGCGCGGCCGTGACCGACAACACGATCCTTCGCATTCAGGCGTTCAACGACGCGGAGTTGAACAAGCTCATCGAGAAGGCTTGGGGCCGCACCCGGCCCACGCCGAAGGAACTGAACGACCTCATCGACAAGACGCGGGCCTCGCTCTACGAAGCGCCGGCGTCGTTCGCCCGCGGCCGCACCGTGTTCGAGGCCACCTGCGCGAAGTGCCACAAGTTCGAGGGCAAGGGCGCGGATGTGGGGCCCGCGCTGGACGGCGCGGGCCGCGACATCGAGTACCTGCTCGGCAACGTGCTCGATCCCAACCGCGTGATTGGTGCTCCGTACTTCCTCCGCACCGCGCGGTTGTTGGACGGCACCGTGCAGCAGGGCGTGCTCGCGGAGGAAGACGACAAGTTCATCTCGCTGAAGCTTGAGAACGGCGTGGTGAAAAAGATCGCGAAGGCAGACTTGGACGGCGCGGTACAGACGGTCGAGAAGTCGCTCATGCCGGAAGGGCTCGGTTACAACATGACGCCGCAGGACTTCCGCGACTTGGTTCGCTACGCGATGGCGAACCCGTTCCTCACACACGTGAAGATCAACGGAGAAGCGAAGGCGTTCGGCGTCCCCGGCCGCATCGCGACTCCGGATACGAAGGGCGCGCCCGCCGTGATCGAAGCGGAGTTCACAGCGCCGGACGAAATGAAGACGACGCTGCTCGTGGGTTCCTCCGCGGATTTCGACGTGCGTCTGAACGGCAAACCGATCGGCAGCGGAAAAGGGACCGGCGCGAAAGTGGCTCCGGATCAGACTTCATTCGAGGTGACGTTGCCGAAGGGCACTCACACTCTGACCGTCGCGGCGAAGCAGGGCAACGGCGTGCTCTTCGCCCGCTTCGCCGACTCGGATCGCAAGCTGCGTTATCCGGATGCGGGCGAAAAGAAGTGAGCCGATCAGGCGCTCAGGATTCCGACGGGAATAACTCGGAGAGCGGCAGTTTGAATCCGGGCAGCACCACGCCGCCATCCAGCCAATCGGTTTGCGACAGCCCGCGAAACGAAGTCAGCGATTCATAAACGACGGCGAGCCGGTGACGCGGGTAGAACACCCAGACCAGCCGCACGCCGGCCCGGAAATACTCGTCGATCTTGTCCATGATGTAGTCGGAATGGTCGTTGGGACTCACCACCTCCACACAGAGATCGGGCAACACATTCCAAGCGTTCGTGGAGGGCGGCATGCGATTCTTCGGCCAGCGCGAGTAGGGCACGAACGCCACATCCGGCTTCCGATTGCGTTCCTCTTCGAGAGGAAGTTTGAACAGCGTCTCGCAATGCGCTTCACCCAGATCGTGATCGACGCCGAAATTGCTCAGATGGCGGATCAATCTGGACGCGATGACTTGCGAATCGGCGCTCATGGGCGGGATCTCCACTTTCTCGCCGTCGACGATTTCAAAGTTGTCGAGGTCGTACGGGTCGACAGTGGTGTCGCACGGCGGGGCTTCAAATTCCAAAGTCGCGCTCATGATCGACTCCGTTGCGTTCCTGCGATTATACCACGAACTACGCCAGCAACTTGTTCACCAGTTTCCCGTGCACGTCCGTCAGGCGGAAGTCGCGGCCCTGCGAGCGGAACGTCAGCTTCTCGTGGTCCAGTCCGAGCAGGTGCAGGATCGTCGCGTTCAGGTCGTGGACGTGAACGCGGTCCTCCACTGCGTTGAAGCCGAGTTCATCGGATGAACCGAGAACGGTGCCGGGCTTCACGCCACCGCCGGCCATCCAGATCGAGTAGCAGTTCGGGTGATGGTCGCGGCCGTCGTCGCCTCCTTGCACCATCGGCGTGCGGCCGAACTCGCCGCCCCAGATCACGAGCGTGTCCTTGAAGAGGCCGCGTTGCTTCAGGTCCGCGACGAGGGCGGCACACGCCTGATCGGTCTTGCCGCACTCGGCCTTTAATCCGTTGGTCAGCCCGCCGTGGTGGTCCCACGCTTCGTGGAAGAGTTGGACGAATCGCACGCCGCGTTCGACGAGCCGCCGGGCGAGCAGGCAGTTGTTCGCGAAGCTCGGTTTGCCCGGCTCGGCTCCGTACATGGCGAGTGTCTTCGCGGTCTCTTTGGAAAGGTCCATGAGTTCGGGCGCGGAGGCCTGCATGCGGCCAGCCATCTCGTAGCTCGCGATGCGGGCCGCGATGTCCGGGTCGCCCACCACATCGAGCCGCTTCTTGTTCAGGGCGTTGATCGCGTCGAGCGAATCCTTCTGCATGCGATCGTCGATGCCGGGCGGGTTCGAGAGGAAGAGCACGGGGTCGCCCGCGGAGCGGAACAGCGTGCCGGCGTGGCTCGTGGGCAGGAAGCCGGAACCCCAGCACGAGTTCCCGCCGCTCGGCCCCTTGCTGCCGGAGGAAAACACGACGAAGCCGGGCAGTTCCTTCGACTCGCTTCCGAGCCCGTAGGTGACCCATGAACCCAAACTCGGCCGGCCGAACTGCTGGCTGCCGGTGAGGCTCATGATCTGCGCCGGGGCGTGGTTGAACGCGTCCGTCACCATGGACCTCACGATGGCGATGTCGTCGACCACTTCGGCGAGTTTCGGCAAGAGTTCGCCCAGTTCGGTGCCGTTCTTGCCGACTTTCTTGAACTTGAACTTCGGTCCGAGCAGCTTGGAGTTCGGGTTGATGAACGCGGCCCGGTAGTTCTTGAGCAGTTCCGGCGGCGGCAGCGTGCCGCTGAACTTCGCCAGTTGCGGCTTGTTGTCGAACAGTTCGAGGTGGCTCGGGGCGCCGCCCATGAACAAGTAGATGACACGCTTGGCCTTCGGCGCGAAGTGCGTGGCACCATTCGCGATCAGCGATTGCATTGCGATCGCTCCGAGCCCGACGCCGCACTCTTGGAGGAACCACCGGCGATTGACCAAGGTTGGATTCATGGGATGTTCCGGCACGCAGGATACGTGCTTGTTATAGCACTGAGAGAGTGGGCTCCCTTCACCTGCGTCTTGCTCCCGATGCTCGTGGCGAAAGCGGAGTGACCTGCTGTGTGCTAAGCTGGACGGGCGAGAGTTGGTCGCCGGTAAGCCGGACCATGGTTGCGTAGTCGACTGGTAGCCTTGGAACTGTTCGATCGAGCCGCCCGGGAAGCCGCTGACCGCGAAGCCCGAGTCATTGAAACTCAGTGCCTGGCTCACGGAGACGACAACGCCACGGTCGTCGTTCCACAATCGCTTCAGCAGAGTGGCCTTGGAATCCGCTCCCTCCTTCGGCGAGGGCGGGCGACGAGCCGACTCGATGGGTCGATTCAGGTGGCGTGCCAGCTCTGGCGGCTTCACTCGGCGGGATCGTAGGGAAGGATGCGGCCGCGGTATTGGCGACGGATGATGTCGCAATCCGTCAGGTTGAGCGGTTCCAGCAGCCAGTCGTGCGTGCGCTGCGCGTCGATGGTTCCATGGGCGTGCATGATGCGGCGGACGAGGTTCTCGGTCGCGGATGGGCCGTACCACGTGAGCGGGTAACGCCAGCGCGGGAACGCGGGATCCATGTCCGAGATCGCATGGATGCAATCGCACCCGTTGCCGAGGCGGGCCGCCTCGCCGATCGTGTCCGTGCACTGGTAGCCGACCGCGCCCGACTCCAAGAACCCCTGCTGCACCGAGAAGCGTTCCCAGAACCCGTGCCAGACTTCGTACGGGCCCCACATCCGTCTCCCACCGGCTCGGGTCCAGTGTCGAGGCGAAGATCCCGCAGACGACGCGCTCCGCCTTGTCGCGGGCCGGACAGATCAACACCCGCACCGGTTCCTCGTCCGTATCGCCGCTCGGCTCATTCGGCTCAGCCAGTTCCGCAGCCACCTCCTCGGTGGCATTCACGATGAACTCCAGGTCCGAACCGTCGAGTTCGCCCGCGGCTGCGTCCTGCCGCGCCCGGCACAGCGCGGGAACGAGCACGCGATCGTAGCAGTCGTCCGCGTCCGAGGTCTTCGCCACTTCGCGCGCCACCTCGGAGGCTTCGTCCTGGTCCCGCGCGGCGAGCCGCTGATAGAACGCGACCGGTGGACGGAGCGGCGGCTCGTCGCCGAGCAGCAACACGAGGAAGCGAAGCCGCGGGACGTGCCGCCCGAGCACGATCACGCACGCCGTGAGCGGCCCGGACAGGATCAAACCCACCGGCCCCCACAGGAACGCCCACCCGGCGGCGGAAATCAACTGTGCCACTTCCGACACGCCCATGCTCTTGCCGTACAGTCGCGGCTCCAAATTGTTGCAGATCAGTTGGAGCACCACATAGATCGTCACCAGGCACGCCGGTTGTCCCCAGCCGCCTCCCCAGTCGGGTGCTGTGGTGATCGAGAAGGCCAACGGAAGGATCAGCCCGACCCACGTCCCGATATACGGCACGTAGCGCAGCATCGCGGCGAGGACGCCCCACAGGATGGCGAACGGCACCCCGAGCGCGAACAGGCCGAGCGTGACAAGCAGGCCGAACGCCAAGTTGAGCAGCAACTGGCTCAGGAGGTAGCGGCTGATGCGCCGTGAAGCGTCGTCCACGGCTTTTGTCGTCGCCATGATGCGGCCGTCGCCGACCAACCGGATGACGCGGTTGCGGAGGTCTTCATGCCGCATCAGCATGAAGATTGTGAGGATGCCGGTGAACGCGGCCTGTCCGAACACTTCGGCCGCGGGGCCGATGTAGAGTTCGAGTTGCTGGCCGATCGCGGGCGATGCCGGCTTCACGACTACCCGCCGTCCACGTTGGGAGATCGCCAACTTCTGCGGTTCGCGTCGGCCCTGCAGCGGCTAGCCAAGGTGGAAACTCTTCTCGAAACTCGCATTTTGAGGTTCATCGATGGGCAGCCCGAAAGTCGACAACCTGATTCTCGCGCTTCTGAAGCGAACGCGAGCCGGTAGCCAACGGTGGGAAGACGTCTCCGATCCGGACGAGGAGATGTTCCGAACCGTTGTCGGAGATGGCTTGGTTCGCATGTCCCGTCGTCGCGATGCTTGGCGGGATGAGAGCGGTATCCCGCGTTCGATGACGCACGTCACCATCTGGGTGTTCGGCTCGCACGGGCAGGAAATCGCGGAGGTGGACTACACGGAGCAGACGACATTCCTGGCTACGGTCGAGGAGCTGTTTGAGGCGGCAAAAGCCCAAGCTCGCAACAGCACTGAAGAATTGGACCACATGCTCGCTTCGCTGGGCTCCTAAGCCTCCACATCCCAGATCACGATGCGGCCCGTGTCAGAGCCTGCCGCAGCCAGCGCGCCGTCCGGGCTGAACGCGATGCCCACCATCTTGCCCAAGTTCCAGGAGAACGTGCGGCACACGGACCATGTTTCCGTTTCGTAGAACCGCACCGTCTCATCCGTGGATGTCGCCGCGAGCCAGCGGCTGCTCGGATGAAACGCCACATCGGTGAAGATCTTCTTCGAGCCGCTGTTCCGCTCCCGCGGCGGTTCGGCGAGACGATTCAAATCCCAGATGCGAAGTTGGTTCGTGTGCTGTCCGACGAGCCAGTGGCCGTCCGAGGAAGCTGACTCCCGCTCGGAAAACCAATCGAGCGGTTCGCTCTGGCTCAAGATCGATCCATGGTCGCCGGAACGCAGTACGTAGAGGAACTTACGCGTCGCCACGCGCGGGCCTTCCTCTTCAGCCACGAGAAAGCGGCCGTCCGCGAGCGGAATCGGCCGCCCGCCGAACGACCGCTTCAATCGCACCTTCCAGAGGTGCTTCCCACGTGGAGCGAAGGCCGTCTGCAGCGGTTGGCAGACGATGTGATTCTTTCCGCGGTCGGCCGGCAAGGACACCGAGAGGAGATGCCGGCCGTCCGGGCTCATGGAGGAGTAGCGGTAACCCTCCGGCTCGGGAAAATGCCGGATACCAAGCGTCGGAAGGTGAATGGTTCCGCCACCGCGGCCGTCGAACACCAGCCACTCGCCGCAAGGTGTGAACTGCAGCGATGCGATCGAGTGAAGCTCGCGAAAGACGACGGGTTTCGCCCCGGAATGAATGTCGCGCCAGAGTTGCAGCCCGCGCTCGCTGCGGCACGCGAGCATGCGGCTGTCCGGGCCGAAGGCGAGCAAATCCCCGCCCCGACGGCGACATTTCAGAACGAGCATCCGCTCACTTCCCCGGCAACTTCAGGATCAACGCCTCGGCTTCGGTCGCGGTGCGAGTCTTGGGCCCGCAACCGACGACGGCCTTGGTGCCGTCCGGCGTCAGCGTGAGGCCGTGGAGCGGACCGGAGTCTCGCTCGCCGCCGACCACGCGTTTGCCGTCCGCCACGTTCCACACGGCAAAGTAGCCCTTGTACCGCGGCGCGGGGCCGACCGACACGAGTTGTTTCTCGTCCGTCGTGAACTTCACGCAATGCACCCAACCGGGGTGCGACGGAGCCGGTTCGCCCGGCAACACGGACTTCAGATCCGGGTTCGGGAAGTCGCGGATCACATTGCCGCTCGCGACATCCCACAGCTTGATGCTGCGATCCGAGGAACCGGTGGCGAACAGTTTGCCGTCCTTGGTGAAGGCCGCGGTGAACACCTGGTCACGGTGGCCGACGGGCCCCTTCGGCGGTTCGACCTTCGCCCCCGGCGCGGGATCGACCGCGGCCTTGAACTCTTTCACCAGCGTGCCCGCCGCCACATCCCACAGCTTGATGGTCTTGTCGTAGCTCGCCGTGAGAATCTGCTTGCTGCCTGGCCCCCACGCCACGCAGTAAATCGGGTTCTGCTGCGTCACCGGCATCGTTTGCACATGGGCGCTGATCGTCTTCAGCGCCGTGGCCTTGGCAATGTCCCAAATGCGGAGTTGGCCGTCATGGCAACCCGTGGCCAGCAGCGTGCCCGTTTCATCGAACGCGACCGCATCCACGAGATTCGGATGCGCGAAGTTCTTCACCGGCGCGTCGGACGCGATCCGGAAGCGGCGGGCGAGTTTGTCTTCGCCGGAGGTGAAGAGCAAGCCTTCCGTGTTGAACACGACATTGCCCACGGCCGCGGGATGCGGGAAGGATTGGATCGGCTTGCCGAACTCGGGCGGCAGCGGTTGCCCGGCCGTGAAGGCGATGTTCCACGCGGTCACGGTCTTGGTGTTGAGCGATCCGACCAGCACGGGATTGGTCGGGTGGAAGACGAGATCGGTGGCCGGTGCGCCGGCCGCGATCGAGCCGATCATCTTGCCGTCCGCGAGGGTGTGCAGGCGGATCGAGCCGTCCGAGCCCGCGATCGCGAGCCGTTGGCTGTCCTTCGAGATGGCGGCGGAGATCGCTTCGCCGCCGGCTTCGTACGCCTTTTCCTTGGTGCCGTTGCCGGTGTTCCAACTCACGGCTGCGTCCTTGCCGCTTCCCGCCGTGATGATGCGTTCACCCTGCGGCGAGAGCGCGAGGAACGACGCCTTGCCGGTGCCGAGCACGATCGCGCGGGTCGCCGTGACCGGATGAACGAGGATCGTCTTGTCCGCGCTGGCGGTGAGCACTTGCGGCAGCGACGGGTGATGGAACACGCCCTTCACCGCGCCCGTGTGGGTGAACGATTGCAGGATCGCACCGGTCGCCACGTCCACCAGTACGGCGACGTTGTCCGAGCGGCCGATCAGCAGCCGCGTCTTGTCCGCATTGAACGAGATCGAGTGGATGTCCGCGGGTGAGGACACTTTGCCGACCTCTTTGCCATCTGCGAGCGACCAGAGCACGACATCCTTGCCCACCACACCGGCGAGCGTGGCATTGTCGCGGCTCAGGGCGAGCGTGGTGGCCGGGGCCGCGAGCGGGCCGATCTCGCGGACGGCTTTCAGCGGCATCGCCGGATCCCAGACGCGAATCAGTTTGTCCGCCCCCGCGGTGATCACCTGGCCGCTGGTCGGGTGGAAGAACGCGGCCGTCACTTTGCCCGCGTGGGCCTTGATCTCCCACTTCGCGGCCTTCTCCTTGGGCTGTTTCGGATCGATGGGCAGATTCCACCCCTTTGCGACGCCGTCCGCACCAGCGGTGAGCAGGATCGGCTGCGAGGGGTGGAATGACAACGCACTGACACCGCCCGCGTTCGCAACGGCCACTTCGCCCTTCGTCTTGCCCGCCTTGTCCCACAGAATCACGGAGCCATCCGCACTTCCCGCCGCGATCGTGTTTTGGTCCGCAGTCATGGCGATTGCTTCGATCGCCCCCTTCGCACCCGTGTAGGTGCCGGCCGGTGTGCCGGTCGCGAGTGGAAGCAGAGTGGCGGTCTTGTCCGCAGAGGCGTAGAGAGCCGTGCCGCCGTCGGCCGTCATGATGAGATGCGTGATCGCGTCCTTCGCGGGGGCGGGGCTCTTCGGCAACGGCGGGGGCGGCATCTGCCAGAAACGCAGCACGCCGTCCGCGCTTGTGGTGTACGCCGCGGCGTTGTTCGGGTTCACCGCAAGGGCGGTGAGGTCCGCAGTGCCAGCGTCGTACTTCGCCAGCGCCTTGCCGTCCGTCGGGTTCCAGAATCGGAGCGTCTTGTCGGCCCCGATGGAAACGAGTGCCGTGTTGTTAGCCGTGTAGGCGAGGCTCCTCACGGCCCCGACATGCCCCTTCAGTTCGAGTGCGCCCTTCTCCTCGCCCAGCGGGAAGACCTTAATCACGCCGTCGGCGCCGGCCAGCGCGAAGGTCTTGCCGTCCGCCGCGACGGCGACGCGGTTCACGGCCCCGGCGTGGGCGAAGGTCTTGCCCGGCGTGCTGGTCGGGATGTCCCAGATCTTCGCCGTGTTGTCCGCTCCGCCGGACGCGAGTTGGTCGCCCTTGGCGGAGAACGCCACGGAGAGAATCTGCCCTTGGTGGCCTGTCATGCCCGCGAACGTGCGGATCTCCTTGCCCGTCGCGTCCCACAGTTTGATGGTCTTGTCGAAGCTCCCGGTGGCGATCACGCTGCCGTCCGGGCTCACGGCGACGGTGTCCACCGTGTCGGCGTGGCCCTTGAGCGCGACGACGACATCGGGTTGGCCTTGGAGCCCGCCAGCGAGTGTGAACAGGGCGAATGCGAGCAGCGGCAGCGCGGGGAGGCGGGTGCGGGGCATGTTGAATCCTTCGAGGAGAGCCGGGCGGGGCGTCTGGCGGTGAAGTGCAGTGTCGCACCCGCGGTGCAGTTCGTCAACAAGTGCGTTGACGGCCGCAATACAATGCCGGGGTTCGATTGCACGCCCGGAGTCTGCCTTGCCGCTGTTCGCCGAAGATCCCGAACCGACCGGCCTGCTGCTGATCCTCGGGCTGATCGCCATTCCGCTGCTGGTGATGGCGAACGGGTTCTTCGTCGCGGCGGAGTTCGCACTGGTCGCCGTCCGCAAGACGCGCGTGAACGAACTCGTGGGCCAAGGCGTGCCGCGGGCCAAAGCCGTGGCGGACGCGATCGGCCACCTCGACCGCACCATCGCCTCCACGCAACTCGGCATCACACTCGCCAGCATTGCGCTCGGCTGGGTCGGCGAAGCCACGCTCTCGTATGTGCTGCAACCGTGGTTCGAGTTCCTGCCCGAGAAGCAGGCCATGTTCACGCGGCACGCCGCTGCCACCGCCGTTTCGTTCCTGCTGGTCACGTTCATGCATGTGGTGTTCGGCGAGTTGATGCCGAAGGCGATCGCCCTTCAAACCCCCGAGCGCACCGCACTGTGGGTGTCGCCGCCGTTGAATGTGTTCTCGAAGGTCGCGTCGCCGATCATCTACCTCATGAACGGCACGGGCAACTGGCTGCTCCGCCGCATCGGGTACGGCATCGCGGGCGGCGAGGGGCACGTTCACTCCGTGGAAGAACTCGAGATGCTCGTGGAGGGCACGGAAGAGGCCGGGTTCCTGGACGCGGAACAGGCCGAGTTCATCAGCAATGTCTTCGCCTTGAGCGACAAGCGCGTGAAGGACTGCCTCGTGCCGCTCGAGAAGATGCTGGCCCTGGACGTGAACACGCCGCCGGACAAGGTGCTGGAGACGGCCCGGCTCGGCGCCCACACCCGCATTCCCGTCTACGACGGCAGCCCGGACAAGATCGTGGGCATCGTGAACACGAAGGACCTGTTCTTCCTCTTCAGCACGTCCGGGGCGGTGGTGCTGGAGGATGCCTTGTACCCGGCCACGTTCCTCGACCCGGAGGAAACGATGAGCAACGCCTTCAAGCTGTTCCGCCGCTCGCACCGGCCGATGGCCTTGGTTCGCGACGAGCACGGCAAGGTGCACGGGCTCATCACGCTCGAGGACGTACTCGAGGAAATCGTCGGCGATCTCGAGGACGAGCACGACGTGCACGTGCCGAAGCTCAAGCTGAAACGCCCGCTCGCGATCAAGAAGACAGGCGTGGTCCCGGCGACGAAGCCGCGCCCGACCGGCTCGTGAATCACGGCCCGCGCTCGTGGATCGTCTCGCAGAGCTTGCCGAGCAGCTTCCCCTCGCGCGACGCGTTCACGCCCTTCGGGAGCGGTACGTTGTTCACGATCATGGCGAAGTGCAGTTCCGTGCCGTTCTTCGTTTTCATCGTGCCGGCGAGCGCTTTGCTCTTGAGTATTTGGCGGTCGTTCACCGCGTCGTACCACACGAGTGTGCCGGTCTTGGCCCACACGTGACCCTTGGCCGGGCTGCCCGCGGGGACCGTGTCCGCGAGCGTGCCGTCCACGCCGAGCACGGGCAGCGCCGCCTTGTACGCCTTCCATTCGGGCCGTTTCGCCATGCCTTGGAGAAGCTGGACCGCGGCTCGGGCCGTGGTGTGATCGGCCCAGCCGCCGCCGGCCCCGCCGCCGAACGACACCGCGTTCACATCCACGCCGAGGTCCTTGAGAACCTTGCGCTGCATGCGCAATCCCTGCTCCGCGGTCGTGCCGCCCGTGGATGCCGCGACCAGGCAGGGCAGCGTGCTCGCGTACAGATTGTGGCTCACCTTGAGCGTGACTTCGAGCGCCTCGGAAAATGGTGGCGAGACGAGGCTCGCGACTTTCGGATAGCGCTCGTACGAGCCTCGCTCCGGCAGCACCGGGTTGATCGGCCGCAGCACGGCGGCGTTCGCCTTCACACCGGCGCGTCGCAGCGCCTCGATGAACAACGCCCGCGCGAAGAGGGCGGGTTCCTCCACCGGATAAATGCGGACTTGCGGCTTCGCGCCTTTCGGAATCCGACCCCGCACCGCGAAGTGATTCGGCCCCACCATCAGCAACTGGATGTCCGGCTGGCTCTTCTCCATTCCCGTGCTGACGAGCGAGTCCACCTGGTAGAAACTCGTCTCGGGGCGTGTCTTGATTTTGGCCACGTCGCCGACCGCCTCGCCGGGTTCTACGACCACGTCGATCACGTTGTCGTTCACCACGATGGGCGTGATCACGTCCGGGCCGGAGCCGCTGCCGCGGGTGCGGGCGAAAAGCCGATCATCGACCAGCACGTCCCCGTCGATCTGTTTGATGCCGCTGGCCTTGACCTGCTTGGCGAGATCGTCCAGCCCGGCGAGCGGATTCGTGTCCGTGAGTTGGGCGTCCATGAGGCCGCTGTTCGCATACGTGTGGTCCTTGTCCGTGAAGACGATCTTGCCGTCCTTGGTGCGGCCGCCGAGCGTGAGGTCGCCGGAGGCGACGAGGATGAGGTCGCCGCGAAGCGTGCCGTTCAGGTGCAACCCGCGGGCGTGGACCGTCGTTTCAAATTGAAAGTCTGGCCCGAGCGTGAGCAATGCCGCGGCGCACGAGAACAGCTTGGTGACGGATGCCGGCGCGAGCATCGCGTCCGGATTGCGGCTGAACACGGTCTCACCCGTTTTCGCATTCACCACATGGATGCCCCACGAGGCGTGCTTGTAGTCCGGGCCGTCGATGAGTTCGTCCAGCGTCTTCTTGAGATCGGGTTCCGCGGCGGCGGCGGGAACAAGAGGCAGCGAGGCGACGAGCGTGGCGGCGAACAGCGGTGTGAGAACACGCACGGCAACCGTCCTTTGCAAAGCAGGTGAGTCGTGTGATTGTACCCGGATGAACCCGATGCCGCCTCTCCTAAGATGGAGTGGAGCGATCCTCACCCTCTCCCCGTCGGGGAGGGTGGTTCGCGAACTGCGAATGCAGTTCGCGAACCGGGTGAGGGGCCCCCCCGGGCTTCGAACCCAGAACCCTCATCCGCTGTTCCGACTCATGCACGTCGGAACGGCGACGTCTCCCCCAACGGGGAGAGGTGAAGAGGATCCCGGCCGTTCGATCCACCTCCGTGGTTGCGGCATTGAGAGGGATCTCCATGGCGGATGTGATTGTCGGAATCGACCTCGGCACCACGAACAGCGAGATCGCGGTGGTCGAGAACGGCCAACCGCGCGTCATCGCGGACGACGGCGATCCGATCCTGCCGTCGGTCGTGGGCCTGGCGGAAGACGGTCGCCTGCTGGTGGGCCGCGCCGCCCGCAACCAATGGGTGCTGGCCCCGGAACGCACCGTCAAATCGATCAAGCGCAAAATGGGCGAGGACGTCAAGATTCCGCTCGGCGAGCAGCAGTTCGCTCCGCAGGAAATCTCGGCGATGATTCTGAAGGCACTCAAGGCCCGCGCCGAGCGCGACCTCGGGTTCGAGGTGAAGCGGGCGGTCATCACCGTTCCCGCGTACTTCAACGATTCGCAGCGGCAGGCCACACGCGAAGCCGGCGCCCTCGCCGGCCTCGATGTCGTCCGCATCCTGAACGAGCCCACGGCCGCGGCCCTCACCTACAACCCGGACCAATCCCAGGCCGAACGCATCCTCGTGTACGATCTCGGCGGCGGCACCTTCGACGTCTCCATCGTCCATACCGAGGGCGGCGTCGTCGAAGTGCTCGCCTCCCACGGCGACACCGCCCTCGGCGGCGACGACTTCGACGAGCTCTTCCTCGACTTCGTGGCCGAGGAATTCCACGAGATGTACGACATCGATCTTCGCAAGAACCGCGTGAGCCGGGCCCGACTGCTCCGCGCCGTCGAAGATGCCAAGAAGCGGCTCAGCGATCATCCCTTCACGCGGATCGAGGAGGAGTTCATCGCCGAGAAGGACGGTGTGCCGTTGCACCTGAGCGTCGAAGTGAGCCGCGAGGATTTCGAGGAACTGATCCGCCCGCACCTCGACCGCACGATGGAGTGCCTGCAGAAGGCCTTGGACGATGCGAAGCTTGTGGCCTCGCAGATCAATCGCGTCGTGCTCGTGGGCGGCAGCACCCGCACGCCGCTGATCGGCAAAATGCTCGAGGAGCGGCTCGGCCAACCGGCCCACCGCGAGATCAACCCGGACCTGTGTGTCGCACTCGGGGCCGCGATCCAGGGGGCGATCATCGCCGGAGAGAATGTTGGCGCCGTGCTCGTGGACATCACGCCGCACTCGCTCGGCATCAAGTGCCTCGAATACACGGACGACTTCCGCATGCGGGCGAACGAGAACAAGTTCGCACCCATCCTGCGCCGCAATTCGCCGCTGCCCGCTTCGAGCAGCGAGGTGTTCTGCACGGTGATCGACAATCAGCCGATCGTGGAGATCGACGTGTTCCAAGGCGAGAGCATGGACGTGCGGCAGAACCACCGCATCGGCAAGTTCCTCATCGAAGGCCTGGCGAAGGTGCCCGCGGGGAACCAACTCGTCGTGCAATTGGATCTCACGCTCGACGGCATCCTGAAGGTGTCCGCCCGGGAGAAGAGCACGGGGCTCGTGAAACAGATCACGATCGACAACGCCTTGGCCCGCTACGCGCTCGCCGAGCGGGCCGGGGCGCAGAAACGTCTCGACCGCATGTGGAGCGACTTGGAATCGCTCATGCCCGAGGCGGCGGAGCCGAGCACCGAGGGCGCGATCGGGATGTCGCTCGGCGAAATGATTCCCGCGCCGCCGACCGAGGGTCAACGCGAAGCGGTACAGGCCCGCGCGTTGCTCGAGAAAGCGGAACGCATCCGCGCGAAGGTGAACGCCGACGATCAGGACGAGTTGAACCGCCTGATGGACGGCGTGAAGTCCGCACTCGCGGACCGGAAGTGGGCCACGCTGGAAACGGCGTGCAACGAACTCAGCGACGTGCTGTTCTACCTCGAAGACGCATGATCCGAGTGAATTCCATCAAGTTCACGTCGACGCACGTCCGACAACGGTGATTGACTCGACGCGTCTCGAACACTATTCTTCCATTACCAATACCCCCCCAACCGGTTCGCTGGTTGGGTAGCGGAGCCGCCCGAAAGGGCGGCTCCAGCTCTTTACTCCCATGCGAACTTGCGTCTATGTCGATGCGTTCAACCTCTATTACGGTTCCCTCAAGGGGACTCCGCACAAGTGGCTGGACCTCCCGCGATTCTTGAGCCTGTCATTTCCCAACAACCGGATCGAGCACATCCACTACTTCACGGCGAGAGTCGTTGCTCGACCACAGGATCCGCAGCAACCGGTGCGACAAGAGACTCTCCTTCGCGCACTCTCAACGTTACCTCGTCTCACCATCCATCTGGGCACCTTTCTCGAGAAGCCCGTGATGATGAAACTCGCCAGCCCGCCGCCGAACGGGCCCGATATCGTCAAGGTTCTCAAGTCCGAAGAGAAGGGCTCGGATGTGAACATGGCCTGCCAGATGCTGGTCGATGCATTCGACGACGCGTTTGACGCGGCCATCGTCGTCACGAACGATTCCGACTTGGTGTCGCCGATTCGAATCGTCCGCCGGAAGTTCGGAAAGAAAGTGGTGGCACTCATGCCATGTTGCAACGGCCGCGCGAAGAGCATCGAACTTCAAAAGGTGGTTTCCAAAGCTGTGACGGTGAACGCCTCGCTCCTGGCAGCGAGTCAGTTCCCGCCACAACTTCGGGACGCGAACGGCACCATTCACAAACCCGCGAGTTGGTGAGCGGGCTCACTTCAACAGGCCTTCATCCAGCAGCAACTCCACGGACTTCTCCACGGCCGCGATTGTGTCGTCGATCACGGTGTCGGTGTGTTCGCAACTCGTCATCCCGGCGAAGCCCCAGAGGTCGACGCCGTTGAGGAGCATGGCCTGGCGCATGGCCGAGAGCAGCTTGCCGTTCTTGGGGCCGTCCAGCCTGTCGAGATCGTTGTCGAAGGGAATCAGGCCGTCGTTCGCGCCGGCGGTCGTGCTCGGCCGCGGACCGGCATAGCCGGGCACGATCCGGATCATGGAGAAGTCGCCATACGCGACCAGCGGCCAGTCGCGCGTCTCGAACAGTTCGTTCAATCCGTTTCGCAAGCGGATCGCGGCGGCGGTGGCCCGCCTGCACGGTTCGCCGGTGGCGATGCGCTTCAAGGCCGCGACGCCGGCGGCGGCCGAGAGCGGGTTCGCGTTGTACGTGCCGGGGTGTTTCATCTTCGGCTTGCCGGGTCGCGGCTCGATGAACGCGAGGATGTCCGCCCGGCCCGCAAGGCCGCCGCCCGGCAACCCGCCCGCCAGGATCTTCGCCATGCTCGTGAGGTCCGGCTTCACCCCGTAGAACTCCTGCGCTCCGCCGGGTGCCACGCGGAAGCCGGTGATCACTTCGTCGAAGATCAGCACGATGCCGCGCTTCGTGCAGATCTCGCGCAGGCCCGTGAGGAACTCGCCGCGGATGGGGATGGCGCCCCAGTGCCCGCCGGTCGGCTCCAAGATCACGGCCCCGATCTGTGCATCGTTCTTGAGCGCATCCTCGACCGCGTTCAGATCATTGGGCGGCACCGCGACGCAGTTCGCCGCCACGCCCTCGGGCACGCCGGGGACGCCGGGCGAATCGTACGGGGGATCGGAAGCCACGGTCACGTAATCGTGCCAACCGTGGAAGTGGCCGCGGAACTTGAGGAACTTCGGTTTCCCGGTGAAGAGTCGGCTCAGTCGCAGGGCCATGAGCGTGGCTTCGGTGCCGCTGCCGGTGAATCGCACGCGCTCGGCCGAAGGCACGAGCTTCTGCACGAGTTTGCCCCACTCGATCTCCAAATCGTGGCACGACCCGTAGTGCGTGCCCTTGGCCATTTGCTCCTGCACGGCTTCGACCACGTCCGGCGGCGAGTGCCCGAGAATGAGCGCGCCGTGGCCCACGAAGTAGTCGACGAGCTTGTGGCCGTCCACATCCCACTTGTACGCGCCGAGTGCGTCCGTCACGTAGGGCGGGAACGGCTCCATCATGCGGGTGTCGTGCGTCACGCCGGTGGGGAAGATGCCCTTGGCCGTCTCGAATCGCGACTTCGAGCCGGCGAACTCGGCGGCGTAGCGATCCACGAGTCGGGCGGCGGCGACGGCGGGCATTGCGGACCTCGCAAAGAAGCGAACTCGGAGATAGAACCGCGCGCGGAACCCGTCGCAGTCTCACGACGACATGATGTTGTAGCCGCAGTCCACGTACAAAATCTGGCCCGTCACAGCCGAGGCGAGCGGGCTGCACAGGTACAGCGTGGCGTTCGCCACTTCCTCCGGTTCGATCGGGCGGCGGAGCGGCGAATGGCTCGCGGCGTGCTCGATCAGCTTGTCGAAGTCCTTGTTGATGGCGCGGGCCGCGCGGCTGGCGTACGGGCCCGCCGAGATCAGGTTCACGCGGATGTTCTTGTCGCCCACGAACCACGAAAGTTGCTTCGCATCCATCTGGAGCGCGGCCTTGCAGGTGCCCATGCCGCCGCCGTAGTGCGGCACCACCCGTTCGCCGGCCACGTACGTGAGCCCGACAATGCTGCCGCCGCCCGGCCGGTTCGCCATGTAGGGCACCGCCGCCCGCGTCAGGCTCACCAGCGAATAGGACGAAATGCCCATCGCCTCGTGGTACGCCTTGCGGCTCGTTTCGAGCAGGCTCTTCGTGATCTCGCGGCTGAAGGCCATCGAGTGGATGAGGATGTCGAAGCCGCCGAACTCCTTGCCGACGGCGTCCATCATGCCCGAAATGCTGTAGTCCACGGTGAGTTTCGCGTACGCCCGTTGCGTGGGGATCGGCAGTTCGTCGAGCTTCACGTCGGCCATCGTGTCGTAGCTGGCGTCGCACGGATAGATCTTCTCGACCTTGAGTTCACCGCCGCCCGGCAACTTCCGCGACTCGACGTCCTCGTCCTTGGTGCTGGTGAGGAACCCTTCGACGATGTTCATCATGCGCGGGTGGCAGGCGAGCACGATCTTCGCGCCGGCGGCCTGAAGTTGCTTCGCGATGTACCACGCGAAACTGAGGTTGTCCCCCACGCCGGTCACGAGCGCGGTCTTGCCGGAAAGGTCGATGGCGGTCATGAATCGAAGCCTCGGTGCGAACGGATTCCAGAGGAGTTTTATCAGTTCCCGCGTGCCGGGCGACACCGCTCCAACGGACGACACCGCCCCGAAGGGCGGTGTCGCGGGGTTCGCGGATCGCGCGGAGATCACGGCGCGGTCAGTTTCTTCACGTCGTCTTCGAGCGTCGCCATCTCGCCGGCCTTCTTCACGATCTTGCCGTCCTTGCCCACCACGAGCAGGTGCGGGGCGACGAGGATGCCGTAGCTCGTGGCGAGCGGGCTGCGGTCCAACCCGCCGGCCGCGTGCAGGTGCGTGCCGGGGATCGCGTTCTTGTTGATCGCGTCCGCCGCCGTCTTCGCGTCCTCGTCCAAAGCCACGGAGACGATCTCGAAGCCCTTCGGCCCATAGGTCGCGGAGAGGTCTTTCAACTTCTTCACGTCCGCGGCGAGCGAGTCGGACCACGACGCCCAGTAGAAGACGACGACCGCTTTGCCGTTCAATGCCGTCGCGTTGAACGGCTGCCCCGTGGCCAGATTCGTTCCCGTGAGTTCGAGCGGCTTGCCTTCGCACTCGAGCCGCTTGATGATGCCGGCGGCGCGGGCCGCGTGGTGGTGCCCCGCGTAGTTCTTGATCAGCGTTTCGCACCACTGCTTGGCCTTGGCGTCGCCGTCCTTGCCACCGGCGAACTCGTAGCTCATCGCGAGCCGCATCACGGCTTCACCTGCATCGTCGCTCTTCGGGTACGCCCCGACGAACTTCTCCAGCGCGTCCCGGTACTTGTCCTGGGCCGCATTGATCTCTGCGCCCGTTTTGGATTTCGCCATCGCGATGCCGTTCTCGGCGGAGATCAGCCGGAACGACGCGTACGGCCCGAGCGGGTTCTGCGGTGCGGCCGCGAACGCCTCCTTGAGTTGCTTCAGGCGGGCGTGGCTCGGGCTGCCCTCCGCGCCGAACTCGGACGCGCTGGCGAGGCTGTCCACGAGGAGTTTCGCCCAGCCGGTCTGCTGTTCGGGCTTGAGCGCCTGCACGATCTGCTCGAGCACGCCGGCTCGCTTCGTGTAGTATTCGGCCATCTTGTCCGGCGCGAGGCCGCCCATGCCGAACTGCTTGTCCAGCGCGTCCAGTTGCGTGACGAAGTCCTTGATGCCGTCCGTGACAATCGGTGCGTCGTTGCCGCCGGCGGTGGCGTTTGCGTCCGGATGGGCGGGTCCGGCCGCGGGGCCGTCCACGAGCTTCCAGGCCCGGCCGACGAGGATCATCTCGCCGGTCTGGAGCAGTTTCGTCTCCTTGCCGTCGGTGATGAGCACGGTGCCGTTCTTGTGAACGACCTGATCGTCGCGGCCGCCGAAGGCGTCGGCCGGAGTCGTCTGCGGGACGCCGAGTTCGAGGTGGACCCACTTCGCATCCGCGGTGAGCTTGAGTGCGGCAACGGCGTCCGTCATGCGCTTCACCGCACCGGCGTTCTTCTCCTTGATCCGTGCGATTTCCGCGGCCGCGAGGCCGATTCCCTTCAGGCTCTCTTCCGTGGGAAGCAATGCTTCCATCCGCTTGGCGTCGTTCGTGGTCACCGCCGCGAGCAGTTCCTGGCTCGCTTCCTCCGGCGAAATCACGACCCACTCATCGACCTTGCCGTCGCGGTTGCGGTCGAGCCCCCACTTGCCGCCGTTGGGCCCGAGCCAGCGGAACTGGTACGGCTCGTTCGGTGCGGGCGGGTACGTTTCGCGGTATGACTCCTGCCCGTTCACGTAGTACGCCACGATGTTGAAATTCTTGCCGTCGTAGCTCACGAACTGGCGGACGGGCTTGCCCTCGGCGTCGCGCACCACGTAGCCGATGGTGCTCTGGTCCTTGCCCTTGATCGGCTCGACCTTGTGGCGGGCGATCTGATCCGGAGCCGGCGTGGTCACGGCGATGCCGGGCTGCCGGGGCCGCGTCTCGAAAGCCTGTTGAACCGTGATCGGTGCGGGCTGGGCGAATCCCGTGAGTCCGAACCCGGCCCAAAGGGTCAGCGTCGCGAGGGCCTTCATTGTGAATCGCGTGGCGTGCATCCGTCGCTCCTTCAACCGATGTGCGCGGAATAGGCGTCACATCCGTTTTCGGCAGACTGCGGAGGCCGGGTTGAGTGGAAGTTGTGCGGAATGTGAGGGTCAGTCGTCGTCTTCGTCCGCCGGCTCGTCGTCGGGCGGCACGTCGCCCGTGGCCGCAAGGTAGTTCAGCGGAGCGGAGGAGTTCGGTTTCACCACTCGCACGGCGTGCCGGCCCTCCAGCACGGCCAAAAGTTCGGGCAGGATGTGGTCCGCCCGCCAGCCGCGTGTCAGCGGGACGTCCGGCGTCTCGGTTTGGAGCGCCTTGGCCCGCACCACCGCTTTGAGGTCTTGCCCGCTGGCGACCAAGTTGGACGCGAGCCGCTTTCGCGAGCACAGATCCGAGAGCACGACTCCGAGCAGGCTGGCGAGCAGCAACACGTGCGCGGGGTCATTGTCCTTCGGTTCGAGTTCAGGCAGTTCCTCAGGCGGGAGTTTGCGGGCGCGGCGAACCGCTTCCAGGATCGCTTCGGGCTCGCCGCGCGGCAGCCCGCGCAACATCTGAAGGTCTTCCAGAGTGCGCGGCGCCCGCTTCGCGATCTCGGCGATCAGATCATCCCGCAGCAGCATCCGCGGCGGGCGGTTCACACGCTGGGCGAAACCGTCCCGCCAGCCGTACACCTCGCGCACGATCGCGAGCGCCTTGCGGTCCAGCCCGCCGGTGCCCTTCACCTTCCGCCAGCGTTCGAGCGTCACGTCGTCCGCCACGGCTTTCTTCACGAAGCCGCCGAATTCTTCCTCGGCCCACGCGAGGCGGTCGTGCTTCTTCAACTTGTCCGTCAACTTCTTCCACGCGGGGATGAGGAAGCGCACGTCGTCGAAGGCGTAGCGGATCTGGCCGGGTTGCAGCGGGCGGCGCCGCCAGTCGGTGAGCGTCTCGCCCTTGGAAGTTCGCAAACCGAGCAGTTCTTGCACGAGGCCGGCGTAGCCGATCGGGTACGAACTGCCGACGAGCCCGGCCGCAAGTTGGACATCGAAGACCCTCGGCGAGCGGCCGATGGCGAAGTTGCAGATGCGGAGGTCTTCCCGACCCGCGTGAACGACGATGGTCTTCGCCGGATCGGTGAGAATCTCCCAGAAACGATCGAGCGGGCCGCACGCGAACGGATCGATGACGTACAGCCCGGCCTCGGTGGCGATCTGCACCAGGCACAACTCGGGGCGGTACGCGTCCTCGCCCACGAACTCCGTGTCGAACCCGATGATCGGCGAACGGGCGAGGTGCTCCAGGCACGGGGCGAGATGCACGGGGTCGGCGACGACGTGTTCCGGCAACGCGGTCAGCTTCATCGGTCGGCGGGCCATCAACTTCATCGTGCGACCCCCGCCGCCGTCGGTCAAGGGGTCGATGGAACAGTCTTCGCGGCGGCGTCAGGTGTGGATCGCGTCCACGGAGGCGAGCGTGATGGGGCCGAAGATCAGGAGCGGAAGCCACGCCGCGAGCGGCGGCGAGACATAGCCGCCGTCGCCGAGGAACTTGCAGGCGAGCGTGCAGACGTAGTACGCGATGGCGATCCCCATGCACAGGCCCGAACTGATGAACACGTGGCGATTCGGGTTCTGGAGGATCACTGAGAGACCGAGCAGCACGAGCAACGCCCCGCCGAGCGGCCGCGTGATCCGCGTGTGGAACAGCACCGCCACCTTTCCCTGCCGGCGCGGTTCCACCCGGGCGAGCAACTCCCGCAACTGCGACGACGGCGCGTACACGAACCACCCGGATCCGCGGCTCACGGCGTCGAAGTCCGCGTCCGACTTCAAGAAGTACTTGCCGGGCTGGATCATGGAGAGGTTCGGCGGCATTGCGCCTTCGAACGTGGCGGGCACGGTGTTGCGCAGTTCCCAGCCGCCGGTGAATTCGCCGTCGCCGGGCGGCCAATAAATCCCTTCCTCGGATTGGATGTGGATCATGCCGGTGGGCGAGCTCTGGCCGCTCGGCAGCGTCTCCGGGAAGGTCGTGTACAGCCGCACGATCTTGCTCTGGTTGCGGAACCCGGCGACCCCTTCGAAGTGGACGCCGTTCTGGTCGTAAGTGCCCGCGAGCGGGATGGCCTTGGCGCCTTCCAAATCGTCGCGCGGCACCACGAGCCGATCCGCGACCATCGGGATGAGCAGTTCCTGGTTGAGCGTGCCGAACGTCAGCGTGATCGCGGCGCCGAGGAGCACCGGAAGGATGGCGCGGCGCGTCGGGATGCCGGCGGAGAGTTGCGGCAGCAGTTCGTTGCTGCGTTGCATCCACGCCACCGCGAACATCGCCGCGAGCAGCGTGATGGACTCGGCCAGCCGGTCGAAAATCAGCACGATCTGCGCGCTGTAGTACACGACGATGTGTTTGGTGACGTCGAGGAACGTCCCGCTCTTGCCGAACGCGTCGAGGTTCGTGAAGAGGTCCAGCACCACGTACAGGCTGAGGAGCGACGTGGACACGATGGCGTAGGACCGGAAGAACGAGAGCAGGATCATCCGGTCGAGGGTGGTGGTCATGGTCCGGTCCTCGCCGACGCCGTGCGGGGCGCGTTCCGCGGCCGGAAGTTCTGCACGAACTGGATGACGAACTCGTCGTTCTCGCTGGCGGCGTTGAAGCCGTACCCGTTGGCCCGCAGTTCGCGGAGGGCTTCGCCCGTGTCCCAGCCCTCCTTCTCCATGCGGTAGATGGCGGTGAGCCGGCCGGTGCGGTGCAACCCGGCCTTGCAGTGGATCAGGATCGGATACGCGGTTTCGTCGTCGAGCAGGCGGAGGAACTCCTCCACGGCCGGCGGCGTCTGCGTGAGGTCGTTCGGAACCGGCAGGATGTCCGGCGTCATCAGCACGTACCGGACATTCAATTGTTCGCAAAGTTCCTTCTCGTGGATCACGGGCTTGCCGAGCCACGTGTCGCTGAGGTGCGGGTCCGGGTTCTCGTGCTGGAGGTTGACGACGGTGCGGATGCGGTAGCGTTCGATGGCGTCGCGGAAGCCGGAGGCGTTCATTTGGCCGGAGCGGTAGAACCGGCCGGGCGCGACCTCGCGGAACCGCTTCGCGGTGGCGTACTGGGCGCGATAAAGCAGGAACGGCGGGCCGGCGACGACCCCCGCGACCGCCACGGCCAACGCTCGCAGCACCCAACGGCGCATGAACACCCTGTGGAATGAGTCGCCGTCTTATACGCAACTCGGCCGGGGTGTCAATCGCAGGACCGTTATCGCGGCCGGTCGTGCGAGTTCCACCGCGTGCGCGGGTTCGCCCGCCCGCCTTTGACGCGGAAACCCGTTGAATTCCGCCCCGCCGCCTGACACGATTCCGATTGACTCGCGGAGGCGGCCATGCGTCTGTCCTTGGAATCGCTCGAAGCCCGCGACACGCCGTCCGTGTCCGTCGTCTCGTTCGTGAACGCCCAGAACATCACCGAGTACCGCCTGCTCAACGACGGCTTCCACTTCGCCTCCGTGGTGTATCCGCCGGACCAAGTCGTCGGCTTCCGCCCGCACCCGGACCTCACCGACATCAACGGATTCGGCACCACGTTCCAGATGGCCCCGTTCCTCGGCGGCGGCGACGCCATCTCCGACCCGCCGACCGTCACCGCGAACAATCCGGCGAACACCATCACCATCGCCTTGCGCGGCACGGTGAACCGCACCGTACTGCCGCAAACGAACTACGGCACGTGGACTGAAACGATCACCGTTTCCTTCAACCCGGTTACGCAGACGATCACCGGAACGGGAACGCTCGGCATCACGCTGACCGGCACGCTCACCGCCGCCGCCGCGGATTTGAACCTCGGCCGCATCAAGAGCAACTTCCTGAACAACGTGCCGCTCCTGCCCAACGGCACGGGCGACACCGGCGACATGAAGCAGATCGACGTGGCGTACTCGACGACGCCTGGCGCGCCGAACTTCACGTGGATCCCCATCGACGGCAACACCTTCCCGAACACCGTGTCCCCCACGCTGACGTTGAACACGGTCGGCGATGTGAACCGTGTGGACACCGCAAGCATGGGGTTGGCTGCGATCAAGGTCGCGCGGAAGCCGACGCTCAGTGTGAGCTATGAAGCCGTGGCCGCGACGCACGGCCTCTCCGCCGGCCTGGTGTACGACACGCTCGCGGCACAAGATCCGTTCGCGGACAACGTGGGGGCCGTGCCGCTTCTCCTTCGCACCACCACGACCGACACGGCCTTGGCCTACACGCTGAGCCTCACGTCCGCGCCGATCGACCTCCGCAAGCCGACGGAAGCGGTGATAATCGGCGGGCCGGCGGAAGGCGTGGCCGTGGTTCACAACCGGGCGTTCGCGGACAGCACGTACCCGACCCAGCCCACGGACACGGTGTCGCCGTTCGGCGCGATCAACGCCCCGATCCGCTCCGCCACCGGGGACATCAACGGCGACACGATTCCGGACCTCGTGCTCGTCACCGGCCCGGGAACGCCGATCCGCGTCGCGGTGCTCAGCGGAGCGGACAACCGCACGCTGCTCGTTCAACCGTTCGATCCGTTCGGGGGGGACTTCACAGGCGGCGGGTTCGTCGCCACCGGGGACGTCAACGGCGACGGCCGCGACGAGTTCGTGGTCACGCCGGACCAAGGCGGCGGCCCGCGCGTGTCCATCTATTCGCTACTCACCAATAACACCGTCTTCCGCCGCCTGAACTTTTTCGGCATCGACGATCCGTCGTTCCGCGGCGGCGCCCGCGCCGCACTCGGCGACGTGAACAAGGATGGCACGCCGGACCTCGCCGTGTGCGCGGGCTTCCTCGGCGGCCCGCGCACCTCGCTGTACAACGGCACCTCGTTGTTCTTCTCCCCGACGCGATTGGTGGCGGACTTCTACGCCTTCCCCGGCCGCGACGCCCAGACGCTCCGCAACGGCGTGTTCGTCTCCGCGGGGGACATCGACGGCGACGGCTACTCCGAACTCATCTTCGGGGGCGGCCCCGGCGGCGCGCCGCGCGTCTTCATCCTGAGCGGCGCGACCATCACGCAATCGGGCGTCGGCGAGGCCCAACGCGTGCCGCTGGCGAACTTCTTCGTTGCGGGGAACTCGACGAACCGGGGCGGCGTGCGCGTGGCCGCGAAGGACCTCGATGGCGACGCCCGCGCGGACTTGGCCGTTGGCAGCGGCGACGCCTCCCCCGGTTTCGCCCGCCTCTACCGCGCCACGAGCTTCGTGAACACCTCCGAACCCGCCCCGCTGCAAGACCTCTCCCCGTTCGGCGGCGGCATCATCGCGGACGGCATCTTCGTCGGGTGACAGAGTTTGCTAAACTACCCGGACCGGAGGTTCCCCATGCGTACGCAGGTGGAGACGTGTCCTGGCGGCGTGGTCGTCGTCGTTCCCGAGGCCGTCGCCGCACGCGCCGGCCTGCGCGGTGGCGAACCGGCCGAGTTGGAGATCGCGGGCGGCCGATTGGTCGTGAGGCCGTCCGGCCCTGCGACGCTGGCCGACTTGCTGGCCGGGATCACTCCCGACAACCTGCACGGCGAGTGGGCCTCCGGTCCGCCCGTCGGGGCGGAACTCCTGTGAGCGGGAATCCCCCTGCCTGTCCCGATCGTGGGCACTTGGTCTGGATCAGCCTCGATCCGCAGTCCGGTCGCGAGCAGGCCGGGCGGCGGCCGGCACTGGTCCTGTCGCCGGCGTCTTACAACGGGCCGGTCGGTCTGGCCCTTTTCTGCCCGATCACATCGCAGGCCAAGGGTTACCCGTTCGAAGTTCCGCTGCCCGAGGGGCAAGCGGTGTCCGGGGTGGTCCTCGCCGACCACGTCAAGTGCCTCGACTGGAGGTCGCGGTTCGCGGAGTCTGCTGGAGATGCTCCCGAGTCGGTTGTCGCCGAGGTCGTTCGCCGCTTGGGACTGTTGGTCGGGTTGGCTCTGCCAATGCCGGTGATCGGTCCCGATTCGGAATCACGGTAGCTGCTTCATTGCTCCGTTTCGGTGTCATGGTGTTGTCTGCAATACAGGGCCAAGCATGCTTCACGCGATGATCATGGCGGGCGGCGGTGGTACGCGGTTCTGGCCGCGCAGCCGCAACAGCCGGCCCAAGCAGTTCCTTTCGTTCGCGGGAGACCGCACGCTGCTTCAGGAAACCGTGGACCGGATTTCGCCGCAGGTGCCGCCCGAACGCACCTGGGTGATCACCGGCGAAGCGTATGTGAAGGCCACGGCCGAGCAACTGCCCGAACTCCCCGCGAGTCACATCATCGGCGAACCGTGCCGCCGCGACACCGCGCCGTGTGTCGGCCTCGGAGCCGCGCTCATCGCCAAGGACGACCCGGACGCGACCATCATCGTGATGCCGGCGGACCACGTGATCGAACCGCTGGCCTCGTTCAGCCGCGCGGTCCACGCCGCCGAGCAGTTCATCCGCGACTACCCGGACACTCTGCTCACGTTCGGCATCCCGCCCACGTTTCCTTCCACCGGGTACGGCTACATCCGCGTGGGCGAAGACCTCGGCACCCGGCAGGACGTGGCTGGGAACAAGGTGGGCGAGTTCAAGGAGAAGCCGGACGAGCGAACCGCCGAGAAGTACGTGGCGGGCGGCGGTTATCTGTGGAACAGCGGCATCTTCGTGTGGAAGCCGAACGCGATCCTCGGCGAGTTGAAGTTGCGCCGCCCGGACATCCACGACTCCGTGCTTCGCATCGCGAAGTCGCACGGCTCACCGGGCTTCATCGAAACGTTCGGCCAGGAGTTCGCCGCGATCAAGGGCACGAGCATCGACTTCGCCGTGATGCAGGATGCGGCCGCCGCCGGCAAGGTGCTCGTGCTGAAAGCTCCGTACACGTGGGACGATGTAGGGAGCTGGCTGGCCCTGGAACGCCGCAACCCGCAGGACGCGGCGCGGAACACCGTGCAAGGGCTGCACTGCGGCGTGGATACCGAGGAGTGCGTGATCGTGTCCGACGGCGAGCATCTGATCGGCACGCTCGGCGTCCGGGACCTGATCATCATCCGCGACGGCAACGCGACCCTCGTGACCACCCGCAAGATGGAATCGGATGTGAAGCGCCTCGTGGACGCGATCAAGGCCAAGGGCTTGGAACGATATCTGTGAGGGTGTTGCCGCCATGTTGCGAATCGGACTCGTCGGGTGCGGCAAGGTCGGCGGCATTCACGCGGCCGCGTTGCAATCGATTCCGGAGGCGAAGTTCGTCGCGGCGTGCGATGCGAACGCGGATCGCGCCGCGGCCTTCGCCGCGAAGTACGGCGCCGCGCCGTTCACCGATCTTCCCGCCATGCTGAAGCACGTCGATGCCGTGATCATCGGCACGCCGCACCCGTTGCACGCAGAACCGGCGATTCTCGCAGCGCAGGCCGGCGTTCATGTGCTGGTCGAGAAGCCGATGGCGGCCACGCTCGCCGACTGCGATGCAATGCTCGCGGCGGCGAAGCGAAGCGGTGTCACGCTCGGCGTCATCAGCCAGCGGCGCTTCTTCGAGCCGGTGCAACGCATGAAGGCCGCCATTGACGCGGGGAAGATCGGCATGCCCGCGCTAGGCGTCTTCATCATGTACTCGTGGCGCGAGCCGAGCTATTACCACTCCGACCCGTGGCGCGGCAAATGGGACACCGAGGGCGGCGGCGTCCTCGTGAATCAATCCCCGCACCAGTTGGACATCTTGCTCTGGCTGCTCGGCCCGGTGGCGGAAGTGAGCGGCACGTGGGCGAACGTGAACCATCCGAATGTGGAAGTGGACGACACCGCGGTGGCCACGCTGCGATTCAAGAACGGCGGGCTGGGTTCGATCATCACCAGCGTGTCGCAGAAGCCCGGCATCTACACGAAGGTGCATGTTCACGGTTCGAACGGGGCGTCTGTCGGTGTGGAAACCGATCGCGGGGCGACATTCATCGCCGGCGTCTCGGGCATTTCCGAGCCGCCGCTCACAGACCTGTGGACGGTGCCGGGAGAAGAGCAGCAACTGCCGCAGTTCCAGGCGGAAGACCGGGCCGCGTTCGCAGCGGTGGATGCGACCGTGCACTATCACGCGCTGCAGATTCGCGATTGGGTGCTCGCGATCCAGGAGAACCGCCCGCCGCTCGTCACCGGCGAAGACGGCCGCGCGGTGGTGGAGTTGTTCACGGCCATTTATCGATCCCACCGCGAGAAGCGGAGTATCCCGATTCCATGCGTCTGAGTGCTGCCTGTGCGCAACAGCGGTTGCAACCGGCATCGCGAACACGCAAGCGATATACTTCCCCCATGCTTGAAGTTGCGGACGCTCTCGCCATCGTGCTCGAACATGCTCGGCCGCGTGAGCCGCGCTTGGAGCCGCTTTCGCCGGGGCTTCTCAACCGCTTCCTCGCGGTCGATCTCGTCGCCAACCACGACTCACCCCCATTCGACAAATCGCTGCGGGACGGTTACGCGCTGCGATCCGCCAACTACGGCAGCGAACTGATCGTGATCGAAGAGATCGCCGCCGGCGCGGTGCCGACCAAGGCCGTGGGCCGCGGCGAGTGCTCCCGCATCTTTACCGGGGCGCCCGTGCCCGCGGGCGCGGATGCGGTGGTGATGCAGGAGGATGTCGAACTCGTCGGCGAGTTGATTCGCATCACAGGTGGCGGCGTGAAGCCGGGGCAGTGGGTGTTCCCGCGCGGCGCGGAGATGAAAGCCGGCGAATCGGTGTTCACCGCCGGCACGAAACTGAACGCGGCCGCGATCGGCGTGCTCGCCAACCTCGGTGCCGCAGAGGTCCCCGTGTTCCCGTGGCCGCAAGTGTCCGTACTCGCGACTGGAGACGAACTCGTGCCTGTGGACGCCGAACCGGGGCCGGGACAGATCCGCAATTCGAACGGCTCGATGCTCGCGGCACAAGTCTGCAACGCCGGCGGCGAGGTTCAGGATTGCGGCATCGTTCGCGACACCGAATCGGACATGCTCGACATCATCGGCAGCGTGCTCGCGCAGTCCGACGTGCTGCTCTTGGCGGGCGGCGTGTCCGCGGGGAAGTTCGATCTCGTGCCCGGCGTGCTGGAACGGCTCGGCGTGAAAGCGCACTTCCACAAGGTTCGGATGAAGCCGGGCAAGCCGCTGCTCTTCGGCACCTTCCACGACACGCTGGTGTTCGGGCTGCCGGGCAATCCGGTGAGCGCGTTCGTGTGCTTCGAGTTGTTCGTGCGGCCCGCATTGCGAAAGATGGCGGGCGAACCCGCGGCCGGGATTCAAACCGCGACGATGCCGTTGGCCGAAGCCATCGCCGAGGTGAACGACCGGCCCACGTACAGGCCCGCGAAGGTGGAGGGCGGCACGCTCCGGCCGCTGCCGTGGGCCGGCGCTCCGGACCTCCGCGCGATGGCGACTGCGGACGCGCTCCTTGTGCTGCCGGCCGGCGAGTCGCGGTTGGATCGCGGCATGCCAGCGAACGCCATCCTGATCTGAGTGTTCGGGTGCTCCGGGAGAAGTTCATGTCCGAGCGATTCGCAATCGCGCCGTATTTCGACGACCTGCTCGCGCGGCTGGAAGCCGGCGACGCCACCAGCCGCGCCGCATATGGCCGTCATGTGCACTGGGGATGGTGGCCGGATCCGGCGGCCGCGACCGGCACCGCCGAGGATTACGGTGCGGCGGCCGAACGCATGTGCCATCTCGTGTGCGACGCCGCAGGCATCCGCGACGGCATGCATGTTCTCGACGTCGGCTGCGGCTTCGGCGGAACCATCGCCAGCCTCAACGATCGCTTCCACAATCTGGACCTGCTCGGCGTCAACATCGACCCGCGACAGGTGAAGCGGGCGCAGGACACGATTCAGCCGGTGAACGGCAACCGCATCCGATTTGAAGTGGGCGATGCCTGCAACCTCCAAGTGCCTGCGACCGCGTTCGACGCGGCGCTCGCCGTGGAGTGCATCTTCCATTTCGAGAGCCGCGCCGCCTTTTTCGCCGGAGTGTCGAAGGCGCTCAAGCCCGGCGGGCGGCTCATGGTCAGCGATTTCGTGCCGACGCCGGACGCGCTGCCGCTTCTGGAGAAGAACAACGCCGGGACCGACGACGCGACCCGCACGAGCTACGGCAAGGTGGACCTGCTCTGCACCGAAGAACGCTACCGTTCGATGGCGGACGCCGTCGGACTGAGGCTGGACGACGCCCGCGACATCACCGCGGGCACACTGCCGACTTACGCGTTCATGCGGGGCCTGCTCCCGCAATGGACGGACAAGCAGGCGGCCCGCGCCCACGGCCGCGCCAGCAACCGCCTCGAACTCGCCTGCGAATCCGGCTGGCTGAAGTACACCGTGCTCACGTTCACCCGTGTATGATGCAGGCGGCATGCACGGCGAATATCAACTCTTGCGATGCTCTAGGCGGGCGATGGCGACCACGTTCGAGGTCGCCATTCCGCAGGGGTCGCACCCCGAGCCCGTTGCCGCGGCGGAAGACGCGCTCGATCTCATCGACACTCTCGAAGACCAGATGACCGTATATCGCGAGCACAGCGAAGTCTCGCGGATCAATGAAACGGCGTCACACGGCGCGGTGCCGGTCGAAGCGGTGCTCTTCGATCTGTTCGAACGGTGTTCCGTGTGGACGCGTGAATCCGAGGGTGCGTTCGACATCGCAACCGGTTCGCTCACGAAAGCATGGGGCTTTTATCGGCGCGAAGGCCGCGTGCCGTCGCCGCGAGAGCAGGCGGAGGCGATGGGCCGCACCGGCATGCGGCACGTCATCCTTCATCGGGGCCGGGAGGGAGAGGCTCATGCCGAACGGTTCGCGTTCACCGGCTCGGCAGGCGACTCGCTCTCCCGTAGCATCAAATTCCGGGTGCCGGGCTTGGAACTGAATTTGGGTGCGGTCGGAAAAGGATACGCGCTCGACCGCGCCGCCGAACTGCTTCGCACGAAGTGGGGAGTTCGCTCCGCACTTTTGCATGGCGGATCGAGCAGCGTCTACGCGATCGGTCGGCCGCCCGGAAACAACCGCGGCTGGCGGATCCGGATCCGCCACCCCGTCGATCCCGAGGGCGATCTCGGTTCCGTGTGGCTTGCGGATCGCGCGCTCGGCACTTCCGCAGCCACGTTTCAGTATTTCGAGTACAATGGCCGGAAACTCGGCCACGTGATCGACCCGCGGACCGGGTGGCCGGCCGAAGTGGCGGCCAGTGCCAGCGTGACCGCCCCGACTGCGGCCGAGGCGGATGCGATGTCCACTGCGGCTTTCATTCTGGGTTCGCCCGCCACCGAAAGCCTGACTCGCACGCGGCCGTGGCTGGGTGCCGTGATGCTCGACGATCGCCTGCACCGGTTCAATCTCGATCCTTCGGACTGACTCTCCCATGCTGATGCCGATCCTTTATGCCGGGCTCGCGGGCACGGCGCTGGCGTTGATCATCGCCACCCGCCAGCAGAACTGGTCGCTCCGCGTGCTGTTCCTGCTTGGCCTGCGGCTCGCCATCGGCTGGCACTTCCTGTTCGAAGGCCTGCACAAGATTCACACTCACGAAATCGGCCCGAGCGAGTACAGCAAGCCGTTCAGCAGCGAGATGTACTTCAAGGTGGCACCCGGCCCGCTCGCCCCGTACATGCGGTCGAAGTTCGAGACGGACCCCGAGCCGCTGGAAGCGAAATTCCGTGGGGCGAAGGGCGAGATCCCCTTGGCGCAGTTCGAGAAGATGCCGCCGGCGCACCAGTCCGCGATGTGCCCGCTTTCCATCGCCACCGCGATCGACGACCTGTTCATTCACCACCAGCCGCTCGTGATCAAGGCGATCGAAGCGGATGCGGACGCCGAGAAGGCGGCCGCGGAAGCGACGCTGGCCAAGGCCAAAACCGACGCGGAGAAGAAGGATGCGAACGACGCGATCGCGGCGGCGAAAGCCAAGCGCGAGAAGGCAACAGTCACCACGATCGAACGCAAGGAAGACGTGAAACGGAAGTATTCGATGTGGGCGTACGGTGCCACGGCACGGGACACGAAGATCAAGGGCTTCGCCAACGACGTGCCGATGACCGGCCCGCAGCGGCTGGCACAAATCGAGTTCCTCCGCCAACGCGTGAAAGAGGAAGACGAGCGGCTGAAGACCGGCCTCGGCAACGGCTTCGGCATCGATCAGAAGAAAGCCGCCGAAGTGCGGATGGAACTCGCCACCGCCGAGAGCGACCTCCGCAAGGATATCAACGCCTTCGTGGAGGAGATGAAGAAGGAGTTCCTCGGCAGTGCGAAGCTGCCCCCGGCCGAACCGGCCCCGCTCTCCGAAGGCCAACGGATGGATCTGTTCACGATGTGGTTCCTGGTCGCGATCGGCGGCTGCATCATGGCCGGGCTGTTCACGCGGATCGCGTGCGTGGCCGGGTGCAGCTTCCTCGTGCTCACGTATCTCACCCACCCGCCGTTCCCGTGGTTCCCGCTGCCCCCGAACACCGAGGGCAACCCGGTGTTCATCAACAAGAACGCGATCGAGGGGCTCGCGCTTCTCGTGCTGGCCACCTTCCCGACCGGCCGCTGGCTGGGGATCGACGCGCTCTTCGCGTGCCTCTTCGGCTGCGGGCGCAAGAACGGAACAAACGCGTAATCTCTCCGGAGCAGTCTCATGGCACTCGACCTGACCCCCGAACAGAAAGCCACGGGGAAGGCCAACTTCGACCAGGCCGCGGGTGATCTCGCCCGCAACGGTCAGATGAATTCGCTCGTCGTGGGCGGTTCCGCGGACACGAAAGGGAAGCCGGACCGGCGGGACTTCCTCAAGACCGGCCTCGCGGCCGGTGCCGTCGTCCCCGTGTCCGCCGCCGTGTACTTCGGCTACCACTCGTGGACCGGCAACAAAGCCGTGAAGACCGCACTGATCGGTTGCGGCGACGAGGGCGGCGTGCTCGTCGGTGATCACAACCCCGAGTTCAACGAGATCGTCGCCGTGTGCGACATCCGCCCGAGCAACCGCGAACGCATCTTCAAGGGCGACACCGGCCCGCGCAAGGGGCTGAACAAGGTGTACGGCGAAGCCACCGCCAAGGGCATCAAGTCGTTCGACAGCCTGGACGCACTGCTCGCCGAGAAGGACAAGCTCGGCCTCGAGATGGTCGTGATCGCCACGCCGCTCAACACGCACGACGTGATCGCGAAGAAGTGCATGGACGCGGGCCTGCACGTGCTGTGCGAGAAGCTGATGGCCCGCAGCATCACGAAGTGCAAGGAGATGATCAAGTACGCCAAGGAGAAGGGCGTACTGCTGAACATCGGCCATCAGCGGCACTACAGCACGCTGTACGCCCAGGCGCTCGAAGTGGTGAACGCCGGCG
This sequence comes from Gemmataceae bacterium, assembly GCA_046350135.1. Classification (GTDB taxonomy): domain Bacteria; phylum Planctomycetota; class Planctomycetia; order Gemmatales; family Gemmataceae; genus Urbifossiella. The sequence continues at coordinate 33,089 of JAXMBB010000020.1, forward strand.
TGCTCGGCGACATCAAGCACATCAAGGCGCAGTGGCCGCGCAACAACTCGTGGCCCTTCACGCCCACCAAGGAACAGCGCGAAAAGTTCGCCCCCGGCATCGACGTGCCTTTCTACAAGGACGGCTGGTACAAGGAAGTGCTCAAGGTGGACGCCGACGCGCTGCCGTCGGACAAACTCGCCGCCCTCGCGTTCGGCGACGTCGAACAGTACGGCTTCAAGAACATCCAGGAACTCGTCCGCTGGCGGTGCTACGACAAGACCGGCGGCGGGCTCATGGCCGAACTCGGCAGCCACCAACTGGACGCGTCGTCCATCATCCTCGGCCACGTCCACCCGCTGGCCGTGCAGGGCATCGGCGGCAAGTTCTTCTACGGGCCGGGCCGGAACGACCGCGAGTCGGACGACGGCGTCTTCGTGAATTACGAGTTCCCCGGCCCGAAGCACCCGAAAGCCGGAAAGGGCGGCAACGACCCCAACGACATCGTCGTGGTGAGCTACGAGTCGTTCAACACGAACTCCTTCGAAGACTACGGCGAATGCATCATGGGCAGCCGCGGCACCATGATCATCTCCAAGGAAGCGGACGTGTACCTGTACAAGGAACCGGAACCGGCCAAACCCGCCAGCGGCGGCAAGGAAACAAAGATCACCGTTGCCACCGCGGACGGCAAGAAGCCCGCGATGGAGGCGACGAGCACGTGGGGCGGCGGCGGGGCCGTGGCCTCCACCGGCAAAGCCGGCGGCTCCTCCGGCTGGGACTCCGCCGTCCGCGGGTACCGCACCGAGATGGAGCACTTCGCCTACTGCATCCGCAAGTGGCAGGAGATGAAGCAGAAGGTGAGCTACGAGGGCGAACGCGACGCCTCCGGCCACCTCAAGCTGAAGTACGCGGACATCCTGCCCCGCTGCCACGGCGAAGTCGCGATGGCGGACGCGATCATCGCCCTGACCGCCAACATGGCGATGGCGAAGAAGGAACGCATCGTGTTCGAGGAATCGTGGTTCAACTCGGACTCGCCGGACGTGCCCGAGACGAAGCACGGCCCGAAGAAGACCGCGTGAGCCGTGAACTTCCTCGCGCTCGAAACCTCCTGCGATGAAACGGCGGCGGCCGTGTTCACGGACCGCCTCGATGTGCGGTCCAGCGTCGTCGCTTCGCAAACCGACCTGCACGCCCGCTTCGGCGGGGTCGTGCCCGAGATCGCGTCCCGCGCCCACCTCCGCAACCTTCTGCCGGTGATCGACGAAGCCCTGACGCAAGCGAACCTCACGCTTGCGGACATCGGCTGCCTCGCGGTGCATCACACGCCCGGCCTCGTCGGGGCGCTGCTCATCGGCGTCTCGGCGGCGAAGATGCTCAGCCTCGCGCTCGGCGTGCCGCTCGTCGGCGTGAACCACGTCGCGAGCCACATCTTCGCGTGCCGCCTCGCCGCGGAACGGGACATTTTTCCGTGCGTCGGGCTCGTCGTCAGCGGCGGTCACACCTCGCTCTTTCACTGCCGCTCCGCGCTCGAGCTCGATCTCCTCGGCCAGACGCGGGACGACGCCGCGGGGGAGGCGTTCGACAAGGTCGCGGCGATCCTCGGGCTCGGTTTCCCCGGCGGCCCCGCGGTGGAACGCGAAGCGAAGCTCGGCAACCCGGCCGCGTTCAAGTTCCCGCGTTCGTTCATCGACGACGGCCGCCTCGAATTCAGCTTCAGCGGCTTGAAGACCGCGGTGCTGTACGCCTGCCACGGGCAGGATGTGTCGAAGGCGACGCCGCCGGGACCGGGGCAGAAGCGCGCCGACCTCGCCGCCAGCTTCCAAGCCGCGGTGACGGACGTGCTCGCGATGAAGTGCAAGCAGGCGATGCGCAAGACGGGCTTGAACCGGCTCGCGGTCGGCGGCGGCGTCACGGCCAACGGCGCCTTGCGAACCGCGTTGCAGGCGATGTGCGGGAAGGAAGGGGCGGAGTTGTTCATTCCGCCGATGCACCTCTGCACGGACAACGCGGCGATGGCCGCGCTCGCAGTGGAGAAGTGGAAACGCGGCGAGTTCGCGGGCCCGGAGTTGGACGCCATGCCGTCCGTCTGACTCACGGGTGAAACCGCCGGCCGCGATTGACACGCGTCCGCCGCGCGGCTATCGCCGCGCTCATGCGCCCCGCCCGCCTCGAACTCGCGCCCGCCTATGCGGATTCGCTCCGCGACATCTGCACGGACACCGTCGGCGCGATGAGCCGCCTGCACCGCGAATGCGGACCGTTCACCGCGTACGGTTCCGGAAGCAGCCGCACCGTGTTCGCGTTCGACACCGCGGCGAACCACGACGTGCTCTGCGACACGGACACGTTCCTGATGGGGTCCGGGCCGCCGGGGCCGCGCCGGTCCTCGCAGCGGCGGTTCATGCTCGGCCTCTTCGGGCTCAACGGCGAGCGGCAACTCGTGCATCGCCGCCTGATGCAACCCGCGCTCGCCAAGGACGCCGTGCTGCAGGTCGGCCCCGCGATCGACACGATCGTGGACGGCTTCCTCGCATCGTGGCGGCCGGGACAGGTGATCGACCTCGCCGCGGCGATGAAGGACTTGTCCCTCGCGGTGGCGTCCAAACTGCTCTTCGGGATGGACGAACTACCGCGGTCGCGGGCGGTCGCCGCCGCGTTCCAGGACTGGCTCGACCACTACATCAGTTGCACGTTCGAGATGAACCTTCCCGTGCCCGGGCGGCCGAACAGCCTCGCGCGGATGCTGGCCGGCGCGGAACAACTCGAACGCCATCACCGGGAAACGATCGCGGAACGCCGCAAGACGTTGCAACCCGGCGACGGCGACATTCTCGCCCGGCTCATCCGCGCCTTCGACGCCGGCGCGATCCCCGAAGACGAACTCATCGGCGAAGTTCACACGGCTTTGAACGCGTCGTACCAGACGACCGCCACCGCAATGACGTGGATCCTCTTTCTTCTGGCCACGCATCCGGAGGAGAGCCGTCGCGTGCTGCCGGCTTCGGCCGAGGCGGACGCGCGATGGGAACTCGCGATCAAGGAGGCGATGCGAATCCTGCCGCCGGTCGTGTTCATCGGCCGCAGCGTGGCGAAGCCGGCGAAACTGCTCGGCGAAGACCTCGCCCCCGGCACCTGGGTCGTGCTCAGCCTGTACGAGACGCACCACAATCCACATCTGTTCGCGGATCCGGAGTCGTTCCGGCCCGAGCGGTGGCGGAATTGGACGGCACCGCCCTTCTCGTACATCCCGTTCGCGAGCGGCCCGCGGATGTGCCTCGGAGCCTACTTCTCGCAGCGGCTGTTCGCGAAGGCAATGCCGGCCGTGCTGCGCCGCTTCCGCCTCCAGTTGCCGCACGGCATCCGCGTGGACCGGCACAGCAACCTCACGCTCGGGGTCTCAGGCTCGCTTCCGGTGATGCTGTTGAGCCAAGACGGCCGCGGCAACGATGCGAGTGTGACAGGGAACATCCGCGAGATGGTCCGGTTCCCGGCGGCCGAGCCGCTGCGCCGCGCGGCTTAAGGTGTGTCCCGGGGTCGTGCGAGCTTCACGATCAGGCGTTCCACCTGCACTTGCGGCGGCAACGCACTGCCGCCCTTCAGCCCCAAGTTGATCTCCACCAGCCAGTCGGTGAGTTCTCCGAGCCGGCGCAAGCCGAGCCACTTCACTTGCTTCTCGGTGCCGACGCGGGCCTTTTCCCAACGGGGCACGCCGGCGTTGTCCATGGCCTGTCCCAGCGACTCCTTGTTCGCCACGCCACGCCCCACGGCTGCCAGCTTCCGCAGTTGGGCGGTCATGGGGCCGATCACGGCCATCGGGTCTTCCCCCTCGGAGAAGAGTTGTCCGAGGATGGCCAAGGCCGCCTTCGGCTTTCCTTCGCCGATCGCATCCAAGATGCGGAACACGTCCGCCCCCGCACTACGACCGACCAGCCGGTCCACATCCGCGGGTTCGATCGCGGCGGCGTTCCCCACCGCGGTGGCGAGCTTTCCGATCTCCATGTCCAGGAGCCCCATCGCGGGGCCGACCAGATCCACGAGCAGTTCCGCGGCCTCGAATGTCAGTCGCTTCTCGTAGACGGTCTTCGCCCACCCGACGCACCACTTCGGCAGCGTGTTCTCGTACGGCGCCTTGCATCCGATCTTGGCCGCGTCCGGGATCGCCTTGGCGAGCCGCGTCGTCTCGGGGAAGGACTTCACATCGAGAATGAGCACGCCGACGGACGAAGGCTTGGCCGCGTAGGTCTCCAGCGCCGAGCGGTGAACCGAGAGAAAGGATTCGACTTGCGGGTGCGGCTTGGTGTCCGCGTTCTCCACGATCACGACTCGGCACGGCGCGAGAAACGACGGGGTGTCGAGATCGTTGCGGACAGTGGAGAAGTCGAGGCGTTCGCCGGCGTACACCGAGACGGCGAACGCGGGATCGGCATCGCCGAGCGCCGCGGCGACGATCGCGTCGCGGACGCGCCGCTTGAGAAACTCCTCATCCCCGATCAGGGCGTAGATCGGCTGGCGTTTCGCCTTCGCCGCCTTCTCCAAGAACGCCATCGCATCCATACCCGCAGTTTACAACCGCCCGCGGCACCGATTTCTTTTTGGGATTTGCTTTGCGGTCGAACACTCGAGCGACTATCATCCCACCACACCTCGAGTCGCCCGGGATGTCGCAATCCTCTTCTTGCGTGCGTTGCCGTCAGCCGCTTGCGGTCGATTCCGCGAGCGGGTTGTGCGATCTTTGTTCGAAGGCGTTGGAAACATCCCGGCAGCAAGGCACATCCGCGGGAAGCAACGACGATCGCACGCGGAGCCAAGCGGCCGGGCCGAACGCGGCCACGCTCACCGCCGGATTTGAAGTCGATGCGACCAAGGGTTGGAGCGGTCCGGGACGCATTCGGGCCGCACCCGAAGGGTACGACCTGTTCCGCTACCTCGGTGGCGGCGGCATGGGCGACGTGTTCTTGGCACGCGAGCATTACGCCGAGCGTCTTGTCGCCATCAAGTTCCTTCGCCCGACGGGCAACCCTTCGACCAAAGACCGCTTTCTGAATGAGGTGCGCGCCCTCGGTCGCATCGATCACCCGAATGTCGTCCGCGTCATTTCCGTCGAGTTGGATCGAACGGACCCGTACTACACAATGGAGTTCGGTGCCGGCGGCACGCTTGCGGACGGCATCAAATCCGAGGGGCCTTACGCGTTTCAGGAAGCAGTCCGGCTCGTCTCCTTGCTCTGCGATGCCGTCGCGGCGACTCATGAGGCCGGGATCTTCCATCGCGACATCAAGCCATCGAACGTGATTCTGACTGCGGACGGCATACCCAAACTCAGCGACTACGGCTTGGCGAAGCTGGCGGAGGACCAGGACGGTTTGACGCGGACGACCCAGGCCATCGGCACGCCCGCCTTCATGCCGCCGGAGCAGATCTCTCGCAGGTCCGGCGAAATCAGCCCCGCCACGGACGTATACGGTCTCGGTGCCACGCTCTATGCGATGCTCACGGGCAAGGCGCCGTTCGAAGGCGATTCCAACGAGGACATCATTTCCAAGGTGCAAACGCAAGAACCGCTGCGGCCTCGCAAGTTTCGACCTGACTTGCCGATGGGCTTGGAAGCGGTGGTGATGAAGTGCTTGGAGAAACGGCCCGCGGACCGGTACGCGTCGTCGGATGACTTGGCGAAGGACTTGCTGGAGCAAAAGGCCGCGAAGTTGACACGGCGACGACGTGTGAAAAAGTGGTTGGTACGGAACTGCGCACCTCTGGGATTATTGACACTCGCGGCATTGGCTGCCGCGGTCTTGCTTCACTATCTGCCCGCGGAGCAGCCTCGAGATCGGGCGGAGCAGTATCGCAAGGATCTCGCAGACGGGAAGCCAGTCGAACTGATCGGTGCCACAGGCCTGCCCCTCCGAGCCGAATGGCGGCTGAATGCCACGCGGCTCGAGATTTCCCGGGAAAATCAAGCTTGCACATTCGAGTCGATCGAGAGTGCCATCTTGGAGTTGACGGACGATCCCGGCATCGACCGCTATTCGTTGCGAGGAGAGTTCCGCCAGTTGCGTTCGAAGTTGGTTCCCGAGGTCAAGAAACCCGACGACCAGGAAGCGCCTCCGTCCAAACTCTTGGGGCTCTATTTCAGCGATTGCACCCCGTCCGCGAATCCCGCGGGCTTCCGAGCCTTCCTGACCCTTTGCTACGACGACTACCTCACTCCCGAAGTGCTCAAGGCCGGCATCACGCAATCGTCCGCACAGATGCATGCGGTTGCAATGGTTGCGGGAAAGAAAGGGAGAATCGAGGAGAACCTGCGCGGGCTCGGGCGCCCGTCACGGTTCACTCCTGCCGCGGAGTTGCCGGGCGACTGGCGTGCGTTCCGAGTGGAGATCTCTCCGGAAGGTGTGCGTGCGTTCTTCAGGGAGAGCTTGGATGACCGCGAGTCGCTGGTCTCTTCGGTCAGCGCGGCCGACATCTCCACTTGCTTCGGTGAACTTCGCAAAAGCATGGCTTTGCAAAATCCGCAAGTCTTGTTCGATCCCTCACCGTGGCATCCGCGTATGCCGATGGGAGTTTGGTGCCGCAACGCTGGTATCGAAATGCGACGGGTGTGGATCGAGCCCCTACGAATTCCTTCCCCCTGACCCAGGAGCAGTTGCCAATGGCCGTCACCGTCTTGAGTCCCTTGACCGGCGACACGGTCGTCACCCCCGTGACTGTGATCGCAGGCTACTCGGCTGCAGCCAATTTCAACCTGCGATGCAACGTCAACGGAACGACGTATGAAACAGCCTCTCAGCCGCACACTGCCGGCTCCGGAGTCCATACCAGCACGCCAATCACATCCGCCGCCAGTCCGCCTGCAGGGTGGCCGGTGAACGCCGTGGCGGACAACGCCGTCGGCACCGGCACGCAACCGGGCGTGATCATCGTCGCCTCCGGTGGACAGCAACCCGTCGGCAACCAACAGGTGGGCATTCCTCCCGGAGGACCGGGGCCGCTCGCGACGGGAGCGGCCGCCGGCCCCAAGAAGCGGAATATCTCCGGCGAATGCGATGTCCGGTCGAACGTCGCTTACGTGATCATTCGCGTCAAGGAAGTGGACGTCAACACCGGCGTCATGGTGGTCGTCGCCTCGGGCGCGGACACGCCCAAGAAAGCGGGAGCGCAAGTCAAGTGGGGGCCGGTTCAGCTTCAGTTTCCCATGGATATGGCGGACGACTCGATTCAGTATGTCGTGCAAACGACAGCGTACGGCCTCGACGACCTCCCAATCGGCAGCCTGACGACTTATTTCGCGAAGTAGTTGTCCGTGCGCTCGCAAGTCTGTCTGTAACTTAATCTCGTTCCCTCGCCGGCCGGGTTCGCCCGGCCGGTTTCGTTTCCAGGATGACGCACTCATGGCTGAGAAGATCACGCCCCGCGCCCAGAACTATCCCCAGTGGTACCTCGACATCGTCAAGGAGGCCGGGCTGGCGGACAACTCCGACGTCCGCGGGTGCATGGTCATCAAGCCCACCGGCTACGCCCTGTGGGAGAAGATGCAGCGCGGGCTGGACAAGCTCTTCAAGGACACCGGGCACGTCAACGCCTACTTCCCGCTCTTCATCCCCATGAGCTACCTCGCGAAAGAGGAGCAGATGGCGGAAGGCTTCGCCAAGGAATGCGCGGTCGTCACGCACTACCGGCTCAAGGCGGAGAAGGGGAAGCCGCTGCACGTCGATCCGACCGCGGAGCTCGAAGAGCCGCTCATTGTGCGGCCCACCTCCGAGACCATCATCTGGCGCACGTACAAGGACTGGATCCAAAGCTACCGCGACCTGCCGCTGCTCATCAACCAGTGGGCGAACGTGGTGCGATGGGAGATGCGCACGCGTCTGTTCTTGCGCACCGCGGAGTTCCTCTGGCAGGAGGGCCACACCGCGCACGCCACGGCGAAGGAGGCCGAGGACGAAACGCTCACGATGGTCCGCGTCTATCAGAAGTTCGCGGAAGAGTTCATGGCCATGCCGGTGCTCGTCGGCCCGAAGACGGACGGCCAGAAATTCCCCGGCGCGATCTACACCCTGTGCATCGAGGCGATGATGCAGGACGGCAAGGCCCTGCAGGCGGGTACGAGCCACTTCCTCGGCCAGAACTTCGCCAAGGCCTTCGACGTGACCTTCAAGAACGAGAAGAACGCGGAGGAGTTCGCGTGGGCCACGAGTTGGGGCGTGAGCACGCGACTCATCGGCGGGTTGATCATGACCCACTCGGACGACAACGGCCTGGTGCTGCCGCCGCGGCTGGCGCCGACCCACGTGGCGATCGTGCCGCTCGGCCGCAATGACGCCGAACGCGGGCCGAGCATCGCCGCCGCGGAGAAGCTCGCCGCCGAGTTGAAGGCGATGCCGCGCGACGAATTCTTCGGCTACGAGCCGATCACGACCAAGATCGACCTGATGTTCGACAAGCAGCCGGGGTTCCGCTACGCGGAGCACGAACTGCGAGGCGTGCCGGTGCGAGTCGAGATCGGCCCGAAGGACATCGAGAAGAATGCGTGCGCCGTGGCCCGCCGCGACGTGCCCGGCAAGGAGGGGAAGCAGTTCGGCATCCCGCTCGCCGGCGCGGCCGATCACATCGCCCAGTTGCTCCGCGACATCCAGGCATCGCTCTTCAACCGAGCAAAGACCTACCGCGACGCCCGCACCGTCACCGCGAATTCGCTCGACGAGTTCAAGCAACTCTTCCCGGTGCGTAAGGACGAGAACGAAGAGTTGCCGATCGATGCGCTCAAGTTCGTGTCCGCCCACTACGACGGCTCGCGCGAAGTCGAAGACATGGTGCAGAAGGAGTACAAGGCGACGATCCGCTGCCTGCCGTACGACGGCGACACGAGCCCCGGAACGTGCATCTTCACCGGCAAGCCGTCCGCGCGGCGGGTCGTGTTCGCGCGGGCCTACTGAACCGCGTGGTCGTTCAAACCGTGGCCGACGAGTTCGATGAACACCGTCTCGAGCGTCGGCTCCACTTTCTTCAGGCTGATGATCTTCGCTTCGCTTCCCGCGATCGCCTGCACCACCGCCCCGATCGCGGACTCCTCCTCCAGCGACACCTTCAACTCCACCGTCGTCGGCGTCGTGGTCGTCGTGCTCTGGTGCACGCCGGGCAACCGGCCCAAACCGGACCAACCGTTCGACCCCGGAGACAGGCTCAACTCGAAGATCGGATACTTCTGCACTCGCTTCTTCAGGTTGCCCGGTGTGTCGCAGGCGAGCACTTTTCCGCGGTCGATGATCGCCACGCGGTCGCACAGTTCGTCGGCTTCCGCCATGTAGTGCGTCGTCAGAAGCAGCGTGCGGGTCGGGTCTTGCTTCATCCACGACTTGATGAAGTCGCGGATGGCGCGAGCGACGGTCACGTCCAAGCCGAGCGTCGGTTCGTCCAGAAAAAGGATCTTCGGGTCGGTGATGAAGCCGCGGCAGAAATTCATTTTCTGCCGCTGGCCGGTCGATAGGTGGCTGATGCGGGTGCCGGCCTTCTCCGTGAGGCCGACGATGTCGAGCATGCGATCGATGCGTTCGTATGCAAGCGAGGTCGGCACGCCGTAGATGCGGGCGAACATCCACAGATTCTCGCGCACGTTGAGGATGCCGTACCCGCTGGACTCGCCGCCCGAAACCATGTTGATCCGCGGTCGGATCTTCGCGGCTTCGGTCACCACGTCCAAGCCGTCCACTTCGGCCTTGCCGGAGGTGGGGGCGAGGAGCGTGGTGAGGATTTTGATGAGCGTGGTCTTCCCGGCCCCGTTGGGGCCGAGCAGTCCGAACAGTTCGCCGTGCGGGATTTCGAGGTTCACGCCGTTCAGGGCGGTGAACTCCGCGGGGCCGGTCGGGTCGGGCGCTTTCCGCTTCTTGGGGATGCGGTAGGTGCGGACGAGGTGTTCGGTGCGGACGGCCGGCGGATTCATCTCCGGCATCTTACGCAAGGATTGCCAACGGGGTAATCGGGGGAAGTTCGGGGGAGGCGAACGCCGGAAGCGGCTTCGCCGAAGTCGCGGTTCGCACCGCGGCTCCGCAAGGATCTCCGAACGGTTCGGGGTTCTTGCTCTCGCGTTCCCGGGGGAGAACGCGGTACCTTCCACTGCCATTTCGGAGGTCACGCTTGATTCCGACACCCCCTCACGCTACATGGCCGGGTCTTGTCGTACCGACTCGCAAGTCCCGGCAGGTGTCACGGATGAAACCGCCGCATTCGACGCTCCTGCGCGTGGAGCAACTCGAAGATCGTTCCAACCCGTCCGGGACCACGATCCCCGCCGGCGAATTCAACTGGACGCAGTATTCCCCCACGGGGGAACTCGGCCAACTCGTCTGGGAAGGGCAAAGCCTCGTCTACCGCAGCCGCGTGGCCAACGCGTGGCAGGCGTCCACCGTCGCCACGGCCTCCGGCTACACGCTCGGCTCGTACGACACCCGCGACCAAGTGCAGAAGGCGACGCAATCCGCCCAACTCGTGTTCACCTCGGACGGCACGCCGCACGTCCTGTTCCTGCAATCGAACTGGAACAGCGGCTCGAACGCGTACCAGACGGTGATCAAGCACTATGCGCGCGGTTCGAGCGGCTGGCGCGAAGTGGAATCGATCGCCGCGCCGTGGCTGAGCACGTGGGGGCCGAGCAACTTGATCGCCGAGGCCGGCGCGAACGGCTCGCTGCACCTGATGTTCGCCGAGACGTACAACTACGCCACCGGCGTGGGGAACACCGGCTCCGGCATCCTGTGGTACGCCACGAACAAGACCGGCGCCTGGTCTTACTCCCGCATCGCGGACACGGCGGACCTGCGGCAGGACATCTGGTTCAGCGGGGCGCAGTGGGCGCCTCGCTTCCTCTCGATGGCGATCGACGGGGCGAACAACGCCCACGTCACATACTGCCCGCAGTTCTACATCGCGGGCGCGTTCTCCACCGTGTACAGCGAACTGAAGTACGCCTCGAATTCGAGCGGCACGTGGCGGTCGGAGCTGGTGATGGCCCCGCTGGACGGCACGGCGGATGCGGGACTTGGCGCCAGCGTCGCCGTCAGCCCGTCCGGCCAGGTCGCGATCGCCAGCTACTACGTGGATCGCTACACGACCGGCTCGCCGCAAAGCTCGAAGTTGATGTACCACACCCGCAATTCCAACGGGACGTGGAACCACACGGATGCCGTGACCAGCCCGGACGGCTACTCGGCCGCGGACGGCGCGAACTACACCGGCTTCGCTCCGCAGTTGTACTTCGATGCGAGCGGCCGCGCGAACATCGTGTTCAACGATGAAGCCGGGCAGCACTTGCCCGTCACCTATGCGAACGAGTACGCCGGTCAGATCCGACTCGCCACGCTCAACAACGGCGTGTGGACCACGCAGACGCTGTGGCGGCAATCCGATCCGCTCCGCAACCAGATGTTCTTCCCCGTGGCGGCGACGTACAACGGGCAGACGGCGTTCGCCGGCCTGCAAGTGAACAGCACGCTGGACGGCAACCAGAACATCACCCGGTCGGACTTCTCGCTGGTGGAGATCAATGCCGGGTGGGGCTTGTCCTCCGCGCCGGTGTCCGCTTCGCCCCCGCCTGCACCGGCCACGTCGCCGCCGACCGCACCGCCCGCCATCACGCCGACCCCGGTGAACTCCACCCCGGTCTCCGTGCCGAGCGGCCCGGTGAAGCCCGTGGCGATGGTCGTCGCGACCGACGCCCAACCGGGCGTGACCACGACCGTGGCCGTCTACCGCTCGGACAACTCGCTTCAACTCACGATCACGCCGTTCGGCAGCAACTACTCCGGCGGAGCACGTGTGGCGCGGGCCGACGTCACGGGCGACGGCGTGCCGGATATCGTCGTCGGTTCCGGCGGCGGCATCCAAGCTCGCGTCCGGATCTGGAACGGCGCCACCAACCAACTCATCTTCGACACCGCCCCGTTCGAGAACTTCACCGGCGGCGTGGTGCTCGCCGCCGGCGACCTCAACAGCGACGGCATCGCGGATGTCGTGATCGGGCCGGACTGGGGCGGCGGCCCGCGCGTGCAGATCTGGGCCGGCGGCCGCCTGCAGAAGATGATGAACGACTTCTACGGAATCCCGTATCCGGAGTTCCGCGGAGGCATCCGCATCGCATCCGCCGACGTGAACAAGGACGGGGCGGACGATCTGATTGTGGCTCCCGGCATCGGCGGAGGCCCGCGCATCACGCTGTACGACGGCCGCAACCTGACGGCCGGCCGCCCCACGCTCATCGCCGGCGACTTCTACGCCTTCGAAGCGGATCTCCGCACCGGCATGTACCTCGCCGCCGGCGACGTGGACGGCGACGGCTACGCGGATCTCATCGTCGGCGAGGGCGCGGGCGGCCCCCCGCGCGTCCGTATCTTCAGCGGCCAAGACCTGACGTGGCACCGCGAACGCGTGCTGTCCGAGTTCTACGCCGCCGACCCGTCGCAGCGCGACGGCGTGAAGGTCGGCGTATCGTCGCTCGATTCCGACAACAAGGCCGATCTCTTGGTCGGCACCGCGGGCGGCCGTGTGTCGGTGATCAACGGTGCCACGATCAGCACGCAGGCCAACCCGGCCCTCACGCTGTCCTTCGCCGCGTTCACCGGCCTGAACTCGGGCTTGTACGTCGGGTGAACGGCAGCTTGCTCGACGCGGAAGCGAGTAATCTTCCACGCGAGCCGGGCAACTGATTGCCAGATGTCGTGACACGACACGGTTCGTTAGCCGGACGCGCAAGCGACGGATTCGGCCGTCGCTTGCGCGTCCGGCTAACGAAGCAACGAAACCGTGTGTAGTCCTATCTCACGCTTGCGGGCGGAGAAGCGGGAAGAGGATCACGTCGCGGATGGTTTGCGTGTTGGTGAGCAGCATCACGAGGCGGTCGATGCCGATGCCGAGGCCGCCCGCGGGCGGCATCCCGTGGCGCAGGGCGCGGACGAAATCCGCGTCCATCTTCGCCATGGAGTCTTCCTCGGACAGCCCTGCGAGTTGCTGCTTGAAGGTCTGCTCTTGCGTCACCGGGTCGTTCAACTCGGTGTACGCGTTCGCCAGTTCCATGCCGTGGACATAGAGTTCGAACCGTTCCGCGATGGCGGGATTCTCACGCTTGCGCTTGGTGAGCGGGCACAGGCTTGCCGGATAGTCGTACACGAACACCGGGCCGACAAGTTTCTCCTCCACGAGATCCTCGAAGAGTTCCTGAACGAGCACGTCGTGGGCCTTGGCGACGCGGGCGGTGGCGGGGCCGGTTTCGAGTTCGATGTTCTCCGCGCGGGCGGCGGCCCGCACGGCCACTTCGTCCGCCATGTCGCAGCCGACGTGTTCGAGGAAGAGATCGCCGTACTTCGCACGCTGGAACGGCGGCGAGAAGTTCACCGTCTTCTCGCCGAACGGAATGGTGCGCTCGGCACCCATGCAATCCACGCACGCCACAATGAGCCCTTCGGTGAGGTCCATCATGGTGCGGTAATCGCCGTACGCTTGGTACAGTTCCAGCATCGTGAACTCGGGATTGTGCCGCGGGCTGATGCCCTCGTTGCGGAACACACGGCCGAGTTCGTAGACCTTTTCGATGCCGCCGACGAGCAACCGCTTCAGCGGCAGTTCCAAGGCGATGCGGAGGAACAACGGGATATCCAAGGCGTTGTGGTGCGTCTCGAACGGGCGGGCGGCCGCGCCGCCGGCGATGGCGTGCAGCGTCGGCGTTTCCACCTCCATGTAACCGAGAGAATCGAGGTGGGTGCGGATCGTGCGGAGAATCTTCACGCGCTGGTGCGCCCGCCGCAGCGTGTCCGGCGTGTAGATCATGTCCAAGTACCGGTGCCGCAACCGGTACTCCATGTCCCCCATGCCGAAGACGTCCTTCGGATGCGGTTCCAGCGACTTCGCGAGGAACGTCAGCTTCTCGACTTGGATTGTGAGTTCGCCGGTCTTCGTCTTGCCGTACTCGCCGTCGACGCCGATCAAGTCGCCGAGGTCGAGCAGTTGCGCGAGCCTCCACTCGGTCTCGGTCAGCTTGTTAATGCGGAGCATCAGTTGGATGCGGCCGGTTTGATCCCAGATTTCGAGGAAGAAGAGCTTCCCGGCGGTGCGGTAGCGGACGACGCGGCCGGCGCAGCGTACCTTCGGCCCGGTGTAGGTGTCCGCGAAACTCTCGGCGGGGAGTTCGCGGACCGAACCGATGGGCTGGGTGTTGTCGAAGCGATGGCCCCACGGGTCGAGCCCGAGGGCTTCGATTTGGCGGAGTTTCTCGGCGCGGACTTCGGTCAGGTCTTGTGCTTCGTCGGCCACGGCGGTTCCGTATGGATTGCGGAATGAAGCGGTGGCGTCATTCTACAAGACATCGGAGACGGCGATGCGACCCGCCGTTCGGCCGTCGAGGATCAGAGGAACGCTCGAGCCAATCGGGTGCTCGGTGGGCTGCGAGTAGTCCGGCGCGGCGAAGACGATGATCTTGCGATTGATCGTGTCGATCACCCAGTAGAACGGTATACCTGCCGCGCCGTAGATCCGGGCCTTGTCCGACAGGTCCGACCCGAGGCTGGTGTGCGAAACTTCCACCAGCAACCCGATGTCGTCCGGCCCGGGATGTCGTGCGAGGTAGTCCCGCCTCGTGCCGCGCACGATCGCGTAGTCCGGCTCCGGCTCGCTGTTGGTCAGCGTGATGGCTCGTTGGATGCGAAGAAACCAACCCGCGGGAATCAACCCCGCGATCGCGCCCTCGAACAAGTCCATCGGACCATCGTGCTCGGGAGTGCGAACCATGTCCTTCTCGATGAGATATCCGTCGAGCAGTTCGACGCGGTCCGCTTCCGTCAGGATGTTCGCCGCGATGAGCCGGTGGTATTCATCCACGGTGAAGCGGCGCACGACGGCGAACCCTCCGAATGGTTCTCGCAGGACGGGCGGCGGAGTGGCGATTGCAGCAGACATGGCCCTCATTCTATCGGGCGAAACGAGCCGCCTGAGTCGTGAAAGCAAAACACCCGGCGGGTGGCCGGGTGATGCGTCTCGCGCCGGTAAGTTTCCTCACTTCCCGCCCAACTTGCTGCCCAGTGCGGCATGCACCTCGCTGGACGCCCGCACGATGATGGACATGCTCGGGAAATGGAATGTGACCGTGCCCGGCCCGCCTCGCTTCTTCCACGACATCGGATCGACGGAATCCTGGATCGCGTCGATGATCATGTTCGCGTTGGCCTGCGTCTGCTGGAAATCCAGGAACGGGCCCCACGTGGCGCCGCCGCCGAACGGG
The DNA here is from genome assembly GCA_046350135.1 of Gemmataceae bacterium. Taxonomy (GTDB): domain Bacteria; phylum Planctomycetota; class Planctomycetia; order Gemmatales; family Gemmataceae; genus Urbifossiella. The sequence continues at coordinate 48,333 of JAXMBB010000020.1, forward strand.
CCCACGCCTTGCACCACGTCGCCGAGGTAGTACACCCGGGTGGTGAGCGTCTCTCGCGCCTTCTCCACCGTCATCACTTGAATGGTCTCGCTGCGGATCACATAGGTGAGCCCCTGGCCGGCGAGCAACTGGCGGAGCGCGTTGCGGGCCGAGATGCCGCGGGCGTCCAAACTCGCGTTGCGGGTCAGGTCGATGTCCAGCGCCCGCAGCGATTCCTTGTCGATCAAGAGCGGGGTGTTCATCTCCGTGGAGAGTTCCTGGAGCAGATACTCCATCGGCTTCTCCTTGAAGGAGATGTTCACCTGCTTGTCGAGCGCTTCGATCAGCTTTTGTTCCTTCTCGGTGAGTTTGATCTCGTTGGTGCGGTTCTTCGTCTTGTCCTTCCAATCCTTGGGGAACTCCACGTCACCGTTGCCGCCGATGGGCACGGCGGACTTGTCCACGCTGAAGTTGGCGGCGTTCACGCGTTTCTGCATGAGGTCGGCGTAGTCGTTGGCCATCGCCACCGCGTTCTTGAAGTTGTCCTTCTGCGTCAGGCTCAGCACCGCGGGGTTGTCCGGGTACTTGGCTTGAAGCTGGGAGGCGACGCGGTTCGCGGCCGTGATCTGGTTCGACGCCGTGTACTGCTTGATCTGGTCCAGCCCCTCGCGAACGGCCTTCACTTCGGCTTCGTATTTTTCGCGGTTCGCGTCCTGCTTCGCCTTCACGACCGGCAGCATCGGGTCGATCTTCACACCCGTGTTCGGGGTCGGCTTACCGGTGACGGCGGCCAACTTCGCCTGCAACGACGCCGTCAGGCTCTTGCGGGTGTCCGTGCTGATGCCGAGCGAGAGGTCCAAGTTCGTTTGGGCGGCCTTGAGATACTGCACGGCCTTGTCCGGGAAGGCACGCGCGAGCTTGTCCGCGTCGTCGATGGCCTTCTTCACTTCGGATTCGGCCTTCTGATCGGCGATGCGTTGGTTCGCCTTCGCGGTTTCGAGCGGGTCCGGGCGCGGTTGTTGTGCCGAGGCCGCGACCACGGCCATCGCCAACACGGTGAACAACGCGGAAGCGGCTTTCATGCTCGGCCCTCGGGGATCGCTCGGCGGTCCACCTTGTAACGTACCCGCCCCGCGGTTCGTTTGCCAAGACACATCTGTCGGAAGGGGCGGGCGGGGAGCCGTCCGCCCGCCTTCGGCCGCGCCGCCCGCACGGCTTGCCTCGCCCCCGCGACCCGCACATCAGTTCCCGTTGACCCGGTTTTCCGCCCGCGGTATCCACCGGAGTCGCCTGCAACTCGCCCCGTCTGCGATGATTCAGTGAGCCGGTGGCGCAAGCGAAGGCTGTCTCAACGAAACCGTCGCTTGCGCGTCCAGCTAACAGCCGAGGGCTTCCCATGCTTCGCCGCTCGCGGTTCAAGTCGCTGTTCATCCTGGTCGGCGGGTTGGGTTTCGCGTGCGCCGGGCTTCTCACGCTCGCCAAGCGCGAACCGGACTTCTACCATCGCGCCCCGAATCCGGACGAATACGACACGCGTGAACGAGCGGCGCAAGTGCTCACCCGCGTGCAGGACCTCAAGAACGAAATCCGCTCGCAATCCGAATGGGGCGAGACGTTCACGGCCGAGGAACTGAACTGCTTCTTCGTGGAGAACATGGGGAAGAAGGGCGGTCTCGCGTCGCTGCTGCCCGCGAAGGTGCATTCGCCCCGCGTCGCGATCGACGGCGACCGCCTCAAGCTCGGCTTCAAGTACGGCGAAGGCTTTTGGAGCACCGTGGTCTGGGTCGAGTTGAAAGTGTGGCTCGTGAAGGACGAACCGAACTTGGTCGCGCTCGAGGTCTGCGACCTGCGCACGGGCAGCCTGCCGGTGGGCTCGCAATCGGTGCTCGATTCGATTTCGGAATCCGCCCGCGAGTGGAACATCGACGTGACGTGGTACCGCAACGGCTCGAACCCGGTGGGCCTGTTCCGGTTCTTCGCCAATCAGGCCGGCCAAGCGGGCTCGCAGATTCTGACGCTTCAAGTGGCGGACGGGAAGATCATGGTCGCGGGCCGCACGCCGCTCGATCAATCGCCTGTGGCCCTGCGGAACTGACCGTCCACGATCTCGAATCGTCCGCTCAGCGCCGATCCATTCAAGAGTATCACGAGGCGCTGCTCTTCACCTCTCCCCCGGCTCTGCGGGGGAGAGGTGTTGTCCAACCACTCGAATTCGCCTGCATCCCAACGCTTCACGCGGCCGCGGTCGCCGGTGAGCGGGCCCTCGTATTCCAGGTAAGCCAGGCGATGGTCGAAGTTCGGCTCCGCGGGCACGGTTCGCCCCGGCCCGGGTTCCGCGAGCAATCGCCACGCGCGGAGCACACCACCCGCTTCGAGCAGCAGGTCCCAATGAACCGCGGGCCAATCATGCTCGAGGATCACGAAACGCGGCATGGTTGTCAATGTCCGCAGAGAGCTTGCCACTTCGGTGTGTGGCAATGTGGCAATCTCTGCCCCGCGGACTGGCCTACGCCGGTCGCGGGGGAATCGTTAAACTATGCGAATGGCGAAGAAGGAGGCGGACGCGCTGGCGGAGGTGAACATCTGCCGCAACCGGCGGGCCACGCACGACTACGAAATCCACGACAAGATCGAGTGCGGCATCGCGCTCGTCGGTACCGAAGTGAAGAGCCTGCGAGACGGGTTCGGCAACTTGGAGGACGCGTTCGCCCGCATCGAGGACGGCGAAGTCTGGCTGCACGGGGCCGAGATTCCCGAGTACCTCTTCGGCAACCGGATGAACCACAAGCCGAAGCGGCCTCGAAAGTTGCTGCTGCATCGCCGCGAGATCGCGAAGTTCGCCGGCAAGGCCGAAGTGAAGGGTTTCACGCTCGTGCCGCTGCGGATGTACTTCAAGGGCGGCCGGGCGAAAGTCGAAATCGCGGTGGCGAAGGGCAAGCAGTCCCACGACAAGCGCGAATCGGTGAAGAAGGCGGATGCCAAGCGCGACATCGACCGCGCGTTGGCGAAGCAACGGCGAAAGTGATTTCGCTTCCACACTCAAGGAGGAGTGCGGTGAAGCTGGCGGCACTGGTGGAAGCCGAGGATCACGTCTGTTGCCGGTACCGGCTGGCAGCGTTCCGTCCCCATTTCGAAGCCGCCGGGCACTCTTTGGACCTGCATCCGGTTCCGAAGTCGTGGTACGGCCGGCTGACGATCGGCCGCATCGAAGCGGATGCGATCATCGTTCAGCGGAAGCTGCTGCCACGCGTGCCGCTCGCACTGTTGAGGCACCGAGCGAAGCGGCTCATTTTCGATTTCGACGACGCGGTGTGGCTCCGCGATTCGTACTCGCCCAAGGGCTTCCACGATCGGCGGCGGGCGAGCCGCTTCCGCCACACGGCGGCGATGTGCGATCTCGTCGTGGCCGGGAACGAGACGCTGGCGGCGGAAGCTCGAACGTTCGCGAATCGAGTCGTTGTCATTCCCACCTGTGTGGACAGCACTCGTCTGCGTGTTCGCGATCAACATCGCGAACATGCGGACGTGCAACTCGTTTGGGTCGGTTCGTCGAGCACGCTCCGCGGCTTGGAACAGTTCATCCCCACGCTCTCGGCCATCGGCCGCGAAGTGCCCGGCACGCGGCTCAAGATCATCTGCGACCGCTTCCTCGACATCTTCAACCTGCCCGTCGATCGCTGTGTGTGGAACGAAGCCACGGAGGGGGACGAAATCGCGGCCGCGGACATCGGGATCGGCTGGGTGCCGGACGATCCGTGGAGCCGCGGCAAGTGCGGCCTCAAGGTGCTCCAGTACCAGGCCGCGGGCCTGCCCGTGGTGGCGAACCCGGTCGGCGTGCAGGCGGACTTCGTGCGGATCGGCGTCACCGGGTTCCAAGCGACGACCACCGAGCAGTGGGTGAACGCGATCCGCGAATTGGCGTCGAGCGCGGAGCTTCGTCGCACGCTGGGCGCGGCCGGCCGCCGCCAAGTGGAAGAGCGGTACTCCGTGGCCGCCGGCGCGAAACTGTGGCTGGATGCGTTGCAAAGCCTGTCGAGGAAAGCGGCGTGATGTTCAGCCACTTCCTGCGAAAGCTGACCGCGTTCCGCACCGCGCCGGAACTGCGCACCGTGCGGATCGGCGAACGAAAGTGGCGACTCGCTCCGAACGCGATGTTCGCATTCGGCCCGAACGGGCCGGACCTCGACCGCTGGATCGCGAACGGTTCCGCCAGCATCGTGAAGTCCGGCCCGCACCGCACGGTGTACCGCGTTCAACTGCCCGGCGGCGTAGTCTTTGTGAAACACTGCCGCATCCTGGGGGCACGGGCGTGGCTGCGGGAAGCGGTGCGGCCCGCGAAAGCCCGACTCGAGTTCGAGAACCTGTTTGAACTGCAGAAGCGAGGCATCCCCGCGGCCGTGCCGTTGGCATGGGGCACGTTCGATTCTCCGTGGCCGGGTGAAAGCTGGCTCATCACCAAGAGCCTGGACGACGCCGTGCCGTTCACCGCGCTCGTCGCACAACCCATGACGCCGGGTGAGCGTCGCGAATTGGCACGCTCGCTGGGTCGCTTCTTCGCGAAGCTGCACGATGCGGGTGTGGATCACCCCGACCCGCATCCCGGCAACTTGCTTGTTCGCGACGGCCGTTTCTCGCTGATCGACCTGCACGCGGTCGGGCTCACCGGCCCGCTCTCGTGGAAACGTCGGCGTGCGAACCTCGTCCTGTTCAACCGGTGGTTCCAACTTCGCGCGAACCGTACGGATCGGCTGCGATTCTGGCGTGCGTACACATCCGAGCACGAAGCACGGGCACGGGATGTGGAACAACACACGGCCGCGTCCAACCGCCGATTCTGGGCTGGCCGCGTGTCGCGGTGCCTCGGCAACAACCGCTACTTCCACAAGCTGAAGCGCGGCCCATACCGTGGCTTCACCGTGCGCGACCTTTCGGACGAGATCCTCGAACCATTCCTGAACGACCCGGACTCGCTGTTCCACAGCGCGAAGTTGCTCAAGGATTCCCGCACTTCGAAGGTGGCGATCGTGAGCCTCGGCGGCCGTGAGTTGCTGCTGAAACGCGTGAACATCCGCGGCCGGATCGAGCCGCTGAAGAACGCGCTACGGCCGTCCGCCGTGCTGCGGTCGTGGATCAACGGTCACTCGCTCCGCGACCGCTGGCTGCCGACGCCGCGGCCGCTGGCCATGCTGCACCGCATGCGGAACGGTCTTCCCGCAGAGGGCTGGCTGCTCACGGAGTTGGTTCAAGAGCCAGCCGCGTTGGCCCCGAGCGAGGCGGAGAAACTCGCCCGCACTCTCCGGCAGATGCACGATCGCGGCGTCTCGCATCGCGATTTGAAGGCGTCCAACATCCTGCTTGAACGCGGCACGGATCCCGTGTTCATCGACTTGGTCGGCGTGCGGCTCGGCTCGCCTCCGCCGTTTCGTCAGCGCTCCAAGGAACTCGCCCGGATCAACGCGAGTTTCCTAGGCGCGACCACGCACACGACGCGGCTGCGGTTCTTGCTCACCTATTTGAATGCCGGTGAGTGCCGGCTCGCGAACTGGAAAGACTGGTGGCGTGCGATCCGTGCGGCCACCGAAGCGAAGCAGGCGAAGAACCGCCGCTCCGGCCGGCCCCTGGCGTGAAGGATCAACCCAACAACTTCTCGATGTCCGCTTCCAAGCTCTGCGGGGTGGCGAAGAAGCTGTACCGCTTCACGACGTTGCCTTCGCGATTCACCAGGAATTTGGTGAAGTTCCACTTGATGGCCTGCGTGCCGAGCGAGCCGCGGGCCGAGGATTTGAGCAACCGGTAGAGCGGGTGCGTGCCGGAACCGTTCACCTCGATCTTCGCGAAGACGGGGAACGTCACATCGTACTTCAGGGAACAGAACTGCTTGATCTCGTCCGAGGTGCCAGGCTCCTGCCAGCCGAACTGATTGCAGGGGAAACCGAGGATCGCGAAGCCCCGATCCTTGTACTTGCGGTAAATCGCTTCGAGTCCGGCGTACTGCTTGGTGAAGCTGCACTTGCTGGCCACGTTCACGATCAACAACACCTTCCCGCGGAACGGCTCGAGCGTCTGCTCCGAGCCGTCCAACGCCGTCACCGGGATGTCGAAGATCGACACGGGCTACTTGCCTTCCTTCGAGCGGCGGAGGTACTTCTTGTCCTCCGTCTGGATTTCGATCAGTTCGCCTTGGGCGATGAACGACGGCACCTGCACCACGAGGCCGGTTTCGAGGGTCGCGGCCTTCGTCTGGGCGGCGGCGGTGGCGCCCTTGATGCCCGGTTCCGTCTCCACCACCTTGAGCGTCACCGTCTGCGGCAACTCCATCGAGAGCGCCTTGCCCTCGTAGAAGGTGATCTTGACCGGGTCGTTCTCACGCAGGAAGAGCATCATCTCGCCGACCATGTCTCCGCTGAGCGTGACCGGCTCGAACGTCTCGGCGTCCACGAACACGTAGTCGTCGCCGTCCTTGTACGAGTAGTTGTAATCCTTCGTGTCCAGGAACACGACATCGACCTTGTCGTCCGGGTGGACGCGTTCGTCGGTGATGGAGCCGGTGGTCATATTCTTGAGCTTCAAGTAGAGGATCGCGCGCCAGTTGCCGGGCGTGTTGAGGTCGCGGCCGAGGCAGTAGAAGAGCGTGCCGTTCATGTTGAGCACGTTGCCGGCGCGGATGTCGATCATCTTGGTCGCAGCCATGTGAACTCCTCGCATCGGGCCGTCGCGCGGCCGCGTGTTCGTTTCTCCGTTAAGGCATGATTTATCGGAATTCCCCGCCGTTGTGAAGGGCCGCGGGCCTCCGAGGCTGACAGGGCCGGGCCCGTGCGGTATGCTCTCTCCACCACCGTTCCGGAGCACCACATGCCAGGCGTTCGCGTCCTCGTCGGCACCCGCAAGGGGGCGTTCATTCTCACGTCGGATGAAGCCCGCAAGAAGTGGGGCGTGAGCGGTCCGTTCTTCGCCGGGTGGGAGATTTACCACTTGAAGGGTTCCCCCGCGGACCCGGATCGCATTTACGTGTCGCAATCGAGCGGGTGGTTCGGCCAGCAGGTGCAGCGTTCGAAGGATGGCGGAAAGACCTTCGAACCGGTGGGCAACAAGTTCACGTACGACGGCGAGACTGCGCCCCACCTCTGGTACGACGGCACGCCTCACCCGTGGGAGTTCAAACGCGTGTGGCACATGGAGCCGAGCCTCACCGATCCGGACTCCGTTTACGCCGGCGTGGAAGACGCCGCGATGTTCCGCACCACGGACGGCGGCGCGACATGGCACGAACTGCCGGGGCTCCGCAACCAAGGCACCGGCAACCTCTGGGCGCCCGGCGCCGGCGGGCTCGGCCTGCACACCATTCTCCTCGATCCGAGCAATCCGGATCGCATGTTCATCGCGATCTCCGCGGCCGGAGCGTTCCGCACGGACGACGCCGGCAAGTCGTGGAAGCCGATCAACAAGGGATTGCACTCGCTGTACATTCCGAACCCGACGGCTGAAGTCGGGCACTGCGTCCACCGCATCGCGCTGCACCCGTCGAAGCCGAGCACGCTGTTCATGCAGAAGCACTGGGACGTGCTGCGGACGGACGACGCCGGCGAGAACTGGACCGAAGTGAGCGGCAACCTGCCCACGGACTTCGGCTTCGTGATCGACGTGCATGCCCACGAACCGGAAACGATCTACACCGTACCGATCAAGAGCGATTCGGAGCACTTCGTGCCGGACGGCAAACTGCGCGTGTTCCGCAGTCGCACCGGCGGCAACGACTGGGAACCGCTCGGCAACGGGTTGCCGCAGGAGAACTGCTACGTGAACGTGCTCCGCGACGCGATGTCGATCGATTCACTGGATTCGTGCGGCGTGTACTTCGGCACCACGGGCGGGCAGGTGTACTGTTCGCCGGACGGCGGCGACTCCTGGCTCGCGATCGTGCGAGACCTGCCCGCCGTCCTCTCGGTCGAAGTGCAGACTCTGAAATAGGAACATTCACAATCCGAGGTCCGTCTGATGTCCCGCGCCGCCACCGAGTACCGCTACGAGAAACTCACTTGGCCCGAAATCAACGACGCCGTTGATCTGAGCAAGGTCTGCATCGTGCCTTGCGGAGCCGTCGAACAGCACGGCCCGCATCTGCCGCTGGATGTGGACCTGGTCTGCCCCGGCGGCATCGCCAAGGGCGCAGGGTTGGAAATCCCCGACAAACTGCTGGTGTTGCCCATCGTGGCGTACGGCTACACCGGGCACGTCATGGACTTCCCAGGCACCATCAACAACGACTTCGAGCACTTCATGCATCATGTGCTCGACATCACCAAGAGCCTCGCTTACCACGGCTTCAAGAAGATCATTCTGCTGAACGGCCACGGCTCGAACATGCCGAACCTCGATCTCGTGGCGCGGCGGACGAACCTCGAGACGGACGCCGAGTGCGTGCTCGCCGCGTGGTGGAATCTGCTCACCGTGGACAAGAACTTCCTGCCGAGTTGGCGCGAGAGCAAGTTCCCCGGCGGTTGCGCCCACGCCTGCGAACTCGAAACCAGCCTGTACATGTACCTGGACGGCGACAACGTCCGGAAGGATCTCATCAAGAACGGCGTCATCAGCTTCAACGAGGAGAACAGCCCGTTCACGTGGGTCGATCTCTTCGCCGCAGGCCCGGCCACGGTCATCTCGTGGACGAGCAGTTATTCGGACACCGGCGTGCTGGGCGAAGCCGAACTCGCGACGGCGGAGAAGGGACGCCGCGCCTACGAGGAGGCGGTGAAGCAGTTGGTGCGATTCGTGACATGGTTCAAGGATCGCCCGAAGGACGTGCGCAAGGACCGCCACCGCAAGCCGCCGACGATGCCGATCCCGTGGGGCCAGCGGCCGGTGAAGTGACGGCTCACGCCACGGGTGTCGATTCCGGGAGGCTCTTCTTCAGCAGGGAGCGGTTGCGAAGTTCGGATTTCTCGATGCCCAACGCATCCATGATCGGCTTGAGCACCTCGGAGTAGAAGAGAGCCTCGTTGAAAATGTTCAGGTCGCGGACGCGGGCCTGACGCTGGGCGCTGTCCGCCATGAGATGCGTGGCGGGCATCGCAAAGCCGTTCAGCACGTCCTTGAGTTGGCTCAGCGTGCCTTGGCGGTCGTCCGCAAGGTGCAGTTTCATCACCTGCACGTAGAAGTCGAAGTGGGCGCGTTCGTCCACGCTCACGAGTTGCAGGATCTTGTTCAAGGCGGGGTCGGTGTTGCCGATGATGTTCCGCAGGTTGCGGTAGTGCAGCCACGTCGCGAGTTCCTGGCACATGGTGTAACAGGACATCCCGCGGATGTCGTTTTGCGGCAGGTTCCATTCGTTGAACACGGCCCAGTTCGAGGCTTCCTCGATCTGGTGCCACGTGCGGTGCCCGGAACGCACGAGCCATTCCTGCAGCACGAGCGAGTGCTTGCTTTCCTCGTAGCCCCAGTTCGCGAGGAACCACGCCCGGCCGCGGATGCCGCGCACCAGCGGCAACGCCTTGCCCACGTAATCCGGCAGGAAGAGTTCAACCGCGCAGAATGTCTCCACCACGTCCGCGATTTCCGGCGCGGTGTTCGGGTTGCACTGTTCCCACGGCACGTCCTTCTCGATGCTCCACCGGCGACGGCGTTCCGCGCGGTTGAAGAACTCCCGGTACAGCGACCAGATGTGCTTGTTCAGTTCGGGGCCGTCGGGCGAATTCACAGCCATGGGAACCGTGGAAAAGATGGCTCAGGGTACGCAGTGAATTTACGACATGTTTGTCCACTGGTCCGCGATTCGCGGAAATTGAACAATGGCGATCGAGTAAGATCCCAAATGGTGCATCGCGGGGCGCAAGCCGAAGTCGAGATCACCGCCTACGAGCAAGATGATTCACCGGGGTATTTCTGCAACGATGGCGGCGGCACAGCCACGGCAGCATGGTCGGTGGCCGCCCCGACACTGGCGGTCGAAACCGAGATCCCCGACGACGACGAATACGAAGTCCGCATTTACGACGCCTAACGCGAACGCACGCTGGTCGCGGTCATCGAACTGGGTCAGTCCCGCCAACAAGGACCGCGCGGACAAGCGTCACCGCTTCGTCGCCAAATGCTCGGCCTTCTCCGCAAGGGCGTGGCCATCAGCATCGTCGACGTGGTGACGACCCGCCAAGCCAACCTGTATGCGGAACTGCTGGCCTCGCTCAGGCACGCCGATCCGACTTGGAACGCCGGGGGGCGACTCGAAACGTGGTCCCACACGTTGGAAGTGGGCAAGCCGCTTCCGACGCTGCCGCTGTGGCTGTCGCCGGTCCGCGTCGTGACGCTGGACTTGGAGCCGATTTATGAGAAGACCTGCGACGACTTGAGCATCTCTTGAAAGGAACGGACCTCCGAGGCGAATACCCGTCATGCGTCATTTCCCGCGTCAACTTCACCGGCTTCTGCTCCCATGTGCGTTCGCTGCTTTCGCGTTCGGCAGTTTCGCGTATCACGTGCCCGTCGCCGCGGGGCTGGCCGCGTTCGGCTTCATGTTGATCGTCGCGTTCGCGCTCGTCCTGCACCGTGGCCTGATCCTCACCCCGGACGGGCTCGCGTGGTATGTGGTGCATCCGCGTTTCGTGTATCGCCGTGTGCCTTGGGCCGCGGTGAAGGACGTCCGCACGGGCTTCTTCGGCAATCGCCTCTATCTGGATGTGGAGCCCGGTCGCTATGAACCGGTGCTGTGGGGACTTGCACGAAGCCCGATCACGATCCATACCCGCGAACTGGTTCGCGGCGAGGAATTGCGTGAGGCCATCGAGTCGTTCCGACTCGACGGATGCGTCAAATCTTGACCTTGGCCGCGTCGGCGAGTGAGAGCAGGTTCTTGTCCACGTGTGGCGGCAGTTCGAACTCCACGGCCAAGGATTCGATCGATTCGCCGAGTTGCGGGATCTCGTGTTCCTTCAACCGGCCGAGTCGCTTGAGCGCGGCGTACACCAGCGTCGGCAATCGTTCCGGCGGAAGCTTCATGAGGCGGCAGCACGTCGCGTCCACGGCTACCAGGTCCGCCCCCATGATGAGCGCGCCCACGTCCTTCGCCGTGCCATGCAACGGGCCGTCGCCCTCCATGCCGATGATGCCGTCCACGATCGCGAGGTGCGGCGTCCGCGTGCAGGCGATGTCCACGATGCTGTTCGGAATCCCGCGCCAGTGGAGTTCGTTCTTCGGCCACCCGTAGCAGATGCCGGGCAGCGTGCCGAAGAGGTTCTTGAGCGAGAGCGTCGCGCCGGCCCAGTGGTGCGTCTTCAGTTTCGGCAGCGAGATGAACACCTCGGCGTCCACGACCGTGCGCGACAGGTAGAGGTACTCGAGGCCGGTGAGGCGGCCGAGATTGGCGACCTTCACCGGCTCGTCGTGATTGATGTCCACGAAGCGCACACCGTGCTTCTCCAGCACCGCGCCGAGGCCGCACTCTTTCACGAGGAACTGCACGTTCCGCCAGTGGCCGGGGCCTTCCGCCACGATCACCTCCGCGGCTCCTTCCTTCTTGCAAAGCTGAATCACGGCGTCGATCACGCGCGGATCGGTGTTGATCACCTTCGCCTGCCGGTACTCCACGAGGTTCGGTTTGAGCACGACCCGTTTGCCGGCCAGCGGCACGAACGATCGGAAGTGTTCGAACTGCTTGGCGAGGATGTCCGCAAGCGGAGCTTCGTAGGACTCCGCGCGGGCGATGTGAACGGCGGACGTGTCCGGCAGCGGCCGCACCCGGCTCACGCGGTCGATCATCCATCCACGGAACTTCGACTTGATGCGGTCGATGAATCCCGGCGCCTGGAGTGCGACGGGAGCGGGCGGCTGGCCTTCGGTGGCGATCGTCTCGCCGAGCTTGAACGGATTCTTCGCTTCGAGTGCGAGCGCGGCCAGTGCCAAGCGGTACGGGCCCGCGCCGAGTCCGTCCGTACGATGGATTTCTTCGCTGAGCGCGCCGCCGATCCGCTCGTCGAGTTCGGGCAGGAATTCCCGCGCGGCTGCGTCTGCGTCGTGGGCCGAGAGCGCGAGCTTGGCCCACGCCAGGTGTTCGAGATCGGTGCTTTTCGCGGCCGTCACGCGGAGCCAACCGAGCGCGGCGTCCACGCGCGGCTGGTCCTTCACGCCTTGGAGCGCGAGCAGCATGATGGCGGTGGGGCCGGGGATCGGCTCGGTGCTCTTGCCGAGCACCACGCGGTTGCCATAGTTCACGCCGCCGGTGTCGAAGGCGCGATCCACGAGCAGTTTCATGCCTTCCTTCACGCGCGGATGCTCGCCCCGGCCCGTGGTGCGAAGCGCGAGGCACGCCCACGAGGTGGGCTCCACCCACGCGAAGTTGGACTCGGCCCACGGCCACCCGCGAATCGTCAGATCGATGTCGATCTTCATGTCCGCGACTTCGTCGTCCGCGACCTGCACGACGCGGCTCTCGATGGCGAGCAGCCGGTCCGCGGTGGCGGCAAGGGGCGAACCGGGGGCACAGGCCACGGGCGAAAGGCTGTGTTCGGCGAAGAGCACGAGCGAGGTGGCCCAGATGGCTTGCGGACGGCCCCGAGTGAGGCGGTATGTGCCGTCCGCGGCGCGGTTGGCGGCGAGGGCCGCACGGCCGCGTTCGATCAATGAAGCGTGCTTGGATGCATCGGCATTCAACGCGAGCAGCGCGAGGCAGGTGGGTTCAAGGTGCAAGGGCTGGCCCGGCTGGTATCCCCAGCCGCCATCCGGTCCGACGAGTGCAGCCAACCGTTCGCGGGCCAGTGCGGCATTCGCCATCGTGCAGGCATCCGTGGAAGTCGTCGGGCGATTCCCACGAAGTGTATCACACGGACTACTTCAGCAGCCCCTTGTCGTTCAGAATCACGATCGGCGGCTGCTTGGCGCTGTCGAGCGCGCCGACGATGCCGGATTGCGGTTTCGAGTATTCCACGAGCACGCATTGTTTCGGATTCGCGGGATCGGGCAGCAGCGTCCACTGTCCGTCGTGGGCCGTGTGCAAGCCCTTGTTGCCGGGCGTGCGGGCGAGAGCCACCGGTTTGAAGTCCTTGCCCTCCGATTCGAACCAGAGCACGGATCCGACCGTGGAGGAAACCATCGCGAGGCCGTCGTCCACCCAGGCGACCGCCGCCGGTTCCCCGGCATCCTTGTCCGGCCAGCGGTGGAACACATGCTGGCCGTTCGTGCGAACTTCCATTACAGCACGGTCTTTCTTGTCTTCCGTTTCGAAGGCGATGACCGTCTTGCTTCCGCTGGCCATGCCGAAGACGCGGCCCGGCTCGCCGTCGAGCTTCACCAGTTCGGTACCCGCGACATCGGGTGCGACCGTGACGCTGTAGAACGAACCGCCGGCGAAGATCATGACGGAGCGGCGATCCGCCCCCGGCACGATGTGCTTCCCGGCGACGAGCGGCTTCGACGGCGGCTTCGCCGGAGCGAACTTGCCGGGCTTCGCCTCCTTCGTGTTCACATTGAAGGCGTTCACATCGCCCGCCGCGCTCACCGTGATGAAGAAAAGCGGCGGTTCGGTGAGGTACGCGGCCGCGAGCTTCACGTCCTTCTTCGCCAAGTACGGGTTGAAGCCGTCCACGACTTTCGCGCCGGTGCGCGTGTCCCACACCGAGATTTTGTTTTGGGGCAGATTGGCGTGAAGGAAGAGCGTTCCGTCCGCGGCGAGATCGCACACGGGGTCGGCGGAACCATCGCCGTCGAACGCGAGCTTCGTCGCCTCCTTGTTGTTCTGCGGCGAGTACATGCCGAGCAGCAACTTCTGGCCGACGTTTTGCAGGCCCGGTTCGGTCTGCCACACCACGCCGATGTCGTTGCCCTTCTTCTGGGCCGGGAAGACCTTGCGGGCGGCAGCGAACGCATCCGCGGACTTGGCCGGCAGCGTCGGCACGATCACGACGCGCGTGCTCGGTTCCTGCACGGACTCCGGCTTCGCGGACGGCGGCAGGAAGTTGATGACGTTCCCCGGCGCAAGGGCGAGGCCGCCGGCATTGCCCTTCTTGGTCGGATTCTCTTTCTTCGGCGGCGTGGGGTCCTTGGGATTCGGTTCGGCCGTCTTCGGCGTCTCGCCCTTGTTGTTCGGCGGTGTCGGCGGGGTCGGTTCCGCCTTTGGCGGGGTCGGTTCCGGCTTCGGCGGCGGATCCTTCTTCTCGTTGCTGGCCTGTTCCGGCGTCTTGTTGCCGCTCAAGTAGATGAGCACGCCGCCGACGATGCCCCCCACGATCAATGCGAACACGGCCGCCCCGATGATGATGAACTTGCCCGAGCCGCCCGCGGTCGGGCGTTCCTTTTTCTCGTCGCGCGGTTTCTTGCCCTTCTCGGGCTTGCCTCGTTTCGGCTTGTCCTCGTCGATCGGCTCGAGGTCGGGCTTCTCGACGGACGCCTCGTCGAATGCGAAGGCGTTGCCACCGGTGGCCGGCGCCTCGCTCTTCGGCTTGGACTTCTCCTTCTTCTCGTCGCGCGGTTTCTCTTTCGAAGCGCCTTTCTTGGATGGGGACGGAGCATCGAACGAGAACGGATCCGATGTCGCCTCCGGGGCCGGTTCCTCGGCGGGCTCATCGTCCTCGACGATGGCGGCCGCGGGGATGTCCTCTTCGTCGTCTTCAACCGGGACGGCCGCGGGCGGCGGCTTCGGCGAGGCCTTCTCCGGCTTCCGCTCCGGCACCTTCTCCGGCTTCGGAGTCTTCTCGACCTTGGGCGGTTCGGGCTTCCGATCCTTCGGCTTCTCCACAACCGTGGACTTCTCCTTGGCCTTGGGCTTCGGTTCAGGCGGAGCCGCGGGTTCGCCCCCGAAATCAAACGGGTTCGCCGCGGCAGGCGGGGACGGCAGTTCCATCGCGCTCAGGAATTGGCTGTCGCCCTCGGGCTCGCCGGACGGTGCCGGGCCGCCAGGGATGCGAAACGTTTCGCCGCACTTCTTGCACTTGGCTTTCTTCCCGGCCATCTGCTCGGGGGCTTTCAGCGTCGCCTTGCACCCCGGGCACGCCACCGTCTGAACGGCCATAAATCACGCCCTGCCACGCGAGTCTGCGATGTGAACGGATTCAGAGTATCGGAACCGCGGAGAGGACGCAATCATTCGCTGAACCTCCTCCGACCGGAAACGGTCCCGTAAAACAGGCATATCGCCAAGCGAAAGGACGCCCCCGTGAAGAAGACGTGGTTCCAGACGACGGCCATCGACTATCCGAACAGCCGGCCGCACATCGGCACGGCGTTCGAGAAGCTCGGTGCGGACGTGCAGGCCCGCTACCGCCGCATGGAGGGGTACGAAGTCTTCTTCCTGATGGGGAACGACGAGAACACGCTGAAGGTCGCGGACAAGGCGAAGGAACTCGGCCTCGAAACGCAAGCCTACTGCGACGACATGGCCCGCCAGTTCCAGGACGTGTGGCGCGCGCTCGACATCAGCTTCGACACGTTCATCCAGACGAGCCACGAGCGGCACAAGGAGTGTTGCCGCAAGTTCATTCAGAAGGTGTACGACAACGGGCACATCTACAAGGGCGCGTTCGAAGGGTGGTTCTGCCCCGGCTGCGAGGAGTTCAAGACGGACAAGCTGCACGCGGAGAACGGCGGCCAATGCCCCAACCACAAGCGGCCGCTGATCCGCCGCTCCGAGCCGTGTTACTTCTTCAAGCTGTCCGCGTTCTCGGACCGGCTGCTGAAACACCTCAAGGAGAATCCGGAGTTCGTGCAGCCGGAGAGCCGCCGCAACGAGATGATCGGTTTCATCGAAGCGGAAGGGCTCAAGGACCTGAACATCTCGCGGCACGGCGAGCAGTGGGGCATCCGCCTGCCGTTCGACCCCGAGTTCACGATTTACGTGTGGTTCGACGCGCTGCTGACGTACATCACCGGCATCGGCTACGGCGACAATGAGACGCAGTTCCGCAAGTGGTGGCCCTGCGACACGCACTTCATCGGGAAGGACATCACGCGCTTCCACACGCACATCTGGCCGGCGATGCTCTGGGCCGCCGGCGAAGAAGCTCCGAAGCGCGTGTTCAGCCACGGCTTCGTGTATCGGAAGAACGAGGCCACCGGCGACGTCGAGAAAATCGGCAAGGCGCTTGGAAACGTCGTCGAGCCGATGGAGGTGATCTCGAAGTTCAGCGCGGATGCGTTCCGCTATTTCTTTCTGCGCGAGTGCCCCTACTCCAGCGACGGCGAGTTCAGTTGGGCCCGCTTTGCGGAGGTGTACAACTCCGAACTGGCGAACAACCTCGGCAATCTGATGAGCCGGTGCATCACTCTCATCACGAAAAACTACGAAGGAACGCTCCCCGCGCGCCAGATAAGCTTCTACAAGCTCTATGCTGCTACCGGTCACCAGCAGTGGTTCTCGTATGTGGTGGAGACTGCGATCTTCGACCCTGAGGTGAGGGAGAGAGGCATCAAGGAAATCGCAACAGACATTGAGGAATGTCGCTACAACGTCGCGTTGCTGCGAATCTGGAGTGAGTACCTCGTTCCCGCAAATAAGCTCGCAGACATGTCCGCACCGTGGAAACTTGTGAAAAGCGACAAGGTCGCGGCGGCGGATGTACTCATGCTGCTTGTGAGTGCGCTTCGGTGCGTGAGCATTCTGCTGAAACCGTTCATCCCGAAGTCAGCGGAGGCGATCTACACCAGTTTCAACTTCCCGAAGCCGTGGGCCGACGTGACCTACGCCGATGCGGCCCGACTCACGGCCCAACCGGACGACCTCCGCGTGACCGCCGAACTGGTTGACGGGAAGCCGAAGCCGCTGTTCCCCCGCATCGGTTAAGGCTTGGTCGGGTCGATGATCACGAGACCGGGGTAGCGGGCGAAGTCGGCGCCGTTGAGCGTCATGATGTGCGTGAGGCCGTTTGCCTGCATCAGTGCGACGAGCTTGGCGTCGTGGACTTGTTTGCCTCTCACTGCATGCGTGTGAACGAGTCTCCTCCACTCCGTATACGACTTCGCGTCTTCGTAGAGCATCGGGAAGTCACGTTCGAGAACGGCTATCTCCTGTTCGTTTCGGCGACGGAGAGGCCGAGCCCGCGAGCGGTATTCGGGCGTGTGCAGACTGCCCAGAACTCCGATGCGTTCTGGGGACAGAACCCGACCGAGTCGCCGTTCGACAATGCCCGGCGGATCGCCCGCGCGATGGCCGTGTGGTCCGGGTCCGAGGGTTCCATGTACCGAAGCAGGACTCCGGTGTCTGCCAAATAGTACATCACTCGTCATCGGGGTAGATGTCCGCCCGGCTGAAATCAGGCGGAAGGGGAGTGCCGGGTTCGCCCGCCGCGATGTCTTCCAGAATTCTTTGGAAGCGCTCCGGAGTCAGCCGGGGAGGGTGTGTCATGAACCGCGGGCGAACAGGTTCGCTGTTCGCGGCCTGCACCACGATCTCCCGAACCAGAGTTTCCACGGCCTGTCCTTCGCGGTCGGCCCGATCCCGGAGCTTGCGTTCCGTCTCGGCCGGCAGTTCCAGTGTGATGCTCGCCATCGGCTCCTCCCCGTCCACTATTTAGCGCCGCGCGACCGTTTCCACCCCGTGCTGCGAACGTGCCCGATTCCACACCGGTCACCCTGATTGTAGCACCCGTCGGCCCAAGCTATTCGCTCCTGCTTGAGCCGGGCCGCGGTCCGCGATAGAGTGACCGGCATCCCGTCCCGTTCGGTTCCGGAGGATGCCATGAACGAAGCGACTCCCGAAGTGAAACAAGCCCGCATGACGGAGTTCATGAAACTTCTGCCGCTCACATTGGAACTGGCCGGGCTGCCGCGTTCCGGCGAGGGGCGGCTCTACACCGCGGACCAGATCGAAGCCCGCGTGATGAGCGTGCGGGCCGCCTACAAGCAGGCCCGGGCCCTGCTCAAGGAACTGGGCGAGACCGGAGCGTGACCGCCCTTTCCCGCGGGGCGGATTGCACGGCCGAACGCCGGGTAGTAAGCTAATTTCTTCGCAAGGCGGGACGCGGAATCGCGGCCTGCAGCCCCCACGTCGCCCGGCGGGCACGCGTTCCGGAGTCGGTCATGGCCTTCACGCTGAACATCGGTCAGTGCTCTCTTCTCGGCAACTATCGGGAAAACAACGAAGATTCGATCGACGTGCGCCAATTCCCGGACCTCACGGTCGCGGTGGTGGCGGACGGCATGGGCGGGCAGCAGGCCGGCGAGGTCGCGAGCAAGCGCGCCGTCGAGATCATCCCTCGCGAACTCCGCAAGAACCTCTCCACGTCCATGCCGGCCGAAGGCGTGAAGAACACCACCCGCCGCGCCATCGTGCAGGCCAATGAAGAAATCATGGCCATGGGCGCGCTCGACAAGGACATGAAGAACATGGGCACCACGGTGGTCATGGCCATCTGGCGCAAAGGGCTCGAGATGTTCGTGGCGGGAGTGGGCGACAGCCGGGCGTACCTCGTCCGCAAGGGCAAGATCCAACAACTCACCGTGGACCACTCGCTGGCGCAGGCTCTGGTCGAAGCCCGGACCATCTCCCCGGCCGAGGCGAAGGACCACCGCTTCCGCAACGTGCTATGGAAGTATCTCGGCTCCAAGGAAGTGGGCGAAGGCCCGGATGTGACGGTCGTCCCGATCCAAGCCGGAGACCGCTTCCTGCTCTGTTCGGACGGCCTCACCGGCGTGGTGCCGGACGAGCAACTCGCGAGCTACATCACGGAACAGGCGGACGTGAAGGCCTGTGCGGACGGTTTGGGCCAACTCGCGCTCGACCAGGGCTCGCGCGACAACGTCTCCGCCATCGTGATCGAAGTGGTCGACGGCTGACCGGAAGCCATCTGAAAAGCAACGCGGCGGCGCCGGTGACCCGTCGCCGCCGCGTCCGTTTTTCGTCCCGACTGCGTCACTTGATCCGCAGCTTCACGACTTCCTTTTCCTTGATCGGGCTCTTCACCGGGGCGAGGCCCGTGCCCGAATTCAGCAATTGATAGGTGAAGTCGCCCGCCGGCACCGGGATGTCCAGCTTCGTGTTCGCGGGCACACGGTAGCTCATCGTGTTCACCACGATCGTGATCTCGATCGCGTAGTCGTTCTCGACCCGCACCGTGCCCTTGCCGGCCATCGGATCCACCGGCGCAGGCTTCAGGGAGGTCGTGGATTTCTTCAGTTCGTCCAGTTGGCTCTGGAGCGAAAGCACCTTTTCCTTGAGTCGGAAGACATCGTCCTTCAGCCTCTTGATCTCTTCGACCGCGCCCACGTCCACGGGCGAGGCCTTGCCGTCCGCGTCCTTGCGGCCGTCGAGCAGTTCCGCGAGGCGCTTGATCTCTTTCTGCGCTTCGACGAGCTTTTCATCAGTCGTCTTGGCGCCGCCGGGCTGGGCGGAGGCGGTGAGCGGCGACAAGGCCAAGGCCGTGCCGAGGGCCGCGGCCATCGTGGTTTGTTTCAGGTTCATGGGGTCGGCTCCAGGTGTCGGAATCGTGTTGAGTTCGGGTTTCGGCGGCGGCACCGGCCGCTCAATCGAGGTCGGCACGCCCGGCAGCACCATCGGCACCGGCGGCATCGCACCCGGCAGCGAGCGAGGCGGTACGGTCGGCACTTCGGGCATGTCGCCCTTCGGCAACGTCGCCGGAATGGGCTTCACCGCGACCGGCGCCTTCTCCGGAATCGGGAAGACGTACTTCTCGGTCGTGGGCATGTCCGCCACGGCCGGCCGCGCGAACATCTTGTTCGAGGGTTCAGGTGTCGCCGGCGGAACCGCCGGAAGCGACGGCGCGGGCGGGCCGTTCGTGTTGACACTATTGCCGCCCGGAGCGGGACGCAAGTTGAAATCCGGAATCGCAGGCGGAAGCGGTTTCACCGGGTCTGCCGACTTTGCGGGTTGCGCGGGTGGCGCAATCTCCGGCGGCGGCGGGAGCATCGGCAACGTGGTGGCGGGCGGAATCGCGGGCACCGCGCTTGGAGCCGGCTCCTTCACCGGTGTCGGAAGCATCGGCAACGCGCCGGCGGGCGGAATCGCGGGCACCGCGCTTGGAGCCGGCTCCTTCACCGGTGTCGGAAGCATCGGCAACGCGCCGACGGGCGGAATCGCGGGCACCGCGCTTGGAGCCGGCTCATTCACGGGCGGAGGCACTGTCGCCGGCGGCTTCTCCAGCTTGGGTGGTTCCACCATCGGGAGCTTGTTCGACGTGGTCGGCGGAGTCACGATCGGCGGCAGCGTGGCGACCGGCGTTGTCGCGACGGGCGGCAGCGCGGGAGCGGGAGCGGCCGGTTGCGGAGCGGCGCGGAACTCCGGCATCACGACCGCATCCGAACTCGACTTGGGCGGTAGCGGATAAGACGGAATGCTTGGCGAGGCGGGCTTGAGTTCCGGCTTCGCCGCAGGAACGACCGCGGCCGCCGGCGAGACTGCCGGCGCAGCGACCGGCGCGGACGCGCGCGTCCACACCGCTTGCTCGACCTTCGGCGAATCGGCCAGCGCGATTCCCGCGCCGCCGACAACCAAGGCCGCCGCCGCCTTCCACCACGACCGCTTGTTCATGGCGCGTCCCCCGACACACGGAAACCCGGTTTCTGCTTGAGAAACCGGGTTTCTCATCACGCATGGAGAAGCCCGGTTTCCAAGGCAGAAACCGGGCTTCGGCTCAGTTCTCCTCGTACTGGGCGATCCGGTTCACCGGGCCCTCGCTCCCCAACTCCTCGGTCGCTTCGTCGTCCACGCGAAATTCCATCTGGAACGCGTCTTCGCCGCTGTCCTCGTAGTACTTCCGCAGCACGCGCGTCGCTTTGAAATCGAACTGGCGGAAGAACATCTGGGCGTCCAGGTTCCGCTCGCGAACCGCGAGCGTGATCCGTTGGCGGCGGTGCGTGGACAGCTTGTTCACCAGCTTGCCGAGCATCTGGGCGCCGATGCCCGTCCGCCGATACTCCGGGTGCACCGCGAAGTTCAGGATGTGCAACCGGCTGCGGTGCAGTTCGTAGATCATGAACCCGATCACGCGGTCGTCGGTCTCGGCCACCATCCCGATGCAGTTGCGTTGCCGCAGGCACCGGAGGAAATCGTCTTCCGTCCACGCGTATTCGAAGCTCGCGAGTTCCGTGGCCAGCACCTCGGCCATGTCGCGACGAATCATCCACCGAATGTGAATGCGGACCTTTTCCTTCGCACGTCCTGTGCTCATGAACGGGCTCCTCCCCCATCCGACTCATCGCGATGTTAACCCCGCCCCCCAGCGGGGTAAATCCGAATCCGAGCCGGCAAGCCTTGAGATCGATCGACCCGCATCACTCCAGTGTGATGCGCCTCACTCTTCACTCTTTCACGAACGTCGTGCTCTCTTCCTTCACGATCGGCGTCTTCAACTGGTCGCAGGACAGTTGCACGCGAAGCCGAAGGTCGCCGGGAACCGTGCCCTTCACGCGCACCCGATAGATCATCTCGCCCTTCACCGCGAGGCTCGGGATCGCCTCGAAGCTCAACTGCTGGCCGACGGCCTTGGCTCCGCCCGCCTGGTTGTTCCCCACGGTGGCTCCGACGAACTCGGTGCCGTCCGACAGGGCCGCCGCCACCTGCACGTTCGAGCAGGCCCCGGTGCCGCTGTTCATCACGCGGATCTCGTACGTCACTTCCTTGCCGACCGCGACCGGGTTTTCCAATCCGACGACATCGAACCGCACCGCGGCGACGCCTTCGGCCACAACCACCGTCTCGGCCTTCGCTTCGAGGGCGCGACCGGGGCGAACCGCAGCGGTCGGGTTGCCGCCGGCCGGAACGATGTTCGCGGGACCGGCGTGGGCCACCGTGCGGAGCGCGGTGCCCTGCGCGTCCGACGCGGTCGTGGCCCGCAGCTTCAGGGTGACCGTGCGGTTGCTGCCGGCGGCCATCGCGGGCAGGCGCCACGTCACGGTGCGGCCGTTGCATGTGCCGCCGTCCGAAGCTTGGTTGATCCATTCGAAGCCGTCCGGCAGCACGCTTTGCAGCAGGACGGGGTCCGTGGCCGCGGTGCCGGGGTTCGCCAGTTCGATCGTGTACGTCGGCTCCGCGCGAACGAGGCACTTCGCCGGGCCGGTTTGTTTCAGCGTGAGCAGCGGCTCCACGACGTTGGTCGAAGCCTTGGCGGTCGCGTCGGCGCTGCCGTCGGCGGTCACCGTGATCTGGCACCATTGCAGGCCGGCCTTCGCCGCCGCCACCTTGAGCATCACGGTCTTCGTTTCACCCGCACCGAGCATCTCCATCGGCGCTTCGATCACGGTGCCCTGCGAGTGCAGCAGGCCGTCGCTCAGTTGCGCCTTGATCACGTACTTCGGGGCCGGGCCGGTGCCGCTGTTCGTCACCTTGATCTGGAACGCGGTCTCTTCGCCGGCCTTGCACACTTCGGCCGAAGCGGCACTCACGGCGATGCGCGGCCGCGTGACGCGGGTGCGGGCATCCACCGAACTCGTGAACGACACCGTGACCCGGCTTCGGGCTTCACCTTCTTCCGAGGGCTTCACGCGGACGTTGATCGTCTTCTCGCTTCCGCCGTCGAGTTGGCCCAGCGTCCACGTCAGGCGGTCGCCGTTGATCTCGGCCACCGGATCGCTGCTGACGTACTTGGAGCCCGCGGGCAGTTCGTCGTCCACGCGGACGCCGGACACCGCGCTCGTGCCGGTGTTGCGGACGACGAGCTTGTACGAGAAGTCCTGGCCGAACGCGACCGTCTCCGGGCACACGGCCTCGATGGTGACGTTCGGAGCGGTGCGGGCCGGAAGCACGCCCGGCGCGAGCGTCGTGCTCGGAGCCGCGACGGGCGGCGTCGCGGGAACGGTCGGCGTGGTCGGCGTGCTCGGCGTGCTCGGCGCGGCCGGGAACGGGCTCGGTGCCGGCGACGTGGTGTTGAACATCGGCGCGGCCGGTGCCGCCGGCACGCTTGGAGTGGTCGAGGGAACGTTCGTCACCGGTTCGGGCAACGCCATCGGCGGGAACTTCGATTCACTCGTATCCGGCTTCATCACCGGCGGAACCGCGGGAATCGCGGGCGCGGTCGGAGCAGGAACGCTGGTCACCGGCGGAAGTGCGGGAACGCTCGGTGTCGCCAGCGGCGGTTGGCTCGTGCTCGGCGAGCGGAAGCCCGGCACATCCGTGTTGGACGAAGGAATGCTGGCCCCGGCCGGGCGGACGGCCGAGTCCGTGGACGCGGGCTGCGTGAGCCGCGGCTTCGTGCCCACTGCGGGCTGCACGTTGCTCGGCGTGTATCCGGGAGGTGGCGGCAGGAAGCTGCCGCCGGTCGGGGCCGCGCCGGTCGCGGTCCCCTGCTTCGGCATGTAGCCCGCCGGCGCGGGCGTCGGCGTCCACTCCGAGTACGGGCGCACCGTGGTGGCCGGCAGTTTGCCGGTTCCGCTCGGCGGCGCGGGCGGCATCGGCATCGGCTGCTGGGCCATCACCGTTCCCAGGGCGACGAGCCCCCCCGCGGCCACCGCCGCGGTCAGCAACGTACGACGTTTCTTCACGGCTCGTTCCCCCCTGCTATGACTGTCCACCGGTTCCGACTTCCCCCGAAGCCGGCGCCGGATACTTGATCGCGTTTTTCACCATCTTCTGCCGGATCGCTTCGGTCAGGTCGATCCCCGTGTGCTCGCTCAGCAGCAGCACGATGTTCGCCACATCCGCAAGTTCGTCCGCGATGGCGACCCGAAGTTGCGGATCGTTCGCCGCGGCCCGCGACTCCTCCGGCGTGAGCCACCGGAAGACCTCGCACATCTCGCCCGTCTCGCTGGCCAGGGCCATCGCGAGGTTCTTCGGCGAGTGGTACGGTTCCCACCCGCGGGCGGCGGCGAAGGTCCGGATCGCGGCCTTCAGTGCCGCGACCGGCGTGGTCGCGTCGGACACCGGATGTTCCCGTTTCCTTGAGGCGTCGGCCGTGCAGTTTCCCCCTGCGGCGCTCCGCCCGTAAGGCGGCGAACCATAGCAAGCCCGCCCGGCGTGTCAATCGGAAGGTGATCAATTTCCGGACGGCGTGCGGCGATGCCGCGCATTCCTTATCATCACCAGTGCGGTCCACGGCTCCGGGACGGATTCCAGGCGGGGCGTGCGAAAGGACTTCCGATGATTGCGTCGGTCCACCGGTTGCTGGCGTCCCGCTACATTCGCCACCGGTGGGATCGCGCGGCGATGATCGTCGTCAGCATCGCACTCGGCGTCGCCACGCTCGTCTCGGCCCGCATCCTGAACCAGTGCTTTGAAGCGGCCGCTCACGAAACCAAGACGCCGCTCGGCGGCGCGGACCTCTACATCAGCAACGGCGAAGCCGGCATTCTGCGGTCGCTGTCGGAGGAACTCCGCTCCGCAAAACTCCCCGGCGTCCGCTCCGTGCAGCCGCTCGTCTACGACCGCGTGACGATGCCGCAACTCGATTCGCGCGTCGCCGTGCTCATCGGCGTCGAAATCTCCTCGCAACTCCTCCGCGCGGACAACCCGCTCAAGGCGAAGATCACCGCGACCGGTGAAGGCCCGATCCTGCAACTGCTCCCGCTGTGGAACTCGCTGAGCCAAGGGGACTTCACGCGCGCTGGCGAACTCTGGGACCGCATGCCCGGCCGCCTCGTGATGGTCACGAAACCCATCTACGACGAATGGAAGCGGCAGGCCGAGCCGGGCCGTCCGTTCCTGCTCCGGTATGCAGGACGCGACGTGGAGTGCATCCCGGTCGGCATGGTGGAGTTCGAATCCGATTCGCCACTTGCGCCGCTCGGTGCCAACTTCGTCGGCATGGAAGTGGGCCAGGCCGCCCGCGTGATCCGGCCGTCGCCCACGGACGCCTCGATCGCCGCGTTCGGCGCCGCCGGTGTGGAGGCATTCCATGTCGAGTACCCGCCCAAGGTGAACCGAATCGATGTGTTCGTCGAACCCGGTGCGAACGTCGAGGAGGTGCAGGAACGCGTGGCGCGGATGGTGAATCGCCGGGCGAAGGTTCACACGCCGGAGGATCAGCGGCGGAGCACGCAAGAGATCGTGTCCGGCTTGCAGGTCGGCTTTCTTGTCTGCTCCGCCGGCGCGATGATCGTCGGCTTGTTCCTCGTGTACAACGCATTGTCGGTCACCGTGGCGGAGCGCCGACCGGACATCGGCATCCTCCGATGCATCGGCGCCACACGGCTCCAGATCGTGATGCTGTTCTCGCTGGCCGCGGCGGGTTTGGGCGTGCTCGGTTCCGCGATCGGCATCCCGCTCGGCGTCGTTCTCGCCGAAGTGACGCTGAACCAATTCGCAGCCGAACTCGAATCGATCTTCCTGAACCCGGAAGTGAACCCGACGCGGCTCACGTGGCGAACGGCCCTGGTTGCGTCGTTCGCCGGGATCGCGACCGCTGTGTTCGCCGCGCTCGTGCCCGCGGTCCAGGCATCGGCCGAAGATCCGGCTCATGTGGCCCGTCGCTCGTCCGGCCGCTCGAAGGGGGTGTGGAAGCTCATCCATCACCTCGCGTGCATCGCATTGATCGGCGGCGGGGCGACCGCCATCGTATTCCGCCACGACCTTCCGGCACGCGTCGGTTCCATCGGCGGGTTGCTCGTCGCGCTCGTCGGGCTCCTCTTGTCCGCACCCATCGTGGTGGGCGTGCTCGTGTCGTTGCTTCAACCGCTTGTCCGCGTCACGTGCGGCGTCACCATGCGGCTCGCGTTCGACAACCTCACGCGAGCCCCGGGCCGCACCGGCGTCGTGATCGGCGCGCTCGGCGCGGGCGTGGCCATGATGTTCCAGACCGCCGGAGTCGGACGCAGCAACGAGGAGCCGGTCGTCGCCTGGATCGATCAAGTGGTGCAGGCCGATCAGTTCGTGCTGGCCGGGAGCATGACCACGACGACGAGTTCCAACTCGCCCATGCCCGGCGGCATCGTGTCCGAAGTGAAGCGATTGCCGGGGGTGGAACGGACCATCGGCATCCGCTACGGCCGCCCCGAGTTCAACGGCACGGTGGTGTATCTCATCGCGATCGACGCGGAGGAGTACGCCGTGGCCACCCGCGCCCGCGTGCCGCACGGCATGCCCGATCTTGAACGCTTCCGCGATCTGCCCGGCACGAACAACGTGCTGGTGTCGCACAACTTCGCGGTGCGGCACAACGTGCGGGTGGGCCAGGTGATCGAACTGCCCGGCCCGCGCGGCCCGGTGCCGGTCACGGTCGCCGGCACGATCCGCGATTACTCGTGGAGTCGCGGCACCGTATTCATGGACCGCGCCCGCTATGCGAAGCTCTTCGACGACGAACTGATCGACATCTGCCACGTGTTCGACAAGCCGGGCCACGCGGGAAGCCGGGAGGTGGAGAAGTTCGCCGCTTCTCGCGGGCTCTTCGTCACGGACAAGGCCTCTCTGCGGAAGTTCCTGAGCGAACTGATCAACCGCGTGTACTTGTTGGCGTACATGCAGCAGATCGTGGTCGGCGCCGTGGCCGCGCTCGGCGTCGTCACCGCGCTGCTGATCTCGGTGTTGCAGCGGAAACGCGAGTTGGGTTTGCTGCTGGCCTTGGGCGCGACGCCGGGGCAAGTGCTTCGCAGCGTGCTGGCCGAGGCGATCCTGATGGGCCTGTTCGGCACCGCAATGGGCATCCTCATCGGCCTGCCGATGGAGTGGTACATCCTGAACGTGGTGCTGACCGAAGAGTCCGGCTTCGTGTTCGAGTTGCTGGTGCCGTGGAAGGAAGCCATGGGCATCGCGGTGGCGGCCTTGTTCACCGCGACCATCGCCGGCCTCGTGCCCGCGATGCATGCCGTGAAGACCCGGATCCCCGACGCGATTCAGTGGGAGTGAGCCGGCACCATCTCGTCCGCGTGGTAGCTGGAGCGGACGAACGGCCCCGCGGCCACTTGCTGGAAGCCAAGCAGGCGGGCCTTCGCGGCCAAGTCGTCGAACTCTTCCGGCGGAACGTACCGCGCCACCGGGATGCTCTGCTTCAAGGTGGGGGCCAGGTATTGGCCGAGCGTGAGCACGTCGCAGCGGATCGAACGCAAATCCGCGAGCACTTCGAACAGTTCGTCGATCGTTTCTCCGACGCCGAGCATGAGCCCGGCTTTTGTGACGATGTGCGGGGCCAACCGCTTCACACGATCGAGCAGGTCCAGGCTGCGTCGGTATTCCGCGCGGCCGCGGGCGGCGCGGTACAGACGCGGCACCGTTTCGATGTTGTGGTTGAACACTTCGGGTGAAGCGTCGATCACGGCGTCGATCGCGGCGGGATCACCCAGGAAGTCCGGCGTGAGCACCTCGACCGCGGCGCCGGGCAATTTCCGCCGCACGGCCCGGATGCACTCCGCGAAGTGAGCCGCGCCGCCGTCCGGCAGGTCATCGCGCGTCACGGACGTGATGACGACGTGCTTCAGCCCCAGTCGCGCCGCCGCTTCCGCGACGCGTTCGGGCTCGTCGCTCTCCACATGCAGCGGTTCGCCCTTCGGCACGGAGCAGAACGCACAGGGCCGGGTGCAGACGTTGCCGAGGATCATGAACGTGGCGGTGCGCCGCGACCAGCATTCCGGGCGGTTCGGGCAACGGGCGTTCTCGCACACCGTTTCAAGCTTGAGGTCTTCCAGGAGTGTCTGCGTGAAGAAGTTGCCATTGCCGCGCGGCAATTCGCGCTTCAACCACGCGGGCAACCGCCCGCCGCGCGGCGTCGGGGTTTCATCCAGGATCGGAAGCTCGAGCATGAGGCTGTTGTAGGAGAGATGCGGCGCGGTATCGTAGCCCCGCACCGGTTCCCGGAGATTCCTCGTGCGTCGCCTCACGGGGCCGTTCGGCCTCGCCGTCGTCATCACGCTCGTCAATGCGATCAAGCCCGTCTTGGTCGACGACACCGCGTACCTTGTCTTCGCCCGGCACCTCGCGGCGCATCCGCTCGATCCGTACGACTTCACGCTGCACTGGTACACGTACCCGGATCGCGCGTTCGACGTGCTGTTGCCGCCGGTGTTGCCGTACTGGCTTGCACTTGGCATCGGTGTGTTCGGCGAACACGTCGTGTTGCTGAAGCTGTGGCTCTTCCCGATCCTGTGGTGCTTCACGGCGTCGTTGAACGTGCTGCTCCGGCGATTCGCCCGCGGCGAGGAGAACTACGCGCTTCCGCTGATCGTACTCTCGCCTGCCGTGCTGCCGACCGTGAACTTCATGTTGGATATTCCCGCCGCGGCTCTCGCGCTGGCGGCGGTGGCCGTGTTCACAAAACGAGGATCAACCTGGCGAAGCGCGATCGCGGCAGGTCTGATCGCGGGAGCCGCGATGCAGACGAAGTACACCGCGATGCTCGCTCCTGCCGCGATGATGTGGTACGGCCTCACACATCGCCGCATCGGAAGTGCGATCCTGGCGTGTGCACTGAGTGCGGCGGTTTTCGGCGGGTGGGAGGCGTTCCTGCATGCGAAGTACAGTGAATCGCACTTCCTGCATCACCTCGCCGAGCAGCGGTCGGAATCGACCAACTGGCTGCTGGAGAAGTCGGCATTGATCCCGGGACTGTTCGGCCACATGGGGCTGCTCGGGTTCGGCATCGCACTCGTGGCCGCACGTGCGGTCGGTGTGCCGAATCGATTCCTTGTCGCAGTCACGGCAGTGTGGTGCATCGGAGTGGCGATCGTCTGCCTGCTGCCGGACGATTCGTTCCGCGCGAGGAACGTGTGGCGGCCGGCCGGTGCCGCGGTGCTGATCGCGGCCGGGGCCATGGCAGGGGTGCTGCTTTTCAAGCGAAGCCGATTGCGGTTGTCTCGCGACTCGTGGTTCGTGGCGGGCTGGCTGATGATCGAACTGGCGGGATATTTCGCACTCACGCCGTTCCCTGCCGCAAGGCGCGTGATCGGATTGACGCTGGTCGTCGGAATACTCGCGGCTCGGTTGGTGAGCCGCGTTCCCGCACGCAAGCCGCCGATGTGGGTCTTGCCATTCGCAATCGGCACCGGCGTGCTCCTCGCTGTCGCGGACACGTGGGATGCGCGGCCCGAGCAAGCGATTCCCGAACAGCTGAATCGCTCGGACGGGAAGACGTGGTTCGCGGGGCACTGGGGCTTCCAATACTACTGCGAGCGGGCCGGGTTCGAAATGATCGTGCCGGGTCGAACCCGACTTCAACCGGGAGACAGGCTGGTTCTGCCGATCTTCCCGGACGACGAATGGCTCTATCGACCGCACATCGGCAATGTTCCGATCCGACCGCCGGATGGCGTTGTGGAACGGATCGACATCCTCGAATGGGAGGATGTGTTGCGGGCGCAGACGATCCCGAATCTGTACGGCGGCAACGATCCGATCATTGGACGCAGCCACCCGCGAATGACGATTGCGATTTATCGGATCGTCGCGTCGTGGCAGGTGCCGGCACGCTGAGCGGGTCGCTCAACGATCGAGGTAGTACTCCAAGTAGCCGAGGTGCATTTCTTCGAAGGTTTGCGGGCCCCACTTCACCGGCTTCTTCGGGTCCGGGTTCGCGGGGTTCTTGTCGCTGTTGTCATACCACGCGGTGTACGTGATGCGACTGCCGCGAGGGGCTGCCACAGGGTCGGCGTAGCGATACGTGAGTTGCCAGTTGAAGTCGTAACGCGGCACGTCGAGCAGGTTCCTCACCGTGCCGTCCGGCGTGCGAAGGTCGTACCGCGCGGCCTTGCCGCGGAGGTGGGCGTGCGGGAAAAACGCCAGCACCTTCGCCTCGAACGGGACGGGGATCGATGCCTCCACCTTGTGGTTCTCCGCCCCCGCCGGAATCTCGAAACGGTTGTTCAAGAGCGCCGCGACCCGCACCTCGTGCCGCGGCGGCTCCTTCGCAAAGATCATCCCGATCTTCGGCTGGTCCTGCGTCGCCGTGCCGTTCGGCGTGTAGTGGATCTGGAAGTGCAACGTCGCGTTTTTCGGCACCTTCTTCGCGAAGCCTTCGGGATAGATCAGCGTGCTATTCCCCGGCACGTAAACGGCGAAGAAGCCTTGCCCCTCTCCAACGGCTCTCGGCGCGCCCTTGGGCGCGGCGAACACCAACACATGGTGCGTCACTTCGCGGGCCGAAGGTTGAACCTCGATCGCGGACACCCAACGGTCTTCCTCGAAGCTCGTATCCACCGTCACATTCTGATACGGCATCGTGCCGGTGGCTTTCACCGCGATCGGCTTCGGAATCTGGAACGTCGCGTCGGGCGTGCCGATGAGCCAGCCGGAGGCGAAGTTGCGGGGCCGCGGCGCGTCCGCCGGGTCGCCCTTCTTGAGGTCGCCGGCCAGCCACGCGAGCAGATCCGCCTTGTCGGAAGCGGCGAGCGAGCGGTCGTTCAGCCACGGGGAGTGCTCGCCCTTCGCGGGCGGGGCGGCGAACCACGGCGGCATGGTTCCGCCTTCCACCACTCGTTTGATCGCGGCCTTGCGGGAGGCCACCTGCTCGTACGTCTCCAGTGCAAATGGAGCGACGCCGCCCTTCCGATGGCACTCGACGCAGTTCGCCTGGAGGAGTCGTTCAATGCGGGCGTGGTATGTGTGCTCGGCGGGTGTGCCCGGCTTGACACTCAGTTCGCATCCGGGGGCCGTGGTCGCGGCCACGACAGGCGCTTTGCCTGCGAGCAAATCTTGGATCGCGGCCGCGAGGTGGTGGCGGGTCGCTGCTTCGCGCGAATAGCCGATGCCGTATTGGTCGTCGATCGCGCCGCGGTACAACACGGTGCGGGCGGAATCGAGCAGGAACACCTCGGTGGTGGTCTTCGCGCCGAACGCGGAGGCGAGTTTTCCGTCCGCGTCCAACACCGCGCGGCCCCGGAGCCCACGATCGGCGACCGCCTTCTTGACGTCTTCAATCGTGTCCGAAGCGATGGGATCGACGAAGAGGAACGCCACCTCCTTGGCCGCGAAATCCTTCTCCAGTTTCGCCAGTGTCGGCCCGTACTTCTTGCCGACGGGGCAGCCCGCATCCATGAAGGCGACCACGAGCAACCGGGAGGTCTTGAAGTCGGAGAGCTTGCCGGGCTTACCCGTCACATCCGTGAACGCAGCGTCCGGAATGAACGCACCGATGCCGGCCTCGGCGGCCCGAATCACACGCGGCCCCTGCTTCACGGGATCGCTCTTCTTCGGCTCGGGGGATGACACACCGCCGTCGCGAAACGGGTTGCGCTTCGGCTCCTGGGCCGGCGAGAACGAGGACGTGAGGGCGAGGAGGGCGAGCGCGGTCCAACGCATGTCGAAGATTCCGGCGGGGTGCGATGACCAATCATACCCCGCGAATCGCCCGCCGGTTTCGTTCGAGCTTTCAAGCGAGGAACTCGGCCACGGCGGCGTTGAATGCGATCGGTTGCTCCACATTGCTCAGGTGCCCCGCCCCGGAGATGCGGACGAGTTTGGACCCCGGAATCGCGGCACTCATGGACTCGGACAGGGCGAGCGGCGTCACCACGTCTTCTTCCCCGACAATGATCAGCGTGGGAGCGGTGATCTTCGCCAAGCCGGGAGTCGCGTCCGGGCGGTCCCGCAAGGCGGCGAGGCCGCCGATTACGCCGGGGCCGGTTTGCCGCGACGCGATTCCGCGGACGAACTCCACCACCTTCGGTTGAGTCGCTTGCGTCGTCGCCCCCAGCACCTTCGGCAACATCACCTCGTACACCTTCGACGGTCCGAATTCTTCCGTGAGTTTGATGAGCCGGTTGCGGTTGTCGCGGCCGGTGTCGTCGTCCTGTTCACTTCGGGTGTCCGCCAAAATGAGGTGCGTCAGGCGGTGCGGGTGGCGTCGCGCGAACGCAAGCGCGACGTAACCGCCCATGGAGAGACCGCCGACAGCGGCCCTCTCCACCTTCCGTGAATCGAGCAGTTCCGCAATGCGATCCGCGGCGGTGTCCATGCGGAAGCCAGGCTCGACGGGTGACTCGCCGAAGCCCGGCAAGTCCACGGTGATGACGCGGTGCTTCTCGGAAAGCGGTCGCTGCGGTTCCCACATGCGGCGATCCAGTGGGAACGCGTGCAGGAGGACGAGCGCCGGGCCGGATCCGATATCGTTGAACGCCAGAGGCATGAATCACTCCGCGAGGTGCGCTTCGAGGAAGTAGAGGCTCGCGTCCAGTTCGGCCGCGATTCCGGTGAGCAGGTCGGCGGTGACAGCGTCGCCCAGTTTGTCCGATTCGTCGATGCCGGCGCGGGCCGCGTTCGCGGCGACACCGAAGGCATCGGCCACGGCCTTCACCGCGGCGAGGCCTTCGAACGCGCCCGCGGGGTACTCCGCAAGTTTGCTGCCGCCCGCCGCCTGCCGCACGGTGCCGTTCGCGACGCCGCCGAGCGCCGTCAACCGCTCCGCGATCTCGTCCACCTGTTCGTTCACCTTTCCCGCGAGTTCGTCGAAGAGTTTGTGCAGACTCCAGAACTGCGGCCCCTTCACGTTCCAGTGCGCGTGCTTGGTTTGCGAATAGAGATCGGCCAAGTTGGCGAGTTGATCGTTGAGCAGGGCGACGAGTTTGCCACGGGCCGCCTCGGACAGATCAATGCGTGTCTTGTGCGGTTTCATGCTTCATCTCCCGGTGTGTCACTCACCAACGGGATACCTGCATTTCGCGGGCCATCTTACTAAAATCCGTGCGTCGCACTCTCTCGGAGTTCAAGATGATTCGTCAGTTGCTCGCCCTTTCCGTGGCCCTCGGAGCGGCCGTCGCCTATGCCGACGACAAGCCGAAACCGGCCGCAAGCCCCTACTTCTTCCAAAAGAACGACCGCATTGTGTTCCTCGGCGACAGCATCACCGAGCAATACCAGTACTCGACGTATCTCGAGTTGTACCTCACCACGCGGTTCCCGGATTGGAACTTCACGTTCCTCAACGCCGGCATCGGCGGCGACACCGCGGCCGGCGGTGCGGGTCGCTTCAAAGCGCATGTGCTGGATGAGAAGCCCACCGCCGTCACCATCAACTTCGGCATGAACGATGGCGGATACGGCAAGTTCAACCCCGCCGCCAACAAGGTGTTCGTGGAACGCACGGAGGCGATGCTGAAGATGGCCAAGGACGCCAAGGTGCGGGTCGCTCTGCTTTCGCCGAACGCCGTGGATCGCCGGAACAAGAGCAACGGGGCGGAGTATGTGGAGACGCAGAAGCAATTCTACGCCCCGCTTGCGGGCCTCGCCGAGAAGCACGGTTTCCCGTTCGTGGACCAATACGCCATCACCCGCGCCGCCACGGACCGCATGGAGAAGGACGACCCGACAGCAAAGAAGGCGGTGCCGTACTACGACGGCTTTCACACGTCGCCTCCGGGCGGGTTGCTCATGGCCCACGCGATCCTCACCGGGCTCAAGTCCCCGGCACTTGTCAGCGACGTTCTGATCGAAGTCGGCGCGAAGAAGTCCGATCAAAGCGGAGCCAAGGTTTCCGACTTGGTGATCGAGGATGGCAGAATCCGTTTCACTCGGCTGGACATGGCGATTCCGCTGCCGGTTCAGAAGGATTGGCTGCCGATGCTGCCGTACATGAACGAGATGAAGGATCTCAACTACTACGGCCTCCGCATCGACGGCCTCAAGGACGGCAACTACTCGGTGAGCATCGACGGAGTCGCAGTCGCCAAGTTCACGGCCAAGCAATTGGCTGAAGGCGTGAACCTCGGCAATCTCACCAGCGGCCCCGTCTTCGACCAAGCGAACAAGGTGCTCGCCGCCATCAACGAGAAGAACAGGATCGTGCACGGCCGCTTCCGCGGCGTCCTGCTCGGCGGCGACCCCTACTGGAGCACGGCCGCCGGCCAGAAGCGCAAGCCGGAAGAAGTCGCGAAGCGGCTCGAGGAGGCCGAAGCGGCCCAAGCCGAGATCTACAAGTTGGCCAAGCCCGTGCCCCGCAAGTTCGAAGTGAAGCCGGCGGAGTGACTGAACCGCGGACTCAGGAGGTTCCCATGCGAATGCTCGGCTCGATTCTCACGCTGGTTCTCTGCGGCTTCGCCGCCGCGGAGGACAAGGACAACCCCGCCGCACCCGCCGGCGCATGGGTGCGCGAAGCCAGCGGGTTCGACCTCAAGATCGAGTTCACCGGCAAGGACGTTTTGAAGTTGTCCGCCATGGCGGACGCGAACGGTGCCATCGTCACCAGCAAGTACGCAGTGAAGGACGGCGTGGTGAAGGCGAAGATCACGAAAGTGGAAGTGAAGGGCGAGTTCAAGGCCGCGCCGAAGGAGGGTGTTGAGTTCCGCTTCAAGTGGAAGGTGAAGGGCGACACCGCGACACTGGACGATTTCGAGGGCGACGGCTTGGAGCACGCCAAGCCGGTGCTCGAGGGCGAGTACGCGAAGAAGAAGGCGAAGGATTAAACCCGCACCCGGACTTCGCCCCCGGGTTGCCAGTCGAAGACCACCCAGTCCGCGGGTTGATTCACTTCGATCCGCGGCACGGGAAGGCCGAGCAATTCCCGCGGCCGCACGCTCGCCATTTCCACGGCATCCTTCAGGCTCACGCCGGCGAAATCGATCATCGTGCCGACGCAACGATCCGTGAAGTGGCCGCTGCCGGCGAGGTACGGCGTGCCCGCGAGCACCACCTTGCCGTTCGGCAGCACTTCCAAGTCCGTACCCCACTCGCGGTACTTTCCCGGCGGCGACCCGGCGAGGCTGCTCGCATCGCATGTGATGAGCGTCTTTGCCACGCCCTTCGCCCGCACGATGCACTTGAGCACCGCCGCACCCAGATGGTGCCCGTCCGAGATGACGCTGCACCAGAGGCGATCCTCGGCGAGTTGCTCCCAGATGTAATTGGGGTGCCGCGGAAGCACGGCGTGGGCGCCGTTGCCGAGATGCGTGCTGGTGCGGGCGCCGGCATCCGCCGCGGCGCGAATCTGGTCGCCCGTCGCAGCCGTGTGGCCGATGGCGACCACGACTCCGGTTGCCGCCAGCTTTGCGATGAACGGGATCGCGCCGTCTTTCTCGGGCGCGATCGTGACCATGCGGATGCGCCCGCCCGCGGCTTCCTGCCACCGCTGGAATTCGGCCCAATCCGGATTGCGGATGTGTTCCTTCGGATGGGCGCCGCGCGGGCCGTCTTCCGCGGAGAAATACGGCCCCTCGAGATGGTAGCCGGGCAGGCGGCGGCTCAGCTCCGCATCCGATTCCACGGCCGCACGCAGCGTCGCGAACCCGTGGCGTAGATCCTCGAAGGAGCCGGTGATGAGCGTGGGGCAGAGCCCGCCGATGCCGTGCTTCAAACACTCGTCCGCGACCGTCCGCACCTGTTCCGGACGCAGCGACGGCGAGTTGAATGCGATGCCGAGGCAGCCGTTGATCTGCGGGTCGAAGAACGACGGCGCGACCCATGCTGTCGGATTCGCGGTCGATGGCGCAATCGAAGCGATGACGCCGTCGCGAACCATGATCGCGAGCGGTTCACCGGTGGCGTAGTGCTTCGCATGCAGTTCCATGTCGGTGTTTTACGAGTATCCTCACCGCATGATTCCCGTCAACGTGTTCACCGGGTTTCTCAATGTCGGCAAGACGACTGCGATCGCGGACCTGCTGAAGCGCAAGCCTGCCACCGAACGGTGGGCGGTGCTGCAGAACGAGTTCGGCGACGCGACCCTGGACGGTGCCGACGAATCGGACGGCGTGTCGATCCGCGAGATCGGTGGCGGTTGCGTCTGTTGTGCGGCCGCGCCGTTCCTGCCGGTCGCGTTGCATCTGCTGCTTCTCGAGGCGAATCCCGACCGTTTGCTGATCGAAGCCAGCGGCCTCGGCCACCCGGAACGCCTGCTCGAAACCCTGAGGCTGAACTACTCCGACCGCCTCGACGTGCGCGCCACCGTGAACCTCGTCGATCCTTCCGTCTTTCCTGCGATGCTCGAGAACGGCGTGTTCTTCGATCAAATCGCGATGGCGGACGTGCTCGTCTTCAACAAAATGGATCATGCCGAGCCCGGAATCCTGGCGCGGTTCCAAGACTGGGCGAACGGGTTGGCGCCGCCCAAGGAACTGATCGCTGCCACGAACTTCGGTCGGCTCGAACCCGCGTGGCTCGACCTTCCCGCGAACCCGGCCCGCGAGCCGCTTTGAACTTCCCGCGCGGTATGTAAGACAACCGCAGACGGAAGCACAGGTGCCGAAGATGCCCCGCGCCGCGTTCATCTCGCTCGACGGTCTGGACGGCACCGGCAAGTCCACGCAAGTGCGGTTGCTCGCCGACTGGCTTGCCGCACAAAAGATCCCCGCCACGAGTTGCACCGATCCCGGCGGCACGCCCCTCGGGCAGGAACTGCGTCAAATCCTGTTGCATCGCAAAGAGCACCACCTTGCCCTCGCCACCGAGGCGCTACTGTTCATGGCCTCGCGGGCGCAACTGGTTCAGGATGTGATCCGCCCCGCGCTCGAACGCGAGCAGGTCGTCGTGTCCGACCGCTTCACACTGGCCAATGTCGTGTACCAAGCCCACGCCGGCGGCATGAACGCGGACGATCTCCGCCGCATCGGCTCATTCGCCACAGGCGGTCTCGAACCGGATCTCACGTTGGTGCTCGATCTGCCGCTCGACGCGGCAGCGGCCCGCCGCCAACGCGACCCGGACCGCATGGAATCGCGCGACCGCGAGTTCCACGAAGCGGTGAAACGCGGCTTCCTCTATGAAGCCGGCCGCCGCCCCGAGAAGCACCGCATCATCGACGCGACGCCGGACATCGAAACCGTGCAGAGATCGATCCGCCGCGAGGTGTCCCGCTTGCTGGCCGAGCGCGGCTGGGCGCTCACCGAGAGTTGAACATGTCGTGGGAACGCGTCCGCGGGCACGGCGGCATCCTGAACACGTTTCGCGCCGCGCAGGCTCGCGGGCGCTTCGGCCAGGCGTATCTGTTCGTCGGCCCCGCGGGCATCGGCAAGCATCTCTTCGCCCGGCAACTTGCGAAGGCCTTGCTCTGCGAACGCCCCCCGGAGCCGCTCGAATCCTGCGACCAGTGCCCCTCTTGCACGCAAGTGGAAGCCGGCACACATCCCGATGTGTTCTCCGTTCGCACCCCGGACGACAAGCACGAGTTGCCGGTCGAATCGATCCGCGAGTTCTGCTCCAACCTCGCGGTGAAGTCCCGCACCGGTTCGAAGAAGATCGGCATCGTCGAAGACGCGGACGACTTCAACCAAGAATCGGCGAATGCGTTCCTGAAGACGCTGGAGGAACCGCCAAGCGGCACGGTGCTGCTGCTCCTCGCCACAAGCCTGGACCGGCAGTTGCCGACGATCCTGTCGCGTTCGCAAGTCGTGCGATTCCAGCCACTCGCGGCCGCGGACCTGCGCGCAATCCTCAAGTCGAACGGAGTCGAAGACGACAAACTCGCACGCCTGGTGCGGCTCGGCGGCGGCAGCGCGGGACGCGCCTTGGCCCTGAACGACGAGGACTTCTGGAAGTTGCGGCAGACGCTGCTCGACGGGCTCACGTCGAGCCGGCCGAACTTCGCTTCGCTCGCGAAGACGTGGGAGGAATACTTCAAAGGAGCGGGGACCGAGACGCGCGGGCAGCGGCTCCGCGTCTCGCTCGTGCTCGGCTTCCTCGCCGAAGCCCTCCGGCAATCCCTGCGCCTCACACAAGGCGCGGCAGCGGCCGGCCTCGATCCCGCGGAGGAAGCCCGGCTGCGTTCCTTCGCCGAACGGCTCGGCGCGGATCGCGTCTTGGACCTGATCGACAAATGCGTCGAAGCGGATTACTTTGTGGAACGCAAGGTGCAGATCATCCTGATCGTGGAATCCGTGGTGGAAGCATTCTTGAGGAACGCGACATGAAATCGGCCGTCACGATCTCGTTGGTGCCGGAAGCCCGAGGCGGGCCGTTTGTGTTCTGGGACGATCTCGCGGCCGGAATGGCGGCGGCGAAGTCGCTCGGCTTCGAAGCTGTCGAGATCTTTCCGCCCGCGGCCGACGCCATCGACACGGTTCACCTGCGGAAGTTGCTCGACGATCACGGTCTCGCCGTGGCCGCGGTCGGCACGGGCGCAGGGTGGGTAAAGCACAAGCTCACGCTCACCAGCCCCGATCCCGCAATCCACGGCAAGGCGATGGAGTTCGTCGGCACGATGATCGACTTCGCCGCCGTATTCGACGCGCCGGTGATCATTGGCTCGATGCAGGGCCGCTGGGGCGACGGCGTGAGCCGCGAGACCGCGCTCGGCTACCTGTCCGAATCGCTGCTCAACCTCGGGCTCCACGCTGCGAAGTACGGCGTGCCACTGCTCTACGAACCGATCAACCGCTACGAGACGAACCTGATCAACCGGTTGGACGACGGCGCGGAATTGCTGCGAGGCCTCGCCGTGGGCAACGTGAAACTGCTGGCCGATCTTTACCACATGAACATCGAAGAGGTGAACCTTGCGACTTCACTCGTGGCCGCGGGGCGGCATGTGGGCCATGTCCACTTCGCCGATTCAAATCGCCGGGCGGCCGGCATGGGCCACACCGACTTCGGGCCCGTGATCGCTGCCCTCCGCGAGATCGGCTACACGGGCTATCTGTCTGCGGAAATCCTGCCGCTGCCCGATCCGCTCGCCGCCGCGAAACAGACGATCGATTCCATCCGAAAGCTGACGAGTGTGCGGTGACGACGCTAGCTGCTCATCGTGAAATCGATTGGCTCTTCCGCTCTTCAACGTACGCCTGCAACGCCTCGCGCCACGGGCGCGGGGCTGGCACACCGGCGGCCACCAGTTTCGCGTTGCTCAACACGCTGTACGGTGGCCGCTTCGCGGGCCGTTTGAACTCCTCGCTCGTCGTTGGCGAAAGATCCGCCTTTACTCCGGCCACCTCGAAGATGCCGGCCGCGAAGTCGTGCCAAGAGACGGCGCCTTCGTTCGTCACATGGAACAAGCCGGAGAGGCCGTCGCGGATCATGCCGATGGTCGCGTCGGCCACGTCCCCGGTGTAACTCGGCGTGCAGAACTGGTCGTTCACCACCTTCAGCGGCTTGCCGCTCGCCGCAAGCTTCAGCATCGTTTCGACGAAGTTGCCGCCCTTGCCGCCGGAACCCCACACGCCGTACAGGCCGCAGGTGCGGATCACGAGATGCCGCGGGTCGGCGGCGAGCACGGCGTATTCGCCGGCCAACTTGCTGATGCCGTACACGCTCACCGGCCCCGGTGCATCCGTTTCAGCAAACGGTCGAGTGCGTGAGGAATCGAGGCCAAAGACGTAATCGGTGCTGAAGTGAACGAGCTTCACGTTGGCATCGCGGCAGGCGGCGGCGAGAGCCCGGACGCCCCATGCGTTCACCGCCATCGCGGCGTCCGGCTCGGTTTCGGCTTGGTCCACGAAGTTATAAGCGGCGCAGTTCACCAGCACGTCCGGCTTCACGGACGCGAGCAAGGCGGGAATGGTGTCGGGTTTGGCGAGGTCGATCTCGGTGCGAGTGAGCGGAACGACGGCCTGCCCCGCCGATCGCGAGACGAGATCGCGGCCGAGTTGGCCTCGGGAACCGAGTACGGCGATTTTCATGAATGGGAAAAGCCCACCCGCGGGAGCGGATGGGCTTGTGCGGAGTGATGGAAACTTACGGCTTCTTCGGGGGCGTCGGGGCGTCCGTCTTCAGGAACGTCTCGTTGCCGCCTTCGATCGTGGTCGTCTGCGTCTGATCCAATTCGACCTTGCTGTCCGTGCCGCCGATAGTCACGGTGAGGTCGCCGCGGAGCTTCAGGAAGATCTTGGCTTCCTCGACGCGCCCGGTGGCCCCGTTGTACAGCACGTAGCTCTGCTGGCCGGCGTCGAGCGGCTTCGATTCGATCTTGCCGTCCTTGATCTTGAACAGCAGGCCTTCCGTTTCACCGGTCGGCGGTTTGTAGGCGAGGGTGGTCGCGACGTCGATGCGGTCGAGGTGTTTCTTCGTCGCGTCCTTGCCGGCGTAGGTGAACTTGTACGTCACTTCATAGCTGCCGATCGGCCCGAGGCCGAGCGTTTGTTTCTTCTCCCACGTTTCCTTCTGGGCCTTGGCGGCGTCCGGAATCAGGTTGTGCGTCGGATCCGCCATCTGCTTCAACGCATCATCGGTCATGATCTTCTTGAGCAGGCTGTCCATCTGTTGGTTGCCGGCGCCGAGCTTCTTCACGAACTCGTCCTTGCCGTCCACCTTCTCGACCGCCCACGTCTTGGTGTTGAGCGTGACGCCGAACTCGGCGCCTTCGAGGTTCTTGAAGAAGTCCATGAGGCCGGGGTTGCCGCCCGCGCCGGGTTGGTCCTTCTTGGTGGAGTCGTAGCTGATCGGGTTGCCCGAGATGTCGATGTTCATCTTCAGGCCTTCGATCTTCTGCTTGAGGCTCCACTTGTCGCCGTCCTGCTTCTCCGGCGTCCACTTGAAGTAGAACGTGCTGTCCTGCTTCTGCGTGAGGTCCTGGCCCTGCACCTTGATGATCTGCGTGACATCGGTCCGCATCATCTGGTAGAAGGCCTTGTCCTTCTCGATCTTCAGTTCGAAGCGGGACTTGTCCTGCCCGGTGGCGACAGCCCCGAGCGTGATGGCGAAGAGTGCGGCGACGCTCAGACGAATGCGCGACACGGCGGCTTCCTCCGATGATGCGGATTGCAACGTGCGTGTTTTGTACCCGAACACACTCGGGAAACAAGGGGCGAAACGCATGCTTCCGGTGTCGTACGCCCTTCACGGCTTTTTCGGTTAATCTTTCGCCGATTGCTCGTCTTACCCGTATTCCACTCTCCAACCGCGGCGATGGTGCGCACCGTCGACCTACGGCAAACGAGCGGATTCGGCGGAGATCCAATCATGGACCGCAGGCTCTTCTTGGCGTCCCTCGCCGCCTCCCCGTTCGTTCATTCCACGGCTGCCGCTCAGAAGAAGAAAGACACCGTCCTCGAAGCCGCCGTCGAGCGCGGCCTCGAGGCCCTCAAGAAGCAGCAGATGCAGGATGGCCACTGGGAATCCCCGGGCGGCTACTACCCCACGAGCGTGACCGCCGTCGCCGGCATGGCCATGCTCATGGAAGGGTCGAACCTTCGCGAAGGCAAGTACAGCGATCAATTGCAGAAGGCCGTGAACTGGTTCCTCGCGCCCGCCCGCACTCGCGCCAACGGCTTGCTCGGCAACGTGGACAGCCAGACGGAATCGCACCGCTACACCTACGGCCACGGCTTCGGCACCATGTTCCTCGCCAGCATCTACGGCGAGGAAGAGGACAAGGAGCAGCGCAAGAAGCTCGAAACGGTCCTCACCAAGGCCGTGGATTGCACCGTGAAGATGCAGACGAGCAAGAAGCACGCGCTGGCCGAAGGCAAGACCATCGAGATCGGCGGATGGGGCTACGTGAGCGCGGCGGACAGCGGGTCCGGCGGCTTCGACGAAGGCTCCTGCACCGTTCCGCAGATCCAGGCGCTTCGCGCCGCCCGCAATGCCGGGATCAAGGTTCCGAAGGAAGCGATCGACAAGGCGGATGCGTATCTGGACGCCTGCACCACGAACGACGGCGGCATCGTTTACAACTACACGGGCAACTCGCGGGGCGGCCAAGGGCGGCCGCCGCTGACCGCCGCAGCCCTCGCCTGCGGCCTCGGCACCGGGAAATTCACGGACGCCATCCGCATCATGGGCGGCAAGAACCCGCCGAAGGGGCAGGACCGGCCCAGCATCGTCCGCTGGTTCGAGTACTGCAAGAAGAACATCCCGATCGGGAAGGGCCGCGTCGGGCATCAGGAGTACATGATGTACTACTACGCCCAGGCCATGTACGCCCTGGGCGACGACCGCTACGCCCTGCTCTTCCCCGGCGAACCGAAGGATACGCACCTGACGTGGACGAAGTTCAAGGAAGCCCTGTTCCCGACGATTCTCGAAACGCAGGACAAGGCGAGCGGCGCGTGGACGGGCGGCGGCGACTGGGGCATCGGTGCCACGTTCGTCACCGCCATCAATCTCTGCATCCTGCAACTGGAAAAGGGCATCATTCCGATTTATCAACGGTGATGGAAGCCTGCCCGCCACCACGGCCAGGCTTTCGTCGTTGACCTCCAACCGCGAGCGACACCAGCATGAGCGACATGGGCCAGTCCGACCTCGAGTCGATGCGCAAGATCAAGACCGCCTTCGACGAAATCAAGAGCCAACTCACCCGCGTCATCGTCGGCATGGACGATGTCATCGAGGAACTCCTCATCGCGATGTTCAGCCGGGGCCACTGCATGCTGGAAGGCGTGCCGGGCCTCGCGAAGACGTTGATGGTGTCCACGCTGGCCCGCTGTTTGTCGCTGGATTTCAGCCGCATCCAGTTCACCCCGGACTTGATGCCGTCGGACATCACCGGCACCCGCATCATCGAAGAAGACACCGAGACGCGCCGCCGCGACTTCAAGTTCCTCCAGGGGCCGCTGTTCGCGAACGTGGTGCTGGCGGACGAAATCAACCGTACGCCGCCGAAGACGCAAGCCGCGCTCCTCGAAGCCATGCAAGAACGTCAAGTGACGGTCGGCGGCACGCGGCACAAGCTCTCTTCGCCGTTCTTCGTGCTCGCCACGCAGAATCCGATCGAACAGGAAGGCACGTACCCGCTGCCCGAAGCGCAGCAGGACCGCTTCATGTTCAAGGTGTTCGTGAAGTACCCGAGCTTCAAGGAAGAGTTCGAGATCGCCCGCCGCACCACCGGCATCGCGGTGGAAGACATCACGCCGGTGCTCAACGGCGACCAGATCATGGAGATTCAGACCCTGGTTCGCAAGGTGCCGGTGACCGACCACGTGATCCACTACTGCTTG
This sequence comes from Gemmataceae bacterium, assembly GCA_046350135.1. Classification (GTDB taxonomy): domain Bacteria; phylum Planctomycetota; class Planctomycetia; order Gemmatales; family Gemmataceae; genus Urbifossiella. The sequence goes on from JAXMBB010000020.1 coordinate 90,897, forward strand.
GCGCTCGTGCGGCAGACACGAGTCGGCGAACCGGGCACGCCGAAGTTCATCAAGGAGTGGATGAGTTGGGGCGCCGGCCCCCGCGCCGTGCAGAACCTGATCCTCGGCGGCAAGGCCCGCGCCCTCCTCTACGGCCGCTCGCACGTCACCACCGAGGACATCAAGGCGCTCGCGAAGCCCGTGCTGCGGCACCGCATCCTGACGAACTTCACGGCCGCCTCCGAAGGCGTGACCACCGACGCCGTGATCGCGAAACTGCTCGAAGAGACGCCGGACAAGGAAGGCGACCTCACCAAGGACGAACGCTTCAAGAAGATGTTCGCCTCCTGACGGAGTTCCAAGTTCCGGGTTCCATGTTCCAAGTCGGAACCCGGATCAGTTCGTTCAACTTGGAACTTGGAACTTTGAACATGGCGAAGCGGAACGAAGAAGACCCCCGGCGATTCCTCGACCCGAAGACGATCGCCCGCATCTCGCAACTCGATTTGCGGGCGCGGCACATCGTCGAAGGGTTTCTCACCGGGCAGCACAAGAGCCCCACCTTCGGCCAGTCCGTCGAGTTCGTCCAACACCGCGAGTACATGCCGGGCGACGACATCCGCCACGTGGACTGGATGGTGTGGTCCAAGACGGACCGTTACTACATCAAGCAGTACGAGGCCGAGACGAACCTGCGGTCGTACGTGGTGGTGGACGCCAGCGAATCGATGCTCTACGGGGCGGACAAGCACCGCAAGGCCGGCACGCTGCACAAGTACGAATACGCCGCCACCGCGGCTGCGTGCCTCGGCTACCTCACGGTGAAGCAGCAGGATTCCGCCGGCCTCATCACCTTCGATTCGGACGTGCGGCAAGTCGTCCCGCCGCGCAGTTCCCAGCTTCACATGGACGCCTTCGTGAAGGCGTTGCACGTGAGCAAGCCTCGCGAGAAGACGGACCCGTTGAAGATCATGCGCCGCGTGGCGGAGGCGATGCCGGCCCGCGGGTTGGTCATGGTTTTCTCGGACCTGCTCTGCGACCGCGAGCCCCTCTTCAAGGGGCTCGAGATGCTGCGCCATCGCCGCCACGACGTGATGGTCTTTCACGTGATGGACGACGACGAGCTTCTTTTCCCGTTCGCGGGGATGACGAAGTTCGAAGGCCTTGAAGCGCAGCCCGATTTGCTCTGCGATCCGCGGGCCTTGCGCGACGGCTATTTGGACGCGCTCGAAGAGTACCTCACGGAGGTGCGCCGCGGTTGCACCCGCGTCGGCATCGAATATCACCTGATCCGCACCAGCGATTACATGGATGCGGTGCTGTCCCGATTCCTCTACCAGAGAATGTCTTCGCGTTCGTCACCGGTTCGCCGCTGACGGGTGTTTGGTGTTTCGTGTGTGGTGTTTCGAGTGACGCATCACACACGGGAACGACGCCGAATCGAAACACAAAACACGACACACGAAACACAACGATGGAAGCTTTCTTCACCAATCCGCTCACGATGGCCGCCGGCGGGGCGCTCGTCTCCGCTCCGATCATCATCCACCTGATCAACCGGATGCGGTTCCGGCGGATCAGGTGGGCCGCAATGGAGTTCCTGCTCAAGGCGCAGAAGCGCATGAAGCGGAAACTCATCATCGAACAACTGATCCTGCTCCTGCTCCGCTGCCTGCTCGTATTCCTCGTCGGCATGCTGCTCGCGCGGTTCAAGTGGTTCACGCCGCTCGAAGGGCAGGAGTCCCGCGCCACCGCCCACGTCGTGATCCTCGACGATTCACCCTCCACGGCGGACGCGTTCACCATCGACGGCAAACCCACCACGGCTTTCGAACAAGCCAAGCAGCAGGTCGCGGAACGGATCGCGCCCGCCGCCGCGCAGGCGAACACGCCGCAATCAATGGACCTCTTGTTGCTTTCCGATCTGCGGCAGCCCAACGACGATCCCGGCACGCAGAAGACCAGCCCGACCGTGCCGAAGCCGCGCACGTTCGAGCGGCTCAACGACGCCGCCATTACGGACATGAAGGCCTACCTGTACAACGTGCAGGTGTCCGCGTCTCGCGTGAGCCTCGTCGAAGGGCTTCGCACCGCCAAGGAAGTGCTTGACAAGAAGCCGGACGACGACGTGGCGAAGGTGATCCACATCGTGTCCGACCTTCGTGCCGCGGACTGGAGTGAAGACGGCGACACGCTGCGGCAACTGCTCAGCGAATACACCGCGGCCGGGATCAAGGTGCATCTCATCGATACCGCGTATCCGCACCGTAAGGACACGGATCGCCAGCCTCGCGCCTCGGACAACATTTCGATCCTCGAGTTCAAGCCGAAGTCCCGCGTCACGGCTCGCGGGCAGGCTCTCGACTTCGAACTGCGGGTGCGGAACTCCGGCAGCGCCGAACTCAAGGACGTGCGCTTCGAGTTCTTCAAGAACGGGGCGCGGTGGCCGGAAGTGTCCGTCCGCTTCGCCAGCCTGCCGCCGAACCAGGAACGCACCGAGATCGTGACCGCGGGCACCGGCTTGGATCGCGTCGGCACCAAGGACAATCCGTTGGACCGCTTCAATCTCGTCACGGCGAAGCTGGCCGAGCCCGAAGCCGGCGGCATCGCGTCGGACAACGTGCGCCACGCCATCGTCGAAGTGCAGGACCGGCTCTCGGTGCTGGTCGTCGAGGGGCAGCAGGACAAACGGGACAAGCAGAAGGGCGACGGCTTCTACCTCAAGCGGCTGTTCCAGGATTCGTTCGGCGGCATCAACTGGGTGGACGGCACGAAGGAATCGCTGGAGAAGCTCGATCTCAAGGACTTCGCCGCGATCTACCTCATCAACGTCGATTCGCTCTCGGACCCGCAGCGGGACAAGCTCGAGATCTACGTGCGGGCGGGCGGCGGCGTCGGCTTCTTCCTCGGGCCCCGCGTCCGCCCCGCCGATTACTCCAAGACGCTGTATCGCGGCGGGCAGGGCGTCTTCCCCATGCCGCTCGCCACCGATCACACCAAGCCGCTCACCGAAGAGCAGAAGCTGAAGCGGGCGCTCATTCTCAGCAAACGGCTGCTCACCAAGAGCCCGGCCGTGAAGTCGCACCCCGCCCTCGCCGGCCTCTACACCGGCGAACGCGGCTCCGCGGTGAAGGACATCGAGATCGAACGCTTCTTCATGTTCGCGAACATCGACATGCACTGGCCCGTGCTGCGGATCGGACAATGGCAGCAGGACGCGAACGTGCAGGAACTGTTCTGCCTGCCGAACGAGAAGCCGATGTCCGACTTCCAAGGCTCGGCTCGCGAACTCCTCAAGAAGCTGAAGGCGAAACTCTCCGAACCCAAGTTCGAGAAGTACCGCCAATACACGGAACCGCTCGACCGCAACATCCAGGATACGGCGGGCTCGGATCTTCCGCTCTCGGCACTGGCCACGCTCTACGACCGCTTGCTCTGCGACCAGATCAACGACGGCGATCCGAGCGAGCCGATCCTCCGCGAGATGTGGTTGCAGCCCGAACTCACGGATCTCCGCAAGGAAGTGATGGTCGAACGGGACAAGACGAAGTACGGCGACCCGCTGTACGTGGTGAAGCAGTTCGGTCAGGGCCGCGTCGCGGTGATGACGACCGACGCCGGCGGCACCCACACGGGCATTCCCGAGACGACCGGCGACACGGTGTTCACCGATTGGCCGAGCGGGGCGGGGGCGCCGGGCTGGCTGGCGGTGATGGCCGAAATGCAACGCTATCTCGCGGGCGGCGCGGCGGACGAGAACCGCGCCTGCGGCACCACGCTTCGCGTGCCGCTGGATGCCACCGCGTTCCAGCGCAAGAGCGGCGAGACGAAGCCGGTCGAACGCATCTTCCTCTCGGCCGACCCCACCAAGATCCAGGCCGGCGGCATCCCGCTGGACAAGAAGGAACTCGGCAAGCAACCGCTGACCGCGACGCCGACCGGCCCCGTCCTCGACTTCGCGGAAGGCAAGGCACCGGGGGCGTACCTGTTCACGTTCACGCAATTCAGCGGCGCGGACGGCGAGAACGAGAAGCCGGCCTACGCCGCGTTCGCGTTCAACGTCGATTCGATCCGCGAAGGCGACTTGAAGCGTGCGATCAAGGACGACCTCTCGCAACTGGCTCCGAACGTGCCGATCCACTCGGCCGAGGACAGTTCGTGGGTGAACGCCTTGAAGCAAAAGCGGGACGACTTCAGCACGCGGCGATGGCTGTACCTCTTCATCCTGCTTGTGCTGATCGCGGAGCAGGCGATGGCCGTGCGGTTGAGCTTCCACACGCGGCCCGAAGACCTCGATCTGCACGCGCCGAGCGCGGCCTCGGCGTATGCCCACGGCACGCCGGCGCCGAGCGTCGCGGTCGCCGAACCGGCAACGGCTGCTGTCTGATTTTTCACCACAGAGACACAGAGGACACAGCGACGGAATGAAAACAGGGATTTGACTCGAGCATGTCTCTCTGTTCTTTGCGTCTCTGTGGTTCGTTCTGGTTGGACAAATGAATCCTTCGATCGAACAACCTGAGAACCGCGAACTGGTGCTGCTCCGGCTGGAGCAGTCGTTCACGGACTTCGCGCGGTCGCTGCTGCCCTCCGAGTTGTGGCAGGCGGTGCCCTACGCGGTCCTCGGCGGCGCAGCCGCGATCCTCACGCTGCTGTGGATCGGCCGCACGGTTGTGCGCTACACCAGTGCCGATCACTCGTGGCGCGGGCGCCCCGGCCACTTGGGCCAACTGCTGTGGCGGGCCTGCGTCGCGTCCTGGGTGCTGTTCGGACTCTTCTTCCTGCTCGTGTTCTTCCTGAACGATTCGTTCGGCGGCGGAACCAAGGCCAGCGGCGGGGATGTGGCCGCGAATCAGAAGTCCGCGAACACCGCGCTGTGGCTCGTGCTCACCGGCGGCGTGTTCCTGCTCGGGGCGTTCTACACCGTCGCGATGTACGTGAAGGACAGCCGCACGCTGAAGTGGCCGGTCGCCGTATTCCTCGCGCTGTGCCGCATCACCGTCTACGCCATCCTCGCCTTCGTGTTCCTGCTGCCCGCGTTCCAGACGTACGAGCGCAGCGAGAAGCGTTCCCGCGTCATCGTGGTGCTGGACGTGTCCCCGAGCATTACGAAAAAGAGCGACGAAATCGGGACGCCGCAGCCCGGCAAGAAACTCAAGACGCGACTCAACACCGTGATCGACCTGCTGACGGACGAAAAGGTCGCTCTGTTGAAGAACCTGCTCGCCGAGAATCCGGTGGTGCTGTACCGCTTCGGCAGCCGGCTCGATGAGGAACCGCACACGTTTGCCACGACGGACACGCCGTGGACCGCGAACGAGTGGGACGGTTTCGCGAACTACGACTTCAAGCCCTTCTTGTTGAAGGGGCTGACGGATGTCGGGGCCGAGGCCGTGAAGGCCTCGCGGTTCTGGGAACTGAACGCCCCCGGCACGCCGGACTGGGCCGCGTCGTGGCTTGCGAAGCCGGACGACGAAACGATCCCGGCCAACATGCCGGACCCGGACAAGGCGGTGCTCAAGGAGAATCGCACGAAGCTGGAGAAGCGGGTGGAGGTGGCGCGGAGCATCGCCAACGGCACCAACGTGCCGGACTCGCTCACGGCGGTCGTGAACCGCGAAGCGGCCAACATGGTGCAAGGCATCATCGTGTTCTCGGACGGTCGCAGCAACATCGGCTCGGACTCCGCATACGCCGAACTGAAGCAGCGGGCGCAGCGCGAGAAGATCCCGATCTTCACGGTCGCGGTCGGCGAGGACCGCCAGACCGTGAGCATCGTGATCTCCGAAGTGCAGGCGCCGGACAACGCCCCGCCGGACGAACCGTTCAAGATCATCGTCGAAGCGGACGGCATCAACTTGGCCAACACCGAAGTCGAGGTCTTCCTCGATCTGTTCCTGCCGAACAATGATCCGAAGGAAGGCCAACCCGATCACACGCTGCCCGGCAAACTCGTGTTCCTTCCCGGCGACCCGCCGCACGGGCAGGCCGAGTTCGTGATCGATCCGGCGAAGCTTCCGGAGAAACTCACCGAGGTGGTTCAAGGCGCGGCCGGCGGCAAGCGCAGCCTGCGCGAAGGCGCGTGGACCGCCCGCGCCCGCATCGCCAAGGACAAGCGCGAAGCGTTCCCGGACCCCGAGCACGTCCGCGACCGCCCGAAGATTCAGGTGACGAAGAAGCCGATGCGTGTGCTGCTGGTGGCGAGCGGCCCGAGCCGCGAGTTCCTGTCGCTGAAGAACATGCTCGTCCGCGAGGTGCAGGAGACGCGGGCCGAACTCTGCGTGCTGATGCAGAACGAGGCCGGCGAGAAGGGCACGGCCGTTCTCGACGTGCCGCCCGAACGCCTGCTCACCCGCTTCCCCACGAAGCTCGACACGACCTCGAAGAACATCGACCCGAAGGAACGTTTCTACAACCTGAACGAGTACGACCTGATCGTCGCGTTCGACCCGGACTGGAGCGAACTCACACAGGAGCAGGCCGAGGCTCTTCAACGCTGGGTGCAGGAGCAGGGCGGCGGGCTGATCTATGTCGCGGACCAAGTGAACGGCTACCAGTTGGCCCGCGTCGATCCCACGAACGGACGGTTGTTGCCGATCCTCGAGATTCTCCCGGTGGTCCCCGAAGACATCATCGCGATCAAGGTGAAGGGCACCCCGCGTGCCCCGCGCCGGCTCAAGTTCAACCCCATCGAAGGTTCCGACCTGCTCAAGCTCGAAGACTCGATGGACGACCCGACCGCCGGGTGGGAGAAGTTCTTCACGGATCGCGAACGGTATACCCCCAGCCCGGACATCCGTGTGGAACGCTTCCCGCAACGCGGCTTCTACAGCACGTACCCGCTGAAGCCGGACGTCGGCGTGAAGTCCGGCTCCAAGGTGCTCGCCGAACTGATGGACGTGACGGACGCGGGCGAAGCCGTGAACAGCCCGTGGCTGGTCACGAACAACCCCTCGGCCGGTTGGCGCACGTGCTACATGGGCTCCGGCTCGATGTACCGCATGTTCGCGTACGATCCGCCGGTCGGCAAGCAGTACTTCGAGCGGTTCTGGACGAAGCTGATGAAGTACATGTCCGCGAAGCGGAACATGAAGGCGGCCCGCGGCCGCGTGCTGCTCTCGAAGGAGTACACCAGCGGTTCGCCGATCCGCGTGCAGGCCCGCGTGCTCGACCCCGGCTCCAAGCCGTACGAGACGAACATCGATCCGAAGTTCCGCATCGTGCGGCTCGCTCCGGACGGCACCCCCGAGAAACAACTCGGCCCGTTCCAACTCACCCCGAAGAAGGGTGTGTCCGGGTTCGACGGCTACTACCAGGGCCAACTCACGCCGGACCCGAAGGACATGCCGGACAACGACCGCCGCTACAAGGTGGTGATCGACGTGCCGGACTCGGCGGGGGACACGCTCGAAGGCGAGTTCATGCTGCGGCGATCCGATCCGGAACTGGACAACGCGCGCCCGGACTTCGACAAACTCAAGGCGATGGCCACCGAACTGGACAAGGACCTGCTCGCGAGGATCAAGAAGGAAGGCGTGGCGGACAAACTGTCGAGTTACCTGCCGAAGGAGGGCGGCGCCTCGAAGCTGGCCTTCAAGGTGAGCGACGGGCAACAGATCGCCCTGATCCCGGACACGATGGTCACGTTGAAAGTGACCGCGGACAACCGCGGCAAGTCGGACGACCTGTGGGACAAGGGATTCACGATCCCGGAGAACAGCTTCACCGCGCTCTTCGGCAAAGGTCCGCAAACGATCAGCTATGTGTTGCTGATCGTGGTGCTGCTGCTGTGCATCGAGTGGATGACGCGGAAACTGATGCGGCTGGCGTAACACGCTTGCGTGTTCGCGACGAGAGTGAACTATGTCGATTGCTTCACAACCGATGACCGGCTCACGGGTTGATCCGAAGGTGCTCCACCCGTTGGATCGCCTCCGCGGGACGATCCGCAAGTACGTCGTCGTCGAAGGGCTGCTCTCCGCCGCGATCTTCGTCTCGGCGTGGTTCGCGCTCGGCATCCTCTTCGACTTCGGCCTCTTCAAGCTCGTCACATGGGATTGGGTGCTGGATGCGCCCGCATGGCTGCGCGGGGTCGCGCTCGCGATCGCCGGCGTCCTGCTCGCCGGCCTCGTGATCCTTCGCATCGCGGCCCGGCTCACCCGTGAACTCTCGTACCCGGCGCTCGCGCTCGTGCTCGAGCGAAAGTTCCCGAAGATCCTCGGGGATCGCCTGATCACCGCGGTCGAACTCGCGGACGTGGAACGCCAGCAGAAATACGGCTACTCCTCGGCCATGATCCGGCAGACGATCGACGAGGCCCGCGAACGCGTCGCCACCGTGCCCGTGAACGACGTGTTCAACTGGAAGCGGCTGCGGAACATGGCCGCGCTCGCGGTCGGGCTGTTGTTCGCCATCGTGGTCGTCGGGTTTGTCGCCTTCGCGATCGGGAACAAGTCCGCGGACCCCGTGCGGTTCGGGTGGAAGTTCGCCCATGTGACCGGCACCTTCCTCGAACGCAATGTGCTGATCAACAACGTACCGTGGCCGCGGCGTGCCCATATCGAACTCGTCGATTTCCCGGCGAGCGGCGACCTGCGCATCGGCAAGGACGCGGGCGAACCCACCGTGCGGGCCAAGGCCTATCGCTGGGTGATCGCGGACCACGATGCCCCGATGGGCTGGCGACCGCTCGCGTTGATCGATTTGAACGGGAGGCTTCCCGGCGTTACCGCCCCCGAGCTTCCTTGGAAGGCGTTCCAGATTGCGGCGGAAGGCGAGTTGAATGACGATCCGGCCCGGTGGGAGCTCGACCGCATTCAAGCCGTCGGCATGGAGGACAAGGAAGCCCGTGAACGGCTCCTGAAAGCTCTCTCCGGCCCCGAGTACGAAGCCGTCCAGAAGCAACTCGACGACCTGTTCTCCAAATTGGATGCGAAGGCCGCCGATCCGGCGATGGGCCGCACGCTCCGCAAGCTGGACGTTCCCGAGAAGGTGACCCTCGGCTACGCCGGCGTGACCAAGACCGGCGAAGTGACCCTCGGGCCGCAGAAGAACCAGGAGTTCGCCTCGCCGATCTCGGACCTCAAGGAATCGGTGTACTTCACGGTGCGGGCGGAGGACTTCCGGACGCCGTCGAAGCAGATCACGCTGGTGCCGCCGCCGGTGTTCCTCAGCTTGTCACGCACCGAGTTCCAGCCGGCGTACCTGCACCACACGCCGCCGGACTTGGACTACTCGCTGCTCAAGGACAAGCGGCAGAAGATGGCGGACAAGCCGCTCTCGCTCACCGGCGACCGCTCCGTCTTCTCCGTGGCGAGCGGCACCGAACTCACGCTCGTCGCGAAGCTGGACACGGACCTGACTCGTGCGTACCTGCTGCCGAAGGTCGGGGTGTTGCCCGGTGCGATCCCCGGTTCCGCCGCACCGCTGCCCGTGCCGATTGGCGCGGACGGCCGCACGGTCCAGTTCGAACTCGCGGGCGACTACCGGCTCGCCGCCGGCCGCACCTTCAAGCACGTTTACAAGGACGCGAACGGCAAGGAAGCATCCCAGTCGGTCACGAGCCAAGCCACGCTCGAGTTCGATCTCGTGGTCGAACAGGCGGACAAGGTGCAGGCCAAGCGACAGATCATGATCCAGATCGCGGACGACCAGCCCCCCGTGGTGGAACTCGCTCCAGACGTGATCCGCAAGATCGGCACCGTGTACTACGTCACGCCGAAGGCGAAGATCCCGTTCAACCCCGAAAGCTACGTGCGGGACGACCACGGCCTCTCGAAGGTGGCGTACGAGTTCACGTACTGGTCCGAAGACACGGACGTGGGCCGCGCCGTGCGGGCGCAGATCGCCATGCGGCCGCTGATGTACGCCGCCGGCCCCGCGAACGCGCCCTCGGCCGTCGCCGCCCTGTACCACGCGTCCAAGTTCAAGGACTTGGACAAGGGCGATCAGCGGCAAAAGGGGTCCGCGGAACTGCGCCGCTTCATCGACGAACGCGCCAAGCTGCAGTTTGAAACCGTGGACACGCTCAAGATGAAGCTGAATGAACCGCTGAACGACGGATCCGCTCCGATGGTGACCAAGCTCGAACTCAAGAGCGCGGAGGTGGATTACTTCGACATCAAGCCGCTGAAACTGCTGGCGAACGTGTCCGAAGTGCAGACCCGCTACCGCCTCGATCTGAACATCGTGGCCACGGACGCGAATTACGACACGGGCCCGAAGACGGGCACGGGCAGCGAACCGATCCGGCTCCTGATCGTGTCCGAAGGCGACCTGCTCGCCGAGATCAACAAGGAGGAGGAGGCGTTCGCCACGCGGTTGGATGAAGGCCTCGGCAAGATCAACGTGGCGAAGAGCCGCCTCGCGGTGGCGAAGGCGTTCTTCCCCCAGCCGGAACGCATCGAGGACGCGCGGGTGAAGATGCAGGACGCGAGCCAGGAAGTGGCCAAGGTCCACGACATCGTGTCGACCTTGGTGCGCGAGTACCGCCGCATCTACCGCGAGTGCCAGATCAACGACGTGACGGACGTGACGCGGGACCGCTTCGGCAAGTTCGCGAACCGGATGGACCGCGTGTGCGGGGAAAACCCGCCGTTGGTGGCGATGGGCGAGGACGCGACTCCGCCGTCGATCGCGTTCCCGGAAGTGGAACGCCGCCTGGCGGCGATCAACGACAACCTGAACGCGAACCGCTGGGGCGACGCGGCGACGTTCACCTCGGCGGAACTCGGACTCTTGGAACTCGAACGCATCCTGCGGGCCATCCGTGCGGAACTCGGCGAACTGCAGACGAAGGAGCGGCTCAAGGCCCAACTTCAGAAGGTGATCGACGACCAGGAACGGATCGGCAAGGATTTGGCGGAACTGGAACGGATCTTCGTCGGCGAGCAATTCAAGAAGGATCCGAAGATCGGCACCATCGGTCCCGTGTTCCTGACGAAGGGCGAGTCGAAGAAACTGAAGCACACGATCAACTGGCGGCAGTTCGCCGAAGACGACCTGCCGGTGAAGTTCTCGGCGACGGACAACAAGGACAAGAAGCCCGCCGCGGCGGACGCCCTCGCCTTCGCTCCGGAGATGAAACTGAACTTCGAGAAGCACCAGACGGACTTCGAGTACGAGATCAAGGCCGGGGCCAAGGAGGGGGAATACACGCTGGTGATCGTGCCGTCCGTGGGCGACCCGGTGATGGTTCTGGTCACGGTGAAGTAAGCGTGTTGGCGTTCCGGCCGCGCCAGCGGCCGGAGCGTTTTTCGCTGCAAAACTCCGGCCGCTGACGCGGGCCGGCTCGCCCCAGGCGCAACCTCTGTGTAACAGATGCCGTGTTCCGGCGCCTTTTCCCGCGTTACACTGTTTGCATCCGGCCGGCGTTTCGTCTGAACTAATGACATCCGACCCTCTGTGGGAGGTTTCCTCCATGCCCGCTCGACTGCGGTTCCTGCCCGCGATGCTCGTCGCCGCGGCGGGGCTCTTCGCCCTCACCACGGTGATCACGGCCCAGCCCGCGACCACCCCGCCCACCTCGGACGGCATCAAGCGGACCGAGGAAGAAAACCTCAAGCTCTACAAGCGCTTCGCGGACGAGCTCCTGAAGCTCGCCCAGAAGTGGGAGAAGAGCGACAATCCGGACGAAAAGGAACGGGCGAAGACCCTCCGCGCCGCGCTCAAGATCGCGGAAGAAAAGGGCGTCGAGAACCTGTTCAAGTCGCTGATCCAACCGCTCGCCCGGCCGATGCCCGGCTCGGACCTGCCGGACCTCGTCCGCAAGGACAAGGCCCTGATCGCGGCCCTGAAGGAAGTTCTCGAAACGCTGAACACCGAGGATGAAGCCGAGCGCACCAAGCGGCTCCGCAAGGAGACGGAAGAGTTCCTGAAGGAAGCCAAGCGCATCCTCCGCGAGCAGGAAACGCTCCGCGCCCGCACCGAGGGCAAGGGCGACCCGAGCAAGATCGCGAAGGACCAGAACCAACTCGCCAAGGAAACCAAGGACTTGGCCAACCAGTTGGCCAAGGGCGACAAGAAGGACGACAAGGGCGGCGACCCGAAGAACGGTGGCAACTCGGAGCAGCCGAAGGACGACAAGTCCGAGCAGAAGCCGGATTCGAGCAAGCCGGGCGAGCCGAACTCGGAGCAGAAGTCGGACACCAAGGAGCCGAAGGGTTCCGAGAAGGATCCCATGGGCGGCATGGGCGACCCCAAGGCGGGCGAACCGAAAGCGGGCGAGCCGAAGCCCGGCGATCCCAAGGGCGGGATGCCGATGGCCGGGTCGTCCAAGGAAGCTCCGAAGGAAGGCCCGATGGACCCGATGGGTGCCAAGCCGATGGGGGACAAGCCCATGAACATGGATCCGTCGAACAAGCCGCCGATGGACATGAAGCCGAACACGCCCAGCGACAGCAAGAGCCAAGGCATGGGCAAGGGTGACAGCAAGCCTTCGGAAGGCAAGGGCGGCGAGGCGAAGCCGATGCCGCCGAGCGACGGTTCGCCGATGAACAGCCCGCCGATGGGCGGCTCGAAGGGCGATCCCTCGGGCGGCAGCCCGCCCCCGCCGAAGAAGCGCCCGCCGAACCCGAACAACCCCAACGACGAAGCCGAGCGCAACCTGGACGACGCCGTTCCGGATCAGAAGCAAGCCGAGAAGAAGCTGAACGAGAAAAAGAACGACGACGCCGGCGGGGAGCAGGACAAGGCGTTGGACAAGATCGCCAAGGCGATCAAGGAACTCGAGAAGCGGCTGAAGCAGCTTCGCGAGAAGGAAATGCGGCAGAAGCTGGAAGACCTCGAACGCCGCGTCGCCAAGATGCTGCAAATGCAGACCGAAGTGTACGAAGCGACGAAGCGGATCGACGGCAACATCAAGAAGAACGGCGAGACCGCCTCTTCGGATCGTCAGCGGTCCACGGTCGAGGCCGAGAAGGAAGGCAACATCGCCAGCGAGGCCGAGAAGGCGCTCCGGCTTCTCGAAGGCGAGGGTACCGCGATCGTGTTCGCCGGCGTGCTCGAAGAAGCGAAGAAGGACATGGAGTCCGTGAAGAAGGAACTCGATCGCACGAACGTGGGCTCGGACACGCAACTGGTCGAGGAGCAGATCATCGCGCAGCTCAAGCGGATGCTGGAGGCGTTGAAAAAGGCCAAGCAGGACCTCGATCAACCGCCGCCGCCCCCGCCGCCGCCGGGCATGCCCCCGCCGCCGCAGGACCCGAAGAAGAATCTGATTCAACTGGTCGAACAGTTGAAACTTCTCAAGGAACTGCAGATCCAAGTGAACGACCGGACCTCGGCCTTCGGCAAGCGGACGATGGGCCCGCAATCGCAGGACCCGTTCATCCAAGAGCAGTTGAAGCAACTCAGCGATCGCCAGGAGACGTTGAAGAAGATGCTTCAGAAGGTGGCGGACCAGATGAGCCAGTGAAAATCAACCGCATGCGGGCATGCGAAGCGGCCCGCTGAGCTGAGAACGATGTCTGAGTAAGTCGTGAGAACGGCCGGAAAGATGTTGTAAACCCTGTTGCGTCAAGGTAGATTCGGGATTGGGTGGCGGAATCTCTCCAGTACCGGCCCACCGTCCCGAATCATTCCGAACTCAATGCCGAATCGTATTCGAGGAGGTTTCCTGTGAAGATCCGCCTGGCATTCGCGGCCGCAGCCCTCTCGGTGGGCTTTGTCGGTCAGTCGTCGTTCGCCGCCGACACGGCGAAGAAACCGTTCACCTTCAGCACGCTGAAGGCCGTGGACGCGGGAGTCGCCAAGGCCAAGGCCGAGGCGTGGCTCAAGGGCGCCGGCAAGTTCGACCAAGCCGCATTCGACAAGATCTGGGCCGACGAGAGCAAGTCGGTTCTCGATCGCGTGTCGGACACGTTCGCCGCGGGCAGCACCGAAGCCGCTTCGGTTCTCGCCGCGGCCCGCAAGCTGGACGGCCCCGCCGCCGGGGAAGTGCCCGCGATCCTGAAGGACGCGAAGGCCGATGCCTTCTTCCGCTCCAACCTCGCACTCGCTTTTGCCAAGGCCAACGCGAACAAGAAGGCCTACGAGGAAGCCCTCGAAGCCCTCGCCACGGTCACGCCCGAAAGCGTGGTCGATCCGTCCAGCTACTTCTTCTTCAAGGCCGTGTCCGAACACGCGACCATGAAGAAGGAAGCCGCGGCCGGCAGCATCGCCCGCCTGCTCGACGACGTGACGGATTCGCCGGACCGCTACAAGATGGTCGCGACCCTCATGTACTTCGACATGGTCAACTGGTCCCCGGACCCGAAGGATCTGTCGAACATCGAGAAGCTGATGGACAACTCGGGCCGCCGGCTCGACCTCAGCCGCCCGGGCGAGAAGACCCAGGATATCCAGAAGAAGATCGTGTTCCGCCTCGACGAAGTGATCAAGGAACTCGAGAACCAAGCCAAGGGCGGCGGCCAGTGCAACGGCGGCAACTGCCCCGGCGGCGGCAAGAAGCCCGGCCCCGGTTCGCTCAACCCGTCCAGCCCGGCTCCGGACAGCACGATCATGGGCGGTGCGGGCGCGGGCAAGGTGGACGACAAGAAGCTGCGGGCCATCGCCGAACAGTGGGGCGGCCTGCCTCCGGCCGAACGCGCCAAGGTCGTCGAAGACATCACTCGCGACCTGCCGGCCAAGTACAAGCCGATGATCGACGAGTACTTCAAGTCCCTGAACCGCATCCACGGCTTCAAGGGAAACTGAGACCGATCCGGCCTGCGTAACAAACCCAAGCGGTGGCCGATCGGCCACCGCTTCTTGTTGATAGAATGCCCGCGTCACCCGCGAATCCGCAAGCGGTTCATCCCATGCGTTACATTTCCCGCGGTTCATTCGTCTTAACATTGCTCCTTCTTGCATCCGTCGCGACGGCGGACGACCTGACCACTGGAGCGGGCAAGAAACTGATCGGAACGCTCGTCGCCGTGGACAAGGACGGCGTGTCGTTCAAGATCGGCGATTCGCCGCTCAAGGTGTCCGGCAAGGAAATCGTGCTGATCGACTTGGGCCGGCGGCCGCTGCCGCTCGCCAAGGATGTGAAGTTCGTGGAAGTGGAACTGACTGACGGCTCGCGGTTCCGCTGTGCGAAGTTCGGGATCGACGGAAAGAACGTCCGGTTGGAACTGCTGCCGGGGCCGAAGGACGCCACGCCTCCCGCGTTCGACCTGCCGATGTCCGCCGTGTTCTACGCGATGCGGAACGCGGACGACGCCAAGGCCCGCGACGAGTGGAAGAAGTTGCTTGTCAATCGCGGCAAGCGGGACATGTACGTCACCAAGCAGCAGGACGGCCTCACTTATGTGCAAGGCACCGTGATCGAGGGCACGGCGAAAGGCACGAAGGTGCTGTTCGAACGCGAGGACACGACGAAAGAAGAGTTGCTGCTGTCGCGGGCCACGGGCGGGCTGGTGTTCCATCAGGCTCAGCCGGCCCAAGTGCCGGCCACGCTTTGCCGCGTGAACGACGTGTTCGGCAACACCTTGGTCGCGCAGTCCGTCGAGCTCGCCGGCACGGGCGTGAAGGTGACGACGGTTTCCGGCGTGACGGTGAATTATGCGAGCGTGCAGGCGCTGATGTCGCTCGATTACGCGCACGGGAACGTGGCCTACCTCTCGGACCTGCTGCCGAAGGTGGAGTCGCCCGAGCTTCCCGCGGACGAGGCGAACAAGACGCTGAATGTGAAAGCGCCCTACCTCGTGGACAAGGCGCCGGCCAACGCCCCGCTCAAGCTGGACGGCGTGGAGTATCCGAAGGGTTTGTGGGTTCCGTCGGACACCGTGCTGACGTATTCGCTCGGCGGGGACTACCGCGAGTTGAAAGCGACCATCGGCATCCTGGACCAAGTGGGTGACAGCGCGGCCGAGGCGACGGTGACGATCGAGGCGGACGGCCGCGTGCTGTTCGCGGAAGCGATCCGCCGCAAGGACAAGCCGAAGGGTGTGACGCTGGACGTGAAGAACGTGAAGTCGCTGCGGATCCAGGTGGACGGAGCGAACGCGTTCTTCAACGGGAGCCAGGCGGTGCTGGCGGATGCACGGGTGCAAAAGTGACATGTGCGAGCGTTCGCATCGCGATCGCTCGCGCGGCCGGGGACCAACCATGATTTCACTTCGCCGACTGCCCTTGCTCGCGATCCCGGCCATGGGAATCGCTGCGTGCCTGATTCCGTCCGCCGTCGCGCAGCCGCCCGCACCGCCGAACAAGGCCGTGCTGGACGCCGAAGCGGATCGCGTGGCGGTGGTGGCCAAGGTCGCCCCCGCAGTCGTCGCAGTGTGCATCTACGGCGGGCAAGCCATCGGCTCCGGCGTCGTGATCGACCCGGAAGGTTACGCTCTCACGAACCACCACGTCACCCAGCCCGCCGGCGCCATCATGCAGTGCGGCCTCGCGGACGGCGTGCTCTACGACGCCGTCATCGTCGGCCAGGACAAGATCGGCGACGTGGCCCTCGTGAAGCTCATTCCGAAGCAGGAAGGCAAGCCCTTCCCCTTCGTGAAGCTCGGCGACTCGGACACGGTGAAGATCGGCGATTGGTCCCTCGCCATGGGCAACCCGTTCTCCATCGCCTTGGACTTCACACCGACCGTCACGTACGGCCTCGTGAGCGGCACGAACCGCTACGAGCCGATGGGCAGCCGCCCCGGCATCAGCGAATACACCGACTGCATCCAGGTGGACACGTCGATCAACCCCGGAAACTCCGGCGGGCCGCTCTTCAACATGAAGGGCGAACTCATCGGCATCAACGGCCGCATCAACTTCGAGAAGCGCGTCCGCATCAACTCCGGCGTCGGCTACGCCATCTCGATCAACCAGATCAAGAACTTCCTCGGGCACTTCTACGCGGGCATCGACACGGATCACGCGAGCTTGGGCGCGGTGGTCGGCACCGCGGACGAATCCTCCGACCTGCAAACGATGGTCGTGAAGCAACTGCTCGACGAATCGGACGCGGCCCGTCGCGGCCTCTTGGAAGGCGACCGCTTGGTGAGCTTCGCCGGGCGGAAGATGACGAGCGCGAACATGTACAAGAACATCCTCGGCACGCTGCCGAAAGAGTGGCGCGTGCCGCTCACGGTGAAGACGGGCACGTCGCGGCCGCGCGAAATCCTGGTGCGTGTGCAGAACATCACGCCGGGCGAGAAGCCGGCGAAGGAAGACCCGATGGCGCCGATGCCGACCCCGCGGCCCGCGCCCGGCCCCGCGCCGAAGGGGCCGAACACCAGCGGCTCGCCTGCGGCCAAACTGCTGAAGCAGAAGCCCGGCTTCGTCAACTACTACTTCAACGAAGTGCAGCGGGACAAACTCCTGGCTGCTGCGAAAAAGCAGGGCGACTTCACTTCCGTGGCCGGTGCGTGGACCGCGGAAGGGAACTACGACCTCGGCGAGCGCAAGGGCGCGCTCAGGCTCGAAGTGAACGAAAAGACCGCCGACCCGTTCGTGAAGCTGGGGATGAACATCGAGTTCGCGCTGCATCCGTTCGAGAGCGGTCTCACGCCGCGGGCCGCGGCCGAGCCGGTCGGCTCGGGCGGTCTCATGATGGCCCTGTACCACTGGCACCGCTTCCTCACGGTCGGCACCAAGGGCTTCGAGGGCGAGTTCTCGCACGGCGGAACCGAGCCGTTCTACCCGCACCCCGCGGACGGCTCTGTTCCGAAGACGCTCGCCTCCCTCCGCGTCGATGCGGATGTGATCCGCACCAAGCACGGTTCGACGAACTGCAAGTGGTACTTCGCGAAGGACGGCAAGCTGCTTGGCGTCGAGACGTACCTCGCGAAGGACACCGATCCGTGCGAGCTGTTCTTCCACGACTACAAGGACGCGGGCGGCGGCCTGATGCTCCCGCACCGCATCGAAGTCCGCTTCGGCGACAAGCGGTACGGCTGGTTCAACATCACGAAGTACAACCTGAAGTGAGCCACATGCGAATCGCATCCCTCGCTCTGCTGCTCGTTCCGAGCCTTGCTTCCGCCGCAGACCCGTTCGACAAGGTCTGCGACGAGGTGAACACCAAGATGGTGAAGTTGTTCGGCGCGGGCGGGTTCTCGCGCCTGAACAACTTCGGCACCGGCATCCTCATCTCGAAGGACGGCCACATCCTCACCGTGGCCAGCCAACTGCTGGACACCTCGGAACTCGTCGTGCACCTGTACGATGGCCGCCGCATGCGGGCCGAGGTCATGGTGGTCGAGCAGGAACTGGATGCGGCGATCCTCCGCATCAAGGTGGAAGGCAAGAAGCCCGAGGAGCCGACCGGCCTCGACCTGCCGTTCTTCGACTTCGCCGAAGCCGCGAAGCGGCCGTCGGCCGCGCCCGGCGACTGGATCATCGGCTTCAGCAACATGTACGAGATCGCCCTGCGGGACGAACCGCTCAGCGCGATGCGAGGCGTGATCGCCGCCCGCACGAAGCTCTCCGGCCGCACGGGTGTGTTCGACTTCCCTTACAACGGCGACGTGTACGTCGTGGACCAGATCACGAACAACCCCGGGGCCCCCGGCGGCGCGCTCACCACCCGCGACGGCAAGTTGCTCGGTATCATCGGCCGCGAGATCAAGAACAACCAGACCGAGACCAACCTGAACTATGCGATCCCGGTGAACGCCGCGGTCTCCGTCACCGTGAAGGTGAAGGAGAAGGACATGGACGTGGAGAAGACGCTGAACATCGCGTTCCCGGATTTCGTGGCCCGCGGAATGAAGGGCGAGTACAAGCCGGCCCCGCGAGACAAGAACGCGGTGAAGGGCGAGGGCGGGTACAGCGGCATCGTGTTTGTGCCGAACATCCTGAGCCGCACCCCGGCGTATGTGGAGGCGGTGATCCCCGATTCGCCCGCGGCCAAGGCCGGCTTCCGCCCGGACGATCTGATCAGCTTCGTGGACGGTGAACCGATCGCGAGCATCTTCGCCTGGCAGGAATACCTGCGGGCGCACACGCGGCCCGGCACCACGATCCGCGTGGACGTCCGCCGCGGCGAAGCCCTCACGACGCTGACTCTCCCGTTGGGCAATCACCCGCCTCGCACTGCGATTCCGACGCCGCCGCCCGTGAAGAAGTGACGGAGCCCGACGCGCAAGCAAGGGATTGTCATGCGAGATAAGTTGCTAACGGCCGTAGAGTTTGAACAACTATCGGAATTGTCGGCTGGGTTCCGCCATGAACTCGTACTCGGGCATGTTGTGTCGAGACCGCTTCGAACGTGGCAGTGTGCGGAAATCACGGGGAACATTGCATAGGCCATCAAGCGGTACTTGAATATCGCTCAGATTGGTGCAGTGACGATCGGTGCCGGATTCGTGACTGAGCGGGACCCGGATACGGTTCGAGCGCCAGATGTCGCATTCATCACGAGTTCGAGAAAGCCGCCGGGCCGCTTGAATCGGTATTTGGACGGCTCACCGGATCTCTGCGTTGAAGTGATGACGGAGCATGACTACGACGACGAGTTCCGTGATCGAGCAATGCAATACTTGAACACGGGTGCGGCTGAAGTCTGGTTGGTTCGTTCCGCGGAGAGAACCGTGTCGGTGCAACGAGCGGCAGGTGCGGACGTCGTATTCGACAACGAGATGTGCCTCCACGGTGGCGACGTGCTCCCGGGCTTCTCGTGCCCGGTGGCGGACTTCTTCAAGTGAATCATCGCAGGACGTTCATCATGATCCTTCGCATTCTCGCAGCATCGCTCCTGCTCGCGGCTCCACTTTCGGCTCAGCAGCCGGATGTGAACGCCGCCATCGAAGGCGCGATGAAGGCGTCCATCGCCAAGGTCGCGCCGGCGGTCGTGAAGATCGAGACGGCCGGCGGGCTCGAGGTGGCCACCGGCACGCCGCCGAAGGGCGGTCCGGCGCCGAAGGGCAAGAGCATCGCCGTCGGCACCGGTGCCACCACCGGGCTGATCGTGGATGCCGAAGGCTACGTCATCACGTCCTCGTTCAACTTCGCCAACAAGCCGACGGACATCTTCGTGACCGTGCCGAACCGGCCGACGCGGTTCGTCGCCAAGGTCGTGGCCACGGACCAGACGCGGATGCTCACGCTTCTGAAGATCGACGCGAAGGACCTGCCCGTGCCCGCCGCCATGCCCAAGAAGGACGCGAAAGTCGGGCAGTGGGCGATGGCACTGGGCCGCACATTGGACACGAACCTGGAACATGCGCCGTCCGTGAGTACGGGCATCCTCAGCGCCGCGAACCGGCTCCACGGCAAAGCCTTCCAGACGGATGCGAAGACCTCGCCGACGAACTACGGCGGGCCGCTCATTGGAATCGATGGTCGCGTCTTCGGCGTCATCATCCCCGCATCCGCCCGCGGCGAAGGCGAGACGTCCGGCTTCGAATGGTACGACTCCGGCATCGGCTTCGCCATTCCGCTCGAAGACATCCTCGCCAAGCTCCCGGATCTGAAGAAGGGCGGCACGCTCCGCCGCGGGTTGCTCGGCATCAACCCGCAGACGCCGGACCAATACAACACGCTGCCCGAGATCGGCGCCATCCAACCGGATTCCGCCGCCGCCCGGGCCGGATTGAAGGTCGGCGACAAGATCCTCGCCATCGACGACAAGCCGACGCCGAACTTCTCCACCCTGCAGCACATCCTCGGGCCGAAATACGAGAACGACGCGGTCAAGCTCAAGGTGAGCCGCGAAGGCAAGGAGATGGAAATCGCCAAGGTGATCCTCCTCGGCACCGCGACCGCCTATGTGAATCCGTTCCTCGGCATCCTGCCGATGCGGGATGAAGCCCAAGACAAGCCAGGCGTGGTGATCCGCCACGTGTACGCGAACAGCCCGGCCGCGGCCGCGGGGCTGAAGGAAGGCGACCGCATCATGAAGGCCGGCCCCGCCGCCGCGATGCAACTGCCGCCGATCCGCAATGCGGCACAACTCTCCAACCTGCTTTCGCAGTTCAACCCCGGCATGGCGGTGAAAATCGAAGTGAAACGCAAGGAAGGCGAGAAGACCGAGACCGTGACCGCGACTCTCTCCACCCTTCCGGATGCGATCCCGGACAAACTGCCGATGCCCTCCAGCTTCGGCAAGGCTCTCGAAGGCGTTCCGAAGAAGAAGGACGAACCCGGCCTGATTCCCAAGAAGAAGGACAAGGCCGAGAAAGTGGAGACCGGCTTCCTCGAACGCACCGACGAGGCGCTCGGACGCCAATACTGGCTCTACGTGCCGGACAACTACGACCCGAACACCTCGCACGGCGTGCTCGTGTGGTTCCACCCGGTGGGCAAGGCCAAGGACGGCGAACTCATGGCCCGCACGTTCCGCGAATTCTGCGAAGACCACCACTACATCGTGATGGGGCCGAAGGCGAACAACCCGCAGGGGTGGCTGCCGAGCGAGACCGAAGCCGTGGTGCAGGACGTCCGCAAGGTGCTCGCCCAGTACACGACGGACAAGACCCGCGTGGTGGCGCACGGCATGGGCAACGGCGGGCAGATGGCGTTCTACGTGGCATTCAACGCGCGGGACGTCTTCCGCGGCGTGGCCACGCTCGGCGCCACCCTCGGCACCCCGCCCAAGGACAACGTCGCCAACCAACCGCTGGCCTTCCACCTCTCGGTGGGCGACAAGGATCCCGCGATCAAGGACGTGGAGGCGAGCAAGCAGGCGCTCCAAGAGAAGCGGTTCCCCGTCGTGTACCGCCTGATGAACGAGAGCGGCAAGGAATACTACGACCTGAAGATCTTCACCGAACTGCTCGTTTGGTTGGATTCGCTCGACCGGATTTGAACGGCGTTCGCGCGACTCACAGGAGGAAGGCGCTTGCGATCGAGAAGAAAATGAAGATCCCTGTAACGTCCACGAATGTCGCGACAAATGCGCTCGAGGCCAGAGCCGGATCGATCCCGAGTTGCCGGAACAGCAACGGGAGCATGCACCCGATGAGCGTGCCCCAAAGACAAATCCCGAGGACGGACAACGCGATGACGCGAGCAAGCGCCCAACGGCTGACCGGCTCTGAACGCAGCTCGCAGTGTGCCGGGAACGAGTAGTTCAGCCCGTCCGGCGTCGGAGTCGGCATCTCCAGATGTTCGTCCCCGGGCAACCGGATGCGAACGGCCTTCTCGAGAATCTGAACCTGGCGGTTGGAGCGGTCCACGAACACCTCGTTGCGGTCATCGGCTTTCAACTCGGTTCCGGCGGGAACCAAGATCGAAAACGCCCGATCGACTTTCCGTGGCCCGCTGCGGGTGTCGGTCGGGGTGAGGGCGCCGCGCACGAACGCGATCGCACCCAAGGTGAGGCCGAGAACGAGTCCCATTTGCAATTCCCGCCGCAGGACGCGCCGCCAATCGCGCGGTTGCACGTAGCCGAGCGCGAGCGATCGCGTCACCAGCGTGGCCGCCTGCGAACCCGAGTTGCCGCCCGTCGAGATGCACAGCGGAACGAACAGGGCGAGCACCACCACGGCTGCAATCGCTTCTTCGAAATGCTCCATCACCGTGAACGTGGCCAACTCCGCGACAAACAACAAGGACAGCCAGAACGCGCGGTTCCACCACACCTTCACAAAACTGGCTTTGAGGTAGTCCCCCTCGATCGGCCCGACGCCGGCCTGGCGCTGCAAGTCCTCGGTCGCTTCCTGCTGCACCACGTCGAGCACGTCGTCGTGCGTCACGATGCCGAGCAGGCCGTAGTGGTCGTCCACCACGGGCACGGCGATCAAATCGTACCGTGTGAAGACGCGTGTGAGCGCTTCGCGGTCCTCGTCGAAGCGAACCGTGATGACTTCGCTCTCCATCAGGTCGCGAATGAGGGCGTGCCGAGGCGCGAGGATCAGGTCGCGGAGCGAAACGACCCCGAGCAACCGGCGCGGGGCCAGGCTGCCGTCCGCCCGGCGGCTCGCTTCATCCAGCACGTAGATGTAGTAGATCGTCTCGCGGTCCGGAGCTTGCTGGCGAAGTTGATCGATCGCTTCGGCGGCGGTGAGCGTGCCCGGCAGCCACGCATAATCCGTCGTCATCTTCGCGCCGACGGTGTTCTCTCCGTACGACACGAGCGTGGCGATGTCTTTGCGGTCCGCTTCGTCCACAAGCCGCATCAGCCGCTCGGAGACCTCCGCGGGCAGGCGGCGGAGCAGGTCCACGCGGTCGTCGTGGCTCATCTTGCCGATGAGTTGCCCGACTTGCGGCCGGGCTTTCTCGAACATCTCGACCTGCCGCGGCCGCGGCAGGTACTCGAAGATCGCGGCTTGGGTGCGGATGTCCGCCGCGCTGATCGCTTCCCACACCTGTTCGGGCGTGAATTCCTCGTCGTCGAGCGCTTCGGCCATCGTGGCCGGGTGCAAGCTTTCGCAAAACTCGCGCAGTCCCGCCGCGCTCTGCTCCTGGAGCAGGAGGCGGATCTCGGGTGTGAACAACGGATGGGGCATGCCTTCACGATAACGAAATGTTGTCGATCAATCGCGTGGTTCCGAGGAAGACGGCGACGGCCGCGACTGCGGGGCGGTGCAGTTTCTCCAGCGGTTCGAGCGTCTCGGCGTCGACGACGCGGGCGTAATCGACGCGTGCTCCGGGAATGGCGGCGAGCAATTCCTGCAATGTCTCTTGAAGCGAAGCCGCATCGCGTTGGCCGTTCGAGGCGAGAAAGCGAATCGACAGCAACGCCGAATAGATCATCGGTGCGGCGGCGCGTTCATTGCGGTGAAAGATAACGTTCGCGAACTCATCGCGGGCCGTCCGCCTCGCACCGTCAGCTCCACCACGATCCGCACCGGCACATCGAGATCGCGCGCCATCCGTTTGATGATTGTGGCCTGCTGCCAGTCTTTGGCTCGAAGTGCGCGCGTCCGGCTGCACGATGTTGAACAGCACCAGCACGACGGTGCAGACGCCTCGGAAGTGCCCCGGCCGCGACGCACCGCACAACACGTCCCCGAGTTTCGCCACATCCACGAACGTGACGGCAGCCCTCGGGATACATCTCGTCGCGCACTCGGGGCGAAGATCAGGTTCGCGCCCGGCGCGGAGCACGCATGGTCGGCGTCTCCCGTCCGCGGATCGCTTGGCGAAGTCCTCGTTCGGGCCGAACTGCTTCGGGTTTACGAACACCGATACGACGACGAACGACGCGGGCTTCACGCGGCAGCGGATGCCGCATGCCCCTCGTGCAGCGCGCCCATGGTGGGCACGAATGCGATGGACAGCCCCATGCCGCGGGCACGGACGACCGCGGCACAGCTCCTCGATGGTGTGTACGACGGGTGCGTTCATGCGGTCAAGCCCTGCCCGGTGCCGGTGTGGACGATTCGGATGTGTGGCCGCGTGCCGCCATCGACAAGTTGAAAGGTGAACGGCAGCACTCGGCTGGCGAGGATGTCCGGCTTCGACAAGTCGGAACTTCCGGCCGGTTCGAGAACTCCGTCCTCCAGTCGATACAGTTCGAGCCGCCACGGATCGCGATCGACGATGAGCACTTCGCGTGTCTTCACCTCGGCGTAGAATTCGAGCTTGTCCCAGGCCATGTCGCCGGGGCTGACGATCTCGACGAGGAAGTCCGGGCCGCCGAGCCAGTGCGTCCCGTAGTTGATCGCGGGGTTGTCGGGGAGATACACCACGACATCCGATCCGCGGAAGTTCTCTTTCCAATCCGGATGCCGGTCCGTGACGTTGACTCCGCCACGCACCTTACCGATGTTCGCGAGAATCAGCGGAACCAAGAGGTTCGCTTGGATTTCCTGATGTTCGTCATTCGGCATCGTGGGCATGACGAGCACTCCGTCCCAAACTTCATTCCACTTGTCGCCGTCGGACGACGACCGCTCGGCCCGCAGTTCCTCTTCGCGTTCGGGATCGGTCAACAGAATCGGCATGGCCCGCCTCTTGGTGTCATCCTATCACGCGAACTTGGTCACGCCCGGCACCGCGATCGGCGGATCGGGCAGCTTCGCATCCCAATCGTAAGCTGGCGGGCTCAAGTCTTCCTTCGAATGCATCGCCATGTCCCACGTGATCTGCTGACCGGTGTACGCGGCCATGCGGCCCATGATCGCGAGCAGGCTGCTCTTCGCCATGTACTCGCCGTTGTTCACCGGTTTGCCGCTGCGGATCGACGCGAAGAGTTCGTCGTGTTCGGTCTGGTACATCTGGTTGCCGGGCCACGGGTAGGTCCACGTCTTGCCGTTCGCGGTGATGGCGAGGCCGTCCTCGCGATCCGCGAGCGTGGCCCAGCCCTTTGTGCCGATCACTTGGGCGCTGAGGTTGCTCTTGCATTTCGGCTGCTGCCGCGTGTTGCTCACCAGGCGCACGCCGTTCTTGAACTCGTACACGATGGAGAAGTGATCGTAGATGTTGCCGCTGCCGTTGCCGACGTACACACTGCGGCCGCCCATGCCGACCGCCTTCACCGGTTGCTCGTCCTTCATCGCCCAGGCGCACACGTCCAGGAAATGAACGTGCTGCTCGACGTTGAAGTCCCCGAGAGCCACGTGAAGTTGTACCAGTTGCATATCTGGTAGTTCATGTCCGGTCTGGTCAGTTGCCGCGGCAATCCACCGGCCGGTGCGGTAGTCGTTGGCGAAAAGCGTGACGACGTCGCCGATCTCGCCGCCGTGGATGCGCTTCATCGTCTCTTGGAAGCCGTAGTCGTACCGCAGGCACAGGCCCGAAACGACGGAGAGGTTCTTCTTCTTGGCGAGTTCACAGGTCGCGAGCACGGAGCGGACGCCGGGTGCGTCCACGGCGCACGGCTTCTCGGCGAACACGTGCTTCCCGGCTTCGACCGCGGCCTTCATGTGCATCGGGCGGAAGTGCGGCGGCGTGGTGAGCAGCACGACATCCGATGCGGCGATCACCTGCTTGTACGCGTCGAACCCGGTGAAGCACGCCTCCGGCTTCACCGCGACTTTCGCGGCCACGTCCTTCTTCGCACGGAGATTGTCGAGGCTGGATTGCAGCCGGTCCGCGAACGCGTCGCCCATCGCGACGAGCTTCACGTTCTTGTCCGCGGAAAGCGCCTGAACGGCGGCACCGGTGCCGCGGTCGCCGCAGCCGATGAGTCCGACACGGATCACATCCTCGCCGGCGGCATGAAGCGAGGTTGCGGCGAGCGCCGTGGTGGATGCCGCGAGAAACGAGCGACGTGTGGGCATGGCATGGCTCCGTCGAAGCGGTGAAAGAGCATCCGCAATCATACCCTTGCCGGATCAGTGCAACCACCGCAAGCGCGACCAATCGAGCGTTTGATAGGTGCGATCGCGGCCGCCGACGGAGACGCCGCCGAGGCGGAGCGGTTGGTGGATCAGGAACGGCTTGCCGATGAAGTCCGCCTCCGGGATGCCGGGGTGCGCCCACTCGCGGCTGTCCTGCGAGTTTCCCGAGTTGTCCCCCAGCATGAAGTACTCGTCCGGGCCGAGTTTCGCGGGTTGCCGCGTGCCGTAGGTGCCGGCTTGCGTGTAGTGCACGTCGCGACTCAGGGTCACGTTCCTCAGGACGAGCTTGCAGCCGCGGGCGCCGAGTTGCAGCGGGCGCCGCACCTCGCCCCGCTTCTTCTCCGCGGGCAAGTCGGAGGGTGCGGTCGCCACCTTGCCGTCGATGGCGAACGTGGCGCGGCGATCCACGAACGCGAACTCGATCGTGTATGTGCGCTTCGGTTCCAGCGAGGTCTTCGCGGCCGCGGAAACGATGCCGAGCTTCTCGTGTGCCAGCCGCGCCTGCCCCGTCGCCTGCTTCCCGACGGACACTTCCGCGGCCATCGCGTCGCTTCCATCGAAGAGGCGGCAGGCGAAGGCGGCGTCCGGCTGGGCCAACACTACTTCCACCTCGCAGCGGAAGTAAAAGTCATGAACGGGATACACGTTGCTCTCGCGCCGGTTCCCGCCGCCGTCGTAACTGTTCCACGACTTCACCGCTTCCTCGCGGTTCTCGTCCAGGTTCCAGTGGCGGTACTCGACGCGCACTTCCTGCTGCGCGCCTTCTCCGGCATCGAGCACGAGCATGCCGTTGGCGAGCACGGAATCATCGGCTGGTGCGGGCTCGCGGCCGCCCTCGCGCGGGAGTCGGCGATCAGCTTCCGCGGGATACACGAGCCAACGCGGCCCCCAACCTGTCGGCACCGGCGAATACGACAGGTCGAACACCGGCACGCGGGCTTCGCGCACTTCGCGGATCGACTTGCGGAGCAGTTCACTGTTGGCGTAGGCGTCGCCGTCGATGATGGTGATCTCCTCGCCAGGCATGCCGACGATGCGTTTCACGTATGGCTTCGCGAGATCCGCGACGCAGCGGAACACGGCGACTTCCCACCGTCGCGGCTGCCGCAGTTGGTACACGTTCTTGTCCACGAGCAGTCGGTCGCCGTTGATGTCGCGAGCCTCGGCGAGATTCACACGCTTGCCGCAGTTCGGGCACGGCACATCGCTGAAGTAGCCAGGCCGCTCGCCGCCGACGGGGATGCCGACACGCACGGGATGGCCGCACCGCGGGCACGGCCCTTCGCGGTGGTTGCCGATGAGCGTGGGGGCCATGCTGCCGGTGGGTACTCCGAACGGTTCGACGAAACCGACACGGACGAAGAGAAACACGACGAGGAAGATGACCGAAACGGTGGCGAGCATCCGCGGCGGCGAGGCGTGCCGCCGCGGCGGGTTCGGAGGTGCGGTCTCGGCCACGTCCATGTGAGACATGTTACGCGATTCAATCCGGCCCGCGGACGTGCGGCTTCACATCGTTCCGGAAGAAGCTCTTCAGCTTCTCGTGCAGTTCCTTGGAGAGCGGCGGCACCTCGCTGGCCGAGGCGTTGCCCGCGGCTTGGGCGCGATTGCGGGCTCCGGGGATCACCGTGGTCACGGCCGGAAAGTCGAGACACCACCGCAGTGCCATCTGGGCCATGTTCATGCCGGAGGGCACGAGCGGCTTCAATCGTTCCGTGAGTTCCAAACCCTTCTTGAAGCCGAGCCCGGCGAACGTTTCGCCGACGTTGAACTTCTCACCGTTCGCGTTGTAGGTCCGGTGGTCGTTCGCCGTGAACGTGGTGTTGGCCGTGTACTTGCCCGCGAGCAAGCCCGACGCCAGCGGCAACCGCACGATCACCGCCACATTCTGCTTGGTGCACTGATCGAAGATCTCGAACGCCGGCGTCTGGCGGAAGATGTTGAAGATGATCTGCAAGCTGGAGCAATCCGGTCGCTTGAGGCACTCCTTCGCCTCGGCCGTGGACTCGACGCTGGCTCCAAACCGCTTGATCTTCCCTTCTTGCTTCAAGGCCCGCAGCGCGTCCCAGACTTCATCGCTCTGCAGTGCTCCGAGCGGTACGCAGTGCAATTGCGTGAGATCGATCGCATCCACGCCGAGCCGCTTCAACGAGCCTTCGGTGTGTTCGCGGATCACCTTGGCGGTGAAGTTCGCAGGCCAGCCGGGGTTGGAACTGCGGCCGAGCTTCGTGGCGACGAAGAACTTGTCGCGACCCGCTTCCTTGAGGAAACGCCCGACGAGTTGTTCGCTGCGGCCGCCGCCGTAGATGTCCGCGGTGTCGATGAACGTGACCCCGGCCTCGGCCGAGCCTCGCAGCGCGCCCAAGGCTTCATCGTCGGAGACTTCGCCCCACTCGGTGCCGCCCATCTGCCAGCAACCGATGCCGACTTCGGATACCGCGGGACCGTTGTTGAATGTGCGGAGGTGCATCATGGTGTATTGTTCATGGCGAGCCGGGGGCGGCGGGAGTTTCGTGCGACTCGAAACTCCGGCCGCTGACGCGGGCCGGCTCGCCAGTTCCCATT
Organism: Gemmataceae bacterium; assembly: GCA_046350135.1. Lineage (GTDB taxonomy): Bacteria > Planctomycetota > Planctomycetia > Gemmatales > Gemmataceae > Urbifossiella. The sequence continues at coordinate 119,588 of JAXMBB010000020.1, forward strand.
ACTTCCCGGCCTTGGCCGCGGCGAGCTTCGCCTCGACGGCCTTCCAGTTCACGGTGTTCCACCACGCGTCGAGGTAGCTCGCGCGGAGGTTCTGATACTTCAGGTAGTACGCGTGCTCCCACACGTCGATGCCGAGCACGGGGACGAGACCTTCCATCAGCGGGCTGTCCTGGTTCGGCCGCTTGATCGCCTCCAGCTTCGTCGCGGTCGGGTTCCACACGATCCACGTCCAACCGCTGCCGAACTGCGTGAGGCCGTTCTGCTTCACGGTCTCCTTGAACTTCGCAAAGTCGCCGAAGCCCGCGTTGATGGCGTCGGCCACGGCGCCGGACGGTTCGCCGCCGCCGCCCGGCCCCATGATCTCCCAGAACAGCGCGTGGTTGTGATGCCCGCCGCCGTTGTTGATGATCGCCTGCTTCACCGAGTCCGGCGCGGAGGTCTTCACCTTGCGGAGCAGTTCCTCGATGCCGAGCCCGGCGAGGTCCGGGGCCGATTCGAGGGCCTTGTTCAGATTGTCCACGTAGGCCTTGTGGTGCTTCTGCGAGTGAATCTCCATCGTCTTCGCGTCGATGTGCGGCTCGAGCGCGTCGAAGGCGTAAGGCAGCGGGGCCAGGGTGTGCGCCATGATGTTCTCCGGGAATGAGCGACGAGTCTACGCGGGCATTGTAGAGAGGGACGCGGGAAGTGCTGCGGCCGATGCCAAGCACTGGGATCGGGAATGCCGATGGAGTACCATGAGGATCGGGAGACGCTCATGAGCCAAGCCGTACAAGAAATATTCGAGCGGATCGGCCAATTGACCGACGACGACCGGGCCGTGTTTGAAGAGCAGTTGGCCCAGCGGCTAGAAGCCGAGTGGCTTCGCGAAGCCGCCGCCGCCCGGATCGAGGCGGCCCGCCGAGGCATCGACCAGGCCGCGATTGATCGCGCCGTGGATGCTGTTCGCCGCGGTACATGAAAATCCTCTTCGATACCAATGTTTACGTCGCGGAAGCATTGCTCGGCGAATCGGCCGAGGCGTTGCTCGATGCCACACTTCGTGCTTCATGGAGGATCTACTCCTGCGAGCATCTGCTGGATGAACTGGAACGCGTGCTGGTGGATCGACTCGGATTCTCGCGCCGACTCGCCAAGCTCGCCCGCGGCCGGGTGATCCGGCGATCGGAACTGGTCGAACGGGCGAGTCGCGCCATGCGGTGCCGAATGATGCGGCGGACACGCCAATCCTGCGGGCCGCACTCGCCGCGGGTGCCCACTACCTCGTCACCAATGACCGGCACCTGCTCGACCTCGACCCGTATGAAGGGATTCGGATCGTCTCGATGACCGAGTACCGCGAATTGCTCGTGCGAGAAGGTTTGCTCACCTGATCATTCCTTTCCCAAGACCAAGTCGACGACCCAGCACCCGCGGACGTGCGGTCCGGCGGAACGGCAGTGATCCAGAATGTCGGCGTGTTCGCATCCGGCATCTTGAAGCGCGTCCGCGAGGAGCGGCATCGGGGCGAAGTCCCGCGAGTCGTACATGGTTTTCGCGATAGATACGACGGTGGTCGTTCGCCATGTGGGATCGAATGCGACGGGCCTGAACGGGTTGCCGAAGATGTCGCGGATGAGAGACGAGATGACTCTCGCATGGAGCGCAGGTCTATTGTCCATTTGCCAATCGTCGATCTGCCTGAGTGCGGCTCGCAAATCCAGTTCCTCGCCCATCGCGTAAACGACCTCGTCCACGGATGCGTTCTCGTCCACCCTCTGGTCCGAGTATTCGTCTATTGCTTCCGAGTGCGACGAACGAAGCGTTTCCAAACTCGCTGCTCCATCAGCGAACTGTTCTGCCACATTCACGAGTTCTCGGGTCGACTCGTTCTGAAAGTACGGCCACGTCAGGCGACAGCAGGCACAAGCGAAGAGACGCAGCTTGCGTGTTTGGACGCGAACCTCCGGCAGACTTACCAACTCCAATGGCTCGTTACGCGTTGGCCATTCTTCCTCAGTCATGATTCAACACTCCGTCGCTGGCGCGTCCGGCTAACGAGGCATCGTATCATGCCTGCATGGCGGCGGAGAAGGCTCTCGCACTCGTGATTCGCGGGATGGACTGGTCCGAGACCAGCCGCATCGTCACGCTGTTCACCCGCGAGTTCGGCAAGGTGCGGGCGCTCGCCAAGGGCGGCCGCCGGCTCAAATCCAACTTCGATGTCGCCTTCGATCTGCTGAACGTCTGCCACGTGATGTTCCTCCGCAAGGCCCACGGCGGGCTGGACCTCCTCACCGAAGCCCAGGCCGAGGAACGCTTCCCCATCCTCCGCAACGATCTGCACGCGCTTTACGCCGGGTACTACATCGCGGAACTCCTCGCGGACGGCACGCAGGACTACGACCCGCATCCGGACCTGTTCGACGCCGCACTGGGAACACTGCGGGGATTGGGGAAGAACCCCTCCCCCCAACCCCCACCCCGAAGCGGGGAGGGGGAGCAAGTACGGACCCCGAAGGGGTCCGCTCCCCCTTCCCTCTTAGGGAAGGGGGCCGGGGGGTTAGGTCATCAGGATCCCCGCGATGCGATCATTTCGTTTGAACTTGTTTGGCTCCGGGAGCTGGGCTATAGCCCGCGACTCGATGCGTGCAGTGCGTGCGGGGCGGACGTGGTTCCGCCGGGGATTTCGCGGGTGTTCATCAGTCCGCTTTCGGGCGGCGCGTTGTGCCCGAACTGCGGGCCGAACGCGCCGGATCGCCGAGCCCTGACCCTGCCCGCATGGCACGCCCTGCTGGGGCTCGAAGGACTCGGGCCGCCACGGGATGTGAGCGGGGTGCGGGGCGAATTGCGGGGGCTGTTCGGGCAGATGGTGAGCTTCGTGCTCGGCCGCCGCCCTCGCATGCTGAGTTATCTCGAAGACACGCGTTGACGTTCGCACAAAGGAATGGTCATGGCCGACCGCCGATTGCGAAGGATGGCACTGGTTGCGGCGATGGCGTGCCTCGCGGCCGCGCCCGGCTGCACGACCATGCACTCCATCAAGTCCAAGGTCTCCAATTGGCGGCCGTTCTCGTCCGCTTACGACGACCCGGAGGCGGATGCCAAGATGGCTCGCGCCCAAGAGTACTTCGACAATCGCGACTACGCCAAGGCCCACGACCTCTTCAAGGAACTTGCGGACAACACAGGCAACTCGGCCACGCTCGCCGAACAGGCCCGTTTCCAGCAAGCCGAGTGCGCCCGCGAACGCAAACGCTACCCGCACGCCGTCGATGTGTATCACCGACTGCTTCAAGACTTCCCGACCGGTGTGCATCGCCAAGAGGCGTGTGCGCGCATCTTCGAGATCAGCGACTACTGGCTCGATGATTTCCGCGAGGAACTGAAACGCCGCCAGGGCGAGAAGGGCGTGCTGCACTGGCACCCGCACTGGCCCAACGCCTTCGACAAGACCAGGCCGTTCCTCGTGCAGGAGAGCCGCGCGCTCGAAGCGCTCGAATACGTCCACACGCACGACTTCAGCGGCCCGCTCGCGGACAAGTCGCTCTTCTGGTGCGGCTATGTGAACTTCGTCCGCGGCAACTTCGACGAAGCCGATCACTTTTTCAGCCAGTTGGTCGAGCTTCACAAGGACAGCCCGCTGCGGCCGCAGGCCGTGGCCTACGCAATCCAAGCGAAGAACAACGCCACCGGCGGCGCGGTGTACGACGGCCGCAAGTGTGCCGAAGCGATGCACCTCGTGAACATCGCCGAAGGCAGCATGCCCGAACTCGCGAACGACCCCGCGATGGCCGAGCGCATGGAACGCTCGAAGTTCGCGATCCGCTACCAGCAGGCCGAGAAGGACTTCAAGACCGCGGAGTACTACGAACGCACGGGCCACCCCGGTTCGGCGGTCTTCTATTACGAACTGGCCCGCCGCCGCTACCCCGGCACCCGCTACGCCGAGATGGCCACCGAACGCAAGGACACGCTCAAGGCCCAGATGGATTCCGGGAAAGTGCCCGTCGGCAACGATCCGCTTCGCATCCTGCAAGCCAAGTGGACCGAGACTTTCGACAAGAAGGACGTGGTGACGGCGGAGCATGAAGAGCCGGGTGCGGTGCAGAACCGCGGCCCGAGCGGCCCCGATCCGCGAAGCTTGCCTGCGAACCAGCCCGGCGGCTTCCCGCAGCAGTGAGAAGAACGATGAACCGACGGCGATTCCTGATCACTGGAGCGCTTGGCATCCTCGCCGGCTGCCAAGGCACGCCCACGTTCCTCGGCTACAAGCTCGGCTCCAAGGCGCTGTACGACACCAACATCAAGACCGTGTATGTGCCGGTGTTCAACAACCGCGCGTTCCAGACCACGCCCTACCGCGGGATGGAAGTGGACATCACCCGCGCCGTCGTCCGCGAGATCAACGCCAAGACGCCGTTCAAAGTCGTGTCCGATTGCGACCGCGCCGACACCGAACTCAAGGGCGTGATCGTTTCAATCACGAAGAACATCCTCAACCGCAACCAGCAGAACCTGACGCGCGAAGCGGAAGTGGTGCTCACCGTGGACGTGCTGTGGCGCGATTTGCGCACCGGCAAGAATCTCTCCAGCACCCAGCGGCAGATCCCCGTGATCGGCGTCACGCCCGGGCTTCCGCCGCCGGAAGCGATCCCGTTCGATCCCAGCGTCCCGCTGCCGCCCGGCGTCACTCCGGACGATTCGCAATTGCCCGTGCGGCTTGTCGCGACCGGGCGTCTCATCCCGGAACTCGGCGAGTCCATCACCACCGGCGAGCAGAAGGCCATCAACCTGCTCGCCGTTCAGATCGTCTCCATGATGGAGAAGCCGTCCTGACGGCGATGACGAAACGCGTCACGACCCCTTCATCAGTTCTTCGATCGCGGCGTCGGCGAGGCATTTGCCCCGGCGCGTGAGCCGCACGCTTCGCCCGTCGTCGTCGAGGATCGCGGCCTCCCGCAACCTCGCGAGGCGAGTGCCGACCAGTTCATCCAGTGTGAATCCCGTTTGCAGCGCGAAGCGTTCGCGTTCGATGCCCGCGGCGCGGCGGAGTTGCGTGCCGATCGTCTCGAACGCACGGTCCCGTGGTTCGAGAGTCTCCGATTGGAACGTCGGCGATTCGCCCGCCAGCACTTTCTTCACGTAGAGCTTGGTGTCGCGGGTGTTCAACTCGCGCGTGCCGTTCACATAGCGGGCCGCGCCGACGCCGACGCCGAAGTACGCCTCGTTCGCCCAGTACCGCTCGTTGTGCCGGCACCGGAAGCCCGCCCTCGCGAAGTTCGAGATCTCGTAATGCTCGTAGCCGGCCGCGGCGAGGCGGTCCATCGCGTGCTCGTACATGGCGAGTTCTCCGTCCTCGTCCACGGGATGCACGCGGCCGCGTTCGCGATCCTTCCACAAAGGCGTGCCCTTCTCGTAAGTGAGCCCATAGGTGGAGAGGTGCTGCGGTTCGAAGGCGAGTGCAGCGTCCAAGTCCGCGGCCCAGGTTGCGGGCGTCGAGCCGGGTGCGGCGAAGATCAAGTCGAGGGACAGGTTGGCGATGTGCGGCCGCACGGCTTCGATCGCCTGCGGGATCAAGTCCGACGTGTGCCGCCGTTCGAGTGCGGTGAGCAGGTGCGGGTGGAACGACTGCACGCCGATGCTCAGGCGGTTCACTCCGAACGAGGCGAGCAGGGCGGCTTTGTCCTTGGTCAAGCTCTCGGGCGTGGACTCGACGGAATATTCGCCTGTGGTCGGGAACCAGTGGCGAATGGAGGACAGCAAGCGGTCCAGTTGGTTTTCGCTCAAATGCGTGGGCGTGCCGCCGCCGATGAAGAGCGTCTCGACGGGGCGCGGTTCACGCAGGCCCGCGAGTTCCAACGCGATCGCATCGAGGTACAGTTCGATGAGATGGTCTTGCCCGGCCGCGACTGCGAAGTCGCAATACCCGCAGTGGTGTGCGCAGAACGGAACGTGGATGTAAGCGGTGCGAGGTTCGAGCCAGGGAGGCGGCATTCCGAAATGATAAGGCCCGCCCGTTGGTATCTCACCTCTCCCCCGGCTTTGTGGGGGCGAGGTCGATATGCTGCTGCGTCGAGCAGCAGCATGTCCGGTGAGGGGGTTGATGCGGAATGGCCTCGGCAGCGCCCTCACCCGGAGTCGAAACCGCTCGCGCGGTTTCGACTCCGACCCTCTCCCCCGCAAAGCCGGGGAGAGGTGAATACAGTTTGGCTCACGGGATCACGAAGGCCAACCCGGTGACGACCAGTCCTTCGGCGGCAGTGCCGGTGATGGTCAGCCCCGGCGGGTACAGGTAGTACGGAGTCGGGCTGCCCGGCAGGCACTTGCCCGCGTTCGTGTCCAGTTTCCCGGTCACGAGCGCGCCGCCGAGTTTGCTCGGCAGCAGCAGCACATCCTTGTAGAAGGCCACGGTCGAGACGAACGGCGTCGCGAGGCCCAAGTCCCAGCCGTACCGCTCCGAGTTCCGCTCCTCGAAGTGCAGGTGACGGTGGATGATGAATCCCGGTTCGAAGGTGACCTGGCGCGGAGGCATCATCTCGGTCTTCGCCACGTACTTCGTCCCCGCGGGAACCGTCGGCTTCAGCGTGGGGAACGGAGACATGTCTTCCAGCTTCTTCTGGGGCTGGTTCGGCGCCTTGTTCACCTGTTCGAGCGTCGCCGTGCGAATGAGCAGTTCCAGCTTGTCATCACCGTAGATGGTGAAGATCGCGGACCGCGGGGGCAGTTGCGTCACCTCCGGCGGCACCGGCTTGATCGAGTCCGCCTTCTTCGGGTCCGTCTTCTCGGGCGGCTGTTTCTTCTCTTCGGGCTGGATCACGGGCCGTGTCGCTTCCGGGAATGCGGGGATCGTCGTTTCCGGAGCCACGGGAATGAAGGGCTGCGACGGCAGCACCGGGTCGAAGTTCGGCGGCACCACCGGCTTCTCGATCACCGTGTTCGGCACGACCACCGGTTGCGGCACGCCCGGCGGCGCGGCCGAGACATCGGGCACGCCGATCGCCGGGATCGTGTCTTGGGCCGCGGCTTGGGCCACCTCGCTGTTGTCCGCGAGGCCGTCCGGCGCGGTCGAGTTCTCGGACTTGTGGAAGTACAGCACCTTGCCCGCGGCACCGGGCGCGGCCGCACCACCGGGGCGCGGCGGGTTCGCCGCCGGCCGCGCCGCTGGTTGCGCGGTCACCGGCATCACGGCTTGTTGTGTTTGGGGTGCGGGCTGATCGTAAACGGTGCGAACCGGGCCGGGAGTGGGCCGGGTGGGATACGGAGTCGCGAATGTGGAGACCGGCCGCTGCGCCGCCGCACCGGTGGTCGTCGGCTTCGCCCGCAATCCGCCGCCGTAGACGACGGGTTGCTGCGCGAACGCCGGCAGCGCGAAGAGCGCCGCCGCGGCCGCACTACAGAGCATCCGCGGAAGCGGGTTCCGCCGTGCTGTAGTTCGGCGATTCTTGCGTGATGGCGATGTCATGCGGATGGCTCTCTTGCACACTCGCCGCGGTCACCTGGATGAACCGCGTCTTCGTTCGAAGTTCTTCCAACGTCCGGCAGCCGCAGTAGCCCATGCCCGCCCGCAGCCCGCCGACCATCTGATACACGAACGGGGCCAACTGCCCCTTGTACGGCACACGGCCTTCCACGCCTTCCGGCACGAGCTTGCCGTTGTTCCGCGGCGTGGCGACTCCGCCCTGTGAATATCGGTCCGCGGAGCCGGCCACCATCGCCCCGAGCGACCCCATTCCACGGTACGCCTTGAACGTCCGCCCGCGGTAGAGAATCAACTGGCCGGGGCTTTCGGCCAACCCGGCGAACAAGCCGCCGAGCATCACGGAGTACGCGCCCGCGGCCAAGGCCTTCGTGATGTCCCCGCTGTAGCGGATGCCGCCGTCCGCGATCAGCGGCACGCCGGTTCCCGCCAATCCCTTCGCAGCCTCGGCGATGGCGGACATCTGCGGCACGCCGACGCCCGACACCACGCGTGTGGTGCAGATGCTGCCCGGCCCGATGCCCACCTTCACCGCATCCGCCCCGGCCTCGACCAAGTCCCGCGCCCCGGCCTGCGTCGCCACGTTGCCCGCGATCACGTCGATCGCATATCGCTTCTTCACCTCGCGGACGGTCTCGATCACGTTGCGGCTGTGCCCGTGCGCCGAATCCACGACCAGCACGTCCACACCGGCTTCGATCAAGGAGGCGGCTCGTGCGAAATCGTGGACGCCGATCGCCGCCCCGACTTTCAGCCGCCCCCGCGAATCTTTACACGCATTCGGGAATTTCTGCGTCTTGTCGATGTCCTTGATCGTGATCATCCCTTTCAGCCGGAATTCATCGTCCACCAGGAGCAGCTTCTCCACTTTATTTTTGGTGAGGATCTGCTCGGCGTTCGCAAGCGTGGTGTTCTCCGGAGCGGTCACAAGGTTCTGGTGCGTCATCACTTCCGCGATTTTCTGCGAGTTATCCACAAGAAACTTCAAGTCGCGGCGGGTGAGAATGCCTTTCAGCTTGCCGTTCACGGTGATGGGCACGCCGCTCACGTGGTGCTCTTCCATGATCTGCCGGGCGTAGCCCACGGTTTGGTCCGGCGGGAGCGTGATCGGGTCCGTGATGATGCCGTTCTCGCTGCGTTTCACCTTGTCCACTTCGCGGGTCTGCACTTCCGCAGTGAGGTTCTTGTGAATGATGCCGATGCCGCCTTCCTGCGCCAGTGCGATGGCCAGTTCGCTCTCCGTGACGGTGTCCATCGGGCTCGAAATGATCGGGATGTTGATGCGGACGTTCCGGGTGAGTTGGGTGCGGACGTCGGCGTCTTTCGGCACGAGGTCGGAGTAGCCGGGTTCGAGGAGCACGTCGTCGAAGGTGATGCCCTTGTAAGCGATGCGGTCGTGCATGGTGCGGCCTCCTGCGTGCGGATGTGGCGGTTGGTCAATTGTAGGAACGCACTCCCGCGGATTCACGCGCGGCGTGTATACTCGCTTCACGCGAAACGGGAGACGACGATGCGAACGAGCGGGATGGCAATCGCGTTGGCGGCGGGAATCGGAACGGCCTTGTGCGGGTTCACACGTGCGGACGCTGATGCGGAACTTCGCGCGGGCCTCGCCAAGTCGCTGACGTTGCATGCACCCTTCGACACCGGCTTTGATGCGGAGTTCTCCCGCGGCGCGAAGGCGTGCCTCGCACAGAAGGGCAAGGATCTCGTACCGGCCCAAGCGAACGACGATGTGAAGGTGGTGAAGAACGCAGGCCGGTTCGGCGGCGCCCTGCACTACCCGAAGAAGGGCAACACCCGGCCCTCCTTCAAGGACGGCGGCGTGCTCGGCTACAACGCCAAGAGTTGGAACTGCACCGTCTCCATCTGGCTGAAGCTCGACCCGGACAAGGATCTCGAACCGGGCTACTGCGACCCCGTGCAGATCATCGGCGACGACACCAAGAAGGGGTACATCTTCCTCGAATGGTCCAAGGATGAGACGCCGCGATACTTCCGCTACGCGATTCGCCCGCTCTTCCCGATTTGGAACCCGGACAACAAGCCGTGGGCGGACATCCCGTTCGAGAAGCGGCCGATGGTGCAGGTGGAGCGGGCTCCGTTCTCACGGGAGAAGTGGACGCACGTCGCGTTCACGGTGGAAAACCTCAACGGCAAGTCGCCGAGCGGTTCGCTGTTCGTAAACGGGAAACGCAAGGGCTCGATCGAGAAGTGGGACCTGCGGTTCGAGTGGAACCCGGCGAGCGTGCTGCTCGTGCTCGGCGCCTCCTACGTGGGCTATCAGGACGATCTCGCCGTGTTCGACCGCCCGCTCACGGAAGCCGAAGTGGAATGCCTGTACGGCCTGAAGAACGGTGTGAACGATCTGCGGTGGTGACCGGTCGCTTGGAACGCAAGATTACATGGCAGCGAGAGCGGCCAGATCTTCGAGATCGAGGATGCAAGTGGCCGGGCCGCCGGGGTTGACAACCACGCAACTCCACCCGTCTTTCTCGACCACGAAGGACCGGAGTCCGTTCGCCGGAATGGCCAAGCAGCCTGCCGATGGTTCGATCCGGAATCCAGGGTCCGTGTAGGCGAACCCGCACGGACGGCCCTGCCACTCGTGCTTGCGGAAGTAAATCGGAGTATCGTTGTCGACTCTTCTCCCGCGATGCTCCTCGGGGATCGAGAAGGCGAAGTACAGCCCGAGCCCGCGCAAGCTCTCCAGCAATCGTCTGCGATTCGCTGCGTTGTCGTTCTCCTCAACGTCGCGGAGGACCGGAAGCAGTGCGTTCTCCGGAGGATGCGGGAACCGCCCTTGGACACCGTTCAGGCAGAATCGATACTCGGTCGTGTCTTCGAAACTGGGGAAACAGCCCCAGCGGCCGTATTCCATGAGCGAGAAGAGGGCGATGAATCCAGGCTCCCGCTCGGCCAGACAACGGGGTGCGGGTGCCGGCGCGTGCACTTTGTACAGCAACGCCTTGATCAGGAAATCGACCTGCCGGACCGGCAGATTCTCGTCCGGCTCGCGATGGTAGAAATCATCGGGCGGGGGCGTGCCGCAAGCGTCGACCGCCGTCACGAACAATGCTCGCGGCCGAACGTGAAATTTGGCCCGATAACGCAACTCGCCCGTCCAGCTTCGCGTGAAGTAGAGGTAACCGTCGAACTGGAAGACATTCCAGAGGTCTTCCATTGCGCGTGCCACGAACTGCGTTCCGTCCGGGTTGACACTCTCGTCCGTCGGATAGCTCAGGAGGCAGGGGACCGTGCGGGCCGCTTTGAGCGACGGGCTTTGCGTGCAGTGCCTCGGATCCGTGCGGGCTTGATCGATCCGAGCCCCGATTGATAACGCTTCCGTCCCGATGGCGGTCATCGGGCTGTCTTGGCAGAACGCCTTGCAGTCCAGCACGCGCATTCCGAAGGGATTGCCCGCCGGCTCGATCCACGCGGGTTCCAGCGGAACGCCGGGGCCGTGGAACGTCACGATCATGAATCCGTCGCAGGTATTGGCGAACGGGCCGCGATATCGCTTGGCGTGCATCGCCTCGACGAGGGCGTCCATGGTGGCGGGGACGCCAGTACCGGCTGGCGGAGCGCTCGGCTCTGACTTGCGCCGGCCGAACAGCCAATTCCACATGGGCGAACTCCCGATGTCGGCGAGAAGTGTCACGCCGCGCCGATCAGATCCTGCACGGCTTCGACGAAGCGGTTGTCGTGGAAGCTGCTCTTCGTGAGGTAGGCGTTCGCGCCCACTTCCAAGCCGCGCTGGCGGTCTTCTTCCCGCTCCTTGTACGACACGATGATCACCGGCAGGTGCTTGAGCCGGTCGTCCGCACGCACGGCCTGCACGAGTTGCAGGCCGCTCATGCGCGGCATGTCCACATCGGATACGAGCAGGTCGAAGTTGCCGGCGCGGACTTGGTTCCAACCGTCCATGCCGTCCACGGCCACGGTCACGTCGTAACCCTGGTGGAGCAACAGTTGCCGCTCCACCTCGCGGACGGTGATCGAATCGTCCACCACGAGCACGCGCTTCTTGCGGGCGTCGGACACGTCGCGGAGTTCGCAGCCGCGGAGGGCGCCCGTCTGGATGAACGTGTCCATCGAGCGCACGAGGTCTTCGACATCGACGATCAGCACGGGTTCGCCGTCGTCCAGCACCGCGGCGGCGGAGAGGTTCGGCACCTTGCCCAGGCGCGGATCGAGCGGCCGCACCACGAGGTCCTGTTCGCCACGGAACGCATCCACGACGAGACCGTAAAGCCCGGACGAATCGCTGAGCAGCACCACGGGCATGTCGTCGTGCTTGGGCGGGTCCACCGGCACGTCGAGGAGTTGGCCCGCGAGTACGAGGCCGACGTTTTGCCCGTCCACCGCCACGAATTGCCGGTGCTCGAGGGAACGCACCGAGTCGCGGGGTACGCGGAGCAGGCGATCGATCCGCGTGTGCGGGAAGGCATACGGCTCGCCGCCGACTTCGACCACGACCGCGCGAATCACGGAGAGCGTGATCGGCAAATGCAGGTGGAAGGTGGTTCCTTCGCCGAACTTGGACGTGATGCGGACGCTGCCGCCGACCTTGCGGACGGTGTCTTGGACGACATCGAGGCCGACGCCGCGGCCGGAATATTCGGTAACGGCGCCCGCGGTGCTGAAGCCGGGCAGGAACAGGAACTCAAGCAGTTCCGCTTCGTTCATCTGCTTCACGAGTTCGGAAGAACTGAGGCCGCGTTCCACGATCTTGCGGCGGAGTTTCTCCAGGTCCACGCCGCGACCGTCGTCCGCGATGGTGACGGAGAGCATTCCGGCGCGGTGGCGGGCTTCGACACGGACGACACCGGTGGCGGGCTTGCACGCCGCCGCCCGCTGATCGGGCGGTTCAAGCCCGTGATCCACGGCATTGCGAATGAGATGAGCAAGCGGGGCTTCCAGCTTCTCCAGCACGTCGCGATCGACGTCGGTCGCTTCGCCGATCACTTCCAGCTTCGCCTGCTTGCCGAGCGAACGGGCCATGTCGCGGACGGTGCGGGCCAACCCGTGCAGGCCGTCCGCGAAGGGCCGCATCCGGGATGCGATCACCTCGCGGTACAGCCGGGCGTTCAGGTTCTCGGCGCGGGCCGCGTGCTCGTCGAAGTCCGAGCCGGTGCCCGTGAGTTCCGCGCGGCAGCTGTCCGCATGGCGGCGCGCCTCGGCGAGCAGGGCCGCCAACTGATCCGGCGCTCGGCCCGCGCTCGCGGCCTGCTGCGTATCGTCCAGCATTCCTGCGAGGTGCTCGTGTTGTTTCTTCAGCTTGGCGAGTGAGGTGGAGAATGCGTTGAGCCAGCGGGCCTGCACGAGCGATTCGCCGGCGAGGCCCATGAGCCGGTTCAAGGATTGAGCCGTGACGCGGACGACACCGTCCGCGGAAACGGCTTGCGGCTTTGCGACCGGCGCGGTCGGCTTCACCGGTTCCGGCTGGGGAGGGGGCGGAGGCTTCACCCCGCCCAATGCGGCCGTCACTTGGTGAAGCTGCGGCTCGACACTCGCCAGCCAATCCGGGAACAGTTCGGGATCGCATGCGATTCCGGAGGCGAGCACGTCCACCGCATGTTGAATCCATGCCGCGACGGCCGCATCCGGCAGCACCCGCACGCCGTTGGCCATCACCTCGAATACGGCATCGAATGCGGGCAACTTCAGCAGCCGTGCGGATCCGCGGAGTTGCCTCACCGCTTCGAGCGCGTCGTCGGACGCGCCGTCGAGGCTCGCGGCAATCGTGGCGAGATGCGACCGCAGTTCCTCACGAAAGAGGTCGAAGACGCCGTGCTCGGCATCGAGCGGGATCGGCTCTGCGGGAATAGCGACCGGTGCGCGCAGCGGTGCGGGCGGGATCGACGAATCACGCACGGAACGCGGTTCCGAAACGGCGGCCATCACCGTTTCGGGTTCCGGCATGGCCACGGCGACCGCTTCCCCCCCGGCCACGGCTTGCAATGCGGGTTCCAACTCCGCCACGGCTTCACGCCGCCCCTCCGCCCACTCCGCAAGCGCGCCGGCGTCCGCCACTACGCCCAGTTCCGCGAGCAGGTCCGCGGCGCGAAGAAGCACATCGATTTGCACCGGAACCAAGCGGATGCGGCCGGCTTGGGCGGCGACCAAAGCGTCTTCCAGAACATGAGCCACCTGTACGGCCGATTCCACGCCCACGATCTTGGCCGCGCCTTTGATCGAGTGCGCGGCCCGCATCAGCGGCTCGATCTTCTCCGGGTTCGCCGCGTCCGCTTCGAGTTCGACCAGGCCCGCGGTGAGCGCGGCGGCGTGGCCGCGCACCTCCTCGCGGAACAGTTCGAACATCGCAGGTTCGAGCGGCGTCATCTCACGCGTTCCCGGAGAGTGGCGAACAACCGTTCCTCATCGAGCAGTCCGATGGCGCGGCCGTCGCGGTGGAACACGCCGCGCGTGACGCGCGAGGACGACCGGGCCAGCGTCGGCGGCGCGGGAACGAGATCGGCCGCGGGCAGCCGCCGCACTTGGTCCACTTCATCGGCGGAGAAGACCCAGCCTTCGCCGTCCTTGCGGATGGCGATGAGACGCGGCCGGTTCTGGAGCGAGTCCGCGGGCGGTTCGGTGCCCAAGAGCAGGTCCAGCCGCACGCACAGGTGCAGTTCGCCACGGATGTTGACGAGTCCGGCGAGCAACCCGCCGCGGTGCGGAATGCGATGGGGCTTGCGATCGTGCGTCACTTCCGCGAGCACGCCGACGGGCAGGGCCAGCCATTCGGAGCCGATCCGGAACACCAATGCGCCGAGCAAACCGGTCGCGGCATCGGCCTCCGGTTCCGCCAATTGAGCCGCCCACTCCGCGGCGTACTCGTCCGGCGGTTGCGAATCGAGGAAGCGACGGCCCGCGTTGCTGAACACCGGGCAGTTCTGGCAGTGGGTGACGGCCTTCAGTTCGGGGCAGGTGCGGTCGCCCCACACGCCGATGCGGTGCCAGCACGACTCTTGGACCACGGCGAGCGGGGTCATGTCGCCCCCTTCGCGAGGCGGCGGCGCAGGCACGCGGCTTGGTCCGCTTCGCCGCGCTGCTCGCAGAGCACGGCCATGTGCGTGAGTGCTTCGGGGTCGTCCGGGTTCAAGTAGAGCGCTTTGCGGAAGGCATCGGTCGCCTCGTCGCCGCGGCCGGCGGCGAGGTGAATCACGCCGAGCAGGCTGAAGCGGGCGGCGGTGTTCGGCGCGGCTTCGCAGGCGGCTCGTGCCGCATCCAACTTCCCGGCGTCCGCCAAGCGCCGTCCTTCTCTCAACGGATCGGGGTCGGGCGAGCGGGGGGCGTCAGCCCCCTGATGCGGCACAGGAATCGCAGGCGATGGATCCGCAGGCAGTCGCCCCCCGCTCGCCGCGGGCTTCTTGAAGACTCCGCTCGGCGGCTTCGTCGCGGGCAACTTGATGACGCCGGACCGCGGCGGAAGCGGCACGTCCCCCGTGTACTTCTTGAAGATGGCGAACGACGCCGGGCCGTCCGGTACGAACCGCGCCACGGGAATGCGATCGGCCTCCGCTGCGGTGAGGCACAGCAGGCCGTCCGGAGCGAGCAGGCGTTCCAGGTTCGCCATCGCGCGGGCCGCGCCATCCGCCGACAAATAGATGAACAAGTTGCGGCACAGGATCAAGTCGTACGGCGGCTCCGCCGCGAGGAAGCCGGGTTCGACCGCATTGCCGGGGCGGAACTGCACGCGGTCGCGGAACTCCCGATGCAGTTCCCACTTGCCGGGCTCGCGTTCGGTGAAGCAGTCCGGACGCGGGTCGGCATTCGCCTCGCGGAAGGAGAATGCGGGATAGCGGGCGGCCACGGCGCGGAGCAGGTGGTCGCGGGACAGATCGACGCCGTCGATAGTGCAACGCGCGGCGGGGATGCCTTCTCGATCCAGCGCGATGGCAAGGGAGTATGGCTCCTCGCCGGTGCTGCACGGCACGCTGAGCGCCCGCAGGGTTCGGCCATTGGCCGACTCCGCGAGCCGTGTGCGGACCCACTTCGCGAGATGCTCGAAGAACTCGATCCCGCCACGGAAGAACCACGTTTCCGGGACGACGAGTTCGCCCACGAGCGCGGTCCATTCCGTGGGCGAACCGGCGACGTACGCCGTGTAGTGTTCCGGCGTCGCACTGCCGTGCGCCTGCATCCGCGCGGCGACGACGCGCGGCAACGTCGCCGCACCGATGGACTCCACATCCAATCCGATGCGGTCGTGCAGGAGCTTTTCCAACGCCGTGAGGTTCACGACCCGGCTCCTCCGGGAACGGCCAGCAACGCGGGTTCGAGATCGAGCGAAGCCAACAAGCGATCCGCATCCAAGTGGCGGATCATGGCGGTGCCGTCCGCCACGGGCGGGCCGAGCCCGAACGGGGCGTCCGCACTCGCGTGGGGTGCGGGCAGGTCGCGGATGTCCGCGACTTGCGCGGCCAGCAGTCCGACGAGTCGCTCGGAATCGTCTGCGCGGGGGACGAGCACGATGCGGCTGCTGAGGCGAGCGGGGCACTCGCCGGCGCCGGCGAGCAGGAAGAAGTCTACCACGGGCCCCACTTGCCCGCGATACACAAACTGCCCGGCGAGCCCGCGGGCGCCCCGCGGGGCCGGAGCGAGTTTCACCCGGGGTACGACGCGGCGCACGCGGCGCACATCGAGCGCCACGCGGTCCGCACCGATCTGGAACGTGAGGGCGAGCATGGTGCTCAAATCTTGAACTGCGAGATTTCTTGGTTCAGGCCTTCCACCGAGCCGCGGAGGTGGGCCGTCGCCCGCTCGAACTCCTTCACCGATTGTTCGCTCCGCTTCGCGCCGTCCGCGATCTGGGCCATCGCGTCGTTGATCTGCTGCGCTCCGATCGCCTGGTTCCGCATGCCCTCGGTCACCAGTTGGAAACGCTCGCTCAAGCCATGCACCTCGCTGATGATCTCGTACGTCATTTGGTTGATGTTCGTCACTTGGCCCACGCCGCTGCGCACTTCGTCCGCGAACTTGTCCATCTGCATCACGCCGGCCGAAACCGCGTCCTGCATCTGCCGCACCATCGACTCGATGTCCAGGGTGGCGACGGCGGTCTGGTCCGCGAGGCGGCGGATCTCGCGGGCCACGACGAGGAAGCCGCGCCCGTACTCGCCGGCCTTCTCCGCTTCGATCGCCGCGTTGATGGAGAGCAGGTTCGTCTGGTCCGCCACCTTCGTGATCGTGGTGATGACCGCGTTGATGCGGTCCGCCTTCTCCCGAATCGAGCCGAGTTTCGACGACACGGACGCGGTCGAGTCGATGAGTTGCTTCATCTCGGCGGCCATCTTCATCGTGTTGTCGCGGCCGCGGGTGGCGAGGTCCGCGGCGTGCGCGGCCGACGCGTTCACCTCGGCCATCGTGCCGCTCAGATCCTGGCTCGTGGCGGAGATTTCGCGGACGGATGCGGCCACCTGCGTCGTCGATGCGGACAGGTCGTGAACGGTCTGCTCCTGGCCGCGGGCCGTGGCCGCGATCTCGGACGCCACCGAGAGCAGTTGGAGGCTCGACTCGCGCACCTTGGAAACGATCGTCTGGATCTTCGCGATCACGGCGTTGAAGCCGTTCGCAAGTTGGCCCATGTCGTCCGTGCCCTCGACGTGGACGCGGGCGGTGAGGTCGCCCGCGCCGGTCGCCATCTGCCTCACGCGGCTGTTCAACTCCTGGGCGGACCGCACGATCGCAGCCGCGACCCAGAACCCGGCCAAGCCCATCACCACGATCAGCACGACGCTCAGGACCGCAATCGTGGTGGTCCAGAACTTCACGTCCTCCTCCGCGTCTTTCTCATCGTCTCTGGTCTTTTCCTCGACCAACTTCACGAGTTGAACCACGGCGTCGCGGTGCTCCCAGAACTTCGGGCGGAGCTTGGTCAGGAGCACGGCATTGGCTTTTTTCTGCTCCTCCGCGCCTTTGCCGGCCAGCGGCAGGTATTCCTCGTTGGCGATGCGGAAGAAGTCGTTGGAGGCACGTGAAAGTGTGACCTCGATGAGGCGGCGGATGTCGCCTTCGGGCAACCGCTTCAGCCAATAGTCCCGCCGCGCGAAGTACTCGGCCTCGTACTTGCGGAATCGGTTCACCGACTCGCGGATCTCGGCCGCGTCCGAAGCCGAATCGATTTCCTGGAGCATCAGGTAGGACGCGCCGAGGTTCAGCGGCGGGGGCGCGGTCTCGATGAGCAGTGCTTTGTCCTCCGCGATCTGGTTGTACACCGGCCCGTGCACGCGGTAGTGGTTCATCTCGTAGGCGGAAAGCCACAGCACGCCGCCGACGAGCACGGTGTAGCCGATGACGAGTGCGAAGAGCTTGGTGCGCAGGGAAACGTCGCGAAGGCGAATCATGGTGCGAGCCGGGGTGCGAGGAGCCGGGAACGGCACCTTCGATCCTACCGCGGCCCGGTGGCGCGTGCATCAGGCTTTGCCCGGCCCTCGCAGCTTCGCGGTTCCGCGCGATCCGTGCGACCGTTACGACCCGAACGACCGCTGCCGTTTCACGCTTCACCGCGCGTGTGAACGCCTTCCCGGAAGATGTCCTTCGTCCCTTCGCTCGACGAAGCATGCGGGGGCTCAATCAAGGTCTCAAGGAGGCATTAGGGATTGGGGGTAAGCGTCTCGTAAGTGGGTGACTCGGGCTC
>JAXMBB010000021.1:0-122146 GCA_046350135.1 Gemmataceae bacterium
GTGAATGTCCGCGATTCATATCGATCCGCTGCCGCCGCGGTGTTCGCCGGGAATGGTGCTGGCGTTCATCTGCGACCGGGCCAAGATCGACCGCACGCACGTCGGGAAAATCGCGTTCCTCGGCCGCGGCGCGACGGTGGAAATCGCCGATGCCAAGCTCGCGGCCGTGGTGAAGGCGCTGGACGGAGCCGAGTTCAACGCGAAGCCGGTGCGGGTGCGCTCGGCGACGCGGGCCGATTATGCGGAAGCGGATCACTTCGGCCGCTTGTCGCGGCTGCTGGATTTGGAAGCGGCCGCGGAGGAACGTGAAGCGAAGGAGCGGGCGAAGGCCGGCTCCGATCGCGGCGACGGCACCACGCTCACAGGGCTGTCGCTTCGCGACCAGGACTACGGCCTCGGTGGCCGCGTGCTGCTCACCTTGACCCGCGTGGATCGGAGCGCACCGCTCCCGCCGAACCGGTTGGGGCCGGGATCGCCGGTGCTGCTCACACAATGCAAGGTGCAACGCGGGTTCACCTCACGGGGCGTCGTGTTCGACCGCACGCCGAACACACTCGGCATCGCGATCGAGCCACCGGATGCGGACATGCCCGAAGAGGCCGTGTGGCGCGTGGATCTCTCGCCGGATGAAGCGTCCCGCCTGCGGCAGCAGGACGCGCTTCGCCGTGCAAGCGAAGCCGAGGGCGACCGCTTGGCGGAGTTGCGCGACGTGTTGCTGGGTGAGTTCCGAGCGGGGGGCGTGAGCCCCCCGTGTCATCGCCCGATCGCGGACAGCGCAGACACGGAGGGCTCACGCCCTCCGCTCAGCGGACTGAACGAATCCCAACTCGACGCCATCGCGTTCGCACTGGCCGCGAAGGATGTCGCGATCATCCATGGGCCGCCCGGCACGGGGAAGACGACCACGGTCGCGGAACTCATTCGACAAGCGGTCGCTCGCGGGGAGAAGGTGCTGGCGTGCGCCGCGAGCAACCACGCCGTGGACAACCTCCTCGACAAACTGCTCGGCCTCGGCGAATTGCCTGTCCGCGTAGGGCATCCGGCCCGCGTCGAGCCTGAACTCCGCGAACGCGCCTTGGACATCCTCGCCGAGAAGCACCCGGATGCGAGGCAGGCCCGCAAGGTGATCCGCGAAGCGTCCGCACTCTTTCGATCGGCGGATAAGTGGACGCGGGCCAAGCCGCTGCCCGGCGAGAAGGCGGACCTGCGCCGCGAAGCCCGCGCCCTGCTCGGCGAAGCCCGCAAGCTCGAAGCCCTCGCCGTGGAACGCGTGCTCGACGAAGCCCGCATCGTGTGCGGCACCCTCACCGGGTTGGACAGCGAGGTACTCGGCCGTCGCCGCTTCGACCTCGCCGTGATCGACGAAGCGTGCCAAGCCACCGAACCCGCGTGCTGGCTGCCGCTGCTCCGCGCCGATCGTGTGATTCTCGCCGGCGATCATTGCCAGCTTCCGCCCACGGTCGTGAGCCCGGAAGCGGCTGAAGGCGGCCTCGCCATCAGCCTGATGGAACGCCTCGTGGCGATGCACGGTTCGCGGATCGCGAGGATGCTCACGGTGCAGTACCGGATGCACGAAGCGATCATGGGCTTCTCGTCCGCCGAGTTCTACTCGAACGAACTGATCGCGGACGAAAGCGTGGCCGGACATCGGCTCTGCGACCTGCCCGGCGTGCGCAGCGAATCGCTCACCGAATCGCCGGTGCAATTCATCGACACGGCCGGCGCGAGCTACGACGAGGAACTGGAAGAGGATACTGCGAGCCGCTTCAACCCGCAGGAAGCGAGCCTCGCCGTGAGGAAGGCGCGGGCGTTGCTCGACGCGGGAGTGCGGCCGTCGCAGATCGCGATCATCGCCCCGTACCGCGCCCAGGTGCGTCTTCTCCGCGACCGCCTCGCCGACGTGCCGGGCTTGGAAGTGGACAGCGTGGACGGCTTCCAGGGCCGCGAGAAGGAAGCCGTCATCATCACGATGGTGCGGTCCAACCCAGAAGGCGAGATCGGCTTCCTCGCGGATGTGCGCCGCACGAACGTGGCACTTACCCGCGCCCGCCGCAAGTTGCTCGTGATCGGCGACAGCGCGACGCTCGCCAACCACGAGTTCTACCAACGGATGCTGGAACACTTCGAGTTGATCGGCGCGACGAGCAGCGTGTGGGAGGAGCCGGAGTGATTACTCCCCCGGGAGCGCTTCCTGTTCCTTGCCCGCGATCGTGGCCAGGCTGAATAGCACGCGCGGATCCACCCGCGGGGTGAACACGCGGATCGAGCCGTCCGCCATCGCCCAATTTGAAGAGTTCGGATGATTGCCGCCGAACTGTGAGCCGATCAGCGGCGGCGCGCTCAGAGAATCGTCGAGCCCGCGCAGCGTGCTCGGTCCCCCGCGCAGCCACGGGCCGAGGTCTTCCCAGTGCTCGCCGAAGAGCAGCGACTGGCTGAGTCCGTCCGTGACGGAGTTGAACGGAGTCGGTGCGTCGTACCGGAAGCAACCGGCACGAGGTGGCGCAGCCGCGGGCGGAGCGAAGTTCAACGTGGCTGCGTCGGTGCCGAGTCCGGCGATGCCGACATACTGCGTCGGCGCGGGGCGGTCGGCCGCGAGTTCGGGCGGGCGGCCGGGGCAGAGCAACCCGGGAAGCCTTTGCTTCGAGCCTTCTTGGTTCTTGGGAAACGCCCACGGCTGCGTCGCGTCAAGAAGTTCGAGAATGTCCGATGCTTTCTGCCGTCGCTGGTCCAGGCTCGGCAACGCATCCACGACCCAACTCAGGCGTTCGTCCGGCGCGAGGCCGGGCCGCGAAATCGTGCCGGCGGGTATCTCGTGGCGGACCGCCACACCAGGTGCGGCATCCGGGTGGGCGTGAACCGTGGCGAAGAACGCGAGGTCCTTCAGGTTGTGCTTGCACGCTTCCTGCTCGGCCGCGGCGCGGCGACTCGGCAGCGCCGTGATCAGCACCCCGAAGACGAAGAACGCCCCGAACGCACCCAGCCCGATGAGAATCCACGGTCGCATCATGGAGTTGTATCCATAGCCGTGTCCCTGCGAGGAGCGCCGTGAGCCAACCCGTATCGAACGACGACTGGAGCCGGCACGAGGAATCGTGGCTCGCGCCGTTCGCGATGCCGTCGCGGGCCAGTCGCGGGCGGAAACACACCGAACCGGGGCACGCGTTCCGCTCGCTGTTCCAGCGCGACCGCGAGCGCATCGTCCACTGCACCGCGTTCCGTCGCATGACCGGCAAGACACAAGTGCTTGTCGCCACAATCAACGACCACCACCGCACGCGGCTCACGCACACGCTGGAAGTGACGCAACTGGCCCGCACCGTGGCCCGCCGACTGCGACTGAACGAAGACCTCACGGAAGCCATCGCCCTGGCACACGACATCGGTCACCCGCCGTTCGGCCACGCGGGGGAAGCCGCGCTGCATGAATGCCTCAAGGACCATGGCGGCTTCGATCACAATCTCTTCGGCTTGCGCCGCGTCGACGAGTTGGAGGAACGCTACCCCGAGTTCCCGGGGCTGAATTTGTCGTTCGAGGTGCGGGAAGCGTTCGTCAAACACAGCGGGCGGATCGACGCGCCCGAAGCGGCGGAATTCCGCGATTGCGGCGCTCCGTTGCTCGAAGCGCAGACCGTCGACGTCGTGGACAGCATCGCGTACGACACGCACGACACCGATGATGCCTTGGGCTTGGGCTTCATCACGCTCGAGGAACTGCGTTCGGTGGAGTTCTGGGACCGGGCGTGCGAGCGGGTCGCGGTGCACACGCCGGGCCTCACCGGAAACACGCTGCGAACCGCGACGATCCGCGAATTGCTCGCGTGGCAGGTCACGGACTTGTTGGAGGAGACCGTTCGGCGCATGGAATCCGCCCGCGTTCGCACACTGGAGGATGTTCGTGCGGCGAGGGAAGTGCTGGTCGGATTCTCGCCCGAGGTGCGGAAGATGAAGGCGGCGCTCGAGCGCTTCCTGCGGGCCCGCGTGTACCGCCACCATCGTGTGCTTCGGATGACGGCGAACGGAAAGCGCATCCTGCAAGCGCTCTTCGAGGAATACGTGCGCAGCCCGCAACTCCTCCCGGAGAAGCACCTCCGCCGGTGGACGGGTGCGGACGCCGTGGCCGGGCCGCCCCCCGCGGACTGGCGCACCGCCAACCGGCAACCGCTCTCCAGCCTCGAACGCGTGGTCGGCGACTACCTCGCGGGCATGACCGACCGCTTCGCCCAGTTGGAGTATCGCCGCCTGTTTCTCCCGTCGGTCGAACCGTAGTATGATGAAACCGCCCGCCAGACCTCTCACCGAGTTCGTCCCATGCTGTTATGGCTGCTCCGCGGCGCGTACATTCTCCTGTTGCTCGGCGTCGCGGCGTTCACCGCCAACGTGTTCGTCTCCGAAAATTCCGAAACCAGCACGGCGAACGCGATCTTCTTCCCGATCCTGATTGTCGCCGTCGGCGCGCTGGTCCTGTTCACGGACATGCGCGAACGGCAAAAGCAGATCACCACGATCTCGGCGATCTACTTCGGCCTGCTGCTCGGCCTGCTGCTCGGGTGGCTTTTCTCGCTCGCGCTCACGCCGCTCGTCGATTCCATGTTCAACCGCCCGCAAGTGACGGTTCTCGCACGCGTGCTGCTCACGCTGATCTGCTGCTATGTGACGATTTCAACGCTGCTGCAGACCAAGGACGAATTTCGGTTCATTATCCCTTATGTCGAATTTTCCAAGCAGACGAAGGGCGGCCGCCCGTTGGTGCTCGACACGAGCGTCATCATCGACGGCCGTATCGCGGATGTGTGCGATACTCGATTGATCGACACGAAGCTGGTCGTGCCGCGGTTCGTGCTTCAGGAGTTGCAGGCGGTCGCGGACAGTTCGGACAAGCTGAAGCGGAATCGCGGCCGCCGCGGGCTGGACGTGCTCAAGCGGCTGCAGGCCAACCCGAAGCTCGATCTGCAGATGCACGACGGCAACGTGCCCGAACTGCGGACGGGCGAACGGATCCGCGTGGACGAGCGCCTCGTGATCCTCGCCAAGTCGATCAACGCCCGCGTGGTGACGAACGACTTCAACCTGAACAAGATCGCGCAACTGCAGGGCGTGGATGTCATCAACCTGAACGAGTTGGCGAACGCTTTGAAGACGGTGGCCCTGCCCGGCGAAGCCCTGCCGGTGAAGGTGGTGAAGGCCGGCGACCAAGTGGGACAAGGCGTCGGCTACCTTGAAGACGGCACGATGGTGGTGGTCGAAGGCGGCCGCAACCTCATCGGTCAGGACGTGCCGATCGTGGTGACCAGCGTGCTGCAGACACCGGCGGGCCGGATGATCTTCGGCCGGCCGGACACGCAGAAGTTGTCCGGCAGCGGTTCGCACACACCCTACATGGGTCCGGGCGCGACGCCGAGCACCGCCGCGGGCTCGAGTGCCGCGGCGCCGTCCAATCCGTCCGAACCCGGCAAACGTTGACGCTCCGCTCCGGCGGAGCCGGAGCATCCCATGCGTCGCATCTCCCTTCTCACGCTGCTCTCCGTGGTGCTCGTCGGCCATGGCGCGGACCCCGCGAAGCCCGAAGACAAGAAAGATCTTCCGCCCGGCGCCAGCGCCACCTCCGACGTGGAACTCGTCGAGAAAAACCTCGCTGCGCGGAAGGAGTACGAGAACAGCCTCAAGAAACTCTGGGAGCACTACAAGCGCACGGGGGACAAGCAGCGCACGAAATGGGTGGAAGACGAACTCATGGGGTTCCACCTCGTGACGAAGCCGAGTTACAACTTGGACGTGCAGGATGTGCCCCCGCCGACGCTCGAGGCGAAGACGAACATCCGCGACGCGAACGACCTGTACAAGGCCGCCGTGGAGTACAAGGGACGCGGCATCGGCAACGACTACGTGCTGAACATGCGGCGCGCCGAAGTGCTGTTTCGCGAAATACTGGAGAAGCACCCGGCCAGCGACAAGATCTCGGACGTGGCATACCAGTTGGGCGAGGTCTACGAGAGCCGCGCATACAAGCAGTACGACCGCGCGGCCCGTTACTTCGAACGGTCGTTCCAATGGAAGAAGGGCACGAACTCGGACGCCCGGCTCCGCGCCGCGGTGTTGTACGATCGCATGCTGAACGAACGAACGAAGGCGACGGCGCTCTACAAGGAAGTGGTGGAGCACGACACCGACCCGGACCGCATCAAGGTGGCCGAGAAGCGCTTGACCGAACTCACCGGCGGCAAGAAGTGACGCGAATCCGCGCTCTCGCTCCTCTTGGTGTTCAAGCCGCTTTTCCCTGAAATGGGTGCATGACGACAACGGACGCGCGGGCGGCGGTCGGCGAACTCTCCCGCGATCTTGCATGGCTCGAAGATCATTGCCGCCAGCAGCCCGCACTCGCAACCCACGCGGGCAGTCTGCGATTGGCTTCGGCGCTGGCCCGCAACGTGATCGGCCCTTCTCTGGAAGGCCAGCCCGCGACACCGCTGCACATCGCCGTGGTCGGCGGCGCCGGTGCCGGGAAAAGCACGGTCGTGAACTTCCTCGCCGGCGCGGTCGTCGCCGAGTCCAACCCGCAAGCCGGGTACACGCGGCACCCCACGGCGTTTCTTCCCGCCGATGCCCAATTCGCTCTGCCGAGTTCGTTGGGTTTCCTCGGCCCGATGATCCGCACCAGCGACGAGAAGCCCGCCAACTTCGATCAAGATGTGTACCAAGTGCGGCGGCTGCCGCCGACTCCGAAGCGGGAGGGCGAGGCTCCGACCGAGCCGGCGACCGCAACCGGCTCGGACGGCGCCTCGCGCTCCCACGATTCGCACCCGCTCGCCGAGTTCGCCGTCTGGGATTGCCCGGACATGACGACGTGGGCGTCCGCGGGGTACGCCATGCGGTTGCTCGAAGTCGCGGCACTCGCCGATGTCGTCGTCTATGTCGCGTCCGATGAGCGGTACAACGACGCGGTGCCGACCGAGTTCCTCCACCTGCTCGTGCGGGCGGGGAAGGCCGTGGTTGTGGTCATCACCAAGGTGCGCGAAGCGGACGCGGAAGCGATGATCGCCCACTTCAAGCAGGCGATCCTCGGCGGGCTTCCCAAACTGCCGGACGGTTCAACCCCCGCGGTTCCGGTGATCGCGTTTCCACAGATGCCGCAAGACATGCGGGCGGACCCGGCCGGGCTCGGGGCCAAGTACCGAGTCGCCTTGCTCAACCAAGTTCTCGTGCAGGTGGAATCGGCGGAGGCGGCGCGGGCGCGAACCGTTTCCAACGCCGCGAGGTTCCTCACACTCGCAGCCGAGGGCTTGGTCGAAGTGGCCCGCCGGGATCTCGCCGAGTACGACGCATGGCTGGCTGCGGTGCATGCCGGCCGCCTCGGATTCGAGGATCGCTATCGCCGCGAGTACCTGTCCGGCGAGCCGTTCCGGCGCTTCGACCGCTACCGCGAACGGTTGCTCGAACTGCTCGAACTGCCCGGCGTGGCGGGCAAAGTGACCTGGGCGTTGCGGCTGCCGTACCGGTTCGTGCGCGACTACGTGGTCGGCATGCTCGTGCGGCCCACCAGCTTGAACCTCGCCGAGCAAACGGTGCTCTCCGCGGCGCTTGCCGGCTGGCTGGACGGCCTGCAGGCCGAAGCGCTTCGCAAGGCCGGCACGCACGCCGTGTGGAAGGGCATCGCGAACGGCTTCGAGTCCGGGCTCGCATCCCGCATTCGCGATCAGTTTCAGTCGGAGTTCCGTTCATTCGAGTTGAAAGAAGCGGACGACTTGGAGAAGGCCGGGCAGCATCTGGTGGACACGGTCGAGAAGCACCCTGCGCTGCTGGGCGGGCTCCGGTCGCTGAAGGTGGCGGCGGACGTGGCCGTGGTGATCGCCGTGGTGTGGTACTTCTGGTTCCCGGCTTGGTACCATCTGCTGCTGATTCCGCTCGGCGTCGCCCTCACGCACCAAGTTGCGGAGTGGATCTCACGCGCCGCCGCGGAAGCGACTCGGGCCCGGGTGCGCCGGCAACGCGAACACTTGGTCGCCGCGACGATTTCGGAGCCGATCGAGAAACTGCTGTCGGATTGGCCGGCGAACAATGGCAGCCCGTTCGCCCGCCTCCGGCAGGTGCTGGACAACGTGCCGCGATTGATTCGGGAACTGTGCTCGTGAAAACGAAGAAACCCGGTTTCCTGCGTAGAAACCGGGTTTCGGGGGGTCACTTCTTCTCTTCGGGCGGGGGCGTCGACGCCGCCTCGCGGGCTTCAGGGTCGTCGAAGTGCGGTAGATCCACGACTCCGCCGGGCCGGCGTCTTCATCGGGTTGGATGTCGATGATCTGCTGCTTGGCGTCGTCCGTCGGGCGGATGAAGTTGATCCGCAGCGTCTTCTTCTTCACCAGTTTCAGCACCTCGTTGTTCGGTGGCAGCGGCTTGGATTCCTCCACCGCCACGCCGTTCGAGAGGCCGGTCACGTACACGCTGAACTTGTTCGTCTTCGGTGCCTTCTCAGCCATGTCCGTCCAGATCGCGAGGCCGGACACGAGCCGCGGGAACGCGTCCGGCTTGCTCGCCTCGATGGGCCGCCGCGAGATTTCGATCGTCGTCTTCAGCTTCAGCACGCCGTCGGGCATTTCCTTCGTGATCGTGCGGTCCTCGAACTTCTTGATCTGTTCGAAGATGTACGGCTGCGGCTCGTCCAGGTGCGTCGTGTTCAGGTCGGTGGTCACGAGTTCGAACTCGGGGATGAAGGTGACCGGCTCGCCCGAGCGGTTGTAAACTTGGAACCACATGTACCAAGCGATCTGCCTCTTGGGATTGCCTTGGGCGTCGAAGCCGTCCACCGTGACGATGCGCGGCGGCTTGTAGCGGAAGTTCAGCGTCCACACGTCTTCGCGGTCCAGCGGGAGCTTCGCGGGATCGACTTTGCGTTCGCCGGGTTGCTTGAAGTCGTCTTGCGCGGGAGCCGTCGCGGGGAACGCGCCGAGGGCGGCGATCATGCCGATTGCCAAGGTCGCGCCGATTGCCGTGCGTGTCGCTGCCATGTCGCTCTCGCTCGAGGCGGAAAGACTCATCTGGAACATAGCCGCCCCTGCCGGGCGGTACAAGCGGGTTCGGCGGCGGAAGCCGCATTCCCATGCAGGTTTCGCCGATACGATCCGCTTATTCCACGTCCCAGACGACCACGGCCCCGCGATCCCCGCCCGCGGCGGCGAGCAGGCCGTCCGGAGCGAACACCAGCGAGAACACGCTGCCGATCGGCCACTGGAACGCGGCCGCCTCGGAACCTGTGCGCGGATCCCAAAAACGCACAGTTCCGTCCCAGCTTCCTGTGGCGATGAAACGGCCCGCGGGGTGGAACGCGACGGACGACACGATTCCCTTGTGCCCCTTGAGTTCCGGGCACTCCTGCTTCGCTTTCAGATCATGGACGCGAACGCCCCACTCCTGCGTGGCGGCGACAGTGGAACCGTCCGGCGAGAGGGCGAGCGCACCGGCGACGTGCGAGCACTTCTTCTGTAATTTCTGCGGGGTTTGCTGCTTCACGTCCCAGATGCGCAGTTCGCGATCCGCCGTGGACCACGCGACGAGTTTGTTCGCGGGGTTGGTGGCAATCGCCCGCACACCGGCGGCCTCCAAGAACGTCGGCTGAAGCGTTCGTTCCAGCTTCAGGTCCTGAAGCCTCAACAGGCCGGAGGCCCGCCCCATGCGGTCGCCCGTTCCGGTGGCCAAGAGCGATGCCGAGAGCGGGGCCGCGGCGGTGAGCCCGGGTTGCTCGCCGCGCGAAGCCAGTGGCCATGCTCCGTTCGTTTCGTGCAGGATCTCCCACCCGCTGTCGTGCACCACGAGCAGGCGATCTGCGGAAAGGAACGCGACGTTCAGGATGCCGGAGGCCTTCGGCCCGGGCGGGAAGAGGGGAGTCGCGTTCCCGAATGAATCGCGGATCACGAGCGATCCGGCCCGCGTGCCGCTGACGAGACGCGAGCCGTCCGGCGTGAAGGCCAACGCGGTAACGAAGCTCTCGTGATCCTCGTAAAGCAGCATGCCGGCTCCATTCGATAATGTGATTCTACGATGAGCATCGAATGGACCGACACCGACCCCGCGACCGGCGAGAAGCGGTACGTCACGGTGGAGAAGTTCGCCCGCAAGTGGCGGTTCATGGTCCGCTTCCGCCGCCGCACCGATTGGCAGCCGGTGGAAGCACCGACCCGCGACATGTGGGAAGTGCTGCTCGACGCCCTCGAACGCCGCTACCGCCGCCGCGAGGGTGTGAGCGAGGCAGATCTCGAGCACGTTCGCAAGCAACTGGCCGCGCTGCCGCCCGCGCCTGCGGAGGAGGGGTGACGTGCCCTACGCGCCGATCCTCGCCACCCTCGGGTATGTGTTCTCGCCGGACGGCACGCGGGTGCTGATGATCCACCGGAACGCCCGCCCCGGCGACCACCACCTCGGCAAGTACAACGGCCTCGGCGGCAAACTCGAGCCGGACGAAGACATCGTCTCCGGCATGAAGCGGGAAATCCGCGAGGAAGCCGGGATCGAGTGCGAAGAGCTTCACTTGGCCGGCACGATCTCGTGGCCGGGGTTCGGGAAGAGCGGCGAAGACTGGTTCGGCTTCCTCTTCCGCATCACGCGGTTCCGCGGCGAACCGCTGGCCGCGAACGCCGAAGGCACGCTTCAGTGGGTGCCGATCGAAGCGGTTTCGGAGTTGCCACTGTGGGAAGGGGACCGGCACTTTCTGCCGCTCGTGTTGGACCGGAACGCCGCACCGTTTCACGGAGTGATGCCGTACCGGAACGGCCGGCCGGTGTCGTGGAATTGCACAACCATCGCCCCAGCCAAGGGTTGAGCTCAAATCGCACTTCTTCATGAATCCGCGATTCCGCTCCGTGCCTGCCCGAAGTGTGTGCTAATGTTGCTTAACATTCCGCCGGTACCGTCCGGCACGATGGGTGAATTGTGCTTTCGTTCTTCCCGAAAACGCGCTCGCAGACGCAAGGCGCCTTCGTCATCCAAAGCGGAGCGGAGCCGGCGCCGGGGTACAAGTTGCGTCGGGCTCGCGGCCGCGGCGGATTCGCCGAGGTGTGGGAGGCCGATTCTCCGAACGGCCAGGTCGCGTTGAAGTTCATGTCGAGTTCCAACTCGGCCACGACCGCCCGTGAACTGCGCTCGATCCAATCGCTGCAGTCGATGAACCACCCGTACCTCGTGAAGACGCATGCGGTGTGGAGCGTGCCCGGGTACATCGTCACCGCCATGGAACTGGGCGACGCGACGCTGCTCGATTTGATGATGCTGTACGTGAACGACTTGGGCCAGCCGGTGCCCACACCGGACCTCTGTGCGTTCATCTGGCAGACGGCCGCGGCGCTCGACTACCTGAATGCCCGGCAGCACGTGCGCGACGGCCGCAAGGTCGGCTTCCAGCACGGCGACATCAAGCCGAACAACATCCTGCTGTTCAACGGCAACGCGAAGCTCACCGATTACGGTTTGGCCACGCCGACGCACGGTTCCCAGACGCCGTGCCCGCGCCATGGCACGCGCGAGTACGCCCCGCCCGAAGTGTTCCAAGGCTACCTCACCGACACGTCCGACCAGTTCAGCCTGGCGGTGACGTACTGCGTGCTGCGGACTGGCCGCTTCCCGTTCCCGCCGCCGCCGGGCGAGGGGATGCCCAAGTCCCACGTGCGGCCGTTCGCGGACTTGGAGGGGTTGCTGCCCGCGGAGCAGCCGTGGCTGCTGAAGGCTCTCTCACCGGTGCCGCAGGATCGGTTCGCGACGTGCGCCGAGTTGGCGAACGGACTGCTGCAAGTTCATGGGATGACCATGAACTGCTCGCAGTCCGGGAACTGGCGGGCGGTGACGGATCGCGAAGTGGAATTGAAGCGTCGCATCGCCGCCCGCGTCCGAGCGTGATCAACTCGCGTACGCGGCTTCGGCAGCGGCGACGCCCTTGCCCGGTTCGATCTTCGCCCCCATGCTCCGCAGCACGGTTTCGAGCGCGGCCAGAACCTGGAACACGCAGTTCGGGCGGCTGTTGTAGCCCATCAGGCCGATTCGCCACGCCTTGCCCTTGAAGTCGCCCAGGCCGCCGCCCACTTCGATGCCGAAGTCCGCGAGCAGTTTCTTGCGGCCCGCCACGTCGTCGATGCCGTCCGGAATGCGGATGGCGTTCAACTGCGGAAGCTGGTGGCCTTCCTTCGCGGTGTACGAGAGGCCGAGCGCGAGAATGCCGGCCTTGAGAGCCAGGTGGTTCTTCACGTGGCGGGCGAAGCGATTCTCCAAGCCTTCCTCCAGCACGAGCCGCAGCCCTTCTCGCAGAGCGTAGATCATGCTGATCGGCGCGGTGTGGTGGTACGCGCGATCCCCGCCCCAGTAGCTCATGATGCTCGTCGTGTCGAAATACCAGCTTTGCACCTTGCTCTTGCGGCCTTTCACCTTCGCAACCGCGCGATCGCTGAAGCTCACCGGCGAGAGCCCCGGCGGGCAACTGAGCCCTTTCTGCGAGCAACTGAACGCCGCGTCGATCTCCCATTCGTCGAGCTTCACCGGGACGCAGCCGAGGCTCGTCACGGTGTCCGTAATGAGCAGCGTGTCGAACTCGTGGCACAGCTTGCCGAGTTCCGCGATCGGTTGGAGGCACCCGGTGGACGTTTCCGCGTGAACGATGCCAAGCACACGCGGCTTCACCTTTTGCAGCGTCTCGCGGATGGCGTTCAGGTCGAACGGTTCGCCCCAGGTGCCGTTCATCACGGTGAGTTCCGCACCGCAGCGGCCGGCCACGTCCACCATTCGCGTGCCGAAGTACCCGGCCACGCACAGAACCACCTTGTCCCCCGGTTCGACCAGGTTCGTGAAGCACGTTTCCATCCCGGCCATGCCCGTGGCGGACATCGGGATCGTGAGCGCGTTTTTCGTCTGGAAGACCTGGCGCAGCATGTCCTGCGTCTCGGACATGATTTCGAGGAAGGCAGGGTCGAGGTGACCGAGCAGCGGCGTGGTCATTGCCGCGAGCACGCGCGGGTGGGCGTCGCTCGGGCCGGGCCCGAGCAGCAGGCGGGTGGGCGGATTCAACGGGCCGGGAAGAGGCATGGAATCACTCGAAGGCGGGTGTGTGGTCCGAACAGTTGTTATCGGAATTCCCGCCCCCGGCGTCAGTATTGGATTGCGATTCGCGGCGGCGGCTTGTTTCCGCGGCGGTTCAGGCCGATGGTCGCGAGCATGGCCAGCGGCACGAGCAGATGCAGACCCATGGCCAGGCAGAACGCCGTGGTGCGTTCCATGCCGTACTTCGCAAGTTCCTGGCTCTCCTGATAATCGATCTTCTTCTGTTCGCCGGGAAGGTTGCCGGCCTTCTCGCGCGGCTCGGCGAACCTCTCGCTCACGGCCGAGTTCAATGCCCGTTCCAACCCGAAACCGCGGGCCGCTTCAATCGAAAGCAGCAGGAATGCCGCCACGGCCAATCCCGCCTGCAGCACATGCCGATGCGGCCAGAGCGCGGGGATGAGCCGCTCCACCGCTGCGGCGTCGAGCCGGTCCGCCCACGCGATCGCGACCGCCGCCAGCAGCACGAACAGGTACGGCATCATGATGTACCAATCCGCCGGAGTGCGGTCGTACAAGGACGGCGGCGGCAGATCCTTCAGCACCATGTCTTCGAATTGGAAGTCGCGGGTGGGGCGGCCGTTGATCGAACGCCACGCTCCTTGCGTATACACGGACGGCCCGCGCGACGGCAGTTCGACCCACGGGAAGAAGGTAAGCAGGAAGATGGCGGTGAGCGCGACTGCGGGGATCCACGCGACCACCGTCGGCGAAAGTGTGATGCCGCGCGAATGGGTGTACCCCGCGGGCATGCTCGGTGCTTCGGGCGAAGGCAGCGGCGCGGGCTCCGGCGCGGGCGGAGGCACGGGAACCGACACGGGCGCCGCATCCACCGCGGGAACGTACTTCGCCGGGATCGGGAACGCCTGCCCGCACGACGGGCACGGCGACACCGTTCCCGCCGTCGATTCGGGGAGCATCACGTTCTTGTAGCAGTGCGGGCAAAACAGTTTCAGCACGTCGGTCATCCCTTCCCGATGAGTGTGTCAAACTCGGCTTCGGTGAGGATCTTCACGCCGAGCTCCTTCGCCTTGTCCAGTTTGCTCCCCGCGTCCGTCCCCACCACCAAGTAGTCCGTTTTCTTACTGACACTGCCGGTCGCCTTCCCGCCGAGGGATTTGATCAGTGATTCGATGCCGCTGCGGTCGTATTTCACGAGCGTGCCGGTCACGACGAGTGTCTTCCCCGCGAGTGCGAGGCCGCCGGCCGGAGCCGCTTTCTTCGGTTCGGTCAACTTCAGCCCGAGTTCGCGGAACTCCTTCACGAGTTTCTCGCCCGTGGGGCTGTGGAAGAAATCGTACACGAACTTCGCTCGCTTCGGCCCGAATCCCTTCACCGTGGCGAGTTCGTCTTCCGTTGCCGCGAGCAGTTCATCCAAGCTGGGGAACGCTTCCGTCAGCACTTCGGCCATGCTCTCACCCACCATGTAAATCGAGAGCGCGGCGATGAGCCGGGTGAGGCCGCGGCCGCGGCTCTTCTCGATCCCGTTGAGCAGGTTCTGGGCCTTCGTGTCCGCGAATCCTTCGACCGCGAGCAACTGCTTCTTCGTGAGGCGATAAATATCTGTGAGGGACTTCACGAGGCCGCTGTCCACGAGTTGCTTGGCGACTTCCTCGCCGAGGCCTTCGATGTCCATGCGTTCGCGGCGGGCGAAACCGATGACACGCTTCGTGAGTTGGGCCGGGCACAGGGCGGTGTTCTGGCAGTAGTACGCGTAGCTGGACGCGGATTCCTCTTTCTCCACCGGGCCGCCGCACGCCGGGCACGCCTTCGGCCACGCGATCCGTTTCTCCTTGCCGGTGCGCGTCGGCCACCACGATCTTGCGGATGATCTCGCGGCCTTTTCCACCACGACCGTGTGGTCGCCGATGCGGACATCGAGTTTGTCCACCACCGGGCGTTGTGCAGGCTCGCCCGGCTCACGGTGGTGCCCGCCAGCCGGGCGGGTCGAAGATCGCGACCGGTGTGAGTTCGCGGAGCTTGCCGACGGACAGTTCCACCGTGCCGAGCTTGGTCACGGCCTGTTCCGCCTCGAACTTGTAGGCCTTCACCCAGCGCGGCTGCTCGAGGATGACCGAGCCGCTCGCGGATCGCGAACTCGTTCACCTTCACCACCATGCCGTCCGTGTCGTACGGCAGATCGTGACGCTGCGAATCCCGCAAGGCGGTGAATTCGATCACTTCTTCGATGTTCGCGCACAGCTTGAGGTGCGGGTTGACGAAGCCGAAGACGCACTTCAGGTGTCGAACAATTCCATCTGCGTGTTCAGGGCGATGCCTTCAAACGCCCCGACGCCGTAGGCGAAGGCGTGAGCTTGCGGCTCGCGCAATTCCTTCGGATCGAGCAGCTTCAAGGTGCCGAGGTTGCGGCAGTTCTCGTACGGCTTGTCGCCGTCCTCGACCCGCTTTCGGTTGATGCGGACGAGTTCCGCCCGTGTCATGTAGATTTCGCCGCGGGCGCCAGGGAGCGGGCGGGGAATCGATTTCGAGCCGCAGCGGCACCGAGCCGATGGTGCGGAGGTTGTGCGTGACATCGTCGCCGACGTCGCCGCGGCCGCGGGTCACGCCCGCGGCCAGCACGCCGTTCTCATACACCATGGACATCGACACGCCGTCGATCTTCAGCTCTCAACCGTGTACAGCGGTGAACGTTTCACCGGGGTTGAGAGCCTTCCGCACGTCCGCGTCGAACTTGCGGAGGTCGTTCGGGTTGTAGCTGTTGTCGATGCTGAGCATCGGCACGCGGTGTTCGACCTGCGTGAAGCCTTCGATGGGCGCGCCGCCGACCCGCTGCGTCGGGCTGTCCGGCGTCTGAAGTTCGGGGTGGTCCTTTTCGAGTTTCTGGAGTTCCTCCAGCAGCCGGTCGAACTCGCGATCCGAGATTTCGGGCGCGGCTTCGACGTAATAGAGATGATTGTGCCGGTTGATGGTCTTGCGGAGTTCCGCGGCGCGGGCGGCGGGGCTGGGCATGGCGGCGTCCTGTTCGGGTGGAGAGATTGTCGCGGGAATCGGGCCGAAACGGTAGGTCCGATGCGATGAAGTTCGGCCGGGAGCCGAGCGAGTTGAATCGGAGGGCGGACCAAGTTATTCTTCACTCATGATCGCGACGACACCCACCGGCGATTCGGATATCATGCATCGACTGGTTTTCCCGTTCGATGAGGATTTGGATCCTGCCGCGGCACGCTTGCTGTTGCGCATCCGGTTCGACCGTGCCGCAACGAAACACCTCAACCAACTGCTGCGGCGGAATCAGCGCGGCGTCATTTCGGCCGACGAACGCATCGTCTTGGAGAAATACATTCGGATGGGCAAGTTCATCGACGTGCTTCAGGCGAAGGCGAGGAAAGCCTTGAAGGTGGCGGGGCAGCCGGGGTGAACCATGGCCAGGGTTCGCCGGAGTCTGGTAGCGGCACGAGCGAACTCGCTTTGCGAGTACTGCCGGTTGGCCGAGGAATACAGCATCTTGCCTCATCAGGTCGATCACGTTCGATCGACGAAACACCATGGCCCGAACACGATGGAGAACACCTGCTGGGCTTGCGCGCATTGCAACGCCGCGAAAGGAGCGAATGTTGCGGGCTACGATCCGGAATCGGGCTCTCTGACGCCCCTGTTCAATCCCCGCGAGATGTTTGGGAGTCGCATTTCCAGTGGCGCGGCGGGCTTCTCGTCGGCCGGACTGCTGTCGGCCGGGCCACAATCGATGTGTTGCGAATCAACGATCCCGATTGTGTGGAGCAACGGGAAGAACTGATCGAAGCGGATCTTTTCCCGCCGGTGCTGTAGATTCCGTCGACAGACTTCGTGCGGCCCGGTCATTCGTTCGCTCCGAGGCGGTAGAATGCTGGCATGAATCTCTTCTCGAAATTCGAATCGGCGTTGCCCCTCGAACAGTTCTTGGCGAAGCACGGGAGTGCGACGGATCGGACGCGGTGGCAGAACGCTTTCGCCGCCACGCAACTCACGGACGCGCAGAAGACTCTGCTCGCCGGATTCAAACGCGAGCAGAACGTGCTCGTGCTCGCCGGCGCGTGGTGCGGCGACTGCGTGTCCCAATGCCCGATCTTCGACCGGATCGCCGAGGCGGCACCGGTCGTGAAGGTGCGGTACATCGATCGTGACGAGCACTCGGACGCTCAGGCCGAACTCCAGATCAACGGCGGCGACCGCGTCCCGGTCGCGGTGTTCTTCTCGGAAGACGGGCATGAAGTGAGCCGTTACGGCGAACGCACGCTGGCCAAGTACCGTTCGCTCGTTTCCCAATTGAGCGGTGAGACGTGCGCCACCGGGCTCGTGAAAGGCACCGATCCGCTTCAACTGCAAGTAGTGCAGGACTGGTTGAACGAGTTCGAGCGGGTGCAGTGGATCCTGCGGCTGTCGCCGCGGTTGCGTCGCAAATACGGGGATTGAGCGAGATTCCCGAACTGAGCTGGAGCACCGGATTCGCCGTTGAAACAATTTCAATTGGCGGTTGCTCCCGAAATTGCCGATGGGTATAGTGTGAAGAACCGGAACGGCTGCGTTTCGCCCACGGGGGGCGGCCGCGGTCGGATGGTCACTCGCAAAGGGCTCCCTCTCATGCTGCGTCTCGCACTCGCTATCGCGCTGGGTTTCTCGGTCGTCACGCTCGCCGGCGCCGAGGACAAGAAGAAGGAAGAAACCAAGGCCACGAAGCTCGAAGGCAAGCTCGTGTGCACCAAGTGCAAGCTCGGCGAAACCGACGCGTGCGGCAACGCCCTCGTCGTGAAGGACGGCGACAAGGAAATCACCTACTACATCAAGGACAAGGGCAAGGGCGAGAAGTACCACAAGTGCTCGGGCGAGACGGCCGCCACCGTGACCGGCAAGATCACCAAGGACGGCGATAAGAAGGTGATCACCGACGCGAAGGTCGAGAAGAAGTAAGCTGCCGCCGAGACCGCTTCCACACGAGCGCCGCCCTCACGGGCGGCGTTTTCATTTCTCCCGCAACGCCTGCACCGCATCCAGCTTCACACTCACACTGCCGATGCGGCGATGCTCCGGCTTCGGCCCGTGGCAATCACTTCCGCCCGTGACGAGCAGTCCCAGCTTCGCCGCAATTCCGCGGAGGCGGATCGCCGGCGCGGATCGCCGCCAAGCGTATTCGGCCTCCAACGCGTCGAGGCCCATCTGCTTCATGCGGAGGAACGCGGCTTCGTCGAAGGCCTCCGGCGGATGTGCCAAACTGGTGCGGCCGCCGGCGGCGTAAACCAGAGCGATCGCCTCTTCCAGTGGCAGGCGAACCTTCGGGGGCACGGTTCCGCGCAGCGGGTTCAAGCGGCGGCGGAACGCATCGTCCGTGGTCTTCGCCAAGTTGCACGCGATGAGCAATCGCGCGACATGCCGGCGGCCGAGGCTCGGCGTGGAATCGGCCACCAGCTTCACCCGGTCCGCGGGCAGCGCCAGTTGTGCCGCATACTCCTCGAACCGCTGCCGGCGGCTCAAGCAGATGCGTGCCAACGCGGCGTTCAACTCCGAATGATAGGTTCGCGCGAAGTAGCCGAGCAGATGCACCTCGCGGCCGTCGAACTCCGCCGTGATTTCGACGCCGGGAATCACGTCGATCCGCCCGTCCGCGGCGGCGGTCGCTTCGGGCAGTCCCGCGAACGTGTCGTGGTCCGTGATCGCAACGGCGGCGAGCTTGGCTTCGCGGGCCAGATGAACGACCTGCGATGGCGTGTACTCGCCATCGCTGGCTACGGTGTGGACGTGGAGATCGGCGCGGCGGGGTTTCCCGAGTGCGGCGACTTGCTGACAGAGCGCGGTGAACGGCTGGCGGCGCGGCATTACGCGTCCTTCGACTTCGCCACTTTGTCCAACACGCCGTTCACGAACGCCGCCGAATCCTTGGAGCCGAATCGCCGGGCGAGTTCGATCGCTTCGTCGATGGCCACTTCGCGGGCCGTGCCGGCGTGGATCAATTCGTAGGTGCCGATGCGGAGCGTGTTGCGGTCCACAGGGAGCATGCGGCCGATCCGCCAGTTCTCCGCGGCGGCGGAGATGCGGCCGTCGATGTCCGCCTGGTGCTCGGCGACGCCGTCCGCAAGCGAGAGCGCGAACGCGGCGAGATCGCCGTCGTCGTTCAGGCGTTCACGGGCGAACCGCACCACGGCCGCACGTTCCACCGGCGTCGGGTTCTGGTCGCGTTGGAAGAGCAGTTGCAGCGCCACTTCGCGGGCGCGGGATCGGCGTGTGAACATCGTTACTCGCAGAGGGTCGATCGCGGAGAGTCTGTTGTAGCTTCGGGTGCCCGCCCCGAGGTTCAAACGCGGCCTTCTTCGGGGCGGGCGGCATACGCGCCGAAGTCGTTGAAGAACCATCTCTTCGCCAACCGGTAGAACGGGTTCTTCTCCGGGATTTCGGCCGAAGGATTGTATTGCGAGCCGCGAGGAGCCATGGCATCCAACTCGCTCAAGGCGGTTTGGCGGGCCGTGCCGTCCGGGGCGCTGTGGGCGCGGACGAGGTTCGCCAGCAGGTCGGGGCGTTCGAGCACGATGCAACCGCGGGTCGTCTCCGCGGCCAGTTTCCTGAAGTCGGACAGGAACCGCGAGTCGAAGAATTTCTCCTTCAAGCTGCGATCGTCCTTCTCGGAGTGGATCGATTCTTTCGAGAACTGCACGATGGGGCAGGGCTCGATGCCGCCCCACGGGCTGATGTGGTGGCTGATGCCGGTGGCCGCGGGGCACAGGGCCTTGCCTTCGCCGTCGTGGTACGCGTCCACGATGATGATCGGCTTCTTCGCCCGCATCTCGACCGTGAACTTCCGCACCGAATCGCCTGCTCCGGCGTGAGGCACAGGTCCGGGTTCGGGTTCGGGCCCATCGGCCGGTACACATGGAACCATGTGTAGAGCACGCCCATTTCAATGAGCCGGTCGATCCACTCTTCGCGGAGCAGGTCGTCGATGTTGGTGCGGCACACGGAAGTGCACACGCCGGTGAACACGCCGGCATCCAGTGCATTGTGGACGCCCTGCAGCGTCTTGCTCAGCACGTTGGCGCGGCCGCGGCGCTGGTCCGAGATGATCTCGGTGCCTTCGACGGAGAACAGCGGTGTGACGTTGCCGAGTTGCCACATCCGCTTCGCCCGCTCCGGCGTGACGAAATGCCCGTTCGTGAAGATCTGGAAGTAGCAGTCCGGATGCTCGGCGATCATGTCCAGCAGGTGCGGGTGCATGAACGGCTCGCCGCCGACGAGGCCGAAGAACACGTTGCCGACGCTCTTCGCTTCGCGCACGAGCTTGTGGAACGCGTCCGGCTGGATGATCTCCTGCTTGGCGGCCACGTCCACCCAGCAGCCTTGGCAGCGGAGGTTGCACGAGTTGATGATCGAGACGTACAGGAACGGCGGGAAGACTTTGCCCTGCTTGAGCCGCAACTTGTGCCGGTGCACGGACAGGGCGCCTTTGAAGCCCATGTTGTACGCGAGCTTCCACAGCAGCCGCTTGTCGGTTTCAAACAGCACCCGTCGAGCCATTTTCAAGTACACGGTGGACCTCGGATGCCGGATCGGCCGGAAGCGTGAACCACGATCATTCTATTGTCTTCGACCCGCCGAATGGCGGGCTATGCCGCCTCGGCACCCGCGATTGACACCATTTCGCGAATCGGTCTACACTCCCGCCCGTGAAGCTTCCGGTCGAGTGGCATCGCGCGGTGATCCGCGGCGAACGTCGCGGGCCGCTCGCGCTTTTGGCGCGAGCCGCGCTGCGCGTGGCGAGTTGGCCGTATGGGCTTGGCGTGCGCTGGCGGAATCGCGGATTCGATCGCGGCACGCGAGCGATTCATCGCGCCGCGGTACCCGTGGTGAGCGTTGGCAACCTGAGCCTTGGAGGAACCGGAAAGACGCCGTGCGTCGAATATGTCGCGACGTTTTACCGCGAACGAGGCGTGCAGGTCGCGATCCTGAGCCGCGGCTATGGAACCGATGCGGGGCCGAACGACGAAGCGATGGTGCTTGAGGAGAATCTGCCGGATGTGCCGCATCTTCAAGGAGCGGATCGCTCGGCACTCGCGGATGCGGCTGTAGAGGAACTCGAGGCGGAACTCCTGGTGCTGGACGACGGCTTCCAGCATCGCCGCTTGCACCGCGACTTGGACATCGTGCTGATCGATGCGACGAGCCCGCCGCACGAGGACTGCTTGTTCCCGCGCGGCACGTTGCGGGAACAGCCGAGCAGTCTGAAGAGGGCCGATGCGATCCTGCTCACGCGCTGCGATCAAGTGAGCGAGGCCGAGGTGGATGCGATCCGCGAGTGGTTGAAGGGCAAGGCGCCGGGCGTGCCGATCGCCACGACGGAGCACCGGCCGGCGGCCAACGAACTGAGCGGAGCGACCGTCGGAGCGTTCTGCGGAATCGGTAACCCGGAGTCCTTCCGCCGCACGCTGGAATCGCTCGGGGCGGTGGTCGCGGAGTTCCGCACGTTCCCCGATCACCACGCTTACTCGCGGAAGGACGTGGACGATCTGCGGGCATGGGCGCTGGGGCTTCCGCCGGGTGCCGCGGTGGCGACCACGCAGAAGGATTGGGTGAAGTTGCGGCTCGACGAACTGAGCGGCCGTCCGCTGCACACGGTGAAGATCGAGATGGTGGTTCGTGAGGGCGAAGCGGAGCTTCACGAACAACTGAGTCATGTGATAAAGCACGAGTAACGATGAACGCGGGAAGCAGGATGCAACCCTTCGACCTGAACGGACTGACGACGTACGAACTCGCCTCGCGGCCGAGCAAGGTGGCGATCGGCGATCTCGGCCGGCCCGCGTCGCCGCGTACGCCGATCGGCGACTGGCTGGATACGCTGCCCAAGCAACTCGCCGCCAACGAGATGCGCAAGCTCCGCGACCACGTCGTGCGGGCGCATCGGAACGGCCGCGGCGTTTCCGTCGCCATCGGCGGGCACGTCATCAAGACCGGCTGCGCCCCGTACCTGATCGATCTCATCGAACGCCGCGTGATCACATCCGTGTCCATGAACGGTTCCGCGGCGATCCACGATTTCGAACTCGCACTTTGCGGCAAGACCAGCGAAGACGTCGGCGCTCAGCTTCATGCCGGCCGCTTTGGCATGGCGAAGGAAACGGCGGACGCGTTCGCCGTGGCCGCCCGCGACGGGGTGACGCGTGGCTTGGGTGCCGCGCTCGGCCGCTACATCCAAGACATCCGCTGCCCGCACGCGGACATCAGCCTTGTGGCCGCGTGCCACCGCGCCGGCATCCCCTGCACCATTCACGTCGCGTTGGGCACGGACATCGTGCACATGCACCCGCAGGTCAGTGGTGCGGCGATCGGCGAATCGTCGATGACGGACTTCCGCATTCTCTGCACCGTCGTCTCGAAACTGGCCCACGGCATCTGGTGGAACATCGGCTCGGCCGTGGTGATGCCCGAAGTGTTCCTCAAGGTCGTCGCCGTGGTCCGCAATTTCGGCCACGATCTGGACGGCCTTGTGACGGCGAACTTCGACATGCAATCGAAATATCGCACCGGGATGAACGTGCTGCGCCGCCCCGGCTCGGAAGGCATTGAAGTGATCGGCCACCACGAGCTGTTGATTCCGCTGTTCCACGCGGCACTGTTGTCCAAGATGAGTGACACCGCGTTGTCACAGGCGGCCTAGTGTTTTTTCGCCTCTCCCCGCTGGGGAGAGGTTCGCCGTCCGAATGCGAATGCATCGGGACGGCGGGTGAGGGTGCTTCCCTTCGAAGCCGACCCCTCACCCGGTTTGTGGTCTGCAGTCGCAGCCCACAAACCACCCTCGTCCCTGCGGGAGAGGGTGGAGGAGGAGCAATGTCCGCGGACCTCGTCGAACTCGTGCAGAATCTCGGCTCGCCGCGCGTGCTCGTGCTCGGCGACGTGATGCTCGACCGTTACGTGTGGGGCAACGCCGAACGCATCTCGCAGGAAGCCCCGGTCATTCTCCTGCGCGCGGACAAGCGTGAGGAGCGACTCGGCGGCGCGAGCAGCGTCGCCACCATGCTCGCCGCACTCGGCGCACAAACGAGCCTCGTCGGCGTCGTCGGCGACGATTCGGACGGCGTCCAATCCCGCAAGATTCTCGAAGACCTCGGCATCGACGCCGAAGGCGTGCTGATCGACGCGGACCGCCCGACCACGGTGAAGGAACGCTACATCGGCCGCGCTCAAGCCCGCCACCCGCAGCAGATGATCCGCGTCGATTACGAGAACCGCGAATCGGTGAATCCAGCCGTGGAGCGGAAACTCGGCGCCGTCCTCGTCGAAAAGATCCGCGAGGCGGACCTTGTGCTCATCAGCGATTACGACAAGGGCGTGTGCGGCTTCGGCCTCTTGCAGAAGTGCATCGAGTGGGCGAAAGCCGCGGGCATCAAGGCGATCGCGGACCCGACCCGCGGGGGCGACTACGCCAAGTACCATGGTTGCTCGGCGATGACGCCCAACCGCCTCGAGGCGGGACTCGCGACCGGCCGTACCATTCGCACGCTCGACGACGCGATGCGCTCCGCGCGCGAACTCCGCGATTCGCTCGGGCTCGAAGCCGGGATCGTCACGCTGGACAAGGACGGCATGGCGATGGCGCATCGCGACGGACGCGAGAACCACTTCCCCACGCGGCCGCGGGCGGTCTACGACATCACCGGTGCGGGCGACATGGTCATGGCTTCGCTCGGCCTCGCACTCGCCTCCGGAGCCGATTACGATCCCGCGATCCGCTTGGCGAACATCGCCGGGGGCTTGGAAGTGGAGAAGATCGGTGTCGCCACCGTGACGCGGGACGAGATCCTCGCGGACCTGCATCACGCGCCGTTCCGCACGGATCGGGTGCCCGGTGCGGACAAGGTGCAATCGCTGCCGAACCTGCTCGCGGAACTCGAATCCCGTCGCCTTCGCGGCCAACGCATCGCTTTCACCAATGGCTGCTTCGACGTACTGCACGCGGGCCACGTCCAGTATCTGCATGAAGCCCGCGCCCAAGCGGATTGTCTCGTCGTGGGTTTGAACTCGGACGCCAGCGTGCGGCAACTCAAGGGAACCTCGCGGCCGGTGAACCCGGTCGAGGCGCGGGCGTTGGTTCTCGCCGGCTTGCAGGATGTGGACTTTGTCACGATTTTCGCGGAGGCCACGCCTTTGAACCTGATCCGCGCCGTGAAGCCGGACGTGCTGGTGAAGGGCGCGGACTACCGCAAGGACGACGTGGTGGGCGCGCAATTCGTGGAGAGCCACGGCGGCCGCGTGCACCTCGCGGGACTGAAAGACGGCTTCTCCACGACGAACATCATTGATCGGATGAAGGCGGCCTAGGTCGGCAAGTGGGACGGATGGGACTGATTGTCGGTCCTCTTGGTCCGGTCACAGCTGGTGGACTACGAATGAATCGAATCGCGCTCTTCCTGCCGAATTGGATCGGCGATGTGGTGATGGCCGTGCCGGCGATCCGTGCCGTGCGCGAACGCTATCCCTCGGCCGAACTCGCAGCAGTATGCAAGCCGTACGTCGCGGAGGTGCTAGCCGGCGCGCCGTGGTTCCGCGAAACGATCCTCTTCGACAAGCGCGGCCCGAAGGAACAACGGCTCTGGCCCGTGGCCCGGCGACTGCGCCGCACCGGTTTCGATGCCGCCGTGCTCTTCCCGAATTCCTTCCGCTCCGCAATGCTCGCC
Organism: Gemmataceae bacterium; assembly: GCA_046350135.1. GTDB lineage: Bacteria > Planctomycetota > Planctomycetia > Gemmatales > Gemmataceae > Urbifossiella. The sequence continues at coordinate 24,720 of JAXMBB010000021.1, forward strand.
AAACTCGGCGGATGCCGCGAGATCGTCGGCTTCTCCCGCTACGGGCGCAGCCTGCTCCTCACGCAACGGCTTCATCCGAAGACGGACTTCTGGGGCCGCCCGGTCCCCATCCCGATCATCGACGATTACAACCGCCTCGCGCTCGCCATCGGCACGGACGACCCCGGCCACCGGATGGAACTCTTCACCACGCCCGCGGGTGAAGCCGCGGCGCTGGATGCGTGGAAGGCGTTCTCGCTCTCTCGCTATCCGAGCGTGATCGGGCTGAATCCCGGCGCGGCGTTCGGCTCCGCGAAGCACTGGCCCGCGGAGTCCTTCGCCGCCTTGGCCCGCATGATCACACAGAGAACCGGAGCCGCCGTGGTCGTGCTCTGCGGGCCGAGCGAACGCGAAATCGCCCGCAAGATCGCGGAGGATGCGCGCAGCCCGCACGTGTTCAGCCTCAGTGATAGCCCGTTGTCACTCGCGTTCACCAAATCCGTGGTGAAGCGGCTGGACCTGCTCGTCACGACGGACAGCGGCCCGCGGCACTTCGCCGCCGCGTTCGACCGCCCGGTGCTCACACTGTTCGGCCCCACGCACATCGAGTGGACGGAAACGTGGTTCGCGAAGGCGAAGCACCTGCAGAAGAAGGTGGCGTGCGGGCCGTGCCAGAAGCGCGTCTGCCCGTTGGATCACCGTTGCATGCGCGATCTTTCGCCCGAAACGGTTTTCGCGGAAGTGCAGGGCTTGCTCGCGAAGTTCCCGCTGCCGCTGGCCGGGGAGGTGCGTCGTGCCGCTTGAACTGACACGAACGAAGGCCGTCGCGCCGATCGGGGCGCGGCTCATTCCCGCCTCGCGCGGCTGGGCCGAGGTGCATCCGAAGTATCGCGAAGCGTTCGCGGCCGCCCGCCTGATGACGGCGGAATCGCTCCTCGCCCTGCCGGGCGAGGTCGTGAGCGGCCACCCGGATCGCCACGTGGTGCGGGTTGAATTGCCGGGTGGCACGGTCGGTTACTTGAAGAAGCAGCATCGCACGGGCCGACTCGAGAAGCTGAAGTCGCCTCGGTGCGTCCGCGAGGCGAAGGTCCTGAAGCAACTGGCGGCCAAAGGTTTCCCGTGCCCGCAGTGGGTCGCGTTCGGCGAAGACGGCGACGGACGTGCGTTCCTGCTTGTGGAAGATCTGAAGGGCGGCCGCGAGTTGCGATCGCTGCTGAGTGACAGTGCATTGTCACTCGTAGAGCGGCAGCGGCTTGCGGAGCGGATCGGGCAATCGATCGCGGAACTGCACGCGGCCGGTTTCGGCACGCCGGATCTGAGTGCGAAGCACGTCTTCGTCGATCCGTCCGCTTGCACGGTGACGCTGATCGATTGGCAGAATTCGCGGTCGGATCGACACGATCCGAAGCCGCTGGCCGCGCTCGACGCGTCGCTGGCGGCGGGGCTCGCGTCGCCGCGCGAACGGCTGCGAATGCTGTGGGCGTACACCCGCGTATGCCGCACGAGCGGGGTAAAGCTGCCGCGATTCTCCGAACTCGTTCGCAAACTGCAGGCGGAATCCGATCGCATCGGGGATCGCCGCTCGCTTCGCGACCAACGCGAGGCGGTGAACGCCGATCAACGCCTCGTGTGGCTCGCGGATGAAGCGGTGTGTGCGATTCCGGAGATCGCAGCGATCTGGCCGAAGCCCGCGGTCGCCCCGCCGTTCTACTCGTGCCCCGGCGGCACGATCTCGATCCAACTGGCGGACGGCCGCGCGGCGAAGCTCATCCGCGGCCGCAACTTCGCACCGCTCGGCCGCCTCATCGCGTGGCTGCGCGGCAAGTCGTGGCGGGCCCCCGGCATGGCGATCGCCCGCGAACTGTTCCAGCGCGAACGCTACGGCCAGCCCGGCCCCAAACTCTACGCCTTCGGCCAACGCCTCACCGGTCGTGCCACGGCCGAGTGGTTCGTGCTGCACTCGGTTGACGATCGATGACGCCGATTTCACCAACGCGTTCGCAGGCACCCTCGCTCTGGCGGCGGCTGTTCCGCTGTTCGCGCGTGCTTCGCCAAACCACGGATTGGCCGCGTTTCGCGGGTGAAGATTGGCCCGACCGAATCCTCACCGAAACGGTCACGGATCTGCTTCACGAGAAGCAGGGCCGCGCGATCGCCCGCTGGACGCTGACGAACGGCGGCGAGAAGTTGATCGTCTTCCTGAAGCGGCACTACAAGCTGCCGTGGTTCGACGGCGTGCTCGCGACATTGCTTCCGGGTTCGGCACGATCGCCGGGCTTGCAGGAATGGGAACACTTGGAGTGGGCGAAGGCGGCGGGCTTCCCGGTGCCGCGGGCCGTGGCGGCGGGGCAGTTCACCGGCCCGCTCGGCAAGCTGCAAGGCTTCATCGCCATCGAGGAACTCACGGGCCAGTTGCCGCTGCACCTCGCGGTGCCGCTCGCCGCGGAGCGCTTGGCACCCGCCGACTTCGCTCGGTGGAAGCGCGGCCTCATCGCAGAGTTGGCCCGCATCGCCCGCGAGTTGCACTGGCGGAGCGTGTTCCACAAGGACCTGTACTTCTGCCACTTCTACATCCCGGAGTCGCTGACGCGCGAAGTGCCGAAGTCGTGGGTGAACCGCGCGGTGATGATCGACCTGCACCGCATGGGCAAGCATTCGCTGCTCGGCGCGTGGTTCCAGATCAAGGATTTGGCGCAGTTCCTGTATTCGTCCGAGGTGCCGGGCGTGACGGCCCGCGACCGGCTGCGATTCTGGAAGCGGTACCGCGAACTGTGGCCGGGACGCGCTCCGGGCCGGTGGATGGAGTTGTTCATCCGGTGGAAGTGGAAGCTGTATAGCCGCCATGCTGCACGGAAGCGGTCGCGAAAGGTGACGTGATGGATATCGCACTCTGCTATGAGAGCGTGCTTCCGGCGCGGGGCGGGGCCGAGACGTACATCGGGGACCTCGCGCGGCGACTGGCTCGCGACGGGCACGCTGTGCACCTGTACGCATGCCGGTGGGACGCCGCATCGCTGCCCGCGTCCACGCACTATCACCGGCTGGAGGTGCCGAGCGGCCCGCGATTCCTGAGGCCGTGGCGGTTCGGTGCGGCATGCGAAGCCGCGCTGCGGGAGAACCATCATGATGTGAGCATCGGCTTCGACAAGACGTGGGGCCAGGACGTGCTCTACCCGCAGGGCGGATTGCATGCGGCTTCCGCCGAGCATAACAAGCGGAAGTTCGCAAACGGCTGGGAACGCCGGGTCGCCTCCATCGGGAAGTGGTTCGACCCCGCCGCGTGGTCGTTTGCACGCCTCGAACGCAAACAATACCTCGGGCCGAACAAGCCTCTCGTCATTGTGAACAGCAAGATGGTGCAGCGGCACTTCGAGCAGTTCTACGGCATGGGCGCGGATTCCGTGCGCGTGGTGTACTCGGCCATCGATCCGGACCGCTTCGCGGCGGAGGACCGGCTCAAACGGCGGCATGAGGAGCGCGAGAAATGGAAGGTGACGCCGGAGGACACGGTGGGCCTGTTCGTGGCGATGAACTACCGGTTGAAGGGGCTCGCGCCGCTGATCCGCGCCGCGGCGTTGGTGCCGCGCGACAAGCCGTTCACGCTCGCGATCGTCGGCCACCCGAAGTTCTTCGCATACCGCACGCTGGCGGAGAAACTCGGCGTTGCGGATCGCATCCGCTTCCTGGGCCACCGCGACGACCCGAAGGACGCGTACTTCGCCGCGGACTTCCTCGTGCATCCCACGTTCTACGATCCGTGCTCGCTCGTCGCGCTCGAGTCGCTGGCGTGCGGGCTGCCGGTGATCACCACGAAGTTCAACGGCGCGTCCGAGTTGCTCACGCCGCCGATGGACGGCTTGGTGATCGACGACCCGCACGATGCGCCCGCGCTCGCGGCAGCCATGACGAGGATGACCGACCGCAGCTACCGCACCGCGGCATCGAGCGCGGCCCGCGCCACCGGCAACCGCTGGACGTTCGAGAAACACTATCAGGCGCTGTTGGACGTGTTCCGCGAAGTGAAGCAGACCAAACGGGCCGCGTGATCATTCGCCGAACGGCGGTACGGCGGGTGGAGGAAACTCCACGCCGCGGAACACGTCCGACATCGGAATGCTCACCGCGACCGTCGCCAGCACCATGTCCACATCGAGCCCGACGAAATCCGTTTGGCCCCACGCCCCGTCGTCCTGTCGAGTGAATCGTTCGACGAGCGGTTCATCCTGAGAGACGAGCACATACTCCTGAACCGAGGGAAGTTGCTTGTAGTGGCGGAATTTCGTGGTGCGGTCGTACCGCTCGGTGGAGTCCGAGAGAATCTCGATCACCACTTTCGGGTTGATGAGTGTGTCGCGATTCTCCGGGGCGTATTCGGGCTCGCCGCAGACGATCAGAAGATCCGGGTATGTGTAGAGCCCGGTCCGCTCGACTCGAACGCGAAGGTCCGAGAAGAAAACCTGGCAGGAGCCGCCTTGCAGTTTGGCGAACAATAATCCCGCCAAATTGCGTGAAAGAATGTTATGCTCCCGGCTGGCCCCCGCCATCAGGAACATCTCGCCGTTGTAATACTCGCTTTTGCGCTCAGCGCGCTCTTCAATCGCGAAGTACTCTTCAAGCGTGACTTTGCGAGCCTTCTGAACGGCGGACATGGAACACCTCCGGGTTCCGCCATTCTATCGCACGGCATGCATATCCTGAACACATCCCCTTGCGAGGTTCCCATGCTCAATTTCGTGCGGCCGACGCCGATCACGGACAGCCTGTACGACTACGTTCTTTCGGTCGGGATGCGCGAGCCGGAGATCCTCCGCGAACTGCGGGAGGAAACCGGCCGCCTCGAAAACGGCGAGTTCCAGATCGCCCCGGAGCAGGGGCCGTTCCTCGCCACGCTGATCCAAATGCTTCGCGCGAAGAACGGCATCGAGATCGGCACGTTCACCGGGTACTCCGCACTGTGGGTGGCGGCCGCCATGCCGCCGGACGGCAACCTCATCTGCTGCGACGTGAGCGAGGAGTCCACCGCCATCGCCCGCAAGTATTGGGAGAAATCCGGCCTCGCTCCGAAGATCGACCTGCGCATCGGGCCCGCGCTCGAGACCATCGAGTCGCTGCTCGCCGGCGGCTGGGCCGGCATCATGGACTACGCCTTCATCGACGCCGACAAGGCGAACTACGATGCGTACTACGAGGCGTGCCTCGAACTCGTCCGACCCGGCGGGCTCATCGTCATCGACAACACGCTTTGGGACGGTAAAGTCGCGGACGACGCCGTGAACGACCCGGACACGGTCGCGATCCGGGCGTTAAACAAGAAACTTCACGCGGACGAACGCGTGTGGCTCAGCTTCCTCCCGTTCGCGGACGGCCTCACGCTGGCCCTGAAGCGATGATCCCGCGGGAATACTTCCTGCTGCGGCGCGTCTATACTGAAGCCATGCCTGACGTTCTACTGTCCGAACCGCCGCTGCAACCGGTCCACGAGCCGTTCCACGTCGAGCGCATCCTCACGCCCTCGCCGCGGAAGCACAAGGTGATCGCGGTGCTCCCCGCGTACAACGCTTCGGCCACGCTCGCCGCCACCCTCGCGGACTTCCCCGCCGGCTGCGTGGACGAAATCCTTCTCGTCGATGATGGCTCGAAGGACAACACCGTGCAGATGGCCCGGGACATGGGCCTCACGGTGATCGTGCACGAGAAGAACACGGGCTACGGCGGCAACCAGAAGACGTGCTACAAGTACTGCCTCGAGCACGGCGCCGATGTGATCGTGATGATCCACCCGGACTACCAGTACGACGCTCGAGTGATCCCGCACGCCGTCGGCATCGTCGAACTCGGTATCTGCGACGTGGTGCTCGGCAATCGCGTCCGCAGTCGCAAGGAAGCCATCCGCAGCGGCATGCCGTGGTGGAAGTACTTCGCCAACCGCGGCCTCACCGCGTTCGAGAACCTGATGCTCGGCCAGAACCTCGGCGAGTTCCACTCCGGCTTTCGCGTGTACCGCCGCCGCGTGCTCGAAACCATCCCCTTCGAGCGCAATTCGGACGACTTCGTCTTCGACACGCAGTTCCTGGTACAAGCGATCCGCTTCGGCTTCCGCCTGGGAGACGTGCCGGTCCCGGTTCGCTACTTCTCGGAGGCGAGCCAGATCAACTTCCGCCGCAGCACAAAGTACGGCCTGCAAACCTTGGGTGTCGTGGCGAAGTACTGGGTGAACCGCTTGGGCTTGTGGCGGAGCGGCATGTTCAAGGCGAAGATCTGAGCCGGCGCTTCGCGCGGCTTCACTCCACCGTCACGCTCTTGGCCAGGTTTCGCGGCTTGTCCACGTCGCATCCGCAGAGCAGGGCGATCTCGTAGGCGAGGAGTTGCAGCGGGATCGCGACCACGATCGGCTGCAGGTACTCGGGCACGTCCGGCACCGGGATCACGTCGTCCGCGAGGTTCATCACGTCCGCGTCGTTCTCGCTGCATACCGCGATCACCGGCCCGCCGCGCGCCTTGATCTCCTGCATATTGGACATGACCTTGTCGAAGGCGGAACCGCGCGGCACGAGGAACACGCTGGGCGTGTTTTCGTCCACGAGTGCGATCGGGCCGTGTTTCATCTCGGCGGCCGGGTAGCCCTCCGCGTGGATGTAACTGATCTCCTTGAGCTTCAAGGCGCCTTCGAGGGCGGCGGGGTAGAGGTACTGCCGCCCGAGGTAGAGCACGTTCCGCGCGTCCGCGTACTTCTCGGCCACCTGCTTCACGCGGTCGTGGCACTGCAAAGTTCGGCGAAGCACCTCCGGCAACGCCCGCAGTTGCTCGATGATTCGCGTGCCCTGCAAACTGGAGAGATGCCGGGTGCGGCCGAAGTACAGGGCCAGCATCGCGAGCACGGTGCACTGCGAGGTGAAGGCCTTGGTGCTCGCCACGCCGATCTCCGGGCCCGCGTGCAGGTACACGCCGCCGTCCGCTTCGCGCGCGATGCTGCTTCCGACGGCATTGCAGATCGCGAGCGTGGTGTGTCCCATGCGTTTCGACTCGCGCAGGGCCGCGAGCGTGTCCGCTGTTTCGCCCGATTGCGTGATCGCAAGCATCACCGTGTCGCGGTCGATCGGCGGGTTGCGGTAGCGGAGTTCGCTGGCGTATTCCACTTCCACGGGCATGCGGGCGAGTTCCTCGAAGAGATACTCGCCGACCAACCCCGCGTGATAGCTCGTGCCGCACGCCGTCATGATGACGCGATCGATCTGGCGAAGTTGCTGCGGGGTGAGGTTCAACCCGCCGAACCGCGCGGAGGCGTCGTCGTCGTCGAGCCGGCCGCGCATCGCGTTCTCCAGTGCGTCCGGCTGCTCGTAGATCTCCTTCAGCATGTAGTGCGGGAATTCGCCTTTCTCGGTGTCGCCGTCGGCCAGGAACGCGTCGATATCCTGCACCGAAACGGAGACCGGCGAGAAGTCCGCGTCGCGAATTTCCCACTCGTCGCCGTTCAGGGTGCAAAGCTGTCGGTCGGTGAGGTACACGACCTGCTTCGCGAATCCGGCGAGGGCGTTGGCATCGGACGCGAGATACGTGCCGCCGTCGCCCATGCCGATCACGAGCGGGCTGCCGAGGCGGGCTCCGACGATGAGCCCCGGTTCGCGCTTGCACATCACCGCGACGCCGTAGGTGCCTTTCACGAGGCTCAAGGCCTGCCGCACGGCCGCAGGCAGATCGCCATCGTAGAAGTGGCCGATCAGATGCGCGAGAACCTCGGTGTCGGTGTCCGAACGAAACGTGACGCCGCTCGATTGCAGTTGCTGCTTCAGCACGGCGTAGTTCTCGATCACGCCGTTGTGAACGACCGCGACGTTGCCGGTGGAATCGAGGTGCGGGTGGGCGTTGCGATCCGTCGCTCCGCCGTGCGTGGCCCAGCGCGTGTGGCTGATGCCGAAGCATCCGGGGGCCGGGTGGCTGGACACGTTGCGAACGAGTTCCTGCAACCGGCCGGCCTTCTTCCGCAGGTGGAAGTCTTTTCCGGTCCCGGTGATCATGCCCGCGCTATCGTAGCCGCGGTATTCGAGCCGCCGCAAGCCTTCGAGCAGAATAGGGCTCGCTTCGCGCTGGCCCGTGAATCCGACGATTCCGCACATGCCTCGGCTCCTTCCGGGAGGGCATGCGGTTCTAGCCGATGGCGGGAGAGCGGCGAAAGATCAATCACCCGCCGGAAACGGGCGGAATCACGGCGACTTCATCCGTATCCTGAATTGCCGCGGTGTCCGCTGCGAAGTCGTGGTTCACGGCAATGCGGGAGACGGCGAGCAATTCGCGGAGCGGGGGAATCTGTTCCGCAAGCCGGGCCCGCAGTGCGGCCACGGTCGCACCCGGCGGAAACGGCACGTCCACGGAACCGGTACCGGCGAGTTCGCGTGCTCGGGAGAAGAGGTGTATCGTCACGATGGGTCGCTTTGTGCAGGAAGCCCGGTTCCGAGGAACCGGGCTTCGGGTTGTCTTACGGGGAAGATCAGGCGTGGACCGCGATCTTCCGCGGCTTCACGGCCTCCACCTTCGGCAGTTTCACCGTGAGCACGCCGTTCTTCAACTCCGCCGCGATCCGATCCGCGGCCACCGCGTCCGACACGGTGAAGGTCCGCTCGAATGCCACGTTGCGACAGCCGTTCCGCGTGCCGCGCAGCGTCAGTTCGCCCTTGTCGAACTGAAGGTCCACGTCGCCGGGGTTCACACCCGGCATGTCCGCCACGAGCAGGAACTCCTGGCCATTTTCGAGGATGTCCACGCGGGGCCGAACGGCCGCGATCCGCGGCTTCGGTTCCGACTTCTCAACCGCACAGCTTGCCATGATCGGGTCTCCGTTGAGTGTCTTTTGGGGGGATCACGCGCCGAACTTCACTTCGATCTTGCGGGGCTTGACGGCCTCGTGCTTCGGCAGCGTAAGCCGCAGCACGCCGTTCTCGTACTTGGCCTCGACCGCGTCCGCGTTCACCAACGCGGGCAAGCCGATCTCGCGGAGGAACTCGCCGTTCGGCCGCTCCTGGCGGATCCACGTCGCCCCTTCGAACTGCGGCGCCTTGCGTTCGCCGCGGAGAGTAAGTTGGTTGCCTTCGGTTACGGTCACGTCAATCTTCTCAGGATCCACGCCGGGCAGGTCCGCCTCGACGAAGATCGCTTGGTCGTCCTCCCAGACGTTGAGGTGCGGCCCGGCGGCAGGAGCGGCGACGAACGGCGCAACGCGGTTGAACAGCTTCGCCACTTCGTCCTGCACGGTGTTCACGTCGTTCCACAGGGCTCCGAACGGCCCGCGGCAAGTGCGATTCATGCTCGTTCTCCCAAGGTTGGTTTTCGCGGGATCATTGACCCCGTGTTGGAGGGGCCGGCCCGCGAAAAGGGTTCAGGAATCCTGCGATCGGCGTGGAATTCAAGTTGCGTGCCAATCGCGGGAACGCCCGTGAACGGAGCGCGAGCGTGTTCCGAATCGCCGAATAAATTTGGATTTGCGTCGAGAAGCGAGAACGCGGCCCGGAAGCGTCCGCTCGCGTGCCGGTGTCGAATTGGCAGTTCACGACGCTGAACATCGCAGATCGCAAGAGATTTGGCGAGACTGTAGCGAGGCGTGACCTGCGGGGCGGATCAGGCAACGTCAAGCTAACGTGAGGATGGAAGGTCACGAAAAGCCGACTCTCAATTGATTCCAGCCCAAACCCTGATAGCATCGCTTCTTCGGCCTCCCACCGGAATCTCTCCATGCCGTTCGCCTACGTCCAAGACTTGAATCCGCTTGGCAACCGCTTCGCGTCCACGTTTGTCGCCGCCCTGCCGGTCATCGTGCTCTTCTACCTTCTCGTGGGCCGGCGATGGCTCGCGAGTTGGGCCGGAGCCGCCGGGTCCGTGGTCGCGCTGTTGCTCGCCACCACGGTTTACGGCATGCCCGCGGACATGGCGGGGTGGTCGTTCGTTCACGGTGCCGTGTTCGGGCTGCTGCCCATCGGTTGGACCGTTTTCGCCGCGATGCTGCTGTACAACGTGACGGTCGAAACCGGGCAGTTCGCCGTGATCCGCCGATCCATCGGCGCGCTCAGCGGCGATGCCCGCGTGCAGGCCGTGCTCATCGGCTTCTGCTTCGGGGCGTTCATGGAAGGGGCCGCGGGGGCGGGGTCGCCGGTGGCCATCTGCGGGGCGATGCTTGTGGGCTTGGGCGTGCCGCCGTTCCGCGCCGCCGTGATTTGTCTCATCGCGAACACCTCGCCGGTTTGCTACGGCGGGCTCGGCGTGCCGGTCATCACGCTGGCCAACGTCACGGGCATCTCGGTGGACACGATCAGCATCATGTGCGGGCATCAGCTTCCGTTTCTCTCGTGCCTCGTGCCGCTCTACATGGTGAAGACCATGTGCACGTGGCGGCAGACGCTGGCCATCTGGCCGGCCCTGCTTGTCGGCGGCGGCTCGTTCGCCATTTTCCAGTTCTTCTTCGCCACGGCCCACGCGTACGGTCTTCCGCCGATCTGGTCGCTGACGGACATCGCGGGCTCGGCCCTCAGCATGATCACACTGGCACTGTTCCTGAAGTTCGTGTGGAAGCCGAAGCAGGAGTGGCGATTCCCGGATGAACAGGCGAGCGGGAGGCGTCAGCCCCTTGATGCGGCCGCAACTCCGGAACTCGATGCCGAGCAGAAACATGCGATGGAAGAAGTCGCGTCGCTGCTCAGCGCTCCGAAAGACTCCGAAGCCCCGCTCACCGCGAAGAGCGTGCTCGTCGCGTGGTCCCCGTGGATCGTCATGGGGGCGTTCCTCGTCGTGTCCGGCATCCTGAAGGATCAGGAGAAGAAGGGGCCGATCGATCTCGGCATCGTGCAGTCCTTCTACAAGCCGGAAGTGCCGACGCTGCACAAGACCGTCGAGCGTGCGGATCGGTTGGTGCCCCCGGGCGCGGTCGGCGATGCTCGCAAGGAAACGGCTATCTTCTCGCTCACGTGGCTCACCGCCCCCGGCACCTCGGTGTTGCTCGCGGCGTTCGCCTCCATGATCCTCTTGGGCATGAAGGGCGCCCAGATCGCCACCGTGTGCCGCAAGACGGTCGTGCAGATGAAGGTGCCCATCCCGACGATCGCCTGTATGCTCGGCCTCAGTTACGTCACCAAGTACGCCGGCATGGACGCGACGCTTGGCGTCGCCTTCGCCGAGACGGGCGTGCTCTATCCGTTCTTCGCCGCGATCCTGGGCTGGGTCGGCGTCTTCCTCACGGGCACGGACGCGGGCTCGAACGCCCTCTTCGGCAGCTTGCAGAAGATCACCGCCACCGAAGTGTACAACGCGAACCCGGTTGCGATGGGCAACCTGAGCCTCGAACAGGCTCAGGTACTGATCTGCACGGCGAACAGCACCGGCGGCGTGATGGGCAAGATGATCGACGCCCAGAGCATCTGCGTGGCCACGGCCGGCACCAACCAGATTGGCAAGGAGGCGGACATCTTCAAGGCCGTGCTGTGGCACAGCGCGTTCCTCGCCTGCGTGGTTGGCGCGCTCACCGCGCTGCAGGCATTCGTTCCGCCGTTCACGCTGATGGTGCCGAAGCCATGACATCCCCCGCTGTTCCTGCGATAATGTCCGCGACGGCGGAGGGCGAATCGTGTCCGTGATCGCATCGACGGCCAAACAGGTTCACTATCCGGAAAGCGATGGTGAACCGATGGCGGACAACACGCTGCAGTTCACATGGATTTCCATCCTGAAGTGGAATCTGGAGCACTTGTTCGCCAAGGACCCCGACGTGTTCGTGGCCGGCGATCACCTGATCCACCCGATCGAAGGCGACCCGCTCGCCCGCACGGACGCGAGTTCCTGAGCCCGGAGGAGATCGCGGCCGAACGGGACGAAGCGATGCTGCATGCCGAACGGCTCGCCGCAAAGCTTCGCGAACTCGGCGTCGATCCCGACTCGATCACCTGATTCGAGGGTTGCCATGCACCGCATCGCTGCCGCGCTGTTGTTGTTCTTTTCCGCCACGCTTTTCGCCGCCGATTGGCCCGCGTGGCGAGGTCCCACCGGCCAAGGGATCTCCGAAGAGAAGAACCTTCCGCTCAAGTGGAGCGCCAAGGAAAACGTGAAGTGGAAGATCCCCCTCGCCAACCAGGGCAACTCCACGCCCGTGATCGCCGGCGGAAAGGTGTTCCTCACACAAGCCAACAAGGGCGGAACCGAACGCAGCCTGTACTGCTTCGATCGCACCGACGGCAAGGAACTCTGGAAGAAGACGATCGAGTACGCCGAGAAGGAAACCAACTGGACGCCGGATTGGTACGCGAACGCATCTCCGGCCACCGACGGCGAACGCGTCGTGGTCAGCTTCGGTTCTGCCGGCGTGTATTGCTTCGACTTCACCGGCAAGGAACTCTGGAAGCGCACGGACCTCGGCAAGTTCGAACACGCCTTTGGCAACAGTTCTTCCCCCGTGCTCTACGACGATCTCGTGATCCAGTGGTGCGGCGTGAACGAGAAAGGCCGCAACTACCTCCTCGGCATGGAGAAGAAGACCGGCAAGACGGTGTGGGACAAGGACGAGACGTTCGGCTCGTGGAGCACGCCGGTGATCGCCAAGATCGACGGCAAGGACCAACTGCTGCTCGGCCAGTCGCGCGATGTGAAAAGCGCCCCGGCGGACAAGCAGGGCTACCTCCGCGGGTACGACCCGAAGACCGGCTCCGAGTTATGGAAGTGCCAGGGGTTGAACAGCTTCGTGTATACCTCGCCGCTCGTGGGCAACGGCGTGGCCGTGAACATGTCCGGCTACGCGGGATCGTCCATCGCCGTGAAGTTGGGCGGCACCGGCGACATCACCGCGGATCGCCTCTGGTTCCACAAATCACCGGCGAACCAACGCGTCGGCTCCGGCGTGATCCTCGGCGAACACCTCTACATGGTGGACGAAGACGGCAAGCCCCACTGTTATGAACTGAAGACCGGCAACGACCTCTGGAAGGACGAAGCCAAGCTGCGCGGCGGCGTGACGTGGGGCTCGATCACCGCCGCGGACGGCAAACTGTACCTGCTCATGCGGAGCGGCGAAACCAACGTGCTCGCCGCCAACCCGAAGTTTGAAATCCTCGCCACCAACGCGCTGGAAGGCAGCCAGTCGAATTCGTCGATCGCGATCTCGAACGGCGAGTTGTTCATCCGCACGTTCAAGCACCTGTGGTGCATTTCGGAGAAGAAGTGATGCGCATGCTGTTCGCCTTCGCCGTCCTTGGCTTTGCTTCGTCCGTGGCACTGGCCGGGAAGTTCAACAAGGTGCTGTCGATTGGCGACGTCGCGCCGTCGTGGGAGGGCTTGCCCGGAACGGATGGCAAGGAGCACGCCTTGGCCGACTTCAAGGACAAGGACGTGATTGTCGTCGTGTTCACGTGCAACACTTGCCCGGTGGCCGAGGCGTACGAGCCCCGCATCATCGCGTTCGCCAAGGCGAATCCGAACGTCGGCGTCGTGGCCATCAACGTGAACACCGCGAAGGAGGACGCGCTGCCTGCGATGAAGATGCGGGCCGAGAAGAAGAGGTTCAACTATCCGTATCTGCACGATGCCAGCCAGGAGATCGCCCGCAAGTACGGCGCGAAGTACACTCCGGAGTTCTTCGTGCTCGACAAGGACCGCAAGATCGCGTACATGGGCGCGATGGACGACAAGAGCCCGCCGGGCGAAGCGAAAGCGAAGCACTTGGAAGCGGCGGTGAAGGCGGTGTTGGACGGCAAGAAGGCATCCACGGCCGAGACCAGCGCCGCCGCCGGTTGCGGGATCAAGTTCAACCCGAAGAAGGATGATTGATCATCTCTCCGCCTCGGTGATGGGGCGCACGGCCATCTGCTGGGCGTCCAAGCCGCCATCCACGGTGAAGATCGAACCTGTCGAGTAGCTCGCGCGATCCGACGCGAGAAACACATACCAGTGCGCCACGTCTTCCACCGTGGCGATGCGTCGCAACGGAATCTGATCCAAGATCGCCTGCCGCGCCGCGGGATCGGACTTCAAGCCGAAGTCGGTGAGCGGCGTCTCCACGAGCCCCGGTGCGACCGCGGCCGTGGTGAACCCCAGCGGCGCGAGTTCGATCGCGAGTTGCCGCACGAGCGCGTTCACCGCGCCCTTGCTGGCGTCGTAAAGCGTGTGGGCCGGTTCGGATCGCGTGCCGTTCAGGGAGGTCGTGAACAGGATGCGGCCGCCCCGCCTCCCGTTCACCGCCCGCCGCACCACTTCCTTCGTGATCGCGATCCCCGTCCACACGTTCAACCGGAAGATCGTATCGAAGTGCTCCGCCGCGAGGTCGAGCAACGGCGGTTCCTTGAACGTGCCGACGTTGTTCACGAGCACGTCGATGCCGCCGAACGCGGCCCACGCCTCATCCGCGAGTCGCTCCGGTTCACCCGGAGCGAGCAGGTTCGCGGCGATGTACCGGGTGCGCGGATAATCGCTGAGCAACCGCTGCACCTCTCGCAGGGAATCGAGCGGCCGCTCGGACGTGAGCACCACCGCAGCGCCGGCCGCGGCGAACGCTTGCGCCACGCCGAGGCCGATGCCTTGGCTGCTCCCGGTGATCAACGCCGTCTTGCCGTTCAACATCACTCACCCGAGCTTCCAACCCTTGCGGTATTCGCGGCCGATGTACTGGTCCGCGTCCGGGCAGTTCACCGCCTTCATCGCGGCGGCGTCCCACTCGAGCTTCTTGCCCGCGCGGTAAGCCACGTTGCCGAGGTGGTTCGACTCCGTGAGCCAGCCCGCGTACTCGAAGTTGCACGTCGTCGGGGCGCCGGTCTTGCAGGCGTGAATCCACTCGGCGTAGTGCCCGAGCGATTTGGGAATGAACGGCTCGGGCCGCTTGAAGTCCACGAATTCCTTCTCGGGTAAAAGCAGGTGCTTGTTGTAATCCGAAAGCAGCATCCGCCCCTTGTCGCCGACGAACAGCACGCCGCTTTCCCATTGCGGAATCTTCTTCTCGGTCCACGGCGCGGGCTTGTTCGCACCCTGGTACCACGTCATCTTCACGGGCGGCATGCCTTCGCGGGCCGGGAACTGGTACGTGCACTGCATGCTCGCCGGGGCGATCTCGGCGTGCGGCTTCGGCCCGCTGGCTTCCACACTCGTCGGCGCCTTCAGCTTGAGTGCCCAGAACGGCAGGTCGTTCCAGTGGCTGCCGAGATCGGACATGGTGCCGTTGCCGAACGCCCACCAGCGGTACCACTTCGGCCCCGGCACGTACACGGGGTTGAACGGCCGCTCCGGCGCGGGCCCCAGCCACAAGTCCCAGTTCAGGCTCGGAGGCGGCGTCACGCTCACCGTCGGCCGTTCCAGCACCGTCACGAAGTCCTTGTTCTTCTTCGCGTCTTCGGCGGACTGCCGGCCCCACGCGCGGCCGACCCACACGTGCACCTCGTTCACGCCACCGATCGCGCCGCTCTGGATCAACTCCACCACACGGCGGTAGTTCTCCGTGGCGTGGATCTGCGTGCCCATCTGCGTGGCGACTTTCGTCTTCGCCGCGGCCTCGCGGATGATGCGGGCCTCCTTGATGTTGTGCGTCAGCGGCTTCTCGCAATACACGTGCTTGTTCAGTTGAAGGGCGGCGAGCGTGGCGAAGGCGTGCGTGTGTTCGCAGGTGCTGATCACGACGGCGTCGAATTCCTTGTGCCGTTCATCGAACAGCTTGCGGAAGTCCGCGAATTGGTGATGAGCGATAGCCTGCTTGGTGGCGGCCTGCAGCACGGCGTCGCGGTTCACATCGCAGAGCGCGACGACGTTCTCGGACCGCACGCCGTCCAGGTTCGCGGCCCCGCGACCGCCGCAGCCGATGACCGCGATGTTGAGCTTTTCATTGGCCCCGCGGGCGGAGAGGAATCGCGGGGCGGCCAGCGGCAGTGCCGCCGCGGCCTTCAGGATCGTGCGGCGCGGGAGAGCGACGGGGCATGATTCACCTCGCAGGTACGTACTCACCTCTCCCCGCCGGGGAGAGGGTGGTTTGCGAACGGCGTAGGCCGTTCGCAACCCGGGTGAGGCGATCGACGTTCCCGGTGTGACGTCGAACAGCTCCTCACCTGCCGTGGCGATGCATTCGCATCGGCACGGCGACCCTCCCCAGCGGGGAGAGGTGGGAGTCTTCGAACGGTTCTACGGACGTCCGGATCGCCATCGCTAGTTTATCGGCCGGCCGAGGATTGGTTCGCCGGGGTGCCATTGCGTTTCGTGGCGAGTCGCGGGAATCGCGGGCGGCCACTCGGGGCGGTAGCTCGGTAAATCGCGCGGCACGGGAGCGAACGGCGATTCCTTCAAGCCCGCGCTGGGCCGCAAGGCGCCGCCCACGCCGATGAGTTCCGGCCGCCGCGCCACTTTGTCCGCGAAGACTTCGAGATCGCGGCCGATCTTGTCCGCTCGAGCGAGCACCTTGGCGAGCGACGCCGCGGCCGCGTCGAGATTCTGATACACGCCGGGTTCGGTGAGCAGTTTCTGCAGCGTGCCGTTCTCGCGGCCGAAAACCCGCACCACTTCGCGCACCTCGCCGAGCACCTTGCTCAGCGCGGCCGCGGATTCCGAAATGTCCTTCACCAGCGCCCCGGACTTCTCCGCGAGCGGCTTCGAGATGCCTCGCACATCGTTCAGGATGTCGCCGATCGGCGCGGTCCGCTTGTCGAAGTTGCGGATCGCCTTGTCCGTCTCTTCGAGCACGCCTTGGAACGTGCCGGAGAGTTTCAGCACGTTCGCGCTCACGCCGTTGAGGTTCTTGATGAGTTCGGCGATCTCCTTGCGGTTCTCGGGGGAGAGCACCTCGTTTAACGCTTCGAACGTGCCGCCGGCGCGGTCCAACGCGATGCGGGCGGACTTGGCCGCGCCCGTGAGTTCCGGTTCCATGCGGCGCACGGCCACGCGGATGTCGTCGATCGTTGGGCGGATCACGCCGATGAGTGTGCGCACGTCGCGGATCAACGCGGGCAGGTTGTTCTCGCCCTCCGGCTGGTCCTGAAACGCCGCGATCATGCCGATCGGCAGCGGCTTCCCGTTCGCGCCGAACCCTTGCGGCTTCACGTCTCCACCGATGAACTTCTGCAGCTTGTCGTTCGTCTTCTTCAACTCGGGGATGAACTTGCGGACGTCCGAAGCGAGCAGTTCGAATTCTCGCAGTGTCGCCTCGAGTTGCGGGGATACCTTCTCCAACCGCTCGAATGACGTCACCATGCGATCGAGCGAAGCCTGCGCGCTGGCGAGCACGCCGGACGCCGGCGTGAGCAGGCTGCGCGGCGTGATCGGCGGCACCCCCACGATCTCGCTGCCGGGCTTGTAGTCGTCGCCCTTCGGCAGCGGAGCGGCGGTCGTCGGGTCGAGTTTCGGAAGGAAGTCGATGGCGGTGTCGCCGCTCAACAGTCCGCGCGTGATCGTGGCGTCCTCCCCGGTGCGCAGCGCGTATTTCGGATCGATGGCGATGTGAACGCGGACCTGCCCGGAATCCGGGTCGAGCTCCAGCTTCGTCACTTCACCGATGCGGACGCCGGACTTGCGGATGGGCGTGCCGGGCCCGATGCCGGGCGCCTCGGGGTACGTGATGGTGTAATGGGCGCGGTTGGAGAACAGCGTGGGCGCGGAACCGAACAGCACGACGAGCGCGGCCAGCGCCACGAGCGTGCCGCCCATGAAGAGGCCAAGCTTCAGTTTGGTTCGTCGCTCCGCCATGTTTCCCTCACCGCTCGCGCTCGGCTCCGAGGACTCCGCCTCGCGGCTAAACGCCATCCGCATCCGATGCCATGCGATCCGCCGCACTGCCTTCCACAAACTGCCGCACCCGCGGATCATCGGACTTCGACAATCCATCCGGCGGGCCGTCGAAGATCACCTGCGGCTCGTCCGGGCTCAGCCGCGACAACGGGTACAGCATCACCACGCGATCCGCCACCTTGTGAACCGTCCTCATCTCGTGCGTCACCACGATGCTCGTCACCGGCCGCTTCGTCCGGGTGCGGAGGATCAATTCGTTGATCACGTCGGTCATGATCGGGTCGAGGCCGGTGGTCGGTTCGTCGTAGAGCATCATCTCGGGGTCGAGCGCCAAGGCGCGGGCGAGGCCGACACGCTTCCGCATGCCGCCGGAAAGCTCCGCCGGCAACTTCTCGATCACCGTCGGCGGCAACCCGACCTCCGCGAGGCGTTCCATCACGCGATCGCGGATCTCGGCTTCCTTCATCCCGCCCTTCGCCCGCGGGCCGAACGCCACGTTGTCGTACACGTTCAAACTGTCGAACAGCGCCGCCTGTTGGAAGAGGAACCCGACGCGAAGCCGCATCGCGGTGAGAGCCTTCTCGCTCATGGCGTTGAGCGACGCGTTCTCGAACAGCACGTCACCCGTTGTCGCTCGGAGTAGGCCGACAACCAGTTTCAGGGTCACGGTCTTGCCGCAGCCCGATTCGCCGATGACGCAGACCGTTTGGTGGCGGCCGATGTCCAGACTCACATCGCGCAGCACGGCCTGCGGCCCGAACCGGACCGAAACGCCTTTCAGTCGAATCACCGGATCGCTCATCGCGAACCCGCAATCGGGTGCTCCTAGGCCATCTTCGGGGGCGACATCGAGAACACCACTTCGTACAGCGTGTTGAAAAACAGGGCCAGCACGAAGTCCATCACGATGATGGCCACGAAGGAGATCACGAATGCCTGGGTGGCGGCGCGGCCCACGCCCGCCGCCCCGGGCTTGCTGTTGAACCCGCGGTGGCAGGCGATCAGCCCCAGCACGCCACCGAACAGCGACGCCTTGATCGCACCGACTCCCACGTCCCACAGGCCGACGAACCCGCGCGAGTGCTGCCAGTAGTGATGCGCATCGATGCCGAACACATGCAAGCAGATCATCGTGCTGCCCACGAGGCCGGTCAGGTCTGCGAACAGCGTGAGCATCGGAATCATGAACAAGCACGCGAGGAACCGCGGAGCGCCGAGGAACTTCACGGGATCGACGCCGAGGCAAGCCAGGGCATCAATCTGTTCGGTCACGCGCATCGTGGCCAGTTCCGCCGCCATCGCGGAGCCGACCCGCCCGGCGAGCATCACCGCCGCCAGCACCGGCCCGAGTTCCCGCACCACCGACATGTGGATGAACGCCCCGAGCGACGTCTCCAGCCCGACGTTGTGGAACTGACTGTACGCCTGCACGGCGAGCACCATGCCGATGAACATCCCGGTCACCGCGACCACGCCGAGGCTGCCAGCCCCGACCTCCGCGGAGACGCGAATCAGTTCGCGAATGCTGAACGCCTTGGCCGCCGCTCCGGCGAGCACCCGGCGGGAGAACGCCGTCCAATCGCCAAGTCCGACCGCGGCCGCGGCAAGAGGCCCCGATTCGGGTTCGACGATGGAATCGACTTCGGCCATGTCCCGGCGCGCTCCGCGGCTTATGGATTCTATCGGCACCGGATGCGCGGATTAATGCGGGGAAGTGGAGTGGAAAACGAAAAAGAGCCCCGGATTCACTCAAGAAATCGAGCTCCGAAGCCGAAGTGCGGTACAGGTCTACCAGATCACGATTCCCTCTCCAGTTGATTCAACTCTCTGTACTGGTTACGGTTCGTCTGCAAACCGCGTCCTGCACCTCATAGGCAGACCCCCGATGTAATCGGCTTTACTTCGCCTACCCGCGCGGGTATGGCCGGGTGGTCGATGCTCCGGGTCGCGAGGTCACGGATGGTTCGCCGCCTTCTCCCGCTTGCGTTCGCCGCCGCCGCACTTGGGCCGATTCCCGCGTGCGTCACGATTTCGAGCCAAACCTCGCCCGAACAACCGGCTGTCGCACCTGCCAAGCCGCAGCGTCCCTCGGAATTCGCCAGCTTTCCCAGACGCCCAGGTGAAGTCGCGCTCAAGAACCCGGAGTTGGTCGCGGCCAAGCCCCAACCGCAATCGGAGCAAGAACCCAGCGACCCGAGCGACCCCGCGGAGCCGGCGTCCGCACCGATCGCGGATGCGAACGTGCAGCCGGCTGCGATTCCGCCCGTCGGCATTCCGTCTCCCACCGAACCGGCCCTGCTCGCCGCATTCCGCGCGTATTCCGAGAATCGCCCAGACGATGCAATCAAGCAACTCGCCACACTCGACCGTGCCACCCAAGATTACGCCCTGGCCTTGATGCCGCTTCTCGTTCGCGGCACGCAGATGAAGTGGGAGACGGCCAATCCGGAAGACGCAGCCGTGGTGGTGGAGCAACTTCACGCCTTGGCGGCGCGGTTGGAAGCGAAGGCCGCGCTCAAGGTGGAGAAGGTCGCGTTCTGCCGCAAGATCACGGGTTTCGGTCGCTTCGACCCGTGGCCCGAAGGGCAGCCGTACAAGCCGAACGATCTCGCGGTGTTGTACGTGGAACTGAAGAATCTCGGTAGCGAACCGGTCCCGGGGGCCGGTGGTGAAACTTGGCTCAGCCGCGCGAACGTGAGTCTCGAAGTGCGGGACGCCACGGGCAAACTCGTGGAACAAACCGATCCCACTGATTGGCGAAAGCGTGTGCCCGTGGCGAGATTCGAACATGCGGACCATTCGCGCTCGCCCCTGCACGATTACTGCCGCACGTACCGCATCTCGGTGCCGGCCCAACCCGGAGTGTACACCGTGACCGTGGAAGTGAAGGACGTGTCCGGCAAGCGAGTGGCGCGAAGCCAGCCCGCCGAGTTCCGGGTCGCGGGGCCATGATTGTCACATGCGTTCGATGACCATCGCGACGGCGTTGCCGCCGCCGAGGCACAGGCTGGCAAGGCCGTATCGGAGGTTCCGCTTTCGCAACGCGTGAACCAGTGTCACCAGCACGCGGGTGCCGCTCGCCCCGATCGGGTGGCCGAGCGCGATGCCGCCGCCGTTCACGTTCACTTTGGATTCATCCCAATTCAGCGCCTTCCCGCACGCCAGCATCTGCGCCGCGAACGCTTCGTTGAGTTCGATCAGGTCGATGTCCGCAAGGGCGAGCCCGGCCTTGGCCACCGCCGCCTGCATGGCGGACACCGGCGCGATGAAGATGTCTTTGGGGGCAACGCCGCTCACGGCGTAGCTCACGATCCTTGCCAGCGGCGCGGCACCGAGTTTCTCCGCAGACCCATGCGAAGCCACGACACACGCCGCGGCACCGTCCGAGAGTTGCGAGGCGTTCCCGGCCGTGACTGTGCCGTCCGGCTTGAACGCGGGCCGCAGCTTGGCCAAGGCTTCGGCCGTGGACTCGGCGCGGATGCCTTCGTCGCGGTTCACCGTCTTCCTGGGAAGCACAACCGGAACGACTTCCTCATTGAAGTCGCCGCGTTCCCACGCCGAGGCCGCCTTCTGATGGCTGGCTGCGGAGAAGCGATCCTGTTCGGCGCGGCTCACCCCGCACTTCGATGCGATGGACTCGGCGGAATCGCCCATCGCGCAGTTCTCGAACGCGCACCACAACCCGTCGCGGATCAGCGAATCGACCGTGGTTTGGTCGCCGTATTTCCATCCGCGACGGCTGTTCATCAGTAAGTGCGGCGCGTTGCTCATGCTCTCCATGCCGCCGGCGACCACGAGGCTGGCATCGCCCGCCTTCACGGCTTGGGCCGCGAGCATGACAGCTTTCAACCCCGACCCGCAGACCTTGTTCACGGCATAGGCCGCGATCGTGTGCGGAAGCCCGGCCGCGAGTGCGGCCTGCCGCGCGGGCGCCTGCCCCACACCGGCTTGCACGACGTTCCCGACGATCACTTCATCAATCTGATCGGGCATCGCCCCGGCCCGCCTCACCGCTTCGGCAATGACTGGTGCCGCGAGCTTCGGCGCGGGGACATCGGAGAGTTCGCCCAGAAACTTGCCGATGGGCGTGCGAACGGCGGAAAGAAGGTAAACGTCCATGCTTGAATTCTACGCAGCCGCGCGGCCGCCGATATAACAGCACGCACCGTATCATTCGGAGCCGCCGGACATGAAGATTCACGAGTATCAGGCCAAGGAATTGCTCGCCGCCGCCGGCGCGAACACGCCCAAACACATCGTGGTGAAGACGCCCGAAGAAGCGGCGGCGGCCTTTGATCAACTCGCGAACGGCGGCGGGGTCATGGTGAAGGCCCAGATCCACGCCGGCGGCCGCGGCGCGGGCCAACTCGTCGGCTATCCCGAGAAGTTCGGCGGCGTGAAGTTCGCTTCGTCCCGCGACAAGGCCAAGGCCATCGCCGAGACGATGCTCAAGTTCCCGCTCAAGACCCTGCAAACCGGACCGGACGGCCAGCCGATCAAGACGCTGATCGTGCAGGCGGACGCGGAGCCGGACAAGGAATTCTACGTCGCCGTGGTGTTCGACCGCGGCATCGGGCAACCGGTGCTCATGGCCTCCGCCGCCGGCGGCATGGACATCGAGAAGGTGGCTCACGACACGCCCGAGAAGATCATCAAGGTGCCGTTCTCGCCGGAGAACGGCTTGCAGCCGTTCCAAGCCCGCCGCCTCGCGTACGAACTCGGCTTCACCGGCGACCAAGTCGGCAAGGCCGAGAAGATCATGCTCGCGCTTTCCAAGGTGGTGCTTGACAAGGACGCGACCATCGCCGAGGTGAACCCGCTCGCAATCACCAAGAAGGGCGACGTGGTCGTGCTCGACGCCAAGATCGACTTCGACGACAACTCGCTCTTCCGCCACAAGGATGTGGAAGCGCTTCGCGACCTGAACGAAGAGAACCCGACGGAAGTGCGGGCGGGCAAGGCGAGCCTGAACTTCATCCAATTGGACGGCACCATCGGCTGCCTTGTGAACGGTGCCGGGCTCGCGATGGCGACGATGGACATCGTGAACTACCACGGCAAGCAGTTCGGCGTCGGCCCCGCGAACTTCCTCGACGTCGGCGGTGGTGTGACTGCCGAGAACGCGGTCGAAGCCTTCCGCATCATCCTGTCCGATCCGAAGGTGAAGGCGATCTTCGTGAACGTGTTCGGCGGCATCGCCAGTTGCGCCCGCATCGCGGAGGCGCTGGTGAAGGCCGGCCGCGAGGTCGGGTTCAAGGTGCCCGTGGTGGTGCGACTGGAAGGCAACGAGGTCGAGAAGGCCCGCGAGATCTTGAACAGCGTGAAGGCCGAGCTTCCGGCCATCCGCGTGGCCCCCGGCCTCACCGAAGGCGCGAAGATGGTCGTGGACTTGGCGAAGTGAGCGTGCGAACCCGCAAGCGATCCCCGCGACATCGGGGCGATCCGCATGTGTCCCGCGACCCGCTCGCGGGTTTGCGAATCTCGCCCGCGGAAAGGGAACCGAGAATGACGCGTCTGCTTCACAATGGGGCTCGTGGCGGCGATCGGTTGCTCCAAGGCGACCGAGCCGCCGCCGAAGGTGAACGCCCAAACCCGAAGAAGAAGGCGGACGGTCAACCGACTCGCCGAACTGGCAATCCACGCCGCAGTCCCCGGCTCCTTCCGGCCCTAACGTGTTGGCACCGAACGACCCGATTCAGCAGGTCGCCGAACGGTTCATCACCGATCTGCGAACGGCGGCCGAGAAGCCGGACCCGCTGCCCGCCGAGATGCTCGCGCGGTGGCCGGCGTTCCTCAAGATCATCGGCCGGCCGCTGCTCTCGGATGCGGACAAGAAAGCCGGCTGGAGCGCGGGGGCCGCGTCCGCTTGGCTGAAGAACATCGGAACGAAGTTGGTCGGCATCGGCCTGCCCACCGGGTACGGCTCCTCGCAAGAAGCCGTGCTCGTCGGTTCGGCTTCGGCAGCGGAAGCGGCCGCTACCTCGTACCCTTGACCTTCGCCCGAAGGCTGGAAGGTGGACTGGCTCTCGCTCGGAGTGCAACCGATGCCGGCGGTGAAACCTGTGAATGCTGCGGACGCCTATCAGGACTTCGCCGTGCTTGCGTTCCTCGATGCGATCACCGGCGCACAACGGCGAAGGACGACCGCGTGCGGTTGCTCGGCGGCGTCATCAGCGCCCAAGATGAAGAACGCCGTGGCCGAGCCGTTCGCCGGCGACAAGGCCCGCGGCGAACTACAGCGAGCAAGCTCGGCCTCTGGCTCGATGATATGTCCAGCCGTGTGGCCGGACTCGGGCGGTCTCTCGCCGAGGCCGGACACCTTCAAGGTCGGCCCGACATTCACCTTGAAACTGGTGAAGGGCGGATCCCCCGGCGAGTGGCTGGTGGACGAGTTCGCGAAACAGTAAAGCGCCCCGAAACATTCAACCTCCGCGAGAGCTCGCAGAGCATTCTCGTCGATTCGTCCACCAAGGTGCTGTGCCAGGGCATCACCGGCAAGTCCGGGGCCTTCCACACGGATCAGTGCCTGCTCTATGGTTCGCAGTTCGTCGGCGGTGTGACGCCGGGCCGCGGCGGCCAAACTTGGACCGGCGAAGTCCGGCAAGGCGCGCCCATCTTCAATACGGTCGCCGGGGCCGTGAAGAAGACCGGGCCGGACGACCATGATCTTCGTCCCGCCGGGCGGCGACGGCCGACGCGATCATGGAAGCCGCGGACGCCGGCATCCGCCTCATCGTCGCCATCACCGAAGGCATCCCGGTGCTGGACATGGCCCACGCTTGAGCAGCACCTGAACACCGCGAACTCGCGGCTCGTCGGCCCGAACTGCCCCGGCGTCATCACCCCCGGCCAGTGCAAGATCGGCATCATGCCCGGTTACATCCACAAGCCGTGCGGCCCCGGCGAAAAGGGCGTCGGCGTGCTCAGCCGTTCCGGCACGCTCACCTACGAAGCCGTGTTCCAACTCTCGCAACTCGGCTACCCGCAGTCCACCTGCGTCGGCATCGGCGGCGACCCCGTCATCGGCACCAACCAAATCGACCTGCTCGAAATGTTCGAGAAGGACCCCGGCACGAGCGCGATCCTGATGATCGGCGAGATCGGCGGCACCGCCGAGGAGCAGGCCGCCGAGTACGTGACGAAGCACGTGAAGAAGCCGGTGGCGGCGTTCATCGCGGGTCAGACAGCCCCGCCCGGCCGCCGCATGGGTCACGCCGGCGCCATCATCAGCGGCGGCAGCGGCAGCGCGAGCGACAAGATCGCCGCCCTCCAGAAGGCCGGCATCGAGGTGGCTCCCACCCCCGCGGATCTGGGAAGTGCTGTTCAGAAGGCCATCGCGAAGAAGAAGTGAGCTTGGGAAGTCAGATTGCCACATTGCCACTTTCAATCACACATACAGTGGCAATCTGACTCGCATTTCGGACAAGCGGGTAGGTCGCGATTGTGCGCGCCGTCGACCCCGTTAGAATGGCGCCAGGAGACGCACGATGAGCGCGGGCACACTGGCTTTGAAACGGGCCACCATCGCCGACCTCGCCCGGGAACCGGGCAAGGCGGAACTCATTGATGGAAGGATCGTTCGCTCCATGGCCACCGGTTTCCGCCCGAACAAGGTTGCCGGGAGAATCTATCGCAGCCTGGACGACCATGCGCAGGCCATCGGTCGAGGACACGCGTTCACGGACAGCATGGGTTTCACTGTTCCCGAGCTTCTCTCCGGTCGCGAGTCTTTCTCTCCGGACGCATCCTTTTTCGACGGCCCGCCGCCGGGCAATGTCATGAAGTTTGTCGAGGGCGCACCGACGTTCGCGGCCGAAGTGCGCAGTGAGAACGACTATGGCCCGGCTGCGGAACGCGAGATGGCCGCGAAGCGGGCCGACTACTTCGAGGCGGGAACCACCGTGGTGTGGGATGTGGATCCAATTGCGGGCGTGATTCGTGCCTATCGCGCATCCTCACCGGACCGACCGATTATTTTCGCGGCGGGGTCCACGGCCGACGCCGAGCCGGCCATGCCGGGTTGGTCCGTTGCCGTCGATTGGGTCATGGCGTAGTCGAGTTCGCTTCGCCCTTGAGAAGAAGAAGCGAACCACTCAAGTCAGAATGCCACTTCTTGCAACCGCGTCAGATGAATCACGGCAGGGGTGGACTTAACCAACGAGCCGCCGGGTTCATCCCGGCGGGACTATGCCTGCTCTCAACCCAAGCGGACTCCCGCCGGCATTAAGCCGGCGGCTCGTTGGGGTCTTAAAGTAGGCGAGTCGGCATTTGCGGAGTGGGTCTACTCATGGCTCCAGCAAAACGATCTCTGCAAAGGGCGGAACAAACGCGCCGGGAGATGGCCGAGCGGGAGCGGCGTATCGATTCCATTATTCGAACTAAGTTCGCGACTTCCTGCATGTCCAACTCCAAGTGGCGGCGAGCTTTCGACGCGCTCGATGCCATCCGCGGCTCCGCCATCGGCTGCCGGTGGAAATTCGTCGATAGCGACAGGATTCAAGAGTCGAACTTGCCCAGTGAGAACTCGGTCGAGGATGAAGGGTTTATCGAGGACATGTATGGGATCATCCTCCTGAAACACGTGGAATGGTTCGAGGTGAGTACCACGGAGCCGGAGGCGGCCGAAACAGCACTCGCGGAACGCGGCCAGTTTGCTGTGGAAAGAGTTGCTGACGGGATACGACTCTTCGGATACCGTTGAGTGTCATGCGACCGCTTCGGTATTCCATCAATGTCACGTTGGACGGGTGCAGCGATCATCGTGCCGGGATACCCCCGGACGAAGAATTGCATCGGCACGCGGTCGAGAACCTCAACCGCGCCGATGCCCTCCTCTTTGGCCGAACGACGTACCAAATGATGGAGGCCGCGTTTCGGCCGGCGTGGACACGCGCGATGCCCGATTGGATGGAACCCTTCCGCCGCACGATCGACGCGGCGAAGAAATACGTCGTGTCGAGCACGTTGGACCGAGTCGATTGGAACGCGGAACTGGTGCGAGGGGATTTGGCAAACGCCGTTCAACAACTCAAGCGGGAGTCGGGCAAGGGGTTGTTCACCGGCGGCGTGATGCTCCCGCGGGCGTTGGCGGAGTTGGGATTGATCGACGAGTACGAGTTCGTGGTGCACCCCCGAATAGTGGGCCATGGGCCGACGTTGTTCGCCGGGTTGTCGAAGCCCCTGGATCTGAAGCTCATCGGCAGGCGAGAGTTCGCCTCCGGAGCCGTGGCGATGCAGTACGAGCCAAGACGGTGACGGACGGCAACAGAACGCGACTCGCTTCGATCCGCGACGCGGCGTTCCTCCGCCTCGTCGCGGATCACCTGCTAGCACGTGCGTATCGATCGGAGCAAACCTCAGATGTGTCGAAGCATCAAGACGCTGTTCAACTTCGATCCGCCGGCGACGGAAGAGGAGATTCACGCGGCGGCACTGCAGTTCGTCCGCAAGCTCAGTGGATTCAACGCGCCCTCCAAGGCGAATCAGGCGGCGTTTGACACCGCCATCGCGGAAGTGACCGAAACGGCGCGGACGCTGATCGCGTCCCTCGTAACGGCTGCCGAGCCGCGCAATCGCGAGGTGGAAGCGGAACGGGCGAAGGCGCGATCCGCCGTGCGGTTCCCGCCGCGGACGTGACTGGTCGGGGACGCCTGACGCCTGGCCGAATCGAGAGCGGGCAGACACACGGGCCGGAAAAGAAACGAGGCAAAAAGGCCGCGAATCTTCGGGAAGAACGCGGGTGGCGGCCAGGCTTCTGCTATAACATCAGGGCGCGACACCTCTCATCCGCGCCGCCGAGATTCCCACCCGTGAGCAGCCGCGAACCCGCCCGCACGCCCCGCGAAGTCCTGGCTTTCCTCCGCGAACGCGAAGTCAAGGCCGTCGATCTCCGCTTCATGGACTTCCCCGGGCTTTGGAAGCACTTCACCATCCCCGCGAACGTGGTGGACGAAGACCTGTTCGAAGACGGCCACGGCTTCGACGGCTCCTCCATCCGCGGGTGGATGCCGATCAACGAATCGGACATGCTGCTCGTGCCGCAGCCGGACACGCTCTTCATCGATCCGTTCTGCCGCGACACCACGCTCGCGATGATCTGCAACATCCAGGACCCGCTCACGAAAGAGGACTACAGCAAGGACCCGCGAAACGTGGCCCGCAAGGCCGTGAACTACATGAAAAGCACGGGCGTCGCGGATTCGGCCGCGTTCGGGCCTTCGCTCGAGTTCTTCGTGTTCGACGATGTGAAGTTCGACCAGACCAGCCACTCGGCGTTCTATTTCGTGGACTCGGCGGAGGGCGAGTGGAACACGGGGCGAGACGAGCGCCCGAACCTCGGCTACAAGATCCCGTATCGCCAGGGGTACTTCCCGTGCCCGCCGACGGACGCGGTCCATGACATCCGCAGTGAGATGATGCTGGCCATGGCCGAGTGCGGGCTCACCGTGGAGAGCCATCACCATCAGAAAGCCAGCGGCGGGCAGTGCGCCATCAACATTCGCTACGACGAACTCGTGCCGATGGCGGACAACGTGCTGAAGTACAAGTACGTGGTGAAGAACGTGGCCCGGCGGCACGGCAAGACCGCCACGTTCATGCCGAAGCCGCTCTTCGACGATTACGGCAGCGGCATGCACGTGCACGTGAGCTTGTGGAAGGGGGGCAACAACCTCTTCGCCGGCAGCGACTACTCGAACCTGAGTGAGACCGCGATGTACGCCCTCGGCGGCCTGCTGAAGCACGCCCCCGCGTTGTGTGCCATCACGAACCCGACGACCAACTCATACAAGCGTCTCGTGCCGGGATACGAAGCACCGGTGAACCTCGCGTACAGCCAGCGGAATCGCTCGGCCGCGGTTCGCATTCCGGTGTATTCGTCGCGGCCGAAGTCGAAGCGTATCGAGTACCGCGTGCCAGACGGCGCGGCAAACCCGTACCTCGCCTTCGCCGGCATGCTCATGGCGATGCTGGACGGCATCCGCAACAAGACGCACCCCGGCCCTCCGCTGGACAAGGACATTTACGACATGCCGCCGGAGGAATTGAAAGACCTTCCGCACGTGCCGCAAACCTTGGACGACGCCTTGACCGCGCTGGAGCGCGACCACGAATTCCTGCTGCAAGGCAGCGTCTTCACCGAGGACGTGATCGAAACGTGGATCGACTACAAGCGGAAGGAAGAGGTGGCCTCGGTGCGAGTGCGGCCCCATCCGTACGAGTTCGCGTTGTACTTCGATGCCTGAACGAGGTTCTCGCCTGATCTCTCCTGCGGCCTCCGCAGGAGAGTTCAGGTGGCCGGTCTCAATCCTTGAAGTCGATCTCGATCCCTTCGTTCGACCCCGGCTTCAGCGTGACCGTCACCTTGCTCATCTGCGGGTCCATGTGCCTCGGCAGCACGTTGAACTTGGCGGCGGGCGGCGGCTTCGCACCCGGCGCCTGCTGCACGGGGACCGGTGCGCCGAGGTAGGCCGCGAACTCGGTCGCTTCGAGCGGCGTGTCGATCGTGAACGTGCCGCCTTCGCCCAGAACCGCGGTCGCGGCGGAGCCGGTCTTCGACAGCAGGTTGATGCTCCCGGTCGTCTGCGGGCGGCCGTTGAGTTTCACCGTGCCGCTCACGGTGGCCGTGGATTTCTCGCCCGAACAACCCGCGATGAACGGGCTCAGGGCAAGCAGAAGTGCGGCGATGCGGCGATTCCAAATGGGGTGCATGAGTGCCTCATGGGATGTTCGGAAGAGTGCGGGATCGGCCGATTCCGATCCCGCGGCGGGTGTGCGGCGGATCAGTCGAACGAGGCCACGATGCCGTCCGCCTTGCTGCACAGGCGTTGGAACGTGACGAAGTCCAATCCGTCCGGAACGAAGCGAACCGAGCCGTCCACGAGGAGCACGTTGATGCCGCCGGTGTGAAACGAGTTGAGGATGGTGTTGCCGCCCCAACTCATCCCGGCGCCGGCGCCGCACGTGGTGGAGTTGTTCTGGTATGCGACCGCGCTGAGTCCCATGCCCCAGATGTCGCCGGAACCCGGTGAGCGGACGGTGCCGGGGAACGTGCAGCCGCCCCACGGCGTGTAGTACCCGTTGCGGGCGTCGCCGGCGGCATAGCTGCAGTTCCGCACCTTGCCGCTCTGCTCGCCGACGAACACCGTGTTCGACGTTCCGTCCTGGCAGTCCGCCATCCGTGTCTGCTCATTGGCGAGCAGCATGCCGTTCGACGTCCACCATCCGCCGTAGTTCGACGCCAGGACGTTGCTCGACGTGCCGGCCGGGTCCGGGTACGCGCCCATGATGCCTTGGTACGAGGGCACCTGATGGTTGTAATTCGTCCACCACGTCGTCCATGCCGCGGGCTGAGTCTCGGGCAGCGAACTCGACGGACACTTCCACACGGAGAGGACGAGGTTCCGCAGGGGGGCGGAATTGTACACGTCCTTTTTCATCTTCCCGTTGACGATCGTGCCGGGAAGCTGGTTGTAGACGTTGTCCAGTTCCATGTACGGGAAGATCTCGACTCGCCAGTTGCCTTGTGCGACGGAGTAGTCGGAGCCGCCCGGGAACTTCTGGTTGGCGCTCTCGTAGTTGTGGAGCCCGAGCCCGACTTGCTTCATGTTGTTCTGGCATTTCGCCCGGGCCGCGGCCTCCCGGACTTTTTGCACGGCCGGCAGAAGCAGGCCGATCAGGATGGCGATGATGGCGATGACGACCAGGAGTTCGATCAGCGTGAACGCGCGACGTCGGCGCGCACCGCCCAATACGGCAGGCATGACATGCCCTCGAGGAAGGAATGGGGCGACGGAGGGGAGGGAGTCTGCTTGGGAGAAAGGAGAGTTCAGCAGATTGTTTACGATACCCCGCGTGGCGGGAATGGCAAGCCGGAGTGCCGAGCCGCGGTGCGAAGCAGCGGGACCGCGGCCGTTCAATCGTTGAACACGAACTCCGGCGTGTTGATGAGCGCCCACATGAGGTCTTCGGTCGCGGTGCGGCGGGTCGCGTCTTTCATCTCGAAACGCTTCAAGGCTGCGGCCCGCTCCTTCTCGCTCGGCAGGCGGCAATACGCGAGCAAATACACTTCGTCGATGATCGCCGCGGGCGGCTTGTCGCTCTTGGCGAGGGCGGCGCAGCGGCTGTCGTCGCTGGTCACCTTGCGGTGGAGATTCGGGCTGTTCATCAAGTGCAGGGCCTGCACCACGGTGGTGTCGGTCGTGCGTTCGCAGGGCGGATCCTGATTCGGGTCGGGGCGGCCGAAGCTGTCCAAGAAGTCCGACTGCGAGCGGGCGGTCCACACTTCCACGGCGCGGGAGCCGGGCGGCATCGCCTCGAACTTCTCGGGCACGCCGCTCACGTCGCTCACCATATCCAGCAGCACCTCGGCGCGCAGCCGTTGGCGGTAGTGGCGGGAGTAGTTCCGCGTGTCCGCGAGATTGCGTTCGTTCGGCGCGGTGCTGAGGCTGTAGGCGCGGCTCATCGCGATCGTCTTGATGAGCTTCTTCAGGTCGCAGCCGTTCTTGCGGAAGTCCGCGGCGAGGGCGTCGAGCAGTTCGGGGTTCGAAGGCGGGTTCGTGGCGCGAAGGTCGTCCACGGGATCGACGATGCCGCGGCCCATCATGTCCGCCCACACACGATTCACGATCACCTTCGCGAAGTACGGGTTCTTCTCGTTCGTCACCCAGTCGGCGAGCACGTCGCGCGGGTCCTTATCGGGTGCGATGTCCATCGGTTCGCCGAGCAGCGGCGCGGGCTTCATCGCCTTGCCGGTGAGCGGATGGCTCACGGTTCCGCTCGCCGCGGTGTGGATCGTTTCTTCGCTGCCGGAGATCGGGGCCGAGATGCCGACGCCCTTGCGGCCGATGCGGCCGAAGAACGCGGCGAACGAATAGAAGTCGTCCTGGCCCCAGATCTCGAACGGATGATGGTGGCACTTCGCGCAATCGAGCCGCACGCCGAGGAAGAGTTGGCTCACGAGCGTGGTGAGTTCCGCCGGCTCGCGGCGATCGCGGTACATGACCACGGCGCCGTTCGACCACGTGCTCCCCTTCGCGGCGATGAGTTCGCGCACGAATCGGTCGTAGGGCTTGTTCTCGCGGAAGCTCCGACGAAGCCATTGGTCGAGCGTGAATGTCGCTTTCATGCCGACGTGGTACGGGTTGGGCCGCAGCAGGTCCGTCCACTTGTTCGCCCAGAAGTCCGCGTACTCGGGGCGTTGCAGCAGGCGGTCGATCAGCGCTTCGCGTTTGTTCGGTGCGGTGTCCTTCAGGAAGGCCCGCGTCTCGTCCGGTGTCGGCAGGCGGCCGATGATGTCGAGGAACGCGCGGCGATGGAACGACGCATCTCCTGCGGGGTCACTCGGCGTGATGTTCAACTTCTGGAGCTTGGCCCACACGAGTCCGTCGATGAAGTTCGCCCGCGGCAACTTGGCGTACACATCGGCCGGTACGGGCTGCGGCAGCGGGATCAGCACGTTGCAGATCGCGAACTTCTCCATGAACCGGGCCGTGATGGCCGCCTCGCCAGGAATCGGCCCGCTCGTGATCTTCCCGGCCGCATCGACCGCGGCATACGGCGCTTCACTGGAGGAGAACGCGGCCAACCGCGTCACGTCCTCCGTGGTACCGTCTGAGTAATGGGCCGTCACGACGAGCGGGAACGACTCCTTGAACCCGAGCAGTTTGGAAGTCGCGTTCAGAGTGATTTTCTGAATGGTCGGGGCGGTCGCCGGGGTGCGCGGCGTCGAGTTCGCCACCCACGCCAGCAGCGTCTTGTATTCGGGGCCGGCCGGATCGATGCGGCGGCCGCCGCCGTGCGGCGTCTTCCCCGTGGCTTTCTGCAGCAGCAGGCTGTTCTCCGGGCTGGCGGGAAACACGCGGCGGCCGCGGGCTTCTCGCACGATGGCATTGAAATCGAAGTCGTGATCGTAGGCGAACAGCGAGAGCGCGAAGCCGTTCTGCCCGCGGGCTTTCCCGTGGCACGGGCCGGAGTTGCAGCCGTAACGTGTGAGGATCGGCTGGATGTCGCGTTCGAACGTCGGGGCCGCGGCGGCGACCGGCGAAGCGGACAAGACGACGGCAAGGAATGCGATCCGGTGCATGGAGGAGGCCGGAGTGGTGGGTTCGGCGGGTGTCTTCAGTATACCCGCTCGATTGGGACTTGTACCCGCTTTCGCCGGTCGCGAGAATGACGGCATGAAAGCACGGCTGATCCCGGCGGACGGAAGCGCCCCGATCGACATCGTGAAGGATCTCACGCTCCTCGGGCGCGACGAGGATTGCGACGTTCGTATCGACCAGAAGGGTGTCTCGAAGCTGCATTGCGTCGTGGTGAAGACGGATGGGCTGCTCTTGATCCGCGACCTGGGCAGCACCAACGGCACGCGGGTGAACGGGCAGCGGATCCGCCGCGCGGCCTTGCTTCCCAACGATCAGCTCGGCGTGGCCAACGTGTCGTTCCAAGTGAAGTTCGGGGCCGAATTGGAAGCCGCACTCGCTCCGCCGCCACCGCCGGCCAAGAAGGCGGCAGCCAAGCCGCCGGCCCGTGTCAACGCCCACCCGGACGTGTATCCCGATCCGCAGACGCCGCGACCCTGACCGTTACCTTTCTCGGCGGTCGGGGTTCGATGGGCAGGTCGAACCACTCCCGCACCCGAGGTTTCTATGAAGCGGTATCTGTTTGCGCTGGCCGTCGCGGCCGGCGGCTCTCTCCCGTTCGCCGCCGCGGACGAACCGAAGCCCAAACCGGCGGTCGAAGGCGTGAAGAAGCCCGCGCCGGATAGCGAGAAGAAGCCGGTGAAGGCGTCGCGGCTCACCGGCCGCATCGGCAAGATCGACGCCGCCAACAAGAGCCTCGTACTCGTGAGAAAGGGCGACGGCAGACTGCGAGAAGACACGTTCGCACTTGCGGCCGACGCCACCGTGCTGATCGATGGCAAACCCGGCAAGCTGGATGCACTCAAAGCCGACATGACGGTCGAACTCGCCACGGCTGGCGAAGGCAAGCCGATCACCGAGGTCCGCGCGACCGGCCAGAAGCTCAACGGCATTGTGAAGGCAACCACGGCGGACAGCCTCACCTTCGGCACCAAGGAAGACCGCACCGTGAAACTCGCGGAGGGTGCGAAGGTGCTGATCCAAGGCAAGGCCGCGAAACTGACCGATCTCGCGGTCGGCACGAAGATCTTCGTTCAACTCACGGCGGATGAATCGGCCGCCCTCCTGGTGACGGACGGTGCCCCGGCCGGCGGCGTGAAGAAGCCGGAAGGCGACAAGCCCGGTGTGAAGAAGCCGGAAGGCGACAAGCCCGGTGTGAAGAAGCCGGACGGCGACAAGCCCGGTGTGAAACCGGAGAAGCCCGTCGAGAAGTGACCGCAGGGTTCCCCCGACCGGCAGGCCTTTGCCACCGCTTTGTCACGAGTCGCGGGCGGAGGCTTGCATCGTTCGAACCCGGCCCGTAGCGTGAAGGCGTTCATTTCCGCATCGCGGAGTTCCGCCTTGAACGCCTCCCGCACATTCGTCATTGCCTTTGCGTTTCTCGCTGTTGCGGCCACCGCTCGGGCAGCCGATCCGGTGGACGCCGCATCGCTCTTTCCACCGTCCACACTCGCCTTCGCCGAGATCCGCGATCCTGCTGCGGTCGGCCCGCAACTCGCCGCCGCGTTCAAGGGCAGCCAGATCGAAGACAGCATCGCGTACATTCACAAGCGCCGCGACAACTCGAAAGATCCGCGCGACCACTTCATGAAGGAACAACTTGCCGTCCTCGGGTTGATCGCGTCGCCCGAGATGGCGTCGGAGTTCAAGCGTTTCGGCGGCGTGGCGATCGGGCTCACGGGCTTCAACGCCCAACAGCAGCCGGAATTCGCGGTGGCCGTGCTCACCGGCGATTCCGCTGCCGCGGGCCTCGCCGCCCGTGCGTTTCTCACGCTCACGTCCGTCCGCAAGACGGGAACGATCGGCGACACGCCCGTGTATCAGCTTCGCCAGGCCGCCATGGGTTACGACCCGAACGGCCAGCGCGTGCTTCAGGAGAAGACCGTGACTGAAGGGGCTTACGAGCCGACCTTTGCGTACGTTCCTGGACTGATCGTGGCCGGCACCAGCAAGGCCGCGCTGGCCGAGGTGGTGACGCGGTTCCAAGGCAAGGCGAATGGGTCGCTCGCGGAGCAGGCGGATTTCAAGGCCGCCGCCGCGGGGTACCGCAAGCCGGGGCTCTTCCTTTATGCGAACGTGCCCGCCTACTTGGCGAAGGTGGACGAAGCGACTCGCACCGCGAGCGGCACGCCGATGCCCGAGATGCAGCACGATTCCCTTGCGTGGCTGAAACTGCTGGCGAACGCGAAGTCGATGCGCTACGCGGCCGGGAACGTGGCGTTCCGCGACGGCGGGCTCGCGGTCTCGTTCGGCGGCGGGCTCGAACCCGGTCAGAAGAGTCCTCTGTTCGACCTGCTCAACGCACCCGGCGTGAAAGTGACGCAGATGCGGCACGCGCCATTGCCGGCGACCGTCGCAGTGACTCTGTCGTTTCCCGAGGCGAACCGCGCAGCGACGATCCTGAGTTTCCTTGACGCACTCGCCAAGTCGAACGGCGAACTCGGTCGCACCCCGTCCGAGGCCGTGAAGGAACTCGACACCAAGTTCAAAATGTCCATCGCGGACTCGCTGCTGGGCAAAACCGCGGGAGCCACGCTGGTGCTGCCCGCGAAGCAGGATCTGCCGAAGGGTGCCGTGCCGCTGCCGCTTCTCGTGCTGCACGGTGAGAGTGCCGCGGTCGCCACGGGGTGGGCGGAGTTGCTTCCGAAGTTGCTCGGCGACATGGCCGGCGGCGATGCCCCGCAGCCGGTTTCCGAAACGATCGACGGCTTAAAAGTGATCTCGCTGCCCGCGGGAAACCTGCCGTGGAAAGCGGCCGTTCACCTCACGCAGAAGGGCGAGGTGTTCGCGGTGGGCTTGGATCGCAAGCTCGTGGCCGCTGCGGCGAACGGGGCCGAGCCGCCCGCACTGAGTGTGCCGGCGGAGAACGCGTCGGCGATCGGCGTTCTCGGCACCGGCGCGTTCGTGCGGTTGCTTACGGCTGTGAAGCTGCCGGACGGACCGGTGGTCCCGCGCGGCCCCGCCGCACCTGTGAAGACCGTTCCGAACGGCTTCGGCCGCGGCGGACTCAACGGATTCGACGACGACGGCCCGATACCCGACGTGGATCCGACGAACCTGCCCGACGGGCAGAAGAAGAAGGAAGCCCAAGCGCGGATCGACCTGAACAACGCACTCGACACACTGCCCGCCCTGTCCTTCGCGGCGAAGCGGACGGGCGGCGAAGTTCGCGTGGATGTGTATTTGCCGAAGGTCCACGGTGTCGCGCTCGCTCCCTTCGTGAACGCGAGCCTCGCATGGTACGACCAGTTGCTGAACCGCACGGCGAACCCGAACCAAGGCCATTACGGCCCGCGCTTCGGCCGCTTCGGCGGCGGCTGGTGAGACGTCAGTTGGTCCGTTCCAATAGCGACTGCGTGCGCACGACTGCGAGCTCCTCCGGGAACGTGTGCAGCGACGAGATCGACAGGCACTTCGCCAGGGCTTCCACGATCACCACGCCGAGCGGCGAGCGGTCCAGACGCGTGTCCGGCCGCACGTGCCACACGAGGCCCTTCTTCATCCCCTCGGTCCGCCACTCCGCGTTCACTTCATCAAATTGATCCGGCTCGAGAATCTCGACGTGCGTGCTCACCTGATAGCGCAAACCCGGCAGGACCTCGCAGCGGCCGCCACGCGATCCGCCGAAGCGGTGGCCGAGCCGCTGCCCGCCCCGGGGAAGCGGTTGATCCGCTGCCGCAAGGATCTCGGTGAGCCGTTCCTTGCCGTGGGACCATTCCAGGAGGTGACCGGTGGGTGTGATGTGGGCCGCGACGCGGAAGCCGCCGCGTTCGACGCAGCGCGTCGCAACGCGGTCGTAAAGTTCGGGATGGATGGGCCGGTCGAAGAGGCGGAAGACGAGGTCCGCCACGCGAGGCCGGAGGAAGAGCACACCCATGCAGGCAGTATACGTCACGCCATCGCGAGGGTTTTCGGCCGCTCGGCGGGAGCGGGTTCCGCGGGCGGAGCGGCGGGAGCCGGTGCGGCGTTCACGATCGCGCCGATCACACGGGAGCCGGCCGCGATCACCGCGTTCTTCGCACGCTCGGAACGGGCCGGCGCGTCCGGCGAATTGCGGACCACAATCACCACGCCGTCCGCCACGCCGGCGAGGACGCCGAACTCCGCGGCTTCATCCGTGCCGGGGGCGTCCAGGATCACGTACTCGTAGCTCGCCTTCAACTCGGCGATCAGTTCGCGGAACTTCGGGCGGCTCAACAGATCGAGCGAATCTTCGACGTGCCGGCCGGCCGGAAGCAGGAACAGGTTCGGCACCTCGGTGCTCCGCACGGCCATGCGAAGATCGACCTCCGCGCTCATGATGCTCTTCAGCGAGTCGCCGAGCCGCGTGAGGCGGAAGAGTTCCTGGATCTTGCCTCGTTTCAGGTCGCAATCGACGAGCACGACGCGCTTGCCGGACTGTGCAAGCGACATCGCGAGGTTGGCGGCGACGAGGCTCTTGCCGTCGCCGACACCGGGGCTCGTGACCGGGACCACTTGGTGGCCGCGGTTGTGCAGCGAGTTCGTGAGTTCGCGGCGAGCGATGCGGAACACCTCGGCTTCCACGCTGTTTGGCCTCGAGAACGCGACGAGCTTCGGCGACCAACCCGAGCCGGACTTCTTGTCCACCGAGCCGTCTACGATCTTGGGCACGTTGGCGAACACCGGCACGGCCAGCTTCGGGCCGGACGTGATGGGCACCGCCGGGGACGATGTGCGGACCACGGGCGAAACCAGCGGCTTGTACGGCTTTGCGAACTTCCGCACCGCGTTCTTCGGACCCGCGAGCAAAGAGCGAAGGAGCCCCAAGAACGCACCAGCCATGAGTCCGATCGCGCCGCCGGGCACCATCGATTGGGCCCACGGCGGGCTCACGCGTTCGCCGTTCGTGGTCGGCACGATCGCGTTCACGCTGAACGTCGCCGGCGATTCCTTCGCAACAACCATGTCTCTTGGTGCGGGGGCGGCAGCCTTCGGCGCGGGAAGCGCGTCGATGCGGGCTTGAAGCGAATTCACTTGCTCGAGCATCTTCTTGTCTGCGGCGAGCGTTGCAAGCGGGGTCGCGGCCCGCGCGGCGATCTGCGTCTTCTCGCCTTCGAGCTCTTTCTGCCGCTTCTCGAGTTCATCCGGCCCCGCGGGTTGGGCCGGCACGGCCCTCGCGATGCGATCCTTCATCAAGGCCATCTGCTCATCCAAGGCCACCATGTCGCGATGGTCCGGCCCGAGGCGTTGGCCGAGTTCGGCTTTCTTGGATTGCAACGAACGCAGAGTCTCTTCCGCGGCCTTGGCTTCGGCGATAAGCACGGCCGGAACTTCCGGGCGTTCCGACTTGATCCCGAGTTCCTCCATCACCGCGAGGCGATCAC
This sequence comes from Gemmataceae bacterium, assembly GCA_046350135.1. Classification (GTDB taxonomy): domain Bacteria; phylum Planctomycetota; class Planctomycetia; order Gemmatales; family Gemmataceae; genus Urbifossiella. The sequence continues at coordinate 62,902 of JAXMBB010000021.1, forward strand.
GCCGGGCTGAGCCCGCGCCGCGAATCTTCGCCAAGTCCGCGTCGATCCGCTTGATGCGGGTCGCGTCCGCATCGAGCTTCGATTGCGTCTCCGCGATACGCTTGGAGATGACGCCCGCCTCATCCTTCGTTAGCGCGGCGAGTTCGCCCTGCAACTTCACTCGTTCGGACTCCGTGGTGTCCGGCGCGGCGGACGGTGCGGGCCGCGGTGCGGGAACCTCGCCGGTCTTGCGGCCCGCCAGATCCGACTTGTAAGCATCCACCACCGTGCGGAGATACTTCGGCGTATCCGCCGGGTGCGGCCCGCGGAAGGAGACGTTCAGCGTGGTGCCGGCTCCGCCCACTTCCGGGGAGACCGAAAGCCCCTTCTCCAGGAACGCGACGCGCTTCGCCGCATCTTGGTCCGGCGGCATCTGCCACGGTCGTTGTTCATCCAACTTCGCGGCAGCAGCGGAGAGCACGGCTTTCGATTTGAGAATGGCGATCTGCGCGTCTGCATCGAGTGACGCGCTCGGGCCGGTGACATTGAGCTTGGCGACGGATTCGAATTCGCCGGGTAGCGTGGTGTGGTAATACCAGCCGGCCGCGGTCCCGAGCGCGAGGCCGAGGAAGGCTCCCAGTGTGGTCCACTTCAGCCAACGGGAGGATTGTTCGGGTTGGGCGGTCGGCGCGACCACGACCGTGACCGATTGCACCGGAGGCGGCGCGGGAATCGATTCCGAGATGCCGGCGGGGGCGTCCGTCGGCGGCAGAATCGGTGCCTGCGCAGCGGGGTTCGGAAGCGGTTGCTTCTCGGGTTCGGATGGCGAAGACCCGGGCGCAAACGAGGTGAAGGAGTTCGGGGGAAGGGCCACGGATCATCCTCACGGTGCCGGTCGCGGAGCGGTATCCTCATTTTCCGCGCAAGCGGGGCGAAGCCAAGTTCAATCGGCATTCGCGGCAGGGAAAAGGGTGCCGACTCTGCGGATCGGGTGGACCGGGCAATTTCAGCAGGCGGGCGGGTCCGTTCGCCTCACAGATAACAGACGGTCGAAGGCCGGAAAGAGTTGTGCGAACCGATCCGGGCTGTCGAGTGTCGGTCGTGCGGCGTATGATGAGTAGACAGACGGGGCGTAGCTCAGCTCGGTAGAGCGCGTGGTTTGGGACCACGAAGTCGCAGGTTCAAATCCTGTCGCCCCGACTCGACGAAGCGATCACGCTGGCGGTTGCCGCTATCCGCTCCAATCACGGCGTCACTGGCCGAGCAGTAGCGGAACATTCCCCCATCATCTCAGCTCACAGATCAGCACAGTTGTGCGCTGCCCTTTTGGTCCGCCACCCGATCTTCGCCGCGGCGCTGCACTTTTTGGTCTGCCGCCAACACCGGCCGTTCCTGAAAACCGCATCGGTATCGAAGGCTCACTGCGCGTCGAGGTAGTATGCGAGGGCGGTCGCGGGGTTTATCATCCTATATTAAGTCTGGGCGTTCGTGTGATGGGAGTGGCAGATCACCGAGAGAATCTCAAGAGGAGTTGCTTCCCTTTCTGGGTCCCAAACTGCGAGTTCAGCTCTTCGAGAGACGATTGCAGGCCATCGGAAAAGAGCCCTGAGTCGAGTCGTGTTTCAGCAGCCAAGCATTATAAAAAACCGCCTCGCACCACTTATCCGACTTGGTCGCCGCCGTCACGCGTTCTTGATGCCAGAAAGGATCGAACATCGCTTTGGCAGGTAGGAGGGGATCGATTTCTTCGGCCGGGCATCGAGGAGCGTCTCCAGCGTGTTGTGGAACGATTCACAACACGCACTATTCGGATTCGCGCCCGGAATGCCTAGGGTAAGCAGGAACTGCTTCGAATGGAACGGTTTGTGCTTAGTACACCCAGAAGGATTCGAACCTTCAACCTTCGGTTCCGTAGGCTGAGCCGGCTCCACCCCGAAAACACGCCGAACATCATGTTTTCTAGGGCGAAATTACAGAAGCATGATCGTGCAAACAAGACTAATCATTGCATCGATTCACGATGATGCGAGACTCGTCACGTCGTTTTGAGGAATCGATAATGGCCCGTTGATCCGGGAAAGTCGGGACGACTCGGGCCTTGACCTTTCACTTTTGGCTCGGGATGGTCAACATCTCCGAGACGATCCAGCGATGCTTGCCCGCAAGTGTCCGCGGTAGTGTCGGAACGATTTCCAAACGAACCGGATAGCCCTCGACCACCTCCCGAATCCGCTCTTCAAGGCCGGACCGTTCGAGCGGGAGACGCGCGTCGGTCGGTTCCACCCGGACGACGACGGCCCCTGTTCCGCTCTGGTGCACTTGCCAACATCGTATGCCCGGCATGGCCTCGAAGATGTGATTGAAGCTTGTGCAGTGACGGGGTTGGCCGCTCGGAGTCAGAATCAGGTCATTGTCGCGGCCGGCGAGGTTCGCAAGCTTGGCGAATCCGCGTTTCGGAAACTCGATCGGGGCGTCCGTGACATCGCCGATGACGTAGCGCAAGAGAGGAAACGCCGGATTGTTCAGCACCGTTACGAGGATGTCGTGACGCCCGTCGTCGCGCGGCCGGGACTCCAGCAGTGTCACATCTTCACGCACCCGTAACGTTCGGTCCGGCCCTTCGCACGCGAGGAGGCCGCACTCCACCGAGCCGTACTCGGATACGGCCGGGACACCTAACGCCTTCTCCACGGTTCCCACCATCTGCGGACTCGTCAGTTCCGAAGTCAGGATCGCGACGCGAAGCGAGTCGCAGACGAAGCCCGATTCACCCGCCTCGCGTGCCAGCAGATCGACCGCCGTGCTGTATCCGTAGATCGCCGCGGGGCGGAAGCGGCCGATGCGATGGAGATGGCGGCGGAGGTCCGCCGGGCCGAGTCGGTACGCGGGCAGGCGAATGCGATTGCGCAGCCAGTCTTCCACAGGCATGCGCACTCGCGCCAGAAGGCCGGCCACGCCCGACTTGTACGTGGCCGCCCGGCCCCACAAGAACGCGATGCGGTCGAAGATGTCCACATTCCAGGACGCCAAGAAACGATACTTGCATCGCAGGGATTCGCGGTATGCGTCCGCAGCCCAGTACACGGCGGTCTTGTCCCCTGTCGAGCCGCTGGTCGATTTCCAAGCCCCGCTCGGAGCGTCGTCTGCGAGGAAATCGCGCGGCCGGGATTGAACGAGCGACTTCGGTAGTACGGGAACGAGCGTGCGGAATTCCTCCAAGCTGGCGAAGCGTGGCGGAAGCGATTCCTGTTTTGCCAATCGGCGATAACGGGGTACGCGCACGATGGCGTGCGACCAAACCGAATTCAGCCGCTCGAGTTGATGGCTCTCGATCTCCCCGCGAGACCACTGCTCGCGCGTCTCCAGCACGGCCAACTCGCGATAGGCCTTGCGAAAGCGCGGCAGTAGTCGCACGAGAGTCACGCCCGTTCTCCGAGGGCCGAAAAGCGGCGATCAACCGTAGCACACGTCCGCCCTGGGCGGCGAAGTTCGATCGGGGTCGAGCGTGCGGAGGCGGAGCATCTGCCCGAGCAACATCGCCACGTAGAGCGGGTTCAGGAACACGTAGCGCCGCCACAGCCGGCGCGGTTCCTTCACCAATCGGTACAACCATTCAAGCCCGCGGTCTTGGTAAAAGCGTGGCGCTTGTGCCAGCAACCCGGCGTGGAACGGGAAGGCCGCGCCGACCGCGAGCAGGGGCATGCCGATCACGTTTTTCATCTCATAGGCATACACTTCCTGCCGCGGGCAACCGAGCGCGACGAACGTGAGCGCGGCCCCGCTCCGGCGGATCTCCCCGGCGATTTCTTCGCGCTCGCCCGGTTGCATTTTGCGGAAGAGCGACGGCCGGGTACCGGCCACAATCAGCGCAGGAAACTGTTCCACGAGTTTGGCCCGCAGCGCGGCCAGCACTTCGGACGTGCTTCCGTACAGGAAGATCGGCAGATTCTCGGCCGCCGCGCGCTCGCACACCCGGAGCATGAGATTCGGGCCGTACACGCGGTCGGCCAGTTTCGTGCGGTGGAGGCGGTTCAAGGCCCAACGCACCGGTTGGCCGTCCGGCACGAGCATGTCGAATTGATTCAGGCGATGCCGGTGCGTGCGATCCAGCACCCCGGTCATCACGCCGTGGACGGCCAACGCCGACACGGCGTAAGGCCGGCGTTCACGGGCCGCTGCGATCACACGGCTCACCGCCGCGTCGTAATCCACGGCGTCGATGCGGACCCCCAACACGTTGTGTTTGCCGCGGTCGATCATGCCGTCACCACTTCCAAATGCCGGTCCGCGTGTGTCTCGTGAATCTCACGAAGAATCCGCGGCACGTCGTAGGTCAGTTTCCAGTCCGGATAATGGGACGCGAACTTGGATACGTCGCTCACGTACCAGATGTGATCGCCGGCGCGATTGGAATCGGAGTACGTCCAATCCAGGGGGCGTTCCGCGAGTTCCTCGCAGATGGCGATCGCTTCCAACATCGAGCAATTGCTGAATCGGCCGCCGCCGATGTTGTAAACTTCGCCGGCGCGCGGCGCCCTCCAGAAACAATCGAAGGCGCGAATCAGGTCCGCGCTGTGGATGTTGTCCCGCACTTGCTTGCCGCGGTATCCGAACACCGTGTACGGGGCGCCGGTGGCCGCGCACTTCACCAAGTACGCGAGGAAGCCATGCAGCTGCGTGCCGGAGTGGTTCGGCCCGGTGAGGCATCCGCCTCGGAACACCCCGGTTCGCATGCCGAAGTACCGGCCGTATTCCTGCACCAGCACGTCCGCCGCGACCTTGGAGGCTCCAAAGAGGCTGTGCATCGATTGATCGATGGACATGTCTTCGCGGATGCCGCCTGCGTAGGTGTGGTTCGGATCGATCTCCCAACGCGTCTCGCGTTCCACCAGCGGCAGGCGGTTCGGAGTGTCGCCGTAGACCTTGTTCGTAGAGGTGAACAGGAACACGGCGTTTGGAGCATGGCGGCGGGTCGCTTCGAGCAAGTTCAGCGTACCGACTGCGTTCACCGAGAAATCGGTGTGCGGTTCGCGGGCGGCCCAGTCGTGAGACGGTTGCGCGGCCGTGTGGATCACCAGGGAAACGTGCTTGCCGTATTCTTCGAAAAGGGTGGCGATGCGGTCCGCGTCGCGGATGTCCGCATCCACGTGGCGGTACCAGGGGCTGAGTTCGCGCCGCAACCGCTCCCGCTGGTGCGCCGTGGAGGCCTCGGGCCCGAAGAAGCGGCTCCGCATGTCGTTGTCGATTCCGACGATGTCGAGCCCGAGACCCGCGAAATGCCGGGAGGCCTCCGAGCCGATCAGGCCGGCCGAGCCCGTCACGATGGCGACGCTCATCTCAGCAACTCCTTCAAGTGGTGGTCGGTTCCGCATGCTCGGCGCCCCACGCCGGGGCGAGTTCGGAGAGCACCCAGCGGTGTTTGCCGTTCGCGGCGGGCGGGATCGCATCCACGATCGCCACGTCCACCGGATAGCCCTCGAGCAGTTCGGTCGTTTCCCGGCGAATCGCGGCCACATCCGGCGGCGCCTCGCGTTCGCAGGCTTCGATTTGGACGGACAAGCTGCCGTCGCGGTGCTGGTGCGCCCGGTACCGCCGCACTCCACGCGCGTTTTCGAACAGGTAATCGAAGCGGACCGAATGCAGCGGCTGGCCGCCGCGCGTGAGGAGGAAATCGTTGTCGCGCCCGGCGACATTGGTGAGTCGCGAGAAACCCGCCTCCGGAACTTCGATCGGTCCGTCGCTCACATCGCCGACCGCATAGCGAAGCAGCGGAAACGACGGATTCGAAAGCACTGTCACGATGATGTCGTGACGGCCGTCCACTCGCGGCAGTGTTTCGAGAATGACCGAATCTTCGCGGACGCGAAGAGTGCGGTCCGGTTGCTCGGCGGCAAGCATTCCGCAATCGCTCGAGCCGTACTCGTTCACCGCGGGCACGCCGAACGCGCGTTCCACCGTGCTCACGACATGCGGGAACGCCGGCTCGGCACTCACCATCACGACGCGGAGCGAATCCAAGCGAACGCGCGAACGTATGGCCTCGGATGCGAGCAGGTACGCAGCGGAACTGTACGCGTACAACGCGGCCGGCCGCGCCGCGGCGAGGCGTCGCAAGTGCGAACGCAGGTCTTCGCGACCCAGCCGGTATGCCGGCAGCCGCACGCGGTTGCGGAGCCAGTCCTCCACGGGCTGGCGGAACCGCGTTGCGACACCGAGCATGCCGCCATGAAACGATTTGACGCCGTTGCCCCACAGGAACGCCTGCTTGTCAAAGACGCCCACGCCCCACGATTGCTGGAAGCGGTACTTGCAGCGGAGGACTTCGCCGTACGCCTCGCGTCCCCAGTACACGCGAGTCGGGATGCCGGTGGAGCCGCTGGTGCGCTTCCAAATGCCGGGGTGCGGACGATTGGACAGAAAAAGTTCCGGTTGTGTCCGCACGGCGGCCTTGGGAAGCACCGGAAGCGCGTCGCGGTATTCTTCCAGGCTCGCGAATCGTGCGGGCAGCCGCTTTGTTCCACGAAGTTCACGGTAGTACGGAACGTGGGCGATCGCGTGACGCCACACGGCGTTCAATCGCTCGAGTTGCAGCGATTCGATGTCGCCGCGGGGCCAACGCTCCCTCTCCGCCAGAACGGCCATTTCCCGTTCCGCACGCCGAAATCGCGGGAGCAATCGCAGGATGCTCATCGCGTGCTCCTGTAAGCCGGTTGCGCCGACCGCTGTTCGCGGTCGGCGATCGCCCGCCGGTAAATGGCGAGAAGTTGGGTCAGGTTCGCGGCCGGCGTGTACTTGCTCTCGAACTCTCGGCGCGCTTCCGTGCGCATGCGTGCGAGAGCCGTCGAATCTGCGAGAAGTTGTTCCACGGCGACGGCCAAATCCGCGTCGTCCCCGGCCGCGAAGAGCTTCCCGGTCCGCGTTTCGTCGACAAGTTCCGCCATCGCTCCCAGCCGCGATGCGATCACCGGTGTGCCTTTCGCGTACGCCTCGATGATGGTGCGGCCGAACGTCTCGTACCACACGGATGGCATCACGAGGCACGCAGCCTCCCCGATCAACTCCAACAATTCCGGCAGCGGCTTACGCCCGAGATACTCGATGTTCGGGTTCTGCTGTGCGACCCGCCTCACCTGTGCCTCGAGCGGTCCGTCGCCGACGATCTTCAACCGGAGCGGGCTCTTCAGGCGGCTCCATGCGGCGAGCAGCGTGTCGATTCCCTTCTCGGCGGACAGTCGCCCGGCGAAGATCGCGTAGCCGCCCCGGCCCGTGCCGGGCCCGGGATCGGGGTTCACGCAGTTCGGCTTCACGACGATGCGATCGGCCCGCAGTCCGCCTTCGACGAACTTCCTCTTGGCGAACTCGGTCAGCGTGAAGTACAGGTCCACGCCGCGCCTCCAAGTGCCGAGCCCGCGATGCAAGACGTTCAGGGAAGCGACCACGGCGCTGGCGGCCCGGCTGTCGCGATAGCATCCATGCTTCACTCCCGGCCACGGCACGGACTTGCCGAGGCACTCCTCGCACACTCTTCCGTTGCGGAGAAACAAGGCCCCGGGGCAGAGCATGCGGTAGTTCCGCAGCGATTGCACCACGGGCAGGCCTTCCACCCGCGCCGCCCGGTACGCGGAAGGCGAGATCAGCGGAAACGTGTTGGTGCAGTGCATCACGTCCGGTCGTTCGGTGCGGATCAGGCTCCGCAATTCGCGGTAGGAGGCGCGATTCCACAGCGTCTTGCGGGCTATGGCGAACCTGCCCATGTCTTTGATCGAATCGTTGTGCACCGTGTAACGCACCACCTCGTGTCCGTTCTCCTCCAATACGCGTGCTTCGGCCTCGAACGACTCGTCCTCGCCGCCGCGTTGCTGGTAATAGTTGTGGCAGAGCAGCAGTTTCACGCCACCGCCCCCCGTTTCGCTTGACTCACGGTCAATCCGAGAAGACTGTAGAAGCAAACGGATTCAGGTTGGATCGGCCCGAGGAATGACTCGCACAACTGGCCCCAGCCCAAGTACCAGATGCCCAGCAGCAGAAGCAGCAACCCCGTTTTCCCGGCGTCGCCGAAACCGCGGAGCGCGGGCGCGGCTGCATGCACCGGACGCACGATTCCCCACGCGAAGAGGACCAGCCCGATCGCACCCGTCGAAGCCAGTGCCTGCAGAAGGAAATTGTGCGCCGTTCTCACCGCCGGACCGGACCACACGTCGAGAATGCCGGTTCGAGAAGTCAGGAAGTATCCGTGGCCTTGTATCGGAGCGTATTGGAGTTCGTCCCACACCGCTTCCCACAGATCGCCGCGGCCGTTCAAGGACGACATTTGCTCGTCGGTCTCGCCGCGACGCCAGTACGAACTCAGTTCCTTTCGGCCGTGATCGAGTTCGACCAACCCCGGATCGAGCATGAGGTATCCGACTCCGAGGAGGGATGCTCCGATGATGGCGCTCGCGAGCAGTTCGCGTGTCGCGAGCCGGAGGAAGGCGAGGCCCAGTACGATGCCGGTCATGGCCAAAGCCATGCGGCTGTGCGAAAGCAGCAGCAACGTCGCACAGGCCGCAAGTCCGGGCAAAAAGAGGGAGCGCAGCCACGGCCAAGTCCACAACATGCGGCTGGCGACCAGCAGCACGATGCCGAGCGAGCCGGTCGCCCCCGCGCTGGTTGGATGCACGAGGCCGTTCGACGCGTCCGTCTGGAACTCGTCGCGATTCAGACCGCTGAGATCGTGCGAAGCGAAGTCGATCGCGGAGAGTACCGTCGAAACCGCAACGAGGGCGAAGCACAGGTGGCGGAGCAAGCGGGCGGTATCGTGCGGGCCGGACCATCGCAAGGCGATGACGGCGGCGAGCAGCGATTGGCCGAGCAATCCGCCCCACTGGCCAAGCGAGATCACCTTCAACGGCGACCAAGCGCACGTCGCGAGCGACCAGCCGACGAACGCGGCGAACGGCGTGAAGCACCACACGACGACTCGCCGCCCCGGATCGTTCCAATGGCGAGCGAGTTCCCGCGTGAGGATCAGCACCACGAATACGCGCACGCCCAATTTCGCGAGGCCGATCACATCCAAACCGCCGGAATCGCGCGGGCTTTCGCGTCCCGGAGCGGAGAACGTGACAAGCATCAAAAGCCAGCAGCAAATCAGCGGAATGCGCAGCCCGGAACGCTCCGCAGGCGGGACGGCGTCACTCGGAGGCGGCGTGTCGATGGTCATTCGCCACCCTCCGCGGCCGAGGACAACTTCAGGAACGCTGTCATGCGCACGACCGAACTCGCGGTCGTGCCCATCAAATATCCGAATGCCGCGCCCGCGATGCTCCATGCGGGCGTGAGCAGGAGACTGCACGAGAGCGTCACGGCGAGCCCGATCGCGCTCCCCACGAAGGCGATGCGAGGCCGGCCGAGCGTTCGCAGCCCGTGATCCGCGGACATTCCCGCGGAAGTCACCGCGAGGGACGCGGCCAGTGCCGTGAGGGTGAAGCCGTGGCCGGAAAACGCTTCACCGTAGAACAGGTTCATCAGTCGTTCGCCGAAGAGCGAGACTCCGATGCAGAAGACGCTCATTCCGGCGACGAGGAAGCCCGCCGCACGCAGCACCAACCGCCGCAGCGCGGGCAAACCGCCGGTCGCGCGGGCGCGGGCCGCCCACGGCCCGAGCAAGTTGCTCATGCCGAGGTAGAGCGGATTGGCCAAAAGCGCGACTGCGAGACACGCTGCAAATGCGCCTGTCGCGGACGGGCCGATCAGCACCATGAGGAGCCAGTGGACCGCATAGCCATGCACGACACCGACCGCTTGGCCGGCGGCGATCCAGCGGCCGAACGTCCAGTGACGCCCGAATTCCCTCGCGGGGCGGCGACCGCGCAAGATGAAATCCTCGCGGATGGCGAAGAGTACGACGGCGGTGGAGATGCCGGACGCGACTCCGATCGCACCGAACGCGAGAGAGGCAGTCAGGCGGCCTGTCGACGACAGCCATGCCAAGCTCGCCAGTTGAAGAACTCCCACGAACAGATCGAGCGCGAGAGCGCCACCGACCCGCGCGTGGATGATGCACAACCGACGGCAGAAATCGCGGAGCAGCATGAACGGGGCAATGGCAGCCGCGGCCAAGGCCGTCTCCGTTCTCGTTTCCAGGAGCAGGCTCGCGGTCGACGCGATCGCGACGGCGGATACGCATGCCATCGCGACTTGCTGGAAGAGCATTCGGCCGGTGTACTCGCGTATCCGCCGCCCCCGCAGCCGTTCGCGAAACACCGTGTACGGAGCAGTAATCAGGGATTCCTGCAGGATGGTGAGCAGCACCAGTACGGTGACGCCGAGCGAGTAGTAGCCGAGCTCCACTTCGCCGCACGCGCGACCGACAAGCACCACCGAAAGGAAACTGGTGCCACTGACCAGCGCTTGGTCCAAGATCGCGAGCGTACCGCCGCGTGCGACGACCGACCACGACCCGCGGCGTTTCGCCGGCATCGGCTCGGCTTCCTTCGGCGGAAGTTCGGTGCAGGTGCTCATGCCCGCCCCCGTTTCAGCCGTTCTTGCAGCCGTGGTGCCCAGCCGTACCACGCGTTCAGCTTCGCGGCCAGCGTCGCGGCGCTGTCCCACGAGTAGGCGTTGAAGCGGCCCCAACCGAACGGATCGGTGGTGGGATCGACAACTTCCGCTTCGGTGGTGAGCGCGCAACTCGCGCCGGCGCGGCGTGCGGCGTCAATCATCTCCGCGTTCACATAGCCCATCGACTTGCGGCCGAAGGGAAACGCGAATGAAACGCAGGGCCGTTCAAAGTGGTCGCGAATGAACTCCACCGACGTTCGCAGATCGCGTTCGAACTCATCGGGGCGCCCGCGGAAGTCGGCGTGCGTATGCGTGTGAGCCGCGATCTCGATCAGGCCGCTCGCCGCCATCTCGCGGCACTGTGCGATCGTGAGCGGGCGGTACGTCTCGGGGCCCGCCCGGCCGGAGTTGTTCCGGCCCCACGTGTCGAACGGGAACGGCTCTTCCTGCCCGAGGAACGCCGTACTGACGAACAGCGTGGCGGGAATCCGGCACTCCCGCAGCACGGGCCACGCCTCGGTGAGCACATTTTCGAAGCAATCGTCGAAGGTCACCACGAAGCTTTTCGGCGGCACCGGTGTGCCGCGTCTGTGATGCTCCAAAAGTTCGCCCAACGAACTCGGGCGGAACCCGCGGTTCAACAGTCCCGTCATCTGCAGTCGGAACCGCCTCGGTGGAACGTTGATCGTCGGCGGAGCCAGGCCCGGCACGGGATCGGCGATGCGATGGTAAACCAGAATGCCGGGGCGGCCGCCGGCCCGCGAATCGAACACGCAGTTCAAACCGGACGCGATGAACCCCGCGAAACGCTTTCCCGCCTCGCGCGGGAGCAAACGGCCGAGCTTCCGGCGGCGGATGGAGGCGAGTGCCGTCATGGTGCGGTCACCTCCGCCAGCTCGTCACATCGAATCGCGGAAGGAAGTGCCACACTTACCGGAGGGGCGCTCCGGCACACCTCCTTGACTGCCGCGATCACGTGCGACTGTTCCGCATCGGTCATCGCCGGGAAGAGCGGTAACGACACGCGCCGCACCCACTCGCGAGTGGCGATCGGCAACATTTCCGGCGTCCAACCGAGTTGGTCGGCATAGTACGGGTGCAGGTGCAGCGGTCGCCAGTGAACGGAGAATCCGACGCCGCGTTCCGCCAACCGGCGGACAAATTCGTTGCGGTCGATCGGGAGGCGTTCGAGCCGCAGTGAAATCGGGAACAGGTGCCAACTGTGGATGCGGTTCGCGGGGTCGGGGGGAAGTTCGACCTCGTCAAGATCTGCGAACGCCTCGCGATAAATCGCCGCGCGTTCGGCCCGCGACTGCCGCATTGCTTCGGCTCGCCGCAATTGGTGGATGCCGATCGCGGACGCCACGTCCGTGAGGTTGTACTTGAACCCCGGCGCCACGATGCGATAGTCCCACGGGCCGCCGGCATACCGCGCCCAGGCATCGCGGGAGAGACCGTGCAGGGCCATCAACTTCATCCGCTCGAACAGGTCGGCGTCGTCTGTCACCGCCATGCCGCCTTCGCCGGTCGTGATCGTCTTGTTCGCATAAAAGGAATAGCATGTGACGGCAGCCGTGCCTTCACCGCAGCGTTGCCAGGGACGCGATTCATCCCTGCGCCACGAGGCCGGCATCGCATGGGCGGCGTCTTCGACCACCCACAGTGCATGTTTCTTGGCGAACGCGTGGACCGCCTCCACGTCCATCATCAACCCGCCGACATGCACCGGGATGATGCCGACCGGTTTCACGTCCGGCGAGAACGGAGAGCGGCCGCGCTTCAAGTCCGCCAGCTTGCGCTCGGCGTCGGCCAAGTCCATGTTCCCGGTGAGCGGGTCGCAGTCCACGAGGATCGGCATAGCGCCTTGGTAACGCACGATCTCTGCGGTGGCCGCGAAGGTCATGGTCGGTACGAGCACGGCTTGCCGCGGCGCGAGGCCGAGCGCCTCGACCGCGAGGTGCAGTGCGGCCGTGCATGAGTTCAAAGCGAGCGCGTGGCGCGCGCCGACGGCCGCCGCGAACTCCCGTTCGAATTGCGCCGTGAGCGGGCCGGTGGTGAGCCAGCCGGTCCGCAGGCAACCCACAACTTCCTCGATCTCGGCCTCGCCGACCGACGGACGAAAGAACGGCACTTTCATGGTGCGGTCACCTGATGCAATTGCTGGATGCGCGGGCGGGCCGCTTCCGGCGAACTCGGCGTGGCCCATCGATCGTCTTCGCGATATTCGGGTACCAAGTTGTGGAGCCCGCGCGTGATTGCGGCCGACTCTGCCTCGCGGGACAACTCGAGCAGTTCGGCCATCAATCTTCGCACTTCCTCGACGGTGAACGGGCGGTGCCGCGCGACGCGAACCTTGGGATGCGGCGTCGGCAACGTTTCCTCGTCGTCGAAGTACAACTCTTCCGTCAACTTCTCGCCCTTCCGCGGGCCGGTGAAGCGGATCTCGATTTCGTCCGGCCCCAAGCCCGAGAGGCGAATCAAATCGCGGGCCAAGTCGAGGATGCGGACCGGCTCGCCCATGTCGAGCACGAAGATTTCGCCGCCGCGTCCCATGGCGCCGGCTTGGAGCACGAGTTGGGACGCCTCCGGGATCGTCATGAAGTAGCGGCGCATTTCGGGGTGCGTGATCGTAAGCGGGCCGCCCGCGCGAATCTGCTCTTGGAAGATCGGCACCACGCTGCCAGCGGAGCCGAGCACGTTGCCGAACCGCACGGCGACGAACCGCGTCTGCGAGATCTGCGACATCGCATGCACGTACCGCTCGGCCATCTGCTTCGTGAGCCCCATCACACTGGTGGGATGCACCGCCTTGTCCGTGGAAATGAACACAAACGCCTTGAGTCCGTGCTCGTGCGCGAGGTCCGCGAGCAGTTGCGTTCCGCCGATGTTGTTCTTGATCGCTTCGCCGGGATTCTGCTCCATCATCGCGACATGCTTGTGGGCGGCGGCATGAAAAAGCACGTCCGGCCGGTGGAGTGCGAAGATCTGCCGCATACGTGGCTCGTCGTTCACATCCGCAATACAGGCGTGGATCGCCGGGGCGGCGTTCAACGCCCGCAGCTCACGTTCGATATGGAACAAGTTGTTCTCGGACTTCTCGATGAGCACGATCGCACGCGGGTTGAAGCGGAGCAACTGGCGGCAGATTTCCGAGCCGATGCTGCCGCCGGCCCCCGTTACGGCGATCACGCGGTTGTCCAGGAAGGAACAGAGTGCCGGCCCATCGAGCGCGATCGGCTCGCGGCGCAGCAGGTCGTTGATCTCGATGCTGCGCAGTCGCAGGCTCCGTTCGCTGCCGGAACCATCGAGCAAGTCGTAGACGTTGGCGATCACCTTGACCGGCAAGCCGGCTGGTTGGCAGGCCGCCATCAATTTGCGGAGCGCAGTGCCGTCCAGACTGCCGGCGAGCACGAGCACTTCTTTCGCCGCGGTTCGTGCAGCCGCCTCGGCGACGACTTCAATCCCTCCGAAGACCTCGATGCCGGCCAGTTGCGACCCGTGCAGCGCGGGGACGTCGTCGTCCAAGAACCCCGCGATGTGCACGCGGTACTTCGGCATCGTGTCGAGTTGATTCGCGACTGCGACCCCGTTGCGGTTCGCGCCCACCAACAGCGCGGCCCGCGCCTTCGCGGCGCCGAAGCGGCGGCGAAGCCGCGGCCGCAGGATCTCCCGCGTGAACCGCCCCGTCGAACGGAGACAACCGACGAGCGTCATCGTGAAGAGCGCGTCGAGCACCACCGCTCCGATCGGAATCTTGCCTTGGAACGCGAGCAGGTTCAGCGCGACGACTGCGACCGCCGTGATCGCCGTGCTCCGCGCCAGTTGCAGCACATCCACGAATGTGACGTATCGCATCCAGCCCAGAAAGCCGCGAAGCAACAGGGAGAGTGTGAGCTTGAGTGCGACGATGGCGGTCAGCGATTCCAGTAGGAATTCGCGGGCCTCGTGCGACAGATCGAAGTTCGCCGGCACCGCAAATGCCAAAGAATAGCTCGCCGCGAAGACGAGGGCGAGCACGGACGCGCGCGCCGTCATGCGGACCAGCGGAACTCGTCGGGGGTTCTCGTGTGACGTCATGAGAGAACTTCGTGAGGCGATTCGGAAACGGTCGGCGGCGCGAGCAACTGCCGGTAGATCGACCCCATTTCGTCCCCGAGCCGGGACCACAGGAACAGGCGGGCGCGTTCCACCGCTCCGCGGCTGAGCGCGTTCCATCGCGCCGGATCACCGGCCATTCCGGCGAGCGAATCGGACAAGTCCGCGATCACCCGTTCCGGAGTGGTCATCGGGATCTTGATTCCACACTCCGGCGTCACGATGTCGCGCATACCGTGGTGGTCCAGACACACCACGGGCGTGCCGGCGGCGAGCGCTTCGAGGAGCACCGTGGGGAACGTGTCGCGGAGCGACGTGAACGCGAACACGTCCGCCCAGTCGAACTGGCGGACGGCTTCCGAATGCGCCAACCAGCCGCACCAGGTGATGCGGTCGTTCACGCCCAAGCGGCGGGCAAGCCGCTGCCACCCGGCTCTGGAGCGGCCTTGTCCGAGCACGCGGGCTTCCCACGGCACATGCGCGGGAATCGCCGCCAGCGCCTTGAGCAAAAGCGGCAGCGCCTTGATCGGCCGAAGCTCGCCGGACCACAGGATGCGTAGCGGCCGCCCCGTGCCGCTCCACTCGCGGGAGCGATCCGCCACACGGGCGATGCCGTTGCACGGCGTGAGAGTGGACGGCAGGCGATGAACCCGCGAGAAGTCGTCCTGCGCGAGCGCGTTAGTCACGAGCACCGGCCCGGAGGCCGCGCTGCGGCGGATGCGAGGACTCAGGCGGAACTGGAGGCGGTTCACGAACGAGCGCGCCACTTCCACCGCCGCGCCGGTGAATCCCGCTTCTCCCAAGAATCGTCGGGGGAAGTCGTTCGTGCCGCCCCAGGGTCCCCACACATGCGGGATGCCGAGCTTCCACAGGTAACCCGGCTCGCGATAGGTGCAAAGATTCGCGAGGTGAGCGAGATCGAACGGCGCGTCGGCGTGCAGCCGTGCGGCCGTCTCGAAGGCGCGGCGGTGCCACAGGTTCAGCCCGGCGTAGTAGAGCCCCGGGAAACGCATCAAGAACCGGACGGGCGCCGTCTTCGGGATGTACGAGAACTGCAATCCCGGGATGGGCCCGTTGCGGGCGAGATGCTCGCGGATTTCATCCCCCATCGGGCCGTCCTGGCAAATCACGTGAGTGTCGCAGAAACGCGCGGCTTGGAGTGCGCGGTTCCACCCGACACCGCCTTCCGAACCGCGTGACGGGCTGCAGGCGTACGCGAGCAGCACCAACCGCGGGCGTCGACCATCCTCGCGAATCGCAACCATGGACCGGGCTCCGCGTTCAATGGGCGCCTTTGCGCAGAACGAGTGCGGGAACAGTCAACAGCATCAGACGCAGATCGGTTCCGATCGACTGCGTCTCGATGTATTCCACATCCATGCGCACCCAGTCGTCGAACGAGACGGCGGAGCGGCCTCGCACCTGCCAGATGCAGGTGAGCCCGGGCTTCACGTCGAGACGGCGACGCTGCCAAGGTTCGCACCCGTCGGACTCGCGGCAAGGCAGCGGCCGCGGGCCCACGAGGCTCATGTCGCCGAGCAGCACATTCCAGAACTGCGGCAACTCGTCCAAGCTCGTGCTGCGGAGGAACCGCCCCACGCGAGTGATCCGAGGATCGTGCTTGATTTTGAAGGCCGGGCCGTCCTGCTCGTTCTTCGCCATCAAGTCCGCCTTCCGCGCTTCGGCGTCCGCCACCATGGTGCGGAACTTCCACATCTCGAAGGTACGACCGCCCTGGCCGGCTCGCTTTTGGCGGAAGAACACCGGCCCGCGCGACGTGAGCCGGATCGCCGCCGCGACGAACGGGAGGATCAGCAGCACGACACACAGCCCGATAATCGCTCCGGCGATGTCGGCCAGTCGTTTCAGCGGAGGCACGGGCAGGTGGAAGAACGGTTCGAGCGACGCCGTGGCGGGTTGCGGTTCACGGGTTCTTCCGGCCATCGCGGGGACGGGGGTTTGCGTCGCATCCATCCCATCAGTGCGGCTGCTGGGTCTTTTGGACAAACGCCCCGAATCATCACCGGCCGATTGCAGCGGCACGGCAGGCAGTTGGCCGGACGGGTACGAATAGACCGTGCAGATCGGTGGCGGCACCGTCTCGGGAAACTGCAGACAGATATCGTCCGCCACCTTCCATGCTCCCGCGGCGGGCGTGAACGGCAGCACGGCACAAAGGTCGGTCCGGCTGAGCCAGCCCGCGTGATCCGTGACCCGCAGCCGCGAGCGGAGCAACACGGCGAGCAACTCCGCGGTCGCGGCGGCGGCCTCGCGCGTGCGCGGGGCGAAGGCGACCAAGGAGAGCGGCTCGCCCGTGCGATCCGCGCGGATGCGCTCCACATCGAGCAACCGCCGGACCTGGGCCGGCGCGGGTAGCGCGTGGCTCGATGCCGAGCCTCGGCGGCGAAGGCGGTTCCATGCCGCAGCGATTTTGGAGAAACTCATGGAGTTCAATCCGTTCAAGAACTTTGCACAACAGCGCCGGTGCGCGCGGCCAGGATTTCGTTCAAAGGCTCCGGGCCCGGCTGCACAGGGGAGCGACGGCGCGAGCGTGCGTCCAAGAGCAGGGCCAAGCCGGTCGAGCCGCCGCACGCGAGCAGGAAACCGATCGCGGCGTTCAATATCAGGATCGGCCGCACCGGCTTCACGTCGAACGTGGCCGGCTGCACGATGCTGACGTTCGAGATCTTCTCGGCCTCGAGGGCGCGGTCCACTTCCGACCGGCCGAGGTTGTCCACGAAGCGTCGGTACTGCGCGTCGTGCAGTTCCACTTCACGCTGCAGTTTCGCGACCCGCAGCATGTCCGAAGAAAAACGCTTGAGCCGCTCGCGTTCCTCGGCCAACTGTCCTTCGAGTGTGGCGATCCGCACTTTGAGCGCGGCGGCCAATGCTTCGTTGCGGATCGCGGCGAGTTCGGTGTCGTCCCGCGCCTTGTTCGGCCCGGTGGTCACCTGCTGGCGCGCCGCTTCCTCTTTCGCGAGCAGCGTCGCCGCGGACGAGGTTTGTTGCTTGGCATTCACCACTTCCGGATGGCTCTCCGGGTACTTGGACTTGAGTTCGAGTTCTTTGAGTTGGAGTGTGTAAAGTTGCGCCCGCATCGTGTCCAAGGCTTGGTTCGGCAGGCCGCGCGTCGTGCCGAGCACGACGCTTTCCGAAAGGTCGGCCAACTTGTCACGCAGCGAGCGAGTCTCGGCGGCGGTCGCAAGAGCGTTCGCTTGCAACCCTGCAATCTCGTTTTCGAGGCGGCCGATGCGATCCACAAGAATCTGCCGCTGGCTCTCCGGTGCGACGATGCCCGTTTCGTCCTTCAACACGCGGAGACGCTCTTCCGCCGCGGCGAGTTCGTTGCGAAGGCGGTCCGTCTGCTCGGCGAGGAACTTGTGGGATCCCGGCGTCCGGTTGATCCGCGAGTGCTCTTCCAGATAGAACTCGACCAAGCTGCCAACCACGGCTTGGGCCGCCTCCGGGCTGCGGCCTTCGTAGCTGATCTGAATCACATTCGACCGCTTCACCGCTTCGACTTCGACCTTGGTCGCGAGGGTCGCCACCGCCCGGTAGCGATCATCGACGACACGCGAAGGGCCGGCGGGGGCCGGCAGCACGGCCGCGGGATCGTAATCCGCCGATCCAAGGATAACGGCCGGACCGACACGGTCGACCACGCGTTCGAGAAGAACGCGGCTCTTGATCACTTCGAGGACGGAGTTGATCTCGTTCTCACGTGTGGCAGGCACCGCAACGACCGGAGTCTGGCCAAGCGTGGCGGTGGGGTCGAGGGTGGCGTTCTCGCGGCCGAGTCGCAGGAAGAGTTTCGTTTGTGAGCGGTAAGCGCGCGGCATCACAAGCGTCGCGACCGCGACGGCCGCAAGCATCGCGATGAAGAAAGCGGCGGCGGCCGGCTTGTGCCGACGCAGTGCGTGAAGCACGGCGATGGGCGAACCAAGCGGCACCGTCGAAGGGGTGACGGCGGGCTTGTACACGGTACGGTCTCGGCTCGAAGCGGTGGAAGTCAGCGGGTTTCGCGCCCGTCGAAATTCCGGTCCGCGTTCACTCGCAACACGTACCTGACAATGCAAACCGGGTGCCTCGCAGAGATTGATTGAGGGTGGTGCGACGGGCAAACCGATAAGAATCGGCAAGTACCGCAGATTTGGAGAAAGCGGAATTTTCGGACGACTTAGGAAGCGTTGTTGAATCGTTACAGCCGCGTTTCCCGGAGCAATCGTCTGTACTTCGGGCACGGCAGTAATTGAGACCCGGCGCGGGCGGAGTCCGGCGGATGCGTGGGCGGTTCATATTCTGCGCGATTTCACTCAGCCTGCTCGGCACCGGCTGCAGCACGGTCGTGAACGCCGGCCACGGCACCAGTTACTGGACTCGGCAAGCGATGCGCGACGCCCATGAGCGAAAGCGCAATCACCGGCTCGCCAAAGATGCTTGGGCCGAATTTCAAATCGCCCATCCCGATGTCTCCGGCGACTTCGCCGACGGATTCCGGGACGGCTTCGCCGATCATCTCTTCCGCGGCACATTGCAAGCGCCGTTGCTGCCGCCCGCCCGCTACCGCGATCTTTCGTATCAGACTTCCGACGGCTTCCGAGCGGGATCGGACTGGTTGGATGGATTCCAAGCCGGCATCGCAGATGCACAGGCACGCGGGATCCGAAACTGGATCCTCGGACCGACCTCGCTCGGCGGTGCGGCCCTAACGGAGCGTGCATCCGTGGTGCAGCCGCCCGCCATCCCGCTTCCGGTGCCGTCCGTCGTGCCACCCATCGGGCCGAACGACCGGCTTCCGACGCCCCGCGCGATCGAGAAAACGAGTTGGCGCGAGCTCGTACTGACGCAGCCGGAAACGATTCGTCCGCCGGTGCGGCTTGCCGAACCCCCGTCGAAGTTTTCGACCCCGCCCGCGGCACGCTCCATGCCTCAGCCTGCGATCACCCAACGTGTCACGCCGTTGGGTCGACTGGCGGACGTGCCACCGAACCTCTCGCCGCTCCCCGTGGAGATTCCGATTCCACAACCGGCATTGGCCCCGTCTCCGCGACCGCTTTCGCCATCGGCCCCACGCACGCTTCCGTTGAGCATGCGGGATGACTCCAAGCTTCATGCGTTCCAAGTCGAGGATCCCGCATCGCTCTCACTGGTCGTTCCTGCGAGTTACTCGGAACCGATGCCACCGCTTGCCATCGATGTGCGGACCGCATCCGCAGTGGTTGAAGTGAAGTGGCGGGCGATCGGGTCGGTGGAGACGGTGATCTGGCGTGCAGCGAAGCCGGAACACCGGAAAGGACAGCCATGATCCGCAAACTGCTCGCGGCCGCGATTCTCGCGTTCACGTTCGGCACCTCCGGGGCCGGCTGCGCCGCGATGACCAATCCCGTGGCGGACGGCATCCCCGTGCGCCTCGTTCCGCACGAACTCTTGGCGCCGTCCAAGGCCGGCGAACAACCGCTCCCGTTCAACCTCCTCGGGCAAGCGCAACCGGACCAATACCGGCTCGAATCCGGCGACGTGCTCGGCGTGTACATCGAAGGCTATCTCGGTGAGAAGACTTTCACGATGCCGTCGCACGTCGCGCCGCTCGTACAGCCCCGCGAACAACGGCGCTCGATGGCTTCGAGCGGCTACCCGGTTCCGGTGCAAGACGACGGCAGTGTCGACTTGCCGGCCGTGGGTTCGGTCGTTGTCCGCGGGCTCACTCTCGCGCAGGCCCGCGACGCTGTCCGCGACGCTTACGTCAAGAAAGGTTTGCTGAAGCCGGAACTCGCGCGATTGATTGTCAACCTGCTCGAGAAGCGGCAGTATTCCGTGGTCGTGTTCCGGCAGGAATCGGCGAGTTTCACCGGGACGCCGGAGACCGTGCTGGCAACCAGCAAACGCGGCACCGGTTTTGAAGTGGATCTTCCAGCGTACCAGAACGATATCCTTCACGCGCTGGCCCGCACAGGCGGGCTGCCCGGGTTGGACGCATACGACGAAGTGTACGTCTACCGCAATTGCTTTTCGGATGCGGAAGGCCGGGCCGCGCTCAAAGATCAGCTCGGACCGGGCAAGCCGGCACCGGCCGGCCCCGGTAGCTGCGTCACGCGCATCCCGTTGCGGCTGCCCGCCGGAGCGGCTCCGTGCGTCCGACCCGAGGAAGTCGTGCTGCACACGGGTGATGTGGTTTACCTCGCCGCGCGGGATCAAGAAGTGTTCTTCACCGGCGGGCTCTTGCCGGCGGGAATCCACTCCGTGCCTCGCGACCGCGACCTCGATGTGATCGAGGCTGTTTCGTTGGTCCGCGGTCCGCTGGTGAACGGGGCGTTCGCGGTGAGCAACTTGTCCGGCACCTTGATCCAACCCGGCGTGGGAAACCCCTCGCCGGCTCAGGTCACGGTGCTGCGGCGGGCTCCCAACGGCAGCCAAGTCGCGATCACCGTGGATCTCAGGTCCGCCTTGCGTAATCCGAGCGAGCGACTCCTCGTCCGAGGAGGCGACATGCTGATCCTTCAGGAAATGCCCGGCCAGGCCGTCGCCCGCTACATGAGCCAGACGCTGTTGAAGCTGAATGTGTACTGGCAGGTCTTCACCGGGCAAAACGGCGTGGGCATCGTCGATGCAGGCGGCCCGGACCGATTTACGAACACTCCGGCTGTCGTGAACCTCAATCGCTGAGCCTGCCCCCAAGGATGAGCAATGCAGCGGCTACCCAGGCCCGAAGTGGCTCGGGCTGCTGAACGCGGCCGTTCGGCACGGAGGCGTGCCATGCCGGGCTGCCACGAGGGTCCGGCGAATTGACCGGGCGTTTGAGCTAGAGCCAGTTATTGACTTATAGTCAGCTCAGGTGGCATGTTAGAGCCATGAGCACGACACGGAAGTCGTATAAGAGCGACGTTTCGGATGCGGAGTGGGACTTTCTGATTCCTTACCTCACTCTGATGCGTGAGGATGCGCCTCAACGTGAACACAGTCTTCGCGATCAGTTTGACGCCATGCGTTACGTCGTGAAGACGGGGTGCCAGTGGGATTTCCTGCCGCATGATTTTCCGCCGTGGACAGCGGTCTATCAGCAAGCGCGGCGTTGGATCGCCGCGGGCGTGTTCGAGGCGATCGCCCACGATCTTCGTCAAATGGTGCGGCTGATCGAAGATCGCGAACCGCAGCCCACGGCGGCCATTCTTGACGGTCGCACGCTGCAATCGACTCCCGAGAGCGGCGGCCGCGCGGGCTACGACGGAGCCAAGAAGAAGAACGGTTCGAAGATCCACATCGCCGTGGATACGCTGGGAAATCTGCTGGCGCTCAAGGTGACGGCAGCCAACGAACAGGAGCGGGCCCAAGTGGCGGAGTTGACGGCGCGGATCCAGGAGGTCACGGGCCACACGGTGGAAATCGCGTTCGTCGACCAAGGCTACACCGGCGAAACGGCGGCGGACGCGGCGAAGGCCAACGGCATCAAGCTGGAGGTCGTGAAGCACACCGAAGCCAAGAAGGGATTCGTATTGCTGCCACGACGCTGGGTGGTCGAACGGACGTTCGGATGGCTCGGTCGCTTTCGTCGGCTGGCCCGAGATTACGAACGGCTCAACGAAACGCTCGCCGGCTGGCATTGGCTCGCGTTCCTGACCCTGCTGCTGTCCAGAATCGGGTTCAATAGTCAATAACTGGCTCTAGTACACCCAGAAGGATTCGAACCTTCAACCTTCGGTTCCGTAGGCTGAGCCGGCTCCACCCCGAAAACACGCCGAACATCATGTTTTCTAGGGTGAAACTACAGAAGCGAGATCATGCAAACAAGACTATTCGTTGCATCCAATCACGATGATTGCGAGATTCGTCGCGTCGTTTCGTGGAATACTGTGGAATCGATAAGTCCCGGTGAATCGGGACGACTCGGGCCTTGAACCCACCGGCCGAACGGACTTCACGGCCGACGCGGCCTCCATTCGGCTTCGGTGTGGCAGAATCGGCGCACCGCCAAGCGGATGCGAGCCTCGCTCCGGATCGGCCGAGATGCAGAGGGATGCGTCTCGATTCATCCACTTGTCCCGCGAAGGTCAAGGATCGCGAAACTTCCTTCGGGATCCGAGGAATTCTGGCCGCGAGGAGCGATCGAATCTGAACTACAGGTGCCGGCGAGCAGACATCCCTGATTCCGCGGACCTGCCATGCACCTGTCGAAGCCCCGAAGAAAGCATTTCCGTTCCCGATGGCTCAATGTCGAACGGCTCGAGGAACGCCTCGCCCCGGACATTCGTGCCGTGAGCCTGGCGCAGATCGGTTCACTCGGTTCAACCGCGGCGGGGGAATCGCGGACGCCATCCTTGAGCGAGGATGGCCGCTGGCTGGTGTTCCGCAGCGCCGCGACCGATCTCACCTCGCTCCCCGGCGGCCAAGGCGTGTACCTGAAGGACACGCTGAACGGCGACTTGAAACTCCTCACCACCGATGCGGCTCGAACGACTGGCGTCGGGAACGCGGACTCGCCGATCATCAGCGGAGACGGTCGTTTCGTCGTCTTCGCCTCGCCGCGCCCGTACGAGGTGGTCCCGGGGTTCGCGCTCTCTTCGACCGTCAGCAACGTCTTCCGGCTCGAGGTGGCCACGGGCGTGGTGCAGCCGGTGAGCGTGCGTCCTGGCTTCCCCGCCGAGGGTGCCAACGGACCGGTGTCGCCCGTGGGCATCAGCCACGACGGCAACGTAGTTCTCTTCGAAGGATCAGCGACCAACCTCGTCCCCGAAGGCGGGCTTGGTTATCAACTGTTCGCCCGCGACATGACGACCGGCACGACCCGGATGGTCACCCTCGACCGCACTGGGCAGCCCGTCAGCAATCCCTTTTCGCAATCGTTCGCGGGCCAACTCAGCGGCGACGGCCGGTACGTGGTCTTCTCCAGTTCCTCGCCGTTGATCACGAACGACCCGATGCCGGACGGGGGCAACCTCAATCTGTTCCGCCGCGACCTGGTCACGAACACGACGGAACTGGTCAGTCGGAACGCCGCGGGGACCGCGGCCGCGAGGTACGCCACCGCGAGCGACCAGGCGCGGCACATCAGTTTCGACGGCCGCTACGTCGCGTTCTACGCCCCCTACGACGACATCCTGCCGGCGGCGACCCGCGGGGGCGTCTTCGTGCGCGATATGCAGGCGGGGACCGCCCGCGTTGTCAGTGTGGACGTCAACGGGAATCCGTTGGTCGGGTCGGGCGACGTGTTCGCGGCCCACGTTTCGCTCTCGAAGGACGGCACCCGCGTGGCGTTCACGACGAACGCCACGGGACTGGTCGATCGCGTGACGGACACGAACAACCGCGACGATGTCTTTGTCCGCGATCTCGTTGCCGGCGTCACATTCGCCGCGAGCGTGACTCCGGACGGCCTGACGACGGGGGGCACGGCCTCGCAATATCCGCAGTTGTCGGCGGATGGTTCTACGGTTGCGTTCGTCAGCGACGCGGCCGACCTGACGGGACAGCCGGACACGAACGGAACCTACGACCTGTTCGTCCGCCGGCTCGCCGCCGGCGAAACGATCCTCGCTTCGGTGAACCGCTTCGGCACCGGCGGCGGCAATGCCGGTTTCGCGCAGGTCGGCGCGGTCGCGATCAATGGCGACGGACAGACCGTGGCCTTGGTGTCGCGCGCGACCGACCTCGTCGCCGACGACCTCAACGGCGCGACCGATCTTTTCCTGCTGAACCCGACCACCCAGCGCCCGGAACTCGTCACGAAGCGCGGCGACGGGTTTCGCCCGACGGCGAACGGCCAGTCTGCGGCGCTGGGCCAGGCAGTCTCGGCCGACGGCCGGTTCATCGCGTTCGTGAGCAACGCCACCAACCTGACAACCACGCCGACATTCGGCCGGAATCAACTGTATGTAATGGACCGGCAAACGGGTCTGATCACCCTCGAAAGCCTGAGCCGGGCGGGCACGGGTGGGACGACCGGCGGCCTCGGCGGTGTCGCGCCGCAACTCAGCAGCAACGGCCGATACCTGCTCTTCGCCACCGATGCGACCGACTTGTACTCAACTCCGACACCCAATGGAATCACGCAACTGGTCGTCCGGGACCGCTGGACCGGGACGTACGAACTGGTGTCCGTGGATCGCACCGGGACGAAAGCGGGGAACAATCAGACCAACTACGGCCGCCTCTCGCCCGACGGCCGCAGCGTCCTGTTCTCAAGTATTGCGAAGGATCTGGTCGACACGCCGGGCACACCGGGCGGCCTCAGCGGCAACTCGGAACTACATCCGCAATCTCGATACCGGGGTGGCCGAAACTGGTCGCCCCTAGCCGCTCGGCACCTTCGCGACGGATGCCCCGCTTGGGCTTCGGCAGCTTTCCGTCACGACGCCGGCGGCGGTATGTAGCGTTCGTCCAGCGGGTCGAACGACTTGCTGCCGGGGGGATTTCTCCACGACCCTCGACGTGTACGTCCGCGACACCGTCGCCGGGATCACCGAGTTAATTTCTGGCACCGCGGCCGGCGGGTTCCCGCCAGCAGTTCCGCCGACATCAAGCCAGGTCGGCGGCATCTCCACAGACCGGGCGTTATGTCGTCTTTGTGTCGAGTGCCAATTTCCTGCTGCCGGGTTTGAACCGGGGGCGGCTGAACGGCTATACGTTCGCGACCGACAGGATGGGGTGACGCAGGCTCTTCCTCACACCGGGGGCCGACGGCTTCGGCGGCGACCGAGGTCAGCCGACCCGATGATCCTCCCGACGGCCGGTACGTTCTGTTCCACAGCCTGCACGACGGATCTCGTGTCCGGCGTCACGGTCCTGCCGGACAAGGGCAACTGTACCGCTACGACTTGCTCACGGGCACGACCGAACTGGTCAGTGTCGAGCCGGACGGCACACAGGCGGCGAACGAGGAAGTTACGACAAGCCCGACCGGGGCGTTTCAGTTCTCGTCAGCCGCCACGATCACGCCGGATGGCCGTTTCGTCACGTTCTGGACGAAAGCCACGAACCTGACGTCCGACGGCGGCAATGGCTACGAGCAGATCTTCGTCCGCGACATGCTGAACCGCACCACGAGGCGGCGTGAGCCAGAACGCGGGCGGCTCGCCGGGCAACTTCTCCGCGTACAACCCTGTACTCGCCGCCAACGGCTCGATCGTCGCATTCAACAGTCAAGCCTCGAACCTCGTGCCCGGCGACGGGAACGCCAACCCGGATGCGTTCGTGGTCACCCTCGACCGCAACACTTCGCCCCGGCCGGATCTCGCCGTGACCGGCGTGCGGGTGTCCGATGGCACGACCTTGGGCCGCCCGATCACCGTGAGTTGGGACGTGAACAACATTGGCGAAATGGATGCGGCAGGTTCGTGGGAAGACGCTGTCTATCTCTCGACCGATCCGTCGTTCGACAGCCGGGACCGTTTGGTCGGCACGGTGGTTCGCACGGGAGGCCTGACGGCGGGAGCCGCCTACACCGCGACTCTGACGGCGGATCTGCCGGGTCTCGGCGTCGGATCGTACTACGCGTTCGTGCAGGCCAATCGAACTCGCCGCTTGAACGAGGGCTTGGCGACGATCAACAATCTGGGAGCGGCCGCGCCGATCGCAGTGACCGTGCCGCGACTTGAGGAAGGCGTTGCGACGAGCGACTCCTTCTCCGCGGCGAACCAGTCTCGCTACTATCGTTTGGCAATCACCTCGCCCGCCGCGTTGCGTTTGGTTTTGGACAGCGAAGCGGTCTCCGGCGTGCTCGACCTGTATCTCCGGCTTGCCGAGGAGCACTGCCGACGGAAACGCAGTGGGACCTGGTCGCCCGCGGGTACCGTCGGATCAGCAAGTGGATCTCGCGAATGCGCAGCCAGGCGTTTACTACGTGCTCGTCCGCTCGCGCGAAGGACAAGCCACGGACGCCGGCTTCACACTTCGGTACGAAACGGGCTCGCCATCGGAGTTGGCACTTTACAACGTTCTGGGGACACCGAGCAGCAACGGCCCGTACGTGCTGACGTTCTCCGGAAGCGGGTTCACTTCCTCGACGCGACCGGAACTCATCGCGCCGGGTGGCGAAGTGCTGCTCGGCAAAGATGTCTATTTTCAGGAAGCGAACTACTTCCACGCGGTCTTCGACTTCACGAACAAGCCGGCCGGGAACTACATGGTCCGAGTCCGTGATGGGAATCATGTTGCCAACCTCCCGTTCCCGCTTGCCGTCAGCGCGAGGGTCGCTGAACCGACTCGCGCGGTCGAAGCGTTCGTCGCGACGCGAACGGGACAGCGGACCGATCGCAGCGCGTTCTCCACCATCACTTTCAACAACCCGAATCCCTTCGCGGTACCGGTACCCGTGGTGCTGCTCGAAGTGTCGGACTACGACTTCCGCATCGTGGGTGAAACCGCGTGGCGGCGAACACCGGTTCAGCTTCTGGCGACTGGTACGCAGCATCCGCTGTGGTTGCAACCGGGTCGCAGCGGCTACATCACGGTGGAATACCGCGGCCCGCAAGGGGCAGCAGAAGTTCGCGTGCGTGTGCTGAACGACCGCGACATCGGCATCGATTGGGCGGCACTCAAACAGGAGGTGCGGCCGGCCGACGTGGACGATGCGGCGTGGGACGGCGTGTGGGCCAACTTCCTCGATGGTGTCGGAAACTCTACGACCGGCTACCGCGCGATGCTTCTCGACAACGCGGCCCGGCTTCGGCAATTCGGGCTGCCGGTCACCGATGTCACGCGGCTCATCGGCTTCGAACTGCAGCAGGCCAACAACGTCTTCCCGTCGCCCGCTTCGGCCGCTTCCGCCGATATCGGCGTGGCGACACCGGGGCTCCCGCTCGTGTTCGCGAGGCAACTCCAGACGGCGATCACCGAGCGTTATCGCGACGGCCCGCTCGGTCGCGGTTGGGTGGCGAACTGGCCGGTGACGCTGACGACCGACGGCGACGGGAATGCGACCATCTCCGCGGCCGGAATCGCTCGACCGTTCACCAAGGTCGGCTCTTCGTTCATCGCATTGCCGGGCGATACCGGTCGCCTCATTTTCGATGGCACGAAGTACGTGTTGAACGAGATCGATGGCTCGCGCGTCGAGTTCTTTGCGGACGGCCGCTTCGACTTCGCCGCCGATGCCAACGGCAATCGCATCACCGCAGCCTACGCGGGCGGCCGCCTTCAGCGCCTGACGCATTCCTCCGGAGCGTGGCTGGAATTTTCCTGGTCCTCGGTGGGCCGCATCGAGAGCGTCGCGGCATCAACCGGAGAGCACGTCGAATACGGCTACGATGCGTCGGGCGAACATTTGGTGTCGGTCGCGACGATCGGCGGCACGGTGCGCTACACCTACGATTCCAGCCCGAACCCGGCGCGAACGCATGCGCTGGCGAGCATCGAATATGCGGACGGCACGCACACATTCTTCGAATACGACGAGCGAGGCCGCGTGATCCGCGCGAGCCGCGACGGCGGCGCACTCCCGGTGACATACAGGTACGACAGCAGCAGCGGGGTGACCGCGACCGGGCCGGACGGTGCGGTCACGCACGTGGAATACACCGACTTCCTCGCCGTGGGGCTGGTCCGCGATCCGCTCGGCCGTGAAGTACGTGCGACATTCGATCCTGCATCCGGGCGGTTGCTCAAGCAGTTCGGGCCGGACGGCAGTGTGACGACCTACCGCTACGATGCGAGCGGCCGACTCACGGGAGTCACGGATTCGAACGGCCGCGATTACGGACTTGCGAGCGATGCCGCCGGGCGATTCACGGGATACACCGATGCCCGCGGCAGCGTGCTCCGCTACCGCTACGACGACTCCGGCAATGCCACCGCGATCCGTTATCCGAACGGCGGTACCGAGCGTTTCGAGTACGACCCGCTCGGCAACCCGATCGTTGCGTTCAACCGGCGGAATCAAGCCACACTTCGGACATTCGATGCGGACGGTCGCATCATCCGGGCCGAGTACGCCGACCTTCCGGCCACGGACTTCACCTACGACACGCGTGGAAACCTGCTCACTGCGACCGACTCCCGCGGCACGATCACACTCGCGTACGATGCGGCGAACCGCTTGACCCGTGTCGATTACCCCGGCGGCCGCTTCCTCGCGTTCACGTACGACACAGCCGGGCGGCGAATCCAAAGCGTCGATCAGGATGGCTTCACGATCCGCTACCGATACGACTCCCTTGGCCGGCTGGCGGAACTCAGCGATGGTTCGGGCAACCGGATCGTGGCGTACCAGTTTGATGCGGCGGGCCGCTTGGCCCGCGCGGACAACGGCAACGGCACCTTCACCACCTACGGCTACGATCTCGCCGGACAGTTGAAGACGCTCACGAACTTCGCGCCAGGCGGCAGCGTGAACTCGCGGTTCGCCTACACCTACGACGACCTCGGCCGCAAACTCACGGAGACCACGGACGCAGGAACCACGAACTACTTCTACGACGCGGCCGGGCAGTTGCTGCGCGTGGACCTGCAGGGCGGGCGAGTGATCGAGTACGAGTACGACGCGGCGGGCAACCGCGTTCGCGTCACTGATGGCGGCGTGTCCACCAACTACGCGTCGGACGCCGAGAACCGTTACCTCTCGACCGGCACGCAAACCTTCACTCACGATGCGGACGGAAACCTCACCCGGATCGCGGGCGCGACGACCACCACGTTCACCTACGACAGCCTGAGTCGCATGACCGGCATGTCGAAGAGCGGCACCGTGTGGAGTTTCGAGTACGACCAACTCGGGCAGCGTTATGCGATCACGGAGAACGGCAGCCGCCGCGAGTTTCTCTTCGACCCGACCGGCATCGGCAGCATTGTCGCCGAGTATTCCGCGGGCGGCACCGCGAACTACGTTCAGGGCTACGGCCTCGTCAGTCGCGTGAGCGGCGGCACGGCAACCTACTACGACTTCGACGGGCTCGGCAGCACGGTCGGCCTCACCGACGCGACCGGGCAGTACGTGAACCGCTACTCGTACCTGCCGTTCGGCGAGATGCTCTCCTCCACGGTAGGCGTGTCGAATCCGTTCACATACGTGGGTCGGTTCGGCGTGCTGGACGTCGGCAACGGTTTGTACCAGATGCGGGCCCGTGATTACTCCCCGACTCTCGGCCGCTTCACGACGCAGGACCCGATCGGCATCGCCGGCGGCGGGAACCTCTATGTGTACACGATGAACTCTCCGACGAATCAGATGGATCCTGAGGGCAAGTTTGGTATCGATCCAATTCGTCATCTGATGGGATTGTTGTTCGGAGGCAACAATGACGACGACGATGACGACGATGATGACAATGATCACGACCAGGGAGGAGACGAACCACCGGATCTGAAGTATCTCAAGAATCCAGGACCGCGACCGGATCCGAACAGGCCGCCTGGCAGTATCTGGCTCAAGCTCGATCCGGGGACAGCGGCGACGTTGCTTGAGGTCGTGAAGTGAGTCGAATACTTCGGAAATACGTATGTCTTCCCGACTTTGAAACTGACTGGGGCTGTTTTGTTCGTTGCGGGAGTCGGCGGACTCGCTGCAAGCTCAGGAAACCCTGGAGTCGTGCTCGCAACAGTCGCCGGCACATGGATTCTAGTCGCACCATCTGAAGCCTCGGCGGAGGCACAAAAGCCGAATCAGAAGATACCTCAGTCGCTCCTAAGTCTGGACACGGATCCTTGGCCGGACTATCCGCGAATTCTGTTCGCCGGCCTGCTCTACATCATCCCCGGCGGGTTGCCCATCGGTCGCACTGTGTTCGTCCAGTCGCAGGACCCGAACGACATCGTCGGGCCGGGCGGAACAGGGGCGGAGCAGTGGCTGCATCCGGTCGTGCCGCTCGATTATCAGGTGCGATTCGAGAACAATCCGCAGGCCGCCACAGCCGCGGCCCAGGAAGTGTTCGTCACGGCGACCGTCGATCCGGATCTCGACTGGGACACGCTCGAACTCGGTGCGATTCAGTTCGGCGATGTCACGATCACGCCGCCGCCGAGCACGCAGTCCTTCTCCGTGGCCGTGGATTATCGCAATGCGGATGGTTCGCCGCTGGTCGTGGATGTGGAGGCGATCTTCGATCGAGCGGCGGGATTGATCCGCTGGACATTCCGCAGCCGCGATCCCGCCACCGGTCTGTTGCCGGACGACGCCTTCGCCGGCTTCCTGCCGCCGAACGATGCGACGCGCCGTGGCGAAGGTTCGGTGCGTTTCACCGCGCGGTCCAAGGCGGGGCTTCCGACCGGAACGCGATTCACCGCATCGGCGAGCATTGTGTTTGACACGAACGCGGCGATCGACACGAACATCTGGTCGAACCAACTGGATGCGGCAGGACCGAACACAACGATCACAGCACTGCCGGCAGCGACCGAGAACCCCGTCATTCCGCTCACTTGGACGGGTGCGGACAGCGGTTCGGGGATTGCGGCCTATACGGTGCATGTCTCGAAGGACGGCGGTGCATTCTCTCCGTGGCTCACCGGCATCACACAGACATCCGCGAACTTCACGGGCGCGGTGGGCCACCGTTACGCTTTCCGCGTCACAGCGGTGGACGGAGTTGGCTTCAGCGAGCCACTCGATTCGGCCTCGGAAGCGACGATCACGATCATTCCCCCTCCGCCCGATCTCGTCGCGGCCAGCGACAGCGGCTCGAGTTCGACGGACAATCTCACGAACGACACGACACCGACTTTCACCGGAACCGCCGAGTCCGGCGCGACCGTGACGCTGCTCGCGGGCAGCACTGTGCTCGGCACGGCCACCGCGGTCGGCGGCACATGGACGATCACCTCGACGGCCCTTGCGGACGGCGTGTACTCCGTCTTCGCGCGGGCAGTCGATGCCGCGGGGAACAGTGCGGATTCGAACGCGCTCACCGTCACGATCAAGACGCAGGTCGATCTGCCGCGCGAGATCGCGATCGGCACGGATGTGGGTTCGGGCGCAGTGCGGTTCTTGAATGCGGACGGTTCTTTGCGCTACGCCAAGGAGCCATTCCCCGGATTCACCGGCGGAGTCCGGGTCGCCAGCGCCGACTTCAACGGCGACGGCATCGCCGATTTGGTTGTCGGCACCGGGCCCGGCCGCTCGACTCTTCTCGGGTGCTCATCTTCGATGGGGTCACGGGTGCACAACTGTTCGCCGTGGATCCATTCGAACCGTCGTTCACCGGCGGCGTGTATCTCGCCACCGGCGATCTGACTGGCGACGGCATTCCGGACTTGGTCATCACGCCGGACGAAAGCGGCGGGCCGCGTGTGGACATCTACAGCGGCGCCGACTGATCGGTTCGCCAGCTTCTACGGCATCGACGATCCGGCATTCCGGGGCGGCGCACGGCTGTCGGCGACATCGATGGCGACGGCCGCAGCTGATCTCGTCGTTGCGGCCGGGTTCGGGGGTGGACCGCGAATCGCCGCTTACGACGGATCGCGGCTCGGCTCCAACGGCGGGCCGAAATTGTTCAACGACTTCTTCGCCTTTGAACAATCGCTTCGCAACGGCGTGTATCTCGCGGTCGGCGATGTGAATGGTGACGGCTTCGCGGAATTGATCGCGGGAGGCGGGCCCGGCGGCGGCCCGCGCGTTTCGGTGTTCGATGCCAAGAGCCTGCTCGACAACGCGCCGGATCGCGTGGCCGATTTCTTCGCGGGAGATCCGAACAGCCGCGGAGGCGTTCGCCTTGGCGTGAAGAACCTCGACGGGGATGCCCGGGCGGATTTGATAACAGGAGCCGGGACCGGCGCGGGTTCCCGCGTGACAGCTTATGCCGGTACGTCGCTGCTTGGCGGCGAACCGGTGGAGTGGTTCGAATGGGAGGCGTTCGCAGGGTTCGGTGGCGGCGTGTTCGTGGGATGAATCATCCACCGAGCCGTGCCACCGCGGCCACGCGTTCGGCGAGCCACCGATGAGCGGGATGCTCGGGCGGCAGCGAACGGCACGCTCGAAGGTGGGCCGCGTGCGCTTCGCGGTACAGTTCCGCGGCCAGAGTGCGGTCGCCATGCCGCTCGTGCCATCGGCCGAGGCTGTACGCCGACGCGCTCAGGTCGAGTTGGAACTGAACCGCATCATTGGCGGAAGCCAGCCGCCGCCGAATCTGAACAGCTTCCGCAAACGCAGCCTTGCACTTGTCCCCCTCTCGCCGATTCCCAGCCTGATGCAGGCAGACGCCCAGCCAGCGATCATCCTGTGCCTGTCGCCCCCACTTCACGGCCTGCTCGATGTGCCCGGCTGCGTCGCTTGAACCGGACAGTTCCGAAAGCTGGAACCACGCTTCCGAGTACTTCCGCCTCGCGAACGGAGACCATTTCTGAACCGCCTCGTCGGGCATGGCAACGATCGTTCTCCAAAGCGCCGCCGCTTCGGTGCGCGGCAGCGCGGGCGAAGCCGCTTCGAGGACATTCACCTGCCAGCAAAGTCGATCCGATGACTCTCGGGATTCGCCGAGCCGCAGGCACTCCTTCATTCGCGCCGCGACGTCCGACGGGTCGCTGGCCGCCTTTGCCAGTTGGAGCCTTGCGAACTCCAGTTCCGGTCGCAGTCCGTCGCGGTACGTCACGGGACACGACATCCACCAGGACGCGAACGGCCGACCGAGCCGTGCGATCGACGTCTCCATTTCCGCAGGAGATCGGTCCCATTCCTCCGCGATGCGTCGGCATTCGTCTCGTGATGGCGCGACGGATTCGGGCCTTCCCCATTCGGTGGAACGAATGCAAGCCCGGAACCCGGCCAAGGCGTGCGAGGTTCTCACGAAGAGATTGTCCGGCTGGCGATCGACCAATTCGGCCCACGCCTCGCGTGCGGCAAGTTGAGCGTCAAGCGCGGCGGGGCTCGCGGGTTCGCCCTCAGCCAACACATCGGCTCGGAGCGTCGCGAGTCGGGCCGCTTGGAGGCGGGGATAGAGGTTGCCGGGCTCGCGTCCGCGCCACTCGCGATACGCGGCCGCTGCCCGATCGAGCACATCCACACGCAGGGAATGCTGTGATTCGTTGCGGACACCGGGGTGTTCCAGCAACGGCATCCAGTTCTGCAGAATCGGGTCGATCGGCACAGGCTCGGCATCCGGTTGCCGGGGCCAGACCGCAACGGTGAAACCGAGCACTCCCACCAGCAGACCCAGAGCAACGGCGGATCTTCGCAATCGTCGCGGCGGTCGGGCGAGGACCCGTTCTCCCGCGAGAAACCGCCGAAGGTCTTCCGCCATCTCGTTGGCGTCCCCGTACCGGCGTTGCGGGTCGCGGGCCATTGCTTTCAGGCAAATCGTCTCCAGCCCGCGCGGCACATCGTTCAGCGGCGGAGGCCTGTTTGCCCGCTCCCGCAGACGCAAGGGCAGAGTGTTCGCATACGGCAATCGACCCGCGAGGGCCTCATACAGCATCACACCGAGTGCATATACGTCCGTGTTCGGCTCCGGAGTCCCGCCGACGAGTAGCTCCGGAGCGAGATACGCCGGCGTGCCGGTCCAGCCGCCGGTCCGGGTTCGCAGCGTGCCCGTGCTCGGGGTGGTGGCCAACCCGAAGTCGATCACCACCGCCCGAGCTTCTTTTGAAATGAGCACATTCGATGAACTGAGATCGCGGTGCAGGACACCCTGTGCATGTGCATGACCGACCGCGTTGCAGATGTCCGCGAACACGGAGGCGACCGCTTCGAGCGGCTGCCCCTTGGAAGCCCAGGGCGAAAGCGGTTCGCCATCAACGAACGGCGAGATGAGGTAGCACACTCCGGCTTCGCAACCGAACTCTTCGGCCGCCGCCAGACCGGGATGCCGCAACCGGGCGGCAAGCGCGACTTCGCGGGCGAAGCGCCTCACGATCGCCGGCTCCTCGCCGACCCATCCTCGCAGCACCTTGATCGCCACGGTCCGACCGTCCCGGGTGTCCCGGCCACGATACACAACCGATGAACCGCCGCGCCCGACCTCGTTCTCGAGTTCATATCGTCCGAGTGTTCGAGGCAAGGCCGCCTTCGTGCCCATCAAGAGAAGTTCGACGTGAGCCGCGACGAGTTGCTCCGCAAAGTTCGGAATGGAGGCAAGCTCGGGGAAGCGATCGAGATATGAGCCGACAGTCACCGAAAGGCCGGCCCGCGTGCGCAATTCGACATCCGTATGAACCAATTCGATCAGCACGGAGAGGCGATGCGGCCCGCAAGGCAAGTATTCGGCAGCAACCTCGATTCGCTCGGGTTGCCACCCGACGACGAAACTCTCAACGAGCCGCTCCTGCTCGACCCATTGTTCATCGGATAGCGACCACGTTCTCACGAGCCGATCAACTCCTCATCGAGTCGTTCCCGGAACCGCTGACGCACGCGACGCACGGTCCGCACCGGGCACGATGCGGCGAGTGAGATCGCTTCGGCCGTCTCGCCGCGAAGCGTCGCCTCAAGGATGGGTCGGACACCTTCGGGGAAGCTTGCAAGGATGGCATCGATCAAATCGGCGAGTCGGGCCAGATCCGCGGGATCGGCCTCGCGACTGACGAGGCGGTCGCCGGAGCCCGCTTCCCGGCGCACGTCGCGACGAGCCGCGCGGGCGTGTTCCCGGCGATTGTGGCATTTTCGAAGAGTGATGACCGTCAACAATCCCCACAGGTCGGCACCGCATGGCACGTCGAGTCGATTGTCACGGCACCGCGAAAAAAATGTCCGATACACCGACTGAACAACGTCTTCCGGGCAGAAACGCGGCCAATATCGACGGGGCATCTGGCTGCGTGCGAGCGAGAGCAAACCTGTGGAATAGCGAGCGACAAGCTCGACAGCAGCGGCTTCATCGCTGGAGCGAATACGATCGACCGAAGGTGCTGCTGGAAACATCATGAGTCCATCAAATAACATGCGAGCCTCAGCAAGGATAGCATCGGGCCGCATGGAATGTCATCTTTGCAAATCCAACCTGTTTGACAATTTCAAAACAGACCGATTGGAGGCCGGGGGCACGATTCCGACCCAGACGGACTTCCGCTCGAACTCTACGAACGCTGAGTTCACTTCTTCACCCGCTCCAGCACGATCAGCATCGTCGTGGTGCCGGGCTTGCTCTCGAAATCGGTCGGCCGCTCGTCCCCAGGATGCGCGATGTGCAGCACGAGCTTCGCCCCGTCGAACCGGTAGATCCCTGCGAATTTCTGCCGGCCCGCCGGCTCTCCCGCGAATGTGAGCAGGATCTGCTTGGGATCCTTTCCGGAACCCAGTGCGAATGTGCCGTCGAGCTTGAACATGACCTTCTCGCCGGTGAACCGAACCGGCTTGCCGACGATGTCGTCCTCGGCGTTTTTCCCGCCCATCTTCGCGGATGTGATCTTCCACTCGCCCTGGAGCCTGTCCGTGTCCGACTTCTCATCCGCGGCAACGAGCGGCAGCGCGGCCTGCACGCCGATCCACATTCCGCCGCCGGCCACGAGAGCCCCGACTCCAAGCGAAGTCACGAACAACATCTTCTTCAGATACATGGCTGCAACCTCCTTCATGGCGACTCCCGCCGCAACGGAGCCCGTCCCCGCCGCGACCGCACTCCCGGCCGCGAACCCGATCGCGGCACGGGTGACCGACTCGACCAGTGCGGCCGGCACGGCCGCTTGTGTCGTTGATTCCATCAAGCACGCCGCCACTCCGGTTACGGAGAGTGCGACACCACGTCGTTGAAGTTTCCGGCGTAGCGATTGCTTGGCCCGTGCCAGCCGACTGGACAGAGTGCCCTCGGAGATCGCGAGCCGCGCCCGCCTTTTCGGTCCGACCCAACCCTTCAAGTTCGCACAGCACAATCGCAGCCCGCAGTTTTTCCGGCAGGTGACCGATCTCCTCGTCAAGCAGCGGTCGCACATCGGCCCACTCTGCGACCTCGGCTTGCGGCCGCCCCGGCACATCCGCCATCGGTTGCTCCCGCTTCCACCGGGCACTGAGGACCGCTTTCACCCGTTTGGAACACCGCAGGGCGACGCCGTACAGCCAGTTCCCCAACTGCTCCGGCCGCCGGATCGAACCCGCTTTGCGAGCCAACACCATGAACGCCGCCTGGAACGCATCGTCCGCTTCCGGCGCGTTGTTCAGGATGCGCCGGCACGCAGCCCGCACCATCGGCCCATGGCGACGGACCAGTTCGGCGAACGCATCGGCATCCCGGGTGCGGGCGAACTCTCTGAGCAGTCGATCATCGGCGGTCGCTGAAACGCACGCTTCCACCGGCATCACCTGAACCATCATGAACTCCGTGTCTTCGCCCATACTGCACGCCCGATTGTGAGCGCGTCCCTGGATTCGCGATTTTCTTCGAAGACCGCAGCACACGCATCATGCGAAGAGGATCACCTCATGCCTGACACTCGAACGCTTCGCGACACCGGCCCGTTCTGCATTGTTCTGCCCTTCGCCCAGTGCCGCACCCGGTGGTTTCCGAGATGCTTCTTCGGTACATCCTGTGTCCCTGGGATGTGCAAGTCGGTGATCGCCATGAGAGACAAGTACTCGCGACGCGAAATGATGTCGATGATGTCCGCGGCGTACACGTGTTGAGCGTCGCGATCGATCAGCTTACGCATGAAATTCGGCCAGTCGCCGTGGGTTGGTCATACTCCGAAGTCGCCGCGAACCGACGCAAGATGGAGGGCCACGGGCCGACGCGGCACGGTTTCATGGTTGAAGCGGGCCTTCTGAGGCATGGAGTTGGGAGGGCCGGTGGTCTGCAAGACAGCGATGGTGTCCGGCGTTCCGCCGGCAACGCGGCAACTCGTCGTCCAAGACGTCGCGTCACAGGCTCGTTCATCTGAAATCACTGCATTTCGCTGGCACTATTTCTGGGACCGGACCGCCGTTCCGATCCCGATCTCAGCCGTGGAAGGCCGCCCTCGAGGGCGGCCTTCGTTCGTTCAGGAGTCCGCCATGTTGGATTGTCCCGTCTTCAACCGCGTTCACTGGCCCGATCTGCACAGCCGATTCGGAGAGGTGCTGCCGACCGTGCAGTCCGAATCCCGTTCCGCCTTCGCCGGACTGAGAACCGCCGAAGACCGCGAGGACGCCGAAGCCGATGCGGCCCTCGCCGCGTGGATGCGGTTCCTCCGCGCGGCCGCGGCGTCGACCATCATCGACCCCGTCGACCTTGCCCGCCGCGCCGTGGCTTCCGTTTCGCGCCGCCTGCGCATGCGGGCAATGCTCGCGGCCTGACTGTGCACCTGCTCAAAAAATAGCCGGATATCTCCGTTGCCCGCGGCCGCCCGAAACGGCCGCGGGCATTTTCATTCCCCATTCGCTTCGTCGGAGGATCCTCATGGTTGCAGCCACCGCGTCCCGAACTCCATCCGCCACCGTCCACGCCCGGTTCGCCGCCGTCCGCGCCGAGATGGCGGCAGCCCTCATTGAACGCGACGACGAAATCGACCTCGTCCTCACCGCACTCATCGCCAAAGAGCACGTCCTGCTCGTTGGCCCGCCCGGCTGTGCCAAGAGCCTGCTGCTCGATTCCCTCTTCCGGTGGGTCGGCGGAACGAAGTTCACGCTGCTCATGACCAAGTACACCGTGCCCGAGGAAGTGGTCGGCCCGGTCTCGCTCGCCGGCCTCAAGGAAGACCGCTACCTCCGCATCACCGCCGGCAAACTCCCCGAAGCCGACTTCACGTACCTCGACGAGATCTTCAAGTCGTCGAGCGCGATCCTCAACACGCTCCTGCGGCTCCTGAACGAGCGCACGTTCGACGCCGGCGACGGCGTGGCGAGGAAGGTGCCGCTCAAACTCTGCGTCGCGGCCTCGAACGAGTGGCCGAGTCCGGAGACCGGGAAGGAACTGGCCGCCCTCTTCGACCGCTTCACCTTCCGCAAGGCGGTGCGGCCGATCCTCACGCAGGCCGGCCGCAAACGGCTGCTCTGGGACCGCGACCACACGCCAACGCTCTCGGGCTCGATCGCACCGATCGAGATCGAGGCCGCGCACTTCGACGCGATGAGCCTGCCATGGTCGAAGGACGCGACCGAGGCGATGGAGACGATCCTGCGCGAACTGGCCAAGGAAGGCGTGCAGCCCGGCGACCGCCGGCAGGTGAAAGCGGTCGCGGCGGCGCGGGCCTACGCGTGGCTCCACGGCGCCGAGCAGGTCGAACCGGAACATCTCGAAGTGCTGGCGTCGGTCCTCTGGGACGATCCGGTCGAACAGCCGGCGAAGTGCGCGCAGGTGATCGCCAGGGTCGCCAACCCCACCGGCATGCGGGTCAGCCAGTTCCTGCTCGAGGTCGAGCAGATCGTGGCGGGCGCGGACGTTCGCGACCTCGCGGCGGCGGCCAAGGCCGCGGCCAAACTCGCCGAAATCGACCGGCAGGTTTCGGCACTGAAGGGGAACGACCGGGTCGAGAAGGCCCGGGCCTACGTGAAGGAACAGTTGAAGCGGCTCAAGCTCGCCAGCCTGGAGGCGGTCTGAGCATCCATCACCACCATCCACCCGGAGGGGCCATGTCGCCCGAGGACCTGTTGAAGATGCTCGACCTGGGCGGGGCGGAATCCGTCCCGCCCGGCGAGTCCGCGATCCATTCCGATTCTCCGGCGACTCCGGTGTCGCCGCACGCCACCGCGATCGAAGTCGACGACTGGGGACTGCGGCGGGGGCGGGAACTCGTGGCGGAGAGCGAACGGTGGCGGTCATTGGATCTGGGCGAGCATGCCGCGGCGGACTTCTTCGCCGCGGCGTTCGATCCTGATCCGCGATTGCACGACTCGTGTGTCGATCCCCGCCGGCACCGGTTCCTCTCTCAACTGCTCGACACGCCGGAGTACCGGGAACTCCACACGGCGACCCGGCTCGACGACACGGCGTCCGAGATCGCCGCCACGCACTTCGCCCGCCAGTTCGTCGACCTGACCAAACCCGCCGCCGTTGAGTCTGTCGAAGCCGACGGACTCGATGCGGAGATGGCGACGCTCCGGGCCGTGGGGACGGCGCTTGCCGCGGCCCGGGAGGAGGTTGGCGAACTGCAGGACGCCGCCGCGGCGTTCGGTATGGGGGCCGGCACGCCGGGTGCGAACGACCCGCAGGCCGTGGCCGCGTTGTTCAAGCGGGTGCGGAGCGATCCGGCACTGAAACGGATCTGCGAACTCGCCGGCCGGTTCCGGCGGGTCGCGCAGTCCCGGCAGCGGCGGAAGACGCTCCACGGTCTCGATGACGTCGTCGGGGTCGAGCCGGGCGGCGACTTGGCGCGGCTGCTGCCGCACGAACTGGCCAAGCTCGCGATCCCGGAACTCGAACTCGACACATTGCGGCGTCTGGTGGAACGGCAGACGCTCTGCCGCGAACACCGGTCCACCGAGCCCGTCGGCAAGGGCCCGATCATCGTCACGGTGGACGAATCGGGTTCGATGAACGGCGAGAAGGCGCACACGGCGAAGGCCTTGGCCCTCGCCTTGGCGTGGCTCGCCCGGCAACAGAACCGGTGGGCCGCACTGGTGGCCTACTCGGGCGACAGCGGCGAACGTGTGCTCGCCCTGCCGCCCGGCCGGTGGAACGAGACGGCTCTGGCGGATTGGCTCACCGCGTTCCTCGGCTACGGCTCCGATCTCGATGTCCCGGTCCGCGAACTGCCCCGGATGCACGCGGACCTGCACGCGCCGGCCGGCGTCACCGACGTGCTGATGATCACCGATGCCCTCTGCGTCATTCCGGGCGAGATCCGGGACCGGTTTCTCGCGTGGAAGCAGACCACGCAGGTCCGGGCCATCGGCCTGGTGATCGACAATCCGCCCGGCGATCTCGCCGCCGTGTGCGACGAGGTCCATTCCGTCCGTTCGCTGGCGGCCGACGACGAGGCCGTCGGCCGCGTGTTCGCGCTCTGATCCATCCCCAACGGAGGTTTGCGATGATGCTGCTCTACATCAACAACGACGGATCCGGGTTCGCCGACCACATCGAGGTCGGCGACGGGACCACGGTCGCGGCGTTCTTCGAGGAGAAGATGCCCGACCGAAAGCCCGGCGACTTCCTCATCCGCGTCAACCGCCAGCCGGTCGCACCCGACCAGACGCTCCAGCCCGGCGACCGCATCAGCATCACCCCGTCGAAGGTGGACGGCGCGTGACCGTCCGCCATCGTTCTCGACCCCGGCGCGAACCGCCGGGGTTTCTTCGTTTCCAGGAGACCCGATGCTCCCGCTCCCCGAACTACTCCGCCTGGCCCGCGTGCTCCAACGCGGCGGGACCCGGCCGGCCCCCGCACCCGATGCCGCCCGCCTCTGGGTGGAACTCGATGGCACGCTTGAAGCCACCCGACGCACCCACGATCGGATCCGGCTGGCCGCCCGCCACGATCTCCGGGAAACCCAAACCGTCCTGCGCCGCGACTGGGACCGGTGGATCGCTCACGCGACCGCTGGGATCGCGCGACTGGCCGAAGTCCATCGCCCCGTCGCCCCGCCGCCCGATCTGCGTCACTGGGTTGGCGAAGTGCGGCAACTCGAAGCCGAGTTCGGCTCCGTCAACATCCGCTGGCGGGATCGCATCCTCCGCGCGGTCACCGAGCCGATCACACTCGAAGGCGTGGAACTCGGCCCGTTCGCCATCGAGTTCAAGTGGGACGCGATCGGCCCCAGCCGTGCGTTCGAAGTGGTTGCGCTGCAACCGAATCCGCCGTCGGGCCGTTCCGAGGTGGTCCATCCGCACGTGGACGACCGGCACCTGTGCGCCGGGGAGGCGACGGAACCGCTCCGCGTCGCACTCGAACAGGGCCGGATCGCCGACGCCTTCCTGCTCGTGCAGTCGGTGCTCGTGAACTACAACTCGCAGTCCGCTTACGTGCCGCTCAGGGACTGGGACGGGTTCGTCTGCGCGCACTGCGGCACCCGCGGCCGGTCCGGCTCGGCCGGTTCCTGCGACTCCTGCGATTCGGAACTGTGCAGCGACTGTTCGGACGCGTGCGCGTCCTGCTCCGATCCCCGCTGTCCGGGGTGCCTCGAATCGTGCGAACGGTGCGACAACCGCTGTTGTCGCGGCTGCCTGTCCGCCGTCGCCGGCCGAAGCGTCTGTCCCGAGTGCCGCACGATCTGCCCGACGTGCAGCACCCGCATCGTCCGCGACGATCCCGACGACGACCGCTGCCCGGCGTGCATCCGGGCCGCGAACGAATCCCTGGAACCCGAGGAGACCGCATGCGTGCCGACCGCTTGAACCGTCCGCTGGTGTTCACCCCGCGGGCGTGGCTGAAACTGCAGTACCTGTGCCACGCCGGGCCGACCGAGGTCGCCGGCTTCGGCCTCTCCGACCCCGAGGATCCGCTCCGCATCGACGACGTGCTGGTCGTGCGGCAGCGGTGCACCTTCGCCACCGTGTCGCTCGACGACGAGGGTGTGGCCGATCTGTTCGACCGCATGACCGACGCCGGGATCCCGCCGGCGCGGTTCGCCCGGATCTGGCTGCACACCCACCCCGGCACCTCGGTCGAGCCGAGCCCGACCGACGAAGAGACCTTCCAGCGTGTCTTCGGCGGTTGCGACTGGGCGGTCATGGCCATCCTCGGCCGCACCGGCCGGACCTCGGCCCGGCTCCGCTTCTCCGCCGGCCCCGGCGCGGCGGTGGAACTCTCGACCGCGGTGGACTGGAGCGAGTGGCCGGCGTTCGCCCAGGACGGCCTCGATTCGCACGTCGCCGACTGGACGCGCGAGTACGAGACGCTCGTCGACGAGTTCCATCCCCCGGTCGAGCCGCGCCGCCGCGAGGCCTTGTCCGACCTCTTCCCTCCCATTCCCTTCGGAGACTCCCATGCTTGGTTCTGATGCGCTCGTCGATCGCGATCTCCGCCAACGCGACCTCGTGCCGCCCGCGCGGCTGGCGGCCTGCCACGCCGTGGTGATCGGCACCGGCTCGATCGGCCGACAGGTCGCCCTGCAACTCGCTTCGACCGGCGTCCCGGCGATGACCGTGTACGACCCGGACACCGTCGGCGTCGAGAACCTCGCCGTGCAGGGGTTCTGGGAGACCGACCTCGGCCGGCGGAAGGTGGACGCCGTCGCCAACGTCTGCCACCAGCAATGCCCCCGGCTGGAATTGCACGCGATCCCGCGGCGATTCGGACGCTCCGATCCCCGCCGCTGGCCCGCCGACCGCGACCTCGCCGTCTTCGCCTGCGTCGACTCGATCGACGGGCGACGCTTGATCTGGGAATCGGTGAAGGACGATGCCGCGTTCTTCGCCGACGGGCGGATGGGCGGCGAGGTGATCCGCGTGCTGGCCAGCGGCCGCCCCGCCACCGACGACCGCTACCCCCGCACTCTGTTCGCCGCGTCCGAAGCCCACGGCGGTCGCTGCACGGCGAAGAGCACGCTCTATGCGGCGTCGATCGCCGCCGGACTCATGATCGCTCAGTTCGCCCGCTGGCTTCGCGGCTTCGATGTCGTTCCCGACCAGACGCTCAACCTCCTCGCGGCGGAACTCGCCGTCTCCTGATTCCCCACACACAAGGAGTCTTCCGATGACCGCCCCGATGCGGCCGCTGCCGTTCGCGCCGACCGCGACGCGGCTCGGCGAAGTGATCTCGTGGACCTGCGGCGGCGTGACCGTCCGCCACGCCGACCTGCTCGCCGCCCTCCGCGACGCGTCCCTCGATGAGAACGTCGCCCGGGAACTCGCTCCCCGGCACGCCTTCACCCGCGCCTGCAAGAAGCTCTCCGACCAGCGGATCATCCGGCAGGTCGGAGAGGACGAATCGACCCTGCGTTTCCAGTTCACCGCCGAGCACCGCGACGGCGACCGCTTCGAGTACGCCCTCGAGACGATGCTGACCCTCGACAAGCGGACCGGCGCGATCCAGTGCGGGCTGCCGGGACTGGCGACGCTCGCGCAGGAGCACCTCGATCGGGCGATCGAGGCCCGCACCGGATCGGATGTCACCCGCGTGATCCAGCGGCTGTTCGACCGCCACGCCGATCTCTTCCCGATCCGGCCGCAGGGCGGCTGTTACTTCATCCCCGACCGGCACACGCCGTTCGTGGACAAGGTGCACGCGTTCCTCGGGCGGATCCACGGCGAGTTGCTGCGGTTCCCGGTTCCGGCGGGGACGCGCGAGGGGGACCGCAGCGTGAAGGAGGCGGTCGCCGCGG
Source organism: Gemmataceae bacterium (assembly GCA_046350135.1). Taxonomy (GTDB): domain Bacteria; phylum Planctomycetota; class Planctomycetia; order Gemmatales; family Gemmataceae; genus Urbifossiella. The sequence goes on from JAXMBB010000021.1 coordinate 106,540, forward strand.
GGCTGGCCGCGCTCGTGGCCGAGCACCGCGATGCCGTCGAGGCGTTCGGCGGCGACACCCGCCCCGAGACGATCGAACGGGCCGCGACCCGGATCCGCGCGACCCGCTTCAAGATCGAGAGCTACGCCACGCTCCTGGCCGAGGAGAAAGACCGGCTCGACCGGGAACTCGCCGCGGCGGCCATGCAACTCCGCAACCGGGTCGCGTCCCTCGCGTCCCCGGCCTGACCCTTCAACCCCAGAGGCTTTCATGATCACTCTGCCGAGTGCGGTGTGCCGCGAATTGACCGAGGTGTTCCGCCGGCTCGGCCGCGGCCGAGTTCAGACGGAAGTTGTGTTGGAATGGACCGCCGGCCGCGACGGATTGACACTGCAGGCCGTCGCCCCGGAAGTCGCCGTCCGCCATCGCACTCCCGGACGCCGGCCCGAGGCGCGGGGGGCCGGGTCGCTGGACTCGCTTGCGATTCCCAACGGATCGACGGAGTCGAACGTGACCCTCCGGCCGGATCCCCGTCGCTCCTCGAAGCCGTTTCCGGTGGAACCGAAGCGGTTCACGCCGGTCGCACCGGGGTTGTGGGCCGCGCTCGCAGCCGCAGCCAGTGTGACCGCGCGGGATGCCGAGTCGCGGTTCGTGCTCAACCGGATCCAGTTGCGGGGCGGCCGCAAGACCATCGTGGCCAGCGACTCGAAGCAGCTTCTGGTCCAGACCGGCTTCGCGTTCCCGTGGTCCGACGACCTGCTGGTGCCGAGTTCGGACATCTTCGCGGCTTTGGCGGGACGGACGCCGCCGGAGACGGCCGTGGCACGGACGCCCGGCTATGTCTGGATCCGCAGCGGGCCATGGACCGTGGCGCTCACCATCGATTCCGGTGGACGGTTTCCGGACGTCGATCCCCTGCTGGTTCGCGCGGAGAAGTCCGGCAGCGAATTGATCGTGGCCGGGGCGGATCGCGTTCGATTGGTGCGGGAGATCCCGCGCCTGCCGGGCGGTCGGGCGGAGACCCGATCCGTCACGATCGACCTGGCCGGCCCCGCGGTGCGGGCCGGCGAAGCCGGTGCATCGAGCGCGTCCATCCCGCTACCGCAGTCCCGCGTGCAAGGCCGGCGAACGGTCGTCACGTGCGACCGCGCCTACCTGCTCGCCGCGCTCAAGCTCGGGTTCACCCGGATGAGTGTTTCGACCGCGGACCAGCCGCTCGTCTGGCGCGACGAGCGACGCACCTACTTGTTCCTGCCGCTGGCGGAGTGCGAACCGTCCCGATCGAAAGCGGCTCCGTCGAAGCCGCCCGTGGCACGCGTCCCGAGGCGGCCGGAATCGCAGGTCCGACCCGTCGTGTCGAAGCCACCAAAGTCCAAGAGTCCGCCGCCCGAACCGGTGCCTCCGCGACTCAGCCCGCCACCGCCGGCGGTGCGGACGAAACCCACAGCCCATCGCTCGCGACGCCGGCTGCCGCGACCGGAGCCCGGACTCTGGAGCGGCCTCTGGTTCCGGGTGCGCGGCTTGTTCCGTGCCAGATGATTGGTGATCGAATTGACCGGGCGTCGCCCGGTCTCTCGCTTCGGCCGCGTCGGCCGAGCATCGGTGTCCGTTTCCACTTCAACCAGGAGTTCCCATGAACGCGCGACAACGCTTCAACCAGTACTACATGACGATCGCGATCGTCCTCGCCAGCTTTATCGGCCTCACCGCCGGCTCGTGGCTCGTCTTCGGGGTGTCCGCTGTGATCCTCATCATTCTGAACCTGATCGGCGGGGCCATCCGCCTCGGCGGCCCGCGCCGGATGCGCTTCCGCGGGCCCCGCTTCCGCGCCCGTCGATACGCCTAATCCGCCGCGCCCGTCACTTCCAATGGCGGGCGCTTCTTCTTAGCGGTGCATCACTCACATCCCGTGACGGGGACCCGCGAATTGCCGTCCGCAGCGCGGGCAGCGATAACGGGACCGCGTCCCGGATATCGGGCCCGCCAGCACACCATGACATTTCCTGTTGTGGCAGGTCAGACTCAAGTTCTGCCGCTTCACGTGATGCTTCCAGAATGAGACGACTCCGGCCGCCGCGACGACCGCCACGATACCAAGCACAATCGCATCCACACCCGAACCTCCGAAGTCATCGAATCAATCGTGCCATCGAGGCACAGGCGAGAAGGAGCAAGAATGCACCGAAGCAACCGGCTGCGGACGGAACGCGGCACCGATCCCGATCGCAGCGACGACGACCGCGACGAACCAGAAGCAGTTCAGTTGGTCCTTGACTCCCATTACCGCTGCCCTCCGTTCAGGACTTCGCCCCGGGCTTCTTGCCGGAGCCGTTGCACGAACTGCAGGTGATCGAGGTCTTGCCCGAGCCGCTGCAGTTCTTGCAGGTGCTCCCGCCGATCGCACCGCTGCCGTTGCAGGTCGGGCAGGTGACCGACTTCTTGCCTCTGCCGCTGCAGTCGGAGCACGAATTCGGGTCGCAACCGGTGAACAGCGCGGGAACCGCGAGAAGTCCGGCCTGGAGAAAGCAGCGGCGACCGTGGGAAGACGGGATCATCGAATGGCCTCGGTGCGGAGTGTTTGTAGACGATCATCTGTATAGAGATCGTCTGTAGATTAACAGTGTGCACGGGGCCACGCTAGCCCCCATGGAGAAAATCGCGGTGGCGTTCGGCCAGGTCGTCCGGCGGCGGCGGGAACGGCTTGGGTTGTCGCAGGAGGAGTTCGCCGACCGGGCGGGGATCCACCGGACCTACGTCAGTTCCATCGAACTCGGCAAGGTGCAGGTCAGCATCGCCATCGCCCAGAAACTTGCCGACACTTTGGACGCGCCGTTGAGCAAGATCTGGCAGGAGATCGAAAAACAGAAGTGACGGCTGTTCACCAGCGGGTTGAAGGTTCGGATCCTTCTCGCGGGGCTTGTCTGCCGGGCCACGAGTCCGGACGCCAGACTGGTTAATGGGTTACGCCGCGAGGGAGTCCTCGCGGCGTTTCGCGTTTCTGGCCCTTTCTTCAAAGCGTTTTCGCGCCCGCGGCCTCGCGGCCGAATCTCTCGGGTTCGGGAGCCGGTTCGAGCACCCCGAGTGCAAACGTGGGGTGTTTCGCTCGGCCGCCCGAAATCTCTCGCCCGAACTCTCGCGATCTCTGGTTAACAGTACCCGCGGGTTAACGGCACCGTTTACAATCGGGGCCTCTGCCGCGAGAGTGTTAAAACGACAGTTCTCGGAGAGTTTGCATGGGCGGTCAGGACGGGAATCGTGGTTACCTGGTCCAAGCTGTCATGGCCTTGCTCGACTCACTCGACGACTACGCTTGGGAGACGGTGCAGATTGAACCGGACCAGCACGCGCAGAAGGTTGACATCCTTTGGATCAGGCCGAACCGGAAGAGCGTAACTCAGGTCAAGTCTTCGATTAATCAATTCGGAAAGAGGGACGCCGAGGAGTGGGCCTCCGAACTCAAGTCGGGTGCGGCCGCGGACGACTACTGCTTGGTCCTTGTCGGCCCATGCTCGCAGTCCGTGGTCGAAATGGGCACTTTTTTGGGTGTCGCTATCCGGCACAAGAACCTGGACATTGATGGCATCTTTCGTGAAGCGGCGCACGCGCTCGACAAGTTTCTCGAGCACGAGGGACTCCAAAAGACCACGGCTACCCAGCGTGAGCTGATGATAAAGGCGCTGACGACACATCTCTCGACGTTGTCGACCCGCGGACGCATGTTCTCGCGGAACGAGTTGATCGCCCTCCTCAAGCAGTGGATCACAGCGATCGCCGAGCCCGGCGGGTCGGCTTGGGAGGGAGTGTCCTTCGATTATCAACGAGGGATCGAAAACGCCGTCGCGGGTAAACGGCTCGGCCCGTCCGACACTGACGCTTGCCCGGAGTTCGCGGCCTGCGATGAGATCGTCGCGGAACTGAACCGGTCACACTTCTATCAGGTCGTGGGCACTCCCGGTTGTGGCAAGTCGATCACGGCTTGGCACGTGGCCCGGAGGCTCGAGAAGGCAGGGATCGCGTCGTGGCGCCCGCGTGCGGGGGCTAGGGTCGACGATTTGGTTGCCTCCCTTCCTAGGTCGCAGCGAACACTTCTCGTGGTCGACGACGCCCAAGTGTACGGCCGTTCGTTCGTCGAGCGAATGTCGGAGGTCTCTGGTCCGAAGTTGAAGGTTCTCCTAATCTCGACCGTCCAAGAGGTCTCGCACTCGAGTGTCATTTGCATCTCCCCGAAGCGCGGCGTCGAAACTCTGACCGCCGTGCTCTCGAGGCAACGGGAACAACTCCTCCCCATCATCCGCCAATACGATACGCGCGTCGGAACACACTACTTCGACCAATCCTTCGAGGATAGGCTCCGACAGGCGGGAAGGGAGAACACCCCGTGGGAGTTTTTCTGGGTGCTCCGGGGCGGATGGCAGACGGCCCGGCGCGAGTTCGAGGGCGTCAAGCAGTTCGCCCACGCTGTCGATGTCTTGTTTCTCGTCGCGATCGGTCAGATTGCAAGTTGCGACGCGGGCGTGACAACAGACTGGGTTCGCGAACGCGCCCGCGGGGCGGGAATCGGGCCGAAGGAGGCGGACGCCGCGCTCGGGAACCTGTGCAAGTTGAACATCGTCCAGCAGCAGGATTTCGTTCGCACGAGGCATATCAGTTATGCCTACCGGATTGTCGAGGAGAGCCTTCAGCAGAGCACGCGCGAGTCGCGTTCCCGGATGGCCCGCCCGATCGTCGACAGTCTTCTCGGTGACGGTTGGTCCTTGCGGGGCGTTGCCTGGACATTGGACGCGATCAATCCCCCGACAACCGGGCGCTGGATGACCCGAGAGGCGTTTGGGGCGTTAACGGATCCCCTGACACTACGGTGCGTTCAGGAATCCGACGATCTGGACTGGGCGGCCGGATGCCTTTCGCGTCTTTTCAACGTGTTCGAGGCCCCGACCGAGGCGATCCTGGAACACGGAGACCTCGTTCGCGGTTGGGCGGTAACGCGGGCAGGGCTGGTCTCGCTGTTCTGTAGCAACGTTGTGAACGAGCTCATCAACCGCTCCGACAAGACGACCGGCGAGCCCGCGCGGGCGTTCATCGAACGGATCGACGGCTCACGTCTGGCCGACGTGGTGAACTCGATCGGAATCGACGAATGCTACGCGGTCGGCCAGCTTCTGGATCGGTTGGCGTTTTTTCGACCCAACTGGGCGCCACGATTCTTCGAGCGGTTCGACTGGCCGCGCATTCGGGACATCATCCTCGCAGCCAGCCCTGATCGGGCCTCAGCCGTGGACGTCTTCGTGACCGGCGTGACTCTGCTCAGTCGCGGGCCGCTTGACCGGTGCAGCCTCAACTACATCGAAGAAGTCATCCCCTACCTTAGCCATGCGATTCAAAGTCGCCCGTGCGAATCGATCAATGAAATGCACGGTGTGTTCTGGACCTGCCTTGGGTACGTGCCGACTTTCCTAAGTGGCGGACGGGAGCCTGACAGCGATCAGGTGCGCGTCGCGAAGCAGATCTTATCACACCTCGAACCACGACCCTTCGCTCTCGCGATGGAAACGGCCACACCTCGTGATCTCGAAGGTCTTGCTCGCGGGTACGAGGTCATCCACAAGATCGACCGCGACTTCATCGGATCGATCGCGAATTGTCTCTCGGAGGTCTCCTTCTTTGCCGCTGCACACGATGCGTGGGTAAATCAATCAGGAGAACTCGACCACCTTATCCGCTACTTCTGTATCGGCCCGACTTATGAACCAGCGGCTTCGTGGGTGAGAAAGAACCAGCATCTAATCGACGGCCCTTTCTCAGTTCTGTATGCATGGATTGCTCCAGACATCGCAATCGAATGGCACAAAAGCGGCCGCCAAATCGATCTTATTGGCAAGCACAGTCGGCTAAGAGAGATCAGCTATGCGATCATGGGTCTCGCTAAACTCGACAACTCTTTGACGATCGAGATCGTTGAAATGCAGATCGACCGGATTCTTGAGGCGTTGTATAAGTTGACATTTGATGAGCCTCAACACCTTGTCCGGCTCTTTCGAACCCTTCATTCCTTGTCGTCCAAGTTGTTCGCGCGGTTCGTAGATCGGGTGGATCTGGAGCACCCCATTGCACTCAAAACAAGTACGGAACTGCCGACTCTGCCGAAGAACGAGCGCCGCGCATATCAGCGAATCGCGCGGCTCGGAGAACAAATCGGTGGGAGACTCGCGAAGATCTCTGCGGTATTCTTGCGTCGGCTGAAGGAGAGTGATCGCTCCTCGGTCGCGGCTGCACAAACCACGCATGCCAGCAGCGATGCTCCCTGACGAGTCCGAAATGCTTCCGTGTCTTGTCGCGCGGCTCGGAGACGTTTCTTCGAGCAAGCCACGAATTGTGCGAGCGTCACTTCAACCACAAGAATAAGTTAATGGCCCCTTCGCATTCGGGGGTCTTTCTGCGTCATTTCGAACCCGGTCGGCAAAGATATAGGTAACGGCGCGCGTTCGCCGATCCCGCCAGACAGTCGGCCGACCACTTCGTGGACGTCACTGTGGGCTTCTCCTTCACGGAGTCGTCCATGCGACCCGACCTCGACCCATCTCAATTGACTCACGACGAATGCCTCGACGGCGTGGCCGCGATCCTCGCAGCCGGCCTACTGCGGCTCCGCGACCGCGCCGCCCTCGGGGCCATCGCCCCTTCCACTCCAGATCCGGAAGACCTCGTCGAAGCAGTGAAAGAACCGCTTGCTGTGCCGCCCGAACAGAGCGTCACTGTCCACGCCGGTTACCCGAAGGAAACGGTGGTGGCAGAGAAAGTCGAGGCGATGGTGAAGCTCGGGCTCGCGAACTCCCGCATGAAAGACTTCTACGATCTACTCGTGATGGCCCGGAGCTTCTCCTTCGACGGGCAGCGAGTGCGGGAGGCCATCCGCGCGACGTTCGAGCGTCGAGGTACGGCGATGCCGACGGCCGCCCCCGTCGCTCTCACTGACACGTTCTGGAAGGACGACGCGAAGCAAAAGCAGTGGAAGGCGTTCGTGAAGCGAAGCGGCCTGGAGAAGGGGGCGGGGGAGTTGAGCGAGGTCGTAGCCAAGCTTTCACTGTTCGTGCTGCCGCCGGTGATGGCGGTCTCGAAGGGGGAGGTGTTCACGGGTACTTGGCAACCGTCCGGAACGTGGAGCTGAATGTCCGTTTGTGCGAAGCGAATTATGCGGTAGCACGTCACCATAGCGGGACGCGAAAAGAGATGTGAAGTGGGAGGAGACCGGGATGCCCTCGCTATGTACGGGTTGTGCCAAAGACCGAGATCTCAAAGGACTCATCGAAGACCGGGGCACGAGCGTCAAGCGGTGCGGCATTTGTGGCGCAACGAGGGTGAAGGCCCTCGACGGCAACGACGCTGAATTGCGGAACCTGATAAGAGCGTTGGTCCGCTACCATTTCTCCGAGTGGCACTACAACTCACACTTCGGCGGGGATCCGCTAGAAGCCTTGCTGATGCGGGAGAACCCCATCACCAGCTTCCAGCCGCACTGGCACAGTGATCGGTACGACGAAGTGGTTCAAGGGTTCTTCGACACGGGGTACGAGGACTACGACAAGGGAATATCTCTGTTCGCCGGTTACCAGGACTACGTGCAACAACCACTCCTTGAGGCACTCAAGACCTCGACCGACCCTGCGCTCGACGCGCTCCAGAGAAAGCTGCTGACGACGAACTACTTCCTGCTTGAGGACGAAGTCAGGTCGCTTCTGAAGCCCCACATGAAAAAGCTGGAGCGCCACATTCGAAAGGGAGAAAGCCTCTACCGAGCGCGAATCGGCTACGAACTCAAAGCACGGCCGAACGAAGATTGGGGCAAAAGCGTCCACTACAAGCCGTACTCGGCAGCTGCCCTTGGTGCCCCGCCGCCGCACCTGGCCGGAAGCGGGCGGCTGAATCGGCCCGGCGTGTCCTACCTCTACCTCGCGACAGACGAGATGACCGCGCTGAGCGAAGTGAGGCCGCACCCAGGGCACCACGTGTCCGTCGGGGCGTTCAAGTGCTTGAAGAAAGTGCGCGTGGCCGACTTCAACGCCATCTCGATCCGCGATTACTGCCGGTCGGATAAGGCTCTCGACCAGTATCTGCTGCTCAAGACCATCGATGAGTTGTTCAGCCTCCCGGTACCGCCCGAGGAGCGCGGGCGGTACTCGTTCACCCAGTTCCTTTCCGATGCACTGCGGCACCTCGGCTTCGAGGGGGTCGGGTTCAAAAGTTCCGTGGGCACGGGCGCGAACTTCACTGTGTTCGATCCCAGAGCGTTCAAGTACGTGGCCGACAGCGCAAAGGTGTTGAGGGTAGAACAGCTCGAGTACCGGGTCGCTACGACGGAAACGGTGAAAAGTGATGGCGACTACCTTACGGGGCCTGACGGAAAACTCATTTGAGGTGGCACCTCTCGACTGCTCGAACGTTCGGAGCTGCCCTTGCGCTGTTGGAATCCTAGCCGGTCGCGGCGAGCAGCATGAGGTTGTGGGTCAGGACTCGGAGCCGGCACTCCCGCTCGCGGGAGGCGTTAGACCGGCCGCCGAGGGCGGGCCATCATTCAGTCCCCGTGTTGCCGACCTCACCTGTTGTGTCGGTCTTCTTGATCGTCGTCTCCGCGACGTCCAGGTTCTCTGGGGTGTTCAGAGGCTTTTCGACATCCAGACTGCTGACGGTAAGCGGAGCAACCGCGCCCACGGCAGCTTCAATGGGGAAGGATGCTGGGCCGCTCGCCAACAGCCCGGTTGCACTGGCTAGCTCGGCTGCAGAGTCGAGCGACAACCCAAGGACTTCTGCGAGCCGTGTGAAGATCAAGTCAAAGTGACTAAACTCGGCGACGTCGAACGTGGCAGCTGCTTCGGCAAATCGGACCTTCTTCTTCGAATCGCTCGTTATGCCGAAGACAACCGAGTCAGCCACCACTGGGTCGTCTGCCACATGGAACCGCTGGAGTAGTTCGTCCGAATAATAATGCTCGATGGAGAGGTGGCAGGCTCTAGGTTTCGTGGAGACGAACTTCTCTCGGCCTGGCGGCACGGGCAGCAATAATGCGTGCACCGGTTGAGTCGGGTGTTTGGTGTACGAATGATCTGCGGAGGAATCAGACCAGTCCTTTCTTAAACTGGTCGTCTGATCGACTCCTTCTTGGTCTCTGTCGAAGAGCCCGAGCGCAGGCACCACCGGATTCCAGCAGTAAGTTTGGAGGAGGGTTCGTAGCATAATCGCGCCGCCTTTCCCAAAATCAGGGCTGTATGCACCGCAACGGACGACCGCCCACGGTGCCGGCATTCCCGGATGGAGCTTCTGCCACGCCGTTTCGAGGTGCAGTACGTCCGATTTTCCCTCCACGACAACGGTCGGCTTACTCGAAGCTCGGATCTCATTGAGTACCCGCTGGTCGAAAGTCCGAGTCTTCGAAAATGCGTCGAATGCTCGACCGAACTCACCAAACGCCTCCGCGTCGATCGCATTGCCTCCGGGCATTTCAATTACCCGCATGGCGTTGCCGTATGCGCGCTCCATCCCCATCACGAAGAGGGGAGAGTGGGCGGTGACGATGAACTGGACTCGCGGAAAGAGTTGCATTAACCGCGGAAAGACTTGGTGTTGCAGATCGACGTGAAGGTGCAAATCCGCTTCGTCTAACACTACGATGCCGCGCACGTCTGTCGTATCCTCGAAGCGTGCTCCCGCCAGGTCGAGGTCACGGACGATGTTCGAGAAGAGGCAGAAAAGCGCCGCTTGCCCAGCGGAAAGGCCGAGCAGGTTCGGGATGACCCGTTGCTGACCCGCCCGAGTAAACACAACTGCAACTGTGCCCATATTCCGGTTGCTGAAAGAGAGCCCAACAGAATCTGTGTCGGCGTCCAGCACCCGAGCCAGAACTTTCGAGACAAGGTTGAGAATGCGCGTGTCTCGTCCAGCCTGTTGGACGAAGGCAATCGTCGTTCCGAGCCCGGCAACCGGACCGAGTTGGATCGAAACCGGCTGGAAGTCGGCAAGCTGTGCATCGAGGGTCACAGCCTTGATCCATTCGAGCGTCGGCTTGAGCAGGGCCCGCGAGAATATCCTCCGAGCCGTGTGGCCCTGGAACTGTACGGGTTCTGGGAAGCGAAGCTCGGGAGCCAACGAGCGCTCGTTGAGCCAGTCCGGCAGTTCGAAGCGGTCTGACGGGAAGAACAGCACCACGTTTTCCGCGAAAAGCTTCTGGATCGGCTTCGAAAGCGCGCGGTTGAGAATGTGTTGCGGCTGCGGCGTCAACTCGAACCGGTCTACATCCCCTTCGGGGATCTGTTTCCAGCCGTCCTCGGATGGGAGCGGGCTGACCTCGGCCTCGAACGCCTTTCGCGGTCGGTCCAACACCCACTCGTCGAGCGAGAGCCCCTCATCGAATTCCGCTTTCGCGTGGTACCAGTGCGTCCCCGACCGGATGAACATTCCGGAGCGAACGCGATAAACGCGTTGCTGTTCCACCTCGGCCTGCTCGAACGCCTGCTGTTTGAAGCCGATCAGAGCGTTCACAATGAAGGAGAGAAGGGTCGACTTCCCACTGCCGTTCGGCCCGACGATGACGACAGGCTGCGGCTTCCCGTCGGCGAAAGGAAGTTCGAGCCGAAGGTCAGTAATCGGCCCGGCATTCTCGACGGCAAGTTTCCGGAGGTACATGTCGTTCTCGACGAAGGCGGCACCTTGGCCAGTTAATGGGAACTGGTCCGAGACCGCTGCAAGAAGTGACGGTCCCCGACCACTTCTGGTTCACACGGGTACAGTACTCCAGGACTAACCTCAGAATGCCGCCAAGTCCAGCGCGGTCGGCCTGGACTTCGGAATTGCTCGATAAAAAATGCCGGCGGTGGCTTCTGGGGAGGCTAAAATCGCCGAACCTTTGAGATTTCGCCACTGACCGCTGGCGCGAAGTAGCTGGCCGGGGTATGCATCATAAAGGACGTTATGATGCATGCCTGAGCGAGAAGGGGCCGGTCCGCGAAGGCCTGCGTCTCGCTAGAAATCGGATCGGTATGACGAAGGCGCTCGCCCGCACCTCACAGGCCTCGCTCGCTCGGTTCGGCTTCGACCGACTCCCCCGCGTAATTGCCAAGGCCGGTGAGCGGGCGTGCCGCCGGTTCGTCGAGTTCTTCACTGCTAACATCCGTAACAAGAACACCCGACTCGCGTATGCCCAGGCCGTGGGGCGATTCCTCACGTGGTGCGAGAAGCGACGGTTCGAACTTGACCTCATCGAGCCGGTGGTCGTCGCGGCTTACGTCGAGGAGCTGACTGGCTGTTACGAGCCGCCGACGGTCAAGCAGCATCTCGCCGCGATCCGCATGCTCTTCGACTGGCTCGTGGTCGGCCAGGTCGTCCCCATGAACCCCGCGAGTTCTGTCCGCGGGCCGAAGCACGTCGTGAAGAAAGGCAAGACGCCGGTACTCTCCGCGAAAGAAGCTCGTGAACTCCTCGATAGCATCGACACCTCGGACGTCGCGGGCCTCCGCGACCGCGCGCTCATCGGGCTCATGGTCTACTCGTTCGCCCGGGTGTCGGCCGCGGTCGGTATGGACGGCGAGGACTACCTCCAGCGCGGCAAGCGCACCTGGTTCCGACTCCGAGAGAAAGGCGGCAAGCACCACGAGGTTCCCGGCCACCACAACGCCGTCGAGTACGTGGACGCCTACCTCGCTGCCGCCCCCGCCGAGAAGAAAGGCCCCCTCTTCCGGACGATCGACCGTGACGGAACGCTGACGGACCGCCGCATGACCCGGAACGACGTGCTCCGGATGATCAAGCGGCGGGCACTGAACGCCGGACTTCCCGCGGAAATCTGCTGCCACACGTTTCGGGCGACTGGAATTACGGCGTACCTGGAGAACGGCGGGACGATCGAAAACGCTCAGGCGATCGCGGCGCACGAGTCGCCCCGGACGACGAAACTCTACGACCGCACCGGGGACGAGATCACGCTCGACGAGGTCGAACGGATCCTGATCTGAATTCCCGTCGCTTTTCGGCACTTGCCGCGGAAAACCCTACGCCCCACACCAGTTTTCAGGGCTTTCTGATGCTAAACTCCGGGATCCGGTCGCTTAGTTCGTTGACAGGGGCTCCGAGCCGCCGTTAGAACGGGACCGGCCCCACCCCCCGATGTTCTGCTGAGGAACGCACGGGGGCACGGCTTTACCCGACCTAGGGTAGCGGGCCGAAGAGCAGTTGAGTCGGGGTAAATGAGGAGTAGTCGTGGCGAAGAGCAAGAAGTCAGCAGCGGTCGAACAGGAGCAACTATCGCTGACTCCGGCCAACGACACGTCGGAGCCCGCCGACGACGACGGCGGTGAGGACCTGGTCCCGGAGGGGAAACTCGTCTGTGCGTTGACCGGCGAGTTCAAAACCGCCTCTCCCCAGGAAGAGATCCTCCAGTCGCTGATCGAACAACTCCATCGGGAGTACGGCGTTGGACTCGAGGACATGGCGCGGGACGCCCGCGTCTCATGCTATTCCGAAGACCCGAACACGGGTAAGTCGAAGAGTCGGCAACGGACCGTGTCACTTGTGGTCTACGAACCTGGAAAACCGCAAGAGCTTTCAAATATCATCCGCGTTGCGGTCGTCGCGAAACCGGGGACAAAACCCGACCCGAAAGTGATCGACGTCCTGAACGAGGTGCTCGGCAGTCTCTCGGAGGACCGGACACAGGTGTACGGGCTGTGGACGAACGGCGTGGCGCTCGAGTTCCGGATGCGGACGTACCATTCGCGGACAGGGGAGCCCGAATACGTCAACATGACCGACTTCCCGGCTCCCAACGAGACCCTCGAAGACCTTGAATCGGGCACGCGAAGACCGCTCCGGATCGCGACGGGAGATTCCCTGCTCCAGACGTTCAAGCGATGTCACGACTACCTCTACGGCAACCAGAGCATGCGAGGTGACCGGGCGTTTTGGCAACTCCTCTACCTGATCTTCTGCAAGATTCACGACGAGCAGCAGTCAAAGCGATTGTTCTTCGTGGGTGCGACAGAGGCGAACACGGACGATGGGCGGAAGCGAGTCTCGAAACGAATCCACCAGCTCTTTGAGCAGGTGCAGGAGGAAACGTACAAGGACGTTTTCGACGGGAGCGAGCGGATCGAGCTGAATGACCGAGCGCTGGCCTACATCGCAGGAGAGCTCGGCCGGTACAGTCTTCTGAACACCGACACCGACGCGAAGGGCATGGCCTACGAGGCGATCACATCAACCACTCTCAAACGGGAGCGAGGGCAGTTCTTTACCCCGCGCAACGTGATTCGGATGATGGTCGAGATGGTGGCACCGGAACCCGGGAAACTTGTTCTCGACCCGGCGTGCGGAAGCGGCGGCTTTTTAGTTGTAGCACTCAACTACGTCCGCCGGCACTTTATCGAGAAGCTAGGAGGCAATCCCGACGTACCGGTGCCCAGCGAGCTCAAAAAGGCTGAGAAGCCGACACGCGATTACGCCCGTCGGTGCCTCTTTGGCCTCGACGTTGATCCGGACCTGCGCAAGGCGGCACGGATGAACATGGTCATGAACGGCGACGGGCACGGTAACATTCTTTGCTTCAACAGCTTGGAATACAGGGTAAAGGAACGTCGCTCCGAGGAGATGGCCCAGTTTGAGAAGGCTGGGGGCGGGCATGGAAAGTTCGATTATGTGTTCACGAACCCGCCATTTGGCTCGAAAATCCCAGTTACAGACACTGCGGTTCTGGAGAGCTTCGACCTCGGTCATACGTGGTCGAAAGTTGGTGGTATTTGGCAGCGGCGCTCGGTCCAGAAGAAGGTTCCGCCGGAAATCCTGTTCATCGAGTCCTGTTACAAATTCCTTAAGCCCGGATCTGGGGTAATGGCAATAGTGTTACCGAACGGAATTCTGGGGAACCCAGGCGAGCAGATGGAGGCGGTGCGGTGGTGGATGCTGTATCACATGGAACTGATTGCCAGCGTAGATTTGCCCGCTGAGACATTCCTTCCACAGGTCTCTGTACAGGCAAGCTGTGTCTTCCTGAGAAGGCGAGATCAGAGTGAGTTACAAATGCTCGGAGGCGAAATGCCGAGCCAAAGGCCTGTTTTTATGGCCATACCGGAACAGTGTGGACATGGACGCCGCGGCGAAACCCGATACATGAGGGGTCCTGACGGTGAAGAGGTGATCCGCAATCTGGATGTTGTTGAGCGGTGGGAACAGCAGGGCACAGTGGTAGAGAAAACGCGTCGAAAGCAGGTCCGCTTGCTTGCAGACGATTTTCCATGGGTATCCGAACAATTTCGGAAGCATGTGGCGGGCCTGCCATTCGCCAAGGATTGATGATGCGATCAGTCTTTACAGCTAACGGGGCGACTTCTTCGGCATTACGTGCTCTGAACTATTCGCCCATTACAGAGAGGTTCAAGCGCGTCAAAGAAGGACGCAAGGTGATTCCCCTCAGAGATCTCTTACAAGATCTCGGTGAGGCATGGGGAACGGTCTTTACCCGCGTGGATTGCGACCCGAAGTACGGGGTCAATCTCCTATCACAGGTTGATGTGTTCTCATCCGAACCCGAAGGACGCTCGATCCGTCGCGACTCAATGCCACGGCCCGACCGGCATCTGATTAGGAAATGGCAGGTACTGTTATCTGGAGCAGGTCAGATGGGTGAGTCGACGCTGTTCGGCCGTGCAATCATCGCCGACGACCGCCTAGCTGGCAAATATGTTGGCCCCGACTCAGTGGTAATGTCGTTAGCCGAACCGGAAGCTGACCTTAGTTTATACGCATACGCTTTTCTACTGACCGAAGCTGGCACACTGGCTGTCAAGTCTTGTGCATATGGCACATCCATCCCGCGTGTCCGCCTCGATTTACTTGGGTCCATGTTGATACCGATCGCGACTGATCACGATATCGCGCGAGTTGCCAGCTTCGTTCGGGCGACTGTAGCGGCACGAGAAGACTATTACCGCCACGTGAAACTTGCACGCGCCGCCCTCGAGCACCTTCCTGAAATGCAACATGCCATCTCTTTGTGCGGAGAGCGCAAGGCGAGATGCGTAGTATGGAACAGGGAATTACCCACGCTGTGCGCTTGGAACGTGGCCTCAACTGGTGGAGCATTGGCCTTCTTAAAGCGGAACTGGAAAGCTCGTCTGGGTGACATTTTACAAGACGACGGAGTGTTTAACGGTCCCCGATTCGCTCGCATATCGTGCAAACAGCCCTACGGTATTGATTTCTATTCCCAGCGCGATCTTTTTCTAATCCGACGTGTGCCCCGACGGATTGTCCATCCGGGCTTTAATGATGATCTTTTATTTGTGCCTGAGGGGTCGTTGCTGATTGGGGGCCATGGGACACTAGGCGAGGGCGAGATATTCGGGCGCGTGGTCTACGTGTCGGGCCGACTGAGCCGCGCAGGTTTTACACAAGATCTGTTGCGGGTGATTCCGCGGGTTGGGATGTCGGCTTTGGCCTACACCTTCCTTTCCTCGCAAGTAGGATTTCGACTTC
This sequence comes from Gemmataceae bacterium, assembly GCA_046350135.1. Taxonomy (GTDB): domain Bacteria; phylum Planctomycetota; class Planctomycetia; order Gemmatales; family Gemmataceae; genus Urbifossiella. The sequence continues at coordinate 122,032 of JAXMBB010000021.1, forward strand.
TTCGTAGCACTGGTGTGGGCACCAAACTGTTGATGATGAGGACTGACTTGCTCAGTGTGCCCGCTACGGAATGATGTCCGCTTTTCGGCGGGGAATCGGTGGAGGTATTCGCCTC
>JAXMBB010000022.1:0-101103 GCA_046350135.1 Gemmataceae bacterium
CCGGTTGTCGCCGGCCATCCTGGCCCGCAGTTCCGCCGCCAGCCGCCGGGCTTCGTCTCGTTTCTTGCGTTCCCGGCGATCCAGGATCTCATGGATCCGGCCGGCCGGGCCGCGGCCCAAGTACAACCGACGCGGAGCGTTCCCGATGCGGACCGGCTTGTAGTAGTATTCCCGTCCGTTGCCACGAATCTCCCAAGCCACGGCACCGACTCCACGAGCACTGTGCGACGAAAGGAACCGATCCCCAATCCGGGCATCGAGCGTATCGAATCCGCAAGTCGCCCCACAAGGCGGCGACGCCAATTCCGCAGATTTTTCCACACATTTTCTGGGACGTGGCTCCGTCCGCCCGGACGGAATCAGGACGGAACCGGTCGAGTGTCGTCCGAGTGCGTGACTCGCGACGCCGGTTGTGAATACCGACGGGCCATGTGGTAGCTGGACGGATGCGCCCCGCGACGCTCCGCTTCCAGGCGGTGGCGGAGTTGGATCACCCGGTCCGGTTCGTGGACGGCCGACAAGCGCCACTCCTCGACCAGCAGCCGCACCTCGTCGCATTCGTCCCGGCTGAATCGTTCGCGACCCGTGCCGATGGTCACGGCGACGGCGATGTCCAGGATCCGTTCGCTCCCGCCGTAATAGGCCATGCGCCGCCAAACCGGCGCCAAGTCGTCGTCGGCGAAGCCGAACCACGCACAGCCGCCCAGAGCACGGGAATTGATCCAACTCGACTTCGTCAGCCAGCGCCGCACGTCGAAGAACCAGCGTTCGTACATCCGCACGGTGACGGGGTGGAGTTTCAGTTTCTCGGCGAGGTTGCTCGGTGGCTCGGCCAACAACAGATGCGATTCGAGCAGCCAACGTGTACGGCCGTTCCGCTCGTAAATGAGAATTGCTTCCACCAGGGGATGGATTTCGGGGCGCAGATCGAACCTGCCCGCCCGGGCCCGAAGCAGTTCGAAGGCGAAGAATGTGTCCTCGTCGCAGGAACTGAAGTCCTTGTGCTTGAGGCAGTGGTGGGCCTGCGCCCATCGCCAGTGCGGCGCGAGACGAGTGAGCCACTCGGTCAAGTCATAGGCGGACTCCTCCGGGTGGCGGATGCACGCAAGATGCGAGGCGGCCATCAACTGTTCGAAGTGCCCGAACCGGAACGGCGGCGACTCGACCTCGTCGTCGTCGTAGCCCGGCAGTAGCCGGTCGGAGGATTCGTCTCGGACCATTTCACTTCACCCAGTGGCGTTGATCGCACAGAGAACGGCGTGCCGGACTTCATCCCAACTGGCGAAGCTCGCTCGACCGCGGTGATCGAACATCCGGAGCCGGAGTGTACTTCCGCCAAGCCAACCGCCGCGTAAATCCTACCGGATTTCGCCAACCGACTGCAAGCGAAGGCGGTCTTTGTGATATCCGGATATCACTTGTGTCCACATCAGTCGTGGCGCGCGTCCCAGGCGGGTGCGACGCACAGCCGAGGAGATCACTGAAATTGGTTGCAGCAAGAACAGAAGCTCAAACCACGCGATCGAAGCAGATGTTCCAGCTTCCGGAAGTGAACGTGACAATGCCGTGCTTGCGAAACGCACCAAGCAGGCGTTGGGCCGTGACGCGATGCAGGCTGGCCGCGTCCGCGATGTCGCCCACGGTGAGCCGCCCGCCGCTCCCCGAGTAGTGATGGATCGCGAGCAGGATCATTTTCTGCGCGGTGGTGAACCGCGAGGTCAGGATCCTGTGTCGGTTCCGGTGGCCGCCTCTCGCAGGCGGAAGTGCCGAACGCCCGGCGGCGAACACCTTGGCGACCTGCCGGTGAAGTTCTTCGGGTGTTCCGTTGCGGAAGTCGAGCCAGTCCGAAACATCCTCGGCCCGCCGGAGCCGTGGCAACTTCAAGATGACGGATGTGATCTCAGCGCGGGCGAGCGAGGTCCGGATCGATTCGGCGAGACGGGCGCCGGGCGAGTCGTTGTCAGCGAGGATCACCACACTTCGGTTGCGAAGGTAGTCGGTGTACTCGTCCTTCCATCCGAGACGGCATCCACCCGGGTTCGTGGTCGCGACCAGATCCAGCGAACGAAGTCGATCCACATCCTTTTCGCCTTCACAGACGAAGATCAGTTCATCAGGGGCGGCAGCACGCAGTTCCGGCAATCGGTACAGGACGGTCGCTTGCGGGAACTGTGTGATCGTCCGCTTGTCGGGTCCAAGGAGTTCGAATCGCTTGGGAGAATGGCGAACCACGCTGAACAAATGGCGGCCGTCCCAGTCGAGGTACCGGTAGACGGTGGAGGGGGTGCCCATGTAGCCACAGGCTACAGTTTCGGGTACCCGATGTGTAGCCAGACGCTACAGGGGTTCTCACCGGCGAGGGCTTTCGGAGGTGAAGGCGAACGCAAAGAGCCCGTCGGAACGTCTCGGTTCGTTCCGGCGGGCTCTCATTCATCGCCAAACTGGTGAAAGGTGATGCGTCCCGGTCGCCTTCGTCCGGAATCCGCCCATCACTTGCCCCGACGAGGCTCGAGCATCTCGTCGAGTTTTTTTGAAGCAGCCGCGATACTGCAAGACCGCTGCTTCGGAGACGCGGGGGGCTGGCATTGCGATGCTTCATCTGGGCAGGTGGCCGAGGTCAGTCGCGCCGTGAACTCATCGAAGTCCGCTTCTCTGATGAGCCATCGGGAGCCCGCCTTGACCGCCTTGAGCCGGATGCGACCGGCCGGAGTCAGGATGCCCTTGAGAATCCACCGCGTGATCGTCGCCGGATGGAGGCTCGATGCCCCCCGGCTGCCAGGCACACGCCGCGTGTAGTGCGAAACCGGGTAGCCCAGTTCGCTCGATTCGATTTCAACCCTCCTGTTCACGCTCGTGCAAGGAACCACGTCCAAGGTTCCCTGCAAGGCGACAACGACTCTTGTCCACTTGGAACACTCGGACAGAGAACGCCTCCGCGAGAACTCCAAGCGACTCCGACACTTCCGTGATTCTGTTTTCGTCGAGCAGCCGCTTCAGCGCACTCGACGGTTGCTCGTATTGGCGTTCGGCGACGATGGGCGATTCCGAGGTGGCGATGGCGTCGCAGACAATTTGCGCGACTGCAATGTTCAATGGAAACGTGTCGTGCCTCTTTGGAAACTGGAGAATGCGCGTCGCCGGCGAGGCCAAGACGGTCAACAAGTCATCAGCCGTATTCTCGAACCCGGTTGTTGGAAAGTACCCCTCAACTCGTTCTCGGGGTGGCGGCGACCAGAGCCGTTTGAGCATCTTTGCCGTCGCGTCGACGAGTCTCACAACCGAAGCAGACCTCGCCTGTTTCATCGGCAGCAGCATCTCGTCGCCAGCCCAGCCACGAAGCACGATTGGAATCAAGTCCCATGAAATGGATTCAAGCAACCGTCGATTGCGTTCAAGCGCCGCGGCGGTTCGTGCTCGCACATCGTTCTCATTCCGAGACGCCAAAAGATCGAGGGAGGAACGCACGATGTCCGAGGAGTCGCAACCCAATCGTTCCGCCATTTCCGTGATGCGGTCAATTTGGTGCCGGCGCAGAAGAACCGTCTTGGTTTGGCCACCCGGGCTTTTCGCCAATCGACCCATGGTAGCCCCTTTTCACACGTGGCATTCCGAGTAGCTTATCTATAGTGATGTTTTTATCAATCGGAAAACGATGGCCGCTCCCTCACGAAAAACGATCTTCTTCGATTTCGCGTATGGCGTTGCGACCGTCGCACTTCCGGCAGGGAATCCGCTCGTTCGTCATCTGACCGTGCATAGGTACTGCCGAATTTCTAATTCGATTCGGCGGCAAGCAGAACGATATTTCCGCATTGACGGCAGAATGATGCATTTCCCGGTGAAGCTTTGGGGCCATCTCCTTGAGCGCTTGCTGCGAGAAGGCATTGAATTGCGGCCCCGGAGCCTCTATCGGCTGGTGCGACCAACGGCGCAAGTGGCGTGGACTCCCTTGTCGCGGATCTTCGCGCAGTCCCACGTCTGGCATGGTGCGCTATTCCGCAAGCCCTCTCAGGTCAGCACACATACAGAGGTGGTCGAGCTTCTGCGGATGTATCCCAACCAGCGCATCGCCATACTCGCGAAGAACCGAGGGGAGGCGGCCAGATGGCGTGTACGGCTGCGTAGGTCCGGGGTGCCGCAATCTATATGGCCGAGTAATGATCGGCCCAACTACCACCCTCGTCGGCAACCGCTGGCATTGGTGCTTAGCAACGCAGTCTTGGACTTCTGCGGGCCGTTCACGGACTTGGACTTGGCGATCGTGCCCGAGGTCGGCACGCTCAGGGACTGCGATCAGTGGGACGCCAATCGGAAACGCCCGCGTTCTCGCGACTTCGAAGGTCTTCGCGTCCCGTCCTTCCCCGTTTTCGGCTTCATTCCCGAGTCGGAGCATATTTCTGATGGTGAGGAGCTCCGGCTGCGTTCCGTCTTCACCCAGATCTTGTCGCCGTACCGGGACGAATTCCAGCCTTGCCAAGCCCGCACCATTGCTCTTGGTTCGAGGCTGCCGGCATTCGCCGACGAGCCGACTTCGCGCGAAGTGTTGCGGATAGCGATCTACGAGAACGAATCGCGAAACCGGGAAATTGCCAATCTCGCTTTGGCTGAAGCCGCTGGCTGGGCACGCGTACTGCTGCTCGTCGAGTCGCCGCTACATGCCCGCCGGTTGGCAGACCGGCTCCCTGGATGGGCGAGCTACGACCACGACATGCAGGTCACCGGCGAGCAGAATCTCATCATCACGGACGCGTGCCTGTCCAGACAGTGCGAAAAGCTCGTCGTTGGCAAGGTGATCGATGCGCGCGGTCGCGAAACCTACGACTGCTGGCAGAAGATCGCACATCCCTCGCGCGTCGAGCTGATCGCGCTGAAAGATCCCGGCGCGGGTGTGAAAGGACTCCTGGGTTCTTCCGCGAGGAGGCCAACATGTCGGTGAGCCTGTTATGTCCTCGTCGGACGCATGTCGAGCGGCACGACGGGACCGCTGCTGATTTCCTTCGGCGGCATTGTGCCTCGGCCGCCGAACTCGCGACTCTGTCGCAAGCAGACCTCTCGGACACCCTGATCAGGCGGATCGCCGACACGAGAACGCTCCGCCTCGCGGTCGATAAGGTTCGACGGGAGGGCGGCCCCGGCCCCGGTGTCGACGGGATACGGCCCGGCGACCTCGATCACCAGGACTGGATGTGTCTGATCCGCGAACTGTCGAATGCAATCCGAAAGGGAACTTATCGTCCGGACAGAGAGCGACTGCATCGCGTGCCCAAGGCCCGTGGCGGTTTTCGCATTCTCTCGATCCCGACCGTGAGGGACCGGGTCGTTCAGCGGGCGATCGTGGAAATTCTCACACCGCTTGTGGAACCGACGATGGCGTCGACCACGTTCGGCGGACGCCCGGGGTGCTCGACGTGGGATGCCCTGCTCGCCGCCGAAGCGGACGTCGCCGCGGGCAACAACGTTCTGGTGGTCGCCGACATCCGGGGCGCGTTCGACGTGCTCCCGCATGCACCCTTGCGCCGTTCGCTGGAAGCTCGCTGGGGTGCCACGCCACTCGTCGATCTGATCATGCGGATCGTCGTGAACGGCCGTTCTCAAGGCATCGGCCAGGGTGGACCGCTGTCGACGCTCCTCCTCAACATCTACCTGACCGACAAACTTGATCTGCCGTGGGCCCGCAGCCATCCGAGCGAGCGGCTCATCCGGTGGATCGACGACCAACTCGCAGCCGCGAAGGATCTGACCGATGGATCCCTCGCACTGCGAGAGATGGGGACGCTGCTCGACGCGGCAGGGATGCCGCCGAAGCCAGAGACCGAGACGGAACCCGCCGTCATCGACTTGAGCAGCGGAAAGAACGCGATCTGGCTTGGGTACCGCATCTGCCGCGGCCCTAGGAGTCTGGAGGCCCGAATCGACGAAACCGCCTGGGAGGAACTCAGACGGGAACTCGAGCAGGCCCATGCGTACGACCGACCATGGGTGCATGCTCGGGATCTGATCAGGGGGTGGATCGCCCACTTCGGCCCCTGCAGGGACCGCAACGCGAATGCCAACCGTGTTGCGAACCTGACGCGGGAACTCGATCTGGAGGAGGCGATCGGAATCGATCAGATCTTGGAGGGCTGGCAGCAGGCGAATCGCAGGTACTGTGCGAAGCGCCGAGCCACTACAAGGAAGCGTCGCAGGACGCGAAAGGCGCTGCCTTCGCAGCTTTGAGCAACTGGCGTGCCGGCAGACTGGAATGGTCCTCCAGAATCTTGCCAGGACTTGTGCAACCGAGGTGGGAGCCCAGTTTGGGCTCCCACCGCTTCTTTCGGCTCAACCCAATTTCGCTGCAATGCTCGCCGCCAAGGCTTCGTTGCGCTCGGCGTACAGTTCGGTGATCGCGGCGTGGGCGTGGCCTAGGAGCACCTGCGCGCCCTCGAGCCCGGCTTCCTTCCGAACCCGAGTTCCGAAGGCGTGCCGCAATTGGTACGGGAACCAGTGCGGTACCCCGGCCTTCTTGCAGGCCAATGCCACGGCGCGGCAAATCGCCGTGGGCACGTACTGCTCCCCCGGCAACTTGCGAGGCTTGGACTTTCGTCGCGACACTTGGGAGGGTTGCACTTTGCTTTGCCGTCCCGCGCGGAGTTGCGCGAACCGCTCCTCACGCTGGCGGTTCGGTGAAAAGAGCAGTTCATCCGGCGCGAGGATGCGACCCTGAAGGAACTCGACCAAGACCGCACGCGCCTTCGGCCCGAGTTGCACCGCCCGGGACTTGCCGGCGTACTCGGTCTTGTGGTGGGCGGGCCGGTACGTCCACGTTGCGCCAGACCGGTCGATCCGCCCGAGGGTCATGCCGCACACTTCCGACGGGCGCATCCCGGTGTGCCACATGAGCGAAACCATCGCTCGGACGTGCGGCGGCAGAAACGGCAGGGTGGCGGTCACATGCTCATCGGCAACGGGTTTCACGGGTGGAGCTTCGCGGACGCCGCATCGGCCGCGACGCAGTCCGGGCAAGGTTCGCAACCCCTCGTAGGCCGCGACGGGAACCAGTTCCTCGGAGGCCGCCCAACGGAACACACGCTTCACTCGATCGATCCGATGATTCACCTGGGAACGGCACAATCCGGAGTCGATCATCCGCTGACGGACGGCGCGAAGCGCCACGGGGCCGAATTGGGCGGCGGGGTGGGTGGAATAGAGATCCCGCACCGGACGGATGGCGGCCTTCATGCACTCGAACTCGGCCGTCACGCGACCGGTCCTGTCCACGTAGTAGGTTTCGGCGAATCGCAGATAGGCCAGGAACACCTCGGCAACGGACAGACCGCCGGGAGCCGTGTTCGCCGCTGCTGCGGGCGATGTCGTGAGTTCCAACTGGAACTGCGCAAACGCGGTCAGGGATTCCTGGGAGTTGTGTTCACCGGGAAGCAAGCGTTGGCGGCGGACACCAGCCAGATCGGTCCAAACCGCGCGTGCACGACCGGACGCGGTGTGAAGGAGATAGGAGGGGGTAGATTTCTTCGGCCGGGGCATCGAGGAGCGTCTCCGGCGTTTTGTGGAACGATTCCACAAAACGCAGCGTTCGGAGTCGCGCCCGGAAAAGCCCGGGGTAAGCAGGAACTGCTTCGACTGGAAGGGTTTGTGCTCAGTACACCCAGAAGGATTCGAACCTTCAACCTTCGGTTCCGTAGACCGATGCTCTATCCAGTTGAGCTATGGGTGCATTCCGAATTTGATCCGCTTGTTGCGTGCGGACCCCGCTCCTTATCCTTTCTACACAAGTTCAGGCTGCGGGCCAACTGGATTGAACGAAAACCAAAAACAGCCGTGGCCCACGGGATTGGCGCGCCTTATGCATAGTTATCGACTAAGGGCGGGAAACAATCGTGAACCGAATGGGCGACGGGTCACGAAAGTCTCCCGCCCTTTTTCTTTTTGGGTTGCGCCAAGCGAAATCCCGCATCAACTCCTCGGAACCAGTTGCTTCTAGCCGAGCAGCCTTGTTCACATGACTGAGAAGCAGGGTTCCCAACTGTCACTCCTGGCATGACCCCAAGCTCAAGTCTGTTCACCCCGCCGCCGAGTTGCGAGAATATCTCGATCCAATGGAGCGAGCCATGAACAGTGCGCAGATTCTCAAGGATTCCGAAGAGCGGATGGAAAAAGCCCTCGATGTATTCCGCAACGACCTCAAAGGCCTCCGCACCGGCCGCGCCTCTCCCGGCATGCTCGATTCCCTCCGTGTGGACTACTACGGAAGTCCCACCCCGGTGAAGCAGATCGCGTCCGTGACCACGCCGGACGCCTCCAGCATCGTCATCAAGCCGTACCAAGCCGAAGACCTCAAGGAGATCGAGAAGGCGATCCGCGCGAGCAACCTCGGCCTCGCCCCGAACAACGACGGCAAGATCATCCGCCTCTCGATCCCCGCGATGAGCGGCGACCAGCGCAAGAAGATCGTGCAGGAGATCAAGAAGCAGGGCGAAGCCGCGAAAGTGAGCTGCCGCAACATCCGCCGCGACGGCAACAAGCACTTCGAGGACGCCGAGAAGGCCAAGACCATGACCGAGGACGACCGCGACAAGGGCAAGGAGAAGATGCAGAACCTGCTCAAGAGTTACGAGGCGAAGATCGACGAACTCGCGTCCAAGAAGGAAAAGGAAGCGATGGAGCAGTGATCGTCCCGGCCGCGTGCTTCCCCGTTCTTCCAGGTGACTTCATGCGTTGGCTCCTTGCCGCAGGCCTGTTCTCCGTCACGCTCGCGTTCGCGCAGGACGCGCCGAACGACAACGAGAAGAAGGCCATCGCGGCCTTCAAGAAGTACAAGGCGAAGACAAACATCGACTCGCGGTTGCATCCGGAGGCCCGCGTCACGGTGAAACTGGACACGGCGACGGACGCGATCCTCGCCGATCTCGCGAAGCATCCCGAGATCGGCTCGTTTCAAGCCTTGGATGGCACGGCCTGCACCGTGAAAGGCTTCACCGCGATCCAGGGTTTGCCGCACCTCCGCCGTCTGATCTTGAACAAGTCCGGCGTTTCGGACAAGGAACTCGCATCGATCGCGGGGTGCAAGGAACTCCGCGAGTTGGTGCTGCCGGAATCGACGATCACCGACGCCGGTCTCCCGGCCTTGGAGAAGTTGCCGCTGCTGACGAAGCTGGATGTGTCCGACGCCGCGAAGGTGACGGACAAAGGCATCGCGACCATCGTGAAACTCGAACGGCTCGAAGAACTGCACATGAACAAGACATCGATCACGGACAAGGGGATGCTGGAGTTGAAGCCCTTGGAGGGGTTGCGGTCGTTGAGCGTGGGCGGCACGAAGGTGACACAGGCCGCCGCGGAGAAGTTCCCCGATCTGATGCCGAATTTGCGTGTGGTCCGGCGGTAACGCTCCGAGAACGAACATGAACGCACCCGTGACCTTCAACGCGATCCCTGGTCAGGACGAACTCGGTGCCGTCCCGCGCGACCTCTCGTTCCATCCGTGCTTGAATGAGACTCCGAAGATCCTTACCCGCGAGCAGATCGCCGGGTTCAACCGCGATGGCTACTTGAAGCCGTTCCGCATCTTCAGCGACGCCGAGGTCGCCGACTTGCGGTCGTACTTCGACCGACTGCTCGCGAAGTACACCGCCGAAGGCAAGGACAGCTACTCGATCTCCTCTGCCCATCTCCGCCACGGCCGTGTGTGGGACGTGCTCACTCACCCGCGCATCGTCGCCATCGTGGCGGACCTGCTCGGGCCGAGCGTCGTCGCATGGGGTTCGCACTTCTTTTGCAAGATGCCGGGAGACGGCAAGGCCGTGTCCTGGCACCAGGATTCCAGTTACTGGCCGCTCACACCGAGCAAGGCCGTGACCGTGTGGCTCGCGATCGACGACGCCGACCCCGGGAACGCGAACATGCGGTACATCCCCGGCACCCACGTGCTCGGGCACCTCACGTACTCGCTGAGTGAGAACGACCCCGGCAACGTGCTGAACCAAACCGTGCCCGACGTCGAGAAGTACGGCTCACCGGTGGACGTGCGGTTGAAGGCGGGTGAAGCGTCGATTCATTCCGATCTGTTGCTTCATGGTTCGGAAGCGAACACCTCTTCGCGGCGCCGTTGCGGCCTCACCCTTCGCTACACGCCCGGCGACGTGACGGCCTACATGGGCTGGAACGAAAAGGGCGTGATCGTGGCCGGCCCGCCGCTCGCCAATTGGAGCAACCGGTCGCGACCGAGCGAAGACTGATCCCACGACGCCATGCGACTCGCTCGGCCTCGAGCAGTGCTCGCGGGCCTCAGGACCGTGTGACGTTGTGGTAGACGTCCTGCACGTCGTCGCAGTCGTTCAGCATGCCGAGAAACTTGTCGAACATGGCGAGTTCGTCGCCTTCGAGTTGCTTGGATTCCTTCGGAAGGAACGAGATTTCCGATACTTCCAACTCGAGACCCGGGAACGCATCCAAGAGCGCGGTCTTTGCCTTGTAGAACTCGCTTGGCGGAGCGAACACCGTGATCGAGCCGTCTTTGCTTTCCACCTCCTCGACGGCGACATCTGCTGCGAACATCGCCTCCAACACCTTGTCCGCGTCGGTGCCGGGAAACGAAAACACGGAGAGGTGGTCGAACAGCATCACCACCGATCCGGGGGCGGACAGCTTGGCTCCTGTCTTGGTGAAGCAGTTGCGAACGTCGGTGATCGTTCGCATATTGTTGTCGGTGAGGCAATCGACGATGACGAGCGAGCCGCCGGGGCCGAACCCCTCGTAACGCGCCGTTTGGTAGTTCTCGCCACCCGCCCCGGCCGCCTTCTGGATCGCCTTCTCGATCACATGGCTCGGAACGTTGTCCTTCTTGGCCCGTTCGATGACGTTCCGTAGGGACGGATTGGCATGCGGATCGGGCACGCCGTTCTTGGCCGCCACGTAGATCTGCTTGCTGTACTTGGAGTAGACCTTGGAGTTCTGTGCGGCCGTCTTGAAGATCGAGTACTTGCGCTTCTCGAAGATCCGACCCATGAGCTTGCCTCTCGACTGTTCCGGAGTGTCTGCCGCCTCGTTCCTGACTCTAAAGTACCGAATCTCTATGCCTTTTTCCCCTGACGGCGTTGCTGCGTCTTGCGTCCTGGCCGATAACCCTTGTTCGTCCCCTTCGTCGGGTTGGCCACCGTGTGGTAATGGTCCGCGTCGGTGGCGCGCTTCTTCCCGGATGTGAATGCCTCCTTGGGCGGCTGGGCCGGGATGAGGCCGTCGCAGCCGCCGATCAGATCCGGGCGGTTCGCCTCCAACAGGGCGTCACGCACCTCGAACCAGTTCTCCGGCTTGAAGAACTGCATGAGAGCCCGCTGCATCCGGCGATCGCGGAGGTTCTTCGCCGATTCCACGGGCTGCATCGTGAACGGGTCGAGGCCCGTGTACCACATGCAGGTGGCGATGTCGAACGGGGCGGGGATGAAGTCCTGCACCTGGTCCGGGCGGTAGCCGTTGCGCTTGAGGTACAGGGCGAGGTCGATCATCTCGGCGAGGCCGGAGCCGGGGTGGCTGGCGATGAAGTACGGGACGATCTGCTGCTTCGGCTTGCCGGCGTCCGCGGACGCTCTCATGAAATCGCGGGCGAACGTGCCGAAGTTGTCGATCGAGGGCTTCTTCATCTTCTCCAGCACGGCCGGGCTCGTATGCTCCGGAGCGACCTTGAGCCGCCCGCCGGTGTGGTGCTCGGCCAACTCGCGGACGTACTCCGGCGAAAGCTGCGCGAGGTCCATGCGGATGCCGCTGGACACCGACACGCGCTTGATGCCCTCGGTGTTCCGCACGTCGCGCATCAACTTCACGAGCGGGTCGTGGTCGGTGCCGAGCAGCTTGCAGATCGTGGGGTGGACGCACGAGAGCCGCTTGCACTTGGCTTCGACTTCCGGCCGTGTGCAACGCATGCGGTACATGTTCGCAGTGGGGCCGCCGATGTCCGAAATATTGCCTTTGAACTCCGGATCGGCCGCGAGCTTGTTCACTTCTTCGAGAATGGATTCCTCGGAGCGGCTCTGGATGATTCGACCCTGGTGGGCGGTGATGGAGCAGAACGTGCAGCCGCCGAAGCAGCCGCGCATGATCGTGACCGAGTCCTTGATCATCTCGTGGGCGGGGATCGGCTCGGTGTAGCTCGGGTGCGGACGGCGGGTGAACGGCAACCCGTACACGGCGTCCATCTCGTCTTGGGAGAGCGGCAGTGCCGGCGGGTTTTGGACGACGGCTTGCCGGTCGTGGAATTGCACCAGTGTCGCGGCGTTGAACGGGTTCGTGTTGCTGTGGATGATCCGGGTCGCTTCGGCGAAGGCGCGTTTGTCGCCGCGAACCTGTTCAAACGATGGCACCAAAACGCTACCGTTTAGCCGCGAGGCGGAGTCTGCGGAGCCGAGCTCGCTCCGCTTCGCAGACTCCGCGTCGCGGCTAATCTCGGACGCGCCGAGTGCGTAGGTCACGCCCCGCAAATCCCTCAGTTCCTTGACCGTCTTCCCGGACTGCAATCGCTTCGCGATCTCGACGATGGTCGCTTCACCCATCCCGTAGGCGATCAAGTCCGCCTTCGCGTCCAGCAGGATGGACCGCTTCACCGTGTCGGACCAATAGTCGTAGTGGGCCAATCTTCGCAACGAGGCCTCGACGCCGCCGGCGATGATCGGCACGCCGGAGAACGCCTCGCGGGCCCGCTGGCAATACGCCAAGGTGGCGCGGTCCGGGCGCAGGCCGATGCGGCCGCCGGGGGAATAGGCGTCGTCGTTGCGAACCTTCTTGTTCGCGGTGTAGTGGTTGATCAGCGAGTCCATGTTCCCCGCGCTGACGGCGAAGAACAACCGCGGGCGGCCGAACTGCCGCCACGGTTCGCACGTCTTCCAGTCCGGCTGGCTCAGAATCGCGACGCGGAATCCGGCTTTCTCCAAAACCCGGTGCAGGATCGCCATCGCGAAGCTCGGGTGGTCCACGTACGCGTCGCCGGTCACGAACACGACATCGACGGCGTCCCAGCCGCGTTCCGCCATTTCGGCGGCCGTCGTGGGCGCGAACGGGGCCGCGTAACGCTCGGTCCAGAGCGGAAGGGAAAGTCGTTCTCGTGCGGTTGGCGCAGGCATGGCAAGTGATTATAGCCCCGAAGCGGGGCGATTTCGGGTTGCATCGCCGCCGCGAGTTCCGACACTGTAAGGAACGACGGCGAAATCCGTATCATTCCTAGACTGCCCGCCGCTCCCGCCGCCTCGCGAAGGGACGACTCGTGAGTTCAACGCTCGAATTGGACCTTCCCGCGGAACGCGCCCCGAGCAAGCCGCCGAAGCTGAACACGGCTGCGTTCAAAGCGGTGCCGGAAACCCGCGAACTGCGCGACCGCATCCGTTCCGCCGTGCAGGCGTTTTGCTCCACATTGGACAAATCGAAGCCGCTCACGCGCGAGTTCACCAAAGAAGCCTCCGAGACGCTGCTGAAGCAGTTCGGGCTCGGCGAGCAGTACCTCGGCTTCACGATGGTGATGCTTTCGAACGAGTTCTGGCGCGAACAAGTCGCCGCGATCCCCTTCCACCGGCGGCTCATGCTCCTGCCGCACTGCCTGAAGAACGCCGAGGGCTGCCCCGCGGACTACGACGAGTTCGGCCTCGATTGCAAGAAGTGCGGGGCGTGCGAAGTCGGGGACTTCCGCACGAAGGCCGAGCAACTCGGCTACAAGGTGCTGGTGAGCGAAGGCACGCCGATCGTGCTGAAGATCATCGTGTCCGGGCATGTCGATGCCATCGTCGGCGTCGCGTGCCTGAACGTGCTCGAGAAGGCGTTCGACAAGGTGCTCCTCGCCGGCATCCCGTGCATCGCCACGCCGCTGCTTTCCAGCAACTGCAAGAGCACGTCCGTCGACAACGACTGGGTGTTCGAATCCATCGACCTGCACACGCCGCCGCCGGAAAAGTTGACGAAGACGTACATGCACCTGATGCGGGCCGCGAACAACATGTTCGACGAGTCCGAACTGAGCCGGCTCGTTCCCAAGGCCCGCGGAGCCGGCAACGACCCGCTCCAGAAGCACGAATCGATCGCCTACGACTTCTTGGCCCGCGGCGGGAAGCGCTCGCGGCCTTTCATCACGTTGGCCGCGTACGACGCCCTCACCGGCGCCGCCGGCACCCGCGGCGAGGCCGAACTTCCCGACACGGTGAAGCACGCCGCCATCGCGATCGAGAGCTTCCACAAGGCCAGCCTCGTTCACGACGACATCGAGGACGACGACGCGTTCCGCTACGGGCAGGAAACGCTGCACCGCGTCCACGGCACGGGTGTCGCCATCAATGTCGGCGATTACCTGATCGGCCTCGGCTACCGCCTCGTGAGCCGCGATCGCAAGGAACTCGGCGCGGACACCGCCGCGGACATCTTGGACAAGCTCGCGGACGCCCACCTGAAGCTGTCCGAAGGGCAGGGCGCGGAACTGCTCTGGCGTGACGCCCAGGACCAAGCCCTGACCACGCTCGACGCGTTGAAGATTTACGCGCTCAAGACGTCGCCCGCGTTCGAGGCCGCGCTGTACTCCGGCGTCCGCCTTGCCGGCTCCGCCGAGAAGTACGAGAAACTCATCGCGGACTTCTCACGCAACATCGGCGTCGCGTTCCAAATCCTCAATGACATCAAGGACTGGACCGGCGACGAAGACAACAAGATGATCTCCGGGCAGGACGTGCTCGCGGCCCGGCCCACGCTGCTGCTTGCGCTCGCTCTCGAAGGCGCGAGCCCGGCCCAACGCGAGGAACTGCTGCATCTCATCCGCACCTCGCGGCATTCCGAGGCGGAGGACGATTCCGTAGTCCACCGCGTGCGGCACCTCTACTTCGCAACCAAGGTGTTCGAGAAGGCGGACAAACTCGTGGACAAGTTCCGCGCCAAGGCCGAAAGCCTCGCGGACGAAGTGGAACCGACCGAGTTCCGCGAGCTGCTCTACTACCTCGTCGATTCCGTTCTCGAGAAGGGCGAATTGCCGCAACAAGGCGTCACGCAGTTCGTCGAACTTGGCCGGTGAGGTTCGCCATGAGCCGTCTCCTTTTCGCCTCCGCGGTGCTGTTGCTTCCGTCGGCCGCGCGGGCGGACGATCCCGCGAAGGTGTTCGAGGAGCGGATCGCACCCATCTTCAAGTCGCCGAACCCGTCCAGCTGCGCCCAGTGCCACCTCGCGGCCGTGGATCTCAAGGACTACATCCTCCCGTCCGCGAAGGACACGTTCCTCGCACTCCGCGACCAAGGGCTCATCGACCTTGAGAGGCCGGAGACGTCGAAGATCCTGACCTTCATTGAACGCGGGAAGAACGACCCGCGCGCGAACCTGATCCCCGCGAAGCAGCGACAGGCCGAGTACGATGCGTTCGCGGCTTGGATCAAGGCCTGCGCCGCCGACCCCGCCTTGAAGAACGCGCCGAAGTCGGACAAGAAGCTCGACGTGAAGCCGGTGGAAGTGGTGCGGCACGCCCGCCGCGATCGGATGATCGACTCGTTCGAATCGAACGTGTGGTCGTTGCGGTTCCGCTGCATGAACTGCCACACGGAAGGCACACCACAGAATGACAAGCTTCGCAAGGAACACGGCGACGGCGTCGCGTGGTTTAAGAAAGGCGGACCGGCCGCGACCATGGATTATCTGCTCGCCAGCAAGCTGATCAACTGGGACGACGCGGAGAAGAGCCTGCTCCTGACGAAGCCGCTCGGCACGGTGAAGCACGGCGGCGGCATCAAGTTCGCCCCCGGCGACCAAGGCTACAAGGCGATGCGTGCGTGGATCGACGACGTGATCGCCATCAAGAAGGGGACGTACGCCAAGCCCGCCGACCTGCCCCTGAAGGAGAAGTTCGTCTCACACGGCACCGAGATCTGGTTCAAGCTGCAGAACACGCCGGATGCGTGGGGCGACAAGCTGCTTCAGGTCAATATCCACGCTTGGGACGAGGCGGCGAAGTCGTGGGAGGCGGATCCGATCGCCACGTCCGATCGCGTGGTCTTCGGCAAAGGCAAACTCTGGCAACACACCTTGACGCTGCTCGCGGAGCCAGGCTCGAAGCGGTCGCGGATGTGGGACCGCCGAGCGTCCTTGCCCGCGGGCAAGTATCTGGTGAAGGTCTATGTCGATTCCGAGGGCAAGACGAAGAGGGACTGGAAGGCGAAGCTCGGCGATGCCGAATTCGCGGGGCAGGTTGAAGTGCAGGGCCGCTGGGCCGAGGGTTACGGTGCGATGACGGTCGCCGACGGCGGCAAAGTGAAGAAGTGAATCACGGCAGCAGGTCGGACACCTTCACGACCGCTGCGGATGCCGCCATCGGCGAGAGGCTGTCGGACTCTTTCAGTACTCGGCGAGTGCGGTAGGCGTCGGCCCCCAGCCCTTCGGGGTGGGCCACCGGGTCGCGATACAAGTGGAGTTCCCGGCCGGGGACATCAATCACCCAGTATTCCGGCACTTCCGCCGACGCATATAATTCCGCCTTGGTCGTGGTGTCCGTTGCAAGCGATGTGACAGCGACTTCCACGATCAGGATCGCTTCCGTGGGCGTCCGGGTGGCGTGGTCCCGAATCGAGCCTCCCACGACCGCCAAGTCCGGACTGGGGTCGTTCCACTTCCCGATATCAAAGCCCATCTGATTCCGCAGATATGTGTTCGTTCCGGTGAAGGCCCGCCGAAGGTATGTCTCCGTGAGCACCATCGCGACATCGTGAGGGGGCGAGGGAGCGGCCATGACGAAGATCTCCCCGTCGAGCAGCATCGTTTTTACATCGTGGAACAATCCCGTCTTGTCGAGGTCGCGATACTCGGAGATCGTCCAGCGGAACGGCTTCCACGAGGGAGCCGGGGGCGAGACGGTCTTTGGGGGATTCAATACGGCTGTTGACATTGAGGACACCTCTGCCTTCACGATAACGAGTCTCGCACTTCAATCAATCACGAACGCGGCCAGCTTCTCGACGTTCACCTGCTCGGGCGGATAGTCCTTGCGCGTGGGCATCTGCGGGTACACCTCGGGGAACACGAAGGCGCCCGCGTTCCAGTTCGTCGGCCAATCATCGGGCAGGGGGGAGACTTCAAAACGCTGCTCGGGGCCGGGCGGAAGCTTGCGGCCGTCGCCGTCCCGCAGCGGGATGCCGACCAAGTGCCGCTTCCCGTTCTCCACCGGCAGCACCTTCGTGCTCACGACGGACGAGCAGTTGAAGAACTGGTACTTGAGCCCGTCGCGGTTGTCCGCGTACTTTTCGACCATGCGCTTCATCAGGGCCAGCATGCGGTCGCGATCCACGGGATGCACGAGGTCCAGTTTCGGGGCGGCGAACGCGAGCCGCGTGATCCAGTTCGGCCGAAACTGGTGCGGGAGGAACACCTTGCTCAGGCCGCGGGCGATCGGGCCGAACACCGGGTGCTCGCCCGGCGAAAGCACGTCCAGCAGGTCGCGGAGGATCAGCTTGTTGTCGTCGTACATGCCGACGCCGCCGGCGAGCAGCATGGTCACGTCGATGAGCACGATGAGCGACGTGCAGGATCGCAGTGCGAGCACGGTCGGCTTCACCACTTGCTCGACGTACTCGTCGTAACGCGTGGCGAAGCGGGCGTGCATCTCGGGGTTCGCGGTGCGGATCGCGGCGGGCAGCGGGCAGAACTCGGCCTGCGGTCCGGTTCCGAGGTGCCGCGACGCGGCCAGTGCTTCCGGCGTGTCCGGCTTCGCCGGCTGCCCCTTCACATCGAGCAGGAACGTGGACGGCGACACCAGCGGCTTGAAACTCAGGATGAGGTTCGCCAGCGAGAGCTTGTACGACTGGAGCAAGCGCGGCTCGGCAGGTGCCTCGCCCTCCCGTGGCGCGGTTGCGTTCAGATACGGCTCGCAGCAGCTGCGATAGGCCGCGTCGTTGGCGATGAGCCCGAGCATGTGGTCGGACCACGCCGCGAAGTCGCGGCCGAGCATCGCCGCATCCGCGATGCGCTCGCCCGGAAGGTCGTACAGCTTCAGCAGACAGTCGCTGAACGTCCAGTCGCTGCGTTCAAACTGGCAGGTGAACTGCGAGCGGTCGCGGGTTTTGCCGGGCCATCGGCCTCCGTGAACCAATGCGTCGCGGCACCCGGCGTAATTGAACGCGTCCCAGCCGTCGTCCGGCGGCAGCGTCGTGAACTTGCGGATCCGCGTGTCCCGCGCCCCGAGCGAGAACCGATCCGGATCGTTGTCCTGAAGGTGGTTGATGAGCGACGTGAGCAGCACCGTCTTGCCCGAGTTGTAGAGGCCGACCACGCCGACGCGGCACTCGGTGGTCTTCAGGCGAAGCAGGCTCATAGAACTCCCTCAGGCACGCCCTTGTTTTAGCGGAACCCCGGCCATGAACGCCATTCGCTTCACGCACATCGATCATTGCTCGGTGATCGTCACGAATGTCGAGAAAAGCCGGGAATTCTACGGCCGTGTGCTCGGGCTGCGCGAGATCGCCGCTCCGAAGGAGTTCGACTTCACGGCGATCTGGTACGATCTCGGGGGCACGTATCTGCATCTGTTGCTGAAAGCGCAACCGGACACGATCAGCCCGCGGCACTTCTGCCTGCACACGCCGGACATCACCGGGGCACGGGCGTACTTCGCGGGACTCGGAATCCCGACCGAGGAAACGGTGAAGATCGCCGCCGCGGATCGCTTCTTCGTCCGCGATCCGGACGGCAACCGCATCGAGATTCTGCATTGGGACCGCCCGTTCGACCCGGACCGCGACGGCCGGCTACGATAATCCCATCTGAACTCGGGTGATCGAGACGATATGCGATGAGTGGCGTCGTAGGGTGGGCCTCCCGTGATGGCCGCGCATGCGGCCATCACGGGAGGCCCACGCGGGGTAGCCAGTTGGTTCCGCACGTGGGCCTCCTGCAGCCATTCGCTTCGCTCGTGGCTGCGGTCCGGCCCACCCTACGATGGCAGAGTTCGCAATCGTTTCAAACCCTGACGGAGTTCCGCCATGTTGCGCTTCGCGCTGCTCGCGCTTTTCGTTCCCGCAGTTCCCGCCGCGGCCGCCGAACCCCAGAACTTCTCCGTGACTCTGCGGAAGCGGATCGAGGAAAACGGCAAATACGTGATCGCATACGGCACGGACAAGTGGCCTGCGAAGCAAACGGCCGTG
The DNA here is from genome assembly GCA_046350135.1 of Gemmataceae bacterium. Lineage (GTDB taxonomy): Bacteria > Planctomycetota > Planctomycetia > Gemmatales > Gemmataceae > Urbifossiella. Next base: position 19,134 of record JAXMBB010000022.1, read on the forward strand.
ATCGTGTGCGACATGTGGGACGCTCACCACTGCCTGAACGCGGTGCGCCGCGAGAACGAACTCGTGCCGCGAATGGAGGAGTTTCTCAAGAAGGCCCGCGCGGAGGGTGCGTTGATCATCCACGCGCCCTCGAGTTGCATGGAGCCGTACAAGGATCATCCGGCGCGGAAGCGGGCGCAAGCCGCGCCCAAGGCCGCGACGCTTCCCAAGGACATCGGCGAGTGGTGCCGCAAGATCCCGGCCGAGGACAAGGGCAAGTACCCCATCGACCAGAGCGACGGCGGCGAAGACGACGACCCGAAGGAACACGCCGAGTGGCATGCGAAGCTGAAGGCGATGGGCCGCAACCCGAACGCTCCGTGGAAGAGCCAGCACGCCGGCATCACCATCACGGACGACGACGCGATCAGCGATTCGGGCGTCGAGATTTGGAACCTGCTGGAAGCCCGCGGCATTTCGAACGTGATGCTGGTCGGCGTTCACACGAACATGTGCGTGCTCGGCCGCCCGTTCGGCCTGCGGCAGATGTCGAAGAACGGCAAGAACACGGTGCTGGTTCGCGACCTCACGGACACGATGTACAACCCGAAGATGCCGCCGATGGTGAGCCACTTCGAGGGTACGCGGCGGATCGTGGAGCACATCGAGAAGTTCGTGTGCCCGACGATCACCTCCACGCAGTTGCTCGGCGGCAAGGAGTTCCGCTTCAAGGGCGACGAGTGATCACGTCTTCACGCGGGACTTCATGAATGCGAGGCCGTTCTCGTAGACGTCTTCGGGGCTGGGGAACAGGTCGCGCCACACCTTCGTGGCGGCGGCGAGGTCCGGTAGCGCGCGGCCGAATGCCTCGATCACCATCCAGCCGTCGTACTTGATCTCGGCCAGCGTGTTGAACGCCGAGTCCCAGTTCACTTGGCCGGTGCCGGGCGTGCCGCGGTCGTTCTCGCTGATGTGAACGTGGGCGAGCACCGGTTGCACGGTGCGGATTGCTGTCGCCTGGCTCTTCTCTTCGATGTGGGCGTGGAACGTGTCGAACATCGTGCGGAAGTTCGGGTGGTCCACCATCTTCACGAGTTCGACCGCGCCGACGGCCGTGTTCAACACGTAGCACTCGAAGCGGTTCAGGTACTCGATCGCCATCATGAGGTTGGCCTGCTTCGCATGTTCCGCCGCGACGCGGAGCACGTCCGCGGAACGCTTCTTCTCGTCGCCGGTGGGGCCGGTGCCGCTGAACACGCCGATGGCGGAGTGGTACGGGCCGCACACGGTTTCCGAGCCGAGCACGTGGTTGATCTCCACCACTTTCTTCAACCACTCGACGGCCTTGGCCCGCACGGCGGCGTCCGGGCTCACCGCATTCGTCTCCGCGGTGAGAATCGTGACCGTGGTGCACTTGAGGCCGTTCTTGTCGAGTTCGGCACGAAGCGGCTTGTAGTCGGCGGGCTCGCCGCCAAACACAGGAATCTCGACGCCGTCGAACCCGGCGGCCTTCAACTTCGCGAGCAACGGGTAGTGCTCCGGGCCGACCGAGCCGGTCCAGAGGAGCAGGTTCATGCCGTACTTCATGGTGCGCTCCGGGAGGGATTCGCCGGGCATCTTATGAAGTCACGCGGCGGCGGGGTCGGCCTGCATCACGCCGAAGATGTTGCCCTCGGTGTCCTTCCCGTAGGCCAGCCAGCCGACGCCGGGGACGGGCATTTTCGGGAGGGCGATGGTGCCGCCGAGTTCGACAATCCGCTTTACGGATTCGTCCACGGATTCGACATCGACGGTGCAGCAGTAGGCGTTCACGGCTTGGCCATCCGTCGGGGCGGGGCCGCGGCGCGGCACGAGACCGCCGTTGATGCCGGGTTGATCGCTCGGCCCGGTGTTGATGAGCCAGTACGGCACACCGCCGTTCCAGGAGGTGAACTCCCACTTGAACAGGCCGGAGTAGAAGTCGATGGCTCGTTCCGGATTCTCGGCGTGGATCTCGAAGTGGACGACGCGGGACATGGGCGAAAGCCTCGCAATATGAAGAAGAGGCAGCACGGACGATTGTACTCGCATCCGGAACGCGGCTATACTGCCGGTGCTGCGAGGGGCACACATGTTACATGTTCGGGAAACGCGGGGAATCGCGAGGCGAAGCTTCATTCAGGCCGGTGCATTGGGCGCGTTCGGCCTGGGCGATTACTTCCGCGTCCAAGCTTCGACGACGTTCAAGCCGCGGGTCGCCGATCCGGCCGTGATCCTGTTCTGGATGAGCGGCGGGCCGGGGCACATGGAAACGTGGGACCCCAAGCCCGACGCCGTGGATCAATATCGCGGGCCGTTCGGTTCCATCGCCACGAGCGTGCCGGGGGTGCGGTTCGGCGAACTGCTGCCGGACGAAGCGAAGATCATGAACCGCCTCGCGGTTCTCCGCGGCGTGAACCACGGCACCGGGGACCACACCAAGGCCAATCACTGGATGCTCACCGGGTTCGAAGGCCCGGACTTCAACAAGCCGGACTTCATGGTGCAGCGGCGGCCGAGCATGGGTTCTGCGGCGGCGAAACTCGTGGGCCCGAACCGCCCCGGCCTTCCGCCATATGCCGCGGTGCCGAATCTCCGCGGCGGAACGGACAACTTCTTCCACTATGCCGCGTACCTCGGCCGCGGGTTCAACCCGTTCAACACGGAGTCCGACCCGAACACGAAGGAATATCGCGTCCGCAATCTCGCGCTCCCCGGCGACATGCCGCTCGCCCGCCTCGAGGATCGTCGCTCGCTTCGCGACGCGCTCGACACTCAAGCCCGCATGAGCGATTCGCGCTCGGCCGTGCTTGAACCGCACACCGAACGAGCCTTCTCGCTGCTCACCGGAAAGCAGGCCGCGGAGGCGTTCGACATCTCGGCGGAACCCGCGACGCTCCGCGACCGTTACGGGCGGCACACCTTCGGCCAAAGCTCGCTCTTGGCCCGGCGGTTGGTCGAAGCCGGTGTCACGTTCGTGACGGTGAACTGCGTGCCGTGGGACCACCACGGCAATGGCGGCCGGTACAAGACGGCTGAAGGCGCGAAGCTCCTGATTCCGCCGTTCGACCGCGCCTTCGCCGCACTGGTGAACGACCTGATCGAACGCGGGCTGTACGACCGCACGATGGTGATCGCGATGGGCGAGTTCGGCCGCACGCCGCGGATGAACTCGGACGCGGGCCGAGATCACTGGGGCAACGTCTTCAGTGTGTTGGTCGGATGCGGGTCGATGAAGATGGGGCAAGTGATCGGCCGCAGCAACGCGAAGGGCGAACACCCCGCGGATCGCCCGCTCACTCCGCAGGACGTGACCGCCACGGTGTTCCACCACTTGGGAGTGAACGCCCGCGAGGTGTTGTTCCGCGACGGACTCGACCGCCCGACGGCCCTTGTGGAGAGCGGCCAGCCGATCCGCGAGCTGTACGCATAAACGCCGCTCGCGTTGACGCCGGCCGGATCGGCCATTAACATCCTATGGACACATACTCTCCGCACCGAGTGCGATGTCGAAGCGGCTTGCGATCCTGATGCCGGTGAAATCCGTCGCTTTGGCGGCGGTTCTGAGTCAGTTCGCCGTTACTGTGATGGTGCCGATCGCGGTCGCATGTCAGGTTGCGGGCCCCCGTTCCGCCGGTTGCTGCTGTACGCTTGCAGACAAATTAGCGGCTCCGTGCTGTTCCGCATCGGTCGCGGATGAGCCTCAGGAGCCCGTGAAGCCCGCCTGCCCCCGTTGCAAAGCGAAGATCGCCGAACCCGTTCCGGAGTCGCAACCGAGGGAATCGGTGGAGCGGGCTCCGTGCAAGTGTCACAAGTCCAAGATGCCCGCGGCGGAACCCGCGGTCAGCATCGAATGTCCTCCGGCGCCGCAAGTCTTTGATTGGATCGATGCCGGTGGTGTTTTGATTGAATCCGTTCGATTGGGTCGGCTCTCACATCTGCCTGCAACCCCCCCTCCAAGATCCTGAGCCTGCCGTCTCTTCAAGATGGCCCCGGTCTCAACCGGCGAGTGTCCGGCGTTACTACGATTGCGCCCTGGCGGCGTCCTGGGAGAGCGTGTTCCTGTGAGAGGGAGCCCACACTCTCTTCGACTTTCACCGGTCCTTGACGTCCGTCTTCGCGCCGTCCAGTCGGATGCGGGTTCGATTCCCGCCCGGGCCACTGCGGAACGATCCGGCTCAGCACGCGGGCGAAAGTCGCCTGCCGGCGATGCCGGGGCTCCGCTTCGAGGGCTCCCTCATGCAGAATCGATGGTTCAGCATCGCGCTGTTCGCCGCCGTCGGTGCGGGCGCGATCGGTCTCGCCGGCAAGCCCGGCGTCGCCGCCGAAGACAAGAAGGATGAAAAACTGCCCACGATCAAGGAGATCATGACGAAGGGGCACAAGGGCACCGACGCGTATCTCGGGAAAATCGGCAAGGAAGCCAAGGCCGGCAAGTGGGAAGACGCCCAAGCCGACGCCAAGGGATTGGCGTACTTCGGCGAATCGCTGGGCAAGCTCGAACCGCCGAAGGGCGACGCGAAGTCTTGGGCCGCGCTTTCGAAGAAGTACGCCGAAGCGACCGCGGCTGTGAAGAAGGCGGCGGACGACAAGGACGCGAAAGCGGTCGAGAAGTCCCTCGGTGCGATCGGCCAGTCCTGCGGCGCGTGCCATGGAAAGCATAAGTGAACTTTCCCGCCGCGCGGCATCCGGCCGCGCGGCCTCTTTCCTGGGAATCACATGAACTGGCGACGAGCCGTTCTTCGAGTGGTCGTGATCGCCGCAAACTTGTTGCGCGCCGAATCAGACGCCGGGGCTGCCGAGCCCGAGATCGCATTCACTGTTGTCGACGGCTGGGTGGAGTTGAAACTTACGCAGGACGACAACCCGCTTCCGGGGGCGAAAGTCCGCGTCCTCGACAGCCGGGGAGGCAAGTTCGCGGACGGTGAGACCGGAACGGACGGCTCCGGCGAGTTCCCCATGCCTCCGGGAACGCAGTTCCGCGTCGAGATCAAGGTTGGCGACCGAACCGCGGACATGATTCTGCTGACGCAGGTGGACGGCATTGTCGTGCCGAAAAGCGTGCTTCTCAGCTTCGGCCTCACCCCGTGTTGCCGGTATTCGAGCCGTTCGACGGTCGCGACCGAAACGGAATTGCCTGCGACTGCGTCCGAGCGCGAGTTCACGATCCCAAGATGGTTTCAAGCGGCCGTCGGGATCGCATTCACGATTCTCGGAGCCGCGATCCTTGTTCGGCGCGAGCGGCGCCACATTCGAGCCTCCCGATGAGCAATCCCATGATGCCTCCCGCCAGGAAGCAAGTTTCCTCGCAGTGGATGATTCTCCAAGGCGTGTCGTTCCTGCTGGTGGGCGGCGTGCTGGCGTTCAGCGCGATCCGGCACAACCGTGCCGAATCCGAATCCGCGCCCGCCGCCGAACCCGATCTCGGCCGACAGGCGATCGAGCATCTCGAGCAACGCAAGTACCGGCCGCTCACGGCTTCGCTCGACGCACTGCTTTCGGATGAGCGATACAAACCCGTCCCGACGCAAACGCATCCGCTTCTCGGCCAACCGGCGCCGGATTTCACTCTCCCGGACACCGATGGTGTGAGCCGCACGCTCGCGGAGGAGTTGAAACAACGGCCGGTCGTCCTCGTGTTCTACTACGGTTACGCTTGCGACCACTGTGTGAGCCAACTGTTCGCCTTGAACAACGACCTCGAGAAATTCCGCGAACTCGATGCGACCATTTGGGCGGTGAGCGCCGATCCGCCCGAACTGACTCGCAAGCGATTCAAGCAATACGGGGCGTTCGGGTATCCGGTGCTTTCCGACCCCGATCATGCTGTCGCGACGAAGTATTCGACCTATCTGCCCAACCCGAAGCCGGGCGAAGACGGCGACATGATGCACGGCACCTTCGTGATCGATCGCTCCGGACGGATCCTGTGGGCGAATCGAGGCGATCAGCCTTTCACCGAGAACCGGACGCTGCTGATCGAATTGCATCGTTCGGCGAAGTAGCGAATCGCCGGTGCGCGGATGGCGGGGATCGAGTACAATCGCATCGCCATGTTCCGCCACGCACTGGCTTTGCTCACGCTCACCGCGCCGCTGCCGGCCGCGCCGGTGCCGACTCACCTCATGCCGGACGTGCCGCCGTACTACCCGACTGCGGTCGGCACGAAGTGGGTGTACGATTACAACGGCCAGGAACTCGTCGAAGCGATCAGCGCCGTGGAGCACAAGGACGGCGTGACGACGATCACCCTCGAGCAGTGGATCGGCGAACGGCACGTTCCCGCCTCCGCCGTGCTGCAACTCTCGAAGCACGGGCTCAGCCGAATCTCCGTGAACCGCGCCGAGTACACCGAGCCGTACTGGTTGCTGAAGGCGCCGATCCGCCCCGGCGACAAATGGAACCTCAACGTAACGTTCAAGCAGTCCGAACGGACGGGGCAGACCGGCACCAAGGTGATTGGCGAGACCGAGACGATCGAAGTGATGGGGAAGAAACTGAAAGCCATCCATGTGATCACGGACCTGTCCGGTGCTTCGCAGACGATGCATTCGTGGTACGTGCCGGGGATCGGCCTGGTGAAGCAGTCCGGCAGCACCAAGATGCTGCTGAAGTCGTTCACACCGGGGACGAAGTAGCGTCGTCGCAATCCGGATCAGCCGCAGATTCGTCACAAACGGTGGGGGGCGGCGCGGGTTTCATTTCGCCTCCACCCCCGAGCCGCGCCGGCGTAGGGAACACTTGCGCGGGCGAGAAGGATTCCCTGCCGCGAGCCGCTTCATGGACACGAAACCCGCTCTTCGTCTGGAATCGCTCGAACGGCGCGACACGCCCGCCTTCACCGCACTTCCCGCGTTCAACGCTGCGATCTCGCAACCGTCCGTGCTCGCCTCCGCGGACTTCAACGGCGACAACTTCGCCGACATCGCGGTCGGCAACCCCGTCAGCCCCGGCGAACAACCGTACATCGGCATCGCTCTCGGCAAGGGCGACGGCACGTTCGTCGAAATCCAGAAGATCATCGACCCCGCGCTCATCACACAGCCGCAATCCATCGCCATCGCGGACCTGAACGCAGACGGGCACCAGGATCTCGTCGTCGCCTGCATCACGGGAACGGACACGGGCAGCGTCGTCGTGTACCTGGGTCAGGCGGACGGTTCGTTCAACCCCGCCCCGTCGTTCCAGGACGGGTTCCCGGCCATCGCGGTGGGTATCGACGACTTCACTGGCGACGGCATCCCGGACATCGTCGCGTTGAACCCGGATACGGGCAACATCGTCGGCGGATACGAGATCTTCGCGGGCAACGGAACCGGCGGCTTCACGCGGGTGAACACGCAGAGCAACCTGCCGTTCGACGTGAACCGCGTCGTGGTCGGAGACTTCGACGGCGACAACAAGAAGGACTTCCTCGCGCTCGACAAGCAAGACCGGTTGCTCTACACGTTCTTCGGGGACGGCACGGGGAACTTCACGCTGCCCGCGACCGGCGTCGCCAACCTGAATTTCAACCCGACGGACATCGCCGCCGGCGACTTCGACGGCGACGGGTTGCTCGACTTCGTCATCTCCTCCACCTCGGGGGTGTCCTTCCACCGGAACCTCGGCAACCAACAGTTCGATCTCACGGGGACGGATCTCTTCACCATCTCGGGCACGACGCCGTCCCGCCTCGCGGCCGCGGATGTGAACCAGGACGGCGTGGCGGATGTGGTGGCCGCCGATCAGACCAGCGTCCGCGTGTACTACGGCAGTTTCGGGAAGGGCTTCACACAAGACCCGTCGAGCCCGCTTCCGATCCCGGGCAACACGTTCTTCACCGATGTCGCGATCCGCGACGCGAACGGCGACGGCCCTCCGGATGTGATCATCGCCCGCCGCGACGGCGCGACCATCGGCGGCAGCGACGGCACGGTGTTCCTCAATCTCGCGCCGGTGGCCACATTCACCAACGTGGCCGCGAATCCGAATCCCGGCATCGCGGGCACGCCGACGACGCTGACGGCCACCGTGCAGTTCCCGGGCAATCCCTTCCCGTTCGGCGTGAAGCCGGGCGGCACCGTTGCGTTCGACGTGGACAATGTGTTCTTCGGGAACGGGAATCTCCAGAACGGCGTGGCGACACTGCCGGCGAACATCCCCGTCGGCACGCATACCATCACGGCCCGCTTTCCCGGCGACGCCCGCTTCACGGCCAGCCTCGGCGAAGCCACCGTGACGATCCTTCCGGCTGGCGGCGGGACGACCTACGAGTACGAAGTCACCGGCTTGCCCACGCTGCCGGGCCTCGGGGCCGACCGCGTGGCCAGTGCGAACTTCACGGGCGACCTGGTGCGGACATCGTGCTCGGCCTGGCCCCGGCCGTTCCGCCGAAGTGTCGATCGTGGATGGCAAGAGCCGCACGGAGATCGCGAACATTCAGCCGTTCGGCCCGGACTTCACCGGCGGGCTCATGGTCGCGGCCGGCGATATCGACGGCGACGGCCGCGACGACGTGGCGGCGGCGGCGGACATCGGCGGCGGGCCGCGGATCACACTCTACTTGAACCGAAACGGCGTGCTGGAGCCGACGAACAACTTCTTCGCATTGGATGAGAACTTCCGCGGCGGGCTCCGCATCGCCCTGGCGGACATCGACGGCGACCACCACGCCGATCTTATCGTGGCCGGCGGCCCCGGCGCGGGGCCGCGCGTCGCCACCTACGACGGCACCACGCTGACGGAATTCCAGACGCCGCAACGGCTCTTCGACGACTTTTTCGCCATGGATCCGGACACGCGACTCGGCATGTTCGTGGCCGCAGGCGACCTCGATGGCGACGGTGTCGCCGAGATCGCGGTGAGCAGCGACTTCGGGGGCGGGCCGCGCATCCTGATCTTCAACGGCGAATCACTGCTCCATGACGCGCCGGTGTGCGTCGCGGACTTCTTCGCGGGCGATCCGAACTCCCGCGGCGGCGCCCGCATCGCCATCCGCGACGTGAGCCCCTCTGTGGAAGGCATCGACTTGGAACTGATCGTCGGCGACGGCCCGACCGCGGGTTCGAGCGTCCGCGTGTATTCCGGGATGGCGGTGATGATCGGCAGTGCGAGCCCGCTGGTGACGAGCGAACTGTTGCCCGGCTACCTCGGCGGCGTGTTCGTGGCGTGATCGAGAAGCACCGCTGAATGGCGTTGACGAGCCGGCGTCCTTCGCGTGAGATGAACGGGAGGAGACGCCATGAACGCCATCCGCATCCGCAAGACGATCGATTCCGAGACGCTGACGATCCCGGAGTTGGGCCCGCTGATCGGCCGCACGGTCGAGATCGCCATCGAGGAATCCGTGCCCGCCGACGCAAAGAAGGAATTCTGGGACTTCGCCTCCCAGTTTCCCGAGACCGAGGAGCAATTCCACTCGCGTCAGGCCGTCTACCGCCGTTGGCGGAACGATCCGCGCTTCCGAGAGTTTTGGTTCACCATCGACCACGAGTTGAAACGGGACTGGGCTGACTGGCAGTCGCGAGCGTCGGCCATCGAAGCGACGGCGGGCCTTGAAGACTACGACTTCGACGCCGTACCCGCGATGGACGCCGCGGACATCGAGGAGCAGAAGAGGGAGGAGTGGTCGTGATCCTCGTCGACTGCAGCGTGCTGGTCGATCACTTCCGCAAGAAAGATCCCAAGCTCGCGAAGCAATTGGTTTCACTGCCGATCGGCATTTGCGGCAGCACTCGATCGGAAACACTCGCAGGCGCCCGGACGGCGAAAGAACGCGGCAGCGTGACTGCGACGATCAATGCACTTCAACAAGCCTTCACGCCCGAGACGATTTGGGACGCGCTCGGCGACAACCTCGCGATACTGAAGTCGAAGGGCGTGAACGTCCCGTTCCCGGACGTCTTGCTCGCGTCCATCGGCATTCACCACGACTTGGAAGTCTGGGCACGCGATCAGCACTTCCCGCTGATGCAGAAGCACCTCCCGCGGCTACGGCTGTTCCAAGAGCCGCCGTGACGTTTCAAGGCTCACAGCATTCCGCGCAACTCGGTGGCCTTCGCCACGCGACCGATCGCCAGCGCGAACGCGGCGGTTCGCAGGTCGCAACCGTGCTTCTTCTGCACGGCGCGAAGATCCGCGTACGCGGCTCGCATCCGTTTCCGCAGCTCCGCATTCACATGCGCTTCGTCCCAGCGGAATTGCTGCACGTTTTGCACCCACTCGAAGTAGCTCACCGTCACGCCGCCCGCGTTGGCGTAAATGTCCGGCAGCACCGTGACGCCCTTCTTCAGCAGGATCGCGTCCGCATCCGGGTCCGTGGGGTGGTTCGCCCCTTCGATGAGGAACTTGGCACGCACGCCGTCCGCGGTGTGCTTGGTGAGCACGTCGCCGAGGGCGGCGGGGATCAGCACGTCGCACGGCTGGTGCAGGAGTTGGTCTGCGGGGAAACTCTCGCCTCCGGGGAATCCGAGAACGCTCTTGGTCGCCGTCGCGTGTTCAAACAACTTCGGCACGTCGAGCCCCGCGGGGTTGCGCACCGCACCGCCCACATCGCTCACGGCCGTGATCTTTCCGCCCGCTTCGTGGAACAGCCGCGCCGCCCACGAGCCCACGTTGCCGAACCCTTGGATGGCGAAGGTGAAGTCCGCGATCTTTTTGCCGAGTTCCTCGAAGAGGCATTCCGCGGCGAAAAGCAGGCCGCGGCCGGTGGCGGCGTCGCGGCCCAGCGAACCGCCGAGTTCCACCGGCTTGCCCGTCACCACGGCCGGCGCGTGCCCCGCGAACTTCTCGTACTCGTCCACGATCCACGCCATTGTTTGGGCGTTCGTCCCCATGTCCGGCGCCGGAACGTCCTTGTACGGCCCGATCACATCGTGGATGCGCTGGGTGAAGATGCGCGTGAGCCGCTGCAGTTCGGCGGCGGATAGCTGCCGCGGATCGACCGCGATTCCGCCCTTCGCCCCGCCGTACGGCAGATCGACCACCGCCGTCTTCCACGTCATGAGCGCGGCGAGGGCGTTCACCTCGTCGAGGTTCACTTCGTGGTGGTAGCGGATGCCGCCCTTCATGGGGCCGCGCGTGTTGTCGTGCTGCACGCGGAAGCCGATGAACGTGGCGAGCGTGCCGTCGTCGCGAACGAGCGGACACTCCACCTTCACCTCGCGGAACGGCGTGACCAGCGACCGTTCGAGTCGCTCGTCCACGCCGATGAGCTTCGCGGCGCGGTCGAAGTAAAGAGCCTGTGCTTCGGATGGTGTCATGATGATCTCGGAGAGAAGCCCGCCGCGCGAGCAAGGGATTGCGGCAGGTTACGCGGTGAGGAACCACACTGTCCAGAGGGCGAGACCGAAGAGCACGCGGGCTCCGATTTGGGCGGACACCCACAACATCGAACTTTTCACGGTGCTGCCGAGATCCGCGAGATTCTTTTTCAGTTCCTCGTCCACCTGTTTGTGCGGGTCGATGTAGCCGAATGTGAGGATTCGCACGAGCGATCCTTTGCGGCCGAGCCACGACTCGGCGCGATCCAGGTCCTTCACCGTTCCATCGTGGTCGAAACGGCCGACGCGGATGATGAAGTAGAGGTCGATGCCGAGCATCACGGCGAGCGGCACGACGAGGACGGCGAACTTCCACCATTCGTCGTGCAGGTCCGAACCGAGCAGCACCGCGTCCGGCCAGATCAGCCGCGAACAGATCATCTGCACGACGGTGAGAACGGCCGCGAGCACGACGGGCCGGAAGAACGACCAATTGAGCAGCAGGCTGCGGTGCTCGTTCAGCCGCTGCACGAGCCGCGGCCACCGCCCGCGCACGGCGAACAGGATGCGCACGGCGTTCCAATACACGTCGCGCCGCCGCACCAGGCTGATGAGAAACATCAGGGCGAGGTAGAAATCGAACAGTCGGATCAGGTTCAGCGGGTGGGGCATCGAGTCCCGCCGGCGCGAGGCCGAAACGGAGTCCGGGTACTACCTCATAGAAGAGATAGCACCAAAGGGTGAGGACATGAGCCGATACCTTCTCGCCGCCGCCACGTCGCTTCTGCTCCTTCCCGCAGTTTCGGCACAGGACAAACTTCCGGTGCGGCTCATCGCCGAGGCCGAGGACTTCACCGTGAAGTCGCCCGGCTGGAAGGTCGTGCCGTTCCGCGAGAACTCCTTCGCGTGTACGTTCGCGGTCACGTTTCTCTCGCGAATGGGCTGCCTTGGTGCGCCGGAGCAGGTGGAAGAGAAGACCGTTGCCGAGCAGGTGGTGCAGATTCCGTACGCGGACACGTTCGACGTGATGGCCCGCTACGAGCAGCCGTTTCAGTTCTCGTGCGAGTTCACGGTGGAGGTGGAGCAGGGCGGCAAGGTGCTCGCGAAGCTGAACTACGGCCGCTTGAACGATCCGAAGATCTGGGGGTTGAACGGCCACCAACGCGTCGCGATGGAACGCTACTCGTGGAGCGGGACGGACAACATCGTGTGGCAGAACCCCGGCTCGGTCAAACTCGCCGCCGGCCCGGCGACGTTGCGGATCGTTGCGGAACCGCAGATGGAGAACGGCAAGCCGCGGGCGAACGCGGCCAAACGGAATGTCGATGTCATCTGCCTGACCAACGACAAGGCCGGTGCCGAAGCGCAGAAGAAGACGAACTACCTCGAGTTCGACGGCTGGCTCGTGCAGGACGGCGATCTCTTCGTCCGCTTCACGAACCCGGCGGACGCCGCGGGGCCGGTGATTCCCGTGGTCGCGCCCTTCGATCAGGGCCAGCACTCGCCCTACTACGTCCACATTCGCGATTGGCCGACCACGCAGGTGCTCAAGTCCGGCCGAATTACCACTCCCACCAAGTACGCCATCCACGGGCCGCGTTCCAATGCCGTGAACGCGGCCGCTCTCGCGCCGACGGTCGATCCCGGGAAGTATCCGAAGGGCATTCCCGAGTCCGAGCACCTGAAGCCGGGCGAAGCATCGGGCTGGGTGCCGATGGGCAACGTGGTCGATGCGCTGAACAACTGCCAATGGCTGCCTCAGGCCACGGGCAAGGGGGCGGCCGCCGGTGTGTACCTGAAGCTGGAGTTCGCCATTCCCGACGGCAAAGGCGGGCTCAAGAGCATCAAGGAGATCACGGTTCGCGGGCCGGCGCAGAACATGACCGCCTCGTGCTTCGACATCCCCGGCAACATCCACCCGAACGCCGAACTGCAGAAGATTCTCGCGTCGAAATACTGGCTGCCGCAGATCCGCACGCAAAAGGAAGTGCTCGATTGGCTCAACGCCGAGGTCGCGAAGTTCCCGAAGGTCGGCAGCGTGCCCAAACGCATGCTGCATTACAACATCATGGGCTTCTCCGGCGCCCTGAACGCGTTCCCGGAAGCGAAGCAACTGGCGCTGGCCCTCGGCGACAACACCGCGGTGAACCAAGAGGGCAAGAAGAAACAACTCGTCGCCCACTGGCCGGACCCCACGATCCCCGCCATCGAGAAGCAGGCGAAGGCCCATAAGGGCGGGCTCGACGACATCCGCATCGTGAGCTACGGGGACGAAATCCACCTGCCGCCGTTCCCGCTCACGGACACCGAGTTCGCCGCATGGCTCGCCGCGAAGGGCGTGAAGCACGACGGCAAAGTGGAATGGGTCAAAGCCGACACGAAGCATCCGCTCTGGTATTATTCGCAGATCGCCGCGAAGGAGAAGGGCGGCAAACACTACGCCGGCGGCACGGAATACTACAAGTCGAAGGGCATCCTCACCGGGGCGAACTATTCGCCGCACGCGAACTTCCTCGTCACCGAACTCGATTACATCCGCACGTTCAAGCTCAAGGCGATGAGCATGCCGTGGGCGGAAGATTACGCGTGGCAGATCGCCGAGTTCAGCCCGCAAGTCGTGGGCTACCTGATGAGCGGCCTGCGGGCCGGGGCGAAGTACGACGACCTGCCGATCCACTTCTACGTGATGCCGCACTCGCCGGGGCAACTTCCGAACGAGTTCCGCATGAGCTACTACGCCGCGGTCGCACACGGGGCGAAGATCATCAACTACTTCTGTGCCGCGCCGTCCGCAGTCGGGTACACGGAGAACTATGTCGATTCCTACGACCTGCCGATGTGGAAGGCGATCCACCGCACCACGCACGAAGCCGGCCTCTTCGAAGACTACGTGATGGATGGCAAAGTGCGGCCCGCGAAGGTCGGCTTGCTGCTCAGTTCGGTGGATGAACTCGTCACCGGGGTCAACAACTTCTCGCTGGCCATCCACAACAACGAACGCAAGGCGCTGTACTACGCCTTGCGGCACTCGCAGGTGCCGGTCGATTTCCTGAGCGAAGACGACGTGATCGAGGGCCGCGCGAAAGACTACACGGTGATCTACGTCACGCAGCAGTACCTGCATTCGAACGCTCTCGCAGCTTTGGAGAAGTGGTGCGAGGCGGGCGGCACCGCGGTCGCGATGTGCGGCGGCGGCATGTGGAACGAGTTCCAGAAAGAGAATCCCGCCGCCGCAAAGTTCTACGGCGCGAGTGGCTCAAAGATCATCACCGATCCGAACCTGGTTCCCAAGCACCTGCTGAAAGAGAACGTACCTTTCTTGGTGAAGCACGACCTGCCGCGCTACGAGCCGATGGATGCCGTGCAGTGGAACATCGCGGGTCTGCCGAAGGATCCGAAGACCGTACCGACGCCGAACCACGTCTTCAACGTGCCGGTGATGGTGTGGAAGCAACCGCTGACCGTGAGCGACGGCACGGTGATCGGCAAGTTCAAGGACGATTCGCCCGCGGTCGTGGTGAAGCAACACGGCAAGGGCCGCTCGGTGCTCTTCGGCTTCCTTCCCGGCGAAGCGTATGTGAAGAGCGGCCTGCCGGTGCGGCCCGTTGATCGTGGCGCGTCGCCGGACAGTTTCGCCCACTTCCTGCCCACCGGCATGAACGCCCATCTGCGTTCGCGGCTCGTGGACGACTTCCTCGGCCGCAGCACGTTCGCGGCGAAGCCGGTGGTCACCAACAGCTTGCTCGTGGAAACGACGTGCATCGACACCCCGGCCCTGAACGGCAAGCCGGCCCGCCTCGCCGTACCGCTCATCAACTGGTCCGGCGATCCCATCGAACCGCTGACCGTGACCATCCGCGGCGTGGACAAAGTGAGCGCGGTGCGAAGCGTGGTGAAGGGTGAGTTGAAATACGAACTGGGGAAGGGCGGCCTCACGGTGCAACTGCCGCTGGACGCCGCCGACATGCTGCTGATCGATCGATAACCGCTTCCGGGTTCGCGCGAACCCGCAAGCGGCAAGGGGACCGACCATGCGCACCGCGATTCTCCTCGTATTGCTCAGCACTGCGCCTGTGTCGGCGCAGTACGAACAACTCGACGAACTCATCAAGGAGCAGGTTGCGGACAAGCGGTTGCCCGCGCTCTCCATCGCACTCGTGGACGACCAGAAGATCGTGTGGTCCAAGGGCTACGGCTTCCAGGATGCGGCGAAGACGATCCCCGCGACCGCGGACACCGTCTATCGCGTGGGCTCCGTCTCGAAGCTGTTCACGGACGTGGCCGTGATGCAACTCGTCGAACAGGGCAAGCTCGATCTCGACGCCCCGGTGAAGTCGTACTACGAGGGCTTCTCGCCGAAGTACGGGCCGGACCAGCAGACCATCACGCTGCGGATGCTCATGGCCCACCGCTCGGGGCTGATCCGCGAGCCGCCGGTCGGCAACTACTTCGACCCGGACGAACCGACGCTGATGAAATCAATTCACAGCATCAACGGGCTGCCGACGGTGTATCCGCCGGGCGAGCGGCTCAAGTATTCGAACGCCGCCATCGGCCTCGTCGGCTACGCACTGCAGAAACGCGTCGGCGAGAAGTTCGAGAGCTACGTTCAACGCACCGTCCTCAACGAACTCGGCATGACGGGCAGTTCATTCGAGCCGACGCCGGCCGTGAAGAAGAACCTCGCGGACGCGGTGATGTGGAGCTACCATGGCCGCGAGTTCCCGGCCCCGACCTTCGAACTCGGCACCGCCCCCGCCGGGTGCATGTATTCTTCCGTGAACGAACTCGCGAAGTTCACCTCGTGCCTGTTCGCGGGCGGCAAGGCGAACGGCAAGCAAATCCTGAAACCGGAAACGATCCAAGAAATGTTCACACCCCAGTTCGCGGGCAAGGGCGAGAAGTACGGCTTCGGGCTAGGTTTCTATGTGAGCGAATTGAACGGGAGGCGCAAGGTCGGGCACGGCGGCGCGATCTACGGCTTCGCCACCGATTGGGCCGCGCTGCCGGACGAGAAACTCGGGGTGATCGTGGTCTGCTCGCGGGACGTGGCCAACGCCACCGTCGGCCGCATCTCGGACGACGCCCTGAAGCTGATGCTGGCCGCGAAGGAAGGGAAGGAACCGCCGAAGCTCCGCCGCACGCAGCCGATTCCGGCGAACATCGTGAATCGCATGGCGGGAAAGTTCGAATCAGGCGGCCGCTGGATTCAACTCACGGAGTCGACCGGCAAGTTGTACCTCACCAACGACCGCGGCTTCGCGAAGATGCGGTTGCAACAGCTCGGGCCCGGCCTCTTCATCGACGACATCCACGCATGGGGTCCGAACCTTTCGATGCCGGACGAGAACACGCTGCGAGTCGGGGAACTCGTGTACAAACGGGTGAAGGACGACGCACTGCCGCCCGAGTGCCCCGAGAAGTGGAAAGGGCTGATCGGCGAGTACGGCTGGGATCACAACACGCTGTACATCTTCGAGCGTGCGGGCCGGCTGTGCGCGCTCATCGAGTGGACCGAAATCGACGTGCTGACGGAGGAATCGGAGAACGTGTTCGCATTCCCCGCGACCGGCGGCATGTATCACGGCGAGAAGCTGGTCTTCACCCGCGACGCGGCCGGCCGTGCCACGCAAGTCGTGGCCGCGAACGTCACCTTCAAACGGCGCAAGATCGACGGCGAGAACGGCGAGACCTTCAAGATCGAACCGCAGCACCCGCTCGACCGCCTCCGCAAGATCGCTCTCGAAACCAAGCCGCCGGCGGAAAAGGGCGAGTTCCTCAAGCCCGATCTCGTGGACCTCGCCAAGATCGAGGGCGTGAAATTCGACATCCGCTACGCCTCGGAGAACAACTTCCTCAGCACGAAGTTCTATGCGTCCGCCAAGGCGTACATGCAGCGGCCGGCGGCGGAGGCACTCGGCCGCGCCCACAAGAAACTCGCCGGGCACGGCTACGGACTTTTGATCCACGACGCCTACCGCCCGTGGTTCGTCACGAAAATGTTCCGCGACGCGACGCCGCCGAAGTTCCACAACTTCGTGGCCGATCCACTCAAGGGGTCGCGGCACAACCGCGGCTGCGCCGTGGACCTGACGCTGTACGATCTCAAGACCGGCCAGCCGGTGCAGATGCCCGGCGGGTACGACGAATTCTCGGACCGCTCCTTCGCGGACTACCCCGGCGGCACCTCGCGGCAGCGCTGGCTCCGCGATCTCCTCCGGAAGCACATGGAGAACGAAGGCTTCGCGGTATACGAAGAAGAATGGTGGCACTTCGACTACAAGGATTGGAAGAAGTACCCCATCGGGAACAAGACGTTCGAAGAACTGAAGTGAGGATTCCATGCACGCACTCTCCCGCCGCGACGTGCTCTTGGCTGCCGCAGCGATTCCCCTCGCACGGCGCTCCGCTTCGGCGGAAGACTTCACCGGCATGATCGTGCGGCAATCCGAGCCGCAGAACTTGGAGATGCCGTTCGCGTCGCTCGCGAAGTGGACCGTGCCGACGGAACAGTTCTACGTCCGCAGCCATTTCCCCGTGCCGAAACTCGACGCCAAGGAGTTCAAACTCGTCGTCGAAGGTCATGTCGAGAACCGGCTCGAACTCACGCTGGACGAGGTGAAGAAACTCGGTGAGAAGTCGCGGCCGCTCACAATGGAGTGCGCCGGGAACGGCCGCGTGTTCCTCACCCCGGCTGTGCGCGGATTGCAATGGGCCCACGGTGCGGTCGGCAACGCGGATTGGACCGGCGTCCCGCTCGGGGCTTTGCTCGAACGCGCGAAGCCGAAGGCGGGCGCGAGCGACGTGGTGCTCGCCGGCGCGGATCGCGGTGCCATCGCCGCCGACCCCGCGACGCCGGGCCCGATCGCCTACAGCCGCAGCCTGCCGATCGCGAAGGCGAAGAAGGACGAGACGCTGCTCGCGTGGGGGATGAACGGCGAACCGCTCACCGCGGCCCACGGCGCTCCGCTCCGTGCGATCATCGGCGGGTGGTTCGGCATGGCTTCCGTGAAGTGGCTCAACCGCATCGTCGTGACGGACCGTCCGTTCCAAGGCTACTTCCAGACGATGGATTACTCGTACTACGTGCGGCCGAACGGCACCGACCCCGAGACGCTGCCGGTGACCGAGATGCAACCCAAGGCGGCGATCGCGCGGCCGGGGCCGGGTGAAGTGCTGCCGCTCGGCAAGCCCGTCGCGGTGTTCGGAGCCGCGTGGGCGGGCGAGAGCAAGGTCGCCAAGGTGGAACTGAGCACGGATGGCGGCAAGACCTGGACGCAAGTGAAGACCGACGAGCCGCGGCCGTTCGGCTGGGTACTCTGGAAGCACGAGTGGACGCCGAAAACGGCGGGTCCGGCGAAGTTGCTCGTCCGTTGCACCGACGAACGAGACGCGACCCAACCCGAGAAACGCGATCCGGACCGCCGCAGCTACGCTATCAATCACCTCATCCCGGTCGACTTGCTGGTGAAGTAGCGGCAACCGACATGTCCTGTTCGAATCGGTTCGGGCAAAGTGGACCGATCCCGCGGTATCCGGCGTACAATTGTCAAACACCGGTGGAGCAGCCGCCGGATTCCCCGCGCGATTCCAAGGAACGGTCCCTCCGCGCATGAAGATTCTCCATACGGCGGATTGGCATCTGGGCGACCGGCTCGGCCGCATCGACCGCACCGCGGACCTGCGGCGGGCCGTGGAACGCGTCGCTTCGTACTGCGATTCCGAAGCCGTGGACGTGCTGCTCGTCGCCGGCGATCTCTTCTCCGAACTCGCCCGGCCGGACGGGCTTCGCGAAGCGATCCACCACTGGCAGGAAGTGTTCCGCCCGTTCCTCGAACGCGGCGGAACCATCCTCACGCTCACCGGCAACCACGACAACGAGAACTTCTGCCAGACGCTCGTCCACGCCATGACGCTCGCGGCCCCCACGGTCGGTGCGCTCGGCGAGGAGATTCCGCCGGGGCGGTTGTATCTGGCCACCGAGCCCACGTTCGTGAAACTCGGTGGCGTGCAGTTCGTACTGATGCCGTGGCCCACGCCGAACCGCTTCTTCCGCAACCAGCCGAACCTCACTTACGGCAGCCCCGAGGAGAAGAACGAGAAACTCGTCGACGCTTGGAAGAAGGCGCTCGCGGCGATCCGCGATTCGGAACACTACGACAAAACCGCCCCGGCGGTGCTCGGCGCCCACATCAACATCTTCGGCGCCGAGGTGGGCGGCGGGCTGTTTCGCCTCACGCCGCAGGAAGATGTCGTGCTTCGCACGAACGATTTGGCCGAGCAGTTCGACTACGTCGCGCTCGGGCACCTGCACAAGGCCCATGCCGTGGGCGCGGAGCACGTCCGCTATTCGGGCAGCATCGAACGCTTGGATCTCGGTGAAGCCGGCGATCAGAAGAGCGTCACGGTCGTGGAACTCGGGCCGGACGGATTGCTCGGCGACCCGCGGACGCTGCCGCTTCCCGATGCCGCACCGATCTTCGAGGAATCGATCTTCAACCCGGCGGAAGACCTGCCGCGCTTGCGGCAGGAGCGGCCGAACGGATGCACGGCACTCGTGAATCTGCACGTGCGGTACACGGCGGGCGAGCATCACCTCGAAGACGTTCTCCGCGAGTTGGACGATATCTTCCCCCGCTGGTACGCCCGCGATTGGGAAGAAACGGGCGCACTGGGGCCGTCGCTGGTCGCGGAAGAATTGCGGTCCAAGAGCTTCCGCGACACGGTGCTCGAGTACCTGCAACAGGAACTGATCCAGCACGACGACGCCGACCGCGACGCGATCCTGGCCCTGGCGGATGAGATGTTGGAAGAGAAGGAAGGCTGACCACAGAGCCTCGTAGGTTGGGCCGGACCGCGGCCATGAGCGGAGCGAACGGCTGCGGGAGGCCCACGTGCGGAACCGGTGGGCTGCCCCGCGTGGGCCTTCCGCGACGGCCGCATTCGCGGCCATCGCGGTCCGGCCCACCCTACGTCGCGTTGGAAATCGCCTAGGAGAGTTCGGATGATTCCGCAGCGGGTGAAACTCTCCGGCTTCCTCTCCTACAAGGAGCCGCAGGAGGTGCGGTTCGACACTTCGCGGCTGTGGATGCTCACCGGGCCGAACGGCAGCGGCAAGTCCAGCATTTTCGACGCACTCACCTACGCACTCTTCGGCTACCACCGCGGCGGCACCCAGAACTCCACCGAACTCATCAATCGCGGATCGAGCACGCTCACGGTCGAATTCGATTTCCTCCTGGAGGGCCGGCCGCATCGCATCCACCGGACGCTGCGCGAACTCAAGAGCGGCCCGAAGAGCACGTGCCAAGTGCTTCGGCAGGAGCCCGGGGGCGAATGGACGGCCATCTCCGGCACCAACATCAAGACCGCGTTCGACGCATGGGTCGGCGAGAAGATCGGCCTCGATTACAACACGTTCACGTCGTCCGTGTTGCTGCTGCAGGGCAAGGCCGAGAAGCTGCTCGATTCCACGCCGACGGGGCGGGCCGGCGTGCTCGCGCGGATCGTGGACCTCGAGCGTTATCAGAAACTGCACGCCCGTGCCGACGAGAAACGCAAGGAACTCAAGCTCGTCTTGGAGAACATTTCGAACCAACTCGCCGGCACGAAGGTGGTGAGCGACGAGGAGTACGCTGCGGCGGAGGCCGCGATCGCGAACGCCGTGCGACTGCGGGACGAGACGCAAGCGAAGATCGACCGCCTGCAGGAATGCGAGTTGAAGGCGTTGCGCTGGGCCGATGCCGTCGCAGCGTACGACACGGCCCGCGACAAACTCACGCACAGCGAAGCGATCCTCGGCCACGCGGTCGCCATCGAAAAGGACTTCGCCCGCCTTCGCGAACTGCACGATGTATTCCCCGCCGTCACCACGATCGTGACGGAACGAGGTCGCATCGCTCACTCGAACGGCACCACGGAAACGCTCAAGAGTCAGCGGACGGACAAGGCCGACGCCCGCCGCGAGACGGATCACGCCGCCCACCAATCTCGCGATCAGCGCGACGGTTTGAAGAAGACGCTCGCCCGCGATGAAGCCCGCCAGGCGAAGTTGAACGGCGAACTTCGCGAGTTGGCCGGCGTGCTTGAGAAAGTGAAGCATGTCGATGATGCCGAGGCCGAAGTCCGGCGGTTGGCGGCGGAGTTGAAGCGATTCTCGCCCGCGCTCGATGCCGAGATTCTCCGGCTCGAAGCGGAAGCGTCGCGGATTGCGGCCATCGCTCCGGTGCTGCCGCTGCTTGAACGCCTGCGGCAGGATCGGACGGACCTGCTGCAAGCGATGCACCGCGAAGCCACCGCCCGCGCCGAAGTGGACAAGCTGCTCGCGGACGGGAAACTCGCCAAGGACGAACACGAGAAGAGGACGGCGGAATTGTCTGTCGCCGCCGCCGCACGCGAAGCCGCGGCGGCGGCGATGGCCGAAGCCCGCGCCTTGGCCCAGCAGGCGAAGAAGCTTGCGGAAGCGTTCGACAAGCTGAGTGGTGAGAAGACGTGCGCGGCGTGCGGTCAGGAACTCACGGCCGATCACTACCGTTCGGAGAAGCAACGCCGCGGCGACGACGCCAAGGCCGCGGAGAAGAAGTCCGCGGAGTTCACGAAGCAGGCCGCCGCCGCACGCGAAGCCGAGGATGCGGCCTCGGCCGCGGAGGCGGCCGCCAAGGCCAAGCGGGACAAGTTGCGGGACGCCTTCACCGAGAGGACGAACGAGCAGAGGCAGGCCGCGGCGGATGCGACCCGCTTGGCCGCTTCCTGCAAGCAGGGCTGGCTCGCGCTGCCCGATGCCTTCCGCGTGCTGGTGAGCGAGGAACTACCCGAAGATTGGGCCGCGATCACCTACCCGGATCTTCATCATCTCGCGGCGCTGCGTGCGGATGTGCAGGGATTGGAGGGCGTCCGCAAGAAGCTCCGTGAAGCGACGCAGTCGATGAACGACGCCCGCGTCGCACGATCGCAGCACGATTCCGCGTGCGAGCGGCTCGAGAAGGCGAAGCACGGCTTGCCCTCGTCCGATTCCGCGAAGTTGCGGGCGGAGTTCGCTGCGAAGCAGGCGGAGGACGCGACGCTGACCAAGGACATCGCGGCCGCGAAGAGTGGAATCGTGAAACTCGATGCGGATGTGGATCGCTTCCAGCGCCGTCTCGGGGAACTGGACCGCGACTTGGTCGAAATCGACGGCAAACTCGCACTCGAAGAATCGACCCGCAAGCAGAGCCAGGAGGCGATCGACCGGGCAAAGAAGTCGCTGCCGCCGGCGTGGCAGGGCCCGCTGGAGACGGCGGGCTTCAGCGAGCGAGCGAAGTGGCAGGACGAATTCGACAAGCTCACCGCGAAGGGCACCGAGCAGAAACACACGCAACTGCAGGCCGCACGCAACGGACTGGACACACTTCGCGCCGAACTCGAGATTCTCCGACAAGAACGGGACGCGTTCCCGGAGGAGGCTCGGCGTTCACCCGAATCCGTGCGCGAAGAATTGTCCGCGGCACGCGACGAATGTGATTACCGCAACGAAGACTTCATGCTCGCACAGCGACAACAGGGCGTGCTCGAAGAGTTTCGCCGCCGCCGCGCGGAACTGAGTGAGAAGTTCCTCGTGGTGGACGCCGAACACAACCGGTGCAAGCGGCTCGCGGAACTCCTCGGCCGCGACCGGCTTCAGCGGCACCTCGTGCGCAAGGCCGAACGCCAGATCGTGGATTGCGCCAACGGCGTGCTCGACCGCCTCAGCGACGGCGCCCTCTTCCTCAAACTCGTGGGGAAGGACGATGGCACGAGCGCGGAGAAGGCATTGGAATTGGAGTGCATCAACCGCGGCACGGGCGGAGCGCCGATCAACGTCGCGTTCATCAGCGGCAGCCAGCGGTTCCGCGTCGCGGTCGCACTCGCCCTCGGCATCGGCCAGTACGCCAGCCGCCAGTTCCGCCCGATCGAGAGCGTCATCATCGACGAAGGCTTCGGCTGCTTGGACCGCTCGAACCGACAGGTGATGATCCAAGAACTGCAGAACCTCCGCGGGCACCTCAAGTCGATCCTGCTCGTTTCGCACCAGGAGGAGTTCGCGGACGCGTTCCCGGACGGCTACAAGTTCGAACTCGTGGACGGCGCGACCCGCGTCAGCCGGAAATAAGGCGGCCTGCTGCCGATTCCGCGCGGAATTCACTTGAATCCGGTGCGGCGGACTGCGAGAGTGAACCACACAGGCGGTCATCATTCTCGTTCGAGTGTCAACGCCCACGATGTTGGCCACGTCACCGTTTGCCAACGATTGGTCCGCCGGCGGCCGGCCTCGCCCCCTTCACCCCCGAACCGCACTTGCTGTAGGAGCACGACCATGGCGAAAGGCCGCGGCGACTTCACCGACGTTCTGATCCGGCGCAAGCTCATCAGCCCGGACCAACTGGCCGAGGCCGAGAACCTCGCGGGCAGCACCGGCATCAAGTTGCAAGATGCCTTCGTCAAACTTCAGACGCTCTCCGCGGTCGAAGTGATGCAGGCGGTGGCCGAGCATCACGGGGTGCAGTTCGTCGATCTGGCGGAACTGGAGATCCCGAAGGCGGTCATCGAGCTGGTGCCGGAGTCGGTCGCCCGCGAAAACGTCGTCCTGCCGCTGACGCTGGACGGAAACCAGCTCAAGATCATCACCGCGGACCCCGCCAACTACGAGACCATCCAGAAACTTCAGTTCATTCTGAACAAAGACGTCATTCCGGTTCTGGCCATTCAGGAGCAGATCCAAGAAGCCATCAACCGGAATTACGGCCAGACCGAAACCGAGTCCGTGGACTCGATGCTCGTCGAGTTCACGGACACGGCCATCGAGTTCACCCAAACCGAGTCAGTGGCCTCGATGGCGGCGGCGGATGATTCCGACGCTCCGGTCGTGAAGCTCTGCAATCTCATCATCCAAGAGGCCATCAACTTGCGCGCATCGGACATCCACGTGGAGCCCTTCGGGGACCGCGTCCGTGTCCGGTACCGGATCGACGGCGTGCTGGTGGAGCGAGATTCGGCTCCGCGGCGGCTTCTGGCACCGCTGCTGTCTCGCCTTAAGATCATGGGCAGTATCGACATCAGTGAAAAACGCCGCCCGCAGGACGGCCGCATCAAGATGACGGTGCAGGGCAAACACTTCGATCTTCGCGTCAGCATGTTGCCGTCCGTTCACGGCCAATCGGTGGTGATGCGCATCTTGGACCGCAGCAACATCCAAGTGAACATCCGCGACCTCGGCTTCGCGGAAGACGACTACATGCGGTTCCAGAACATCATCAAGCGGCCCAACGGCATCTTCTTGGTCACGGGGCCGACCGGGTCCGGAAAGACCACCACGCTGTACTCCGCGCTGAACGAGTTGAACCGCCCCGATCGAAAGATCATCACGGCCGAGGACCCGGTCGAGTATTACCTGCCGGGGATCAATCAGGTCGAAGTGAAGCACAACATCGGGCTGGATTTCGCCCGCATCATCCGGGCGATGTTGCGTCAGGCCCCGAACATCATCCTCGTTGGCGAAATCCGCGACAAAGAGACGGCGGAAATCGCCGTGCAAGCCTCGCTGACCGGACACTTGGTTTTCAGTACACTTCACACGAACGATTCGCCTAGCGCGGTGACCCGCCTCGCGGACATCGGAGTGCCCCCGTTCCTCATCGCCAGTTCGATCATCGCCATCATGGCCCAGCGGTTGGTCCGCGTGAACTGCGTGAAATGTAACGAGCCTTACACCCCGGATCCGCGGGAGGTGCGTGCGGCGGCGTTCAGCCAGGAGCAGCTGGCGAAGGCCACGTTCATGAAGGGTCGCGGATGTAACAACTGCCGCCAAACGGGTTACCGCGGGCGGAAGGGCATCTTCGAGATGCTCCGCATGACCTCGCAGATTCGGGAACTCACCTTCGCCCAGGCCCCGACTCAGGAACTGCGTCGGAAAGCCCGCGCAACCGGGATGCGGACTTTGCTCGAAGATGGCCTCATGAAAGTGCTTAAGGGCATGACCACGTTGGACGAGGTGCTGAGCACCTGCCACGCGGAAGTGCTGGTTGCGGATGTATGAGTTTTGCTCCGCTGTTCGCGCATCATCATAATGCGTCGCCGGGCTCGCCCCCGGCCGCGCCCGGTATTCATTAAGGGTGTTTCGGGAGAGTGCCGTGGCCGTTTCGATGGAAAAGCTGCTGGCGACGGTGATTCAGATCAAAGCCAGCGACTTGCACATCAGCTGTGGTCAGCCCCCCGTCGTTCGGCACCAAGGCCGGATGCGGAAGCTCGACGCCAAAATTCTCGATTCCGACGACACGACCGGCTTGATGAAGTCCATCACGCCGGACCGCTGCCAGCAGGAATTGCAGCAACGCGGTGGCACGGACTTCGCCATCGAATATGTGGATGGTTACCGGTTCCGCGTGGCCGTGTTCAAGAACAAGGGCACCATCGGCATGGTGCTGCGGCGCATCCCCAGCCAGTTTCTCACCTTTGAGCAGCTTCGCACGCCGGAAGTCATTCGCCAGCTGATCGTCCGCCCCCGTGGCCTCATCCTGGTCACCGGCCCGACCGGTTCCGGCAAAACGACCAGTTTGGCGTCGATGATCAACTTCCTCAACGACAACTACGACCGCCACATCATCACACTGGAAGACCCGATCGAGTACTACCACAAGCACAAGAAGTGCACCGTGAACCAGCGTGAGATCGGCATCGATGTGCCGGACTTCAAAGAGGGGCTCCGCCGGGCGTTGCGTATGGACCCGGACGTGATCCTAGTCGGTGAAATGCGCGACTTGGAAACGATCCGGGCCGCGCTCGAAGCCGCCGAAACCGGGCACTTGGTGTTCGGCACGCTGCACACCTCCGGGGCGGCCTCCACCGTGGATCGCGTCGTCACCGTGTTTCCCGAGAACGAACAGGATCAGATTCGTACCCAGTTGGCGGGCTCGCTCGTGGGGGTCTTGTCCCAGGCGTTACTGCCGAAGCGGCCGGAAGGGCTGGTCGCGGCTTACGAGATGATGGTGGTCACGCCCGCCATCCGCAACCTGATCCGCGAGAACAAGACATACCGCATCGATTCCTCGGTGCAGACGGGCCGCAAGCACGGGATGTTCCTGCTGGACGATTCGCTCTTCCGCCTGTGGCGCGAGGATCTTTGCGACAAGGAAGAAGTGCTGCTGAAGTCCAACAAGCCCTCGGAACTCGCCGCCAAGATCGCCCAGGCCGAACGCGGCTTGATGGACGACGACGATGAGGACGGCGGCGGAGACGACGACGAGGAAGAAGACGATGACGACGACGAGGATGAAGACGATGACGATGACGACGATCGGCGGAAGAAGCGGAAGTGATCGCGGCTTCTGAGTTTCCAGGACCTCTGACTGACCGGGACGAACATCATGGCCACGCCTCCGCCGAATGATCCGAAGAAGCCGAACCCCGCCGCGGGGCAGAAGCCGGGCGCGCAGCCGCCGAAACCGGGGGCGACTCCGCCGAAGCCGGGGGCCGCGGGGGGTGGCGCGAAGCCGCCGGCCAAACCGCCGGTCGCGGGCGGCGCCAAGCCGGCCCCGGGCGGCCAACCCGCGCCGAAGAAGCCCGCGCAGCCGCCGAAGAACCGCTTCGCGCACATCGACTCGAACACCCGCCAACTCGGGCAGAAGTTCGTCGATCTCGGGTTCATGGACGATGCCCAGCTCGAGGCGATCTACGAGGAGATGCGGACCGCGGAGGGCACGCTCGCGGACTTGGCCAAGGATCGCGCCCTCGTCAACGACGATCAGCTGCTGCAAGCCACGGCCGAACTCCACGGCATGCGCCTGGCCAACCTCGAAGACACGAAGCCTTCGCCGGAAGCCGTGAAACTCGTGCAGAAGCAGATGGCCGAGCTGTACAAACTCGTGCCGATCAGCTTCGAGAACGACACGCTCACGATCGCCCTCGCGGATCCCAACAACCTTCAGGCGATGGACGACCTGAAGAACCTGCTCGGCATCCGCAACGTCTCGCCGATCCTCGCGCCGTCCGCCCAGATCGACAAGCTCATCGAGCGGGCGTACAGCGGCGAGAAGGAAGAATCGATCACGTCGATCTACGCGATGCTCGAAGCCGATGCGGACTTCGGTCAGGCGTCCAACAAACGGGAAACGTCCATCGACTTGGACGACGTCGCGGAACTGGCCAACTCGCAACCGGTTCGCAAGCTCATCAACATGGTGCTGTTGATGGCCATCCGCGACCACGCTTCGGACGTTCACTTCGAGCCGTTCGAAGACGAATACAAGATGCGGTATCGCTGCGACGGCGTGCTCTACGAGATGGTTCCGCCGCCGCGCCATCTTGCGACCGCCATCGCGAGCCGCATCAAGGTCATGTCGAACCTGGACATCGCGGAACGCCGCATGCCGCAGGACGGGCGCATCGAACTGAACGTGGGCGGCAACCCCGTCGACATGCGCGTTTCCGTGCTGCCCACGCTCTTCGGCGAAAGCGTCGTCATCCGCGTGCTGGACCGCTCGAACGTGGGCCTTTCGCTGGATCGCATCGGCATGGATCCGGTGCTGCTCGCGAACTTCCGCCAAGTCATCAAGAAGCCGAACGGCATCGTGTTCGTCACCGGCCCGACCGGTGCCGGCAAGACCACGACGCTCTATTCCGCGCTCTCGGAACTCAACGACGTCGACACCAAGATCATCACCACGGAAGATCCGGTCGAGTACGAAATCGACGGTATCGTGCAGTGCCCCATCAACCACGAGATCGATCTCACCTTCGCCTCGGCTCTGCGAGCCATCCTGCGGCAGGATCCCGACGTGATCCTCGTCGGCGAAGTCCGCGATCTCGAGACCGCCGGCATCGCGATCCAGGCGTCCCTCACCGGGCACTTGGTGTTCAGCACGCTGCACACGAACGACGCCCCGAGTTCGATCACCCGCCTCCGCGACATGGGTGTGGAACCGTTCTTGATCACGGCCACGGTGGAGGCGATCGAGGCCCAACGGCTTGTCCGCCGCGTCTGCCAGAACTGCCGCACGGCGTACAACCCGACCCGCGAACAGCTGATGGAACTCAACCTGTCCGCCGAGGAACTCAAGGGCCGGCAGTTCTTCTACGGTGAAGGCTGCGACAAGTGCAATAACTTGGGCTTCAAGGGCCGCACCGGCCTGTACGAGCTCCTGTTGATGAACGACGACCTGCGGGACATGGTGAGCCGCGGCGCCAGCACGGACCAAGTGCGGGCCTACACCCGCAAGACCGGCACGCCCGGCCTCCGCGACGCCGGACTGAAGGCGCTCTTCGCCGGCACCACGACACTCGACGAGGTCGTGCGCGAAACGGTGCTCGAAGACGAAGCCTGATCCGAAATGCGGAACTCGGAATGCGGAGTGCGGAATCCCTGAGGAGTTTTTGGTGAACCGCGGTCGTGCGCGGAGAATGACATGGCGGAGAAGAAGTCTCCCGATCTGAAGTTTCGCACCAAGCAGTTCGCATTGCGGGTCATGAAACTGGTGGATGCCTTGCCGAGTCGGCGGTCGTGCGATGTGGTCGGCAAGCAGTTGCGTCGCAGCGGGACATCCGTCGGAGCGAATTATCGTGCGGCGTGCCGGGCACGCTCCACCGCTGAGTTCTGTGCCAAGATGGGGATCGTCGAAGAGGAAGCGGATGAATCCGCATACTGGATGGAGTTGCTGGTCGAAGGCGGGGTGATCGAGGAAGCCCGGCTGAAAGACCTTCTGGCCGAAACGGATGAAATCCTGGCCATGGTTGTGGCGTCAATCAAGACGGCCCGGTCGAAACGGTGACCGGACGGCGGAATTCTGAGATTCCGCATTCCGAACTCCGCATTCCGAATTGAGGAAGCGATGCCGACGTTCAAATACGAAGCCCTGGACACCTCCGGCGCCGAGGTCAAGGACTCGATCGAGGCCACGAACGAGGAGGAAGCGTCCCAGAAGATCAAGGCGATGGGCTACTTCGTCACGAAGCTCACCGCCGGGGCCGCCGCCAAGGGCAAGAAGGGCAAGGGCAAGAAGAAGGCCGGCAAGAGCCGCAAGACGTTCACCATCGGCGGCGTGTCGTCGAAGATGCTGGTGACGTTCACGCGGCAGTTCTCCACGCTGCAAGACGCTGGCCTTCCCGTGCTGCGGAGTCTCCGCATCCTCGAACGCCAGATGAAGCCCTCGGCACTCAAGAACTCGCTCATCGACGTGGTCGAAGACGTGGAAAGCGGTGCCGCGCTGTCCGAAGCGATGGGCAAGCACCCGAAGGCGTTCAACCGCCTCTACGTGAACATGGTGCGGGCCGGTGAAGCCGGCGGCGCCTTGGAAGTCATTCTCCAGCGCCTCGCGGACTTCCTCGAAAAAGGCCAGAGCCTCAAGCGCAAGGTCATCGGTGCGATGGTCTACCCGGCCGTCGTCATCTTCGTCGCCGTCGCCATCCTCACGTTCATCATGGTGGCGATCATCCCGAAGTTCAAAAAGATCTTCGACGAGTTCGACCTCACGCTGCCGTGGGCCACGCTCACCCTCATCCGCATTTCGAACTGGATGGCGGAGTACTGGTGGACGATCCCGCTGTTCCCGATCTCGCTCTACCTGCTGATCAAACTCATTCGCATGTCCCGAGCCGGCAACTACGCTTTGGACAGAGCCGTGCTCTGGATACCCGTGCTCGGCGCGCTCGTCGAGAAGACGATCGTCGCACGCACCATGCGCACCCTCGGCACCCTGATCAGTTCCGGCGTGCCCATCCTCGAAGCCATCAACATCGTGAAGGAGACCGCGAACAACGCCGTCTTCGAACGCATGTTCCAACGCGTGTTCGAGTCCATCCGCGAAGGTGATACGATCGCCGACCCGCTCCGCGAGGCCCGGCTCGTGGACGACATGGTGACCAACATGGTCGAGGTCGGCGAAGAGACCGGCGACTTGGACACGATGCTCTACAAGATCTCCGACTTCTACGACGAGTGGGTGGACACGCTGGTGAAGTCGCTGATCTCGCTGCTCGAGCCGATCATGATCGTGTTCCTCGGCTTCACGATCGGCGCCATCGTGATCTCGCTGTTCCTGCCGCTGATCAAGCTGCTGGAAGGCCTGTCGAAGTGAATTGCGGAACGCGGAGTCCGGAGTGCGGAATGCCTGCACCCGACTCCGCATTCCGGGCTCCGCATACCGCATTGGGAGGTCTCCGATGAAGACGACTCGCTCGCGCCGAAACGGATTCACGACCATCGAACTCCTGGTGGTGATCGCGATCATTGCCGTGTTGCTCGCACTCACGACCGGTGCGGTCTCTCGCGTCCGTGTCGCGGCGAAGCGCACGGAAACCGCAAGCGACGTCGGGCAACTGGCCACGGCCGCCCAAGCCTTCATGCGGGACAAGAAGGTGGACTACATTCCCAGCCGCATCGTGTTGCGGGAACGAATGGACTACAACTCGAGCGACCCGCTCGAGGTCGCCAGCGCCACTTACCTGAAGCAGGTGTGGCCCCAGATTCCGCTGAGCCTCTCGGCTGGCGGGGGTAATCCTCCGTACGCGAGCATCGATTGGAACGGCAACGGCAGCTTGGACACGGCGCCCGTCACACTCGAAGGCGATCAATGCTTGGTGTTCTTCTTGGGTGGCATTCCCGTGTCGCAAGGGAACGGCACCTTCGCCGCAACGGGATTCACCAAGAATCCGCAGGATCCGGCGGGTGTGCTCGCCAATCGCGGCTCGGCGAGCTTCGAGTTTAAGATGAGCCGGCTCCGGGCCCGATCCGGAACCGCCGCGGGGGCACGAGGCTTCCCGTCGTATTACGACCCGCACTTCTCCGGCGATACGACCATCGATCAGCCCTATGCCTATTTCAGCAGCTACGGTCGCAAGAACGGTTACAACCCTTGGGGCACCTCGGATTGCGCTTCGCTCGGAATCTCGCCCTATCGCGATACGGCCACCACTTACTACCAGCCGACCGGCTTCCAGATCGTGAGCGCGGGCGCCGACCAGAACTTCGGGGCCGGCGGTTTGGCTCCCTCGGCTGCCACGGCTCTCGGGCGTCCCGATGCGGACAATATCACCCAATTCGCCAACGGGCAGATTTCCAACATCGGCAACTGACACGGAGGGGCCATGCGCACCGGAACACGGCCGTCCCGTCGCGGCGGCTTCACCCTGATCGAACTGCTGGTCGTGATCGCCATCCTGGCGTCGATGGTGGCGCTCACCATCGGCATCATCGGCAGCGTCCGCGTCGGTCAGCAGAACTCGACCACCGAAGGCACCGTGAAGAAGTTGCAGGTCGGCCTGAACCAGCTTCGCACCGCCGTGATCGACGAAGCGACCAGCGACAAGAACCCGTACCTGCCGACCGTGCTGCCGTGGTGCGATAATGACAAGGACATCGCCAAAGCGGTGCTCTCCTATCTGTACATGAAACGTGAGTTCCCGCAGACATTCGCCGAAGCCCGCGCCGGGCTCGTCGTCCCGGGCGTGATCAGCATTCCGTCCCACCGGGCATTCGCCGACCTTCCCGCGGGGAACTACAGTGCCGAGCAGGAAGCCGCCGTCCTGCTCCAGAAGATCGTGACCGGCAAGGCCAACCGCGGCACCACGATCGATGCGGATGGTTCCTTCGCCGGTGCGGAAACCATCGTGCCCGGCCCGAACGCCCAAGGCTACAAGGACGGGTTCGGGAATTACATCATCTTCCAGCGATTCGCCGACAGCACGGAAATCAACAACCCGCCGTACGTTCGCGCCGCGGGCGGCCAAAACGATCCGCTCGATCCGACCGGCAAGCTGCGTGGTTGGAACAACGCGAAGCGCACCCAAGTCTTTGCCTTGGTCAATTCCTCGGCGGGCGCGTCGGTGCTGCCCGGCAATACCTTCGACGGCCGCAACCGCATGCTCACGGTGATCTCGGCCGGGGCGAACCGCAACGAAGACAACAACGGCGTCGGCTGGGCGAACGGCGCCGACGGCTGGCTCGGCGGAGACAACGTGCTCGGCTTCCGCCTCGCGAAACTCGGCGGTCGAGGCGCGAACTGAGAAAAGTGGTCTGGTTTTTGGCGATCAGCGTCATGTCGTGAAAGATGGGTCGTGGCGGGCCGGTGCGAGAGGCCGGCTCTTCACCTCTCCCCCGCGGGGGAGAGGTCGCCGTTCCGATCGGAACGGCGGGTGAGTGGCGGCGGCTTCGAGCCAACCCCTCACCCGGTTTGTGAACGGCATTCGCCATTCACAAACCACCCTCTCCCCGGCGGGGAGAGGGTGGCGGTCACGGGAGATCGATCATGTCCCTGCGAATCCGACGCAGCGCGTTCACCTTGGTGGAACTGCTCGTCGTCATGGCGATCGTCGTGCTCCTGGCGACGCTCACCTTGGCGGTGGTGGTGAACATGGGCGAGCGCGACGGCACCACCGACGCCGCCGGCCTCACCCGCCAATGGCTGATGATCGCGAAGAACCGCGCCGCCCGCGACCACGCCAATCGTGGCTTGCGCTTGGTGGTCGGCTTGGATTCGAACAACCCGGCGAAGACGAACGCCCTTTGGGTTACGGAACTCCAATACATCGAGCAGCCGCCGACGTTCGTACCCACGATCGCGAACCCGACGGCACGCCCGCCGTACACCGCGCTCGCGCCCTGCGTGAAGATCGTGTACGGCTACGACGCGGCCGGCAACCAACTACAGGGCTCCTCGGAGTGTTGGATCGACAACCTCGAACCGGGCGAGGCGGCGTTCCTCCAGAGTTCGATCCCCGGCGGGCTGCTCACGCTCTCCGATCTGCGGAACAGCGCCGAGACCGGACCGTTCACCGGCCGGATGTTTCCGCCATCCGCCGGGGCGGTGTTGGTCGGCGGGACCGCCCCCGGCACGAGCCGCTTGCGAATGCGGCTGGATCCGTTCCCCATCGTGCCGCACGGAGCGACAGGCACCCCGAACACAACCGTGCCCCAATACATGACGTTCAA
Organism: Gemmataceae bacterium; assembly: GCA_046350135.1. Lineage (GTDB taxonomy): Bacteria > Planctomycetota > Planctomycetia > Gemmatales > Gemmataceae > Urbifossiella. Next base: position 52,308 of record JAXMBB010000022.1, read on the forward strand.
CTTCGGGATTACGCCGCCTCCGCAGGTGATCGTTGGTGAGCCGCCGCTGCAACTGCCGAAGGGCATCTGCATCGATCTGACGGTGTCCGTGCCCGCCGTCGGCACCGACGTGGACATTCTGTTCACGCCGTCCGGGCATGTGGTTCCGATGGGCAGCGTGGCCGGCGTCGACGGCATGATTCTCTTGTGGCACCGCGACTACACGAAGATTCCCGGCTTGGGCAGCCCGCTCACGGTGCTGAGCCCCGGGCCGCCGGTGACATTCGACATGACTCCGTTCCAGCGGGGTGGCGAGCAGCAGTTGGTGTCCGTCCGGTGCAAGACGGGCGCGCTCGGGCAGTTCCCGGTGAAGTGGCCGAACGCGGCCGGTCAGTACAACCCCGGCGAAGATGCGTACACCTTCGCTCGCACGGGTGCGACCTCGCCGTGAGTTCGGAACGCGGAATGCGGATTTCGCAACGCGGAATCTTGGAAGTGCGGATTTCGGAATGCGGAATCCGGACCTGAACTGAATGTCGGGAGTCAGCCATGATGATGACAACGCGATCTCTGACATTCCGCATTCCGCATTCCGCATTCCGCATTCGCCGCAAAGGCATGTCGATGGCGGAGGTGCTCGTCGCGCTCTTCCTGCTCGCGCTCGGCACCATCGCGATCCTGACGATGTTCCCGCTCGGCATGTACCACATGGGCCAAGCCCTGAAGGACGACCGCACGGCCCAGGCGGCGAACCAAGCCGACGCGTTCATGCGGATGTACTGGCGCACGAACGTGATCGAAAACGCGAACGCCCGCAACGCGGCCGCGACCGGGTATCCCGGCTACGAACCGCTCGTGCCCGCATTCGACTTCCCGGATTCCAAGCCGGACTTGTTCGGATCGGGCACTCCCATCGCCCTCGGCAACGTGCCGGTTGGTCGATTGCCGAGCGTTCAAGGAATCCCCGGGCCCAGCTACCCGGTCTTCGTCGATCCCATGGGATGGCTCGCTCCTTGGTCGACTCTGAACCCGAGCAGTTATTCGTTTCAATACTGGGTCGCAGGAACCGGCTTCTACCCGCGGCGAAGCATGAATCTGTTGTTGAACTCCCCGGCCACGATGTCGCAGCGAGTGTGTACCCTCCTGGACGGCTACGGCTATGACGAAGGCGGCGTTCCCTTGAGTGTCACGGGAGTCGCCGGCGGAACCTTCGAGCGCGACCTGCGCTACAACTGGATGTGGATTCTCCAGCGGCCGGACAACACCGACCCGAACACCGCGACGATGACGGTCGTGGTATTCGACAAGCGGGCATTCCAGTTCGCGGCGGCCGGTGCCGAGCAGGTGTTCGCAAGCGGCCCGCAACCGGCCCAGCAGATTCCCATGGTGCCCGGCACCACCGTCATCCAGATCCCGAAGACGCAAGGCACGCCGCCGGTGCAGAAGGGCGGCTGGATCATGGACGCCACGCCCGGCCTCCGGCACGCGATCTTCTATCGCGTCGTGAGCGTCACCGACAATCCGAACAACGTGTGGAACCTGCCGGGGCCGACCGTGGTACCGACCACCGATTTGGAAATCCAAGTGCCGGTCCGTCGCTTGGACGGTTCGACCGGCAGTTACGGCGGCACGCTGGTCTTCTTCACCGGCGTGTCCGAAGTGTTCGAACGCCCGAACCTGCGGGCCGCGGACTATTGAGCATCGCCTGAAACGAGGCTGAGATGATCCGTTCTCGAAAAACGCGTTCGGGCTTCACGCTCGTGGAACTCATGATCTCGGCGGCGATCACCGTCATGATCATGACCATCCTCTCGATCTGCTTTCAGGTGAGCATGAAGGCGATGAGCGCGATGCGCGCCCAAGGCGACGCCGCGGACCAACTCCGCGCCGTCGGCGAGGTGATCAAACGCGATGTGAACGCGAGCCATTTCTCACCCGTCGATCCGGGAACCGGCCCTCGCAACGTCGGCCGGCGTCTGAGCGATTACCAAAACGTGACGCCGCGCTCCGGCTTCTTCTTCCTGAGCAGTCCGGATAGTGCTTCCGAAGGAAACGACGGCGTCTTCACCTCGACGCGGAACGTCTCGTGTGCCCTGTGGATGACCTCCGTGTTGGCGGGCGGTTCGGAGGGCAGTTTGTTCACGGCGACGATCGGCGGCAATGCCGTTTCCAGCGAGGCGGCCGAGGTTGCGTACTTCCTCAGTGCCATGCCTGGCGAGTTCACCGCGCCGGGCCTCAATGGTACTCAGAACCAACGGTTCAATCTGCATCGTCGGCAGCGGCTCGTGGCCTCGGATCTGAACAAGCAGATTCAGTTCAACAGCCTGCTGTCGGATCCCAATCCGGTCATCCGCGCCCAAGCCCAAACGTACATCAGCGCGAATCTGCTGAACGCGGCGCAGTCGCATCTCATGACATCGTTCAACGCTGCGACCCGCCCGACTTTTCCGACTCCGATCGGCACGGGCGACGACATCATTCTCTCCAATGTGATCTCGTTTGAAATCAAGCCGACGTGGTTGTGGACGGGGGCCGGGCCGGTTCGTTCGCCGCGAGCGTTCGCGACGAACACGGACTCGCCTTACGACAACCTTCAGACGCCGGTGGGCACCACGACCTTCGACACGCTGGGCGGTGGTACCACGCAGATGCGCATCAACGCCGTCCAGCTTCGCATCCGGATTTACGATCCCAAGGCCAAGACGGCCCGGCAATCGACATTTGTCTTCGACCTGTGAGTCGCCACGCCGGTGCGTCCGGCGTTTGACACCGTACACGTCTTTCGGAGTTCGATCATGTTCCGGCCGATCGCATCTTCGGTTCGCCAGCCGGCTCCGCGGCGCGGAGCGCTGCTCATCGCCGTGCTCGGCCTGCTCACGCTGTTCGCCATCTTCGCGTTGTTCTTTGTGTTCTACGCGGACGCCGAAGCCACCAGTTCGCGCATCCACCGCGAAGCCCAAAGCCCCGGCGATGACGCGTTGGACGGCACACCCGCCTTCAACTACACGCTCTCCTGCATCATCTTCGACGACACCGATTTCAACACCGGCGTGCAGAACGCGCTGCGCGGGCACAGTCTCGCCCGCTCGATGTACGGCGGCCTGCAGGGGAATTCGGCACCGTTCAGCGGCATCGGCACCTTCCATGAGAACGCCCCGAACGGCCAGGACCGCGCGACGTGGATCAACTTCGCCGCACCGTACACGCCGGTCGCCCCGTACATCCACTCGGCCGGGCCGAACACGGCGTTCCTCGATCCGGAGTTCTCGGGCTTCCGCACGGGCCAGCAGGTGGCCGCGAACCAGCTTCCGGGCAGCCTGTCGCACGCGTTCATCCCGAAGAACGCCCCGTACACGTACCCCGATCTGAAGGACCTGATCCTCGCGTCGGTGAGCCCGGCCACGGGCGAAGTGCTGGTACCGAGCCTGCACCGCAACTGGCTCTTCAACGCGGGCAACCCGAACCCCAACCTCCGCCTCGCGCCGTGGAACCCGGACGACCCGAACTTGGCCGCGAACACGGACTGGGTGACGCCGGAAGGCCGCACACGCATCCTGCGGCCGCGGCCGATCGATCAGATGAGGCCCGGCGAATACCCGGCCGGCTTGTATCCGGTGCCGCCGGGCATGGGCGGCTGGACCGCGGGGCAAAAGACGCAGCTTTATCTCGCGATCAACTCGCTGATCGCGTCGGGCCAGATCATCGGCTACCCGAAGCCGAATGCTCCCGATCCCGCACTCGGGCCCACGTTCACCGGCGACGTGCAGAATCTCACCGGCGGCGTTGGCGTGCAGAAGAACGATTCCATCCTCGTGGACATCGGCCTGCCGCCGCGGCTGTGGAACGGCCGTTGGATCAAGCCGCTCGCGTCCATCCTGCTCACGGATCTGGACGGCCTGTTGAACCTGAACGCGCACGGCAACCTGCGCGGCCCCGGCACGCCGGGCAGCCACGGCTCGCACGCCGGCTTCGGTCCGAACGAAGTGAATCTCGGCATGGTGCTTTCCACGCCGGAGGCCGCGAACATCGTGCAGGCGCGGTACGGCATCCCGTCGTGGAGCCCGAACACTCCGTATTCGCTGGGTGCTCGGGTGATGAACTACGGCAATTTCTACGTTTGCGTTGGTCCGATGGGCGGCGGAATGAGCGGTGCGACCGGTCCCATAGGAAACTACCCCACGGGCAGCCCGTTCGCGGACGGTTCCGTGCAATGGGAGAACTTGCAGATCTCCCTTCCGCGGAACGGACAATCCACGCTGCAGTTCGATCGCTCGGGAACGCGGTTGCCGAACTCCGCACCGGTGAACTTCGACGGAGGCGGCAGCAATCCCTTGATCAACTATCCGAGCTTCACGAGCACTCCGCCTACCCCGTTCCAGACCAACACGACCTACGCCAATGGCGGCCAAGGGTTCTTCGACGACAATGCGGGCGGACTGTCGAATTACAACAAGTACCTGAACCACCCGCTGCTGTGGAACCCGAACGACTGGCCGAGCGGCGTGGCGAGCCGCCGCGCGTATCCGCTCGCGGACACCAAGCGATTCAACCTGCGGTATGCCGCGGATCGCAACTGGTACACCGAGACGGACGTGTGGCGGGCGCAGACCGCGAACGCCAGCCTGATCGGGCAGGGCCCGCCGTACACTGGCGGCTCGTACCGCCTCGATCCGGCGCACGCGAACCGCATGCTCGTCACCACGCTCAGCACGAGCTTGGACCTGCCGTACCTGCCGGCGAACTTCGAGACGTCAAACGCGGGTACGCTCCTCCTTCCGCCGCCGCCTGGTCCCGGCCAGCCGCAACCGCTTCATCCGATCAATGCCGCGTTCACGGGCACGTTCCCGGGGACGATTTCGGGCGCGAACGATTTCACGGGCCCCGCGAACTTGCGGAACCAACGCGCCGCGCTCGGCCCGGTGGATTTGAATCGCCCGCTGGCGGATTACCGAACCGACCCAAACGTCCCACTGGGCCAACCCAGCACGACGACCCCGGCGGATACGCTTAACTCCGGCAATTACGCCCAAGCGTGGGCAGACCGCCACAATCTCGCGCGTGACATCTTCGCGCGGCTCATCATCTCGACTGGTGCGAACGCCACCGTGGACGCGTCCGGGAATGTGACCATTGTCGCGACGCCCGGCAACCCGGACTACAACGCACTCCGCTATCTCGCTCAACTCGCGGCCAACGCCGTGGACCTCGTCGATTCGGACGATGTGAGCACGGTGTTCGCGTGGGACCTCGGTGCCCCGCTCACGCAAGTGGACGCGACGAGCGTGTCGCTCGCCGCCACGGCGGCCGCGGGCCGCACGCCCACCGGCCTCGTGTTCGGTGTCGAGAAGCCCCGATTGGTCATCAATGAGGCGTATGGCGAGATCACGAACGATCCGAACGAGGTGCTACCGAACAACGCCCCGGCGAACAACAACTTCCGCGTCCGTTTCTGGGTCGAACTGATGAACCCGACCGCGACGCCGTACGCCGCCGGCACCGGCCCGCTCGGCAACGGCGGCGTGGCCGTTCACAACGGCACCTTCAACCCGTACCAACTGGTGGTCACGCAAGTCAACGCCGCGAACAACACGGCGTTGTACTCGGATCCGACGAACGTCGCGGGCAACATCGCCTTCCCTAACGTGAACGGCGCACAGGCCGGTTTCACATTCGACTTCAGCCCGGCGGCCGGCAATGCCGCACTACGCAACGTGCTGCCGGTGAACGGCGCCTACGCGCCCGCCAACGGCTCGCCCGGATTCGTCATGGTCGGAGCCGCGGACTTCACCAATCAGCACTCCTCGGGCGGATCGACGGTGGAGTTCCGTCCGAACGCCAACCCCCCGTTCAACACGCAGATGATCACCGGAAACGTGAACGTGGGTGCGATGGTGACGAATGCGATGGAGTACGACTTCGGCTCGAAACCGGGGGCGGCGGCGTTGGAGAACGCGGGCAACATGAACCCCTACCGCCGCCACGCGGTGCTTCTCCGCCGTCTCGCCAACCCGTACCTTGCGGCGAACCCGCCGGCGAACGGCGTGCTGAATCCCGCTCTGCCCTACAACCCGTACGTCACGGTGGACCTGATGGACCGCGTGCCGGCGTTCGACGCCGTGACGCGCGGCGGTGCGGCCGGCGACATGACCGACCGCCTTCCGAAGGCCGCGGCCGGCATCACCAACGCGGGTTTCGAACCCGTGGACGACACAAGCGGCGGCACCCGCCGCTTCTCGGTCGGCAAGGTGCAACCGTACGCCGGAGCCGCCACCGCCTCGGCCGTGAACAACGATGTGGATCTGATCAACAGCTTCCCGCAGTCCATGGTCGTGCGCCAGAGCCCCGCCGCGGCGAACGGCTCGTACCCGGGCAACGGCAACCCGCTGCACACGTTCTTCCGCCAGAACGGCCGCAACGACGCGGCCCCGATGGCGCAAACCTACAACAACGCCGGGCTCATCGGCGGCGAGACGTTGATGGCACCGTACGATCCGTTCGTCCATTACGACCGGTTGCTCGTGAACCAGTTGGAACTACTCTCGCTCCAGGCGACGAAACCGCACGAAGTCACGCAGTACACTCTCCGCAACAATGGGGGCGCGTTGGTCCGCAACCAAGGCCTCGCGCCGTGGTTGGGTTACAACACCACGACGAATCTGCCGGGGTTCGATGCGACGACGAACCGCACCAACAACGGCTTGTACCGCGCGTTGGAATCGCTTCGCGTGAAGCCGTGGACGTACGGCATGGCGTCCGGCGGCAAAGTCCACGGCAAGATCAACATCAACACCATCCAGGATCCGCGCGTGTTTCGCGCCTTGCTGGATGCCCGCAACGGCAACTACTTCACCGCCACCGAAGTGGATTCGATGTGGACGAGCATGATCTCGTCCACCGCGCCCACGGCGGGCATCCCGTACCGTACGTGGCAGACTTACAACACGGCGACGGCCGCGGGCACGGCGATGAGTGTGCCGCTACCGGGGCCGAGCTACGACGACTTGGCGAATCCGGCGGGTAACTTCGATCGGCCGTTCCGTTCGTTCGGCGCGCCGGAGTTTGCCGCGAGCGGCACAACCGCCGCTTACCGCAACGGCGGTGGCATCCAGGACACGCTGCTCCGGACGTGGCCGGTCGGCACGCCGCTCCCGGGCCAACCGTTGGCGTGGTCCACCAACCCCAACGTGATGATTCCGCCGCCTTCACCCAATCCGAACAGTTACGCGGACACCGGACTGCAATCCGAGATGCTTCGCAAGATGATCAACAACACGACCACGGTGAGCCACGCGTTCGCGGTCACGGTCACCATCGTGTTCCACGAAGTGCGGTTGAACGGGGCGACGCCGGACACGTCCGTGAACGAGGGCCCCGGCCCGCGGTATCTCATCGGCCGCGAAGCGTTCAAGGACGCCCCCGGCGATCTGCGGCAACAGTTCTACAGCATCGTGGACCGCGCGAACCTGGTGCTCGATCCCAATCCTTCGGTCGCGGTGCCGTTGGCGAGCGGAATCCACATGCAACCCGTATCCGCGGCACTGGACCAAGCCATTGTGATCGGCTCGACGGCACCCACGCCGCCCGCGATGTCCGGGTTCCAGACCCCGCCGACTGGGAGCTACAACGTGTACCTCACGAACCGTGTTCCGGGTACGGGGCAGCCGTTCACGCTCGCGGGGAACTTCGGCGGGCAAGTCACGGTGTATGCGGACGGCAAGCCGTATGTGATTAGCGCCGGCCGGGTGATCAGCATCGGCGTCGGCACCGGACGCGAGTCGCAACTGATCGTGAACTACGTGAATCAGGATGGCAGCTTGAATATCGGCGATCCGTCGAACCAGTTGGGCTTCGGTGTGCGGGCGGCTCCGAGCATGCCGCACGCCGCGGGGGAACTGGTGTCGAACTTCGTGACGGGGAATCCAGGGCCGGTGAATCCGGGCAACGCGAGCAACCCCGGGCCGTTCGAGGTGCTGCATCCGCCGGCGAATTCGCCGTACACTGCGGTGGTTCCGTTCGCCCAGCGCGTGCGGTGAGGTCAGCTCAACTGGCAGAGTTTCTCACACGGGCGGGGAAAAAATGTCCGCCCGTGTTGACGCTCCCGCCACCCCCGCCTAAGATTCCCGTACCAACGTGTCGAGCATTGGTTGGAAACGACCAAGGCTCGGCACTTTGATCTTTGACAATCGGGTGTGGAAGTTAAGTGGTGACCGGGTTTCGGGTCTGGCCGGACAGCTGGCTGGAACGGGACCAGGTTGGATCGCCGCGGCACTTGTGGCTGCGGCGTGCTGATCGAGTTCTTTGAGTCTGGCTGGCTGGAAGGTTGGGACAAACACTCAAACATTGGCGAGCCGGCACGCGTAAGCGTGCGGAGTTCGCTCGATACATTTTGAAGGGTTTGATCCTGGCTCAGAACGAACGTTGGCGGCGTGGATTAGGCATGCAAGTCGCGGGAATCCCAGCAATGGGGGAACCGGCGTAAGGGGCAGTAAGGCGTGGGTACCTACCTTGGGATCCGGGATAGCCGTCCGAGAGGGCGGGTAATACCGGATGATCTCGAGAGAGCAAAGCTCCGGCGTCCCGAGAGGGGCCCACGTGATATTAGCTAGTTGGCGGGGTGACGGCCCACCAAGGCGGAGATGTCTAGCGGGTGTGAGAGCACGACCCGCGCCACTCGCACTGAGACACTGGCGAGACACCTACGGGTGGCTGCAGTCGAGGATCTTCGGCAATGCGCGCAAGCGCGACCGAGCGACGCCGCGTGGGCGATGAAGGCCTTCGGGTTGTAAAGCCCTGTCGAGGGGGAGAAAAGCTCGAAAGAGTGTGATCTATCCCTGGAGGAAGCTCGGGCTAAGTTCGTGCCAGCAGCCGCGGTAAGACGAACCGAGCGAACGTTGTTCGGAATCACTGGGCTTAAAGGGTGCGTAGGCGGGCTGCCAAGTTTGGGGTGAAATCCTCCGGCTCAACCGGGGAAGTGCCTTGAATACTGGCGGTCTGGAGGGAGGTAGGGGCGTGCGGAACTAACGGTGGAGCGGTGAAATGCGTTGATATCGTTAGGAACTCCGGTGGCGAAGGCGGCACGCTAGACCTTTTCTGACGCTGAGGCACGAAAGCCAGGGGAGCGAACGGGATTAGATACCCCGGTAGTCCTGGCCCTAAACGTTGAGAACTAGGTAGCAGGCCGGACATGGGCTTGCTGCCGGAGCAAAAGTGCTAAGTTCTCCGCCTGGGGAGTATGGTCGCAAGGCTGAAACTCAAAGGAATTGACGGGGGCTCACACAAGCGGTGGAGCATGTGGCTTAATTCGAGGCTACGCGAAGAACCTTATCCCAGACTTGACATGTTCGAAAGAGGCAACAGGTAGAACCCGGAAACGGGAACGAACAGTATCCAATCCGGAAGTTGCCACAGGTGCTGCATGGCTGTCGTCAGCTCGTGTCGTGAGATGTCGGGTTAAGTCCCATAACGAGCGAAACCCTTACCTGAGTTGCTACCCTCACGGGGCACTCTCGGGGGACTGCCGGTGTTAAACCGGAGGAAGGTGGGGATGACGTCAAGTCCTCATGGCCTTTATGTTTGGGGCTGCACACGTGCTACAATGGCGTGAACAGAGGGATGCGACCACGCGAGTGGAAGCGGACCCCCGAAAACACGCCCCAGTTCAGATCGCAGGCTGCAACTCGCCTGCGTGAAGCCGGAATCGCTAGTAATCGCGGGTCAGCAACACCGCGGTGAATGTGTTCCTGAGCCTTGTACACACCGCCCGTCAAGCCACGAAAGAGAGGGACGTCCGAAGTCGCTTCACGGCGCCGAAGACGGACTTCTTGATTGGGACTAAGTCGTAACAAGGTAACCGTAGGGGAACCTGCGGTTGGATCACCTCCTTTCTAAGGATGATTCATACATGGCACCCGCCTCCCGTCACGGGGAAGTGGTGATGCCGCATGTCCCCGAGACACTGGTCCTCACTGACACCATTCCACACCCGAATCGTCAAAGAGACGCAAACCCCGCGGTGCGAAAGCACCGCGGGGTTTTCGCGTTTCATGCCTCTCAAGTGGCGTCCTTACGGAGAGACATATCCTTGCAGTCTGTGGTAGGGGTAGGCAGGCCCTCGCGGTCAGGCTTACGCCAACATGCCCTTCACCACATCACCGTGAACGTCGGTCAGGCGGTAATCCCGACCTTGGAACTTGAACGTCAGCTTCTTATGGTCGATCCCGAGGAGGTTCAGGATCGTCGCTTGGAAGTCGTGGATGTGGACCGGATCCTTTGCCGGTGCGAAGCCGAAGTTGTCGGATGATCCGTAGGTGATGCCGGGTTTGATGCCGCCGCCGGCCATCCACACCGTGAACACGTACGGGTGGTGATCACGGCCCCAACTCTTCACGTCCTTGATGTCGCCTTGAAGGAACGGCGTGCGGCCGAATTCGCCGCCCCAGATCACCAACGTGTCGTCCAGCAAGCCGAGTCGCTTCAGGTCCTTCACCAGTGCCGCGGACGGGGCGTCGGTGTCGGTGCATTGCACCTTCAGTTGCGTGTTCAGGTTGCGATGTTGATCCCACCCGGCGTGGAAGAGTTGAACGAAGCGCGTGCCGCGTTCGACGAGCCGCCGGGCCATGAGGCAGTTGTACGCGAAGCTGCCCTGCCGCTTCACATCGGGGCCGTAGCTGTCGAGGATCTTCTGCGGCTCCTTGGTGAAGTCCGTGAGTTCAGGCACGCTCATCTGCATGCGATAGGCCATCTCGTATTGCGAGATTCGGGTGCTGATCTCGGGGTCGCCGAACTCCGTCAAACCGAGTTCGTTCATCTTGGCGAGGTCGTCCAACACGGCGCGACGGCTCTCGCGGCTCATGCCGTCCGGGTTCGAGAGGTAGAGCACGGGGTCGCCGGTGCCGCGGAACTTCACGCCCTGGAACTTCGACGGCAGGAACCCGCTGGACCAATAGAAGTCGTAGAAGATCTGCCCGCACGACGCTTCCTTGTCGCGGCTCGTCATCACCACGAAGCCGGGGAGTTCTTCCGTTTCGCTGCCAAGGCCGTACGTGAGCCACGCGCCCATGCTGGGCCGTCCGGGCATCTCCGATCCGGTGAGGAAGAACGTGATCGCCGGTGCGTGGTTCACCTGCGTGGTGTGCATCGACTTGATGAAGCAGAGGTCGTCCGCGATCGCGGCCGTGTTCGCCATGTAATCGGAGACCCACGCCCCGCTTTTACCATGCTGCTTGAACTTGGTGATCTCCGGGAGGCACGGGCGGACGGTTTGCCCGCCGGTCATCGTGCTGAAGCGGGCGCCTTTCACGACGCTGTCGGGGATCTGCTCGCCCTTCCGCTTCGTGAGTTCGGGTTTGTAGTCGAAGAGATCGACGTGCGTGGGCGCGCCGTTCTGGAAGAGATAGATGACGCGCTTCGCCTTGGGCGCGAAGTGCGGCAGCGCGGCGAGTCCGCCGACACGCTTGGGTTCCGCGGCGTTCAGCAGCGACGCGAGCGCGGCGGTGCCGATGCCGGTCGCCGTGCGGCCGAAGAAGTGTCGCCGGTTCAGGAGTGCAGCGTGATCGTGCAGCGGGTTCATGATTCACCACAGAGGCACAGAGAGCACAGAGAGAAAACAAGGCAGGTCAGGGCACTGATTGCATCCTGTCGATCTTGTTCATCCTGTCTCATTGCTTTGTTAAAGCTTCGTCCAGATTCAGGATCAGCGAACACACCGCGGTCAAGGCCGCGTGCTCGATCGGGTTAATCTTCTCGTCGCGTTTCGAGTCGCCTACTGCGAGCAACTTCTTCGCTGCCGCCTCGTCAGCGGCGAACAGCTTCCGCTGCTTCTCCAGCGCCGAGTACAGGATCTGTGACTCGGCTTCGCTCGGTTCGCGGCCCAACACGTGGCGGAAGGCAAATGCCAATCGCTTCGCGTCGTCGGTCTCGGTCTGCATGGCCTTCTGGGCGAGCATGCGGGCCGCTTCGACATACGTCACGTCGTTCAACGTGCCCAAGGCGTGCAGCGGAGTGTTGGTCACGACGGTCTTCACGGAGCAAGTCTGGCGGTTCGCGGAGTCGAAGAAGATTGTGGGCCCGACGATGCGCCGCCAGAACACGTACAGGCTGCGGCGATAGAGCGCCTCGCCCGTGTCCGGCTGGTATCGTTTGAACCCGAACGTCGCTTCCTCCCACACACCGGCCGGCTGGTACACCTTGACCGGCGGCCCGCCGTAGGTCGGCGTCATCAGGCCGCTCGCGGCCAGCGCTTGATCGCGGATCATCCACGACGGCAGACGGTAACGCGGTCCGCGTGCCAGCAGGCGGTTCTCCGGATCGCGTTCGCGCATCTCGGCAGAGACCTTCGACGCCTGCCGATAGGTGCGGGAAGTGACGAGGAGTTTCACGAGCTTTTTCACGTCCCATTTGGAGGCGACGAACTCGGCCGCGAGCCAGTCGAGAAGCTCGGGGTGGCTCGGGCGTTCGCCTTGGATGCCAAAGTCTTCGGTCGTCTTCACCAAACCGATGCCGAACAACATCTGCCAGAAACGGTTCACTGTGACCCGCGTGGTCAGCGGGTTGTCCGGGGCGACAATCCATTTGGCAAGATGAAGACGATTCGGTCCGGCGGTGCCGCCAAACACCTGAGGGATACCCGCGCTCACTTTGCTTTCGTGCTTGTCGTATGTGCCGCGGGTGAGGATGAACGTGTCGCGCGGCTTGGGCATGTCCTGCATCACCATCACGCGGGGAATCGCATTCGCCGCCACGTCGCGGGCCGCTTTCAACTTGCGCAGCTCCGTGAGCTTCTTCACATACCCCGGTTCGCTCTTCGCGTAGTGCTTGATCAGATCGTCGTTGTTGGGGTCGACGCGGCCGGCGAAGCCCTTCCTCAATGCGGATTCGATCACTACCGGCAGCGTGGTGTCGTACTTGCCATTCTTGTCGAGAATCATGCCCGCTTCCCGAAGCTTCGCCTCGATCGGGACGATGGCCTTGGCCGCGTCGTCGTAGGCTTTTTGGGTCGCCTTCTGCTTCGCCTCCATCTCCGGGGACCCGAAGTCGATCACGGGCGCGGTCTGGCCGCTGCCGCCGCCACCGTTCACCGGAGTCTGGTTGAAGTAGGCGAAGAGCCGGTAGTAATCGGTGCGGGTCAGCGGGTCGAACTTGTGGTCGTGGCAGCGCGAGCAGGTGAGCGTGAGGCCGAGCCAAATGGTGCCGACCGTCTCCGTCTGGTCGAACACGTACTCGATGCGGTTCTCCTCGGCGATGCGGCCGCCCTCGCCGTTGATCATGTGATTGCGGTTGAAGCCGGTGGCGAGAATCTCTTCACGACTTGCGTTCGGCAGGAGGTCGCCCGCGATCTGCTGAACCGTGAACCGGTCCTACGGCAGGTTCTCATTGAAGCTCTTCACGACCCAGTCGCGCCACGGCCACATGGTCCGTTCTCCATCGCCCTGGTAGCCGTTGGAATCGGCGTAGCGGGCGGCATCGAGCCAGTCCCACGCCATGCGTTCGCCGTACCGCGGCGACGCAAGCAACCGATCCACCGCCTTCTCGTAGGCGTTCACCGAATCATCTTTCAGGAAGTCCTCGGCCTCCTTCGGTGTCGGCGGCAAACCGGTGAGATCGAGCGTGATCCGACGCAGGAGCCGCGCTTTGTCCGCTTCCGGCGAGAACGCCAGCTTCTCGCGCACGAGGCGTTCGGAGATGAAGGCGTCGATCGGGTTCGCGAAGTCGCCGGCGGGCACGGGTGGACGCTTGACGGGAACGAAAGACCAATGCGTTCCCCACTCCGCGCCTTCATCCACCCAACGCTTCAGAGTCGCGATCTGCTGCGGCGTCAGCTTCTTGTTGGTGTTCGCCGGAGGCATCAACTCGTCCGCGTCCTCGGGCTTCAGCCGACGAATCAGTTCGCTCTTCGCGCTGTTGCCCGGCACGAGCGCGGTGCGAACCGAGTCCTTGGTGTCGAGACGCAGATCCGCCTTGCGGGACTTCTCGTCCGGCCCGTGGCACTTGAAGCAGTTGTCCGAAAGGATCGGCAGCACATCCCGTGCGAAGTCCACCTTCGGCTCGGCGGCCATGACGAACGAAGGAACGAGAAGCAGGGCGAGGAGTGAATCACGGAGCATGGGAGGATCGCAAGCGGGGTGAGGCGGGATGCAGTCAGCATACCCGACCCGGTGATCGGTGCATACTCTCCGTTCACGAACACGGACTCGAAGCGCATGGCCGAGCGGGAAGCGATTGCGGCGCGGCGTCAGTGCCAGTCGCGGATCGGGACGATGCTTCCGTCTTCGAACACGACGAGGATCTCCTTGTCGTGGCCGGTGGCGAACAACGCGACGATGCGGGCCGGGATCGAACGGAATGCGTCGTCCGTGAACTTCAGTTCCACCATCATCCGATGACGGACCCAGAACAGCTTGTTTTCGTCGGTGGCCCCGATCACCGAACCGGCGGACACCTGACACACGGCCCGAAAGACGTGCCGCTCGCCGTCCGTGTCGAAGCTTGACGGGTCGGAGTTGAGCGAGAACCGCGACCAATGCAGGACGCCGTCCGCATCCACGCCCGTGACCTCCAAACAACCCGGATGCGGCATGGACCAGTCGAGCGGCGGCATCGTGAGCGAGGAAACACGCGGCACCGCGGGCGTCCAATGCGGCACCCATCGCAACCTCACGTTGCCCTTCTCGTCCAAACAGCGAATGAAGCGATCATCCCAATCCCAGTAGTGAGTCGAATCGACGCACGCAAGCAGATGCGTATTCGAGCCGGATTCCAGGTAACCGGCGGGCGGCGCGGAATTCAGATGGGCATCGAGGAACTGCTCGCGGCGCCTCGGGGTGGCGACGGTGACGGTTGACAAGGGTCTGGGCTCGAGGTGCCAGTCGCCATCGGCCGACGCATCAAATGTGTGATGTTCCAGTTGGAAGATCGTGCCGACCTCGGTGAACGCCGACAGTTCGACGTTCCCGCGTCGATCCGCGTGCAGCAGAAAGATCCGGCGAGCCTCGGGAGCGATGGCAACACCGAAGACTGCAGTCCCGGCCAGTCCGCAGAGTTTGATTCGCCCGCGCGACGCGGACCAAAGCGTCAACTCATCGTCCGAGGCGATCACAAGTGATCCCGTCTCCTTCGCGTATCCCACCGCCCGCACCGTGCCGGGAACCACGTCTTTCGGTGGCGGGATCGCGACCTCCGCCGCCTTCCGCCTCGATGAACCGGCTGCGAAAGCCGCGTCGCGGGCCACCGCGGGCGGCCACGACAGACCCGGCGGGAACAGGTCGCGAGCCAACGATTCGCCGCGTCCCTGTTCTTTCGCGGGCCGCAGGTGCTCCGCGAACAGCAATCTCGCGCGATCCGCGAAGTCGTCGCGAAGTTCGGCCGGTGCGACCCGCAGAGCCTGATGGAAGAAGATGCGGGCGTCCTTGGTTCGCGGCGGAGCGAACCGCGACTCCGCGTCCCCGAACAACTCTCGCGTTCGATGCAGGTCGTTCGACGCCGCATGTTCCGCGAAAAGCCGCTGGCCGCACACCAAGGCCTCGCCGCGATCGGCCCGCCATCCTTCGCCGAAGTACCGGCACGCTTCGGCCCGGTCCCCGAGTTTGCACCACACGAAGTCCCCCGCGGCATGCCACTCCTGCCGCCCGGCCAAGACATCCGCCGCCCGCAGATAACGTTCCCGCGCCCGCGGCAGATCGTCCAACCGCTTCAACAAATCCCCGGCTTCCTCGTGGCGGTGGTGACGGTCGTACAAGCGCAATGCTTCGTCGAAGTCTCCGGCTTGGTCGAAGGCTCTCGCGGCGGCGAGTTCATCCTTCACCTTGTCGCGCAGCAGGATCGCAGCGTCGCGGTGAAGCCCGCCCGCGAGGAGGGCGTTGGCCGCGGCGCGGTAATCCTTCAAAAGCATGCCGTGCAGATACGCGGCGCGACGGAAGTCGCCGCGGGCGATCGCTTCCCGCGCGAGCCGCCGATATTCGTCCGCGAGTTTCGTCCACACGTCGCCGCCGCCGAGCCATCCGCCTTGGCCGCTTCCGCCGATCAGATCGCGGAGCGAATATCGCGGGTCCCGGAAGCCCAAGCTTGAACCCGAGTCGACTCGCGCGGGCGCATCCGGGTCGGAGACCGCGGGCGGGGCGCGACGCAATGCATTCTCCACGTCGCCTTCCTGCAGTTCGCGCAGCACATCGCGGAGGGCGGCTTCCTGTTCGCCGAAGATGCGTTCCGTGAGGCGCGGCACGCGCTCGACCGCCCGGCGAATCAGGTTCGCACCGGCCTTGGCGAACCCCGGCATGCCCAGGTTGCGACCGAGCCACGAGAGCATGCCGCCCGCCGCCATGCCGACTGCACCCGCGGCGCGACCGAGTGCGGAACCGGACGCCGGGCGATTGCTTTCGCGCGGCGGGCCATCGGTCGGCATCGCCTCCGCGCCATCCGGCTGGCCTTCCGTGAGAATCTCCATCGCGGCCGCAGGCGGAGCGGGGAATTCGATGTTCCGAAGGTCGTTCGCCAACTCGGGAGCGGGCGGCAGCGGCTCCCATGTGCCGCGTCGAACCGGCATCACGAGCCACCGCGACACGGGCAACGGCGCACCCGGATCGAATGCGAGGATCCCGCCATCCGGAAGCACGACCAACCCGCGGTCGCGGGTCAGGGACGCGACTTCGTCCGGCAGCAACGCAGGGACGAGAATCGCGTCGTGCGGAACGAAGAGGTCGCCGCCGATGCGCCGCAACCGGATCGCGCCGGGAACGAACTCGCGGATCCCGTCGCTCGTAAGCAGCACGAATCCGCCGTGAACAGGCAGCACCTTCGCACCCGGTGCGATCCGGATCGCGGTCAGCAGCGGTGCAAAACTCGCGGCGCGGAACAGGAGCGCATCCGCGCTGTCCGCCGGCTCGAACCGCCGTTTCACGTGAAGGGGAACGTTCATGTCGCCTCCCGCTTCGTCAGGGAGTTTGCAATCGCCTCGGCGGCATGGGGCGTGGGCGGTCCGCCGATCAGCGACGGTTCGCCCCAGAAGACGCCGCCGGGGCACCACGCCGCCGCGCGATCCCGCCGCACGAGGAACGACGCCGCGAGGATCCCGCTCTTCCGGAACACGAGCACTTGGCCCAGGCGATCCGTCACCGCGATCAGGTCGCGGCCCGTCGCGGATTCGTTCGGCGGGAAGCGGGACCAGTCATACTTCGTCGGCAAGTTGCAATCCGCTTGGATTGCCGAGGGCACCGTGCCCTGCTGCACGGAATGACGCAAGGAACCGTGTTCGATCCGAAACCGATGGGCGAACGAGCCGATGCCAACGTGCAACGAATCGTTTTCGTCGAACGCGAGCTGCAGTTTGTCGTGCAGTCCGGCGGCCCGTGCTTCGGCCCGTGGTACACTCAACTCTCCGACCGGAGCGATGGTCAAGGTGCGAAACCGTGCTCGCGTGTACGCGATGAAGCGGCCGTCCGCCGAGAGCGCGAACTGGTCCCGCGTCGCATCCACTTGCGTTTCGCCGCAGATCCGGTGGGACGGAACATCGACCGTGAGGAGAAAGCGACTCTCGCCGCGCTTTTGCACGAGTGCAAGTGTGCCTTCGGCGGCCTTTGCCTTCACGATGTTGCCGCCGGCGAGCAAATACTTCCCGTCCTGCATCAGCGCGAGCCGGTACTCGCTCCCGCCCCCGTTCTGATAGACGATCATGCCGTTCGCGACCGCCCGAAGCGTGGGGACACGAAGAGGCTCGTCCGGCACTTGGTTCTCCAAGATCCGCAGTTCGTGCGGCGACGAGCGGTGCCCGCGGCGTGCCGCCCATCGGGCCGTATCCACGCGGAGCGAGCCGCTCTGTTCGCCCGGTCCGGTGCGAACCTCGCTGGAAGCCAAGTCCACCGCCGCCCCGCGACCGTCGGGAAGCGAGAGTGAAACGCAGTTCAGTTCCGGGTGTGCGGCCCAGGCTCCGATCGTGTCGCACGGCCCACCCAAGTCGTGCAACTTCACGCGCCGCGATTTGCGATCGTAGTGCGCCGCGACATGGCGTTCGAGCGATGAGTATTCCGACGCGGAACTCGTGCCGACCGGTTGCCCGTGATAATGGGTGGAGACAGTGATCGGCGTGTATCCTTGCATGCGCCCACATACGACCACTCCGCCTCGGACGCCAAGCAGGGCTTCGACTGTTCTGAGCACCCCTCCCCCGCGGAACGCACGCGGCAACACCTCGGGTGCCCCGCCGTTCGCACCGACGGCTTGCAAGTTGCCGTTGCGGCCCGCGGTCACGAGCCATTCACCGTCCGCGTCGAAGCCCATGCGCTCGATCGTCGTCACGAGCCCGGGCCGGAACGGGAACGCCACCGGTTCCACGTCCCCGGCCCACTCGCCCGATTCGAAAGGTCCGGCCGGCGCATTGTTAACGAGGACCGACACCGCCTCCGCAGCAGTGAGATCGATGCGGAAGCGGCGGATCACCTCGGGGCCGCCCTCCTTCCACTGCACGAGTTCGGCCTCGCCGCATTCCGCCACCGCGAGCGCGAACACGCGATCCGCGGCGGCCGTGTCCGAGAGTAAGGTCTGGATACCGGCGTCCTGCAGCGTTCGCGGATGAGTCAACAGAATCACGTCCCGCGGGTCGTCGGCATCCCCGCGCGTTCGAGCGATCGTCAAGCACGCGGCAGGCGCGGCGCTCAAATCGCTCGACGCGAGCGATTTCGCCAGCGACTCCACGTCGGCAACCTGAACATCGACGGGATCCGGGGCACCCGTGGTGGCGAATCGCACGCGTCCGACGCGTTTCGCCTCCTTCCGCATGAACACCAACGCGGCCGAGGCGAGCGCCAGTCGCACGCCGCCCCATGTTCGCACGCCTTGGTCGAGAACGATCATCCGCTCCGGACGCCGAGTCGCGTGCGGTTCCTCGCGCTGGAAATAGAGCAGTTCGCGCTCGGCGAAGCGACGGATGAACTCGTCCGGATCGAGGGCGAACTGGCCGGGCAGGAGCCGATCCGGTTCGCCACGCGTAGTCACGTCGCAATAGCCGCCTTGCGGAAGAGCGTCCGGCGATCTTCGGCGTGCGGGCAGCGTGAGCGCGCCGTCCAGCGCGGGAACCAATGATGCGGCACCCATGAGTCGCGGCTCGCGTCGCGCCATCGCGAGCAATTTCTCCACGCGGGCGGGCAGCGTCTCGAGCGGCTCGGCCAACTTCTCCGCATCGCCGAGGGGATCGCAACCGAACTTGAACCAATGCCCCAGCCGCGCGTCGTCGTATCGAACGAGGATCTCCTCGATTCGTCGAGTGAACTCGTCCTGCGGCAGCGGGGGAACTTCGGCGAAAATCCATGCACTCGACGATGGCAGCCGGCCGAGGGTGAGGGCGATATCGTCCGCCGCCGGCACGTTCGCAGCCGGAGGCAATGATCGGCACAGTTCCGAGATCAGGATGCCCGCGTTTCGCAGCAATTGGCTGGTCCGCTTGTGCTCGGCGAATGCGAGGCGAAGGCGATGTCCGTTCGGCGATTCGGAACCCGGGTCGTCCAGCATGGTGCGAAGCAAGTCGAGCACGAACGGAAATGGCGGCACCGGCGGTCTCGAGAACGCGCCGGCGAGTACGTCTCGGATCTCCTCGGCGAAGGCGAGCGTGGTTCCGTTCCAGCGTTCGATTGCGTCGCCGGATGCGGACCAGGCCAGACCGCCGAGTATGCCCCCATGAGAAATATGAAGATAGGCTTGGGCGCGTTCGGTCGCGGTCATGCCGCACCGCCTCGGCCTGCGGCCAAACGCAGGGACGCTCGCGTCACCGGTTGGAATGATTCACGCGGAATGCACTCCGCCCCGCGCTCGTCGAACAAAACGAGTTCGTTCTCCGCCGCGCCGACGGCGTCCCGCACCACGTTCTGCGGTAGTTCGGGATCGATGCGGAAACCGAGCGGCACGAGCAGCAGGTCGCCCCAGTGGCGAATGGCGTTCGCCACAGTCGGGAGCCGCTTGCCGAGCAGCACGACGCGATCGCCGCACCGCGCCGCGCGAACCGCGGACAGTTCTTGCGTGGTTGCGGTGTCCGCCCACAGGGCGAGATCCTCGAGCTCGCAGGCGAGCGCGGTCGCGGGTCGCGGGACGCCGCCCGGTACGAGTCGGATCGGGATCGGCGGTGCTGCGGGTTCGCTCGGTGCGTGCGGCTCGAAACTCGCGGGCATCACGAACGTGGCGAGCGGCCGGCCGTCGCCCTCGGGCGGCGAAACGGTCGCGGGCAGGCGGTGGTGAACCTGACGCCAGAAGCCATCCTTCGGGATGAAGAAGGCGACATCGGGAACGGTGAACAGCGCCTCGATCGCGGCTGCATTCGCCTCCGGCCAGCGTACCCACACCGTGTCGCCTTGCGGAATCAGGCGGATGTCCGTGCGATGCCGCAGGGCCGCGAGGGCCGGGATCGCCGCCGCGGGGAGGCGGGCGGCGCGGACCGAATCCCACGGCTCGCCCCTCATCGAGTTTCTCCAGCAGCCGTGCGGCGTGTCGCAGCACATGACTCTGCGCGGTCGCGTCCGCGATCCAGGCGGCACGATCGGAGATGGCTTGCACGCGTTCCCGCACCCGCGCCGCGTCCACGAGCCGAAGCCCGCGCGTCAGTTCCCGCTCGGCGTCGTCCAGTTCCCGTGCCAGATCTTCCGCGTTCACCTGCTCCGGCCGCGCCGCGCGGGGATGCGGCGATTCGACCGGCCCGGAGTCCAACAAACCGGCGACCAGCGAACCCAGGGGCGCGATCTGTTCGGCCCGGTCCCAGACATATCGAAGCACCCAGAGGTCGGAGTGGTTCGCCACGGTGCGACCGCACAGCACGGCGGAGGCCGCGACGAGCTTCAACACCTTCACGGCTCGGCGGTCGGACAACGCGACACCAAGGTCTCGAACCTTCGCCACGGCGTCGGCATAGCCGTCGAGCAAGTCCGTGAGTTCGACGTCTTTCGCCTGCCGGCCGAGATCGCGCAGATCTTGCGCGGTCGGAGCGGAGTCGTCCGTCGAACGCACCGCACCGTCCCTTTCGATCGCCCATCCCGCGGTGAGGAGCGCGGAGAGTTGCGGTCGCGGCAGCGGATCGATTTTGCACCGCAAGAGGAAGCGGTCGAAGAGTGCTGCCAAGGCGTCGTCTTCGGGAAGGTTGTTCGACGCGGCGAACGCACTCAGAAGCGGCAACCGATGAGACTCGGCGCCGCGCCGGTAGGTGCGTTCGTTCAGCACGGTGAGCAGGTTGTTGAGAATCGCACTGTTCGCGTTGAAGAGTTCGTCCAGGAACGCGAACTCGGCCTCGGGCAGCATTCCGGCGGTGACCGTGGCGACGACGCCCTCACGCAGGCGCACGAGATCCACGGGGCCGAAGATCTCATTGGGCTCGGAGAAACGCGTGAGCAGGTATTCGAAGTAGCGGCCGCGAACGGCGGCGGCGAACTCGCGGACGAGCAGCGACTTCGCGGTGCCGGGCGGCCCGTAGAGGAAGAGATGCTCGCCGGCGACGACGGCGAGCGCGATCAGGTCTACGACCTCGTCGCGGCCCACGAACCGCAGTTTCAGCGGGTCGAGGGCGTGTCGTCGGAGTCGAGCGGCGGGTCCATCGGACATGATTCGCCCCGGGGCGGTGCAGTCGGAGGTGCGGGAAGGGAGAGACCGCGCTCGGCGAACACGCGTTCCACCCATTCTCGCGAGCGGCCGGCGGGCGGCAACCAACCGGGGCGGCGCGTGGTTGCGAATCGCTCGGCGTAAAGCAACTGCAACCCCGGATGCCCGCCGCCGTCGGGCGGATGCGTCGGTTCGCCGTCCAGATCGGCGAGCACGCCGCTGAGCGGCCATGCCCGCAGGACCGCGTCCAACGATTTCGTCAGCGGGTCGTCCCGACTCCGGGACCGGGCGCGACGATACACGGCCGGCAGAAACCGAAGTGGCACATCGGCAGACAGATGCTCCCCGGCCGAACGGGGTTCGCTTCGGAGTTCGAGTTCCGGATCGGCTTCGCCGGACACAAGCCGCCAAGAGGCCGCGGCGACGGTTCGCGCCGCCTGCACCGCCGCATTCGGATGGAACTCGATCGGCGGCCCCGCGATTTCCAGCACGCGAGTCTGGAATGCAAATCTTAGAATCGCGATGGCTTGTGGCGCATGCGATTCAAACGCCGGCCGAGTAGGGAAGACCGCCTCGCCGTTCCGAAGCAGGCGGTCGAGCCACTTGTGGAAGGGCAAAGGAGACTCGTTCATCAGCCTTGGCTCGTTTGCGATGTGCGAAGTATCGGCGTGGGCCGTTTTATTTCACGACTGGGCGGCTGACGCGAATGCGTGCCAGGTTCGCGAGGCGATGATCCCGAATGAGCCCCCGCGACCCTTGTTCCTGCCGGGTTCGTTCCTATAATTTTCACTCTCATGCGGTTCCATTTGATCGACCGGATCGCGGCTTGGGAGGCGGGCAAGACCCTGCGGGCGGAGAAGTTCTTGGCCCTTGGGGAAGAGTACCTCGCCGATCACTTCCCGAAATTCCCGATCATGCCCGGCGTTCTGATGCTCCAGGCCACGGTGGAAGCCGCGTCGTGGCTTTGGCGGGCGACCACGGATTTCTCGCATCCGGTGATCGTCCTTCGAGATGTGAAAAGCGTGAAATACGGCACGTTCATGCAGCCGGGCCGCCGAATGGACGTCAGTGTCGAACTGGTGAAGCACGACGCCACGACCGCGACTTTCAAGGGAAAAGGCACGAACGACGCGGGTGAATCGACGGTGAACGCCCAGTTCGTGCTGCACGGCTACGGCTTGGCCGAACGCGGCCCCGCCGGTGCTGCCGCGGACGCGAAATTGCTGGAACATTGGAAATCCCGCTGGGCTCTGCTCACGGGCGAGTTGAAAGCGAAACCATGCTCCTGAAAGACCAAGTCGCACTCGTCACCGGCGGCAGCCGCGGGATCGGCAAGGCCATTGTGCAGGCGTTGGCCCGCGAGGGGGCCAAGGTCGCCTTCGTGTACAAGGGCAGCAAAGAGGCCGCGGAATCGCTGGAGGCGGAACTCACCGCATCCGGCGGAACCGTTAAAGCCCTTCAGGGCGATGTCGCCGACCCCCAAACCGCCCAAACTCTCGTGAACCGTGTGCTGGCGGATTGGGGCCGCGTCGATATTCTTGTCAACAACGCCGGGGTGATCCGGGACGGTCTGTTTGTTCGCATGGATGCCGCGAACTGGAAGGCCGTGCTGGATACGAACCTCGATGGCACGTACTACTTCTGCCGGGCCGCGGCCGAGCAAATGGCTCTGAAGCAGCGTTCCGGGCGGATCATCAACGTGTCCAGCGTGGCGGCGGAACATGTGAACGCGGGGCAGGCGAACTACGCGGCCAGCAAGGGTGCCGTGAACGCGTTCACGCGGGCCTTGGCGGTGGAACTCGGAAGCCGCAACGTGACGGTGAACGCCGTCGCCCCCGGGTTCATCGAGACGGACATGAGCGAAGCCGTCCGCAACAAGGCGGGCGACTTCATCGCGAAAAAGCTCGTGCCGCTGCGGCGGCTCGGCAAACCCGAGGACATCGCCGGCGTGGTGGTGTTCCTCGCCGGCCCCGCGGGGGCCTACATCACCGGCCAAGTCCTCACGGTGGACGGCGGCCTCAGCCTCGGTGCGGTGACCGCTTAGCCCGGAGACACGATCATGCCGACGGAACAGGAAATCTTCGAGAAGGTTCGCACCACGCTCGTGGACGCGCTGAACGTGGACGACAGCGAGGTCACGCTTCAATCGCGGCTTCGCGGCGACCTCAACGCCGAGTCCATCGACTTCCTGGACATCGTCTTCCGCCTCGAGAAGCAGTTCGGCGTGAAGATCCCCCGTGAGGAACTCTTCCCGGAAGCCATCTTCTCCGGCGACCCGAGCTTCGTGACGGACGGCAAGGTGAACGCCGCCGGCCTGAAGGAACTTCAGGAGAAGCTCCCGTTCGCGAACCTCGCCGAGTTCGCCAAGGATCCGCGGATCGAGAAGGTCGAAGATCTCTTCACCGTCGAGTTCATCGTGAACTACCTGAAGCGCAAGATCGGGGCTTGATCGCATGCGTTGGACGTGGATCGACCGGTTCACGGCATTCGAATCGCGGAAGTCCGCGAGTGCCGTGAAGTGTCTCAGCTTGGCCGAAGACCACTTCGCGGACCACTTCCCCGGCTTCCCCGTGATGCCGGCCCCGCTTATCCTCGAGGGGCTGGCCCAGACCGGCGGCATCCTCGTCGGCGAAGCCAACAAATACGAGAAGAACGTCGTCCTTGCGAAGATGACCGCCAAGTTCCGCCGCGAGGCCATGGCTGGCGAACAACTCACCTACACGACGACGATCCTCGACTTGAACGACACCGGTGCCCGCGTCTCGGGGCAGGTTCACTCCGGCGGCGAACTCATGGCCGAGGCGGACATCATGTTCGCCCACGTCACCGCCGAACAGCTTCCGCCCGGCATCCCGGACCCGAAGTTCGTCTTCTCCGGCGAGCTCTCGCAATTGTTGAAGATGGCCGAAGCCGTCTCCAAGTCGTGACGCTCCCGCCTCCGCTCATCCCCTCTCGACAGGACGCGGGCCTGCGGCTATCTCCGCGGCATGAAACGGCGCGAGTTCCTTCGACTGGCTTGTGCATCGGCCGCGCTCGGGCCCGTCGGCTGCTTCCGGCAACTCTGGGAGGAGAAGCCGAAGGAGCCGAAACTCAGCGCCGCATCCGTGGAACACATCCGCCGGGTGGACGATCTCGCCAAGCGCATCCTGGATCAGAACACCTTCACCGGCGTCGATCCGGTGATCCGCGTGCTCGGCGTCCCCGAATCGGCATTGTTTCACCGCGGGGCGAACGAATTGTTCATCAGCGAGGGGCTGGTGAAGAAGTGCAAGACGGAGCCGGAATTGGCGGCCGTGCTGTGTACCGAACTCGGCAAGATGATGTCCCAGAAGCGGGCGGCGATCGCTGTGGGCCGCACGCCGGACCCGATTCCGGAGGTCGCGCTGCCGGGCGTCTCCAGCGATTCCTCGCAGGTCCGGCAAGCCGAACTCGCCCTTCAGAAGCGTCGCGAGGATCAGAAGCGGGCCGCCGAACAGGCCGGGGATGTGCAATTGGCGAAGGATCTGCTGAAGGGGGCGGGCTTCGATCCGGCCGAGTACGACCGCGTGCAGGGCATGGTGAAGTTGTCCGACCGGGGCGAGGCCATCCGCAAACAGCTCAGCGGCACGGCCGCCGCCCCGACTTGGAATCGCTGAGCGGTCACTTCTTTCTTCAAATTCGCTTGCCAGCGCCTGCCGCTTCCCTAAATAAAACGGTTCCCGGTTCAAGTGCCGCGCGGCAAGCGGCTGTGCGGATTGCAGGTGGATCATGAAAGTGCGTGCGAGCGTGCGGCGGATTTGCGAGAAGTGCAAACTCATCCGCCGCAAGGGTGTTGTCCGGATCATTTGCGAAGACCCGCGCCACAAGCAGCGGCAAGGATAAAGGAACACACGAACCATGCCCCGTATCCAAGGCGTCGACATTCCGCCGGACAAGCCGACCCACATTTCCCTGCGGTACATCCGCGGGTTGGGGCCGACCACGTCCCTCGAGGTGTGCGAGAAGTTGCACATCGACCCGTTCCGCCGGGCAAAGGAACTCTCGGACGACGAGATCGCCCGCATCGCGGCCCTGTTGGATCGCGATTACTTGGTGGAAGGGCCGCTCCGTCGCCAGGAGCAGAGCAACATCGTCCGCCTGAAGGAAATCAAGGCGTACCGCGGCGAGCGGCACCGCAAGAATCTGCCGTGCCGCGGCCAGCGAACCAAGACCAACGCGCGGTCCCGGAAGGGCGTCCGCAAGACGGTGGCCGGCAAGAAGGGCGTCAAGGATCTCCGCTAATTCCTCCAACCGCGAAGCCGCGAGCGGCTTCAGGGTGTCATGGCCAAAGGCAAGAAGAAGAAGGCGCGTCGCAACGTCAGCCGCGGCATCGCCCACGTGCAGAGCACGTTCAACAACACGATCGTCACCATCACGGATACGAACGGCGACACGCTCTGCCATTCGTCCGGCGGTGCCGTCGGGTTCAAGGGTAGCCGCAAGAGCACGCCCTTCGCCGCGCAACGTGCCGCGGAGGAGTGTGCGGGCAAGGCGTCCAAATTCGGCCTGAAGGAAGTTGAAGTGCGGGTGAAAGGCCCCGGTGCCGGTCGCGAATCGGCCGTCACCGCGCTTCAGGCCTCCGGCTTGAACGTGAAGGCCATCGAAGACGTGACACCGCTTCCGCACAACGGCTGCCGCCCGCCCAAAAAGCGCCGCGTGTAAGCTCGTTCCTGCGATTCGGCATCGCTTTCCTCATCGCGGCTCTCGTGCCGGACCGACTCTGGGGTTCGCCGGCTCGATCCGCGATGTGATGTTGAATCGCGCTCGCGTGGATCGCCTGCCTCCGGCCGGCGTTCCCCAACCGACCCCTGATTCCGTGACCCGCAGGACCCATGGCCCGCAACACCGATCCCGTCTGCAAGATGTGCCGTCGCGAGCAGATGAAGCTCTTTCTCAAGGGTGAGCGCTGCTTCAGCCCCAAGTGCCCCATCGACCGCGAAGCGCTGCCGCCCGGCATGCACGGCGCCCGTCGCGGCAAGCAATCGGAATACGGCCTCCGTCTCCGCGAAAAGCAGAAGCTCAAGCGGTTCTACGGCGTGCTCGAAAACCAGTTCCGCCGCTACTACACGCTGGCCACCCGCTCCGTGGGCAACACCGGCGAACAGTTGCTCTCGATCCTCGAGCGGCGATTGGATAACGTCGTGCATCGGCTCGGATTCGCCCCCAGCCGCGCCACCGCCCGGCAGATGGTGGCCCACGGCCACATTCTGCTCAACGGCCGCAAGTGCGACGTGCCGAGCACGTTGGTCCGCCCGAACGACATCATCAAGGTGAAGCCGGCCGAGCGCAGCATGAAGTGGGTCCGCGACTCGCTGACGAAGAACCTCACCCGCGTGCCGGACTTCCTGGAAGTGCTCAACAACCAGGAGCAGCCCGAGGGCCGCATGAGCCGCATGCCGACGCGTCAGGACGTGGACGAGCGGATCATCGACGTCCGCGAACAGTTGATCATCGAAATCGCCACCCGCTGAGCCGCTTGCGGCTTCGCGACAAATCACCGGCCGCGACCGCCGGGTTGTTCGTACTGGTCGCCGTCTGGTTCGTTCGCCCCCGCGGTCGCCGGGGGCGGCGGCAAGCCGACGGCATTTGGAGATTCTCATGCGCATCCGCTGGCGCGGTCTCGAACTCCCCAATCGAGTTCACTCCGACCGCTCGACCCTGTCCGACACCTACGGCAAGTTCTTCGTGGAGCCGTTCGAACGCGGCTTCGGCATGACCATCGGCAACAGCCTCCGCCGCATCCTGCTCTCCAGCCTCGAAGGCTCCGCCGTCACCCGCGTCAAGATCCAAGGCGTCCAGCACGAAGTCTCCACGATCAACGGCGTGGTCGAAGACGTGACGGACATCATCTTGAACATCAAGAGCTTGGTGGTGAAGAGCGACTCGGACCAGCCGAAGATCGTCCGCATCGCGAAGCACGAGGCCGGCGTCGTCCGCGGGGCGGACGTGATTCACGACGAAACGGTCCGGATCGAGAACCCGGACCATCACATCGCGACGCTCACGAGCGACGTGCCGTTCAACGTCGAACTCACCGTGGAAAACGGCCGCGGCTACCGCACGGCGGACGACAACGCCGGAAAGGAACGCGAAGTCGGCGTCATCCCCGTCGACTCGTCCTTCTCGCCCGTGGTCCGCGTGAAGTACGACATCGAAGAGACCCGCGTCGGCCAGAAGACCAACTACGACAAGCTGGTGATCGAGATCTGGACGAACGGCACGGTCGGGCCGCAGATGGCGCTCGTCGAATCGGCGAAGATCCTGCGGAAGCATCTGAACCCCTTCGTGCAGTACACGGAGCCCGGCCCCGAGTTGGCGCTGGACGACGCGATCGAGTTCGGGGCCGCGACGCCGAAGGACGCCGTGGACAGCGGCCTCGAAGCCAAGCTGAACATGAGCCTCGCCGAACTCGAGCTTTCGGTGCGGGCCACGAACTGCCTCGAAACCGAAGGCATCACCACCGTGCGGGAACTGGTCTCCCGCGCTGAGGACGAACTCCTCGAGGTGCGGAACTTCGGCGAAACGACTCTCCGCGAAGTGAAGGCCAAGCTCCAGGAGCGCGGTCTGAGCCTCGGGATGCGGTTGCCCGCGGCACGCCGCTGACCCGCGACACGCTTGCGTGTTCGCGACCAGCCCGCCTTCCTTGGCACGGGGCGGGCTTTTCCTCTTAGCCACGAGTGTGTTCCCATGCGTCATCGTCAGTCCGGAAAGCACTTCAGCCGAACGCCGGCCCACCGGCTCGCGCTGTTCCGCAACCTCGCCCGCGCGCTCATCACCCACGAGCGCATCACCACCACGCTCCCCAAGGCCAAGGCGCTGCGGCCGTTCGTGGAGAAGCTCATCACGCTGGCCAAGCGGGCCGCCGTGATCACCGAAGCGGGCGGCGACAAGGCCAAGATCGAAGCCCTGCACTGCCGCCGGCAGGCGATGGCCAAGCTCGGGCCGACCCACGGCACCGGCACCTACGACAAGAACGACGACCCCGTGACCCGGCCCGGCAAGAAGAACCCCATCACCATCTCGGTGCTGGAAAAGCTCTTCAACGAACTCGGGCCGCGATACAAGACTCGCCCGGGCGGCTACACCCGCATCGTGAAGTCGCACTATCGCCGCCTCGGCGACGGTGGCGTGACGGCGATCATCGAACTGCTCAAGGAAGGCGAGACGAAGGTCCGCCTGAAGGAACGCAAGGGCGCGGCCCCGGCCGCTCCCGCGCCCGTCGCCACCGAAAGCTG
Source organism: Gemmataceae bacterium (assembly GCA_046350135.1). Lineage (GTDB taxonomy): Bacteria > Planctomycetota > Planctomycetia > Gemmatales > Gemmataceae > Urbifossiella. The sequence goes on from JAXMBB010000022.1 coordinate 81,101, forward strand.
AGACGACCCGAGCCCGCCGGTTGCCGCCGGCGGGCTTTTCCCTTCACTGAGTTCATGATCCCTTCCGCCGTTCTTGACCAACTCCGCAAGTACGACACGCCCACGATCCTGAACGTGCTCGAACTGTTCGACGCGATTCCGCGCACGGCCGGGTACACGGACGCACGGATCCAGGCGTGCTACCCGAAACTGCCGCCGATGGTCGGGTTCGCGGCCACCGCGACGTTCCGCGCCGGAGCCCCGCCGAAAGCGGGTGATATCTACGCCGGCCTCTCCAAACAGGTGGAACAACTTGAAGCGATCGCCGGGCCGAAGGTGGTCGTGTTCCAGGATCTGGACGATCCACCGGTCGCGGCCACGTTCGGCGAGATCATGTGTTCCACATACCAAGCCTTCGGCTGCGTCGGCTTGGTGACCAGCGGTGCGGGCCGCGACTTGGACCAAGTGGAAGCGTTGAACTTCCCGTGCTTCACGAGCGGCACGATCGCCTCGCACGGGTACACGCAGATCGTGGAACTCGGCGGCCCCGTCCGTGTCGGCGGCGTCTGGATCAACCCCGGCGACCTGCTCCACGGCGACCGCAACGGTCTCGCGATCATCCCGCTCGCGCTCGCGGAGAAACTCGCGAACGCCTGCCCGGACTTCGTCGCGGCCGAGGGAGTGGTGCTCGATTATCTCAAGGCCGGGAAGGTGACCGCCGCCGGTTACGCAGCCGCCCGCAACGAGTGCCAGCGCCGCATCGGCGAGTTGGCGAAGAAGTTGAAGTCGTAACCCCCCGCTTGCGTGTTCGCGATTCGGTTCTGCATCGTCTATCATGTCGGCAGCCTCCGGAGCGAGCCGACATGACCTCCGCCCTTCTCCTTCTCGCGGCGATGCCTGCCGCGCCAGTGAACGACATCAAACTGCCCCACGGCTTCACCGCGTACCTCTACTCCGACCAGAAGCTCGCCAACGACATCTACACGATGACCATCGACGACACGGGCCGCGTGTTCGTCGCCGGTCGCGGCTACGTGCGCCAACTCATCGACGACGATGGCGACGGCACCGCCGATCGCGCGGTGAATGTGGTGACCGGCCTCAATGACGGCCCGATGGGGCTGCTTGTCGAAGGCGATTCCATCTATGTCGTCGCGGACGGCGGACTCAAGAAATACTCACTGAGCGGGGGGCATCAGCCCCCCGTGGTTCTCTACGCGGTGAAGACCGCCGGCGAGCACGAGGCCCACGGCGTCCGCCGCGGGCCGGACGGCTGGCTCTACCTGATGTGCGGGAACATGTCCGGAGTCAAGAAGGAGCGTCTCGACCCGATCCGCTCGCCGGTGAAGGATCCGATCGCCGGCAGCCTCCTCCGCATCAACCCGGACGGCAAGAACATCGAAGCGGTGGCGGACGGCTTTCGCAACGCCTACGACTTCGACTTCAATCTCGACGGGGAACCGTTCACGTTCGACTCGGACAACGAGCGATGCGTGGGGCTGCCGTGGTACGAGCCGTGCCGCTTCTATCACATCGTGCCGGGCGGGAACTATGGCTGGCGGTCGCCGCAACTCTCGCAAACGTGGCGGAAGCCGCCGTACTTCGCGGATGTCGTGTCGCCGATCGGCGTCACCGGGCGCGGCTCGCCCACCGGGGTGGTGTGCTACCGCAACACGCTGTTCCCGCCGGCGTATCGCGGCAACTTCTTCATCGCGGATTGGACGTTCGGCAAAGTGTGGTTCGTGCCACTGGTGAAGAAACACTCGACGTATGCGGGCAAGCCGGAGGTGTTCCTGGAAGCGGTGGGTGAGAGCGGCTTCGCCCCGACCGCGCCCGCGGTGCATCCGAAGACCGGCGAGTTGTTCGTGAGCATTGGCGGCCGCGGCACGCGCGGAGCGGTCTACCGCATCACCCACGACCGCGGCGGCCCCGCGAACGTCCTTCCGATTGCGGAACGCTCCTTGGAGTGGAACGAGGCCGCGGGGAAGAAATGGCTCGCGGACGCGGTCGGTGGCGATGTGATGAAACGCCGCCAGGCGTTGGACATGATGCTGCGGTGGCGGGATAAACTCGGCTGGGGCCAATTCCTCGGCGATGCGGTGAAACCGAATCTGAGCCATGCTGATCCGCTGGTGCGGGCCGCGGCGGGAAGATTGGTTGCTCAGGCGGCCGTGCCGACCGATGGCATCAAGGATCGCACGGCTCGACTCACCGTCGCTCTCGTCACGGCGTTGGCATCGCCCGATCACGCATTCAAGGATGCCTTGGAAGCAATCGAGTCGCCAGCCGCCACGTTCGAACAGAAACTGATCGCGACCCGAGTGATTCATCTCGCGTTCGGTGACCTCGCCGATTCGAAGCGGAACGGCACCTTCGCGGAAGGGTACAGTTTCCGTGAGCCGGTGAGTCGGAGCCAAGCGGACCAACTCGTTCGCGCCTTGCAACTGCGCGACACCCGTGCCGCATCGCCGATGCCGCCCAAGTTGCCGGATGAACTCGAACGGGAGTACACGCGACTTCTCGGAGCCATGCTCGGAGCCGCATCAACGGACAAGTACGACACCTATCGCTCCTTGGAATGGCTCTATCTGCATATCACCGAGAAATCGCGTGCGGAGGATGACTTCCATCACCTGGCAGCCATGAGCCAGATGGATACACATGTCTGGCGCGATCAGGAGGGCATCGTTTCCATCGGTTTGTTGGGGATGCAAGCAAAACTCGCGAAGGAGAAACTGGTCGCGGATCGAAACTGGCCTTTGCGATTCGATGAACTCTGCGCCGCGATGATCCCGAGACATTTGCATCTCACGGGCGAGTTAAAGAGCCGAAGGCACCGAATCGACTTGCCGGAACACATGTCGGTGCTTCGACACATGAAGCTGAAGCCTGAAGAGAAAGCCGAGTTCATGCTGGAGTTGATTGGCACGAAGTTCGGGCCACGATGGAACACAGGCATGCTGGACATGGCGTCCGTGCTTCCGATGTCTCGACTGCGTCCGCACCTGTCGGATCAATGGTCGCGCGGCGGGCTCGAAGACGCAATCCTTTCGCTTTTCGCGCGGGAACCCCAAGCCGAAGATGGTCCCAAATTCGTCGTCGGCCTTCGCTCCAACAATCCCAATGTGGTGCGGGTCTCCGCCACGGCGTTGCTCAAGCTCGAACCGCAGCGCGATTCCGCGGATGTAATCGCGGCCATCGTCGCGCTGCGACGTATGCCCGAAGACAAGGGGCCGCGCGAGGCGCTCGTCGCGCTGCTGAAGGACCGCACCGGGCAGAACCACACGGACGCCAAATCGTGGGCCGCGTGGTTTGCCACCGCCAGGCCCGAACTCGCCGCGAAGCTGAACGCGGCGGACGGCTTCGACCCCGCCGCGTGGAAGAAACGCGAAGCGAGCATCCCGTGGCTCTCCGGCGATTCCGCCCGCGGCCGAGCGGTGTTCATCAAGGCCACGTGCGCCGCGTGTCACGACGGCGGCGGCGCGATCGGCCCGTCGCTCGCCGGCGTCGGCAAACGATTCAGCCGCGACGACCTGCTCACGGCCATTCTGCAACCCTCGCGCGACGTGGCGAGTCGCTACCGGCCCACCCGCATCGCCACCAAGGACGAAAAGGTTCACATCGGCATGATCGTGTACGAAGCGGTGAGCGGCGTGATCCTGCAAACCGGCCCGGACACCGTGGTGCGCATCGCCGGCGACCAGATCGAATCGCAGAAGTTGCTCGAGACGTCGCTCATGCCCGCGGGCCTGTTGGAGAAACTGAGCGACCAGGAGATCGCGGACTTGATCACGTACTTGCGTACGGGTTGAAACCGCACCAACGAGTTCACCGGGTAACCGTTGTGTAACAACGCTCGCCTGCCGCGTGCGGTTCGGGCCGTGGCCGCGTCTCATTCGGTAGCATTGACTGCGTCTGAACCTCTCGGGAGTGAATCATGTTCTCTCGCAAGCTGCTCTGGTGCGTGCCGGTGGCCGGGGCCGTCGGCGCGGGCGTCGGCATCGATCGCTGGCTCGCCATCGCCGCCGAAGGCAAGCAGGATCTGAAGCCCGCCATCAACCTGCCAATGACCCGCGTCGTGCTCTTCAACAGCGGCGTCGGCTATTTCTCCCGATCCGGCGAAGTCGAAGGCGAAGCCCGCGTCGATCTCGCGTTCCAGGAATCGGACGTGAACGACCTGCTCAAGAGCATGGTGCTCGAAGACTTCGGCAACGGTCACATCGCGGCCGTGAGCTACGATTCCCGCGAACCCATCTCGCGCACGCTCGCCAGCTTCGCCATCAACCTCAACGAGAACCCCACGTATTCGGACATCCTCGCCCAAGCCCGCGGCGAACGGATCGAAGTTACGGTGGCGCCCACGGCGCAGAACCAGCCCGGCAAGCTGACCGGCGCCATCGTCGGCGTCGAAGTGAAGAAGGTGGCCGCGGGCAAGGAACCGCTCGATGTCGACGTGCTGAACATGTGGTGTGCGGAAGGGCTCCGCTCCGTGAAGCTGGACGACGTGCAGCAACTGCGCTTCAGCAATCCCGTGATCGAATCCGAGTTCCGACGCGCTCTCGAGGTGCTGGCCCTGAACCACGACAGCGCGAAGAAGTCCGTGAGCCTCCACTTCTCCGGCGACGGCAAGCGCAAAGTGCAAGTCGGGTACGTGATCGAAGCCCCGATCTGGAAGACGAGCTATCGGCTGGTGCTGGATGGAAAGAACGAGAAGAAGCCGTACCTGCAAGGCTGGGCGATCGTCGAGAACCCGACGGACGAGGACTGGACCGGCGTGAAGATGGCCCTCGTGAGCGGCCGGCCGATCAGCTTCCAGATGGACCTGTACAACCCGCTGTTCGTGCCGCGGCCCACGATCGAGCCGGAACTCTTCGCGAGCCTCCGCCCTCCGACCTACGATGGCGGGTTCAACTCGCGGCAAGGCTTCGCGCAGGGCATGGGCAACATGGGAGGCCAACTCGGCGCGGGCGGGGGCTTCGCCGGCGTCGGCGGTGGCGGTGGCCGCATGTCGCTCGCCCGGCAACGCGGCGAGGTGCAGGAACAGATGAAGAAGCAGGTCGAAGAACTGGCGGACGCCAAGCAGGAAGCCAAGCCCGATAATTACTTCCGCAACTCGGTGCGGCCCGGCGTGGACAAGCAGAAGGCGATGCAGGTGGAGAAAGAACTGGCTCAGCGGCTGGCCACGAACGCCGTGGACTCGAGCGCCACAGGCGGCCAACTCGGCGACTTCTTCCAATACTCCATCGACCACTCCGTGAGCCTCGCCCGCCAGAAGAGCGCCATGCTGCCGATCGTGGGCAAGGAGATCGACGGCGCCCGCGTCAGCATCTACAACGCGGCCGTGCAGCCGAAGCACCCGCTGCTCGGGCTCCGCTTCAAGAACACGTCCGGCCTGCACCTGAGCCAAGGGCCGATCACGGTGTTCGAGGGCAGCACGTACGCCGGCGACACCCGCGTGCTCGACGTTCAGCCGAACGAAGAACGCCTCGTGAGCTACGCCATCGACCTCGGCACCGAAGTCCGGCCGGAAGTCGGCGAAGGCACCAGCCGCATCACCAACGTGAAGGCCGTGAAGGGCATCGTGTGGACCACGACGAAGGTCCGCGAGGTGAAGAAGTACAAGATCGCGAACCGCGGCCAGCAGGATCGCCGCTTGCTGATCGAGCACCCGAACCGCACCAACCAGCAGGTGAAACTCGTCGAGACGGACAAACCGGTGGAGGACACGAAGGACGTGTACCGCTTCGAGAAGCCGGTGAAGGCGGGCGAAGAGACGACCTTCGTGGTGACGGAAGAGCGCGACGCGAACACGAAGGTGAGCCTCACGAACAACCCGGACGGCCAGATCCGCTACTTCCTCAGCCTGAACGAAGCCTCGCCCGCATTGAAGGCGAAGCTGACCGAGGCACTGAAGGTGAAGGGCGTGTGGGACAACTCGCTCCGCGAGTTGAATCAGGTTGTGGCGGACCTCGCGCGGTTGAACACCGACCAGGACCGCATCCGCAAGAACCTCGCCAACACGCCGAAGGAAGCCGAGGTGTACCAGACGTACCTCAAGAAGTTGAGCGACCAGGAGAAGGAGATCGACATCCTGACCGCAAAGCAGAAGAAGCTCATGGGCGAGGAGTTCGCCGCGAAGAAGAGCTTCGAGGATTACTTGGCCAACCTCAGCGACTGATCCCGTTCATCCCACGGGAGCACCGGCAACGGGGCTCCCGCGGCATTTCTGAGTGCTCAACCCGAGTCCATTCATAAGCGTGTATCATGTGAGCAGCGGCTTGGATACCGAGCTTGTGAACGGAGTGCTCGTCAAGGATCTGCATGGAAACGGTCTACTTGGAGACATCGTTCATCAGTTACTTGGTTGCCCGGCCCAGTGGCGATCTGCTCGTCGCGGCGCATCAGAAGACGACACAGGATTGGTGGAGTGGCCGTCGCAGTGCATTCAATTGCTACGTTTCCCAAGTCGTCATTGATGAGGCGTCCGCAGGCGATCCGGTCGAGGCAAAGAAGCGCTTGGCCGTGGTCAATACCTTGGCGGCACTCGACCTCACACCGGAAGCCGAGACATTGACACAGGCTATCATGGCTAGCGGTGTGCTTCCGGTCGCCGCATCTCGCGATGCCGCGCACGTCGCCGTTGCAGCATTCCATAGGGTTGATTACTTGCTGACTTGGAACTGCAAGCACTTGGCCAACGCGCAAATCATGCGGAAGATCGAGTCCGTGTGCCGAACCTCGGGATATCGAATGCCCATTATCTGCACACCCGAAGAACTGATGGGAGCCTGAGCCATGTGGGAAGACCCGATCGTCGCGGAGGTTCATCGAATTCGGGAACAACTCGCGGCACAGTTCAACTTCGACATCCAGGCGATGTTCGCCGACATGCGAACTCGACAGTCAACGCTTGGGCCGCGTTTGGTCTCACTTGCCAACCCCGGCGAGCTAACGGGCGAACCCGACCGATCGGGTGAAGAGTTCGCTGCGAACCAAGGCACCGAGGATTACCTCGCCAAGTTCAGCGACCGACCCTGTTCTTCCCGCGGGGGTGCCGAGGCGTGAGTCGATGACCGACCCGGAGTTTGACGCCTACCTCGCCGAGCGAGTGGAGGCTTTCAAGCGGAAGCAGGCCACCCTGACCGAACGGTTCGGGTTGGGCACCCACGACCGATGGGACTACGACCAAGTGACCGCCAAGCTCGTCTTTTCGAACGCTGGCGGTCGCGCCGCTGTCATGGCCGAGGTCACCCCGATCGGGTCGTGGTCGGCGTCCGGGCCGAACTTCCAGTGGGCGTGGGCCAACCCTTACTTCTTGGAGACGGCACGTGCCCGAGCGACACGACTGCGGGAATTGCACGAGGCGACGGACGGGTTGGAGTGCTTTCACGCGGAAGTGTTCGAGTGCACGGAGGAGACAGCTTGGCAGCTGGCAGCCCTGGCCGTCGCCCACCTCGGCGCGGCAGGGTGCTATCACGTTCCGGCCGGCGAGTTGTTCGTGTTCTTGGCGCTCGACACGGTGTGGGCCGTAGACGCCGATCAGACTACTGGAGTAAACCGGGGCCATGGTTAGGTTATCCGGTCTTCAAGCTCTCACTTCTCGAACGGAATCGCACCCTCGCCCCTTGGCTTCACGGGGCCGTAGCCGCCGGGCTTCTCGTATCTCAAGAAGTTGAGCGATCAGGAGAAGGAGATCGACATCCTGACCGCAGAGCAGAAGAAGCTCATGGGCGAGGAGTTCGCCGCGAAGAAGAGCTTCGAGGATTACTTGGCCAACCTCAGCGACTGATCCCGTTTTTCCCACGGGAGCACCGGCAACGGTGCTCCCGCGGCATTTCTGAGTGCTCAAGTCTTATTCGGTTACCGCGCCTGCGTGTTGCATTCGACCGGATGCGGATCTCCGCTCCGTTCGGAACTTGGCCTGCGCGAATCCCGTTCTCCGGTTCGAGCCAGCACGGAACGGAGTTGATCTTGCCCGGATCGGCGGCGACAATCCTGGATATCGCATGCCTCGTGAATCGGGTGCGGCCGGGGCCACCCACGGCATGCAAGGATTCCTCCGGCGTGTCCAAGCTCGACCGAATTGTGAGGCTCCGTTGTCGCTCTCGAAACGCTTGCCGAGCGCCGAAGCCCTGGTGCTGGCCTCGCTGATGATCCCGATGAGTCAGACTGTCGAGGCGCAGCACGCGACGCGCGTCGACCCGCTGCCTGAACCGGAAGTGGAACGAACCATCACCGAGAAAGGCACGACTTATAAGCTCCACAAAGGCAGCCTTTATCGGGTGGATGCGGGTTCCGGAAAGTGGGAGTTCACGCAACAGGTTTACGACCCCGACTTCTACGCGAAACATTACGTTCAGCGAAACGGTGCCATTTTTCGTAAAGGCAGCGACGGCGAACTGGTGCCCGTGAGGCGCAAATTCGCCGAGGACTTCGAGGGGTTGACGCAACTCGCGGACTTGATCGGTACCAAACGCGGCTGGACCTCGTTCGATCTGCTGTCGCCCAAGGCGCCGACGGTCAAAGAATCCGTGAAGCTTCGCAACCGAATCCTGAAGAGTGGAGCGAACTTCCTCGACAATCGCATCGAGCCGGGCGGCACGGTCGTGCATGGCGGGAAGGCGGCACTGAAGGCCGTTTCTCTGTCGCCGATCCGGGGAATGGTCACCGCCAAAGCCTCCCTCTCCACGGAACTGATGCATTTCGTGAAGGGCGACGATGTTTGGATGTCGCTTTGGTGCCATGTGCCGTCCGGCAGCGGGATGCCGTTCACCGTGCTGGATCTCGAAACAACGTGGATCCACCAACAGCCGGGGATGCGGATCGTCATTGCGGACGGCAAGCATGCCTGCTTTCAACTCAAAGGGTTCGAACAGCCGTACTATCGCCAGCCGAAGGGCAAAGAAGTGGCATTTCCCACGGGGCGGTGGGTGCATCTCAAAGCACATCTCAAGCTCACCGAGAAGGACGACGGCGTCATCGAACTGTGGCAGGACGGGCAAAAGATTGTTGACGCGCGCGGACAGACATTGGTGTTGGCGCAGGCGATCTACAACAGCTTCGAGATCGGCATCAGCGCGTATAACGAAGACGGCAAAGCGGCGACTCTGTATGTGGACGACGTCTCGATCTCGGACGAGCCCATGCGCGAATGATGCGCCGGCATCGTCCGGTCCCGGGAATGGATTCTGAGTTCCCAGTGTGTTCCAAAGCGGCGCGTTCGACGATCGCAGCACCGACTCGCCCGGACCGCTTCATGACCGATCCGACTTGAATCGAAGCGACGAGTCTTCCGCCTCGGCTGTCGAGGCCACAGACGTTCGCACATCACCGACTTGCGATCGTCTCACTTCTCGAACGGAATCGCACCCTCGCCCCTTGGTTTCACGGGGCCGTAGCCGCCGGGCTTCTCGTACACGCGGACCCAGTCCACTTCCATCGTCGCGGGGAAAGGCGTGGTCTTGTCCGGGTTGCCGCCGACGAACCGGCCGCCGACGGCGACGTTCATCACGAGGTAGAACGGTTGGTCGAACGGGGCCGGCCACGCGTTGAGGTCCGTCGCTTTCGTCGGCTTCGACTTGCTGCTCCACCAACTCGCCTTCTTCGCGAACTCCTTGCCGTCCACGAACCAGCGGATCTCGCCGGGGAGCCACTCCACCGCATACGTGTGGAACTCCGCGATGGATGTGCCCTTCTCGAACTCGTGCTCGCCGCCGGAGTGGGAGTTGTTCGGCCACTGCGAGCCGAAGTGCAGCGTGCCGAGCACCTTGTTCGGCTCCTGGCCGCGGGCTTCCATCACGTCGATCTCGCCGGACGACGCCCACGCGCCGTACTTGTCGCTCGCGGGGAGCATCCACAGCGCGGGCCACACGCCCTTGCCGGTGGGTAGCTTCGCGCGGAACTCGAACTTGCCGTAGGTCTGGGCGAAGAGCGCGGTGCCGTCCTTTTTGTGTGTCTTGAGGCGGGCGGAGGACCAGCCGCAGTTGTGCAGTGATTCCTTGATCGCGCGGATGTGCAGCTTGCCGTCCTTCACGAAGGCGTTCTCCGGTTCCTTCGTGTAGTACTGGAGTTCGTTGTTGCCCCAGCCGCTGATCCACTGGTTGGCGTCGTAGTTGTAGAAGCCGTTGCCGATGTCGAAGTCCCACTTGGCGCGGTCGATCTCGTTGCCGTCGAACTCGTCGGACCACGTGAGTTTCCACTCCGCGGCGGGCTGAGCCGCGTCGTTGTTCGCGATCAGGCCCGCGAGGAGAACGAGCGGCGTGAGCAGCAAGATTCGCACCGGAAACCTCCGATTCCATGATTGGACATTTGGTGGCCAAACCGGTGTGTGCTTGGCCGGTGGCCGGTTGGCCGGTTCGAATTCAAGCGATTTTCAACAGCACGACGCCGCCGCGGTCGGAACCGGCGGCCAAGGATTTGTCGTCCGGCGACCATCGGAGCGTGGTCGCTTCGCCGTCGAAGCGGAACTCGCCGACCTTCGGTTCCTTCTTGTTGGCGGGTTGCCAGAGCAGGACGCGGCCATCGAGTGCGGCGGATGCGAGCAGGTAGCCGCGGGCCTGGTACGCGAGTGCGGTCAGGTTGTCTTCGTGGCCTTCGAGCATCTGCGGGGTGGAACCTTCGGGGCCTTTCGGCCCGGCGCAATCCCACAGGCACGGCACGGGCCCGCCGCCGGTCGCGAGGAAGCGGCCGGAAGAATCCCACGACAATTCCCGCACCTTCGAGGGGAAGCCGGACATTTGCAGATCCTTGCCGGACGCGGCGTACCAGAAGTGAACCGTGGCGTCCTGGTTGCCGTGGGCGAGCACCTTGCCGTCCGGGCTCCACGCGAGTGCGAGCGGCGAACCCTTCCATCCGAACGTGTGCACGGGCTTGCCGGTTGTGGTGTCGTAGACGTTGGCCGCGCCGTAACCGAGCACCGCGAGTTGGTTCGTACCCGGTCGCCACGCCAGATCGGTGACCGTGCCGGCTTGGTCGGGAAGTTCCTGAAGCCGTTGACCGGAGGCATCCCAGAGGCGAGTCTTCTTGCCTGCGGCGGAAGCGAGGCGCGTTCCGCTCGGATGCCAAGCCACTCGCTCGACCCACGCCGCTCCCGCGTCCATCGTCGCGAGTTCCACTCCGGTCGTGGTCTTCCAGAGCCGCACCTTGCCGTCCTGCCCGGCGGACGCGAGCAGTTCGCCGTTCGGCTGCCACGCGACCGCAGCGGTGCCGAAGCCGTGCCCCTTCAACTGCGAGCCGGACTTGCCGGCCGAATCGAGGATGAAAATCGGCCCGCTCACCGTGGCGGCGGCGAGTCGCGAACCGTCCGGCGACCACGCCAGCCCGATGGTGTGATCCGAGAGGTTCGCCTGCCATGCGACGCGGAGTTTATTCGCTGCCATGATCTTCATGTTAGCCGGACGCGCCCGCGACGGCTGAAATCAAACCTCCGTCGCTGGCGCGTCCGGCTAACAGACTGCGAAACGGCTCGCCCAATGCGGATTCGATGAACGGCGTCGCGTTCCAGAACCGCTTCATGTCTTGATACTCGCGCACGAACGCGGCTTCACCGGCGAGGGTGCCGCGAACGGCGCGGATCATCAGGTTCCGCGCCGTGTGCTCCGGGCTGATGAACTCCACCACCTCGGCGCGGTAGCCCATGATTCGGAGTGCGAGCGCGCGAAACGCGTCCGTCGCCAAGTCCGCGGTGCGTTGATGCAGAATGCCGTGACGCAGGATCGGCCGCAGCACGTCGGACTGAATCTGTTCGTTGAGGTGATGATGGCAGCACGGCACGGCGAGGATCAGTTTCGCCTCGCACGCCACGGCGCGGGCCAGGGCATCATCGGTCGCGGTGTCGCAGGCGTGCAGCGCGAACACCACATCCGGCTTCGCGGCCACCGTCCCGATCGGCCCGCAGGTGAAGTTCAAGTCGGCGGCACCGAGTCGCTCCGCCCGTTGCATACTTTTTCGGATCACTTCCTCGTTCACATCCACGCCGATGAGCCGCGCCGGGATGCCGAGCACGTCGTTCAGGTAGTGATGGGCGGCAATTGTGAGGTGGCTGGAGCCGCAGCCGCAATCCAGGATCTCGAGCGGGCGTCCGAGCGACTTCAACCCGGCGTCGTCCAGCAGGTGCCCGAGGTGCTTGAGGAACTCGTTGATCTGCGTGAACTTGGCCCGCATCGTCGGCTTCACGCGGCCGTCCGCCGTAGCGATCCCCATGATTTCGAGCACGCGATCCGCACGGCCTTCGGGCAGCGGCACGTCCTTCACGCGATTGTGCGTTGCTGCCACGGCGTCGCGTTGAATCTTCTTCCGGCCGACGAACACCTTCCCCTTCTTGGACGTTCGCAGGTCGATCTCTTCGGTCTCGGTTTCGAGTCGGATGCCGGAGTAGCCGGCGGCGAGAACGGCGTCCAATTCGTTGGCGGCGTCCACGAGCGGCACGTTCCGCGCAAAGTCCTTGCGGCCGTCGAACCGGGTGAATTGCAGGTGCGGTTCGTTGCGGAGAACGAGCGGCCGGATCGTAATGCGAAGCCACTCGCAGGTCGTGCCTCGCATCACGCCGCCGAGCACGGCGCGGACGAACCCCGGCGACAAAACCGTTTGCCGCACGAGTTCGCGCAGCGACTCCGAAGTGAACGTCATGCGCTTATCGTATCACCGCACCGTGACGAAGTCGGTGTGGTTGAACAGGGCCAGCACGAGGTTCTCGCGGGCCCGTTGAGCCGCATCGGCTTCGAGCAACTTCCGCTGCGCTTCGAGAAACTTGACGCTGGCCGCCAACTCCGTCGAACGCGGAGCGCGGCTCAGGATGCGCTCGAATGCCGCGACCGCGAACGCCTCATCGCTGGTGTGCGACTTCAGTTTCGCGGCCAGCGTGCGGCTGAGGCGGATCGCGAGGTCGCTGTTCGAGAGCGCGAGCGACTGCTGCGGCAACACGGACGCGGTACGGCGATATGCATCGCACGGGTTCGCGGCGTCGAACAGGTCCAGGAACTCGACGCGGGCTTCGCCGTGGTGCGTGAAGTAGATCGCCCGGCGCTTCGCGGTGAGGCCTTGGTCCTGCGGGATGTCCGGTCCGCCGATCGTCGTGTCGAGTTCGCCGGACACGAAGAGGAGCGAGTCGCGGATCACCTCGGCCTGCAACCGATTCGTCGGGAATCGCGCGAGCCAAACGTTATCTGCATCCTCGGAATGCGGAATGCGGAATGCGGAATGCGGAGTGCCAGCCGCGAAACCCAACACCGCGGCGGCTGTTTCATTCCGCGTTCCGAGTTCCGAGTTCCGCATTGGCCGAGTGTCCGACTTGTAAACACGGCTGGTGACAATCAACCGGTGCAGCGGCTTCTGCTTCCAGCCGTTGCTCATGAACTCCGTGGCGAGCCAATCGAGCAGTTCCGGGTGTGTCGGCGATTTGCCGCTGCGGCCGAAGTTGTTCGTCGTCTCCACAAGCGGCCGGCCGAAGTGCCAACTCCAGAGGTGGTTCATCGCCACGCGGGCGGTCAGCGGGTTGTCGCGGTTCGCGATCCACTTGGCGAGCGCGGCCCGGCGGCCAGTGCTCCTTTTCGGATAGACATGCGACAGCGGCGTGTACGCGGTGATCGGCGCGGCCATCGCCTTGATCGCCGCATCGAATTTCGCTTGCGCCGCGGGTTTCGCCTTGGCATCCGCTTGTTCCAAGGCGAACCGCGCGGCATCAATTGCGGCTTGGCGTTCGGCCTTCGCCGCGATCGCGGTGACAGTCTTCACATCGCCCTTGGCACCGAGGTGCACCACGTCGTCCGCAGCCATGCGAGCCTGAATCGCCGCGAGTTCGCTCTTCGCCGCCAAAAGCCGCGCGTCCGCGATCCGCGTGGTCGCAGCCGGACCGGGCATCGCCTTCACGAGTGCCTCCCATGCCGCTTTCACCTCCGCTTCACGCTTGGCCAATTCCTCCGCGCGCACGAACGGCTTCGACCCGGGGAACCACGATTGCGGCGGAAGGTTCACCGCGGTCACTTCGAACTTTCCGCCGAGCGACGCCGGCACGCCGGGGGCGATCACGCGATCCTTCACCAGGTTGCGCTCGTCGCCGCCGGTGTACGGATGCGTTTTCGCGTCCAGCTTCTCGTCCATCGCGCGGACGAAGCCGCTCGTGATCGGCTTGTACGACGACGCATAGTTGTACTTCGGGTACACGCCGGGGTCGGCCTCGCCGGGCCAGCGGTCGTGGCGGATTTCGAGCGGCTCGAACACCGCCCGCATGCGGAAGTAATCGTCCTGCGTGATCGGATCGTACTTGTGGTCGTGGCAGTGGCAGCAGTTGAAGGTGAGGCCGAGGAACGCTTTTGCGGTGTGCTCCACGCTGTCCCGCATCCAGTTGTTGTAATTCCAGCGGTAGAAGTTCCGCACCACGAACCCGGTGGCGACTTGGTCCGCATCGTTCAGCGGAGCGAGTTCGTCCGCCGCGAGCATCATGCGGATCATGTCGTCGTACGGGCGGTCGTCGTTGATCGATTTCACGATCCAATCGCGCCAGCGCCAGATTTGGCCATACGAATTAAGCACGTCCGGCACCGAGCGGCGGCCGTACCAATCGGAGTACCGCCACACGTCCATCCAGTGGCGGCCCCAGCGTTCACCGTACTGCGGCGACGCGAGCAGCTTGTCCACCACCTTCTCGTATGCGTCCGGTGATTGGTCCTGGAGAAAGGCGTGCAGTTCTTCCGGCGTCGGCGGCAACCCGATCAGATCCAGGTACACGCGGCGGAGCAGCGTGGACTTCTCCACCTCCGCGGCGGGCTTCAGGCCGTGCTTGTGTTGTTCGGCGAGAAGGAACGCGTCGATGGGGTTCGCGGTCAGCTTGGGAACGGCGGGTCGCACGGGCGGCTTGAAAGCCCAGTGATCTTTCGGCTCCGTCTCGGGCTTCTCATCCGCGGGGTGCTTCGCGCCTTGCTCGATCCACGCCTTCAGTGTTGCGATCTGGGCCGCGGTCAGCGGCTTGCCCTCGGGCGGCATCCGCGTCTTCTCGTTCGGATCGCTCACTCGCTCGAGCAGCGAACCGTCCAGCACATCGCGGGCCTTCATGGACGCGACCGTGTCCAACCGCAGTTTGCCGTTCTGTTTGAGCGCGCCGTGGCAACTGAAACAGCGTTCGCGCAGGAGCGGCTTCACATCGCGCGAGTAGTCCACCGCATCCGCGGCGCGGCCGACGCCCGGGCTGAACACAGCTGCGAGTAAAATCCAACGAACCATTGCTGTCTCCGGAACCCGCTTCAAGCGTAAGCCATCAGGCGACGCGGTACGAGAACGAAATCCGCCGAGTTCACACTTGCAGCGAGGGACGCGATCGGCGACAATTCCGATACTGCCGAAGTGTTCACCCCGCCTGCCAAACCCTTTCCGAGGGTCTCTTCATGACATCCCGCCTGCTGGTTGCGGCATTCGCTGCCGCATTCTCGGTTACGCCCGTTCTTGCGGAAGATGCACCACTGCCGAAACCCGCGGACATCAAGACCCTCGCGATCCACCCCGCGAAGGTTTCGCTCACGGGCATGGACGACGCGGCCCAGATCGTCGTGACCGCGACCCTGAACGACGGCCGACTGGTGGACCTCACCGGTGATTCGCAGTTCACGGTGGCGGATGGCAAGACGGCGGCGGTCACCTCGCTCGGTCGCGTGCTGCCCCGCGCCAACGGGACGAGTGAGATCAGTGCGACGTTCGGCGACAAGACCGTGAAGGTGCCGCTCGAAGCCAAGAACATGGGCGAGAACCTGCCGCTGAACTTCACCAATCAGGTGGTTCCGGTGTTCACCAAGCTCGGTTGCAACTCGGGCGGCTGCCACGGCAAAGCGTCCGGCCAGAACGGCTTCAAGCTGTCGCTGCTCGGCTTCGAGCCCGAGATGGACTTCGTGAACCTCGTGAAGGAAGGACGTGGCCGTCGGCTGTTCCCCGCCAACCCGGATGCCAGCCTCTTCCTCATGAAGGCGACCGGCAAGTCGCCCCACGGCGGCGGCAAGAAGATGGACCCGGATTCGGATGAATACAAGCTCGTGCGCCGCTGGATCGCCTCGGGCATGCCGTGGGGCAATGAGAAGGATCCGACCGTGACCAAGATCACGGTGTTCCCGGAACACCGCATCCTGAGCCGTCACGGCAAGCAGCAGTTCGCCGCGTACGCCCACTACTCGGACGGCACGGTCGAAGACATCACCCGCCGGGCCCAATACGAGAGCAACGACGGCGAGATCGCCTCGGTGAGCGAAGGCGCGTTGGTGCGCACGCAGGCCATGAGCGGCGAAGCCGCCATCATGGCCCGCTATCAGGGCATGGTGGCCGTGTTCCGGGCCACGGTGCCGCTCGGCACGCCGACCCCGGCGTGGCAGTTCCCCGAAGCCACCGTGGTGGACAAGTTCACCTCCAAGAAGTGGCGCGAACTCGGCCTCGTGCCCAGCGAGATCTGCACGGATGAAGCCTTCATCCGCCGCGCGTATCTGGACCTCACCGGCACCCTGCCGACGCCGAAGCAAGTGACGGACTTCGCCGCGAACAAGGACGCGACCAAGCGCGAGAAGCTGATCGACACGCTGCTCGACACTCCGGAATACACCTACTACTTCGCGAACAAGTGGGCGGATGTGCTGCGGGTGAAGCGTCGTGGCGAACAGGGCCGCGCCACCGGCACCTTCGCGTTCCACGAATGGATCCGCCAGGCGGTCGCCTCGGACATGCCGTACTCGGAGTTCGTGCGGGCCATCCTCACGGCCAGCGGCGACGAGAACCGCAACCCCGCCACCGTGTGGTACAAGGAACTCGAACGCCCCGAGAACTTCGTGGACGACGTGGGCCAGGTGTTCCTCGGCCAACGCCTCGCCTGTGCGAACTGCCACCACCACCCGTATGAGAAGTGGAGCCAGGACGACTACTGGGGGCTCGCGTCGTTCTTCGGCCGCTTGGCTCGCAAGAACGTGATCGTGCCCGGCGGCGTGAACGACGGCAACGGCCGCGGTCTGCAGGTGATCTTCACCCGCTCCACCGGCGGCGTCGTGAACAAGCGCACGAACAAGACCGCCGACATCAAGCCGCTCGACGGCCAACCGATGGAGCCAACCGTGGAGGGCGACCTCCGCGAGAAGCTCGCCGATTGGATGGTCGATCCGAAGAACCCGTTCTTCGCCAAGGCCGTCGCCAACCGCTACTGGGCCCACTTCTTCAGCCGCGGCATTGTGGACCCGCTGGACGACATGCGCATCACGAACCCGCCGTCCAACCCCGAACTGCTCGACGCTCTGGCCACGAACCTGATCGACAGCAAGTTTTCGCTGAAGACGCTGGTGAAGACGATCTGCAAGAGCCGGACGTACCAGTTGGCGAGCACGCCGAACGATTTCAACAAGCACGACAAGCAAGCCTACGCCCGCTACTATCCGAAGCGGATGGGGGCCGAGGTGCTGCTCGACGCGGTGTGCCAGGTGACGGACAGCCCCACCGCTTTCGGCGGCCTGCCCAAGGACAAGAACGCCCCCAATCGAGCGATCCAGTTGCCGGATGAATCGTTCTCGTCGTACTTCCTCGATGTGTTCGGCCGGCCGCAGCGTATCAGTGCCTGCGAGTGCGAGCGCGTGAACGAGGCGAACCTCGCCCAGGCGCTGCACCTGCTCAACAGCGACGAGGTGCAGGGCAAGGTGACCCGCGCCGGCGGCCGCGCCGACACGCTGGCCAACGCCAAGGACACGCGGACCGACGAAGAGAAGGTGACGGAGATCTTCCTGTGGGCCTTCGCTCGCAAGCCCACGAAGGACGACCTCGCCGCGGCCTTGGACCATGTGAAGAAGATGGAGGAGAAGTACAAAGCGGCCGGCAAGAAGACGGCGTATGAGAACATCATCTGGGCCCTGATCAACACGAAGGAATTCGTGTTCAACCAGTGACATACCCGTGATGCAAACACGAGCCCGCGGATGGAAGTCCGTGGGCTTGTTTGTCACCGCCGTGTGCAGCATGGACCCGATCCGGCTCATCCGCGATAAGACCGAATTGCAGGGCACATGCTACTTCGAGTTCCTGCCCGGTCCATACCGCAACAAGTGTTGGAACGATGGCTCGGTGTACTTAGCAGAAGACGTATTCGGGCTGATCGAGTCGATCATTGAGCGTCACGAGCCGCGTTTCGACCACTTTTCTTTCGTGGGGATCCGTCGTACAGCATGGCGTCGAATCGTTATCGATTTAGATCAGTTGGCAAAAGCGGCTGATAATGCGAAGCACGTCGGCGATTTGCGCGATAAGATCGGGTTCATTTATGAACCCTCCGAGGCGGAGTTCGCCCGGGACTTTAGAGCCAATTCCGACTCGCTCGCCCAACTGGCGAGGGCGTTGGCGGATTGGATCTGGCAACAGGTTCAAGAGCACGAGTGCATTACCGTTCTGGGCATTTAGAACTTGGAACTGTTCGAAGGTCGTTCATGTTGGCGGGCGAGACGCATGGGTGGCGCGAGACAAATCACGTTGCGTGAAGGGTTGCTCTTCAGCCCGAAGGGCTGGCACAACGTAGCCCAGGGCAAGGGCGAAGCCCGCCGCCCTGGGTTCAGCACGGAAATGGATTGCAGCCTGAAAGGCTGCGACACGATGCGGCATCCCCTGTCGCAACCTTTCAGGCTGCGGGAACGCGACACCAAGTCCCAGGGCGTTGCCCTGGGCTATGTTGTCCCAGGCCTTCGGCCTGAAAACCGAGAGCCTTGCCGCCAGCGCATCTGTGGCCTTCGCTCGATCCTGACACTCCTCCTCGCATTGCTTCTCCCCTCCGCGTCACTGGCGGATGATGGCTTCGATCGCGATGTGAAGCCGTTCCTCAAGACGTACTGCCAGCGCTGTCACCATGCGGACAAGCAGACGGCCGGGGTGCGCGTCGATCATCTGGATGCGAAGCTCGAAGACCGCACGCTCAAACTGTGGGATCACGTCCTGAAGCTGACGCGGGACGGGGCGATGCCGCCGGAGGACGCGACGCAGCCGAAGGCCGAGGAACGCAAGCGTGCCGTCGCGTGGATGGAAGCGAACCTGCGAACCGCCCGGCTGCGGCCGACGCCGAAGAACGGCAGCGTCCGCCGGCTCACCGTCGCCCAGTACAAGAACACCCTCCGCGAACTGCTCCAACTCGAAGACAACATCGCGGATGTGCTGCCACCCGATGCGGTCTCGAAAGACGGCTTCGTGAACAACCAGGAGACGCTGCAACTCTCTCCGCTGTTGCTCGAAGCGTACTTCGACATCGCGGACACGGCGCTCTCCCGCAGCATCGTCGATCCGAAGAGCAAACCCGTGATCCAGAACTTCCGGCTGGACTTCGGCGCGGGCATCAACAAGAACCCGATCAAGGACAACCTCATCCTCGGGGCGGACAGCACGCTTCTGGACAAGCGAGATTTCGTCGTCGAGGAACTCAAAGCGGACAAGCCGTTCGCGTTCGAGCCGTTCAAGATGCGGACGAAGTATCGCTTCATCGAAGGGTACGCGGGCAACGACACGGTCCGCGGGTGGCGCGAGTACGATTCGATCTACCACGCGGTGTTCGCGGACATGCGCGGCACGCACGGCTACCCGAAGGGCCGCGCATACTCCACCGTGCCGGAAGGGTTGCTGCTGCGTCCGGCGATTCCGTCGAGCGAGATCTTCACCGAATCGAGCACCTACGGCCCGCGGGCGAACTTCAAGATCGCGCTGCGGGAACTGCCCGAGTTCGGCCGCTTCCGCGTCACCGTCGCCTGCGCGAAGTACGACGACGGCCTGCTGCTCGATCCCGGCGCAGCCTCCGCCGAAGGCGAAACATCAATCGTCGCGAAGGACTTCAAACAACCCGTGAAGCTGAAAGACGCCGGCGTTTATCAGGTGGATCTCGGCTACGCCAAGGGGTTGAAGGTGGGCGAGATCTCACTGAAGCTTGGCGAGCGTTCTTTCAACGCAACACACACTCAGAATGCGTTACTCGTCGTGCGGCTGCCCGCGGGCGAGCTTCCGATCCTGTTCATCGGCCCGGCCCCCGAACGCGTCGCATTCACCAA
>JAXMBB010000023.1:0-97446 GCA_046350135.1 Gemmataceae bacterium
CCGGTTACATCTTCGAGTACTCGCGCAGCCCGTACGAAGATTGGCGCGACCAAGCGTGGGGCGGCGCGTTCGTGTTGCTCGCCATGGTGATGCTGTTGAACGTGGGCATCCGCCTGCTCGCCGGCAAGCGCGTCGTCGCTGCGGCCCGCGCAGACTGATTCCGATTACAATTTCCCCATGACCGTGGACCCCGCCGCGCCGCGAATCCTGCTCTTCGGGCATCCCGGCTCGGGGAAGTCGTCGCTGCTCGGTGCCCTGCACCGGGCGGGAGAGCAATTCGGGCCCGAGGTCATCGACCCGAGCGGCCGCCTGCCGCGGATCAGCCATCACTTGTACGCCCGCACGCCGCTCGAACGCACGCAAACCGAACTCGTCACTTATGAACTGCGGCTGAAGCACGGGGCGAACCGCCCGGTGAAAACAGTCGTGATCCACGATTGCGACGGCAACGCCGCCAACGCCCTGCTCAAGCACCCGGACCCGATCACGGAACGCGCCGTGCGCGGGCTCGTCGCTTCCGCCGTGGTGCAGGCCGATCTTCTCGCACTCGTCGTGAACGCCGGAGCCGCGGACGAAGACCTCGACGACGCGTTCGACGAGTTCCTCATGCTTCTGGAACGCGTCCACGGCCGCAAGGTGTTCGAACGCGAAGTCGGCGGCTTCCCCATCGAACTGATCCTCACCCAGTGCGACGCCCTGTTCGAACGTGGAGACACGCGAGAACGCTGGCTCGAAGAAGTCGCCTCGCGGCTCACCCATGCGTTGAACCGCTTCGAGGAGTTCCTCCGCGAGCAAGGCGCGATCACGGACTATCTGCCGTTCGGAAGCATCACGTTGCACGGGCATGCGGTGGCGGTGCGTGAGCCGGGCGGGAACGAACCCTTCGGCGTGGCCGAGTGCTTCCGCGAACTCTTCCACCGCGCCGAAGAGCACCGCAATCGCGTGAAGCGATCGCAGAAGCAACTGCGCCGCACGCTGTGGGCCGTGGCGTGCCTCGTGTGGCTGCTCTTCGCGGGGGCCGTGGCCGTCTCGCTGTATCAGCCACCGCCCGCCGATCCGGGATTGGCCTCGCGCGTGCAGTCGTACCGGGACCGCGAACTGCCGGCGGCGGAAAGGCTCTCCTCACGCAACTTGGCGAAGAACCGCCGCCTGCTCTCCGAGTTCCAATCCGACCCCGGATTCTTCGCACTGCCGGCCGATCTCCGCGAGTTCGTCGCGGGCCGGTTGAGCGAAGTGGACGAATACCAGGCGTATGCCGCGAAGCTGGCCGCGACACCGAGCCCGGCCGAAACGCGCAGCTTGGAGGAACTCGCCCGTACCGAGGCGAAATTGCTCGGCGAATTGGCGTCACCCGCCCGCTACACGTGGAGCGACACGGAAGCCGGAAGGCTCCGCGACAAGTGGCTCGCGGACGCGCCGGCGCTCCGCGGCGCGGAAGCGGCATGGCAGGAATGGTACCGCGGGCTCGTGAACCAGGCGCTCGCATTGACGCACACGCGGAGCTTCGAGGGTGAATGGCGGGATCGCGTGGCCGCGCTCGAAGCCGCGGGGACGCGCCCGCCATTCGATGATGCCGCACCGATTCCGGGGTCGCCGGTCGTGCCGCTGGCTCGCGGCGAAGCCGCGACGTATGGAGCAGCGGCTGCATTCGATCGCGTGTACGAGGCATCGCGCGACTGGGAGTTCACCCGCACGCGGCTCGGCCGCATGCGGGACTTCGCGGACGCGCTCGGCCTCACCGCGGACACGTCGCGGAAGTTGCTGGAGATCCCGCTTCCGGGCGTCGCCCTCGACCCGGCGGAACGCTTGGAACAAATCGACAGTGACACCACGTTGTCACTCAAGGATTTGAATTTGGCGAACTTCCCGGAACCGGGGCGGGCCGTTCTCGCAGCGCGGCTGCGTGAATCGACCGGCCACGCCGCGAAGCGCACTCGCGCCCTCATTGGCGCGAAGCTCGGCGGAGACACGCCGGAGGCGTGGCGCAAGCTCGCCGATGAACTGGCCGATCCCGCAATCCGCGACTGGAGCCGCCTGTTCCATCTCCTCCTGAGATTGGAGGACTCCCTAGCTCCCGATCCATTGCAGGAATTGGCCGCATTTCTGCGCGGATCCGAGTTCGCGTTCGACATCAAGGGTTTCGAGCTGACCATTCCCGCGGCTTTGCGAGTGCCCTCGCTCGTGCCCGCCGGTCCGCTCGCGATCACGGTGATTCCCGCGAATGGCGAACCGGTGGTCCGCAACTTCAAACTCACCGGCGAGGCGGTCACCGAGGGGCTGAACACGCAGTACCGCTTCGTCCCCGAGAAGCCCGGCGTGATCGCGTTCAAACCCGGCGACGGACTCCGGATCGAACTTCCGGTGCGTTCCGGGGAACAGAAGCTCCAATTGGTTTGGGACGACTCCACGAACCGCACGTATCCGTTCGATCGCTTCTCGCGCGAGCCGAAGCTCTCGCCCGGCTCCGAACCCGGTACCGACGTCGTGCTCGCTCCCGCGTTCGGCTCACGCGTGCCCAAGTTGCCGCTCTTGCTGCCGGATGCCAAACGTTGATCTCACAAATGCTTTCCTTGCTTCGTGGCTTTGCAGTGAACCCCAGTTCCTTGTAACTCTCCCTTGCGGTTGCTAGGGTTGAATCATCGCCCCAGACGACGCGCGAGGGCCGGTCATGGCCGATCAGAAAACCATTCTCATCGTGGACGACGATCGCGAACTCGTGGACGGCCTGCGGGCCGTGCTCGAACGGCAGGGCTTCCGCGTGATGCAGGCCCACGACGGCCATCAGGGCAAGTCCGCGATCTACAACCAGACGCCGGACCTCGTGATCCTCGACATGATGATGCCGCGGATGGGCGGGTACCCGGTGTTGGAGCACTTCAAGGGCAAGACGGACGCGCCGCCGATCATCATGATCACGGCGAACGAAGGGAGCCGCCACAAGGCGTACGCGGAGTACCTCGGCGTAATCGATTACATCCGCAAGCCGTTCGCCATGGAGCGGCTGCTGGAAGCGGTGAACAAGGCCTTGAAGATCGAGCCGAAGCCCGCCGAACCCAAGTCATGACCGATGAAGTGCGGGCGGCGGTGGAGGCGGTGTATGCCTCGGCGGATCGTGCGGTCGCCGCCGCAGGGCCGCGTTGCGACGCCTCCGGCCGTTGCTGCCGATTCACGGAATACGGCCACACGCTGTTCCTGAGCCACTTCGAAGCCGAGATCCTGCTCGAATCCGCATTGCCCTTCGAGCAGCCCGTGTCGAGGGACGGTTGCCCCTTCCAAGTTAACGGCCTGTGCACGGCCCGCGAGTCGCGACCGCTCGGGTGTCGCATCTATTTCTGCGATCCAAGCTACCAAGAAACTGGGAACCGCATCACGGAAGAGTCGCTCGCCGCGCTGAAGCGCATCGCGGACGAGCACGATACGGGTTGGAAATATGCTCCACTCCACGTCCACCTGAATGAAGCGGCGCCCGCTGCCGCAGCGGGCGCCCGCATTTCGCTCCTGTGACCGCGATCACCAATCCAAGGCGAAGCGAGTGCCGAAGCCGTAGATACCTCCGGTCCCGGCGGGATTCGCCACGTCGCGATCGGCCGCGAAGAAGTTGGTCTGCATCTTCATCCACTGGTTCAGGAACCAGTTCACGCCGAGTGTGAGGTCGTTCACGCGGCCGCCGATCACCATCTTGTTGTTCAGGTCCAAGTAGCTGTAGCGGGCCGTGAGTTGCCAGCGCCCCAGCCGCCGAACCCGCCGCGCGTCCACTCCACCGGCCGGAGCGGCTTCACTCGCGCCGAACGTCCCCGAGTTGCGGCTGTACGCTCCGGTGCTCCCCGGTGAGGAACAGGTGGGCCCTCCGCATACCACGATTGCAGGAACACGTTGCCCTGCGGAATCACGGCACCTGGACGTGATCGTTTCCGCGCCCGTGACCCAACTGCCATAGTATTCGCTCTGGAACGACAGCGGACCGAACACACCCACGAGTTCGGGAACGAGCAGGTACTGTTGGGACGCGTTGAAGAGGCCGGTGTCCGCCATCAGTGGCGCGATGCCGCTCGGCGCGTTGCGCATGTCGAACCGCGAGCGGAACCGCACCTGCCCGTTGTCGGGGTCTCGTTGGCTCATGCCGAGGCCCATGTGCAACAAGTACTTGCCTTCCTCCTCATAGAGCGGCAGGAAGGTGACGCGACCGTTCACGTCCGTCTCGTTGCGGCCCACGTTGAACGCGAAGGCGTTGCGGGTGTTCTTGAACACACCGACGGCCCAGGTGCCGCGCTTGTCCAGGTACGTGTCGAACGCCGAGATGCCGGGCTCGAAGCCGTTGTTGAAGCCTTCCGCGAACGCATCGAAGCCCAGCGACCGCTCCATGAAGTTCAGGTAGCGGCTGCTCGTGAGGTGCTCGAACGAGTAGTACGGCTTGTGATTGCCGACCTTGATGTTCCCGACGATCGGCACTTCCTTGAACTGCACCCAGGCGTCGGTCGGCACCGCGACGTCGGTCGAAACGGATTGCCCGGGCGTGTTCGCATAGCCCACCGCGTTCACGAAGTCGATTTGGAACAGGTAGTCGATGTGCGAATAGATGGAGCCGCTGGCATCGAGCCGCAACCGCCGGAACGACACGCCCGGATTCAGCGGGTTGGTACCCGGTACGGCCGCCCGCAGGGTGCTTGTGGTGATGAAGTCCACGGCGTCCAACTGGGCGCGGCCGCCGAGGAACACCGAGATGTTCTTGCTGTCGTAGTCGCTGCCGCGGGGCCCGCGGCCGGCGGTTCGCAGATCGAGTGGCGCTCCGGGCGCACCCGTGCCGCCTGAAGGGCTGGCGGCATACATCGGATCGAGACTCGGCAACGCCTCCATCGGAATCGGCGCGGGCTTGGCCGGAGTCGGCGGCACGTTCACCGGCGTGGTCGGCACGGCCGGCACCGGCTCCGAGGCGCCGGCCGGAACAAGCGGCGGGACGACCGCCGGCGCCGTGTACGGCATCGACGCCGGCACAACGGCCGGGTCACTGATCGGCTTACCCGCGATCGGCGGCGGGGCCTGAGCCGATGCCGACACGCTCAGCGCGCCGAGCGACAAGATTGCAGCAGCGGCGCGACGGCCGCCGCGGGCGAAAGCCGCGGACAGGAACATGGTTTCCCCCAGAAACCGAGCCAGCAGTGGCGGGGGGATAATCGCGGGCGCGATTCCCTTCAAGGTGGAATCATGCATGTTTCTGTGAAGATTTCGCGTGTGAATGTGCGTGGCCGTGGGGATGTGGATGAGCGTGCGAATGCGGGTGGGGGTGCGAGTGTGGGAGATCCTCGGCCCGCACCACGACCACCTGCGCCTGGTGAATGCCTTTCAACCCGCTGAGTTCGGCCGCAAGGTGCTGAATATCCGTCGCCGGACCACGCAGCGCGATCAGTTCCATGCACAGGTCGTGCGTGAGGTGGACATGCATGCTCGACACCACGAGTTCGCCGTGGGCGTGCTGCAAGTCGATCATCTTGTCCGTGAGGTGAGATTTGTGATGGTCGTACACCAGCGTGAGGCTGGCGGCCACGTCCGCGGCGTCGGCCGCGACCGCCGCCGTGGTCAACTTCTCGCGAAGCAATTGGCGGATGGCCTCGCTCCGGGTGGCGAACTTGCCCTCCGTGCAGAACGCGTCGAACTTCTCGAGCAGGTCCGCTTCGATGGACACCGTGAAGCGTGCGAGGTCGGACATGAACGGGCTCCGTGACGAACCGGACTATTGAGGGAACGCGTCAGGAATCGCTGGCTCCGCCGCTGCGGGCGGACGGCGGGGCGTTCCCCGCTCGTGCCGTGTCGGCCTTCTCTTCCGCGGAACTGCCGCGGAGATAGAGCGGTTCGAGAGCGAACAATGTTTCGCGGGAAGCAGGCCCGATGCCGCTTCCGGCGCGTAGGACGCCTTCCAGCGACGGCTCGGGCACGAGACCCGCATCGTTGAGCTTGAACGTCGCCAAGCCCGGTCCCGCGAGCCACACGTGTGCCGGAACTGCGGCGAGCGCTTCGCTTGCGGCCGCGATCCGCAGTGCATCCAGCGGTTTCGCATGCCGATAGCGCTGAAGGTAAACCAAGCCCTGCAAGGCATCCGCGATCACCCACGTCTCGCAGGCGAGGTCGGGCACCTCCTGTGAAATGGCGGAGAATGTCGGCACCGCGATCAGCGGGCAACCGGTGGCGTACGCGAACGCCTTCGCACTCGCGATGCCGACCCGCAACCCGGTGTAGCTGCCCGGCCCGACACTCACCATCACACCCGCCACGTCCCTCGGCTCAAGCCTCTCCTCGTTCAACATCTCGGCGATGCTCGGTGCCAAGTCGCGGGCCAGGCGGCGCGTCTCGGCCAATGTGCGGGTGCGAATCACCTCGCCGTTTCGGGCCAGCCCCGCGCGGCCGGTGCGGCCCGACGTTTCGATCAGCAGCCATGTCTCGCTCATACAATTTCCATTCTCACACTCCGCGCCCGTCCCGGCGAGCATCGATGAGCGACTCGGCCACCATCCACATCGACGGCGCGTCGCGCGGCAACCCCGGCCCGGCCGCGTTCGCGTTCGTGATCGCCCGCACCGGGCTGCCGCCGGTCGAGGAAGCCGCCACACTCGGCAATACGACCAACAACGTCGCGGAGTACACCGCCCTCGTTCGCGCCCTGGAAGCGGCCGCCGATCTCGGTCTGCAGCGGGTCAGCGTGTTCAGCGATTCCGAACTGCTCGTGAAGCAGATGAACGGCGAGTACCGCGTGAAGCACCCGGACTTGCTTCCGCTGTACCAGGACGCCCGCGAACTGGTGAAGGAATTCGAGTCCGTCTCCATTTCGCACGTGCGGCGCGAGCAGAACAAGCGGGCGGATGCCTTGTGCAATGAAGCCCTGGACGGCAAACTCGGCAAGCCAAAGACGACGCCCGCATCACCGGCCGCGCCGAAGCAACCGAAGACGCAGGTGAACGACTCCGCGGTTCGCGAAGACGCCGTGACGATCCTGCGCAGCGCGGCGCAAGCGTGGGCCGATCGCGGCCTCGCAGCCGTGCCGCCCGAAGCGATCTGGGAGCAACTCTGGTCCGTACTTGAGGACGGCGGCGTGCTGAAGAAGAAGTGACATGACCATCCTGTTTTTTCGCGACATCTGGGAAGCGGATGCACCGCGCGTCGGCGGCAAGGGCTTCAGCTTGGGCCGGATGGCCGCCGCAGGGCTGCCCGTACCCGACGGCTTCGTGCTGACCACCGACGCCTATCGAAGCTGCAGCCTCGACGGATTGGGGGACGCGTACCGCAACTCGGCGGCGGATCTTCGGTCGCAGTCCGCTCCAAGCGCCACGGCCGAAGACAGCGCCGACACCAGCTTCGCGGACAGCAGGAAACGATACTGGTGTCGAAGGCGAGGCCGCACTGCCAGTGCGGTCGAACGCTGCTGGAAATCGCTGCACACGGAGCGGGCGGTGGCGTATCGCGCGAAGCAGGGCATCGATGAATCGCAAGTGGCGATGGCCGTGGTGCAGAAACTCGTACCTGCGGACGTGCGCCGGCGTGTTGTTCACCCGGCGACCCGCGATCCGACGGCCGGCCTGCTCGCCGAAGCCTCGTGGGGCTTGGTAGCCGCGGTGCCCGGACGCGTCTCGCCGGATCGATTCCAACCGATCGCGAGGCCGGCGCGGTGCAGGACAACAACTCGGCCTAAACCTATTCGAATCGATGCCGCGGGCGAATCCCCCGTGCCTGCCGAGCAGCAGCAGCGAACGTTCTGCCTCAGTGACACCGCACTGCTCGCCAACTGGCGGAACTGGGCCGCAAGGTGGAAGCCTTCTACGGCGACGCCCGCGACGTGGAATGGGCCTGGCCGGCGCGCGTTCCACCTGCTGCAGCGCGCCCGATCACCAGCCCTGAACGCCGCCGAGCGCGAAGCAGACTCGCCGCGCGGTGATCGCCGAATTGAAGGCGAAGGCCGATCCGGCGGCACCGTGGGTGATGCTCCGGACCCTGAGCGGTGTTGCCGCAGCCCACGCCGATGACGTGGTCCGTGGGTTCAACGCCTGCTCGCGGCGGACGGCGGGTTCGGGGCGATGAACCGCGACCTCGGAGCGAAGCCCGATCCGAGCTTGGGCTCGCTGTCGGCGTTCGACTGGTCGCCGGGCTGGCCGATGATGAACCTCTCGCGGCTGCCGCGGATGCAGTTCGCGAAGCCGCCGATCGAGTATCCGTTCGCGACCTACAAGGCGGACCCGCGGCTCGCTCTCAATCCGAAGCCGAGCCTCACCCCGGCTTCGCGGCGGCGTTCCTGGGCGTCCTGCGTCTTCCTGGCCACGGTCTGGCGGCTGGAGCCGCATCATGAGCACGACGAAGCGCGAAGCCGCGACCTTCGCCGAGCGATTCCAGAAGACGATCGTGCCGGAGTTCCCGGCGAAGCTCGCGACGCGAGTCCCGGCCGATGCCGGCCGGGAATGCCGAGCCTGGTGGAAACCTCGAATCGCTGGATCGAAGCCGGCGTGTTGGTCTGCCGCGAGAGCCTGAAACCGACTGTGTTCGCGGATTACTGCTGGAGTGCGTTGGTCGAGATGCTGAAGCCGAAACTCGGCTTGAAAAGGCGGAGGCGGCGTGGGTACGCGAATTGAGCCTCGGGGCGAAACCGCCCGACGGCAAGGACTACGCGGCCGCCATCCAAGCCTTCGCCTCGCAGCGTCTCACGCGGGACGAGTTCGTCGCGAGCTTCGGCCACCGCTGCACCAACGAGATGGAACTGAGCCAGCCGCGATGGTCCGAGGATGCGGCCGCGGTGGACAGCCTCCGGGAATCGGCGGCGAGCCACCTTCACTTCACGAACGCGGCCCACAGCGAAGTCGTCAAACGCGTTCGTACCGCGGCGAAACTCGGCGGCCCCGCTACGATCAGTTCCTCCTCAAACTGCTCGACACGCTGCGAACTCACTTGGGGCTGCGCGAGGCGGCAAAACACGACCTTCTCACGGGCTACGCATTCATCCGCAAGTTGCTCGTCGAACTCGATCGCCGCTTCGGCCTGCACGGCGGCCTCTTCTCCTCACGCTCGCGGACCTGCCCGAGTTGCTCGCCGGAAAAGATCTCGGAGCGCGAATCGCAAACGCCCGGAAACGGCAGACAGGCGGAACTCACGCTGGAAACGCCGGCCGTGCTGTTCGACGACCTGGACGCGATCGGCCGACTGCTGCCGCCGCCGAGCGTGCGGGACCGGCTCGGCGTGGCACTCTCCGCCGTTCGAGGGGCCGGGCTCTGCTCCCTACCGAACCGGGGCCGCGCCTGCGGATAGAGGGCGCTACGTACCGTGCGTGCCCCAGCACCGATCCGGCGTGGGTGCCGCTCTTCTTCGTGAAGGCGAAGGCTTCTGGTGATGGAGACGGGCGGCGTGCTCTCGCACGGTGCGATCGTGGCCCGCGAGTTCGGCCTGCCTGCGGTCGCCGGCCTGCCTGGCGTCACATCCCGCTTGAAGACCGGCCAGCGAATCCATGTCGACGGGGCGAGCGGAACCGTGACCGTCATCGACGGAAAGCTTGAGCAGGGGATGGAGAAACCCGACATCCTAGGTTCCGCGGTCAACGTGTGGGTCGTGTTGAACATTTCCGGGGGCGGCCCGGCTGGAGAACGGTGACTGCCTGCCAGTGCGGATCGACAATCCACACATGCGGAACGCCGGCGGCCAAGTAATCGTCTGCCTTCTCGTTCACTTCCTTCGGTGTTGGCCTTGGCGAGAGCACCTCGACGATCAAGGCGGGCTTCGGCCTCGGATCATCGTAGTCCGGTCGGTTAGGCCGCATCCGAACCGGGGGGCATGTAGACGACATCGATGCCGACGGCGCTGTCCGGGTTTCGGCGGAGATAGAGCCCGGCTTCGCCGTCGTATACTTCGCCGCGCGGTTCGGGTTGTGTGTCGATCCAGTTGCCAATCAGTTGGCTCAGTCGCGCCGTGAGTGCCGCGTGATACCGGTTCCGCTTGGTCATGTCGGCACCGTGCGCAAACGGCCTTGGATCAGCTACCGCTCGACGCCGTCGTCGGGTATCGCGAGAAGGTCTTCGATCGTGTACAAACGCTCCGCCTTTTTCGGCGGCGGAGTCGCGGTCGCGCTCACCATGCCTCACCTCCCATCCGCCACCAGATCATCACGGCCGTTTCTTCGAACAGGGTCGCCGGTTCGGCACCAGAAGCGCGCCCGAGGCGGGCCACCGTCTGCAGTTTCCGCGGGTCGACGCGTCCTTTTCATCCAGCACTTCGTCTGCGATGCGGATCAGGAGCACTTCGCCGATCACGCGTTGGCGGCGATCGGCCCCGTGCCGCAAGGCGCACGATCTGCCGCACGACGCACTCCAGGCTCACGGGCGATCGGCGATCCGCGGCGGTCGCACTCGCTCGGCAGCTTGCCGATCCCGCCGCCAGTGACACTCCTCGCCACTGGAATCTCCGGGATGTGAGGTTCACCTCCTCCGCAAGTGAGCTGCTTCGCCGTAGCCGGATTACGGAACTCCGGGCACCGCTTCGAGGTTGATCAGCGTGTCTTCACCGCTGTCGCGGCGGAGCCGTCGGCGGAGAACACAACGATCGGCGGCCCGCGCCGAACGCGTTGAAGAAACTGAAGGGCGCGAGGTTCACCACTCCCGCCGGCGAAAGCGTGCTGACCCACGCGATCGGCCGCGGCGTCACCGCGCCGACCAAGGCTTGGTAAATGTCCACCACGTTCGCTGTCGAGCAATCGATTCGCATGTCATTCGGCCCAGAGGAGAACGAGCGGGCCGCGGTGATCCGCCAGGTTGCGGATCGCGGCGCCACACGATGCCGCATCTGCCGCGGACGGATCGAACCAGGCGAACGGCATGTCCCATGCCGTGACGAGTCGTTCGGCGAAGTGCGGGCAGTTGTCCGCGGATCGGCCGGCCTGCGACGCGTGCCACGACCGGACGCCGACGATCAACTTGAGCGGCAGTTTCATGTCGTGGACGACGTTCCGCACCGCGTCGCCCGCCTCGAAAAAACCCGTGCATTGGATGACGACCAGCGGCGAAGCGCCGCCGAGCATCAGCCCGGCGGCGATCGCCACCGCTTCACCCTCGCGCGTCGGCCGGATCGGGGCGAGTCGCGACGTTGCAAGCGCGGAATCCCACGTGCCGAGGTGCGAATCGGGGATCCACACGAGGTGAGTGAACGGGCTCGCCTCGAGGGCGGCGACCGCCGCGGAGCCGTCGATCATGCGAACTCCTCCAACCGCTTCGCGATCAGTTGCAGAATCGCACGGTCGCTGTCCGGCCGCTTCGCGCTCCTCGGATGCGTGTCATCGCATTCGATCCAGCCTCGAAGGTGGAGGAACATCGCCGCGGAGTGTTTGTACGCGGGCACCGGATCGCGGAAGGCGATGAACCCGAGGTACTGCAGCACGTCGTTCAACTCGAAGAAACGCGGATCGCCGTCGCGCCAGAAGCGGTCCCGCTTCGCAAACAGTTCCGGCGCGAAAGTGCTCAAGCCCAGCAGGTAATCGCTGCCGTACATCACCATGTCGATGGCGAGGTCGTTTCCCGTGAGCACTTGGAACTCGGGACGCACTTGATCGCGAAGTCGCAGCCGCTGCCATTCCAAGTCGCGTGACAGCGAGGAGTGTTTGGCACCCGTGCATTTCTGGATGCCGAGCAGCCCGCGGTACGCGTCCAGTGAATAGATGCGGCCGAAGGGAGCGAACATGGTCCCGAGTTCGAATGCGAGGAACGACTCGCACCGGGTGCCGAGGCGTTCATATGCGGCGATGAGTTCCATTTCGGGCAGGGATGTGAGACCGAAGCTTTGGAAGATGACCGGCGTTCCGCCTACGCCAGTGATCTGTTCGATGCTGCGGCTGTAGCCGCTTTCGTCGAATGCGTCGCCGGCGATACTCGGCACGAAGGCACCGGCGACGAACGGCTTCCCGCCGAGGATGGACTTGGTTCGCGACAGCACCTCGCCCTTCGCGGCCTCGTCCAGGAGGTTCACGTAGCCGGTGTCCATGTTCACGGCGGGAACGAGTCCGGCAGCCGCAGTGCGTTCCACATGGGCGTCGAACCCCGGCCAATCGATCGCACCGGATTCTTCAAACGGCAGCAGGATCGCGGACATGCCGGTGATCGCCCGCCGCGGCCGGATCATCTTCAACGGATCCATGCCGCTATCGTAGCGGTCAGAAGCGGAGGCCGGTGTAGAAGGCGAGGATCGGGTAGAGGTTCTTGCCCCACATGGCATCGGCGGGGTAGCAATCGCCGACGGTGCCGCCAAGGCGGCCGGCGAGCCCGGCCTTCATGCCGAGTTCGAAGCCGAAGCGCGGGCCGAAGTCGTGCAGCCACGAGATGTCCACGTCGCCGGCGAGAAAGTAGAGCGTGGAGGCGCTGCCCTGCCCCGTGGTCCAGTAACCGTGGCGGCGGTTGTAATGCGTCACTTCATGCACGGCGTACCAGTCCGGCAGGATGTGCAGGCCGAGCCCGGGGCTCAGCAACACGGAGTCGCCGTTGCCGAAGGACCACGCGGTGTGCTGCACGCGGGCACCGAAGCCGTACATGGCGTCGTAAAGCGAACTGCCGCCGTACGCCTCGAGCCAGAGCGAGTTGTTCGGGCGGTCCCACACTTTGACGCCGACGCGGCCGTACGACGGTTGGCCCAGCGCGAAGTTGATCGCGAGCCAGTGCTGTTGCCCGGGCGGTTCGAAGTACTCGACGACTTGTACGGGCGCGGGCGAGGCTGTCGCGGCGGGTGGTTCCACGGCTTGGGCCTGGTTCACCGTGACCGGCAGCGGCGACGGCCAACCCGGTTGCTGAGCCGACACCGCCGAACCGAACATGGTCGTCAAGAAGAGTGCGATCCGTCGCATATCGTACCGCTCATGTGAATTAATTCGAATTCGCGCTTTACTTTCGTGCCAGTTCCCCTCGTCACACGTCGCTTTTGCTGAAGCCCAACACGCCGACCGCGGCGGCGGCGGCGGCGGCGGCCAGCGAACCGAGGATGAGGTTCGTCAACACCGCGACGTTGTATTGCCCCATCAGCATGAACTTCAGGCGGCTCAATTCGCGGTCCGGAGAGGGATACGACTCCGGCAGCAATGTGAGTAGGAAACCCGCGCCGTACAGCACGAGCCAGAACACGGTGATGCCGAGAACCGTGCCGTTCGTCAGGGCGCCGATGGTCACGCCCCACGAGACGACGGCGACCAGCACGGCGGACACGGTGAGAATGGCGAGGATGCCGCCGACCAGCGAGAGGTCCGTCTCCGCATCCGACTTGAAGAGGAAGTATGTGGCGGCGAGCACGGCCGTCGCGAGCACGGCGAATGTGGCCACCACGAGGCCCATCCGGGCGTGCCACTTGGCGAGGAAGTACTGGTGCCGGCTGATGCCGCGACTGAGCACCGAATCCGCGACGACGCCCTTCTCCGCACCGACCGCGGACACGGCGAGCACCACGATCAGGGCCAGCGAGCCGAGCACAAGCAGGCGGACGAGGTCGCCGGACTGCGCCGCGGCGGATTGGAACACGCCGGCCTCCTTGTGGATGCCGACGCGGTAGAGCATCACGCCGCCGAGCGCGAGCACGGCCATGAACACCCACAAGCGGTACACCCAGCCGCGCAGCGTCTGCCTCAGGTCCGTCTGCAGCACGGCCCAGTACGGCAGGAACTTGTTGAACTTCACCGTCACCACGGCGGGAGTCTGTTCCATGATCGTGCTCCAATCCACAACTTCCGCCGTAGGGTGGGTCGAAGCGTGCGCAGCACGCGAGGCCCACCGTGACCGTCTACGGTGGGCCTCGTCCGCTGGCGCGGACTTCGACCCACCCTACGATTAGGCCGCTTCGGCGTCCTTGTACAAGCGGGCGAAGCCGCGGCTCTCTTCCCGTTCCACCAGATCCAAGTACGCTTGTTCCGTTTGCATCCCCACGCTGCGGACCGTGATGATCGTCACTTTGCTGTCGTTGAGCAGGTTGAAGAGTTGACCGAGCAGCGCCG
Source organism: Gemmataceae bacterium (assembly GCA_046350135.1). GTDB lineage: Bacteria > Planctomycetota > Planctomycetia > Gemmatales > Gemmataceae > Urbifossiella. Next base: position 13,982 of record JAXMBB010000023.1, read on the forward strand.
TGTTCGGCACGTCGTCGCCCAGTTTGATCTCGAGCCGCCGCTGGCGGAGCAGCACTTGCGTAAAGCCGGGCAGGTTCCGCAACGCGGCCACGCACTTCGTGATCGCCTTCTGCTCGCCGTCCAAATCGAGTTCGTAATGGTTCTTCTTGATGCGGCCTTTCAAGTCCTGCAGCGTGCCGCTGAAGATCATCTGGCCCTTGTTCAGCACCGCGGCGTGGTTACAGACTTCGTCCACGTCCGTGAGGTTGTGGCTCGAGAGGATCAGCGTCTTCTCCGCCGCAAGCGACTTGATCAACTCCAGCATGGATCGCCGCGCTTCGATGTCCAGGCCGTGCGTCGGTTCGTCCCAGATGAGCAGGTCCGGCTCGTTGATCAAGCTGGCGGCGACGGCCAGGCGCGCGGTCTGGCCCGGTGTGAAGTGCGCGATCGATTCGCCCGAATGCGGCAGCAGGTCCACCGCGCGAATGAGCGTGGCCAAGCGTGGCTTGCGGGCGTCCGCCGGGAGGCCGAACAGCCGCGCGATGTAGTCCAGATACGTGATGGGCGTCATGCCCTTGGGGAACTGCGGATTCGTCGGGATGTAACCGATCCGGCGGCGAAGGTCCGCGGAGTTCGGCGTCATCGTCGTGCCGAACACTTTCACCCAACCGGCCGTGGGGCGGTGCAACCCGAGGATCAAACGAAGGAATGTGGTCTTTCCCGCGCCGTTGGGGCCGAGCAAGCCCAGCACGCAGCCCGGTTCGATGGTCAACGTTGCATCGTTGAGCGCAATCTGGCGATTCTGGTAAATCTTGGTGAGATGCTGCGTCTCAACCACGAGTTCGGAAGCGTCGTCCGCCACGGGCGTACCCTCTCCGGCTTCGCCATTCAATCGGCGGCCCATACCCGCGGCGGTTTGTAAAGTCTACCCCATCCCGCGACCCCGGCGTATGCTCTCCTCACGCCATCCCATTCGAGTCGTGCCATGCGAATGCTAGCGTTCCTCGGCCTGTGTGCCGCGTCGGCCGGGCTCGCCGGTTGCGGCGGGTCGTCGTCCGGGGCCAAGGCCGAACTTCCCGCGCCGCAAGTCACTGTCGCCGCCCCGGTGGAGCGGTTGATCACCCGGTATGAATACGCCACGGGCCGCACCGAGCCCCTCGAACAAGTCGAGGTCCGCGCCCGCGTGTCCGGTTACTTGAAAGAGATCAAGTTCAAGCCCGGCACCGAGGTGAAGAAGGACGACCTGCTCTGCGTGATCGACATGGACCCGTTCGACGCGGACCTGGCGAAGGCCAAGGCCAACGAGGAGATCGCCACGGCGGACAAACTCTCCGCGGAGTCCGATCTCACGCGAGCCGAGGCGAGACTCGTCTTCACCAAGGGCGAGTTCATCCGGCAGGACGAACTGTTCAAGAAGGGCGGCGGCTCCCAGAAGGACTTGGACAAGGCCAAGGGCGACTTCGACGAATCGACCGCGACGGTGTCTTCCAACAAGGCCAAGATCAAGCTCGCGACCGGGCGGATCAACGAAGCGAAGTCCGACATCAAGAAAGCGGACCTGAATCTCGACTACTGCAAGATCAAGGCCCCGATCGACGGTATCATCGGGGACAAACTCGTCACCGAGGGCAACCTGATCACCGGCGGCGTCGGAAACACCACCTTGCTCACCACGATCGTCGCGGTCGAGAAGATGGATGTCGGCTTCGACGTGGACGAGGGCACCATCCAACGCATCCAGCAGGCCATGCGCGAGAAGAAGATCGTCATGCCAAAGCCCGGCGAGGTCCCGGCCGAGGCGGGACTCGCCATCCATGGCACGGAGTACCCGCTCAAGGGGCTCATCAACTTCCAAGACAACAAGCTCGACCCGAAGACCGGCACGATTCGGATGAAGGCTCGCTTCGACAACCCGAAGCCGGAAGCGCCGGAAGCCAAGCGGTTGCTCTCGGCCGGGATGTACGCCCGCATTCGCGTGCCGATCGGCGCACCGGTCAAGGGAATGCTCGTGCCCGAAGCCGCGCTCGGTTCCGACCAGGGCATCCGCTTCTTGTACCTCGTGGATGGAAGCAACAAGGCGGTGCGGATGAACGCCGTGGCGGGCGTGGCGGATGGCGAGATGCGTGTGATCGAGTCCGTGTCGCCGCCGAACGGATCGCCGCGGCCGCTCACCGCCGAAGATCGCGTCATCGTGAACGGCGTGATGCGGGTGCGGCCCGGCATCACCGTGGATCCGAAGCAGCCGTGACTCCCGATTCCGCCTCACCACCGTTTCGGAGCATCGCGTGTCCGGCTTATCCAAGTTCTTCATCAGCCGCCCGATCTTCGCCGCCGTGATCTCGGTGGTGATCGTGATCGCCGGCCTCGTCGCGGTGATGGGGTTGCCGATCGCGCAGTACCCGGAAATCGCGCCGCCCACGGTGGAGGTCCGCTGCACGTTCGTCGGCGCCGATGCCAAGGTCGTCGCCGAAACCGTGGCCGCCCCGATCGAACAGCAGGTCGTCGGCACCGAAAAGATGATGTACATGTCGTCGCAGTGCACCAACGACGGCACGTACGTTCTCACCGCCACGTTCGAAGTGGGCACGAACCTGGACATCGCCCAGGTACAGGTTCAGAACCGCGTGAATCTCGCACTGCCCGTGCTGCCGCCCGAGGTGAAGAACACCGGCGTCAGCGTGAAGAAGAAGTCCCCGAACATCCTGCTCGTGGTGAACGTCACCTCGCCGGACGCCTCCAAGGACCTGCTGTACCTCAGCAACTACGCCACGATCAACGTGGTGGACGAACTCAAGAAGATCCGCGGCGTCGGCGACGTCACCATGTTCGGCCAACTCGACTACAGCATGCGGGTGTGGCTGGACCCGGACAAGGTCGCCGCGCGGAACCTCACCGCGTCCGACATCGTGAACGCGCTGAAGGCGCAAAACGTCCAAGTGGCGGCCGGCAGCCTCGGCCGGCCCCCCGTGCCCACCGGCCAAGCCTTCCTGTACACGCTCACCGCCCAAGGCCGGCTCATCACGACCGACCAGTTCAAAGACATCATCGTCAACATCAGCGACAAGGGCGCCGTCACCCGTCTCAAAGACGTGGTTTCGGATGAACGCGAAGTGGTGGACGACACCGGAGCGAAACGGAAACTGGGCAACGTTCAACTGGGCGCCAAGAACGAGGACACCGGCTGCACCCTGGACGGCAAACCCTCCGTCGGCGTGCCCGTGTACCAACTGCCCGGCTCGAACGCGCTCGAAACCGCTGAGCGCATCAAGAAGCGCATGGAAGAATTGAAGAAGGACTTCCCCGCCGGCGTGGACTACGCCATCGTGTACGACACCACGCCGTTCGTGAAAGAGTCGATCGACGAAGTCTTCAAGGCGCTGCGCGACGCGATCATCCTCGTGGCCGTCGTCGTGCTCGTGTTCCTGCAAAGTTGGCGGGCCACGCTGATCCCGCTCATCGCCGTTCCGGTCGCCATCATCGGCACGTTCGCCGTGATGGCCCTCATCGGATTCAGCTTGAACAATCTCTCGCTGATGGGCCTCGTTCTCGCGATCGGCATCGTGGTGGACGACGCGATCGTCGTGGTCGAAGCGGTGGAGCACAAACTGGAGCACGGACTCACGCCGATCGAAGCCGCCCGCGCGGCCATGGACGAAGTCGCATCGCCGATCATGGCGATCTCGCTGGTGCTGATGGCCGTGTTCATCCCGTGCGCGTTCATCAGCGGGATCACCGGGCAGTTCTTCCGGCAGTTCGCCATCACCATCGCCGTGTCCACGTTCTTCTCTGCACTCAACTCGCTCACGCTCAGCCCCGCGCTTTGCGCCCTGCTTCTGAAGCACAAGAAACACCAGAACGACATCCTGACCCGCGCCCTGAACGGCGCCCTCGGGTGGTTCTTCAGCCTGTTCAACCTCGCGTTCACGCGCGGGGCGAACGGCTACGCCCGGCTCGTCGGCTGGCTGCTGCGCCTCATCGTCATCATGCTCGTGGTGTACCTCGGCCTGCTGTACCTCACCTACAAGGGCTTCACGACCGTGCCCACGGGCTTCATCCCGACGCAGGACAAAGGCTACCTCGTGGTGAACGTGCAACTGCCGGACGCGGCGTCGCTCGAACGCAGCACGCGGGTCGTCGCCGAGATGTCCCGCATCGCGCTCGGCGACCCGAACGACCCGCAGAAGTACCCCGGCATCCCGGGCGTCGATCACGTCATCACGATCCCCGGCCTATCGGTGGTGCAGAACGCGAACGGCTCGAACTTCGGCACCATGTTCGTGGTGCTGAAGCCGTTCCACGACCGACACGACCGCGAGTTGAGCGGCCCTGCGATCCTGGCAAAGTTGCGGGCCGAATACTTCAAGCGGATCGAAGGCGCGTCGGCGGCCGTGTTTCCGCCGCCGCCCGTGGACGGGCTCGGCAGCGCGGGCGGGTTCAAGGTGATGGTGCGGGACAAGTCCGCCGCCGGGCTCGCGCCGCTGCAAGCCGCCGCGGACGGGCTCGTCGCCGACGGCAACCAGACCCCCGGCCTCGTCGGGCTCTTCACGCCGTTCCGCTCCAACACACCGCAGATGTTCGTGGATGTGGACCGCACCAAGTGCATGTCCATGGGCGTGCCGCTCAACGACGTGTTCCTCACGCTGCAGGTGTACCTCGGCGGGTACTACACGAACGACTTCAACCAGTTCGGCCGCACGTGGCAGGTGAACCTGCAGGCGGACCCGGCTCGCCGACTGCTGCCCGAGGACGTGAAGCAACTCAAGGTGCGGAACCTCGAGGGGGGCATGGTGCCGATCGGCAGCGTCGCGGAGATCCGCCCCGTGGGCGGGCCCGTGATGATCACGCGCTACAACAATTACACCGCCGCCGCAATCAATGGTGCGTCGCTGCCCGGAGTCAGTTCCGGCAACGTGATCACGAGCATCGCCGGACTCTCCGAGAAACTGCCGCAGGGCATGGACTACGAGTGGACGGAGATCATGTTCCTGCAGATCGAGGCGGGCAACACCGCGATCTACGTCTTCGGCTTGGCCGTGGTGCTGGTGTACCTGCTGCTCGCGGCCCAGTACGAAAGCCTGCGACTGCCGTTGGCCGTGGTGCTAGTGGTGCCCATGTGCCTGCTCTGCTCGGTGATCGGCGTCGCGCTCGCGCGGCTCGATGTGAACATTTTCGTGCAGATCGGCTTCGTGGTGCTCGTGGGCCTCGCGGCGAAGAACGCCATCCTGATCGTGGAGTTCGCGAAGGACCAACGGTCGAAGGGCCTGTCGTCCTTCGAGGCCGCGGTGGAAGCGTGCCGGCTGCGGTTGCGGCCGATCCTGATGACGAGCTTCGCGTTCATCCTTGGCGTGGTGCCGCTCGCCATCGCGGTGGGCGCGGGCGCGGAAATGCGGCGGGCCCTCGGCATCGCCGTGTTCAGCGGCATGCTCGGCGTCACCGTATTCGGCATCTTCCTCACGCCGGTGTTCTACCACGCCCTGGAAAAGCTCGCGGGCACCGCGGCCGCGACCCCGCCGACCGAACCGCCTCCGCACACGTGATCGCTTTCGGAGATTCGTATGAACCGCATCGCCTTCCTCTCCCCGCCGGTGCTGGTGGCATTGGCGCTGGCCGTGTTCGCACCCGCGAAGCCGCCCGAAGCGTCCTTCGAGCTTACGCTGCGGTCGCGTGCCGCGGCACCGGGCCTGCCCGCCGCGGCACCCGTTCAGAAGAAGGAAACGTGGCCCGCGGCCAAGACCGCGATCATCGTCTGCGACATGTGGGATCATCACTGGTGCAAATCGGCCGAAGCGCGGGTCGGCGAACTGGCCGGGCCGATGAATGAAATGCTGAAGGCGGCGCGGGCCAAGGGGGCGTTCATCATCCACGCTCCAAGCACCTGCACGGACTTCTACAAGGACACACCGCAAAGGAAGCTCGCGAAGGCGGCGAAGTTCACCAAGACACCGCTGCCGCTCGCCGACACCGAGCGCTGGGGCACGATGTGGAACTGGCCCGATTCCAAGCGAGAAGGCGTGCTGCCGATCGACGACTCGGACATGGGTTGCGATTGCAAAGGGAAGAAGTGCGAGATCCGCTCGCCGTGGACCCGGCAAACGGCCGCGATCGACATCGCCGAGGGCGACGCAATCACGGACGACGGACAAGAGACGTGGAACCTGCTGAGCGAACGCAAGATCGAGCACGTCGTGCTGTGCGGCGTGCATCTGAACATGTGCGTGCTCGGCCGGCCGTTCGCCATCCGGCAACTGGTTCGCATGGGGCAGAACGTGGCCTTGATGCGGGACATGACGGACACGATGTACAACCCCGAGCGCCCGCCCGGCGGCACGCACTTCACCGGCACCGAACGCGTGATCGAGCACGTGGAACGCTACTGGTGCCCGAGTTTCCTCAGTTCGGACATCACGGGCAAGCCGGCATTCAAGTTCACTGCGGCCCCGCTTGCGACTTCACCGAGCGTTCCCGTCTTCAACGGCAAGGATCTCGCCGGGTGGCACGGATGGGCGATCCACGACAAGGGCGGCAGCCCGGACGATCTCGCGAAACTGAGCGACGACGAACGCAAAGCCAAGATCGATGCCTGGACCGCGGACGCGAAGAAGCATTGGTCCGTGGAGAACGGCGAGCTCGTGAACGACGGCCACGGCGCGTACCTCGCCACGGAAAAGGAATACGGCGACATCGAACTCACGCTCGAATACAAGACCGTGGCCAAGGCCGACAGCGGCATCTATTTGCGGAACGCGCCGCAGGTGCAAATCTGGGACGTCAACCAGGTGTTCGATCCGAAAAACCCGACGCGACGGCCGCACCTCGGCTCTGGCGGCCTGTTCAACAACACGCCGGATACGCCGGGCCGCGATCCGCTAGTAGTCGCGGACAAACCGTTCGGCGAGTGGAACAGCTTCCGCATCGTGCAAGTCGGCGAAGGCACCAGTGTGTGGCTCAACGGCAAGCTCGTCGTCGATCACGCCCGCATGGAAAACTACTTCAACCGCAAGGCGCCGCTCCCGGCGAAGGGCAAGATCCTGCTGCAAACGCACGGCGGCGAGATCCGCTGGCGGAACATCGCGGTGCGCGAGATCCCCGCGGACGAAGCCAACGCCATCCTCCGCAAGGCGGATGCGAAGGGCTTCGAGCCGGTGTTCAACGGCAAGGACTTCGCAGGGTGGGACGGCGCGATCGACCAATACGAGATCGCGGACGGGGCCATCGTGTGCAAGAAGGGCAAGGGCGGGAACATCTACACGAAGGCCGAGTACGCGGACTTCACGGTGCGGCTGGAGTACAAGCTGCCGCCCGGGGGCAACAACGGGCTTGCCATCCGCACGCCCGGCGGCAAGGCCCACGTCGCCACGCAGGCCATGTGCGAAATCCAGATTCTCGACGACACCGACAAGAAGTACGCGAAGCTCGACCCGCGGCAGTTCAATGGTTCGATCTACGGCATGGTCGCCCCGCACCGCGGCTACCTGCGGCCGGTCGGCGAGTGGAACTTCATGGAAGTGACCGCGAAGGGGCACAACCTGCGGATCGAGTTGAACGGCACGCGGATCGTGGATGCCGACGTGAGCCTCGTCAAGGAATTCAAGGACAACACGCCGCATCCGGGCAAGGACCGCCTGAGCGGCCACTTCGGCTTCGCCGGCCACAACGACCCCGTGGCCTTCCGCAACATCGCGATTCGGGCCGTGAAGTGATGGCGTTCGCCAGACGCGCGAGCGACGGAGTATTCGACCTTCGCTGACGCGTCCGGCTAACAATCAGCCCCAGAAGCCGTTCAACCGTTCCTTCTCGGGAACGGTCATCGGGAACTTCTTGCTGAACGGGTGGTCGGCGATGCCCGCGAGTTCGCGCAGCGACTGGTGGAGGTGCTCCGGCCGCACGCGGATGCCCTTGGCCTTGTCCAGCTTCAACGTCGCCGGGTCGAGCGGCACTGCGAACTGCTTCTCGTCCGTCGCGCCGATCACGCGGTTCCCCTTGATGCCCTTGCCGAGGAACATCGCCGAGCCGATGGACCAGTGATCCTTGCCGTTCCCCTGGTTGTAGTCCGGCGTGCGGCCCATCTCGCTCTGGATCACGACCACGAGTTGCTCGCGGATCTTCAACTCGCCCGCCCGGCGGATGAAGTACGCGATCCCGGCGAGGAACTCCGGAATCAGCTTCATCTGATCCTTGTCGTTGTTCGCGTGGCTGTCGAACTGGCTGATCGTGATATTCGCGGAGACGCACACGCCGGCCTTGAACGACGCCAGCGCGATCTCGGCCATCTGCGACATGCGTTCCTTCGGCAACGTGGTTGGAATGTACTGCGTGACGCGTTGAAGCGCCTTCGAGTTCGCTTGGGCCGCGTAGAGCATGTTGTCGGCTCGTTCGGCGCGGGGAAGCTGGGGCTTCGCCCCGTTCGCCTCATTGGCCTCCTTCAGGGCGTTCTCGATGCGGTCAAGCGCGAACGGGTCGTGGTATGGCGAGCGTTCGTTGCCTTCCACCGCGTCCGCCAGTGCGATCTTCCGCAGCGAGGGCAGATACGGCACGCGCGACATGGCGACGAGGTTGCCCGTGGCGGAGTAGTTGCCGAACGTGAGGAACGCGAGCGGACAATCCGGGCCGCGGCACGCCGCGACCAGCGCCGCGAACGTGGGATACGCGAGACTGTCCAGATTGCCCGCGGCCATGTACCGCGCCCCCGGCGAATGGTTGTTCACCGAGTAATCCAGCCCGTTGAACGTGAGCAACTCGTCGCCGAATTCCTGATAGAAGTCTTCGTTGCACATGCCGCCTTGGGCGTGCTTCTTGATCGGGGCGTAGCGGTGGGCGCCCTTCGTGAGGATGTCGCCCTCCTTGAACAAGCGGTTGATGCCGTTCACGCCTTTCGGGTCCATGAGGTACGTCGTGTCCCATCCGCCGGAGGCGTTGAACACGACGTAGTACGGCCCGGGGTACGGCTCATCCTTCGGCTTGCCGGAGGCGAAGCGGAACGGCGTCGCCAACCCGAGCCCGGCAAGCCCGCACATCTTCAGGAAGTCGCGTCGCATCGAATGTCTCACTCGTAAAGAAACTCGCTTCGCCGGAGCAGGTACGTCACGACACCGCGCCAGGCGCGGATCGTGTAGTTCGGGTCGGCGGGAATCGTCGGGTCTTCGCGGCGGCAGTGGTAGGCTTCGCGCTTGTCCAAGCCCTTCTGCTGTTTCGCATCCGCCACGATGCCGGCGAACAGCTTGAACGTGCGATCCACTTCCGCGGAGTCGGCCGCGTCGAAGCGGCCCAGGATGCGCTCATGCAGATGAACGATGGCCTTGCGAATCGTCGCATCATTCGCCTCGGTGCCGGGCAGCACGTCAGGTTCGATTCCGGGGAACAGACGCCGATCCTTCGCGGGCTTCGAGAAGTCCTTCGGCACATGCCGGCACGCGACATCGTTTGACAGGATGCGTTGGATGGCCCCCATCGCGCCACTGGGGTCGGTGGCGCGGTCGGTCACTTCCTTCGAATCGATGCCGCCGTAGAGCATCGCCATCTCGCCTTGCAGGCGGTTCCACTTCTCGCCGAAGACCGCTTCGATCTTGCGCTCCAACTGCTCCGGCGAGAGCAGCCGCACGATGCCGGTGTCGTCGAGTTCGGCCCGGCGGCAGGCCTCCTTCGCGGCCGTGGCCAAACCGTCCGCCCGGTAGAAGTCCGAGACGATCCAATCCTTGAACACCGTCTTCAGGTTGAAGTTGTCTTTCGCGAAGTGGGCGGCGATCGTGTCGATCCGCTGCCGTTGCTCCTGATACGCCCGCATCCGCGCCGGAAAGAGCGGATCGTCCAAGTCCTTCGGCGGGAGCAGCACCTTGCGGCCGGTGAGGATGTACCACGCGTGCTCGACCATGGCGGTGGCAAAGCGCGGATCCTTGGCCGTGCGTTCGCCAAGCCATTGCAGCGATCGCCAGCGTTCGCGCGCGGGCAGTTCTTCGCCCTCGAAGCCGGCCTTGAACATGTCCGTGAACCAGCCGCCCTTCCGCTTGCCGTACACCCCGAGGTCCGCGAACCGCCAGTAATCCTGGAACAGGCCGGCAACTGGATCGAGTGTGCGATGGCACACTACGCACTCGGCCGCCTCCATCGTCGGCACTTTGAACTTCGCGGTGACTCCCGCCGCATCGGACACGCGGGCCGCGAGTTCCAGCACATCGATGCCGAGGAAGTGCTGGTAATACATTCGGGCGCGGAGACGGTTGCGGTTGGTTTCGGTCGTGGGGTACCGCGTGAGCCATTGGAACGTGCTGAGCACGCCGGCGTGCGGATAGAAACCCGTGGTCGAATCCTGGTTTTGGTCCTTGCTGCGGCCAGTGAGTGCCTTCAATTTCACCGGGACGAACTCGAACGGGTCGTCCGGATTCTTGAACTGCGGCTTCAATTGTTCGAACACGCCGTACCCGCGGGCGCCGTACGGCGACACCATGATGTAATCCGCGGTGACGAGTTCGGTGAACGGCCGGTCGTTGCGCACGATGTGCTCGACGAGCTTCATCGGCTCGCCGAGCAACGCCTTGCGGTAATCGTCGGCCAGCTTGTAGCCCGCCTTGCGGCGTTCGTTCTCGTCCTTGATGTGACTCAGGTCGTGCTTCTGATACCAGTGGCGTGTCTTCTCGAAGTGCTCGTAGGAGAGCACGGTCTGGTCCGCGTTCCCGTCCACGCCAAGCGTGAGGAAGATGTCGTTGAACCCTTCGCGGAGGCGGGCGAAGAAGGCCTCTTCCTTCATGATCGCGTCGAGCAGTGGCGGCAGGGCCGTGAGGCCGCCCTTGGCGATCGTCGCATATTCGGCCGCGGTGGGCAGCCGTCCGACGAGTGACAGTGTGACCCGACGCAGGAGTCGCCGATCCTCCAACATGATGACGCCGCTGAAGAACGGCGGCGATTTCGGATCGGTCGGCAGCACGTTCGAGGCGGGAACCCCGTTCACGCGGCGAACGAAGTCCGCGAGGATGCGATAGCCCGCGGAATCGGCGGGCAGTACGTCCTGTCCACCGTGGTCAAGTTTGCCCGTCACCTTCAGCAGGATGCGCGATTGGCCCTCGTGTTTCGTCGAAGCCATGCGGGCGAACGCCGCCCGGTTCTGCTTCATCGCTTCGTCGCGCTTCGCGCCGTCGAGCTTCCGCGGATCGAGCAGGATGAACTTGCTCTCCTCGGCATCGCCGCCCGCGCGATGGCAGGTGAGGCACTTCTGCACCCCGACCTTGGCCCACAGTTCGTTGGCGAAGTCATTGTCCTTCGGCATCGCACAACCGACGACGGGCGCGGGCTTGTCTTCACCCGGCAGCGCGAAGGCGAGCAGAAGCGCGGAAGCGGCGGAGAGAAGGATTCGCATGAGGGAAGTGTAATCGTTCGCGCTGCCACGCGAAACCGCAAGCGGACTTCATACATCCACTTCGGCGTACTCGACGCGGCAGCTTGGTTCAGGCGCATCGATGCCGTCTTCGCTCATCCCTTCGAGATGCAGTTCGATCGCCTCGTGGATCAACTCCTCGAGTTCATCGAGTGTGTCGCCGGTTGCAACACATCCCGGCAGGTCCGGCACGTACGCCGCCCAGTTGTCACCTGCATTCTCCATCACGATCGCATAACGCTTCATCAGTGTTCCTCAGTCAGTCCAGCCGGCTTGCTTCTTGATGCTGGCCAAGGTGCCCGGCGGAACGGTGTGACTCGGCTTGCCGGAAACCGTCACTCGCCCGGGAAGGTCCGGATGCTTGAACTGCCGGTGGCCACCCTTGGCTTTGACCTGCACCCATCCCTCGCTTCGGAGGCGAGACAGCACTTCCCGCACCTTCATCACTGAACTCTAAACCCGGCGTCGCAGTGCGTCAACCACGGCTTGCTCGCGCGTTCTCCACCGATACACTCTGACGTAAACCTCACCCTGCACCCGGAGCCTCCCCATGGGATTCCACCAGACTTCCACGCATAAGAACGGCAAAGGCAGCTACCACCAGATCGGGCTCGTCCGCGGGCAGTTCGGCGGCGTGCCCGAAGATCAATGGCTGAAGTTCATCGCCGAGGCGGGATTCGACGGCTGGGAGGAAGCGACGTGGGAACTGGACCTGCGTCGCTGCGATACCGACGCCGGTGCCGCGGACTACGCCAAGGAACGCGTTGGCAAGGCGCAGAAACTCGGGCTCGAAATCTTCACGATCGCCACCCACCTCCAAGGCCAGGTGCTCGGCGACGAACCCAGTGCCAAGACACTCAACTTCTGCTCCGGAAAGGGCGAGGCGAAGGCCGCGTACAAGGCGTGGCGGGCCGCGGGGAATAATCCGCCGCGCACCGATCCGTTCTTCGTGCCCGAGAACGTCGGCAAACTGATCCACAAGGAAGCTTTTCAAGACCTGATGGCGTGCGCCCGCTACGCCGGCGCGCTCTCGAAGTTGCAGAACCGCAAGGTCGCGATGTCCGGGTTCGTCGGCTCGCCGGCCCACTGCTGGAGCCACTGGTTCCTGTTCCCGCCGCTGCCGGACTCGATCGAAGGGTACAAGATCGCCGACCCGCGTCAGGTGAGTCTCGAACTGCTCGTGGAACGCTTCGGCCCGTTCTGGGACGAGTGCCGCAAGCAGGGCGTCACATTCGATCTTGAATGCCACCCGAGCGAGCGGGCCATGGGCGATATCGAATCCGCAAGCGATTACATCAACCACATGTGCAAGGCGGGTTATGAAGGCGTCGTCGGGTTCAACCTCGACGGCTCGCACATGGAGTGGCAGAACGTCAGCGTGATCGACTTCATCCGCGAGTTCCCGGACTTCATTCACTGCGCCCACGTGAAGGGCGTGTGGGTGGCCCGCGAGCACTGCCGCGCCGGGCGCCTCGGCGGTCACCGCCCGATGGGCCATTGGGCGAACGGCTGGAACTTCGTGACCGCCGGCACCGCCCGCGACGCCAACTCGCTCGAGGAGATCTTCATCGAGTTGAATCGCGTGGGCTACGACGGCGCGGTGTCCATCGAATGGGAGGACAACGACGCCGACCCGTTCGCAGGCGCCAAGGCGGGCCTCGCGAACTGCCGCAAGGCGGACCTGCCCCCGAGCGGCATGAAGCACGACGAAATGCTGAAGGGTTGAACTAAGAACCCTCGACAGGACACATGCGTCCTCTGGGACGCATGTGTCCTAATTCGTTCAGAGGCCGGTGATGCGATACCTCTTCGCCCTGCTGCTCGCATCGCTTCCGGCCTCGGGCTTCGCCGCCGATCGGCCGCACGTGCTCTTCCTTCTTGCGGACGACATGCGGGCCGATTCCATCGCGGCTCTCGGCAACCCGGATGTCCGCACGCCCAATCTCGACGCGCTCGTGAAACGGGGCTTCACCTTCCACAACGCCTACTGCTTGGGCGGCCACTCGGCGGCGGTGTGCCTGCCAAGCCGCAATATGATCCTCAGCGGCAACGCGTACTTCCGCTGGAAGGACAGCGTGCCGCCGAAGACGATCAACGGCCCGAAGGGGATGTACGCGCCGGCCGGCGGCCCGAACTTCGCCCAGACGATGCGCGACGCCGGATATCTCACGTATCACCACGGGAAGAACGGTAATGTCGCCACGCTGCTGCAGGGCCGTTTCGAGATCAACAAATACCTGAAGAACGACGACGCCGAGCGAAAGAGCGGCGAGCCCGGCAAGGAGATCGTCGACGACGCGATCGCATTCCTCAATGCGAAGCGCGACGACAAGCCGCTCTTCATGTACCTCGCGTTCGGCAACCCGCACGATCCGCGGACCGCCGCCAACACATACCTCGACCAGTACGACCCCGCAAAGCTCACGCTGCCGAAGAACCGCTTGCCGATTCACCCGTTCGACAACGGCGAACTCATCGTCCGCGACGAGCAATTGCTGCCGTGGCCGCGAACCGATGCGGACCTTCGCCGTACGTTTCACGAGTACTACGCCACGATCACGGGGCTGGACTTCCACATCGGCCGCTTGCTCAAGGCAATGCGGGATGCGGGCCTGCTCGAGAACACGATCGTGATCTTCTCCGCGGACCAAGGCATCGCACTCGGCAGCCACGGGCTGCTCGGCAAGCAAAACCTGTACGACCACTGCATGAAGGCGCCGCTCGTGTTCGCCGGGCCGGGCATCCAGCCGGGCACCAGCGAAGCGTTGGTTCACCTCTTCGACATCTTCCCCACGGTTTGCGAGTTCACCGGCGCGAAGCCGCCCGAGAAGATCGACGGCCGAGGCTTCCGCGACGTGATCGACGGCAAGGCCAAGACCGCGCGGAGCGAGTTGATGCTCTCTTACCGCAACATTCAACGAGCGATCCGCGACGACCGCTGGAAACTGATTTGCTACCCGGCCGTGAACCACGTGCAACTCTTCGATCTGAAGAACGATCCGGACGAGATGAAGAACTTGGCCCGCGAACCGGACCGCTTCCCGCTCGTCGTAAAACTCACGGCCCAGTTGGAGAAACTGCAGAAGCACTACGGCGACACGCAACCGCTGACCAACCTGGACGCCAAGTCCGCCGATGCGGTGACGCCGGAACAGTTGCGGGAACGCGCGAAAGCGGCGACAAAGACAAAGTGAAGACCGCGTTGCGATATGCTTGGGCGTCGCCGAACACGCTGCTCGGCTTGGCGTTCCTGTTGCCGACGCTGCTCACCGGCGGCCGCGTTCGCCTGGAACGCGGCACGGTCGAGATCCACGGCGGCTTCTCCCGATTCTTCTTGCGCCGGTGCCTGCCGTTCCCGGCCTCCGCACTCACTCTCGGCCACTGCATCATCGGGCAGGATCGCGATTGCCTCGACCACTCCCGCGAACACGAGCACGTCCACGTCCGCCAATACGAAACATGGGGCCCGTTCATGCTGCCCGCGTACTTCCTCTCCAGCCTGCGCGCATGGCGTCGCGGCGGGCACTACTACTTCGACAATCGCTTCGAGAAGGAAGCCTACGGTCTACACCATTCAAGATGAAATCGGGAAGGCGAGGATTCGGCCGAGCCACGCCTAACAACTCCGCATGATGACCGAGACCCACGATAACTTCATGTCGGACCATCTTTTCAGAGCCTCGTGGCGTCCGGGTGGCGGGACGGCGGTTCGCAGGATATCCTTTGTTCGGCGCATCGACGCGCCAGCCGCTTCGTCGGAAGTGCGTTCAGCGGCCCATAATCCGCGACGTGCTCGTCCCCAGAACCTCAGTCGCTTCTCGCGGAAGGACGACAACGCATGATTCGCCGCGAGTTCCTTGCGTCGCTGGCCGCACCGCTGACACGCCGCACGGCGGAGAACCGCTACGCTCCGTTCGACAAGCTCATGACCGGCTTCCTCGCGGAACACGGCGTGCCTGGCGCATCCGTGGCCGTGTCGCACGATCACCGCGTGGCGTATGCCAAGGGCTTCGGTTTCGCCGATGTCGAAGCCAAAGCGCCGGTCGAAACGAGGTCGCTGTTCCGCATCGCCAGCATCTCGAAGCCGATCACCGCGGTGGCGGTGCTGCAACTCGTGGACGCGGGCAAGATCGATCTTGAACAACCGATACTGGACTTCGTCCACATCCGGCCTGCGCAGCGGCTCGACCCGCGCTGGTACCTCGTCACCGTTCGGCACTGCCTGCAGCACACCGGCGGTTGGGATCGTTCGATCACGCCGGACCCGATCGCCATCCCATGGCAGATCGCGAAGGCGCTCGGCACGAAGCCGCCCGTGCCGCTGGAAGACGTGATCCGTTACACGATGATGCAGCCGCTCGATCACGACCCGGGAACGAAATTCGCTTACTCGAATGTCGGCTACTTGCTGCTCGGCCGTGCGATCGCGGAGGCGAGCGGCCGGCATTACGAGGAGTATGTGCGGAAGGAAGTGCTCGCGCCACTCGGTATTTCGGACATGGAACTCGGCCGCGCGCTGCCGGAACACCGCGCGAAGAGCGAGGTGAGTTATTACGATGCAAAGCAAGCGGAGGGATCGTGCCTGTACCCGCCGCGGGTGAACGAGCGAGTCCCCTTCCCGGACGGCGCGGGGAACGTGGAGGCGTACGAGGCCCACGGCGGATGGATCGCCTCGGCGAGCAGCTTGGTGAAGTTCGCGCTTGCGTTCGACCTGCCGCCCTTTTGTCCGATCCTGTCCCGCCGAGCAATTCGCACGATGTTCGCGCCGCCGCGCAGTCTGCCTGGCACAACCGACGACGCGTGGTACGGCTGCGGCTGGATCGTGCGCCGCGCCGGCCTGAATGCGTTGAACACCTTCCACAACGGCTACATCAGCGGCTCGTCCACCCTGCTCGTCCGACGGCACGATGGCTGGAACTGGGCCGTGCTGTTCAACTCGGAACGCAGCAAGAACGGCAAGACGCTTTCGAACCTGATCGACCCGCTCATGCACCTCGCCGTGAATGAAGTGATCGCAGCGGGATGAACCATACAATTCATCGCATGGTCTTCGAGCAGATCACGATTGTCGGCGTCGGGCTGATCGGCGGGTCGGTCGGGCTGGCGGCGAAGGCGCGGAACGCCGCGGGATTCGTGGTCGGCACCGGCCGCAACGCCGCGAACCTCGCCAAGGCCGAAACGCTCGGCGCCATCGACTTCGGCACGCCGGATCTCGCCGTCGCGGTGCAGGGTTCGGACCTGATCGTGGTGTGCACGCCGGTGGATCGCATTGCCAGCACCATTCTTGCGGCTGCGCCGCACTGCAAGCCCGGGGCGATCTTCACGGACGGCGGCAGCACCAAACTCAACATCGTGAATGCAGCAGGGAACAAGCTGCCGAAAAACCTGCATTTTGTTCCCGCGCATCCTCTCGCGGGTTCGGAAAAGAACGGTGTCGAACACGCCCGAGCGGACCTGTTCGAGAAGCGGCTCACCATCCTGACGCCTTCCAGGAATGATGAACCGGCCGAACGCGTGGCGGCTTTCTGGAAAGCGCTCGGTTCGCGCGTCCACATCATGCCACCGGACGAGCACGATCGCGCGTTGGCAGCCACGAGCCACCTGCCGCACGCCGTGAGTGCGGCCGTGGCCGCCGCCACGCCCGTGGAATGGCTGCCGCTCTCCGCAGGCGGGTTCCGCGACGTCACCCGCATCGCCGGCGGCGATCCCGCACTTTGGACCGCGATCTTCCTCGAGAATCGCGATGCGGTCCTCTCCGCACTCTCCCGCTTCACTTCCCGCATGGACGATTTCCGGCGGCTCGTGGACACCGGCGACGGGGCCGGTCTTCGCGCGTGGCTCGCCGAGGCCAAACAGGTGCGCGATGCTCTGGGAACTTGAAATCAAACCGCTCGGCAAGGACGGCGAACGCGAACGCGTCTGCGACGAGTTCGACCTGCTCACGCACGCGCAGCGCGGCGGCGACCTCGTTACCGCGTCCGCCCGCGGCTTCCTGCTGGAAGGCGACCTGGCCGAGTCCGAGCTCGAAGTGCTGCGCAGCGAAGTCCTCGTGGATCCGCTGGTGGAAGCGGGTGAGGTGCGACCGCTCGGCACCCGCACGGAGCACAGCTACACCGTGCTCCTAAAGCCCGGTGTCATGGACCCCGTGGCGCAGACGATCCTCGACCTTGCCGCGATGCTGAAGATCCGCGTGAACGCCGTGCGCCGGTTCCGCCGCTACTTCGGCCCTCCGGAGATTTCGTCCGCGGATCGCGACGTGCTCTTCCGCAAGGTGCTGGCGAACGACGCCATCGAGCAGATCGTCGTCGGCCCCGTGAAGGCGGATCACTTGGCCATCGGCTCGAAGTACGAGTTCAAGCTGGTGACCGTGCCGATCTCAAACCTGGACGACGCCGGGCTCGTAAAGCTCAGCAAGGACGGCATGCTCGCGCTCACGCTGGACGAGATGAAGGCGGTGCAGTCGCACTTCCGCGAGCAGGGCCGCGAACCGACCGATGCCGAACTCGAGAGCATCGCGCAGACCTGGTCCGAACACTGCTCGCACAAGACGCTCAAGGGCACCATTCATCTCAAGGACGCCGCAACCGGCGAGACGCGGACGTACAAGAACCTGCTGAAAGAGACCGTATTCGCCGCCACGCAGGAGATACGCAAGCGGCTCGGCGCGAACGATTGGTGCGTGAGCGTGTTCTCGGACAACGCCGGCATCGTCACCTTCGATGAACAGAACCACGTCTGCTTCAAGGTGGAGACGCACAACCATCCGTCGGCGATCGAGCCGTACGGCGGTGCGAACACCGGCCTTGGCGGTGTGATCCGCGACGTGCTTGGCACGGGCCTCGCCGCGCGGCCCGTGTGCAACACCGATGTCTTCTGTTTCGCGAACCCGGACTTCGAGCCGGATCAACTTCCGCAGGGCGTGCTGCATCCGCGCCGCGTGATGCAGGGCGTGGTCGCCGGCGTCCGCAATTACGGGAACCGCATGGGCATTCCCACGGTGAGCGGCGCGATCCTGTTCGACGACCGCTACTTGGCGAACCCGCTCGTGTTCTGCGGCACGGTCGGCATCATGCCGAAGAACGCCGCATTCAAGAAGGTGAACCCCGGGGACCTCATCATCGCAGTCGGCGGCCGCACCGGCCGTGACGGCATCCACGGGGCCACGTTTTCCTCACTGGAATTGACCCATGAATCGGAGACGGTCTCCGGCGGAGCCGTGCAGATCGGCAATGCCATCACGGAGAAGAAGGTGCAAGATGTGATCCTGCAGGCCCGCGATCGCGGGCTCTTCACCGCGCTCACGGACTGCGGCGCGGGCGGGTTCTCCTCCGCGGTCGGCGAGATGGGCGCGGAGGTCGGTGCGATCGTGAACCTCGACGCGGCCCCGCTCAAGTACGACGGCCTGAGCTACACCGAGATCTGGATTTCGGAATCGCAGGAACGCATGGTGTTGTCCGTGCATCCGGACAAGTGGCCGGAGTTGAAAGCGCTTTGCGAGAGCGAGGATGTGGAAGCCGCGAACCTCGGCGTCTTCGAACCCACCGGCCGGTTGAAACTGAAGTATCAGGGCAACACAGTGGCCGATGTGTCGATGCATTTCCTGCACGACGGACGGCCAGTTGTAACGCGGAATGCGGAATGCGGATCGCGGATTGAAACCGGATCCGAGATTCCGCATACCGAAATCCGCATTCCGCATTCGACACCGCAAGAGACACTCCTCCGCATCCTGAGCGAATACTCCGTCTGCTCGAAGGAGTGGGTGATCCGTCAGTACGACCATGAAGTGCAGTCCGGGTCCGCGGTGAAGCCGTTGGTCGGGGTCGCGAACGACGGACCGAGCGATGCGTCGGTCGTGATGCCGGTGCTGGGCTCGTTCAAGGCCGTGGCCGTGGGCAACGGCATCAACCCGCTCTACGGCGACATCGATCCGTACTGGATGGCCGCCGCCGCCATCGATGAAGCCGTGCGCAATGTCGTGGCCGTCGGCGCGGACCCGAACCGCACCGCGATCCTGGACAACTTCTGCTGGGGAAACGTGAACGACCCGAAGGTGCTCGGATCGCTCGTGCGCGCGGCCGAAGCCTGCCGCGATATCGCCATCGCTTTCGGGACGCCGTTCATCAGCGGCAAGGACAGCCTGAACAACACCTACGCCGGGAAGCACGGCGAACGATTGGACATCCCGCACACGCTGCTCGTCTCCGCGCTCGGCCTTGTGGCAGACGCACGACAGTGCGTGACGATGGACCTGAAGGAAGTCGGCAACGATATGTACGTCGTCGGTCTCACGAAAGACGAACTTGGCGGCTCACACATCAACCTCGTGACCGGCCGTAAAGGCGGAAGCGTGCCGAAGGTCGATCTGGAGATGGCTCCGAAGATCTTCGCCGCGGTTCACGCGGCGATCCGCGGCGGCTTCGTTCGCGCGTGCCACGATCTCTCGGAAGGCGGGCTCGCGGTGGCATTGGCCGAGATGGCGTTCGCCGGGGGAATCGGCGCGGATGTGAATGGCGTGCCGCCCGGCGCGGAATCGCTCTCGGATGAAGCGCGGTTGTTCAGCGAATCGACGACGCGTTTCGTGATCGAGGCGAAGCCGCAGCACGCGGCTGAACTCGCGAAGTGCTTCACAGGACTTCCGTTCGCCAAGATCGGCGTCACGAGCAAGGAGCCGCGGTTACGCGTGGCCGGTGCAAACGGCGAGTGGCTGTTGTGGGTGAAGCTGGCGGACTTGAAAGAAGCATGGCAGAAGCCGCTGCGGTGGTGAGTTTCTCACCCTCTCCCCGTTGGGGAGAGGGTGGTTTGTGAACTGCGAATGCAGGTCACAAACCGGGTGAGGGGCTGACTTCAAAGGCAGCCGCCCCTCACCCGCCGTGCTGATGCTCGACGCATCAGCACGGCGACCTCTCCCAGCGGGGAGAGGTGAAGACTTCGGCTTCGCCTCACTTCCCGTCGGCGTTCTCCACTGTGACCAAGCTCATATCCGGATGCTTGCGGTGGTGGCCGGTGGCTTCCTGGTACGCCATCGCCACGGCGAGCAGGTCGCTCTCGCCGTACAACCGGCCGGTGAAGGTGATCGCCTCCGGGGGCTTGCCATTCGGCATCACCACCGTCGGGTGGCCCGTCATGTTGCAGAGCACCAAGTCGTTCCCGCCCACATACAGGTCCACCGTCGCCATCACCTTCGCCATCTCGTGCATAAGCATCGTGCGGACGCGCTGGGCCCGCAAGTATTCCACCGCGGGCACGAACCGTCCGGTGCGGAAGCCGCGGCCCCAATACGGGCCGATGCCCTCAGTCACGCCGGCCTTCGTGATGTCGTCGAACGCCGCCGCCGATTCGACATTGAGAATGACCTGAAGCGCCGGCAGCAGCAGATGGAACGGCAGCTTGATCGGCACGAGCTTCACGCCGAGATCCTTCAGCACCTTCAACTCGGGCTTGCCTTCGGACTCGGCAGTGAAGCCGACCGTGTATTGGTCGAGCGGCTTGTGATTCGGCCACGCGAACGGGCGGTCCACGGCGGTGAGGTCTTTGCCGTCCGCACCATGAATCGCAGCAAACACGAGCGCGCAATCTTCTACACTGCGGGCGATCGGGCCGATCTTGTCCATGCTCCACGAGAGGGCCATGCACCCGTGGCGGCTCACACGGCCGAACGTGGGCCGCAGCCCGGTGACGCCGCAGCGCGTGCAGGGCGAAAGGATGCTGCCCTGTGTCTCACTGCCGATCGCAAAAGGCACCAACCCCGCGGCCACGGCCGATGCACTGCCCGCTGAGGAACCGCTCGACCCTTGCTTCACGTTCCACGGGTTGCGGGTGCGGCCGCGGAACCACTCATCGTTCAAGGCCAGCGAACCGAGCGAAACTTTTGCGGCGAGCACGGCGCCGGCCGCGTCCAACTTCGCCGCGACGGTCGCCTTCTCGTCGAAATTCTGGTCTTGGAAGTGGCCCGCGCCCCACGTGGTCTTGTAGCCCGGGTACGCGATGAGATCCTTCGCGCCCCACGGGATGCCGTGCAGCGGCCCGCGATACTTGCCGGCGGCGATGTCGCGATCCGCTTCCGCCGCCTGCTTTGTCGCCAGGTCCTCGGTGAGACTCACGACGCACCGCAGCGCCGGGTCGTACTTCTTGAAGCGGTCCAAGCTCAGTTTCGTAAGCTCGGCGGACGACAGCTTCTTATTGCGGACGAGATTGGCGAGCGTCCTCAGCGGCAGGAACGCGAGGTCGTCGTCCGCTTTCGGCCGAATCTCCACGACCTCCGGCGGGCCGAGTCGGGGCCGCTGCACATCGTCTTTCAGAGGCGTCTGCTTCACCACCTCGGGCAAGAAGTGAACGGCTGGCGGCACTGCGTTCGTCACCTTCACCTTGTGCAGCCCCGCCCAATCGACGACGGCACGCGTCATGGATGCGGCCACCATCTTTCGCTGTTCTTCGCTCAGGGTGATGCCCGCGACCCACTCGGCGTTCTTCACCATCTCGACCGTGACCGGCCCGGTCGCGGCTTCGGCAGCCACGGCACGCTGGAAGGTGGGGGAACCGACACCGAGTGCGGTCACGGCGGCGAGCAACTCGCGACGGGACGGAGCGGATGCAGACATGGCGGAATCTCCGATATGGGATTCCGATTCTCTATTGGCTCGCGGCCGAAGTCACGGGCCAAGTACGAGGTTTTTCGTCCTCACATCCGCTTCGGTCACGTCCACGTCGAGCCAGTTGGAAGTGAGGTCGTGCTCCTTGTAGCGAAAGCGGACGCGGATGCGATGCTTGCCGGGAAGCAGGTTGCGGTCGTCCACGGCGGCGAACGGTGCGAGCGGGAACGAACGATGCTTCCAGGCCGGAACGGTTTCGCGGAGTCGGACCGGGGCGTCGTTGTTCGGCGGCATGCTCCACGGGTCGAACCGTGAAATCCGTTCGCCTTTCGAGTTGAGAATCTCGAAATCGAGGTAGGCCGCGAGCCCGTAGGGGCGGTCCGTCCAGACTTGCAGATCGACGGAGCCGGTGTTCCGGAGGATCACTTCGTAGGAACCGCCAAGCGGGTGCTCGGAGTCCTTGTGGCGGAGTTCGATGCGGGCTTGCGGCATCAGATGGGCCGGAACCGGGGCCGCGACTGCGGCGAACGGCAGGATCAACGCGGCCCATGCGGCTACCCGGGTCATGCTCCAGTTTACCCGACGGTCAGCTCGGAAGCCGGGACTTCGGCTGATTTCATGCTTCGCCCCTTTCCGCGGGAGCCCGCATTACTAAACAGAATGAACGTGTTGTAACTGTCGTCGTTTCGTCAACTTGTTGGCAGGAGTGCGACGCGCGGGCAGTACAGGTGCGGAGAGCGGGCAATGGCGATCAGCAAGGAAAAGAAGACCGAACTCATCTCGCAGTTCCGCCGGGACGAGCACGACAGCGGCTCCCCGGAGGTCCAGATCGCTTTGCTCACGGCCCGCATCAACTACCTGACCGAGCACATGCGGACTCACAAGAAGGACTTCTCGAGCCGGCGCGGGCTGCTGAAACTCGTCAGCCAGCGCGCCGACCTTCTGAAGTACCTCCGCGAGACCAACCGGGAACTGTATTT
Source organism: Gemmataceae bacterium (assembly GCA_046350135.1). Lineage (GTDB taxonomy): Bacteria > Planctomycetota > Planctomycetia > Gemmatales > Gemmataceae > Urbifossiella. The sequence goes on from JAXMBB010000023.1 coordinate 36,898, forward strand.
GTCGATCATCGGCAAACTCGGCTTGCGCAAGTGAGCCCGACGCGCAAGCACGGGAACTGCTCACCGGTTTCGCGCCACTCCCATCCGCTCGGTTGCTCGCGCACCCGTTCTCCTGCCGGCCCCCGTCGTTGAACGGGGACTACGGAAAGGACCACCTCCGTGCCGGTCGCACCCGCCTCCGTCGAGATTCCGTTCGGCAAAAGCTCCCTCATCCTGGAAACCGGGAAAATCGCGAAGCAGGCCCACGGGGCCGTGCTCGTGAAGTACGAGGGCACTGTCGTTTTGGTTGCCGCCGTCGAGGGAAACACCATCCCCGGCCGCGATTTCTTCCCGCTCCAAGTCGAATACCGCGAGCGCACCTATGCCTCCGGCCGGTTCCCCGGCGGCTTCATCAAGCGCGAAACCCGCCCCAGCACCAAGGAAACGCTCACGTCGCGCCTGATCGACCGCCCCACCCGCCCGCTTTTCCCCGTTGGTTACGTCAACGAAGTGCAAGTCCACTGCACGCTGATCTCGGCGGACAAGGACAACGACGGCGACATGCTTGCCCTCATCGGCACGAGCGCGGCCCTGCACGTGTCCCACATTCCGTTCCTCAAGCCGTACGGCGGCGTGCGCATGGGCCGCGTGAACGGCCAACTCGTCGTGCTGCCCAGCTTCGCCCAGATGGAAGAGAGCGATCTCGACCTCGTGGTCGCGGGCACGGATGAAGCCATCGTCATGATCGAGGGCTTCGCACGCGAGATCCCCGAAGCCGAGATGGGCGACGCGATCGCCGAGGCCCACAAGGCATGCCGCCTCGTGATCAAGGGCATCGAGGAACTCCGCGCGAAGACGGGCCAAGGGCCCAAGGATCTCCCGCCTCAGGTGCAGGACGACCCGCTGCTCGAGGAACTGTACAAGAAGCATCACGTCGAGTTCCGCGCCCTGTACCTCACCGAGGGGAAGAAGGCCCGCAACACGGCGCTCGACCAGTTCAAGGATCGCGTGAAGAAGGAATACGCCCCGGAAGGCGAGGCGAATCCGAAGTACACGCCGGCCCAAGTGTCCGCGTCCGTTTCGGCGTTGCGGGAACGCATCTTCCGGGAAATCACCCTCGGCGGCACCCGCATCGACGGCCGCGGCGCGAGGGACATCCGCAATCTCTCGTCTGAAGTCGGCGTGCTGCCCCGCACGCACGGCACCGCGCTATTCCAACGCGGCGAGACGCAAGCCCTTGTCGTGGCCACGCTCGGCACCGTCGGCGACGAGCAGCGCGTCGAAGGCGTGCAGGAAGACTACTCGAAGAAGTTCTGGCTCGATTACAACTTCCCCTCCTACTCGGTGGGCGAGTGCAAGCCGATCCGCGGACCGGGCCGGCGGGAAATCGGCCACGGCATGCTGGCCGAGCGTTCGCTCAAGGCCGTGATTCCGCCCGCCACCCGCTTCCCGTACACGATTCGCCTCGTGTCCGAGATCACCGAATCGAACGGCTCGAGTTCGATGGCCTCCGTGTGCGGCGGCACGCTCGCCCTCATGGATGCCGGCGTGCCGATCAAGCGGCCGGTCGCCGGCATCTCCATCGGCCTCGTCATGGAGAAGGACAAACACATCCTCATCACCGACATCCAAGGTGATGAAGACCATTACGGCGACATGGACTTCAAGGTGGCCGGCACGCAGAAGGGCGTCTGCGGCATCCAGTTGGACATTAAACTCGACGGCATCCCGGACAACATTGTCCGGGGCGCTCTCGAGCAGGCCCACGAAGCCCGCTTGCAGATCCTGAAGTCCATGCTCGGCACGCTCAACGCCCCGCGCAAGGAAATCAGCCCGTTCGCCCCGCGGATCGTCAGCCTGAAGATCAACCCCGAGTTGATCGGCAAGCTGATCGGCCCCGGCGGCAAGATGATCCGCGCGATCCAAGAAGAGACCGGCGCGAAGATCGACGTCGAAGACGACGGCACGGTGTCCATCTCCGGGCTCGAAGGCGAGGGCGTGGAAGCCGCCCGCCGCACGGTCGAGGCCCTGTGTGCCGAGGTGAAGGTCGGCTCCGTGTACGACGGCAAGGTGATCTCGATCAAGGAGTTCGGGGCGTTCGTCGAGATCGCTCCGGGCCGCGACGGGCTCTGCCACATCTCGGAACTGGACAACGGCTACGTCGGCCGCGTGGACGACGTGGTGAAGATCGGCGACCGCATCCAGGTGAAAGTGATCGGCATCGACGACCAAGACCGGGTGAAACTGAGCCGCAAGGCGCTTCTTCCGCCGCCGGAAGGCGGCGAGGAACCGCAAGGCGACCGCCCGCCGCGTGAAGACCGTGGTGATCGCGGAGATCGTGGCGATCGCCGTGGCGGCGGCGGCCGCGGCCCCCGTGGCGGCGGCGGCGGTCATCGCGGCCGCGATTGACGAATCCCTCGAACCCCGGTTTCGCTCTGGAAACCGGGGTTCTTCTTTGAGTCAGACAGCCACCTCTGCTTCCACCCCTCGATCGAATCCACACGAGATGCTGGCTCGGAAAATGACGCAACGAGCCTTCTCGTGACGATCCGATATGGTACAAATGTACACGCAGGTCCGCCCTGCTCCCTTTCCATTCTTCACTCGTTTCGGAGACTTCATCATGCAAACCGTTCGCGCGTTGCTCGCCGTCGCACTCGTGGCCGCCGCCGGTTCCCGCGCTGCCGCCCAGGACTTCCCGCCGAAGCCCGGCCCCGAACACGACGTGCTCAAGAAGTGGGTCGGCACATGGGATTGCACCATCAAGATGATGGGCACCGAATCGAAGGGCACCTCCGTCTACAAGATGGAACTGGGCGGACTCTGGCTCACGAGCAGTTTCGAAGGCGAGTTCGGCGGCGTGAAGTTCTCCGGACGCGGACTCGATTCCTACGACCCGGCCAAGAAGAAGTACGTCGCCGTGTGGATCGACAGTTTTTCCACTTCACCGATGACTCTCGAAGGCACTTACGACAAGGACAAGAAGACGATGACTCTGGCGGGCGAAGGCCCCGGAATGGACGGCAAGAACACCAAGTACAGGATGGTGACCACGTGGAAGGACGATGACACGGTGGAGTTCGGGATGCACATGGGGGATGCGAAGGAACCGGGCTTCACGATCACCTACAAGCGCAAGAAGTGAAGTGTCGTGCCCCGCGGCACTACAATGTCCGCGATCACGGACGTGAAGCCCGCGGGGAGGAATCGTGGCGAAAAAGGACCCCCTTCAACCGGAGCGGTGCGCCGAGCTTCTCTCGGCACTGGCCGCTCCGGAACGGCTCAAGGTCGTCCGCTATCTTGCTGACGGCCGGCACAACGTGACCGAGATCGCGGAGATGCTCGCCATCCCCCCGGTCAATGTCTCACATCACCTCACGGTGCTCAAGCACGCCGACCTGATCCGGGCGAAGAAGGAAGGCCGCTTCGTGTGGTACTCGCTGAGTCCCGGCATTTTGGACGACGCGGTCGAGGCCGGCGTGCCGCGCGAGGCTCTGAACCTCGGCTGCTGCAAGTTGGAAATCCCGACTGCTCCGTGTTGAAGCTCAGATCGCTTCCGGGCCGCGTTCCCCGGTGCGGATGCGGATGCAATCCTCGAGCGGAAGAATGAAGATCTTGCCATCGCCGATGCGACCCTCGGGCCCGCTGCGGGCCGCGTCCATGATGGCGTTCACGGTCGGTTCCACGAAGTCCTCGTTCACGGCGATCTGAAGTTGCACCTTGCGCAGCATGTTCACCGTGAGTTCGTGACCGCGGTACGTTTCCGTCTGTCCCTTCTGCCGGCCGAAGCCGAGCACGTCCACCATCGTGAGGCGGAACACTTCCACTTTGCTGAGCGCCTCTTTCACGGCGTCCAGCTTGTCCGGCTTGATGATGGCGAGAATCAGCTTCATATCGCACCCCGCGGTTCATCCTATCGTTCGCGCATTGACTTCGCCCGCGCCGCGCCCCATCATCTAGGCACACTCTCCTGGAGCAACCACATGACGCACCCGCTCGGTCGCCGCGAGTTCCTCAAGGTGTCGGCCGCCGTCACCGCTTCGCTCGTGCCTGCGGCCGCCGCCGAAGCCAAGAAGCCGGTCTTGAAAAAGGCCGTGAAGTACGCCCACGTCCGCGCCGACAGCGACATGGCGAAGTTCGAACTCGCGAAGAAGTGCGGGTTCCTCGGCGTCGAGATCGACAGCCCGAGCAAGCTGGACCTGGAGAAGGTCGTGGCCGCGAGCGAAGCCACCGGCATCAAGGTCCACGGCGTCATCGATTCCGTCCATTGGAACGATACGCTCTCGCACCCGAACGAAGAGGTGCGTGCGAGGGGACTCAAGGCGTTGGAGGGAGCGTTGAAGGACGCCAAGTTCGTCGGGGCGGACACGGTGCTGCTCGTGCCCGGCGTCGTGAACAAGGACGTGACGTACGACCAGTGCTACGAGCGCTCGCAGGCCGAGGTGAAGAAGGCGCTGCCGCTCGCCGAGAAGCTCAAGGTCAAGATCGCGATCGAGACGGTGTGGAACAACTTCATCACGAAGCCGGAGCAACTCGTCCAATACGTGGACGACTTCAAGAGCGAGTGGGTGGCGGCGTACTTCGACATCTCGAACATGATCAAGTACGGCGTCGCGCCCGCGGATTGGATTCGCAAGCTCGGCAAGCGGATGGTGAAGTTCGACTTCAAGGGCTACAGCAAGACGAAGCAATGGGTGTTCATCGGCGAAGGCGACGAGGATTGGCCGGAGGTGCTCAAGGCGTTGGCCGAGGTCGGCTACAACGGTTGGGCCACGGAAGAAGTCGGCGGCGGTGGCGAGAAGGAACTCATGCGGGTGAGCGCCGCGATGGACAAGGTGCTCGGGCTGTGAGCACCGGCCGCTTGCGTGTTCGCGATGGTGGTTGCAACCGCCATCGCGATCACGCAAGCGGGTTTCGATCTACTTTCCACACCGTGATTCCTCCCCGGAGCCGCCATGTCACTCTCCCGCCGCAAGTTCCTCGCATCCTCGGCCGCATTGGCCGCCGCACCGCGCATCCTCACCGCCCGCGGGGCGAACGAGAAGCTGAACCTCGCTGTGATCGGCGTCGCGGACCGCGGCGCGGCCAACCTGGCCGGCGTTCAGCACGAAAACATCGCCGTGCTGTGCGACGTGGACGACGACCGCCTCGGCAAAGCACACTCACAGTTCCCGAAGGCCACGACCTTCACCGACTACCGCAAACTGTTCGACAAGCTGGACAAGACGATCGATGCCGTCGTGGTCAGCACGCCGGACCATTCGCATTGCCTCCCCGCGTGTCTGGCGATGAGCATGGGCAAGCCGGTGTACTGCGAGAAGCCGCTGGCTTACTCCGTGAACGAAGTGCGGCTGATGCGGAGGTTCGCTGCCGAGAAGAAACTCGTCACGCAGATGGGCACGCAGATCCACGCGGGAGACAACTACCGCCGGGTGGTGGAGATCGTGCGGTCCGGCATGCTGGGCCCGATCGAGCGCGTGCACGTGTGGCTCAACGGCAAGCCGCCGGCGGGAAAGAAGCTCGGCACGAAGCCCTCGGCGAAGTTCGACATCGACCTCTGGCTCGGGCCGGCGAAGGATGCGTTCTTCGAGGCCACCGCGCAGAACCCGACGAAGCAATGGCCGCACTACCACTGGCGGTACTGGTGGGAGTTCGGCGGCGGCATGCTCGCGGATTTCGGCTGCCACTACATGGACCTGCCATACTGGGCGCTCAACCTCACGAGCCCGACAACCATCGCAGCCACTGGCAAGAAGACCTACGCAGGCGACAATACGACGCCGGATCTTATGCAGGTCGATTACAAGTTCCCCGCGGTGAAGGACCGCCCCGGCGTCCATCTCACGTGGTACCAAGGCGTGAGCGGTCCTTCGCTGGACGGCTCGGCGAAGAATGAAGGCTTCGGCTCGGGTGTGCAGTTCATCGGTTCGAAGGGCCAGTTGTTCGCGGACTACGGCCGGTTGAAGATCGTCTCCGGCACGGACATCACACCGCCGCCGAAGAGCATCCCCTCGTCCATCGGGCACCACAAGGAATGGACCGAGGCCGTCAAGACGGGCGGCCCGACGACGTGCAACTTCGCGTACTCGGGGCTGCTCGCCGAGGCGGTGCTGCTCGGCAATGTGAGCTACCGCGCCGGCCAGGAGATCACGTGGGATGCCGCGAAGGGCACGACGAATGTGCCTGCAGCCGAGCAATACCTCGGACGCGACTACCGCAAGGGTTGGGAACTGCCGAAGCTTTAATCCAGAGCCGCGAGGGCGGCCGCCACGTCGTTCGCGCTTTCCGGGCGGACGACGCGGCTCACTTCGACGCCGTCCTTGAGTACGATCACCGTCGGCCACAGTTTCACGCGGAAGGACCGCCCCAGCGGCCGGCCGCGTCCGTCTTGCACCTTGATGTGGCGCAGATCGTTCCGCCCCGCCAGCGCGGCTTCGATGTGGGGCCGTGCCGCTGCACAGAACCCGCAGCCGTTTTCGCCGAAATCCAGTGCCACGTTCCCGCGGCCGGCATCAATCTCTTCGCGAGTCGGCGCTTCGTCCAAGTAGTCCGCCATGCGTCCACCTCGTTCCACAGGTCGGGTGAATTGTACAACGATCCTTCGTGGCTGAAGCGAACGAACACGGATACGCGATCCCGCCGCGCTATTGGGCGTGGGTGGCGACACCGCGCACCCGGGTGACGCTCGCTTGGCTCATCGTGGCGTGGGCGGCGATCCACCACGTCCGAGGCGGCCGCCAATGGATGGCCAATGAGCCGACCACTCCGACGCACCAGCTTCGCCCGAAACCCGGCGGGCACGGCTACACGCAGATCGATTTCGGCGGCCAATGGGTGATGGGGCGCATGCTCGTTCTCGGCCACGGCCGCGAGTTGTACCACCGGCAGCGGCAGTGGGAAGTCGTGAGAGCCGGTTATCCGGTGAGCGCGGAAACACCTGAACAGCAGGAGGCGATCCTGCCGCGGCACCTTCGCACACACGACAACAGCGACCCGAGCCTGAACCACGACGCCGATTCGATGATGTGGTGGTTCATGGGACGAGATCCGGAGTCGTGGCAAACCGTGGGCGGGGCCGCAGCCGCGCCGCTGGCCGTGGATGCGAATCCGTTCGCTGCAATCGTCCGCACGCAAGCCGCGCGGGAATCGGTGTCGCCGGATGTCGTCGCGGAAGTCTCGAAGCCCGCGATCGGAGGGCCGCTCTACCCGCCGATTCACGCTTTCATCTACGCGCCGCTCGGGCTCTTCGAGAACCCGCAGGACGCGTATTACTTGTTTCAGTTTCTCACGATCGGCTTCGCGGTGATCGCAGCCCGCGGGTTGAGCATGCTCACGCGCGGCGTGCTGTGGTGGCCGGTGGCCACTGCCGCCGTACTGCTCTACCCGGGCTGCCGCGTCAGCATCGACCTCGGCCAGAACCCGACGCTTACCCTCTGCATCGCGGTCTGGGGCTGGATTCTCGTAACACAGAACCGCGAGTGGACAGGCGGCGCAGTGTGGGGCCTATTCGCCTTCAAGCCGGTGTGGGGGCTCGCGTTCTTCCTCGTGCCTCTGGTGATGGGGCGGTGGCGCGTGTGCGTCTCGATGGTGGCGACGGGTGCCGGGCTCGCCGCGCTCACGCTGCCGGTCACGGGGTTGCAAACGTGGTTCGACTGGCTCGCCGTGGGAAAGGAAGCCGCCGAGTTGTACAACCGCAGCCTCAACTGGATCAACCTGAGCCGCGACATCCAAGGCATTCCACGACGCTTCTTGCACGACTTCACGCTGCCGGAAGCGGAACGCGAAACACCGCTGGCGAAGAGCGTGGCATGGGGCCTGTGGGGAATCGTGTTCGCCGGCACGGTGATCGTGTACCGCCTCCGCGCGGATCGCACGAAGCGTGTGGGGCTCGGAGCCGCGTTCCTGTTCCTCGGCGCGTGGGCCACCTGCTACCGCTTCATGTATTACGACGTGCTGCTCTCGATCGTCGGCGTCGCGTGCCTCGCCGCGGAACCAGCACGACTCTTGGCGACGCGCACGTTTCGCTTCGAGGACGACCCGCATTCCCGCGGCTGGGTAAACTCGCTCCCGCTCACGGTGATCGCCCTGCTCTACCTCTTGGACAATTGGCTCGCGGGTCTCGGCGTGGAAGCGACCGTGGGCGTACTGGCCATGAACCAGACCGTCACGAAGCCGGACGGCACCACCGTGCTGCACACGCCCCGGCTCGTCGCAGACAGTTCGATCACCTACCCGTGGGATACCGCGCTCGTGCTCCTGCTCTGGGCCTGGTGCGGCTGGCGGCTCCTGCGGGGCGACGAACGCCACTCGCCCGTCCGATAGTTGTTCTTTCAATCGGCACGCCATGCTTCGCGACCTCATCCTCGGAACCGCCGGGCACATCGACCACGGCAAGACATCGCTTGTGCGGGCTCTCACAGGCGTCGATTGCGATCGCCTCCCCGAGGAGAAGGCCCGCGGCATCACCATCGACATCGGCTTCGCCCACCTCCCGCTCGGCGAATTGCGGCTCGGCATCGTCGATGTGCCCGGCCACGAACGCTTCATCCGAAACATGCTCGCCGGGTCCACCGGCATCGATCTCGCCCTGCTCGTCGTCGCGGCGGACGACTCCGTCATGCCGCAGACACGCGAGCACCTCGACATCCTGAAACTGCTCGGGCTGGAACAAGGTGTCGTTGCGATCACGAAGTGCGACCAGGCGGACGACACGACCCGCGAGGTAGTGGCTCTCGAAGTACAGGAACTCGTGCAGGGCACGTTCCTCGAGGCCGCGCCGGTCGTGTTCACCTCAGCGAGCACGGGCGAGGGGTTGGAAGAACTCAAGGCGGCGTTGACCAAAGCTGCGAACCGCGCGCCTCGTTCACGTTGCCAAGCGAACTCGGCGTTTCGGATGGCCATCGACCGCGCGTTCGTCGTACAGGGCCACGGCACGGTCGTCACGGGTTCGGTTGCGTCCGGCTCTGCGAAAGCCGGGGACACGCTCGATTGGCACGTCGGCGACGGCACGGTCGAACCCGTTCGCATTCGCGGCTTGAACCGCCACGGCGAATCGGTGGACGAAGTCCATCGCGGGCAACGGGCGGCGATCAACTTGGCCGGCGTGCCGCACGAACGGGTCCGCCGCGGGCAGGACCTCGCCGCGCCGGGCGTGCTGGTGCCGAGCCGCGTGCTCACCGTGCAACTCACGGCGACGTCGCGGACGATCAAGCACCGGTTGCCGGTGCGGGTGCATGTCGGCACCGCCGAGATTCTGGGATCGGTGTCGATGCTGAACGACGACCGACTGAAGCCGGGCGAATCGGAATTCGCCCAACTCTTCCTGGAATCGCCCGCCACGACCGTGTGGGGGCAGCCGTTCGTCGTCCGCGATTCGAGCGCGGAGCACACCCTCGGTGGCGGCACGGTGTTGCAACCGGTCGCCACCAAACTGCGTCGCCGCCATTCGGAGACGCTGGCCCGCATCGAGCAACTCGCCTCGACGGACTCGGAAACGCGTTTGCTTGCGGCGGCGTGGTTCGCCGGACTCGCCGGAGTGAACGAATGCGATCCTCGCTTCAAGGTGGTCGGCCGCCGTTCGATCCACCCGGACCGCTGGGCCGATCTCTGTGTAAGGGTGATGACAGTTCTCGCGGAACTTCACGCAGCACATCCGTTGCTCACCACCATCGACCGGACGAAGTTGCTGGCTCGCTTCGAATACCTCGGCGATTCCGAATTGGTTCTCGCGGCGGTCACGGAACTGCTGGCAACGAAGAAACTCGTCGGCGATCCGCGGCAATTCGCGCGCGCGGATTTCAAACCCAAGCTGAACGCAAACCAACTGAAGCTGAAGGACCAAATCGTGGCAGCGCACGCCGCGGCCGGATGCCAGCCGCCTGACCTGAAGTCGTTCGCATCACCGGCCACGAAGGACATCTATGCCGTGGCCGAAGCCGAGGGCTGGCTGGTCCGCATCACGGACGAAGTATGGCTGCATGCCCGGGCCGAAGCGGACATGCTCGCGAAGGTGCGTGCGTTCCTGGCCGGAGGCCGCACCGCAACCGTCGCCGAGATTCGCGACCTGCTCGGCACCACGCGAAAATTCGCGGTGCCGCTCTGCGAACACCTTGACCGGATCGGAATCACGCTTCGCACCGGCGACCTGCGAGGGTTGGCCGATCGCGGCAAGTCGTGAGCTGTTCCCGAGGAGAAACTTGGGGCGGAGCCGCCGCGAACGGCAGGTTTGGAGTTGCACCCTCCTTTCGCATCTGGCTAGAATCCGCCGCCGACTGCCCCGCACCGCCAAGGGAAGGACCCCGAATGGCTCTGGCAGTCCCGCCGGACGGCGGGCCATCGAGATCGCCGGCCGCGACACCGGAACCGATACGGTCGCGGCCTTCCCGTTCGCCCGCGCCGGTGCGTTCTCCCGAACTCAGCGTGGTGATCGTCAATTTCTGTCAGTGGCGGAACACGGCTCGGCTCGCCCGCCAACTCCGACGCTCCCTCGCCGTGCGTTCCGGATTCGCGGAAATCGTGATCGTCGACAACCATTCGCCGTTCCACCCTGTCGTGCGCCGGTTGAAGCGACTGCGCGGCGTCACCATTCGCGGATTCAATCGCAACCACGGCTTCGCGAAAGCCGTGAACCGCGGCAGCCGACTCGGTCGAGGCAAGTGGTTGCTCCTGATGAATCCGGACGTCACCGTCGAAGACGGATTCCTGGACGACGCCATCGCCGCGATCGACCGCATGGAGGAAAGCGGCCCGCACGCCGGAGTCGTCGGCTTCCGCTTGAAGAACGCGGATGGATCGAGCCAAGCCTCGGCGGGGCCGTTCCCCACATTCCTGAACACGCTCTCCGGGTTGCTGCGGCCCCGATCTCGGAGAAAATGCCGACATCAGGAAGCGGACGCGTATCGAGCCGTGGACTGGGTGACGGGCGGATGCCTGCTCGTGCGGCGGGACTGCTTCGCGAAGTTGGGCGGCCTCGATGAATCGTTCTTCCTCTACTACGAGGATGTGGACTTCTGTCGTCGAGCGGCGAACGCCGGTTGGAGCGTGTGGTACGACCCGGGTTTGGAAGTGACGCACCATTGGCCGCTGCACGCCCGACGCGTGCCGGCCCCGTTGCGACTCATGACGCGACACGCCTTGCTCACCTATGCCCGCAAGCACTGGCACCGTTGGCAAGCCGGCGCGCTCGCCGGTCTGCTGTGGACCGAAGCCGCACTCCGACAGGCATGGGCGGCCGTGCGTGGCGACCGAGATTCCGCCAAGTGTTATGGCGAACTCCGCCATGTGATTGGCGACGTGTGCCAGAGCCGCACCGCTGAAGTTCGCAAACGCATCCGCACGGCCGCGGCCTTTCTGGACCCGATCGCCGCCGAGCAGGATCAACCTCGGGAGTAGCGTGACTCGGGCTCGTCGCAAATCACTTCCTTCGGGCCGTCATCCAGCCTTTACTCATCCAAGCGGGACGGTCAAAATAATGTCCGCAGACCAACGAAAGACTTTGAGAGGTGTTTTTTCGGCATTCCCGGACGGATTCGGTCGCGAAGCACCAGTATCCCGTGAGCGGTTAAACGGTCAATCGTCTTAACAGAGCAGATCGGGCGAGGAACTCTCCATGACACTCTTGAACGTCCTTCGAAATCATCCGGTGGCCCTTGCGGGCGTCCTGTTTGCAGCCTTTGCGGCTTGGGTGGCGTCCGACTTCGCCGGTCGGGCCGTGCCCCCGGCTCCCCCGGCGGATGCCCTCCAAGTGGTGGAAATCCAAGCTCCTCCGAGCGACGATCTTCAACTGCCCGCCCAGCGTCCCGGCGTCGTCACGGCGGACCTGCTCACCCGTCTGCAACCGGGGATGGCTCGCGCCGCAGTGGAGCAACTGATCGGTCTTCCGCCCGCCGGGCTCGTGCATCCCGTTGCGGTCGTGGACGGCCGCTTCGTCTACCGCGCGTCCTACTTGGCGAATCTCGAGTCGGGCTTCGGTCGGAATGCATCGCCCGCCGCCCGCTCGCTCATCGCGATCGAGTTCGACGCCGGCTCTCCGGGCCACCCGTTGCTCAAGGTGCACGTCCCCGATCCCATGTCGTGAATCACTTCACGGCTTGGTGTAGAATGGCATCATCAACACCGAGCCGGATGGCCGCATGACTCCTCGAATCGCTTTCGTCGCGGTGCTTCTCGCACCAAGCCTCGGGCTTGCCCAACCAATCGGTTATCGCGGCGGATGGGAGGCTCCTGGCTACCGCGCCGGACTTGGGCCGCCTGGCTATCGGGGCGGCTACTCCACGTTCCAGTCCATGGGCGTGCCGTACTCCGGCGGCATCGGCTATCCGTACGGCTACCCTTATGGCGGAATCACACTGGGTTTCGGGGTCGGCGGCCTCGGCTACGGGTACGGCATGGGCGGCGGCTACCCCAACGGGTTCCGCTCGTCCGCCGTTCCCTTGCGAAGCGTGAGGCCGAACTTGGTCGAACCCGTTCCCGTGCCTGCTGCCACCGAGCCCGCCGTCGCCGTCGTGAGCCTCGTGGTGCCGGACGGCGCGAAGGTGTGGTTCAATGACGCGGAAGCCGCCGCGCCCGGCGGCAAGGCCGAGTTCACTTCCGCCAAATTGACTGGCTCTACGGAACTCTCCTTGAAGGCCCGATGGGATGCCCGCACCCGCGAAATGAGGCTCACGCTCCGCCCGGGCGACCGCATGAGCATCGATCTCCGCAAGCAGTGAGCCCTGCCAAGGCATACAACGAAACCGCGGCTCCGTAGCCGCGGGTTTTCCTTTTCCACGAGTTGCCCATGCGATTCCTCTCCGTCGCAATCCTGCTGGCCCTTCCGGTCGCTGCGATTTCCGCCGATTCCCAGCATCGCGTGCTGGCTCAAGACAACGGTCACGTCGCCATCGTCGGCACGGACGGCAAGGTCGAGTGGGAAGTCGAGTGCAAGTACAATTCGCACGACATCCACCTGCTGCCGAATGGCAACCTGCTGTTACACACCGGCCCCGCGACCATCACCGAGATGACGCCGAAGAAGGAAATCGTGTGGAAGTATGAGTCGAAGCCGAAGGACGGCTACAAGGGCCGCGTCGAGGTGCATGCGTTTCAGCGGTTGGCGGACGGCAACACCATGATCGCCGAGAGCGGCAACCGGCGAATCGTGGAAGTGAACAAGGACGGCGCGATCGTGAAGTCGATCCCGCTCACCGTGAAGAACCCGGACCCGCACCGCGATACGCGGATGGTCCGCAAGTTGGAGAGCGGCAACTACCTCGTGTGCCACGAAGGGGACGGCTGCGTCCGCGAGTACGATGGCGCAGGCAAAGTGGTGTGGGAGTACAAGCTCGATCTTGCCGGGCGTCCGCGTTCGCCCGGCCACGGGCCTGAAGGCCATGGCACCGAAGTGTTCGGCGCCCTGCGATTGAAGAACGGAAACACCGTGATCGCCGGCGGCAACAACAACCGCGTGATCGAAGTGGACAAGGACGGCAAGACCGTGTGGAGCATCGACCAGAAGGAACTGCCCGGTATCACGCTGGCCTGGGTCACGACCCTGCACGCGCTGCCGAACGGCAACTTGATCGTGGGCAACTGCCACGCAGGCCCGAACAACCCGCAACTCTTTGAAGTGACCCGCGAGAAGAAGGTGGTGTGGTCGTTCAAGAACCACAAGGTGTTCGGCAATTCACTGGCCACCGCACACGTCTTGGATCTTGAAGGGGCGATCCGCTAGGAACCGCCCCGTTCGAGCGGGGCGGCTCGGACCTCGTCGTTCCGGAGTGGCTTCCGTGAACGCACCGAACCTCTCCTAACATCCCGGTCACTTCTTTTTGGTGTAGCTGATCGCGATGAGGGCGAACGCGGTGGCCAATTCGGGGGCGTTCTCCAAGAACGCACCATTGCTGTTCGCCCAGCTTCCATCTTCCTTCTGCGACTTCTTCAACTCGTCGAAGAGTTCCTGCCGCCAATCGTGCTTCGCGCCCTTGTCGTCCACGAACGGATCTTCGCCGAGCGCTTCCATGGCCTTGGCGAAGGTCGAGTAGTAGTAGAAGAGGCCGGCCTTGCCTTGCCCCGGGTTCTCTGTCACCGAGTAGTGTTTGCGGATCCACGCGATCGCGGCCTTCACGCGGGGGTCGTCCTTTCCGACTCCGGCGTAGAGGAAACTCTTCAACCCGGCGTAGGTCATGCCGCCTTCGCTGCGGAGGCCGCCGGACGCGGTCCGCTTGTCGCTCTTCGCGTTGTCCTGATCGAGCGGGTTGTAGACGAAGCCGCCCTCGTCCGCGGCCCCGGCCTTCGCGGCGAAGGGCTGGTCGTTGAACTCGCTCTTCAGGTTCTGACAGCGGCTGATGAACGTAAGCGCCCGCTTCACCGAAGCGTCGTCTTTCGTCGCTCCGGCCGCGATCAGGGCTTCCACCATGAAGTGCGTGTTGGAAAGGTCCGGGCGGCCCTTGCCGCCGTAGCCCACGCCGCCGAACTGAACATCCTTCTCGTCCTTGCCGTCGCCGATCTGCAATCCGCGCACATACTTCTGGGCGGCGTCGATCACCTTGTCGTACTTCTTTTCCGCGTTCGCCTCCTTGAACGTCACAATCGCGAGGCACGTGGTGTAGTTCTCGAGCCCTTGGCTATAGATGCCGCCGTCCGCCTTCACGTTCTTCTCGAGAAATCCGAGCCCCTTGGCGACGACGGCGTGATCGGCGAGCCCGTTGCGGATGAGTGCCGAGACGGCGAGGGCGGTGAGGCCGGGACCGATACGCGGGTTCGGAGCCAAGTCGCCGTTGTCCTTTTGCTTGGAGGCAAGAAACTTCGCGGCCTTCTCGACCACGCTCTTGATGTCGTCCGCACCGGGCGCGGCATCCGCTTGCTGTGCGGCCAGCAGCACGGCGGGGGTGATGGTCGCGGACTTCAGCCACTCGCGGCGGGACATCGAAGACATGAGACGGCTCCGGGTTCGGGTTCGGGGTCAGTATATCGCGTGCGGCAAACGGCGCGCCCGCGATGAAACCCTGCGAACTTTCGGCGACTGGTCTCGCGATTGGTCATGAAAGAACCACGCGTGAGCACCCCGTGGTCGGTGCTGGCTCCGCACTCGCGGGGCAGTTATAATCCCCTCCACCCGCCACGCCCGCACACGGAGCCGCCATGCCCGCATTTCGATTCCTCCTGCCTGCCGCGTTCCTCGCCATCGCCGGCCTCGGGCTTGCCGACGAAACCTCTGACAAGCAGAAGAAGGCCGCAGTCGCCAATTTGAAGAAGGCGGACATCGCCAAGGGGAACGTCGCCGAAAGCGAAACGGTGATCGTGGGCGGCCTTCTGGCGGAGGCGAGACTGAAAGCTTTGGGCGACTCGCTGACGAAGACGAGCAAACTGGCGCGAAAGGCGCTGCAATTCGGCGAGAAGGATGAACCGTGGAAGGGCAAGCTCACGGTGATGTACTTGCCGGAGCGGACGAACTTCACGTCGTACATGCGGCTGGTGGTGGGGAAACGCGTGGAAGGGAATTACGACATCAACATCCGCTCGGACGAACCGACGGTCGTGATCGGTGCGGACTTGGACGCGAAGGCGACGGATTCGGACATCCTCGGCGAATTGGGGCCGGTCGTGGCCGGTGCGTGGCTCCAGGCGAAAGTGGGGTCTGCGGCGAGCATTCCGAGTTGGGTGCGGCTCGGTTTGGGCCGTGCCATCGCCTATCGGGCCGAGGGCACCGCCAGCAAGCGCTTCACGGGGTACAAGGCACGCGCTGCACGGCCGCACTCGGCGGCGGCGGAAAGGGGCTGCCCCATCGCCGACGTGTGGGGCAGCGACCGCGCCGACGGGCTCGATCTCGCCACCAGTTTGATGGACTACCTCGCCTTCGGGCCGAAGAACGGCGATTTCGGCAAGTTCATCTCCGCGCTTCGCCCGGACGAGAACGGCGATGCTCAAGCCGTGGCGAAGGTGCTCGAGGACGCCGGGTGGAAAACCCTGCGGATCTCGAGGCCGCTTGGAAGAAGTGGGTGACCGCTGGTTCGCCGACAAAGTGAGATTCGTGCGAAGAGCTTGACCGAGCCGGGTTGGCCGCTTATCTTCAGTTGAACGTTCATGTCTCCTCTCTCTGCGAGCGCGGGATTTCGTTACGTCGGAATCGCCTTCGCGGTTCTTGTCGCTGCTGCCTTTTCACCCTCGCGTGCTTCCGCCCAATGCGGTGATTACGTTCACATCGCCCAGAAGAACGACTCGGATGCCCCGCTGATCCCGGTCAAGCCGTGCGACGGGCCGAGTTGCTCGAAGCGGCCGACTCTCCCGCTCGCGCCCTTAAGTGTGCCTCCGACCACGAGCGATTTCTCGAAGTCGTTCGTGGAACGACTCCCGGTCAGCGGCCAAGAAGGCGACGACTCTCGACCGTTGGGAAGCTTGGAACTCTTCAACATTCCCGATCCGATCCCCACGTCCATTTTCCACCCGCCGCGGTCCTGATCGGCCGCGCCACTCAATTCCATCTGCTGCTGCTGCGCGCCCCGTGCGTGGCAGGGCGTTCACTGGCGCAGCGTGTCCCAGCCATCCGGCTGGTCCGTTCATTTGTTGGTGTGTGCGCGTTGTCCGTCCTCATTCTCATTCATTCCAGGAGAGCTGTCATGGCTCGCCAACGTCAGGCGTTTACACTGATCGAACTGCTCGTCGTCATCGCCATCATCGCCATCCTCATCGGCCTCTTGCTGCCGGCGGTCCAGAAGGTCCGCGAGGCGGCCGCGCGGGCCAAGTGCCAGAACAACCTGAAGCAATTCGGGCTGGCGATTCACAACTATCATTCCGCCCTCGGCTACTTCCCTCCCGGTACGGGCTACGTCGTGGCCGGAGGAAACAGCGGTTACAACCTCCACGTGCACATCTTACCGTACATCGAGCAGGACAGCATCTACCGCAGTTTCAACTTCGCGCTCCAAGCCACCGATCCGGCGAACGCGACGGCCCGCAACGCCGTCGTCTCCACCTTCCTGTGTCCGTCGGATCCCGCCTTGACTGCGACGGGCGTGGGCGGCGGAAACAACTACCGTTGGAATGCCGGCGTGAGCATCGTGAACTCGTACCCGACCTCCGTGAACGCTTCGATGCCGGCGAACAACGGCCCCTTCTGGGTCGCCAGCACGATCAACGGCGTGACCACGAACGTGACATACAAGACCACGGACATCGTGGACGGCCTGAGCAACACGGCCGCCTTCAGCGAACACATCAAGGGCGACTTTTCCAACGCGATCGCCTCGCCGGACGGGGACACGTTCCAGCCTGGCACTTACCCCAACACGCCGGATGAGGCGCTCCAGCAGTGCAATGCCATCGATCCGACGAACCTCGGCTTCCAAGGCAATTCGAACGTCGGCGGCGATTGGACGAACGGCGGCCACTCCACCGCCCGCTACTACCACGCACTCCCGGCCGGTAATCGCGGCTGCATGTTCCCGCCGCAGCGCATCGCCACCACGGCCAACAGCAAACACATGAACATCGTGAACGTGACCCTCTGCGACGGATCGGTCCGCACCGTGCCCTATTCCATGAACCTTGCGGCGTGGCGGGCGCTGGGCTCCCGCGACGGCGGCGAAGTGAACGTCGAGTGACTTGCGAGAAAGGACGATTCCGTGAGCGCTCCATTCGATTGTTCGCGTTCGGCTCGTTGATCGCAACCGCCCTCGGTTGCGGTTCCTCGTCGCCCGATCCTTCGGACCCGGAGGTCGGGCGCGGCTTGCTGCAGGAGACCCTCACCGCTTGGAAGCGCGGCGAAACGCTCGATGCCTACCAAGCCTCCTCCTCCGTGGTCGTCATCGACCCCGCTTGGAAGAAGGGCGGCCAGTTGGGCGACTTTGAGATCCAAAGCGAAAGCACGCACTCCGGCTTCGACGTTCAGTTCAAGGTGAAGCTGAACATGAAGAACGCCGGCGGAGCGGCCAAGACGCAAAAAGCCCTGTTCCTCGTGTCCACGACGCCCCGCAAGGTCGTGATGCGCGGCGAAGGATCCTGGTGATTCCTCACTCATCCATATTCCGGAGATTCTCCATGAACCGGTTTTGCTCCTCGCGACGGCGGCCTCGCGGCCACCGTCTGCTCGATTCGTGCGGCCGATCCGCCGGCCTCGACCCCGCCGTCCAACGAGCCGCGCGGCATCCCGCTCACGCGGCCCGAGATGAAGCAGTTCCTCGAAGACATGAAGCAGCGCAAGCCGCGCATCCCGCTGCCCGAACTCACCGAGGAAGAGAAGACGAAACTCGGGGAACGCGGCACCGGCTACGAAAGCCGCCTGCGTTTCCACTACCTGCCCGAAGGCAGCGGCGGGTTCTCGGGCGGATTCGGCGGGTTCAGCGGCGGTCGACCCGCCGGAGGCGCTCCGGGTACCGGCGGCAACACCGACCCCGCCATGACCCTCGACAATACCTTCAAGACCGAACTGTTCTGGATCGTGTGTAGGATGAACAACTGCCAGTACTGCCAGGGCCACCAGGAGAGCAAACTGCTCCGTGGCGGCCGCACCGAAGACCAGATCGCGGCGTTGGACGGCGACTGGTCCGGCGTCTCCGCCAAGGAACGCGCCGCCTTCGGCTTCGCCCGCAAGATCACCTACGAGCCGCATCTGTTCAACGACGCGGACATCAAGTCTTTGCAGGAGCACTACTCGGACCTGCAAATCATCGAGATGCTGCTCTCGATCGCAGGGAACAACTCCATCAATCGGTGGAAGGAAGGCACGGGTGTGCCGCAATCCGAAGGCGGCGGCGGTTTCGGCCGCGCGCCGGGCACGGAGCCGAAGAAGGAAGAAGCCAAGCACACGTACCTCACGCCGACCTCCGAGAAGTATCAGAAGAGCATCACCAAGCTCGCACCGGTGAAACTCGACGAGAAGGGGCAGCCGACGCGCCAGACCGTGAGCACGCGTCCACCCCTCGAGTCGCGCGAGGAAGTGGAAAAGGCGCTGGCCGCGGCCCGCACCCGCACCCCGCGGCTGAAACTGGCCGACGCCGAAAAGGTGAAGGCCGCCCTGCCCGAAGGGTATGAAGGCGATGCTCCGCAGTGGGCACAACTGCAGGCGCACTTCTCATCCGCCAAGAGCCGCATCGCCGGGCAGATCGGCGCGGACAGGAAAGGCGACCTCACGCCGCTGATGAAGGCGCAAGTGTCATGGATCATCGCTCGCCAAGACCGCGCGTGGTACGCGACCGAGGACGCTCGCCTGCGGCTCAAAGCCGCGGGGCAGACCGACGACCAGATCTACGCGCTGGACGGCGATTGGAAGGGTTTCTCGGACGCGGATCGCGCCATGTTCAACTTGGCGAAGAAGCTCGCCGCTTCGCCCGTGGTCCTCACGGACGACGACGTCGCATTGACGGTGAAACTCAGCGGGCCGAAGCTGACCACGCAGATGATCAGCTACGTGACCACGCGGGCGTCGTTCGACCGCATCACGGAAGCGGCAGGCCTTACCGCCGGCAAGTAACATCGACTCGCTTGCGTGTTTCACGATGGCGGCCGCAACCGTGATCGCGGAACACGCAAGCGCCGCCCTTCCTCCCGAGACAGACATGGCTCACATCGCACTGCCCGAAGGCGAACCCGGGATCATCGGCCTCATGGTCGCGTACCGCGAGGCCGAGAAACCGCTCAACGAACTCTGCAACGCGATCATGTGCGGGCCGTCTTCGCTCAGCACCGCCGAACGCGAGATGATCGCGACTTACGTTTCGCACGGAAACGAGTGTCGTTTCTGCACCGCGACCCACGCCGCGGCCACACGAGAACTCCTCGGGCCGCACGCGGCCGTGATGGATCGCGTGCTCTGCGATCTGGAAACCGCCGGCATCGATTCCAAGATGAAGGCGCTCCTGAACATCGCCGGGAAGGTGCGGCAGGACGGCCGGCTCGTCACCCCGGACGACGTGGCCCGCGCCCGCGATGCGGGAGCGGACGACAAGGCGATCCACGACACCGTGCTGATCGCCGCGATGTTCTGCATGTTCAACCGTTACGTGGACGGACTCGGTACGACTCCGGCCACGCCCGAGCAATATGCCGCCGCCGGCGTCCGCATCGCGACCAAGGGCTACGGGGCCCGCTTCCGCAACAGCGAGCCCGACGCGCAAGCAAGGAACCGCTAAAAGGGATCACGCATGTTCGCACTCGCTTTCGCCGCCGCTCTCGCAGCATCTGCGGCCGATCCGCTACCCGGGACGCCGAAACTGCCGCCCGGGTTCAGCATCGAGAAGATGGCCGATCCCAAGGAAGCGGCACGAGCCGCGGACTGGATCGAGAGGGAGTACGGCGGCAAGCCCACCGAATCGGCACGGATGCTCGTCGCGATTCTGCGCGGGCTGAAGGCGGACGGCTCCAACGGCTGGTTCGGGCCTGCGGAATCCCGTTACACGTGGGCGTGGCTCGCCCAGCGAAGCGGGCTCGACGCCAAGGCAACCGCCATCCCGAAAGACAAATTCAACGGCCCGGCCGCGTTCTTCGACAAGCTCGATCGCGATGGCGACGGCCGCATCACTCCACAGGATTTGGATTGGTCCGACCGCAACCCGTACGTGATGCAAGCCTCCATGATCACGCGGTTCTTCCGCCGCATGGACGGCAACACGGACGGCGAACTCACCCCTGCCGAACTCGAAGCCTTCTTTAAACGCGTGGGCAACGGCAAGGACACGATCACCGCTGAAGACCTTCGCAACGCCATGATCCCGCGCGGCCCCGGCGGCTTCTCTCCGGGAGACGGCGCATCCGTGCCCGTGCTGCTGAAGGGGTTCTTCACCAGCGAAGTCGGTTCGCTCCAGGACGGCCCGAAGGTCGGCGACGCGGCCCCGGACTTCAAGCTCGGCTTCGTGAAAGAGGACGGAGGGCTTTCGCTCCATGCGCTCACGAGCAAGAAGAAGCCGACCGTACTGATCCTCGGCAACTTCACCTGCGGGCCGTTCCGCGCGTTGTACCCGGACCTCGAATCCATCCACAAGCGGTTCAAGGGCCAGGCCGAATTCCTCATGGTCTACGTGCGCGAGGCACACCCCGTGGACGGCTGGAAGATGGAAGCGAACGAAAAGCTCGGCGTGTCCGTGAAACAACCGACGACGCTCGGCGAACGAACCAAGGTGGCCGGCCAGTTCTGCACCAAGTTGAAGCCGGTGATGCCCGTGCTCGTGGACGATGTCGATGACAAGGTCGGCAACCTGTACAGTGGCATGCCGGGTCGGCTGTATGTGATCGATACCGAAGGGAAAGTCGCGTACAAGTCCGGCCGCGGCCCGTTCGGCTTTCGCGCGGGCGAGATGGAACAGGCTCTCGTCATGTCCCTGTTGGAAGCATCGAAGTGACGAACCGCATCGCGGCCGCGCCGGTGAGCGGCGAGGAACAAACGCTGTTCTCGCACACGTAAAGCGTCGTCTCGCCGTTCACCATCGGGCGGTCCTGCAACAGCGGCAGGAACGCGGGCGGGTCGCCGCTCGCAGGGTCGTGCGCCGCAAGTACCGTGTTCGGGCGGAAGCCGCGACGGATCTCCGCCAGGATCGCGTCGTCGGCCGGGCCGATCACCGCGATCTCCTTCACCGGGCCGAAGTGGAAGTCCAGCGCGGCCAACAATTGTCCCGATGCCGTGGGGTGTTCGTGCATGATCGCGCGGAACCCGCGCAGGGTTTGCACCGCCTTGGCCTCGAAGTCCGCGCGGCCCGCCAGCTTCGCGAGTCTCAGCAGCACGAGTGTCGCCACCGCGTTGCCGCTCGGAGTCGAACCGTCGTGCAGGTCCTTCGTGCGGGCGATCAATTTCTCGTGATCGTCCGCAGTGAAGAAGAACCCGGGGCCGTTCGGATCGGCGAAGTGCGTCAACATCGTGTCGGCGAGTTCGATCGCGGCTTGGAGATACTTCGCCCCGCCGCCGGCTTCGAAGAGGGCGATCAAGGCCTCGGCGAGAAACGCGTAGTCCTCAAGGTAGCCGTTCAGCTTCGCGTCACCGGACTCGTCCGCCGTGCGCAACAAGCGGCCCTTCGCATCACGAAGGTGCTTCAGGCACCAGTCTGCGGCGTTGAGCGCGGCATCGATGTAACGGTCGTCGTCGAAGGCGGCACCGGCGCGAGCGAATGCCGCGATCATGAGCCCGTTCCACGCGGTGAGGATCTTTTCATCACGCCCCGGCCGCACTCGCTTCTCGCGAACCGGCAACAACTTCTCCTTCACCTCGGCGAGTCGCGTGGCGAAGGCCTCTTCGGAGATGCCGAGCCTCGCCGCATCCTCGGCATCGCTGCGGGCGCGGAACAGGATGTTGTGCCCTTCGAAGTTGCCGCCGGGGGTCACGCCCCACACGCGGCAGGCGAACTCCCCGAGTTCCGGGCCCAGCACGTCGCGGATCTCGGTTTCGCTCCAGACGTAGAACTTGCCTTCCTCGCCCTCGCTGTCCGCGTCCTCGGTGCTGAAGAACGCGCCGCCCGTCGCCGTCATGCGGTCCATCACGTACTCGAGCGTTTCGATCGCGATCTGTTTGTGGAAGGGATCCGCCGCGAGTTGCCACGCTTCCACATACGCGCTCACGAGCATCGCGTTGTCGTAGAGCATCTTCTCGAAGTGCGGCACGAGCCAGCGGGCGTCCACGCTGTAGCGGGCGAAGCCGCCGCCGAGGTGGTCGTAGATGCCGCCGCGGGCCATCGCGTCCAGCGTGTGGCGGACCATGCCGAGTGCGACGCCGTCCGCAAGGCGCTTCTCGATTCGCAGCAGCAGCCGCAGTTCAAGGGCATGCGGGAACTTCGGGGCGCCGCCGAAGCCGCCGTGCCGTTCGTCGTGGATGCGCCGCAGCGACGCGAGCGCCTTGCCGAGCAAGTGCGGATCGAGTTCGCCGTCCGAGTCGAACCGCTCGACGTTCCCCAAGTACTCCGCCACCTGCTTCCCGACATCGGCGATGCGGTCGCGTTTGGTCTTCCACGCGTCGGCGATGCCGAGGAGCAGATTCGGGAAGCTCGGCTTGCCGTGATGCGCGTAGCGGTTGTCCGGCGGATAGTAGGTGCCCGCGTGGAACGGCGTGAGGTCCGGTGCGAGGAACACGGAAAGCGGCCACCCGCCGCCTTCCCGCGTCAGCGCCTGCAACGCGTTCATGTAGATCGTGTCGATGTCCGGCCGCTCTTCACGATCCACCTTGATGCACACGAAGTGGTCGTTCAGAAGCTTCGCGGCGCTCTCGTTCTCGAAGCTCTCGTGCTCCATGACGTGGCACCAGTGGCATGCCGAGTAACCGATCGAGAGGAAGATCGGGCGGTCCTGTTGCTTGGCTCGTTCGAGCGCTTCCGGCCCCCACGGGAACCAGTCCACGGGGTTGTTCGCGTGCTGGCGGAGGTAGAGGCTGGTTTCATGCGCGAGGCGGTTGGGCATCGGTCACTCTTTGTCGGCGTTCCAGAAGGCGAGTTCGCCGCGGCCGCGGAACGCGGAGCCGGTGAGCAGCCGGTTGCCGGCGGCGTTGAACTCGGCGGCCAGCACCGGCCCGCGATGACGCTTCATCGTCAGCGTTTCGAGGCCGGTGCGAAGGTCCCAAAATCGCACCTCGCCGTCGGCGGATCCGGACACAAGCGTGCGAAGATCCGGGCTTGCGGCGAAGCAGGTGACGCGGGCCGCGTGACCCAGCATCGTGAATTCCTCTCGCATCGATTGCAGATTCCACACCTTTACCGAGCAACTCCGGCCCGCGGTGGCGAGTCGGTCGTCGCCCAGAAAGCGGAATCGCGTCGTGCCTTCCGGGTGCCCGGCCACCTTCAGTGGAATCGTGGTCTCACCCACGAACCAGAGCCCGACGGCGGTGCCTTCCAGCGGCACGGCGAGCCACCGCCCGTTCGTGGAGAACGAAAGACCGTACACCGCCCCGCGGCGGTGCGTGTCGATCTCGCCGAGCTTCTCGCCGGCGGGCAGCGACCAAACCGAGACGCGGCCCTGCGAATCACCCACGGCCACGGAATCGCCTTCCGGGCTGAGATCCGCCGACACGGCCCGCACCGGCTGATGCAGGATGCGCCTCGGAGAACCGTCGAACGACCAAACGGAGACATGGTGCTCGCCGCACTCGACACCGAGGGGCACGCCGTCGATGTTGTAGCGAATGGCGGTGATCGCCCGGCGCCCGGCGGCATCGTATAGGACGGGACCCGTGTCGCGCCCGGTGAACGATTCCAAACGCCCTTCCGCATCACTCGCAGCGAACGCATCGCCCTTGATCGCAAACGAAACCGCGCTGACCGCGGCGGGGCGATCCTCGAAAGCCTCTCCAGCGGGATCGCGGCCCGGGTTCATGCGGTGGAGCCCGTCTTCGGCTGCGAGGAACAACCGATCGCCCTTCGGGGAGAATACGCATTCGTGAAGAACGGCCGGGAACCGATGCATGCGTTGTCGCCCGGTCGCGAGTTCCCAGACGCCGAGAGTCTTCTCATCCATCAAAGCCGCGACATGGCGACCGTCCGGTGAGACGACCGCCTCGCGGACCGGATCGTCCGCACCGAACAATGTGACGACCACGCGGCCGTCCGCCTCGGTGACCTCGATCGTGCCGTCCCGCACGGATGCCGTGAACTTCGATCGCGGTGAGGCATCGGCTTGCGGATCGCGCGGCGAACGTGCGGCCCGCCCGGCAGTGTCGATGTTCCACGCCCGCGTCGGCGTCGCAAGCCGGTTCTCGCGACTAAAGTGCAGGCGTTCCGGAGCGGCCGGCTCGCGAATCGTCTCGATGACGCGAAGCGGCTCGTAAGACCAGATGCGGATCGCACCGTCCGCATGATCGGTGGCGAGCCACGCACCGTTCGGTGAAAGGGCGACCGAGCGGGTTTGCGGTGGAGAGCCGCCCACCGGCTCATTCATCTGCCGGGACCGATTCAAGAGAAAGCCCGTCGCGAATTCTTGCGGCACACCCGCGAGGCCGAACGCGTACCGGGCCTCCAACAATGCTCGCGCCATCGGCTCCTGCTGCCCGGTCCGCCACAGATGGTACGCATCGCGCACATGGCGGTCCGCGTCTCGCGCGTGTTCCTCCCGTTGCCGATCCGCTTCCTTCAACTGGGCTTCGTTGTGCGACGTTTGCAAAAGCTGCGTCTGGTAGGCGTTCCACGACCCGCTCGCCAAAAGCACCACCGAAATCGTGGTGACCGTGATCAACGCGAAGAGTTGGTCGTTGCGGCGGAGCCAGCGTGACGCACGGCCGATGCCGTTCAGCGGCCGTGCCAGCGTCGGCAGCCCGTCGAGGAATCGGCGAAGATCGTCCGCCAGGTCGATGGACGTGCGATAGCGGCGAGCGGGAACTCGCGCCATGGCCTTCAAGCAGATCGCCTCCAAGTCCCGCGGGATTTCGTTGCGGAGGTGCCGCGGCGGCGTCAAATTGCCGTCGATGCACTGCCGCAGCACTTCGACATCGGTCGCGCCTTCATAAGGGGCGCGGCCGGTGAGCATCTCGTAGAGGATGCCGCCGAGCGCGTACACGTCCGCTTCGGGGCCGACATCCTCGTGGCGAGCCTGGGCCTGCTCGGGAGCCATGTACTTCGGCGTACCGAGCACCTGCCGCGTCGCCGTCTCGCCGGGGCCCGAGTCCGCGAGTTTCGCCAAGCCGAAGTCCACTACGCGGGGAATGAAATAATCTCCGCGCAGCGGGCACGCCCCCGGCGGCGCGTCCTGCTGGTTCGGATCCGATTTCACCTCTTGAAGAATGACGTTGTTCGGCTTCAGATCGCGATGCAGCACGCCACGATCGTGTGCATGCTGCACCGCTTCCGCGAGTTGGGCCACGAGCCGCGCCGTTTGCCGGATCGGCACCGGGAAGGCCTGGCGGTCCAACCACTCGGAAAGAGTGATGCCGGGGCAGAAGACGGACGCGATGAAACACACGGGCCCGATCTCGCCCGTCTCATACACCGGCACGAGATTCGGATGATCGAACGCGGCGGCGGCCGTGGCCTCGCGCACGAGCCGCTTTCGCGCGTCCGGGCTCATCATGAGTTCGGGCCGCGGAATCTTCAGGGCCACATCGCGCTTCAGTTTCGGATCGTGCGCGAGAAACACGATGCCGCATCCCCCGCGGCCGAGTTGCTTGCGCAGCTCGAACCGGCCGACGCGATGGATTTCCGGCACCGGTGCCGTGTTGAGGATGAAGGGATCGACGCGAGGCGCGTCCGGCAGCAGGTCGTGAAGCGAACCGTGGTTGACATCGCTCCCGGAAAGCGGTTCGACGATGCGTTCCCCCGGCAGGAGCGGCCGTACGTCGATGGTGGCGGCGTGCCCGTCCGCATCATCCAAGCGATGGTCGTACGCGGCCAAGAGCCGCGCCAAGTGTTCGTCGAGATGCAGTGATTCGGACGAGTCCATCGGCCGCCGTGCGAATCGGTCCCTGCGGGGAGAGGAGAAGCGAGTCCGCCCGGACCATCGGAATAGAATCACTGTAACAGAAACGTCCGCGGCGCGACCGCATTTCCGGGAAACGCGATGAAGGCCTTCGCCATCCAGAACGGCTTCGGATTCGAGAACCTCGCCGTGCTGCAGCGACCCGACCCGTTGCCCGGGCCGGGTCAAGTGGTACTGCGGGTCCGCGCCGCCTCGCTGAACTATCGCGACCTGCTCATCGTGAAAGGGATGTACAACCCGAGCTTGGCGATGCCGCGCGTGCTCGGTTCGGACGGCGCGGGCGAAGTGGAGGCGGTGGGCGCGGGCGTCACGAAATGGAAAGTCGGCGACCGCGTGATCGGCTGCTTCTTCCAAGAGTGGCGGGACGGCGGCATCACCGACGCGGCCGGCCGCAGCACCCTCGGCGGCGACCGCGACGGCGTCTTCGCGGGACGCGTGCTCGTCGAGCAGGACGGCCTCGTCAACCTGCCCGATGACCTGAGCTTCGAGGAAGCCGCCACACTGCCGTGTGCCGCGCTCACGGCGTGGAATGCGCTCCAACAGGCTGGTTGCGGCCCCGGGAAGACCGTGCTCGTTCAAGGCACCGGCGGCGTGTCGCTGTTCGCCTTGCAGTTCGCCACGGCACTCGGCGCGAAGGTGCTCGCCATCTCCGGCAGCGATGAGAAGCTGGCCCGTGCAATCTCCCTCGGTGCAACCGCTGGCGCGAACTACAAGTCGAGCCCGGAGTGGGACAAATGGGTTCGCAAACAAACGGACGGCCGCGGTGTCGACATCGTGGTCGAAGTCGGCGGCGCGGGCACGCTCGAACGCTCGGCCAAGGCGGTCCGCACCGGCGGATTCATCGCCTTGATCGGCGTCCTCGCCGGCCTCGGCACCTTCAACCCGATGAACATCCTGATGAAGTCCCTCACCATTCAAGGCATTTTCGTCGGCTCCGCGACGATGTTCGAAGCCATGAACCGGTTCGTCGTGGAGAAGCGCATCCAACCGGTGATCGACCGTGTTTTCCCCCTCGACGACGCGCTCGCCGCCATGAAGCACCTCGAAAGCGGCTCCCACTTCGGAAAGATCGTACTGAAACCGTGATCGGCGGCGGTTGGTACAATAGTTTACGCCTCTCATGTCCCATGGTGTCTCCATGCCCGCAACCGACGTCCGCGCTTCCGCCAACGGCGATCTCGTCAATCGCGTTCAGCAGCTCCGCTTGAAAGAAGATGTTGGTTCCGCACGACGATCGGGTGGGTCGTGGCTGCCGTGGGTGCTGTGCGGGATGCTCGCTGTCACTTGGGCGGGCGTGGGGGTGCGCTGGTACAAGACGGCCGAACCGGAGAAGGCAGTGGAAACGGCTCCGGGGAGTGCTGCGGCCGCCCCGAAGACCAATGCCGGTTCCGCGCCCGCGGCCGTCGCCCCCGGCGAGATCGTCTTCAACCTGAAGGGCAACTTGATCCCCTCGCTGCAGATCGCGGTCAGTCCCGTCGATGTGGCGGGCGAAGTGATCGACCTCAAGTTCAAGGAAGGGAACCGCGTTCAGAAGTCGGAAGTGCTCGCGAAGTTGAGAGACACGCGTTACCTGAACGAGTTCAATGCGGCGAAGGCGACCTACGAGGCGGCGGTTCAACGGAAACTCGATCTACTCCCTGAGGCCGTCCGTCCTGAGGAGGAGGGAGAGCTTCGCGCCCAGTTGAAGGAGGCCGAGGCGAACCGAGTTCAAGCCCGCCAAGAGTACGAACGTGTGAAGGAGCAGCGGCAGGGCGGCAGCAGCTCGATCCAAGACTTGGAGAAGGCCGAGGCCGCGTTCAAGACGGCGGAGGCCCGCGTCGAGAAGATGGCCCGCACGCTGGACCTGCTGTTGAAAGGAGCTCGCAAGGAACGTCTGCTCGCTGCCGACGCCGATGTCGCGGCCGCGAAGTCCCGCATGGACGAAGCCCAACGCATGCTCGAAAACTGCGTGATCAAGGCGCCGATCAGCGGCACAATCCTCACCAAGAAAGCGGACATCGGCAGCCTCGTGAGCCCGATGTCGTTCAATGTGGCGGCCAGTCTCTGCGAAATCGCGGACCTTTCGAAGCTCGAGGTGGAAGTGGACGTGCCCGAGCGGCAGATCGCCAAGGTACGGGAGAAACTCGACTGCACCCTTTACACGGATGCGAACGAGAGCCGCATCTACCGCGGATTCGTGGACCGAGTCATGCCGATCGCGGACGACAGCAAGAACGTGGTGAAGGTGCGCGTGCGTGTGATCCTGCCCCAAGGCGAGACCGCCGGTTCGTTCCTGAAACCGAAGATGAGCGCCACCGTGACCGCGTACAACCGTGACTTCACGGGCAAGCCCGAAGACCAACCGTGGGAGTGAGGCGCGGTTCGATCATGACTTCATCCGAAGCCGTCGAACGGTTGAACCAAGTCTTGGCGCACGCGTGGATGGTGCGAACGTTCCTCAAGCACGCCGATGAGGTTCAAGAGAACGAAGAGATGCTCGACGTGCCGCGGACGCTGTACGACAGCATCCGCGCCGTGGAACCCGCGTTCCAGAGCGGGGACCACGCGGAGTACCTGCGCCGGCTGAGGGGCAAGCTGCCCAAACTCCGCCGGGCGGCCGAGTATTTCAACGAACACTTCCGGGAGTTTTCGCCGCACACCAATTTCGAGCAGGCGGCACTCAGCCTGCTCGGCGTCGTACGGCAGATGGACGAAATCTTCGCGGCCGTGGATCACCACACGCCCGGCACATAACGCCACTTCACGCGTTCGCAGTAATCGCGATAATCCGGGTCCGCCTTCAGATGCCGCTCCTCGGTCAGCGCCCTGATCGTGTAGATGCCGGTCCACGCGGACAAGCTGAACAGTGCGAAGCCCACGGCGGCCCACTCGCCGGCGTCCGCAAGACGCAGCACCACCGGCATCGCCGCCACCCACCAGAACAGGTTCTTGCAGATGTACGCCGGGTGGCGGATCACGCGGTATGGCCCGCGGCACACGATGCCGCGGTTGGTCAGGTTGCTGGCCTTCAGCCCGAGCGCCACCGACGCCCACGTGTAGACCGACATCAGTCCGAGCATCGTCAGCCCGGCCGGCCACTGGAGGCCGTATGCGTCGTAGTCCGGGTATTCGAGCGGATACCAGCCGAGAACCGCGAGCGACCCCCACTGGAACGGCGGATAGCACGCGAGCGCCGACGCCCAACCGAGGAACGTCGGCTCCACGCTGCGGATTTCGTTGTTCAGTTTCGGGTGTTCCACGCCGTATGCCACCGTGAAGAACGAAAGATCGACGATCACGATGAGGCACATCATCATTTCGTAGAAGCCGAGTGCCGGGGTTCAGCACTGCGCGGCCGAGCGAGATCGAACCGGTGAACAGCCACGCCACCATGAGCGGCATGAAGAACGCCTTCACCGCGACGGCACGAATCGCGGTCGCTTCCTTCGGCGTCGGCCGGCGCGAGCGCAGGTTCGCCAGTGCCCGCCAGAACAGCCGGCACTTCACCGCGTAATCGTCCGGGAAGGTGGCGTAGAAGAGCGGCAGCAGCACCAAGTACGCGATCATCACCACTTCGATGGCGCAGAATCCGACCGGCGTGATGATCTTTTCGCGGTACTGCGGCACCCATGTGAACAGGGCCGTGTAGAACGCGAATCCGATCACCAGGAGCGACGCGGCCGATGCGTAGTTCCGCAGCACTTCCCGCATCGAAGCCGGGAACGCGGCACGGATGAAGAAGGCGGGCAGGCTCGGAGCCGTGGCGGTGGACATGCCCCAGCTTAGAACAGGATTTCGCGCCGGGGATCACTTCTTTTTGGGCGGAGCGACCACACGATCCTTCCAGGTGACTTTGCAGCCGGGGAGTTTCTCCGCCAGCGACTGCACTCCCGCTTCGCTGAGACCGTTCGTCCAGAAGTTGAGTTCCTGCAATCCCTTGAAGCTCGCAAGCCGGGGCACATCCGCGTCCGTCAGGTCGTTGTCCCCGATCGTGAGAACGCGGAGCGGCAACTTGATGAACCGTTCGAGATGTGTGGCCGCACCCGGGCAGTCCGAGAACATGAGTCGCTGCTCCCCGACGAATTCGATCTCGCCAATCCGCTTTGCGGCCCCGTCATCGACTCGGGCCCGGTAGAGTTCAAGTGCCACGAGTTTCCTGCGGGCGAGCAGTTCCCAGCACTTCGGTGTCAACGCGACCGGCTGATTTTGTTCACCGACCAAAATCACCCACTTCAAATTCGGCAGCTCACTCAACAACTCGGGGTTTGAGTTCGGACCGATGCGGCAACCCAGAACAACCAACGTCGGCAGTCGCTTCAGGGCGGCGACGGTCTCGTCGGTCAGCGGGATGTCGCCGCGCAGGTTCGTCAACTTCGCCGCCACGGTCATGCCCGCCAAGGCGTTCAGGTCGGCGGCGGTCCACTTCGTGACCATCCAGAAGTCCAAGATCGACTCCAACTCCGGCAAGGCGGCGATGGCGGGAAGCAATTGCTGCGGCACGAAGTCCGCAGCAAGTCCCGGGTCGTTCGGTGGCGAGACACGAATGATCCGGTACGGTACGCTCGGCAGCGGTTCGGCGGGCGTTACCACGAGTTCCGACTTGTCGTCCAAACGGAGCGTCAGCATGCATTGCTGTCTTCGCAGAAGTTCGGCCGCAACGGGATCGGGAGACTTCGGCCCGATCACGCCACCGTCATACTCAATCTTGCAGAACGGAAGCTTCTCAGATAGCTTCTCCGCTCCGGCTTTGCTGAACTTCGTTTTGGTGAATGCCGCGTATGTCAACCGGGGGCACAGGGGGAACCGTTCGGCGGCGGCGTCCGTGATGCGATCGCCGCAGTTGTTGAAGTTCACCGCGGTGAGGACCGGAAATCGGTCCAGCGGCCCCAGATCCTCATCCCGAATCAGTTCACTCATCTGGATGAACTTCAGCTTGGGCAGCTTCGCCAGTTTCGGTAACAGCTCACCCGTGGTCCGCGACCCCCCCAAGTGCAGGTCTTCGAGTAGCGGGAACTTCGGGAGCACTTCGCCGATCGCGTCGGTGCAGTGCCCCGGGTGCAAGTATCGGAGATTCTCGAGTTTGGCGAGTTTCTGGACGCCCTTCTCCGTCACGTTCGTGTACATGAACCAGACGTGCGTGAGCGAAGGGATGTCCGCAAGATGTTCGAGCCCGTCGTCGGTGATATTGCCGCAGCCATGGAAACTCACCCACGTCAGTTTCTTGTGGCCGCGGATATGGACCAAATCGCGGCCGCACACGCTGGAACTCGTGAAGTCGATCTTGACGAGGTTCGGGAAGTTCTTCAGCGGGGCGAAACCGTCCCCTTCGATACGAGTCTTGCTGAGATCCAAATACAAAATCGATGCGAAAACCGGCATGGCCGCCAGTTTCGCGAACTCTGTGTTGGCGACACCCGTTCCGGCCACCACCAATTGTTCTTGCACCGGCGGCAACCCGCGGAGCCGCTCGATCTTCGCATCATCCAAGGAGACGTCTTTCAAATCCACTGCGAGCGTGCTGAAGGAAGTCGCCGGCAACTTGCCGCCCGGCTCGATCTTCTGCCACGGGCCGCCGACCGAGACATGCAGGCTGCCGCCCCACTCGAGGACGGACTCCAGTACCTTTCGCTGCTCCCAATTCGGGATCACGCCCGATTCCTTGGGCTTGGGCAGGACCGGCTTCGGCGGCGTCGGAACGGGCGTCGGCTCGTCGTTCTTCACCACCGGCGGATCGGACTTGGCCATCATTTTGAACATGACGCCGGCCGACACCGCGACCGCAAGCATCGCAGCGACCCCGCCGAGCACCCACGCCTTTGAAACGGGCCGCCTCTCGCGAACAGGCGCGGCGGGAACGTTGTCGGCGGCGGTCGTGTCAATCTCCGCGAACGGGTTCTCCGCCGGCGCGACCATCGGCACCGAATCAAGCGTGACCACTTGCACGACCGGCAGCGTGAGGCCGAGTTCGATCCGCCGCAGTTCTTCGGCCACCATCGCGGCCGCGGTCGGCCGCCCCTCGGCATCGCGGTCCTTGGTGAGCAACCGATCGATGAGCGATCGGAGCGGCGCGGGAATGTCCGCGTTCGCCAGCCCATTCGGCTCGTGGCTCACGACCGCGAGCAGCACCGCAGCCGTGGTCTTGCCCGTGAACGGCAACTCGCCCGTGACCATCTGGTAAAGGATCACTCCGAGGCTGAAGAGATCCGTGCGGCAATCGAGGTCTTCGCCTTTGGCCTGCTCGGGGCTCATGTACATGGGCGTGCCAACAACCGCGCCGTCTGCGGTGAGCGGCTCCGCACCGGTGGCCGCGGGGTCGGCCGCTTCCGCGGCGCGGGCCAAGCCGAAGTCCAGGATGCGGACGCGAAGCTTGCTGCCTTCCAGCCAGATGTTCGCAGGCTTGATGTCGCGGTGAATCAGGCCCGATTCGTGTGCGGCGGCGAGGCCTTCGGCGATCTCCCGGCCGATCCGCACGATCGCGTGCAGCGGCGGCTTCGCGTTCGCCTTCAGTGCGTCCGCCAGAGTCATGCCCTTCAACAGCGGCATGACGATGAACGGCGGTTCGCCCTCGTTCACGCCGAAAATCGGCACGATGTGATCGTGCTCGACCGCCGCTTGGGCTTGGGCCTCGCGGATGAATCTCGCCCGTGCGTGCGCGTCGGTGGCGAAGCGCGGCAGCATCACCTTGATCGCAACCTGCCGTCGAAGAGCGGGGTCTTCGGCGCGGAACACGAGGCCCATGCCGCCGTGGCCGAGCACCGAGAGGATGCGGTACTTCGCGAGGCGGCCGATTTCATCCGGTTGCTGTGCGGCGGCGAGGAAGCTCAAATCGAGGGAAGCGGTCGGGGCTGCGCCTCGCCCCGTTTCAAAGGCAGAAGCGGTTTCGTTGCGATCCGCGGCGGAAGCCGCGAGCGTGACGTCCTTCGGATTCGTCTGCATGGCGGGTGGCATCGGGGCCGGGCGAACCCTGTTATAACGTCCGTTTGTACGAAGTGGAAGTTCCTATGCGCTTTCCCGATAGCGCTTTGGTAAGATGGGACGAAGTTGCGGATCGAACCGACCTCCGTGGGAGCCCGACATGCCGCAAAAGGGGCACTACACCGCCTGCGCTTGCGTGCTCTTCGACCAACCCGTCGAGATCGACGACGTCATCCGTTCGTTGCGGAACTTCGATCTGGTGGGCCGCTCCGAAGACCCGGACCCGGAAGCGTGGATGTTCAGCGGGCCGTCCCTCGCCGTTGCGTACAGGCCGGAAGTGAACGGCCTGGTGGTGGTGGATGCGGTGAATCAGCCGTGGCCGGACAACATGGGCGATCCGAAGAACGCGAAGCAACTCTTCGGCGCATGGATGCTTGGGCACTTGGGGCCGTTCACGTTCCCGGATGCGCTGTCCCGTTCCACGCAACAAAGCTGGGTGTGGCCCGGCGGCAAGGACGTGGCTGAGAAGCAGACCGCGTTCGTGCGCATCCGCGTGGGCTACGCCTTCGGTGAAGACGCGGCGGACAAACCGCTGTTGCCGGACGGCTACGACGCGAAGGAGGAGCTGCGCTTCGCCACGAACGTGGCTGCCGCCCTGCTCGAGATGCCCGGCGCGATCTGTTATTTCAATCCCAGCGGCGAAGTGCTTCGCGATTCGTCCACGCTCGACGACGCCCTGCGCTACGCAGATCTGGAAGGCATCCCGCCGCTGGACGCATGGTGCAACGTGCGATTGGCCAACGCCGCGGACGGCTGGCTCGTCATGGACACCTGCGGCAACCAACAGCTCGACATCCCGGACATCGAACTGGGTTTCAAGCGCGACAAGGGGTATGATCTCTCGCAAGTCGATGGCTTCCTTCGCAACATCACCGAGTATCTGCTCGCGAACGGCGAAGTGATCAAGGACGGCGACACGATGGACGGCTTGGGCACATCGTGGACCTTTTACAAGCGCAAGACCGGCATCCTGATGCCGCCGCGGCCGACGTTGCGTGGCTTCCCCCAAGATGGCAACGAAGCGCCTGCCGAGTTGATGCTTGAACGACAGGACCCGTCGAACTGAACAGCCGGCTTACGCCGGCCGCTCGCCGAGGAGTCATTCCATGCGACGTCTCGTTCCCTTCGCCCTTCTCACCGGCATGTTCGCTGCGACTCCCGCTTCGGCGTATGTCGAAGCGCCGATGTCGCTCGGCTCCGTGCTGCAACAGTCCACCAACGTTTGCCTCATGACGGTGACGAAGGTGGACAAACAGCAGAACCTGATCATCTATCAGAAGGTTTCGGACGTCAAAGGGAAGCACCCGCAGGACACGATCAAGCACAACATCGGCCGCGGCGGTCTGCGGGCCGGCGAGTGGCAGGAGATCATGAACTGGGCGGAAGTCGGCAAGCAGGCCGTCTTCTTTCACAACGGCGGCGCGAGCGAAACGTTCATCGGAGTGACGTGGTACCAGGCGTACCCGCAGGGCGAGTGGTGGGGCATGAGCCACGGCGAGCCGTTCATGCTCCGCTCGTATGCGGGCAAAGTGGACAAGTTGCCGCCGCTGATCGCGGACATGGTCGCCGGCAAGGAAGTGATCGCCCCCTGCATGGTGGACGGCGACAAGGAAGCGATCCACAAGAAGGTCGCGAAGATTCAGCGGCTCAAGGCCAGCTTGAAGCTCCAGGATTACAACCCGAAACGGGACTTCGTGGGCTGGGGCGGCGAGGACATCCGCCGCCTCGCCGGCATGCCCGGCTTCGACCGCATCGCGGCGCTGCCCAAGCTCGATTCCGAAGCGCAGAGCATCTCGGTTGCGGACTTCGACAACGACGGCAAGCCCGATCTG
Source organism: Gemmataceae bacterium (assembly GCA_046350135.1). Taxonomy (GTDB): domain Bacteria; phylum Planctomycetota; class Planctomycetia; order Gemmatales; family Gemmataceae; genus Urbifossiella. The sequence continues at coordinate 72,012 of JAXMBB010000023.1, forward strand.
TGTCTGTGCGGGGCGAGCAAGGTCGTGCTCATGCAGAACGGCGGGGACAGTTACAACGAGGTCGCGTTGCCGGGCTTCACGGGAGGGGCACGCTCCGCGGTGTGGGCGGATCACGACGGCGACGGGCTTCCCGATCTGCTGCTCGCCACCGCAGAAGGACCGAAGCTGTTCACCAACCTCGGCAAGGGTCTCTTCCGCGACGACACGAAACGACAGCCGAAGGAAGCCGCGAACAACCTCACCGCGGCCGCATGGGGCGACTTCGACAACGACGGCAAGGCGGATATCCTCTTGGCCAACGGCTTCCACGGGCTCCGCATCTACCGCGGCATCCGCGCCGAGGTGAAGAAGCCGCTCGCCGGGCCGAAGTTCGGCGACTGGTACGCCATCGGCATGTTCCGCGCCGGCACGAACCCAGCGGACAACTACAAGACCGCGTTCCCCATTGAGACGGACAAGTTCACCCCGGAAAAGGAGTACAAGGGCAAGCGCGACATGCCCGTGAAGTGGGTGAAGAAGGACGCGAAAGATGGCGAAGCGATGCCGCTTACCGAAATGGGCGGCAACTGCGCCACGTATTTGTTCCGCGAACTCGACGCGCCCGCGGCCATGGACTACACCGCGCGGCTCACCAGCGGCGGCACCCTCACCGTGTGGCTCAACGGCGAGAAGATCCACACGGACGACAAGATCAAGCCCGAGCCCACCGCCCTCGTGCTGAAGCTGAAGCCGGGCAAGAACGCGCTGATGATCAAGATGTGCGATGCGGGCGGGACGCACTCCTTCGCCTTCAATCAGAATGCCGCCGCGGGCGGTGCCGAAGTCGCCGCCGGCCCGCCGCTGTTCGAAGACGTGTCCGCCGCGTGGGGCCTCGGCGAGAGCGGCCACTGCGGCGACGTGAAAGGCGACTCGCTCACGGTCGCGGACTTCAACCACGACGGCAAGCCGGACTTCCTGTACGGTGCCGCGAACGGCGTGCTCTTCCTGAACGCGGGCGGCAAGTTCGCCCCGAAGCTCGACTCCGGCATCAGCTTCAAGACCGCGAAGGTCGGCCCCGCGCTCGCGGACTTCGATGGCGACGGCCACACGGATCTGTTCATTCCTCAAGCCGGCGGCGCGTGCAAACTCTACCGCGGCAAAGGCGACGGCAGCTTCAGCGAGGTGCCGTTCCCGGCCGTCCCGAACGCCGTATCCGCCGCGTGGGGCGACTTCGACAACGACGGCAAGCCCGATCTCGTCGTCTGCTGTTTGAAGGGTTCGAACCGCTACTTCAAGAACGCGGGCGACGGCAAGTTCGAGGACGCCTCCGCGGAGATCGGGCTCACGCAGAAGGTGTTCAACTCGCAGGCCGCGGCATTCGCGGACTTGAACGGCGACGGCCAACTCGACCTGATCCTGAACAACGAGGCGCAGGATTCGGCGATCCTGTTCGGCGCCGCGAAAGAGGGCCGCGCGAAGACACCCGTGGTGGTGACGCTGAACGGCACCGCCGGGCTGAACGGCGGCAAGGTGATCGTGAAGGACATGGGCGGCAAATCGGTCGCGACCGCAAGCTTGTGCGGCGGCGAGTGCCGCGGCGGCAACCTGCTCGTCCCCCGCTTCGCGCTTGCCCCCGGCGAGTACAAGGTGGAACTGATCGGCACGGACGGAAAAGCGAGCGTCACTTCGCTGACCGTGGCCACCAGCCCGATGAGCCTCAAGGTGCAGTGATGAACTGATGGAGTGATCCGCAGATTACACAGATGACACAGATCAAAAACGGAGCGAAGCAAATGGCAGGGTTGTCTCGGTATTGGTTTTCAATCTGTGTCTTCTGTGTAATCTGCGGACTCTCCCCTGCCGCCGATCCCGCGGCGTGGGCCACTTACCGCGGCAACCCGCAGCGAACCGGCAACACCGACGGCCAGCCCGGCCCTGCGGCGCCCGCGCTCCTGTGGTCCGTCAAATCGCAGGATCACTTCGTCGCGTCCCCCGTGCCGCTGGGGGACAAACTGTACGTCTCCGGGCTCGGTGGCTTCAATCGGCCCGTGGTCTCGCTCTTCCCACTCGCGAAGGGGCCGAAGCTCGAACCGGTTTGGACCAAGTCCGCACCGTACCTGAAGCTCGCCTCGGTGAGTTCGCCCGCGTTCGATGCCGCGAAGAACGTACTCGTGCTCGGCGACGGCATGCACCAGGATTCCGGCGGGTTGCTCCATTGTTTGGATGCGACCACCAGCCGCCCACTCTGGCAACTGCCGCTCCCCGGCGACCTCATCCACCTCGAAGGCGGGCCGACCATCGCGAACGGCCGCGTGTACATCGGCGGCGGTGCCGCTGGCGTGCTCTGCGTCGAACTCGACAAGGCGACCGTGGACGGCAAGGAAATCGCCCTCGCGGACATCGCCAAGCTGCAGGAAGCGAAGTGGAAGGAACTTCAGGCCAAGTACGAGGAGCAGAAGAAGAAAGACCCGGACTTCGCGATCCCGCCGAACGACGATCAACTGCCCAAACCCGCACCGAAGAAAGTGTGGCAGGTCGGCGAGAAGAAGTGGCACGTGGACGCGCCCGTGAATCTCACCGGCGACAAGGTGCTCGTGCCGACCTCGTTCCTGGACAAGGAGAAAGTCGGCGAACGGGCCCTGTACTGTCTCAACGCCGCGACCGGAGAAACGATCTGGAAGGCGGACCTGACGCTGAACCCGTGGGGCGGCGCGACCGTGGCCGGGGACACCGTTCTCGTGCCCGGCAGTTCCATCGGCTACTACTTCAACGAAGTGAAAGGCGCGAAGGGCGAACTCGCCGCGCTCGACCTCGCCACCGGCAAGCCGAAATGGAAGAAGGACGTGCCAGGCGGTGTGGTCGGCTGCGTGACCGTGGCAGATGGTTTGGCCATCACCACTGCGACCGACGGCAAGGTGCGTGCGTACCGCCTCGCGGACGGCGACCGCGCCTGGATCTACGACGCCAAGTACAACATCTTCGCCCCGCCCGCCGTCGCTGGCGGCACAGTGTACGCCGCGGACCTCGCGGGCAGCGTTCACGCGATCGACTTGAAGACCGGCGCCCCAAAGTGGACCTTCAGCGTCGCAAAAGAAGCGGGCGCCCCCGGCATGGTCTACGGCGGCGTCTCGGTCCACGGCGGCAAGGTGTGCGTGGCCACGTGCAACCTCGAAGGCCCGAACGCCCGCAAGGACACCGTGATCGCCGTGATTGGTGCAAAATAACGATTAGCCGCGACGCGGAGTCCGCGGAGCGGAGCGCGAAAGGGACTGCAATGCGAAAACTCTGCCTCGGCTTGTTCGGCATCGCCCTCATCACCGCGATCGTGCCCGCGCAGGAAACCAAGCCCGCGGCCGGCGGCGTGGTCGTGGACAAGGAGAAGCGCACGGTCACGGTGCCGGCCAAGGTCGCGCCACGCAAGGTGCTCGACCAAGTCTATCCCATCGAGCTCATCGCCGGGTGGGGAGCGCCCAAGGGTAAGAAGGCCCACGAAATCGTCGTCTCGGTGGACATCAATCCCTCCGAGGTTCACAAGGGCCTGGAAGCACTCGGGCTCAAACCCGGCAAAGCGGCCAAGGGCGAGAACACCAAGGCCGAAGGCCCCGAGGTGAAGGTGTATCTCGAAGTGCCCGGCTCGGACAAGAAACTGTCGCTGGACAAGGTGCTCATGGACCCGAAGAGCAAGAAGCCCGCCCCGAAGATGACCTTTCGCTTCACCGGCTCGGTCATGTCCCCCGTGGACCCGAACAAGCCGGACGAAAAGAAATACGGAGCGGACCTCACCGGCACGCTGATCGCGCTCTTCCCCGTGACCGACGAATGCGTACTGCAGACGGACTGGACCATGAAGGAAGAGAAGTACCTGAAACTGGAAGTGAATCCGGATGTGCTGCCGAAGGAAGGCGCCGATATCAAGCTGATCATCGAGGCGCCCGCGAAGTGAACGCCGTTTTCTTGGCCTGCACCTTGGAGAATGCGATGAAGCGATTCATTCCCGTCGCGCTGATCGGCTTCGCATCGTGCAGCCCGCCCGCGGCCCCGCCCGAGCCGGCGGTGGAGGTTTCGTCTGCGACCACGACCGAACCGGTGAAGCCGACGACGCCGAAGGTCGAGGCACCCGCTCCAAAAGCGGAGACCCCGGTGGTTCCGGTTCAACCGAAGAAAGAGGAAGCACCGCCGCCGCCGAAGAGCTTTCCGTTCCCGGCGGGCGAAGCAGGCAAGCTTCTGCCGGACGTGGTTCGCCCGCCGATGCCCGCGATGCCGGCCACGGAGAAGTTCGGGGCCGCGCCCAAGCCGCGGGCCGCGTCGAAGTTGCTCAACGACCCGGACGCCCTTCCGAAGCTCACCCACTCGGCACCGCTGTTGAATTCGCCCAAGCCCGCCACGGGCTCTCCGACCGCGCCGCCGGAGCGGGTTCCGTTCGATCTGGGCTTCGGCTCGGCGGCCGTACCCGCCAAGCCCGCATTCCCGGAGGCCCCCGGCATCAACGAGAGGGCCCGCGACGTAAACCTGCCGCCGGATCTCATTCCGCTCGGCCGCCAAGCGGCCGACCGCGCTTCCTTGGACGACCCGACCGCGGAGCCGGGCAACGCCATGATCGTGACGAAGTCGCCCTTCCCGGAACTGGGCATCGCGGCATTTCTCCGCGTGGCGATCCCCGATCCGTTCGAACTGGGCGAGCAGGTGAAACCGAAGGTGCCCGCGACGGCGGAGCCGGCCGCGGCACCGGTGGTGGTGACCCCGCAACGGATGAAGTGATGCGGCCGAGGCATTCCGTCTCGCGACCGCTTTGCAGTACCGATCAAATCAAGCCGTGGTGGCCGAGGTAGCGTTCGGCGTCCAAGGCCGCCATGCAGCCGGTGCCCGCGGCACTGATCGCCTGCTTGTAGTAATCGTCCGCCACGTCGCCGGCTGCGAAGACACCTTCCACGCTGGTGTAAGTGCGGGCCGGCGTCGTCCACTTGATGAAGCCGTGCTCGGTGAGTTGCACTTGGTTGCCCTGGAAGCCGACGTTCGGCGTGTGACCGATGGCGAGGAACAGGCCGCTCGCGGGGAGTTCCTGCTTCTCGTTGGTCTTGTTGTTCTTCACGCGCACCGCGGTCACGCCCTGCTTGTCGTCGCCGATCACCTCATCCACTTCGTTGTGCCAGCGGATGTCGATCTTCGGGTTGCTCTTGGCGCGTTCCGCCATGATCTTGCTGGCGCGGAGCGCGTCGCGGCGCACGAGCAGGTGCACATTGCTGGCGAACTTCGTGAGGTAGCTCGCTTCTTCCACGGCGGAGTCGCCGCCGCCGACCACGACGATCGGCTTGTTTCGGAAGCGCGGCAGGAAGCCGTCGCACACGGCGCACGCGGACACCCCCGTGTTCTTGAACTTGTCCTCGCTCGGCAGGCCGAGGTAGTTCGCCCGGGCTCCGGTCGCCACGATCAGCGTGAGCGTCTCGACCGTCTGGCCGTCGTGGGCGGTGATCGAGAACGGCCGCTTCGAGAGATCGACTTTCACCACGTCCTTGGATTCGATGCGGGTGCCGAACTGCCGGGCCTGCTGCCGCATGAGGGCGACGAGTTCGGGACCGTTGATCCCATGCGTCGGCTGCGGCTTGTCGTCGGACACCCAATACGGGAAGTCCGGGTCGTCGGCTTTCAGGGCGGTCTTCAGGTATTGGCGCGTGTCGCCGGCCGGCCACGAGGGGAAGTTCTCGACTTCGGTGGTGAGCGCGAGTTGGCCGAGCGGCATGGTGCCGTTCTGGCGGTTCTTGTCGTCGAACGGGTTGCCTTGGAAGACGAGCGGTTCGAGCGTGGCCCGTGCGGCGTAGATGGCGGCGGTCCACGCGGCCGGCCCGGACCCGATGATGACGACTTTCTCCGGCATGGTGCTCTCGTGTGTGGGGAGGCGTGCGTGCGGTATTCTAGGTGCGGGCCGGGAGTTGGCCGATAGGCGGTTCCAAGCTTTCGATTGCGTGTTCGCGATGGAGCCGGGCGCCGCCATCGCGGACACGCAAGCGAAAGCACATCTTCCCGCTTTGCCTCCTCCGCATATCTTTCGCCTCAACCACCGTGAGGTTCTCCCATGGCAGAGAAGAAGGTTCGCATCGCGATCGTCGGGCTCGGGTTCGGCGCGGAATTCATCCCGATCTACCAAGCGCACCCGAACGCCGAGATGTACGCGGTGTGCCGCCGCAATGAGAAGGAACTTCACGCTTGCGCGGACAAGTACAAGATCCCGAAGCGGTACACGAGCTACGAAGAGTTGCTGAAGGATCCGGACATCGACGCGGTCCACATCAACAGCCCGATCCCGGACCACGGCCCGCAGAGCATCGCGGCACTGAAGGCCGGCAAGCATGTCGCCTGCACCGTGCCCATGGCCACCACCAAGGAGCAGATCCGGGAGATCGTCGAACTCCAGCGGAAGGTCGGGAAGGTGTACATGATGATGGAGACCGTGGTGTACGCCCGCGAGTACCTCTTCGCGAAGGAACTGCACGACAAGGGCGAACTCGGCCGCATCCAGTTCCTCCGCGGCAGCCACCAGCAGGACATGGACGGCTGGCCCGGCTACTGGCCCGGCCTGCCGCCGATGTGGTACGCGACTCACTGCGTGAGCCCGTGCCTCGCGATCCTCTCAAAGCCCGGTTCGCCCGCACTCGCGGACAAGGTGAGTTGTTACGGCTCGGGCCGCATCCGCGAAGAGATGATCCCGCTCTACGGTTCGCCCTATGCGGTCGAGACCGCCACCTTCAGCGTGAAGGGTTCGGACGTTTGCGCGGAAGTGACCCGCAGTCTCTTCGATGTGGCCCGGCAATACCGCGAATCGTTCGACGTGAGCGGGTCGAAGAAGAGCTTCGAGTGGCAGCAGGTGGAAGGGGAAGACCCGGTGATCCACACGAAGAGCACGCCGGAGAAGCCGCTGCAGGAGCCCGAGATTCCGAAGCGGGTGAAGGTGCCGGACTACGCCAAGCTGCTGCCTGCTGAGATTCAGAAGTTCACGATGCCGGCCGCGATCCAGGACGCGGATCACCTCAGCTTCCTGCAGGGTGGCGGGCACGGCGGCAGCCACCCGCACTTGGCTCACAATTTCCTCATGGCCGTGCTCGGCAAGCAGCCCGCATTCCCGGACGCACCCACCAGTGCGAACTGGACGCTCGTCGGCATCTGCGCCCACGAATCGGCCCAGCAAGGTGGCAAGCAAGTGGACATTCCCGTCTATTAGAATGTCCCGATGATCTTCTCATGGCTGCGGAATCGGCGACGGCGAAAGCTCCTCGCCGAGCCGTTCCCCGTCCGGTGGGAACCGTTCCTCCGAAACAACGTGTGGCACTACTCGCACCTCCCGGAGGCGGAACAGTCCCGCCTCCGGGACATCACGCGCGTGCTCGTCGCCGAGAAACTCTGGGAAGGCGCGAGCGGGTTGTTCGTCACGGAAGAGATGAAGGTGACCATCGCCGCGCAAGCGGGGTTGCTGCTCCTCGGCTTGGAACACGATTACTACTCTCGCGTGGAATCCATCGTCGTATATCCCGACGTGTTCCGGACGCCGCAGCGGGACGACGGCTGGGAAGACGATGAACTCTCGGACCGGATCGCGGAGGGCCAGGCGGTCTACCGCGGGCCGGTGATCCTTTCGTGGCGCGATGTGCTTCCCGAGGGCCGCGATCCGGAGGAGGGCTACAACGTCGTCATTCATGAGTTCGCCCATCAACTCGATTTTCTGGACAACACCATCAACGGGACTCCGCCGCTCGACGACCCGGAACTGGAATCCCGTTGGAAGTACGTCATGACGGTGGCCTACGAAGATCACCGCCGCGACGTGCAGAACGGGAACGTGGAGACATTCTTCACGGAGCATGCCGCCGAGAACGAGACCGAGTTCTTCGCGGACGCATCGGAGGCGTTCTACTGCCGCCCGCACGACATGCGTGAGATGTACCCCGAGGTGTACCGATTGCTCTCGGCTTACTACCGCGTCGATCCCGCGCGTTGGTTCCCGGCATGAATACAATCTCCGGACACGTCTTCGCCCGGAGGTTCCCATGTCCCGCATCGCCGTCGCCGCGTTCACCCTGCTCTTCGCCACCCTTCCCGTCCTCGCGGACGATCCCGCACCGAAGGACATCGTCGCCAAGGCACTCAAAGCCGCCGGCCGGGCCGACGACGGCAAGGAGACCACCGCCAACTTCAAGGACAGTGGCATCGTCGAGGTGTCCGGGTTGAAGATCGAATACACCGCCGAGTTCTGGTTTCGCCCGCCGGATGCGCTCCGTTTCGAGATGAAGGCCGAGGTGATGAACCAGAAGATCGAGATCAAACACGTCACGGCCGGAGACAAGGTGATCGAGTCGATGGGCGGCGACGCCGCAGAGGTGAAAGGCGACAAGAAGGATGCGTCGATCGCACAAGTGTACTCCTTCTGGGTCGCCACACTGAAGCCGCTCAACCACGACAAGGGGTTCAAGCTCTCGAACGTGGTGGGCAAGAAGGTGAACGACAAGGAGACGCACGGCGTGCTGGTCGAACGCAAAGGCAAGGCCGAGGTGACGCTCTACTTCGACAAGGCCAGCGGCCTCCTCGTGAAGTCCGAGACTCAGGTGAAGGACGAGTTCTCGGGCTGGAAGGAAGTGTTGGAGGAATCCTTCTACGAGGATTACAAGGATGCGGGCGGCGTGAAGGAGGCGACGAAGCTCCGCGTGCTCCGCGACGGCAAGCCGCTGATCTCCAGCAACCCGACCGATTACAAGTCGATCGAGAAGCCGGACCCGAAACTCTTCGAGAAGCCGTGACGGAATGCCTGACGAACCGAAGAAGGCGAAGAAGAAGTATCGCCCGTATTGGCGGAAGAAGCATCGCCGCAGCACGAAGAGCGGCGAGCACCGCCCCGTGCTGCTCGCCGAGACTCTCGCAGCCTTGAATCCGCAGCCGGGGCAAATCGTCGTCGACTGCACGCTTGGATTCGCGGGGCATTCCACGGCACTGCTCCAAGCCGTCGCACCGGACGGATTGCTGATCGCGTGCGATCTCGATCCCGCGAACATCGAGGCGGCGAAGCCGAAACTCGATGCGGTCGGCGGCCTTTACTCCCTTCACCATCTCAACTTCGCAGGCCTCATGCAGGCGTTGGCCATGGAAGGGGCCGCCGGCGTCCACGGCATCCTCGCGGACCTCGGCATGTCTTCCATGCAGGTGGACGACCGCGCCCGCGGCTTCTCGTTCATGCGTGACGGCCCGCTCGACATGCGGATGGATCCCACGCGTGGCCGCACCGCCGCCGATCTTCTCAACCAACTTCCGGAGTGGGAACTGGCTGCGGCCTTCCGGGACTTGGGCGACGAACCGCAAGCCGATCGCATCGCTCGCGCCGTCGTGGACCGACGCGGCGCGAATCCATTCGAACGCACCGGCGAACTGCGGGAAGTGGTGGAATCCGCCGCTCCCGTGGTGATCGACCGCACACCGGGAGCGAAGAGCGAACGCAAGCAGAAGCTGATGCCGACGGCCCGCGTGTTCCAAGCCCTGCGGATCCTCGTGAACCGCGAACTCGCGAATCTTCAACAACTGCTGCGTGTACTGCCGCAGTCGCTGCTTCCCGGCGGGGTCGCAGCAATCATCAGCTTCCACAGCGGCGAGGATCGCTTGGTGAAGGCCGCCTTCCGCGACGGACTGCGGAGCGGTGCCTATTCGGAGGTATCCGAGCGGCCGATCCGCCCCGGTTTCGACGAACGCAACGCGAACCCGCGTTCGCGCTCGGCCAAACTGCGATGGGCGAAGCGTGCACCAAACTGAACAAGCCCGCGGAGCAAAACTCCGCGGGCTTCATGGGATCTCGACCGCCGGGGGATGGAAGGATGGGGGTGCCCTGAGCCGCACCCTCCAGCACTTATGGCTGCTGCTTCCGCCCTGACCAGGTTCATACCTTCAGGTCGGTCAGGCCCCCACCCCTCCAAGCCCCGGCGGGAGTTGTCTCTTCGTGAACCCGCAAGCGGATCACTTCTTCGTTGCACCACGCGCGAAGATGCTGGCCACGTAGTTCAGCACGTCCGTCGCACTCGATTCGTTATAGCCATAGTTGCGAATCAGGCGACTCTTCACCACATCGATTTTCTCCTGCGTCGCCTTGTCCACGACGTTCGAGACGAGCGAGCTGAGCTTGATCGAGTCTTTTTGGTCCTCGAAGAGCTTTTTCTCCAAGGCCATTTGGAGCCGTTCGTTCGTCTTGTAGTCGAACTTCTTCCCGTCGATCGCGAGCGCCCCGATGTAGTTCATGATCTCGCGGCGGAAGTCGTCCTTGCGGCCCTCGGGGATGTCGATCTTCTCCTCCACGCTCCGCATCAGGCGTTCATCCGGCTCCTCGTAGTTGCCGGTGTAGCGATTGCGGACCTTCTCGCGCTGCGTGTACGCCTTCACGTTGTCCATGTAGTTCGAGCACAGCCGGGCCAAGGCCTCCTCGTCGGCCGCGATCGCCCGCTGCACCTCGTTCTTCACGATGTCCTCGTACTCCTCGCGGACCACGCCGAGCAGTTCCTTGAAGTGGCGGTACTGGTCCTCGTCCTTGATCAGCGAGTGATTGCGGAGCCCGTCCTCCAATTCTTTCATCACCATGAACGGGTTGATGTTGTCCTCGTCCGGGTGGGCGACGAGGGCGTTGGAAATCTTGTCCTGGATGTAGCGCGGGCTGATGCCGGTCATGCCCTCGTTCAGGGCATCGCGCTTCAGTTCGATCACGTTGTCCTCGGTGAAGCCCGGCAGCGTCTTGCCGTTGTACAGCTTCATCTTTTGCAGCACGGAAAGCGAGGCGTGCTTGGGCGTGGCGAGCCGCGTGAGCACGGCCCACATCGCCGCCACCTCCACGGTGTGCGGAGCAATGTGCTTCCCGCGGACTTTGTCCACCGAGTAATCCTTCTCGTAGATCTTCACTTCGTCCCGCAGCCGTGTGACGTACGGAATATCGATCTTGACCGTGCGGTCGCGGAGGGCCTCCATGAACTCGTTGTTCTGGAGCCGGCGGTATTCCGGTTCGTTCGTGTGCCCGAGGATCACCTCGTCGATGTCCGTCTGGGCGAACTTCTTCGGCTTGATCTTGTGCTCCTGCGACGCGCCGAGCAGGTCGTACAGGAACGCCACGTCCAGCTTCAGCACTTCGATGAACTCGACGATGCCGCGGTTGGCGATGTTCAACTCGCCGTCGAAGTTGAACGCCCGCGGATCGCTATCCGAGCCGTACTCGGCGATTTTGCGGTAGTTGATGTCGCCGGTGAGTTCGGTGCTGTCCTGGTTCTTCTCGTCCTTGGGTTGGAAGGTGCCGATGCCGATGCGGTCCTTCTCGCTGAGCACGAGGCGGTACACCTTCACTTCGTTTTCAAGCATCTTGACCCAGTCGCCGTCGTACTTGGTGAGCCGCGTCTTGTACTCGTAGCGGGAGAACGGACTGAGGTCGCCCTTGATCCGCACTTCGTATTTGTGCTCCTTGGCCTGCTCGTTCAACATGGCGAGGAGTTTCGCACGGTGTTCCTCGGGAATGAGTTGGAGAGGCTCTCCGTGCATGGGATCCTTCACCCACGTGCCGTCAGGCCCTTTCCACGAGAAGGAAAAGAGCATGCCGTCGTCCGTGCGGCAATATTCCTCGAGACCGCGCTTCAGCAACCGGGCGATCGTGGATTTCGCGGAGCCGACCGGGCCGTGAAGCAGGATGACGCGGCGTTCCGTGCCGTAGCCCAAAGCGGCGCTCTTGAACGTGTTCACAAGTTGCATCAGCGGCCGGTCCAGGCCGTAAATGCCGTCCGCGTGGCGGCTGGCGAACTCGGTGAAGAACTTAAAGCGCGTCAGTTTGTCCTTGTTCTCGTAGATGTCCTCCACCCCGTGGCTGAGGATCATGTCGTAAAGCCGCTGGTACGCCGTCCGCGTCACCTCGGGGTGATCGAGGACGATGTTCAGGTACTCCTGGAAGGAACCTTCCCAGTGGAGTTTGCGGAAGTCCGTGAGGTCGAGTTGCGACCGGAGCGTATCGAGAATGGCGACGGCGTTGGCCATGGGATGGAGTCCTCGTGTCGGTGCATCGGGCTCCGCCCGGCCGCGCCTGAAGAATGGAGGCGCGGATCGCCCGAACTGGCTCGCACGGGCGGGGAACGCGGGGACGGGAATGGGCTTCGGAACTGCTCAAGGCTAACGCGATCCACCCCCCGATTGCAAGGGGAGAGCGCAGCCTACAGCTTCGTTGCCCCACTCAGTGCATTCTACCCCCGCAACCGGACGCATCCAAGTGTCGAAGGGTTCGACTGAAATCGCGAATTTTCGTTGACCGCGGCATCGACGCGAGCGAGGATTCGCATTTCGCATCGACGCCCGAGGGAGAATGCATGTGGGGTCGCGAAAGAAAGTGTCGGTTCCGAAGCAGCCGACCTCCGATGCAAAGGTTGAAACGGAATCGCGGAACTCTCTCGCGTCAGCTGTGTTCCTGTTCCTCGCCAGTTTCTTACTGTTCGGGGGAGCCAACTTCTCCCGCCAAGCCGGCGTGGATCGGACCCTTGGAATCCTCGTTGCATCCCTGTATTTCTGTGCTGGCGTCGGCGGAACAGTCGGTTGGATCGCCGCACTCCGCGGCAACCGCAAGTGGTCCCGGGCGATCTACCTCCAGGCTGTCGCGGTGCCGATCGGAACGCTGTTCGCGTTCCTCGGCCACGGTATCCGATGGGGTTGCCTCAACCCGGCCCTGAATGCCTCGCCGCCGCTCGATTACCCGCCTGGACGTTTCGAGTCGGGTTTCTGGAGGCCGCGAGTCCATGCGACGCTATGGGTTCTGGCCTTGGCAACGGTTGCGGCAGCATTCCCTGCGATCCAAGGGAACTGGTCCGAATTCGGAACGGTCCTGATGGTGGTTCCGTCTGCGGCCGCCTTCTTCCTCGTATCGGGTGCGGCACCGTTCAGCGGTTACTCTTGCTCGGTCACGGAGGCAGGGCTGAGCGTCGGCGGCCGCGAGATCCGCTGGAGCGACGTGACGGGCACGCTGTACGTCCCAATCCCGGGTTATCGGATGATCTGGATCCGAACTGGCGGAATGGTCCCCTCGACTGTCGTCCCGCTGTTTCTGAAGGACTTCGCCGGGTTCGCCCGGGCCGTTCGCAAATGTTCTCCCGACGATCATCCGCTTCGTTCACGACTGGACCGCTTGAAGCCGGTTGTCTGAACGAGACCCGTCATTGATGAATTGTCTCGCCGGCTCTCGCCATGCGACTCTCCGTTTGCGACAATACTCCCGCCTACCGATTCCCACTTCCACACCCAGGAGTTCGTTCGATGAAGCTGCTCAAGGGTTTCGCCGCGGTCGCGGTTGTCGCCGCGTTCGCCTTCACGGGCCACGCCGAGGAGAAGAAAGTGTCCCCGCTCAGCGTCAAAATGAAGAGCATCGACGGCAAGGACCTTGACCTGTCCAAGTACAAGGGCAAGGTCGTGCTCATCGTGAACGTCGCCAGCAAGTGCGGCTACACGAAGCAGTACGAAGGCCTGCAAGCCCTCTATGCGGACAACGAGGCCAAGGGCTTCGTGATCCTCGGCGTGCCCGCCAACGACTTCGGCAAGCAGGAACCCGGCACCGAGGAAGAGATCCAGAAGTTCTGCTCGTCCAAGTACAAGGTCACCTTCCCGATGACCTCGAAGGTCGTGGTGAAGGGCGGCGACAAGACCGAGCTGTACAAGATCCTCACCGAAGCGACGCCGAACAAGGGCAAGGTCGAAGAGGTGGGTTGGAACTTCGAGAAGTTCCTCATCGGCCGCGACGGCTCGGTCGTGGGCCGTTACAAGTCCGCGGTCGCACCGGACAACGAAGACCTGCTCAAGGCCATCAAGACGGAACTCGACAAGAAGTGATCCGCAGGCGATCTCGGAACTCGGAACGGGAGGGAAGCATGCTTCCCTCCCGTTGTCGTTTCATGTGCTTGGTACAATGCCCGGCAGGAGTCCGACGATGCCGATGCGAGATCACTTCAGGCCGCCCGTGAGCCGGAAATGCTCCTGGGAGGGCTTTCACGCGATGTGGCCGGGAAGCATTGTCCGCCAACTGCGGAAGTCGCTCCCCGCCGGCTATTCCGCGGAACCCCGCGTTCACCTCGGAACGGTGATGGAAATCGACGTGGGAGCCTACGAAGCGCATGAGTCGCCTCGATTCGGATCGCCGGAAGCGGGAGAGGGAATCGCGACCTCCACATGGACGACGTCTCCCGTCGTTGCCGTCGACACGGATCCGCCGGACGAATACGAGTACGAGGTGCGGATCTTTGACAACGAACGGGAAAGACGCTTGGTTGCCGCCATCGAACTCGTCAGTCCGGCAAACAAGGACCGGCCCGAATCGCGCGAGGCGTTCGTTGCCAAATGCGCCTCTCTGCTGAGAAAGGGCGTTGCGGTCAGCATCGTGGATCTCGTCACCGTCCGTCGTTTCAACTTGTACGCACAGTTGATGGATTTCGTCGGGCACCCGGATCCAACGATGTCGGCGGACTCGCCGATCACTTACGCGTCGTCCGTTCGGTGGCTCACTCGCGGAAGACGAGCGAAGTTGGAGTCTTGGCCGCAGCCATTGGTTATCGGCAAGCCGATGCCGATCCTGCCTCTGTGGCTGAAAGACGATCTCTGCATCTCGCTCGATCTGGAAACCGGCTACGAGGAAGCTTGTGCCGACTTGGGAATTGCGTGAGTTGCTTCACTCGTACTTCAACGCCAGGATCGGGTCGATTCTGGACGCCCGTCGGGCGGGGTAGAGCGCGGCCCCGGTGGTGACCAGCACCGCGAAGCCCATCGCCGCCAGCCACAGCCACAGCGGGAACTCGAAAATCGTCTCGGTGAGCATGCGCTGGCCCATCATCTGGGCTTCGATCTGCTGATGCACCCATCGATCCGCGGGAATGGCGAGCAACCGCGCGAGTCCGAGCCCGATCATGCTGCCGAGCAGGCCGATGGCCGTGCCTTCGAGCAGGAAGATGCCGAGGACTTGGCCTCGGGTGGCGCCGACGGCCTTCAGGATTCCGATCTCGCGGGTGCGCTCCACTACGCTCGTCACCAATGTGTTCGTGATGCCGACGCCGGCGACGAACAATGCCACGAACGCGAACAGGTTCAACCCGGCGGCGATCAGCGTCACCTCCCGCTTCGCAGCCCCGAACCACTTCAAAGCCGATGTCGTCTCGAAGCCCATCGCCTCGATCCGGTTCACGGTCGCGTTCAGGTCGCTGCCCGGTTTCACCCACACCTCGGCTTGGTAGAATCCTTGGTCCTTCACCCACGGGAGTTGCTGGAAGAGCCGTTCGCCGGAATGCGACGGCAGAAAGATCACGCCTTGTCGAAACTCGAACGGCGTGAGCGGGTCCGCCTTTTTGCGTTCCTCTTTCGTGAGGATGCGGACGACGCCGCAGATGCGGAACTCGCCGGACGCGAACTTGCCCGAATCCATGCGGCGTTCGGAATTGGGATCCGCTTTCTTTTCGAGAAGCATCTTCAAAGCCGCGCGGTCGGCTCCGGACATCTCGAATCTGTCGAGCGATTTCGGGAGTTGCTCGGCGAGCTTGGCCAGGGCCATGGCCTGGGTGCGGGAGAGTTCGTCGCCGGGCATCCGGCCGGTGAGCGCTCTTGCGAGCGCCATGGGTTGGGCGTTTTGGACGCCGCCGACATCGACCGTCACGGTGCGACCGATCGCGGCTTCGAGTTCGGCATCGCTCCGAACGCCAAGTTCGTACAAGGCGAACTCGGACAGCACGACTTCGTTCGCATCATCGGATGCGGGCAAGCGGCCGACGATGAGGCGTTCCGAGATGGAGCCAAGCCGCCCGGCGACCGCCGCTCCGCTCGACGAGCGCTCGCCCAGCCAGGCGCGCCCCGCGGCGGTGCGAAGCGTTCGCACTTCGCGAACGTCCGGCAAGCCGGCGATGGCCGCGAGCTTGTCGGTGGTCAGCATCACCGGCGGCTTGTGGTTCGACTCTTCCATGTACTTGCGAATGAGCGCTTCGCGGATGCGGGCACTGCGGTCATCCGCCATCCCGCCCAGCACGGCGATTTTCTCAGGCGGAATGTCCGCCTCGTTCGGGGTCGGATCGCCGATGTGGACGCGGACGCGCCAGAACTCATCCCGCCCTTGGAATTCGTTGTCGATGAACGACCGCAGCCCGATGCCGAGCGCGACCGAGAACGCGAGTGCACACGCCCCGACGCTGACGCCGATGAGCGTGAGCCCGCTGCGGACCTTCTGCCGCCACAACCCGCCGATCGCGAATCGAATCAACTGGTGAAATTGCATGCTTTCGCCGCCCCGATTGCGTGTTCAAGATCACAACTCCTGGCGCAATGGGTCCGGCAAATCTACCGGGCGGTTGAGGTAGGAGTGGGAAGCATCCGTTCCCAGTAGGTTTTCCAGAGTCCACTGTCCCACAACGACTCCAACGCCATGATTGCCTCGGCGTTGTCGGCGTCCCACCGCATGCCCGTGCCCTTCAGTCGTCGGGTCAGTGTTTTGCAACACGCTTCGGTCGGACCGCTCCCGATCTGCCAACCCTTCGTCGCGAAGTCGGGATAGCGAATCATCTCCCGACGATCGTCCACGTAGTTCAACAAGGCGTCCGCCGCCGCCCGTTTGGCCGCTCGCCAGCGGTTCCGCCACGCCGCGAGCCGGTCCCACGCCGCGTCGAAGCCGTCGTGCTTGAAGGCATGCAGCACCTCGCCCGCCCACACCATGCCCTCCAACGCCGCCTCGCCGTAGACGATGCGGCGGGCCTTGTGCACGTTCTCCGCCAAGTGGTAGAAGTCCAAGCCCAACGCATCCAAGGGCAGGCTCTGCGACTCCACCTGCAGCCGGATCCACGCTGCCCCGTCGACGATTCCCACCTTCTCCGTCGCCTGCGGCAAGCCGATCCGGCCCCCAGTTGCCGCATCAGAACGCCCGCATCCTCGTGGTTCCCTTTCGTCCCCAGCACCACGCGATGCGTCTTCGGCTCATCGTAGTACGTGACGATCTTGAACTCCTTGAACGTCTGATCCGCACCCGGCTTCGCCCGCGGCAGCGGCCGACGCTTCTTCCCGCACCGCTTCCGCTTCGCCTTCACCTTCTCCCGACGCTTCACCTTCTCCGCCGCCGTGACCATCGCGCCATCACGCCGTCGCACCCGAAGTAAATCCGCGTCGGACTCGTCGCGTCCTTCGGATCGACGCGGCAATCCGCGACGGTCCACGGGTTGGGCAACGAACCGTCGCGGATCGCCGCCAGCACATCCCGGCCTTCGCCTTCAATCAGCGTGCGCAGGGTCTCGCCGCTCGTCTGAACCTGGGCGGCGGCGAACAGGTTTTCCGCGGTGCGGTCGAAGTTCGTCCCGGCACCGTTGAGCCGGCACGCCAACTCCCGCACCGCCACGCTGATCGTCCGCTCGAGACGGTCGAGGTACGGATCGAGGATCGTGCAACTGCCGACGCCCGGGCCGTGCCAACGGATGCGACGGATCGCGATGCGGCCGTTCACCGTGAGCACCGTGTACTCCTGACGGCCCTTATTGCGAAGCTTCGCCCCGGTCGCGGCGTTCTTCGGAGGGGAAAAGCGGCTTCCGCCGCGTCGACTCGCATCTGCATCGCCCGCTCGAAGGCTTCCTGTCGGAATCTCGCGAACACGTCGCGCACCACGCATTCGCTGCCCGCGATGATCGACCCGTCCGGGGCGTTGTTCACGGCATCGGCGACTTGGCCGAGCATGGCTTCCAGCTTCTGACGCATGGTCTTGATGTACGCCACGCGGTCGAGCGGCGGCATCGCAGGC
Source organism: Gemmataceae bacterium (assembly GCA_046350135.1). Lineage (GTDB taxonomy): Bacteria > Planctomycetota > Planctomycetia > Gemmatales > Gemmataceae > Urbifossiella. Next base: position 89,773 of record JAXMBB010000023.1, read on the forward strand.
GGGAGAGGTGTTCCCGAAGGCGGTAGAGACGGCATAACCGAGCCCCGTGAGGAGAAGACGCCATCATCCTCACCGAAAACGCGCAAAATGCGCCGGAGAGTTTTGCCGCACCCCATGGCGAGGCTCCGAAAAATGTCATGGACGATTCGCAAGCGGCGGTAGGTCTCGCAGAGCCTCGACCGCCCTACAAAAATCACTGATTGAACAGGAACGCCTTGCTGTTCAACAGCGCCCACAGGATGTTCTCGTAGCCTTGCTTCTTGCTCTTCTCGTTCTTGGCGAGGTGCTCCAAGGCGGCGGCGAGTTGCTCCTTCGTGGGCTTCTTCGCAATGGCGAGCAGGAACAGGTCTTCGATCTTCTCGGCGTCCGGGCGCGGGTCCTTGGCGATGGCGTCGGCGCGGCCGCCGTTGCGGGCCAGCTTGTCCTGCACTTCGTTCGAGTTCAGCAAGTGCAGGCTCATGGCGAGGCTCGCTTCGTTCACGCGTTCGCACTCGCACGCGCTGATCCGCTGCGGGCGGCCCGTCACATCCAGGAAGTACGACGTGAACGATTCGTCCGGCAGCATGATCGCCCGGCTCGGCGAGAACTTGTCCGTGGGCAAGCCCGCGAACTGCGTCGGGCTGTCCGTCAGCTTGCATACGGCATCGAAGAGCACCTCGGCCTGCAGTCGCTTCGGATAGTACCGGGCGTAGCTCTGCTTGTCGCTCTGGTTGAACTCGTTCGGGTTGCTCGAAAGCTGGTACGTGCGGCTCTTGCAGATCGTCTTCACCAGCGACTTCAAGCTGTACTTGTTCTCGATCAAATTGTTGGCGAGCGCGTCCAGCAGTTCGGGGTTCGACGGCGGGTTCGTGACGCGCATGTCGTCCAGCGGATCCACGATGCCCTTGCCGAAGAAGTGCGCCCAGTAGCGGTTCGCGACGGCCTTGGCGAAGAACGGGTTCTTCGGGCTGGTCAGCCAGTCCGCGAAGAGTTGCCGCGGGTCTTCGTCCGAGGGCACGATGATGGAGTCCGCGTCGAGCGGCTTCATCGGGGCGGCCTGGTTCGTGCGCTTGTTCGTGACCGAACCCGTGGAGCGGACGAACAGCACCTGCTTGCCGTTCTGGCCGTTGTTCTGCTGCCCGGCGACCTGCACGTTCTTCTTGCCGACCCGCGCGAAGAAAGCGGCAATACCCCAGTAGTCGTCCTGGCTCCACTTCTCGTACGGGTGGTGGTGGCAGTTGGCGCAGGCGAGCCGCTGGCCGAGGAACACCTGGCTCACATCATCCACGAAGTTCTCGGGCGTCTGCACTTCGCGGTACCAGAACGCCGGGGGCGACTTGGTCTCGTCGCCGACGGCACAGATCACATCGCGGACGAACTCGTCGTACGGCTTGTCCGCGGCGACCGCCTCGCGGATCCACGTGTGGAACGCGAAGGTGCCGGTGGCGCGGTTCTGCTGTTGCCGCCGCTTCACCCGCAGCACATCGGCCCACTTGTTCGCGAAGAAGTAGCTGTACTCCATCGAATCGACGAGCGTGTCGATCAGCTTGTCCCGCTTCGCGTCCGTGTTCGCCGTGAAGTCGCGGATGGTCTTGGCGTCCGGCAGCGTGCCGGTGATGTCCAGGTACACGCGGCGGACGAACTGCTCATCGGTGCAGAGTTCCGAAGGCGCGATGCCGAGTTCCTTCCACTTCTTGGCCGTGTGCTTGTCCACCACGGTTTGTTCGGCGAATTCGAACTTCGGGGCGTCGCCGGGGCGGGGCACCACGGCGCGGAACACCGTGACCATGCCCGCATACCGCACCATCACACCGGCCTGACCGGTGATGTTCTGCGTGTTCACGAGCCCGGCTTCGTTCACGGTGGCGACATCGGTGTCGTTCGATTCGTACTGGGCGCGGCGGGTCACATCTTCCACCGAGCCGTTGTCGTAGTGGGCGTACACGGCCAGTTGCTGGCGGGCAGCACGATCCACCACGCGGTTCTCGGGCACGACTTGGATCTTGGTCACTTTCGGATCGGTGCTTTGGCCGAAGGGCGTGCCCGAGGCGATCCAGCGGCGAAGGACCTTGTACTCTTCGCTGGACACGTCCATCTTCTTGCCGCCGCCGTGAGCCACGACGCCGGCGCCTTTCGTGAGCAGCAAGCTGGCGTCCGGGTTGGCGGGGAACACGCGGCGGCCGCGGGCTTCCTTCAGCAGGTTGTCGTAATCGAAGGGCGCGTCGAACCCGAGCAGCGAGAGACGGAAGCCGTTCTGCCCTTGGATCTTTCCATGGCAGCCGCCCGAGTTGCACCCGAGCTTCGTGAACACCGGCACCACGTGGTTGCCGAAGTTGATCGGCAGCGGAGCGTCCATCGACTCGGTGACGACCGGCACCTTCACGCTCATGCCGTTCACGGTGGCCGTGATCTCGGTGGAGCCGTTCGCGAGGCCGAACACGCGGCCTTCACCGGACACGCGGATCAGCTTCGCATCGGCCACGGAGAACGCCGCGGAGGCGGTGAGGTCCACATCGCGGCCGTCTGCCCGCTTGCCGGTGATGAGCAGTTGCGGGGCGTCTTCGATGCCGCGAAGCTTGAGCGTCGCGGGGTACGGCGTGATGCCAGTGATCGGCGACTCGGCGGCGGTCGCCGAGTTGAGCACGAGAAGAACCGCAATCGTGGAAAAGAGGCGAGGCATGGAACCCTCGGTGAACGAAAGGCCGGTGCAGGCGGGATAGGGCATTATAGGTCGCATGGGACCGATCGGTCCCATGCGAACAACAAAGAACAGTGATGCGAACGCGACTCAACCGCGGAGCAGTTCCTTGACCGGTTCGCGGTCGTCGAGGATGTACATCGGGCGGCCGGTGCCGTTCGGGAAGGTCATGGCCGGGTCGATGCCGATAGCGCGGTACAGGGTGCTCATCACCTGCGGCACGGTGTACGGGCTGTCCTTCGGGCGTTCGCCCTTCGCCGTGCTGGAGCCGACCATCTGGCCCATCTGCAGCCCGCCGCCGGCGACGAGCGCACCCATCACCGGCGACCAGTGGTCGCGGCCCGCGCTGCCGTTCACCTTCGGGGTGCGGCCGAACTCGCCCCACATCACGGTGACCACGTCGTCCTGCATGCCGCGGTCGTGGAGGTCCTGGATGAGGTTGGCGATGCCGCGGTCCACTTGCGGCAGTTGCTTCTTCAGCGTGGTGAAGTTGCCGCTGTGCGTGTCCCACCCGCCGATGGAGAGCGTGACGCATCCGACGCCCGCTTCGATGAGCCGGCGAGCCGTGAGGAACTGCTCCACGCCCTTGTAGCGCTCGAGCACTTCCTTGCTTTCCTTCTTCGTGTCGAGCGCGTCGCGGACTACGCCGGCTGTCACCATCTCGACGGCGCGCTCGGTGTAGGCGTCGAGGCCCTTCATCGTGCCGCTCGCATCGATCTCGCGGCGGGTGTCGTCGAAGACGCTCAGAAGATCCTTGCGCGATTCGAGACGGTCGGCCGTCACGTTGTTGGCGAGCTTCAGGTTCGAGTTGCCTTGGCCGCCCGGGGTGAAGGGGCGGTGGGCGACGCCGAGGTAGCCGGGCTCGGTGCCGCGGCTCATGCCACGCAGCGCGACGAACGGCGGCACCGGGCCCGCGCTCTCGCTGCGGAGTTTCGACACCACCGAGCCGAACGACGGGTGGTCCGCGGTGCGGTTCACGCGATCCGGGTAGCCGGTGAGCACCAGCGAATCGCTGTGTTCATCCACGGAGATGATCGAGCGCACGGCGGCGAGCTTGTCCCACATCTTCGCTTGCATGGGGAAGTGCTCGCTGATCTGAACGCCGGGCACGTTCGTGCTGATCGGCTTGAACTCGCCGCGGAACTCGGCCGGGGCGTCCGGCTTCAGATCGTACATGTCCATGTGGCTGGGGCCGCCGGGCAGGTAGATCATGATGGCGGCCTTCTGCGACCGCGAGGGTTGCTTGGCGGCGGCGGAAACGTGCTTCGCGCGGAGCATGTCGGCGAGCGTGAGCCCGGCCCCGAATGCCCCGACTTGGAGGAAGTTGCGGCGGGAGACGCCGTCGCAGAACGCGTGCTTCGAACCGAGGAACTGCAGCATCGTAACCTCAATTCTCGACGTGGAAGGAAGGGGTGTGGCCGGCTGCCGGTGGGGAGATCGCGAATGTTCCTGTCGCATACCAAGAGAACCCGCCGGCAGGAAGCCGGATTCCCCGAAGCGACCGCTGGGTGAATCATCGTCCGCCGCGCCGGGCCCGTCAACTGAAATTCGACTCGGATTATCCCGGATCATCCGAATCGAGCTCCCGGCCGTTTTTCCGAGTCGCGACTTGCGAACCGTGTCGGAATTCAGGATCATCCCACTACCACCCCCTTCAGCGGGCCGAACCGTGGACACTCCCGGCGAGCGGCGAAACACCTTCACCGAACTGTTGCAGCGGTTCCGCGCCGGCGATTCGGACGCGGCCCGGGAGTTGGTACAACGCTACACGCCGGTGATCCGCCATGCCGTTCGCGAGCGGTTGCCGAAACGACTGCGCGGCGAGTTCGAGTCGATGGACTTCGCGCAGGAAGTGTGGGTGGCCGTGTGCCGGTCGCCGGGCATGGAGAACGAATTCGCCAGTGCGGAGCGGCTCAAAGAGTATCTCGTGCGGATCGCCGTGAACCGCGTGGTGGATGTCTATCGCCATCGGAGTTCCCAGCGGGCGTACAGCGGTTCGCCGGAACAACCGCTCGAGGCCGCGCCCGGCACGGACCAGACGCCCAGCCAGTTCGCGATCGCCGGCGAGCGATGGAACTCGATCGCCGCGTCGCTCCCCACCGCGCACGTCGTGGTCGTGGAACGCGTCCGCCAGGGATTCTCGCATCAGGAGATCGCGGACCAAACCGGTTTCTCCGTTCGCACCATCAGTCGGATCATCCAGCGCGTCCAACGGCGATGCGAGGAGGTTCCGGCATGAAGCTACAGGAATCTCGTCGCGACGTGCGAGGAGACGCCGAGCGACTCATGGAGGCGTGGCGGAACGGCACGCCCGCGGACGCCGCGGCCGCCCTTCGCGACCAACCCGAGTTCGCACTGCACCGCTCGGTCGTCATCGATCTCGCGTATGAGGAGTATCTGCAACGCGAACGCGCGGGCCTCCCGCCGAGCCCGGCGGAGTTCGCCCAAGCGTTTCCCGGCTTCCAAGCCAGCGTTGAAGACCTGATCGAAGCGCATCGCGCGCTCGTCGAGCAACCCGAACTACTGCCGCTTCCCGAAGAAGGCTGGCCCGTGGCCGGCGAGCGGATCGACGGGCTGCTGGTGAGGCGCGAACTCGGGCGCGGGTCGTTCGGCCGAGCGTATTTGGCGGAAGACCCGACGCTCGGCCGGCTCCGCGTGGTGAAGGTGACCGCGGGCGGCGCGAAGGAAGCCCGCGTGATCGGCGGTCTGAATCATCCGAATGTCGTGGATGTGTTGTGGAGCCGGCCAGTGGGCGGCCGCTTCGCCGTGTGCCTGCCGTTCGTCGGCTCCGCCACACTCGCCACTCTGATCGCACGATCCGAACACGCGACCCCGACCGCCCGATTGATTCTGGATACGACGGCCGCCTCGGCGGAAGAACCACCCGCGACGCGCGCCAAACCCGTCGTGTTCGAGCGGGATTCCGCTGCGGTCGCGGCGGCGACCATCGGTGCGAAACTCGCTCGCGTCATCGCCTACCTCCACGAACGCGGTGTGATCCACGGCGATGTGAAGCCGACCAACGTGGTGTTGCAGCCAGGCGGTTCGCCGCAGGTGATCGACTTCAACCTCGCCGCGGGCGACGAGCCTGAGTTTGCGATCCGCGGCACACCCGCGTACATGGCTCCCGAACTGCTCGACGCCACACTCTCCGGCATCCGCCCCAATTACGACGGTATGAAGGCGGACGTCTTCGCACTCGGCGTCACGCTGATCGAATTGTTCACCGGCCGCCATCCGTACCGCAGCCCGGGAGAAGACAACTTGGCGGAGTTGGCCCGTGAACTGCACCGCTGTACGGTCGCGATTCCCGGTCTCCCGCACCGGTGGCCAGCCTTTTGAAGCGGTGCATGGCAGTCTCGCCGCACGAGCGTCCCACGGCGGAGGAGGTTGCGGACTCGCTCGGCCGGTTCGCCACTCGTGAACGTACCCGCGGCGAACGCCGCTTCCGCTTCCTGATCGCCACCGCGGCGGTGCTCCTGCTCGCAGGTCTTGTGGTCGGCGCGGTTCGGAAGCCCGATCCGTCCGTGGAGCGCGCACCCGAAACCGCCGCGGAGTATCGTGCGCGTGGCTTCACGGCGCTCCACGGCGGGAAGGCCGACTCCGCCCGCGGCGACTTCCTCTCCGCACACGAGCGGGACCACAACCCGCGTGACCTCGCCCTCGCCGCCTATTGCCAAGCGCTCACCGGCGACCAACGCTTGGCCGACGAGTGGAACAAGCGGGCGATTGCTGCCGGGTTCGATACCGCTGAAGTTCGCAACAACCGCGGCGCGACGCAACTCAAGGTCGGACTTCCCGAGCACGCGATCCATGAACTCGATCTTGCGTTGGCCAAAGATGCAAACTTGTGGACGGCCCGCTACAACCGGGCGTTCGCACGCCATCTCATCGCGATGCGGCCGCAGAGTTCGGCCGATCTCGGCATGGCCGTGGCGGACATGAACGAAGCGTTGCGGCTCGGGCCGGACTCCGCGGAGTTGTTCGCCGATGCCGGGCGCCTGTTTGCAGAAGCCGGGCTGCACGATCGCGCGATGGATCAATTCGAGAAGGCGGTGGCGGCAGGCTACCCGCCCGGGAAGTTGAAGCGGGATGCACGGTTGAGGCTGCGGTTCGAATCGGAACCGCGCTTCCAAGAGATTGTCAGTTCCCCTCCTCAGCCGGCCCGTCCGCCGGTTCAATTGAGTTTCGTCGAGCCTCGTTGATCACGCGGGGCAAGCCGGGTCGGGCTCCGCGGCCTCGCTGCGGGGCGTGATCGCGACCACTTCCGACTTGGTCCCTTCCGCCGGTGCCGCACGCAAGAAACCTGCCAGCAGCAGCGACACCGCGGCCGCCCCCGCCGAAACCAAACCGACCAACGGAAACCCTTCCAATTTGCGGTCCGGCGTCTCGATCAGGATCGCACCGGCGATCGTGGGTGCGAGCCCGGTGGCGAAGTGCTGCACGGCCGTGTTCAGGCTCATGAAGGCGCCGCGGACCGCGGGCTTCGCCACACCGAGCAGCATCGCATGGGCCGGAACCATGCGGCCGGCGGCACACGTCATGAATGCGGCCGTGACGAGTGCCGCGATCCACACCGGCCCCGGTTGAATGTTGCCGACCACCACGGCCATCACGAGCGCGCCGAACGCCAGCACACGGAACAGCGGCAACCGCGGCACGCGATCCGCGAAGCGGCCCACCACGTTCGTGCCGACCAGCGTGCACGCGCCGCCCGTGAGATAGATCACGGCGAGGGTTTGCTCCGACCAACCGTTCATCGCCGCCAGCACGGGGCCGACGAACGACGCGACCGTGAACGTGCCGAGAATCAGGAAGAACGAAAAGACGAAGCCGCGGAGATGGTTCGGCTCGCGCAGAACGGCCGCGTATTCGGCCACAGGATGCCGGCGTTCTTCTTCCAAGTGTCCGCGGATGGCGGGAAGCCGGATTGCACCGACGATCCACACCACGGCGCTGAGGCCGGCCAGTGCGACGAATGGCGCGCCGCGGCCGAA
>JAXMBB010000024.1:0-94820 GCA_046350135.1 Gemmataceae bacterium
AACCCACCGACTGCCCCGCGTGGGCCTCCCGCGACGGCCGCATTCGCGGCAATCGCGGTCCGGCCCACCCTACGAGACATCGGCATCGCAATCCCGATCAGTAATCGTCCTGTTTGCGGAGCAGCCACAGGATCCACAGGATGCCGAGCACTTCGAGCACGAAGGCGACCAAGAAGATCACTTGGCCTTCGATCGTGGTGAAGAACCGCACCAACAGGGTCCGCTGTTCGGGGAACGCGGCATACAGCAGCAGCGTGGCCGGGGCCGCCATCGCGAGGAAGAGCGCGGCCATGCGGGCCAGTGCGGTCACGGAGCGGAAGAAGCCGCGGTACTGGTTGCGGTCGCGGATCGAGGACGCGAGGCGGTCGAGCATCGCGGGCAGGTTGCCGCCGGACTCGGACGCCATCGCCAACACTTCGGCGAACAGGTCGAACTCCGTGACGTCCGCGTCGGCCGCGGCGCGGCGAAGAGCCGGTCGCGTCGCTTCGCCCAAGGCCAAGGCCGCGGACAGGCGTGCGAACAGCTTCGAGAGCGGGACGGGCAGATAGTGCGAGGTTTCCTGCAGGGCTGCGGGCAAGGCCAAACCGGAACGCAGCGATCGGGCCAACTGGAAGCAGCCGTCCGGCAGTTGCTCCTGGATCGCCCGGCGGCGGCGGTGCCTCAGCAGGTAAAAGACCACGAGCACGCAGAGCCCGCCGAGCATCAGGCCGAACAAGGCGATCATCACGCCGTCGAGGAACGGCACGAACGCGAAGGTGGCGAGATACAGGATCGCGGCAAAGACGGCGGCGCCGAACAGGATCCAGCCGATGGCGCCTTCACCGTCCAAGCCGAGCTGCGTGCCTTCGGCGAAACGATTGAAGCGGGCGTCGAACCGGCCGAGCCCTCGGCGGGAACGCAGCAACGGCTCGGCGCTTTCGGCCAAGCTCGGGCCGTCCGCCGGGGCGGGGCGTGCGAATACGGAGCCGACGGTCAGCACCACGGCGGCGAGTACGAACACGAGCAGCACCACTGTGCCGAACAGTGCGAGCGCGATGCCCCAGTTCGGCAGGGCGCGAAGAATCTCAGGCATCGGCGGATCCTCCGGCCGGAGCTTTCACCTCGGCGAGCGTCCGCTCCGCGAAGAGTTTCTCCGGCAACGCCCGGCCTGCCGACGCGAGGCGGGTGAGAATCTGCGGGGTGTAGCCGGCAGCCTTGAATTTTCCGACCGCGTGGCCGTTCACCACGCCGGTCTGCTCGAAGACGAAGATGTCGCGGGCGCGATAGATGCGGCCCTTGCGCAGACCGACGAGTTCGGAGATGCGGGTGATGCGCCGCGCACCGCCGGCCAGGCGCGACACATGCACCAACAGATGGAATGCGTTCGCGATGTAGCCGCGGAGCACGGGCACCGCGAGGTCCACGCCGGAAAGGCCGATCATCAATTCGATGCGACCGAGCGCGTCCCGCGTGTCGTTGGCGTGAACCGTCGTGAGCGAGCCCTCGTGACCCGTGTTCATGGCTTGCAGCATGTCCACGGCTTCGGGGCCGCGGGCTTCGCCCAAGATGATGCGATCCGGCCGCATGCGGAGGGCGTTGCGAAGCAGATCCCGCTGCGTCACCGAGCCCGCACCTTCGAGGTTGGCCGTGCGCGTTTCCATACGGACGACATGCGGTTGCTGCAACTTCAACTCCGCGGCGTCTTCGATGGTGACGAGGCGTTCGCCGCGCGGGATGTAGGCCGAGAGCACGTTCAGGAGCGTGGTCTTGCCCGCGCCGGTGCCGCCCGAGATCAGCGTGTTGATCTTCCCGGCGATGGCGGTCTCCAGGAACTGCATCATCTCCGGAGTCGCGGTTTGCAGGCGGACCAACTCGTCGGCGGTGAAGTTGTGCGAGAAGCGACGGATGGAAAGTACCGGGCTGTCCAGCGTCAGCGGCGGCAGCACCGCGTTCACGCGCGAGCCGTCTGCCAGGCGGGCGTCGACCATCGGGCTCGATTCGTCCACGCGGCGGCCGACCCGCGATGCGATGCGCTGAATCACCCGTGTGAGGTGCGCCTTGTCCGTGAACGAGACGTTTACCTGTTTCAGTTGGCCATGACGCTCGGCATACACTTGATCCGGGGCGTTCACGAGGATTTCGGTGACGGTTTCATCCGCGAGGAGCGGTTCGAGCGGCCCGAGCCCGAAGACTTCATCGACGACTTCCTCGACGGCGCGGTTCACATCCGCGGAGGGAAGCTTGCGATCGACTTGCGGCGCGAGCTTGCGGCCGAGTTCCTGCACTTCGGACTGGAGCCGCTCGCGCGACCAGCGGTCGATGCGCGAGAGGTCCGCGATATCCACCACCACGCGGTGGAGTTCGTCCTTGAAGTGAAGATACCGCGTGTCTGCGGCGGCTTCGCGGGCCACGGCCATGTGCATGCTCCTTCAATGCGCGTGACGCTCACGGACTCCGGCCGCTGACGCGTGCCGGCTCGCCAGACTCATTTCTTCGGTTCGGCCGGAAGCTTCTTCTCCGGGTTGCGGAAGAAGTACTTCGCGGGCGGCGGAGGAACGTATTCGGGTTCCGGCGGCTCCGGCGGGTCGGGGATCACCTGCGGCGGCGGAGGCGTGTACGGAACCGGGAAACTCGCCGTGCCGCTCTTGTTCGCGCCGCTGAACACCTCGATCTCGATCGGCGGCGGGGGAGGCGGCACCGGTTGCGGCTTCACCGGCTTCGGCGGCTTCACCGGCTTCGGCGGCGGCGGCGGCGGCTCGATCTTCGGAAGTTGCAGCAGCTTCACCAGCGTCTCGTCACCGATCGAGAGCGTCCCGTTCGCGTAGCTCTTGATGCGATCTTCTTCCGCTTGGAACTCGGGCGAGCCCGGCGGGGCGAAGGTCGCGGCCACGCTCGTGGTGTCCGGGGACTTCATCGCCTCGGCCTTCAACGCGTCCAATCGCTTCTTTTCGGCGGCGGACACGGGCACGAGTGTGAGCACGCCGACGTTGCGGCCGTGTTCCAGCAGGGCGGCGCGGTACGGGTTCGTTGCCAGCGTGTAGGAGATCGTGTCGCCACGGATCGGGTCGTAGATCGGGTACAGGGTGTCGCGCTTGGCGACCACTTCGGCATGCGGGATGAGCAGCGTGGTGTACTGCACGCCACCCGCGGCGTCCGTGCGGCCGACCTCGGTGAGCAGGTGAACGTCCACCCAGTCGCCCACTTGAATGAGGCCGCTGGCCGAGCGTTCCTTCGGGATGCCGAGCGTGATTGCACGGGTGCCCGGGAAGAGCCGCGTGTTCAGCGGCTCCGGCTTCTTCGCGTCCAGCACATCGCCCTTGCGGAGCGGGCGATTGCCGGCGAGGTCCTTGGCGGCGAGGCGGAATGCGACCGATTCGACGGACGCGGCCAAGTAATCGTCCTTGTTCGCGTTGTAGTCCTTCAACTCGTCCGGCAGGAGCGCCCGGATGCCGACGTTCTCGCCGGTGATCGCGTCGCCGGCGAAGAGGTTGCGGACGGGCACCAACACGCGCACGGGAGGCGGGGCGGGTGTCGGCGCGGGGGCGGGCGGCGGTTGCTGCACCACCTGAGCCGGCGGTGCGGGCGGCGGCTCCAGCAGCCCCATCGCCTTCACCACGAACACCACACCCAACCCGGCGATGATCGCGATGGCGATCACGGCTAACAAACTGGCTCTCATGGCGGCTCCACAGTGAGCGGCTTCAGCCCGCGGTCGTCAATGCCTTCGACAACCCGATCGCGATCACGGAATAGACGCCCAACGCGAACGGAAGCGAGTAGGTCGTCACGGCCCGCTTCCGGCTCGAACCCTGCAACGCGGTGGCCGGCAACTTGCCCCGCGACATCCGGTACCCGGACACCAACACCGTCACCAGCACCAAGAACGGCAGCGAGAGCCCCACGCCGATCAGCACGCCCTGCCACCCCAGCCACGCGCCGGCGGCGCCCACCAACTTCACGTCGCCTCCGCCGCCGAGCCCGAAGATCCAGAACACGAAGAACAGTGCGAAGCCGACCAGGAACCCGACCAGTGCGAACAGAAGCCCGTCGAATGCTCCGGCCGCGACGCCGCCGTCCAACAGCCAACCGGGGCGGCCCTCCGAACCCAGCCAGGCCCCGCGGATCACATTGACCACGAGCCCCACGGCGAGCAACCCCACGGTGAGCTGCTTCGGCACCTTCAGCGTTGTCCAGTCCACATACGCGGCGTACCCGAGGGCGATCACCAAGATCCCGAGGTACGCGGCGGCGAAGGCCAGGTTCGGAAACATCGTGGCTCCGACCTCGCTCTCACGGGGACGGAGGAACGAGGGTCACGTTCGCCGGCACGGGGGCCACTTGGTCGCCCGTGAGGTTGTGCGGGGTCGGCGTGAACGTGATGCCGTTCACCTGCACGAGTGTGGTCTGGTTCGGCGCCGTACCCGCGAGGATCGAGAATCCGGAGAACGTGAACGACGGAATCAGCGCGTTCGCAAGGTTCCCCATGTTGATCATGAAGGAGATCCCGGCGTTCCGCAGCGCGATGTAGCCGGGAATCATGCCGAAGATCAGGATGCCGAGGATCAGCACGAGTTCCACGGAGATCACGGCTCCGTCGTCGTCGTGCCAGAGTCGGCGGAACAACCGCGTCATGGTGTGAAATCCCCCGGTGCGGGCGCGACGAGCCGCGCTTCATCTTCGACTATCCCGCATGGGAGGCGATCCGCAATCGGGGGCGGTTGTTTTGCGGGGGCGAAGTGCGAAGCCGGGAACGGGTGGAACGGGTTGTAGCCGATGCGGCCGGGATGCGGGTCGAACCGTGCCGCGATGCAACCGGAAAAAGAGTCGGGGGTGGAAGAACTGGCTTCCACCCCCGAACAGGATTGATCGGACCCGAATCCCGAATCACGGGGACGGGGGAATCACGAAACCGTTGCCGAGTTGGATCGGACTGATCTGGTCGGCGGTCAGGCGGTTCGTGGAGGTCGAGTCCACTTGGTAGCCTTGGACTTGGGCGATGATGCCACCCGGCGTGCCGCCGATGTTAAAGCCCGAGTACGTGAAGGAGGGCACAAGGGCGACGAGCGTGTTGCCCACGGTGCCGAGGGCTGCGATCACGGAATTCCGCAGGGCCACGAGGCCCGGGATGATCCCGAAGATCAGGATGCCGATGACGAGCACGAGCTCGGTCGAAATGACCGCGCCCTGATCGTCCGCCCACAAACGACGGAACAGATTGGACATTGAAGCAACTCCCATGGGGTGAAAAGGAACCGCCTCGCGCGGGGGCGACTTCGTCTTTGTCCCGTCGGACATCCGTCACAACCAGCGAGGTCTACGGAGCGAGAATAATGTTTCCAATCCGATATGCCATAGGAACCTCGCGAACTTTCCCAAATTGTCCAATCTCTGGTGTCGGCATATTCGTCACAACCGGAACTCTGAGCTCATTTCTCGACCGCTTGTGACGGTTCTATCGGTCGATCGGCGGCCGATAGAACCGTCCACGCCTGCCGGGTGAACTGTGTCGCCTTTTCCGGCCGGAACCGACGCGATGTTCGCGCCCGTTGGCGGAAACACGGCGACGGGGCGGACTCGAACGGTTAACTTGACGGGAACGATGCCACCGGACGCACCACCGCCTGCACCCGCCACCGAGCCCGAACCGGCCCCGGTCGGCGCGGGTATCGACTTCTCCGACCCGAACTCGCCGCTCGCCCCGTATTACCTGCGGACCGTCCACCTGGTCGCGATCGCGATCCTCGGGGCGGCCTTCGTGTACCTCTCGCACGTCCCGTTGTGGCACACGGACGTGTGGGGCCATGTGAAGTACGGCGAGTGGATGGTGGAGCACCGGGCCATCCCGGATCGGGAGCCGTTCTGCCCGTGGTGGGACGGCCGCATCCCGTTCTCGCAGTTCTACACGCTCTCCCAACTGACCATGTACGGCACGTATGAACTGGGAGCCAAGATCGCCGGCGGGGATGAGCTGCAGCAGATGCGGGGCGGTGTCGAGTTTCTACGCCTGCTCCACGCCGCACTGACCACGGCCCGCCTCGCCGTGATGCTCTTCGTCTTCCAGCGGTTGGCCGGCTCTTGGCGTCTCGCCTTGCTCGGCCTCGGCGTCATGATCCTGCTGGACGGCCTCACGTGGGCCGTGTTCCGCCCGCAAACCTTCGCCCAGCTCGGGTTCGCACTCCTGCTCCTACCGCTCTCGCGCCCCATGCTCTCGATCCGGGCGATGATCGCGATCCCGGTGCTGCTGGTGATCTGGGCGAACGGGCACGGCAGCTACGTTGTGGCTTTCGCGTTGCTGGGTGCCTCGCTCGCCGGCCGCATTGCGGAAGCCCTCGCGGACGGCCGGGCTCCGTGGAAGGATGTTCCCTCGCTGCGATTGGCCGCGGTGCTGGGCGCCTCGATTGTCGCGATCGGGCTCCTGAACCCCTACGGATTCGGGCTGTACTCGCGGACGATGCAGTTCGCCTCGCACCCGAGCTTGCAAGGCGGTGTGGGTGAATGGAAGCCGCTCGCGTTCCTTTGGGGCTGGGGCCAGGATTCGGACGCAGGGCTGCACTGGATCTTTATCGCCTCGCTGGTGCTGCTCGCGATCACTCAGCTGGCTGTGCCGCGGGCAATCCCCGGTTCCCGCCTTGCAGTGCTCGCAGCCTTCGGCCTCGGCTTGGCGTTGCAGCAGCGATTCGCCATCTGGTGGGCGATGCTCGTGCCGTGGGTGCTCGTGCCGCTGTGGGTGGAGTGGGGGAAGGCGTGGCCACCGCAATATGTGCCGGCTCCGAGCCTCCCGAGCTTCCGGAAGACGGGGATCGCCGTGCTACTGGCGGGGGCGTTCTTCATGTGGTCCGCACCGGCAGGTTGGTTCGTCACGGGCGGGCCGACGCCGCTCGGCCCTTCTCCCACCGACCCGGCTCAACCGTTCAGTTTGTCCCTCGGCACGCCGTGGGAACTGGCGCGGGAAGTGAAGCGACCCGGTTCGACGGACGCGCCGTGGGCCAAGCCGATGGGCGAGATCCTTCGCAAGAACTATCCGGGCGGCAAGTTCACCGGCACGATCATGGCCACGCCGATGCAGGGCGATTACCTCATGTGGGCGCTCGCGCCGGAAGTCCCGGTCACGTATTCGCACATGCACTTGTTCCACCCCGATTACTGGGCGGAACTCGCGATCGTGGGGCAGGGCCGCCCCGGTTGGACGGACGTGCTGGAGAAGTACCGCGTGAATCTGTTGATCGTGGAAGCCGAGTTCGGCGCGAAGCTGCGGGAGGAGTTGAAGAAGACCCGCGGGTGGACCATCGTGTTGGATGAACAAGGCGACGTGAAGACGAAGCCGATCCCGTTGACGCGTCAGATGATCGCGATCCGGGACAAACCACTGTGATCTTCACCCTCTCCCCGCCGGGGAGGGTGGTTTGTGGACTGCGAATGCAGTCCACAAACCGGGTGAGGGGCTGGCTTCGAAGCCAAGAACCCCTCACCCGCCGTGCGGATGCTCTACGCATCCGCACGGCGACCTCTCCCCAGTGGGGAGAGGTGGGGAGCCTTTGTGAACGACCTCGATACGAATCCGATTCCCGCTCCAGGGCCCGGCCACGCCCGCGCGGTGGTGCTGTTCGTCCTCGTCGGATTGCTCGCCTACTTCAGTTCGCTTCACGGCGACTACGTGCTGGACGACTTCCGCTTCACCAAGGATCCGAACATCGGCAATCCGTTTCGCAGCGACATGCTGGCGCGGCCGGTCATCGCCGTCTCCTTCGCGATCAACTACCACATCGACGGCGTCAATCCCCGGGGTTACCACGCGACGAACCTCGCGGCCCACTTGCTCGCCGGGCTGCTCGTGTACGATCTCGTTCGCCGCACGCTGTTGGTGCCGCGTTTCGGCGGCCGATTCGATTCCACCGCGGGTTGGATCGGCCTCGCGGCCGGGTTGATGTGGTTCGCCCATCCGTTGAACACGCAGGCGGTCACCTATGTGATCCAGCGCTGCGAATCGTTCATGGGCTTGTTTCTGCTGGCGAGCCTGTGGTGCTACATCCGCGGCACGGAGTCGCCGCGTTCCACATGGTGGTACGCGGCCGCGATCGCCCTGTGCGTCCTCGGCGCGGGTTGCAAGGAAATGATGATCGTGCTTGTGCCCTTGGCTTGGCTTTACGACCGCACCTTCCTGACCGGCTCGTGGCGGGAATCGCTGCGTCGCCGGTGGCTGCCGCTGGCCTTGCTCGCGGTGCCGCCGATGGCCGGGTTGCTCACCCTCGTTTTCACCGGCTTCTTCACGGACAAGACCGGCACCGTCGGCTTCGGAGTGAAGAACTTCACCCCCTACACCTACGCCCTGACTCAAACCGAAGTGATCCTGCACTACTTGAAGCTGAGCGTGCGGCCGGTCGGGCTCACGCTGGATTACTTGGATTGGAAGCCGTGTACGAGCTTGAGTGAATGTTGGGCCTCGGTGGCGGCCATTGCGGCGATCGTGCTCGCGACGGCCGTCGGCGTCATTCGTGGTTCCGCGTGGGCGTTTCCGGCTGCGTGGTTCCTCGTCTGCCTGGCGCCGTCCTCCACCATCGTGCCCGTTCAGGACGCGGCGTTCGAACACCGCATGTACCTGCCGCTGATCGGCGTCGTCGTGTTGATCGCGGGCGGGATCGCATCGTTCCGCGCGAATCGGGCGATCGGCGTCGTCGCGGGGATCGCGGTGTTCGCGCTCTCGCTGCTCACCGCGGCGCGGAACGAAGACTACGCCACGGCCACGCAGTTCATTCGGGACAACGCCGAGAAACGGCCGGAGAACGGCCGCGTGCGGCTGAACCTCGCCATCCAACTCTTCGCGCAAGGCGACGTGGCCGGCGCGGAAGAGGAACTGAACGCGGCCATGCGCTTGCCGCTGCAAATTCCTACGCTTCGGCAACAGTACATCAAGGTGCTGCGGGAGGCGGGCCGGACGGCGAATGCCGTCGCGGAGGCGGAGGCGGCCCTCCGCGACAATCCGGAGTCGGAGGAGATCGCCTACGAACTCGGTCTCTCGCTCCTGGCCGAGGGCCGGGTCGTGGACGCGCTGCCGCACCTGGAGCGGTCGGTGGCGACCGAGAAGGCCAGCCACTTCGCCCATGTGCATTATGCGATCGCGCTTCGGGAGTCCGGACAATACGAGAAGGCCGAAGCGGAGTACCGCAAGACGCGCGAGTTGAAACCGGATTACGCGGACGCTTTGATTCGCGTGGTGCGCGACATCGCCGCCGATCCGAAAGCCAAGCCCTCGCATGTGCGCCTTTCGCTGTGGTACGCCGATGCCGCGGTTCGGATGACCGATCCACCCACCCCCGAGATGTGGGACGTGCTCGGGATGTGCCAAGCCCGGGCGGGTCGCTTCGACGACGCGGCGGCGACTGCGAAGAAGGCGGCCGAAGCCGCTCGCGCCAAGGGAGACCGCTATCTCGCCGAACGGCTCGAGGTTCGCGCCGCCCAGTACCGCGAACGCAAACCCAACCTGCCGGAGCAGCGGGAGCCCAAACCATGACCGCGGCGACCGCCCATTGCCTCTACTGCGACTCCGCGAACCTGGAGCCGCTGTACAGCGGCGTCCGCGATCGGCTCGGTTTCGTGCCCGGCGAACGCGCCTTTCTCCGCTGCCGCGACTGCGGCTCGGCCGTGCTCGATCCCCTTCCTGCCGCCGCGGAGCTTCCCGGCTTCTATCCGCCGGTCTACAGCTTCACGCCGGACCTCGGCGGGGCCAGCCGTTTCAAACGGCTCTTGAGCAAGGCCGAGTATCACTTGTATTTCAAGCCGCAATACACGGCGCAGGTGCGACGGGTGATGCGGGCGTGCGGCTGGCGGAACGGGAACGGCAAGAAACTGCTCGATGTGGGCTGCGGCCGTGGCCTGCGGTTGCTCGAGTTCCGCAAACTCGGCTTTGACGTCCACGGGCTCGATGTTCAACCGGACGTGGTCCGCTACCTGAACGATGAATTGAAGATCCCCGCCCGCTGCGCGGATGTGTCTTCGATGAACCGGATGTACGAGCCGGGCTCGTTCGATCTGATCACCTCATATTTTCTGATCGAGCACATCCCCGATGTGCGGTCGGCCTTCGCCGCCATGTTCGACTTGTTGAAACCGGGCGGGTGGGTCGCGGCCGCGGTCCCGTTCGCCGATTCGATCCAAGCCGCCGCATTCGGTGGTCGATGGATAAACTATCGGGAGGCACCTCGTCACCTGTCGTTGCCGACACGCGAGGGCATGATCTCGGCGATTCACGCGGCCGGATTCCGTGAGGCCATTCTGCGGCCGGACCCCGTCCTCCACTGTGCGGGACAGGTCGGTTCTTCCCTCGTTCCCGGGGCGGCCATCACGCATGTGTACGGGCAAAGCCGGTTTCTACCGCTGATGGCGCGGGCGGTCGGCGCGGGGGCGATGATGGCCTCGGTACCGTGGTGCGTGGTGGAGAATCATGTCTTCGGACGCCCCCCATTGGGGGTCGTGCTGGCTCGAAAGCCTGAGCTCACGCCGCCTCGGTGTGCAAGCGGGTGATTGGCAGCCGTCACAACCCGCAAAATGCGATTATCTTACGCGATCTCTTCACCCCGAGCCCGCGCCCGTTCCTTGCGGGAACCGCCAGAATCCGTATAAAAAAGTCAGATTCCCGCGTCGCTCCGTGCTCGTCGCCGGTGGCTTATTCGCGTCTTAACGTGTTGCTCATGCGGGTGTTGCGTCCGGAAGTGCCCGATCGACACTTCTCACGCGATTCGCCCAGTCGAGAGGTTAACCCGATGCCTAGCCTGAAGTTGCGGCGGATCGACCTTTCGGCTTCAAACGCCGCCAACCAGATTCGGCGGCTCCGCGAACAGTTCCAAACGGACGCGTACACCGTTTCGGCCGCCAATAAGAAGCTGTACACCGCCGCCTTCGGTGCGAACCTCACGCCCGCCGCCGCCGTGCAGCGGATCTGCGAGGACGTGAAGTCCAAGGGGCTCTCCGCTGTCGTTCGGTACACCGAACTGTTCGACAAAGTGAAGCTGAAGCCCGAGCAGTTCAAGGTGAAGCCGGAGGAATTGGCCGAGGCCCACGGGCAGGTCGGCGACGACTTCCTCGAAGTGGTCCGCCAAATCCGGTACAACGTGTTGCAATTCCAGTCGGGGCTCATGAACCGGGACGCGGAGATGCGTGTCTCGGGGAAGCACGAGCTTCACATGCGCTACCGTCCGATGAAGCGCGTGGGCGTGTACTGCCCCGGCGGTGCGGCCGCGTATCCTTCGACCTTGCTCATGACGGTGTGCCCGGCCCAAGCCGCCGGCGTGGAACAGATCGTGGTCTGCATGCCGCCGAAGGAGACGGGGGCTTACAACGTCGAGATGTTGGCGACCTGCCATGAACTCGGCATCACCGAGGTCTACCGCGTCGGCGGAGCCCAAGCCATCGCGGCCATGGCCTACGGTGTGGAGGGCCTTCCCCCCGTGGACATGATCGTGGGCCCCGGCAACCAACCAGTGGCGCTCGCGAAGAAATTCGTGTTCGGCCAAGTGGCCATCGACTGCCTTGCGGGGCCGAGTGAAATCGTGGTCGCGGCCGATGATTCCGCCCACCCGGACTTCGTGGCCTTGGATCTGATCGCTCAAGCGGAACACTCGCCCGGTGCCGCCATCCTCGTGACATGGTACGAGCCGCTGATCGAAGAGATGCAGGCGGCGCTCGACAAGCGCATCGCCAAGTTGAGCCGCGGCGACCTGGCCCGCGAGAGCCTCGAGCGTTACGGCGCCCTCGTGCTCGCCCCGGACAAGCAGACCGCCATCGATTGCGTGAACGCGTTGGCCCCCGAACACCTCCATATCCAAACCCGCGACCCGGACGGGTTCTTGGACGAGATCGACAACGTGGGTGCGGTGTTCCTCGGGCCGTTCACCCCGGTGGCCGTGGGCGACTATGCGGCCGGTCCGTCGCACGTGCTGCCCACCGGCGGCACCGCGCGGTTCAGCAGCGGGTTGAACGCCAACGACTTCCGCAAGCGCACCAGCATCCTCCGCTTCACCCGCAACGGGCTGAAGGAGATCGCGGAGGACGTGGTGTTCCTGGCGAACAAGGAAGGACTGACGGGCCACGCGGCGAGCGTCGAGATGCGGGCGAACGACAACGGCCCCGCTGCCCGGCCCAAGCCCAAGCCCGAGAAGCAACACCAACCCGCACCCGTGATCGCGGGCAAGAAGTAATTCAATGTCGGCAGAGATTGCCACTTCGGTGTGTGGCAATGTGGCAATCTTGGCAACCTCCCATGATTCGTAGCAATATCCGGGCGATGTCGGGCTACGTGCCCGGCGAGCAACTCAACGACCCGGACATCGTCAAGCTGAACACGAACGAGAACCCGTATCCGCCGAGCCCGCGCGTGTTCGATGCGATCCGCACCGCGCTCACCTCCGATTCGCTCCGCAAGTATCCGCAACCGCTCGGTGATTCGTTCCGCAAGGCCGCCGGCCGCGTGTTGAACATCGATCCCGATTCCATCCTGATCGGCAACGGCTCGGACGACATCCTCACGATCCTGACTCGCGCGTTCGTACCGGAGGGCGGCCTCATCGCCAGCCCGACGCCGAGCTACATCCTGTACAAGAACCTCGCCGAAATTCAGGGATCGCGGTTCGACGCGG
The DNA here is from genome assembly GCA_046350135.1 of Gemmataceae bacterium. Lineage (GTDB taxonomy): Bacteria > Planctomycetota > Planctomycetia > Gemmatales > Gemmataceae > Urbifossiella. Next base: position 12,609 of record JAXMBB010000024.1, read on the forward strand.
TTCCGTTCACGGCCGACTGGCAGTTGGGGGAGAACTGGCCGAGGGCGGACTTGGCGTTCCTGCCGAACCCCAACTCCCCCAGCGGCACGGTGGTGCCCGCGGAACAAATCGCGGAGTTGGCCGGGCGCGTGAACGCGTTGGTGCTCGATCAAGCGTATGTGGACTTCTCGTTAGCCGGACGCGCCCGCGCCCGGATATTTTATCCGTCGCTGCGCGACCGGCCAACACGATCATCACGCGCACGCTCAGCAAGTCCTACTCGTTGGCGGGTATCCGCTTCGGGTTCGCCATCGCCGATCCGGGGTTGGTTCGCGAACTGGTGAAGGTGAAGGACTCGTACAACTGCGACGTGCTGAGCCTCGCGGCGGCCACCGCCGCCATCGAGGATCAGGATTACTTCTGCGAGACGCGGGACAAAATCATCGCGACCCGTGGCCGCATGGCCGTGGAGTTGGCGAAACTCGGGTTCGACGTGACGCCGAGCCACGCGAACTTCCTGTGGTGCCGCCGTGCGGATCGTCCGGTCAAGCCGATCTACGAAGCGTTGAAACAGCGGAAGATTCTGGTCCGCTCCATGAACTACGACGGCTACGATGGATTGCGGATCTCCGTGGGAACCGACGCGGAGATCGATCGACTTCTCACCGAACTGCGAGCCATCCTGTGAGCCGCACCGCCCGCATCAGCCGCACCACCGCCGAGACGAGCATCGAACTCGACCTCAACCTCGACGGCGCGGGCAAAGTCGAAGTGTCCACCGGGGTCGGGTTCTTCGACCACATGCTCACGCACCTCGGCAAGCACGGGCTCTTCGACCTGAAGATTGCCGCGAAGGGCGACCTGCACATCGACGCGCACCACACGGTGGAAGATGTCGGCATCTGCTTCGGCAAGGCACTCGTGCAAGCTCTCGGCGACAAAGCCGGCATCCGCCGGTATGGGGACGCCACCCTGCCGATGGATGAAACGCTCGTCACGTCCGCCGTGGACCTGAGCGGCCGGCCGTTTTTGGTGTGGAACGCGGAGGTGCCCAACGAGATTCTCGGAACGTTCGCTTCGCAACTGGCCGAGGAGTTCTGGCGTGCGGTGTCTTCGGCCGGCCTCATGAACTTGCACGTGGTGCTGCACCACGGCCGCAACACGCACCACATCATCGAGGGTATCTTCAAGGCGTGCGCCCGAGCTCTTCGAACGGCGGTGGAGCACGATCCGCGGGCGAGCGGCGTGCCGTCAACCAAGGGCGTCCTGTGATCGCGCCTCGGCTTCAACGTTCCCCATGATCAGCCGTACGGCGAGCCACGGCATCATCAGCATCACCAGACCGAGGAGATTCACCGGCCAGCGGCCGAAGATCACGGTCGAGTTGAACAGCACGAACCACAGAAAGCCGATCGCGATGCGGTGCACCCACCGCGGCCGCGAGATGTAGCTGTCGAAGGCCCGCCACATCCATGCGGTTTCCGCCGCCATGACCAGCACGAACGCATAGTTCACGAAGACGCCCGGGCCGAAGCCGCTCACGCGCTCCGTGCGGTCGAAAGCCTCCGCGTGCGACCAGCCGTGCCCGAAGTGGAACGCCACCGAGGCATGGAGCAACGCGGCGAGCAACCCGGTCGTGTACACGATGCGGGCGTGGGTGCGTGAGTCGACGTACCGGGCCGGGTTCCACCGGTGCAACTTCAACGCAGCCGCCGCGATCGGCCACACAAACACCACCCCCCACGCCGACGTCCGGATGCGTTCGTCCTCCGGATTCATCCCGCCGGGCTCAAGCAGCCACATCACATCGAGCCACAGGAAGATGCCCGCGAACGTGAGCACGCCAGCGGTCATAGGCCGGGCCTGCTGTTCGAGTTCTTCCAACGCCATACACCACTCCCATCCTCTCCGCAGCATACCGAGGGAGCGCGGGCATGTCGCGGCGAACCAAGATCGTGGCCACCATCGGACCGGCGACCGACGAACCCGCCATGATGGAGGCGGCGTTGCGGGCCGGCGTGGATGTCGCCCGCATCAACTTCTCGCACGGCGGCGAGGAGCACCTCGACCGCATCGCGCGGTTCCGCCTCGCGGCCAAGGCCGCCGGCAAGTTCGCCGCCGTGCTCGCGGACCTGCCCGGCCCCAAACTCCGCGTCACGATCAAGGCCGCCCGCGAACTCGCCATCGGCGAAACGATCCACTTCTCACTCGGCGATTCGCCCGTTCAACCGGACGACCTCACGCTCACGGAGCCGGAGATTCTCGCGGATGTGCGGCCAGGCCACCGCATCCTGCTGGACGACGGCCGCATGCAACTCGACGCGGGCGCCACCTCCGGCGGTCGGCTCGCGGCCGTCGTCACGGCAGGCGGTACGTTGAAGCCCAACAAAGGTCTCAACCTGCCGGACACGCCGCTCACGATTCCGGCCCTCACCGACCGCGATCACGCGGCGTTGGCCACCGCCGCGAAGGCGGGCGTGGATTGGGTCGCGCTCTCGTTCGTGCGCGGGCCCGAGGCGGCGGACGAAGTGCGGGCCGCAATGAAGAAGGTCGGGCTGAACGCTCCGGTCATCGCCAAGATGGAGCGGCCCGAAGCGGTGACGAAAGCCGCCGCGATCATCGCCGCATTCGACGGCATCATGGTGGCCCGCGGCGATCTCGGCGTCGAGATTCCGCTCGAACGCGTGCCCACCGTACAGAAGATGTTGATTTCGGAGGCCCGCGCCGCCGGCAAGCCCGTGATCACCGCGACCGACATGCTCGATTCCATGCGGGAGTCGCCGCGGCCGACGCGGGCCGAAGCGTCCGACGTGGCCAACGCGATCTTCGACGGCACCGATGCCGTGATGCTCTCGGGCGAAACCGCGGTCGGGAAGTATCCGCTCGAAGCGATCGCGTGCATGGCACGGATCGCACTCGAAACGGAGACGCACCTGCGGGAAAGCGGTGCCCCGCGCCGCGATTGGTTCCACCGGGCTTCGGAAGAACTTGACGACCCGATCACGCAGGCGGTGTGCGACTTGGCGGCGGAAGCGAACGCGGCCGCGATCGTGCTGCCCTCGCTGAGCGGTCGCTTGGGCAAGGTGATCGCCCGGCACCGGCCATGGCAACGGGTGGTGGCCACGGCGCCGACCGATGCCGTGGCCCAGTGCCTGGCCCTCGTGTGGGGCATCCACCCGGTGCGGATGAGCCCGGTGGCGCCCGGAGTGGATCGGCTCTCGCAGGCGGTGATGGATGCGTTCGCGGCCGGTGAGGTGCGAGTCGGGGAACGCGTCGTGGTGCTCGCGGGATTCCCGACCGCGGGTGGCCCGCGCTTCCCCACCGTGCGTGTGGTGAAAGTCGGCCCCGGCGGCACCTCGCGGGAACCGTAATCAGTCCCGCCAGCCGAAGCGGCGTTTCCACTCCTCGGGGATCTTGGCCGCGGCCCGCGCTTGCTGCTCGGGGGTGTACACGCTTCGCCACTCGTCCGCCGTTCCTTGCCGGAAGTGTGCCATCATCGCGTCGTCCTTCGCCGGCTTCGCGAACCGGTCCGGCGCGATCCCGAAGAACTCCAGGGTCCCGCGCAACAGAGCGTCCTCATCCCGGAGCATTTGCTCGAAGGTGGTGATGTGGACCTTCGGCCCCGGAACGCGACCGTCGGCCACGGCCAGCCACTCGCCGATCCACTGGATGCAGCCGGGCAGGTAGTGCTCCACCATCCAATCGACTTGGACCGTGAGCGGTTGCTCGAAGAACCCCTGCGGGGGCAAGGGTTGCACCGGGAGCATCACGTCGCGGCAGTGGTGCTTCTTCCAGAGACCGGCCAAGTGGTGCAGCATGCTGAGCGTCGCTTGCCGCGGGTCGCGGAGATGAACCTGCACGCGCGGCAGGTAGTGGCAGAGGATCTGTAGATTGGCTCGGGACGCGTCCAAGTGGGATTGCACGATCACCCCGCTGGCGGCCGTGGCCCGCACTTTCCGCCAGTCCGCCACGTCGCGGGGGAAGCACCCCGTCGAGACGGAATCGCACTCGTAGCCGAGCCCTTTGGAGAGCACGTTCCAGAGGTAGACGCTGCCGGACTTCGGCAGCGTGACCAGATGAATGGGCGGCCCGGATGCGGGCTCCGGACGGCACCGGGGAGCTGCGATTGTCGCCGAGCGTTCGGCGAGAAGACGTTGTTCCGAGGCTTCAAGTTCGGCGATGCGATCGATCAGACGGGTTCGGCGAAGCAAGCGATTGATTGCGTGTCGAGCGACGGGCAGCATCACACCTTCCGATCCGGGCGACGGTTCATGGTTGTTACAATCGGCACGATCCCACCTTGCGCTACTCTCATAATGGGCTCAAAATCTCCGGGATTACCGGCCCCCAGCTTGCCCCGCCTGCCCCGATTCAGTGGATTCTCATTTTCACCCCCCTAGAATCCGGCTACGCTTCAGCTTCACTCCACCGGCCGGTTTGCGGGCTCCTCCATGCAGTTGCTCAAGTCGCTTGTGGAACGCGGACTGCTGCCCGAGTCCGACCGCGGGCGGGCCGCTGCCGCCATCGCCGAATCCACCGGCATCCCCCCGCACCAAGTGCTCATCGACAAAGGCTTTGTGAAGGAGCAGCAACTGCTCCCCGTGCTCGCCGATGAATTCGGTTTGGAACTGATCGACCTCAGCCACGCGGTGATCCAACCGGACGTGCTGGCGGCGATGCCGTCGAAGCTCGTTCACAGCAAGAACCTGATGCCGATCTCGCGGACCAACGGCACGCTGGTGGTTGCCACCGGCGATCCGTTCGACGCGTACGCCTTGGACGAACTGCACACGCTCACCGGCCTGCACGTGATGCCGGTGCTCGCCCCGCCCCGCGAAATCGCCCGGCTCATCAAAGCCCACTTCGGCGTCGGCGGCGACACCATCTCCGCCCTGCTCGCCGAGAAGGAGTCCGAGGAGGAGATCGAGCTTCTCGAGAACATCGAGGCGGACGACAGCGAACTCGCGAAGCAGGCGCAAGAAGCGAGCGTCGTGCGGCTCGTGAACCAGATTCTCGTGGAAGCCGCGAACGAACGCGCGTCGGACATCCACATCGAGCCGGAGGAAAAGGAACTCCGCATCCGCTACCGCATCGACGGCTTGCTTCAGCAACAGAACCTTCCGCCCGAGATCAACCGCTTCCAACTGGCGATCATCAGCCGCTTGAAGATCATGGCGCGGTTGAACATCGCCGAGAAGCGGCTCCCGCAGGACGGCCGCATCAAGATGAAGGTGCAGGGCCGCGAGATCGACGTCCGCGTCAGCATCATTCCCATGGTGCACGGCGAAGGCGTCGTCATGCGTCTGTTGGACAAGGGCCGCATGGCCTTCAACCTGAAGAATTGCGGGATGCTGCCGGACGTGTACGGCACCTTCAAGCAACTGATCGACCGGCCACACGGCATCGTGCTCGTCACCGGCCCCACCGGCTCCGGCAAGTCCACCACGCTGTACTCGGCGCTGAACGAGATCAAGGACGAGACGACGAAGATCATCACGGTGGAAGACCCGGTCGAATACCAGCAGGACGGCATCAGCCAGATCCAGACGCATGCGAAGATCGGGCTCACCTTCGGCCACGCGTTGCGGTCGATTCTTCGCCACGACCCGGACGTGATCCTCGTGGGCGAAATCCGCGACCTCGAAACCGCCGAGATGGCGATCCAGGCGTCGCTCACGGGGCACATGGTGTTCAGCACGCTGCACACGAACGACGCGCCGAGCGCGTTCACCCGCATGATCGACATGGGCGTGGAGCCGTTCCTCGTCTCCAGCACGGTGGAAGGCGTGATGGCGCAACGACTCGTGCGCACGGTGTGCCCGGACTGCAAGACGAGTTTCGCGCCGGACTTGGACGAACTGCCGCTGGACTTCCCGCTGCGAAAGGGCGGTGCGATCAAGCCCGCGGCGGACGTCCAGATCCAGCAGGGCATGGTGGAGATGATGGCGTCCGCGGCGGCGAACCAGGGCCTGCTGTGGAAGGGAACCGGGTGCCGGGCGTGCCGCCAGAGCGGTTTCCGCGGCCGGACCGGCATCCACGAGTTGATGGTGAACAACGACGTGGTGAAAGACCTGATCGTGCAGCGCGTAAACGCCAGCGTGATCCGGCTCGAGGCCCTGCGGTCCGGCATGATCACCCTGCGGCAGGACGGTTGGCGCAAGGTGCTCAACGGCACCACGACGGTGGACGAGGTGGCCCGCGTGACCGCGGGGGACATCAGTTGACGCGGAATGCGGAGTTCGGAACGCGGAACGAAGCTGCGTCTCGGATTCCGCCGTTCCGCATTCCAAGTTCCGCATTCCGAGTTCCAAGGTGCCCGATTTCACATACGAAGCGATGGCTCGGTCCGGGGCGAAGTCCAACGGGACGATCGCCGCGAACACCGAACGCGAAGCGGCCATGGCGCTGGACGCCAAGGGGCTGTTCCCGCTGTCCATCTCGCTCGCCCGCACGCAGGTGTCCGGTTCCAGCACCGGCGGGTTCTTCGCCAAGCGCGTGAAGGGCCGGCATCTCGCCGTCTTCTACTCGCAACTCGCGGACCTGCTGCACACCGGCGTGCCCCTGCTCCGCTCACTGGAATTGCTCGAGAAGCAGAGCGTCAACCCGACGCTGCAAGCGGTCCTTCGCGAGATTCGCGGCAAAGTGGCGGACGGCACCGGCCTCGCACAGGCCATGTCCGCGTATCCGCGCGTGTTCGACGAACTCGCCGTGAGCATGGTCCGCGCCGGGCAGGAAGGCGGCTTCCTCGAAGACGTGCTGAAACGCATCGCCGCGTTCGTCGAGCACCAGGAAGATCTGAAGGCCCGCGTGATCGGGGCGCTCGCGTACCCGGTGTTTCTCGCGCTCGCCGGCTTCGCCGTGCTGAACATCCTCGTCATCTTCTTCATCCCGAAGTTCGAGCCGATCTTCGCGAAGCTGAAGGAGAAGGACGAACTGCCGCAACTCACGATGTACCTGATGGGGTTCAGCGGGTTCCTGCGGTCGTGGCCGGGCTGGCTCACAATTGCCGTGCTCGGCGGCCTTCTGGTCTGGTTCGTGACGTGGACGCGCGGTGCGGGCCGCGTGTGGGCGGACCGCCAGCGCATCCGCGTGCCGCTGTTCGGCAAGATCTTCCTGCAACTCGCACTCACGCGGTTCACGCGCATCCTCGGCACCATGCTCCACAACGGCATCCCGATCCTCAAGGCGCTGAACATCGCGAAGGATTCCACCGGCAACAAGGTGCTCTCGCAAGCGATCGAGAAGTCCGCGGAGAACGTGACCGCCGGCGAGAAGCTCGCGGACCCGCTGCGGAAGAGCGGCTACTTCCCGCCGGACGTGGTCGAGATGATCGCCATCGCCGAGGAGTCGAACAACTTGGAGAAGGTGCTGATCGACATCTCGGACAGCTTGGAGAAGCGGACGGGCCGCCAGCTGGACTTGATGGTGAAGCTGCTGGAACCGATTATGCTGTTGGTGATGGCCGGCGTCACGCTCGTGGTGGTGGCCGGCTTGCTGCTGCCCGTGTTCAAGATGGGCCAGGCGGTGAAGTGAAACATTCCGCCCCTGCCGCGGGTACTATCCCGCACCCGAAACGAGGTCGCCCGCCCGCCGTTTCTCTCATGACCGGTTAACCCCGCCCGGCTTATACTTTTCACAGAATCACTTGCAGAGTCAGGAGACGTTCCCATGATGCTGTCCACCACTCCCCACCGCGTCGCACGCCGCTCCGCCTTCACGCTGCTCGAAGTGCTCGTCGTGGTGGCGATTCTCGTGATCCTCGCCACCGTGGCCTCGATCGCCGTCACACGCAATTTGGACGACGCCCGCAAGAGCAAGGCCCAACTCCAAGCGAAGGCCATCGCGTCCGCCATGGAGCAGTACTACATCAACCAGAACAGCCAGAATCAATACCCCACGACTTTGCAGGAACTGGTGACTCCGCCGTGGGGCGGCACCTCGTTCCTCAACGATCCGCAAGCGGACATGACGGACCCGTGGGGCCAGCAGTTCCAGATTCAGCAATCGCAGGCGACCGACGGCTCGCTCGCGGGCAAGCCGCTCGTGTACACCAAGGCGCCGGACGGAGTGCCGATCAGCCAGCATGGCGTCGGCCCCGCGTCGCGCCTGCAGTGATTCGGCGAAATGCAGTCGCCTTCTTACCCGCGCGAAGCCGTCCGGCTTCGCGTCGTTCTTGACCGGTGATGTCGTGCGTACCGCATCTTCACGATCCGGCGTCACACTCATCGAGCTCCTCGTGGTGCTCGCGATCCTCATTTTACTCGCGGCCGTCACCCTGCCCAGCCTCACCGGCCTGAAAGGCAACTCGGAACAGCAAGCCGCCGTGGATCAGATGCGAGGCCGCATCGCGGACGCCCGCGGCCTCGCCATGCAGGAAGCCGTACCGTACCGCCTGGCCCTCAGTTCGGACGGCAAGAAGATCCGCGTCGCCCCGGACACCTCGGACTTCGGCTCGGTCGCGTGTTCGGACGAAGCCACCGGCGGCGCGAAGGCCATCGAAACCACGTTGAAGATGTGCACCGTCGAGCTTGAAGCCTCGCTCGAAGACGGCGAGCCCTCGCTGGCGGAAGACAGCTGGGTCACCGTGGCGACCTTCCTGCCGAACGGCACCTGCCGCGAAACGCTGGCCGTGGTCCGTGTGCTGGAGACCGGCTTCCCGCCGATCCGCATTCAGATCCGCGGCCTCACCGGAACTTCCACAGTGCTCTCGAACGACCCCTCGACCGGAGGGATGCCATGAGAATCCACACGAGAGCGAGCCAGTGCCTCGTAGGGTGGGCCGGACCGCGGCCACTCCGCAGCAGTGGCTGCGGGAGGCCCACGCGGGAAGTCGCTGGCGATGCCGCGTGGGCCTCCCGCGACCGTTCGCTGCGCTCCCGGCCGCGGTCCGGCCCACCCTACAAGATTGTGGGCCGCGCCGGCTTCTCGCTGATCGAAGTGCTGCTCGCGATGGCGATTCTCCTCCTCTCGCTCGTGGCCATCACCCAACTGGTGGGCATCGGTTCGGACAGCGGCCTGCAAGCGCGGTTCACCATGCGGGGCACCCGGCTCGCCGAATCGAAGATGGCCGAGATCGAGGCGGGCGCCATTCCGCTGGATTCCGCCACCCAAGGCGGTTCGTTCGAAGGCGACGACAGCGCGTGGACGTGGGCGTGCGACGTACAGCCGGCCAATGCCACGAATCTCCACCAGGTCACGGTGACCGTGAAGCGGGATTTCCGCGGAACGCCGTTCGAGATCACGCTCGCGCGGCTGATGTTCGACCCGGCGATGACGGGCTCCGCGGCCCAAGCCGAACGCCCGCCCGAATCGGATGCGATGGACCCGCTCGGCATGGGAGGGACGATGCCATGAGGATCGGGACGCGAATCCGCACGCGCTCTGCGTTCACCTTGCTCGAGGTGCTGTTGGCGAGCCTCATCGCCATTCTGCTGATGTCGGCTTTGTACGTGGCCATGGACGTGACGCTGCGGCAGACGCACGAAGGCCGCGATGCCGTGGACGCGGACAGCCTCTCGCGCGGCGTCTACAACCGGATGTCGCTCGATCTCTCGGCCTCGCTCGGGCCGCTGCCGCCGAAGTCCGGCGGGAACTCCGCCGGCAGTTCCGCCAGCACGGCTTCGACACCGACGACGCCGACCGACCCGACAATGCCGTCCACGACAACGACGACGCCCAGCACCACGACACCCTCGACCACCAGCACGACACCGGCGACAGGCAGCACGGCGGCGGCCGATCCGACCACGGGGGATGTGGCGGCGGTGCCCCAGGCGGCGGACATCGGCTTCCAAGCTGGTATCATCGGCACGGACAAGCAACTCACCGTCTTCGCCAGTCGCCTGCCGTCCGCGATGTCCCGAGCCCGCGGACTGAGCGGAGACGCCGCCGCGGCCCAAGGCCCGAGCGATCTGGTTCGGATCACGTACTGGATCGGCGGAAGCGGCGGATTGTGCCGCCAGGAACGCCCCTGGGTGACCGCGGACGGCGTGCGGAACTCCTCCGACCCCGATCTCGACACGGAGTCCGGTGATACACTCGTGCAGGAAGTGAAGGATGTGACGTTCGAATACTTCGACGGCTCGCAGTGGCTGGCGGAATGGGACGGCTCGAAGCCAAGCCCGGACGGCGTGACGCCGACCGGCCCGCCGCGCGCCGTGAAGGTCACGCTCACGTACTCGATTCCGGCGGCGAAGAAGGGACAGCCGCCGTTGGACCAGAAGGTGGTGCAGGTGATCCCGGTGCGGGCGGCGCCGGGTTCCTTCACTCCGGAGATGATCACGCCGAGCACGGACACCGGCGCGGCCACCGACCCCGCTATGACGGGAACGACGACTTCGTCCGCCACCTCGAACATGGGCGCCAAGCAACCGTGATCCGACGCGAAGGCTACACCCTGATCGCCGTCCTGGTCGTCATCGTCGTACTGACGCTGGCGGCCTACCAGTTCACGGACGTGATGACGGCGGAACATCGCGCCGCGGCCCGCACCACGGATGCGATCCAGGCGCGGCATTCGGCCGTGTCCGGCGTCCATTACGCCGCCGCGATGCTCGCCGACCCGGTTAGCTTCTACGGCGACCTGCAGGGCGACCCGACGCAGGAAGGCGCCTTCGAGAACGGCCTCGTCCGCAGCGGACCGGTGCCCCGCGCCCAAGCCCGCTTCGCGCTCGTCTCCGTCGTCGGCACCGGCAACGGCAACTACGAGCAACGCTTCGGCGCGGTGGTCGACGAATCCGCCAAGCTCAACATCAACGCGCTCATTCAACTCGATCCGTCCGGCGAGGTGCTCGCGGCCGCGCTCGCGAAGTTGGCCGAAGCCACCGGCAACCCGCTGCTCACCCCCGACGTGATCGACGCGATCGTGGACTGGGTGGATTCGGACGAAGACCCGCGCGCGAACGGCGCGGAGAACACGTACTATCTCGGCGCCCCCGGCCAGTACAAGGCGAAGAACGGCCCGCTGAACAGCTTGGATGAACTGCTGCTCGTCCGCGGCGTCACCCCGCAACTGCTGTACGGCACGGATCGCAACCGCAACGGCGTGGCCGACGACGAGGGCGGCGGGTTCGACCGCGGCCTCGCGGATTATCTCACCGTGTACGGTCGCGAATTGAACCTCGACTCGGTCGGCGCCATCCGCGAGAACGTGAACGAATCGGAGGACATGGCGGGGCTGTACGAACGCCTCCAAATGCGGCTCGGCAACGACCTCGCCACGTTCATCATGGCGTACAAGACGTTCCAGACCGTGGGCACGGCCTCGAACAACAACACGAATCAACAGCGGAACGTGCAGCAGGGCGGCACGTCGGACTTGGAAGCCTTGGTGAAGGCGTCCCTCGAAGCGGGCACGGCGACGAGTCGGCGGCGGCTCAAATCCCTGCTCGATCTGCGCAATGCGACGATCACCCTGCCGCGGGCGCAGAACGCACCGGCGGACGCGCCGACGATCATCGTGCCGTCGCCGCTCGCGGATCCGAGCAAACTGCCCGAGTTGATGGGCAAGTTGCTCGATGTGACGACGACCACCGCCGTGGTGGAGATGGCGCCGCGGATCAACATCAACAGCGCCCCGCGCGAGGTGTTGATGGCCCTCACCGGGCTCGCGGGCGGCACCGGTTCCACGGGTTCCGCCGCCGGGCTCACCGAGGCGGACGTGGATGCGATCATCAACCTGCGGCAGAACCTCATCCCGGCCGACCCCGCGACGCTGACCGGCGCGTGGCTGCTCCAGCCCGGCGGCATCTCGCCGGACGTGTTCAAGAAGTTGGAGAAGTTCATCACCGGCCGTAGCATGGTGTACCGGATTCACTCGATCGGCTATTTCGGCGAAGGCGGCCCCACGGCGCGCGTGGAAGCCGTCGTGGACACGAACCAAGGTGCGCCGCGCATCCTGTACTTCCGCGACCTGACGGACTTGGATACCCCGCGGGGTTTCGACCCACCGCGATGACCGCCCGAAGCGACAGCAAGGTTTGACTTCACATGAGCAAGCTGAAGGGCCAGTTCCTGGCGATCGATTTCGACCCGGAAGGGTTGATCGCGGTCTCGGGTTCGGCGAACGCGCTGGAGCACGTGTACGCTTGGCTTCCGGGGCAGGAGCACGGGCCGCCGCCGTTCACGCCGGACAACGCGAAACAACTGGGGGCGGAGTTCCGTCGGCGGCTCGACGCGGCCGGGTTCGCCGCCGCGCCGCTGCTCGCCGGCATCGGCCGCGACAAGACCATCCTCAAGGAAGTTCGTTACCCCGGAGCGATTCCCGAAGAAGAAACGCGACTTGTGCAGGGGCAGGCGCAGCGTGAACTCGGCGACCTGAAGTCCGTCTTCGACTACACGCCGCTTCCGGACGCCGGCGAGGCCGGGGAGAAGCGAGCGCTCGTGGTCGCGGTCAAGTCCGAGTTCTTCGACGCGATCAAAGCGTTCGCGGAAGGCGGCAACTGGAAATTGGCGGCGGTCGCGCCGCGGCCCTACGCGTTGGCCGCCGGCCTCTCTGCGGCACTGCTTGCCGGCAAGGTGCCGCCCCCCGCGAACCCGGATGCCGCGATGGCCGTGGTCGCGCTCGGCCCGCAGGGCGGCGAATTCGCCGTGATCCACCGCGGCGTCGTCACCTTCACCCGCGCCGTGCCGTCGCAGTCCGTCGAGAACGAGCACGTCCTGCTGAACGAGATCCGCCGCAACCTCACGACATACGACAGCCAAAACGCCTCGCGGCCGGTCGGCGCGGTGTACGTGCCCGAGGCCGAGCATACGCTCGGCGGTTGGTCCGGCAAACTGGAGGACGGTCTCTCGATCCCGGTTCGTGCGTACGATCCGATCCCGGGTGCGGCGGAGAAGGTGCCCGGCAAGCTGCACGGCCGCTACGCCGGGGCCGCGGGCCTTCTTGCGGGCCACGCCACCGGTCTGCCTGTGAACCTCGCTGCGCCGCGGAAGGCGGTGGCGAAGAGCGACCCGCGGAAACCGATCTTCATCGCGGCGGCGATCGCCGCCGCCGTGCTCGTCGTCGGCGGCGGAATCATCGGCTACATGGCGGTGGATGCCGCGGACGACCGCTTGGCCGCCAAGCAGAAGGACAAGGCGGACCTCGAGAAGCTGATCGCGGACGCGGAGCCGGACAGCAAGCGCATCGCCGCCGCCGAGCAGTGGCACAAGCGCAGCGTGAACTATCTGGACGAACTCTTCGACATGGCGGATCGGATGCCCGCGAACGACACGGTCCGCGTGAACAAGATCACGGGCACCGCGATCCGCGTGGACAAGAACGGCAAACAGGCCGGGCAGGCCCAGTTCGTGATCTCCGTGGGCGCGAAGAATCCCACCGCGGCGTCCGACTTGGTGAGCGCGATCGACCGCGACAACACGAAGGACCGCAAGTTCTACACGGGCACGTCGAAGATCGTGGGCGGAGCGGACACGCACGCCAACACCCACAACCAGTTGGCGACGATCACGACGACGGTGAACCACCGCGCTCCGGGGGAGTACCTGCGCGATCCCAAGTTCGCGCCGCCGCGGCGCGGCGTGGCCATCGCACCGCCGCCGCCCGCGGAGGAGGAGAAGAAGCCGGCCGATCCCGACGATCTGCCGTGAGACGAGTGGTGGACCGCGATCGAACCGCACACACGAGCCAGGATTTCGGAATGTCTTCCCGCGAACGCAATTTGGCCATCCTCCTGATCGCGCTCATCCTGCTGTTCGGCAGCGTGGCGGTCGGGTACGCCTTCGTGTGGTCCCCGATCCAGTCGAAGGAGGCCGCCGCGGCCACGCTCGACACCGAGATCCGCAAGAAGCAGGAGGAGTTCGACCGCACCAAGGCCGAACTCAAGAAGCTGGACGACCTCCGCCGCCGCAGTCTGCCGTCGGACGTGTCGATGGCCAAGCGCGAGTACGCGGAAGTGATGACGCGGCTGCTCGTCGCCGCGAAAGTGCCCACCGGCTACCGCGTCCGCGAACTCACGACGGACCCCACCGGCATCCCCGCGATCGCCCCGAAGAAGCCCGCCTACACGAAGCTCGCGTACGAGATCACCTTCGAGCGGGCGGACATGTGGAACCTCCAGGACTTCCTGCTCGCGTATTACCGGCTGCCGCTGCTCCACCAGATCACGCTGCTCGACATCAAGACCGACGCCCAGCCCTCGACCACGACGCGCGGCAAAGTGGTGAACGACCGCCGCGACCTCGTCGTGAAGATCGTCACCGAGGCGATCATTCTGGACGGCGCGGACAACCGCAAGTCGCTGTTCTCGGTGCCGGCGGCGTTCGCCGCGGTCGGCGGGTTGCCGGGCGTGAGCGCGTTGGCCAACACGCCCGAAGCGATCCGCCACTTGTTCCACGGCGAGTCGCCCGTGCTGGCCAGCCGCCCGCGGGACTACTCGCTCCTCGTGCTGAACGACATCTTCCACGGGCCGCTGCCCGCCGCGCCTCCCATGAGCGTCGAACGGATCGCGGATATCAGCGTAGAACGGGACAAGGAGATCTCGCCCGTGAAGGTGCGGCTCGCCGGCGATCTCGGGCCCACCGGGAAAGTGTCGCTCGAAGCCAAGGCCGACGGCAAGATCCTCACGGGCGGCTCCGTGAAAGTGGACCAACTCGCCCGCACCATCGCGATCGTGCCCATGGAGGGCGAGATCGGCAGCGGCGAAATCACGGTCACGGCCAAGAATGCGGACGGCAAGGAAGTGAAGACCAAGTTCAAGGTGAAGATCACCGAGCCCGAGGAAGCCAAGGTTCCCGAGAAGACGCTGCCGGACATCTCGGACGCGATCAAGCTGATCATCGCCGGCACCGATTCGGAGAACACCGGCCGCGCCGTGGTGAAGGACAACTTCAACCCGTTCACCTACGAAATCGAAGCGACGCCGAGCGGCCGAATCAAGGTCACGAAGTTTTTCTTCCTCGCGGCCGTGAAGAAGCGGGACCGCGAATACCTGCCCGACGAACCGTCGCACCTCGTGCTCTCGGACGACGGCGTGTCCAATACGAAGCGCACGTTCCAAGTGGTGGCGTGGGACAGCCAAGGCATGTACGTGCTGGACCTGAAGCCGAAGGGGGTGGAGAAGGAGAAGCCGAAAGCACCGTTCGGCAAGGGACCGATGAAACCGCCCGCACCGGAGAAGCAAGCGATCGATCCGCTGGCTCTGATTGTGGGCGAGGCCGTCGTTCAAGGCCAAAGAGCCGCACCCGATCAACCCGTGCTGTACCGCTGGCCTATCGGCCAATCACTCAAGGCGATCAAGGAAGTGCCCAAGGACGAAGCCAAAAAGATTCTCGAGAAAGTGAAAGCGAGCGGCCCCGTGGCCGCGATCGAACCCTGATCCGGGCAACCCAGATTCTCAGAATTGCCGCGTTCTCTCATTTCGATTTCACTGCCTTGCGAGCGGCGAACGCGGGTAAACTGGGTTGAGATTAAAAATTCCGCCCGCGCCGGTGTTTTCCGTTGCCCCGTTCGGCGACGCACGATATTTCGGCGAGTCACGACGAACAACGCCTCCGCCGTCCGGCGGTGGGATCGGTGGGGGAACGGATCGCACCCGACTGCAAACCGGCCGGCCGGGGCGTTCTTGGGGGAAGTCCATGAGCCTGCGATCCCGCACCGATTTCTTGCGGAACTGGAAACTGCGCCGCTGGCTGCCTGCGGCGTTGGCCGTCGGCCTCGGGCTCGGTGGTCCGGTCACGTGGGTCTTCGCCCAACCCGCGACCGTACCCGCCCCGGGTGCGAAGGCGGAGGACAAGAAGACCGAGCCCAAGAAGCTCGAGGATCCGAAGAAGGATCCACTCGCCGCGGAACGCACCATCTCCGTGAGTTTCGACGGCGCCCAGTGGCAGGAAGTGCTCGACTGGTACGCCAAGGAATCGGGCCTCATCCTGAACACGGCCGTGAAGCCGACCGGCTCCGTCACGATCAAGCCGCCGGGCATGAGCCGCAAGTTCACACTCGGTGAAGTGACCGACCTGCTCAACGAAGCGATGGTGCTCCAGAAGTTCGTCCTTATCCGCTACACCACGACGTTCGCGATCTGGCCGGTGGACGAGAAGATCGATTGGACGCTCGTCCCCGCCATCACGCAGCAGGATCTTCCGAAGCGCGGCAAGACGGAACTCGTCCGCTGCGTGATCGGTCCGTTCAAGACCGTGTCCGTCGGCGACATCCGCCCCGAGATCGAGGCGATGCTCACGCCGTTCGGCAAGCTGCAATTGCTCGAGCGTTCGAACTCGTTCCAGCTTTCGGACAAGGCCGGGAACATCTCGCGCATCAAGCAGGTGCTGGACGACATGGAGTCCAGCGGGGACGGCGGCGTGTACCGTCGCGACTGCAAGTACAAGAAGGCGCGAGAAGGCGCGGGCATGCTGAAGGACTTGCTCAAGGACGGCTCGACGACGGTCGAGTCGCCGATGATCCAGCCGTACCAGCCGTATTACGGGCAGCCCGGCGGGTTCGGCGGCCAGCCGGGTTTCGGGCCGGGCGGCGGGTTCAGCTTCGAGCGGCGCGATCGCGGCGGAGATCCGCGAGCCGGCATGAGCGGCGGCACCGGCTCCACCTCCACCCGCGGCCTGAAAACCGTCCAAATCGCCGTGGACGACGACAAGAATGCGATCATCGTCACGGCGCCCGAAGACAAGATCGTGCTCGCCCGAAAGATCATCGAAGAGTGGGATGTGCCGTCCACGCCCGGCGAGCAACCGCTCGTCCTCACGCCGCCGGTGCTGAAGACCTACTCGGGGCCCGCGGGCACCGCGGATGCGACCGCCAAGGCGATCACCGAACGCTACCCGTGGATCCGCGTCACCGCGATCGTGGCTTCGAACCAGATCATGGTCGTGGGCGGGGCGGACGACCACGGCAAGGTTTCGAACGTGCTCACCGGCGGCGTGCCGCAGGGCACGGACGGCGGCACCGTCACCAAAGTGATCCCCGTCAGCGGCGACGCCAAGGAACTCGCCGTCACTGTGGCGAAGCCGTTCCCGGCTTCCACCACCGGCGGGCCGCTCATCGAACCGCAGTCCGGCGGCATCCTGTTCCGCGGCACTCCGGAACAGCTGAAGCAGGTCGAAGACATCATCAAGGCCATCGAGGGGCCGACGAGCGGTGTCGTGGGCAATCGGCTGCAGTTCACGCTGGAGGGCGGCAACGCCGGCATCCTCGCCGAGGCGCTCGGCCAGGCGATGAAGGGCATGGGTAAGAACCCCGTGATCGTGCAGAACCTCTACGGTTCGCCGGCCCAGCCGCAACGGTCCAATCCGACGACCGTGCCGTCGCCGAGTCCGAACCCCGGTTTCGGCATCCCGCCGATGCCGCCGCCGATGCCGCTGCCGGGCGAAAAGAAGAGTTCGCTCACGCCGCCGCCCGCCGCCGCGAACAAGGCCGAGCTCCCGCCCGGCCCGCGCGATCCGCGCTTCGTCCTCGCCCAACTCGTGGACCCCGAGGCCAAGCAAAACCTCAAGCCGGTGATCATCCGCGTGGTGGGCAACAAGCTCACCGTCGAGAGCGAAGACACGGCAGCCCTTCAACTCATCAACGACATGATCCGCCTCTACGTGCAGAACGGCACCAAGGCGGATGAGAACCTCTTCGAGGTGATCAAGCTGAAGTTCGTGGGCGCCGAAGACGCGGCCAAGGTGGTGACCGAAGTCTTCAACGGGCCGCAGCAGCAGAATCAAGGCGGCAATCGCGGCGGTGGCGGCGGCGGATTCAACCCGATCAACCTGATCGGCGGCCTCTTGGGCAGTGCGGCGCCGTCCGGCCCGCCGGCCCCCGGCCGCGTCCGCGTCGTCGCCGAGAAGAGCAGCAACTCGCTCATCGTCGTCAAGTCGTCGCCCATCGACCTGCTCACGATGAAGAAACTGCTCGCGAACGTGATCGACAGCGGCGAGACCGATTCGGACGCGATCCAACGCACGTATGTGATCCGCTTGAAGAACACCGATGCGGCGGACATGGCGACGCAGTTGGAGAAGCTCTACCGGCCGCTGCTTTCCACGAGCGGCGGGGGCCAGGCCCAAGCGTTCCCGTTCCCGTTCGCCCAGCCGCAACAGGGCAACAACTCGGCCAAGCCGCCCGCGCTGACCATCAGCACCGATGAACGCACCAACAGCGTGCTGATCCTCGCCACGAAGACGCTCTATGAAGAGGTCCGTGGCGTGGTGGAGATGCTCGACTTGGCCGTCGCCGCGGAAAACACCGAGGTCGTCCGCGTGGTGCCGATCCGCGGCATCGACCCGACGCTCGTGCAGCAGATGGTGGACGCGATGCAGGGTCGCGACCCGAACACCACCGCTCGCGGCATCGGCACGACCCAAGGCGGCTTCGGCCAGAACCTGCAGAACCGCACCGGCCAGGGCGGGCTCGGCAACTTCGGCGGCCTCGGTGGAGGCCTCGGCAACTTCGGCGGCCTCGGCGGAGGCAACCGCGGCGGCTTCGGCGGAGGCAACTTCGGCGGCGGAACCATGGGCGGCGGCGGCAACCGCGGAGGCGGAGGCGGAGGAACCCGCGGTGGCGGGGGAGGAACCAGAGGAGGCGGCGGGAGACAGGCCCGCTCGGATCGGGAGGACCCCCGAAATTTTGACGACCGGGACATGGATGTCCCTTCGGCCCTGACGAGCACCCTGTACGATCCCGAAAACGACCGCAGCGAACCGGCCCCCGCAATTCACACCTCGAACCCGCGCCGCAAGGTGCCGGACATCTTCCAAGCCGGCTGGCAGCAGCCCGCCGGCCAACCGAACCTGCCGCCGATTCCCGGCGCGGGCCGACCCAGCACCGCCGTCCGCCCCGTGGACGGCCAACCCGGCGTGGGCGTCACCGCGCCCACCGGCGCCGTCACCGCCATTCCGCTCTCCGAAGCCGGCGTCGTCGTGGTCCGCGCCACCAACCCGCGCGACATGGAGATCGTGCTCGAATTGATGGACTTCATCCGCAAGCAGGCGGAAGGCACCGAGCCGGAACTCCGCCTCGTGCCGCTGAAGTACCAGGACTGCAACGTCGTCGCGGGCACGCTCAACTCGATCTTCGCCCGCGTGCAGGTGGGCATCGGCAGCAACACCGTGCCGGCGGCGGCCCGGCAGGTGACGGGAGCCAACATTCTCACCGGCCTCGCGGGTGCTCCCTCGTCCACGCAAAACGTGTACTGCGTCGCCATGCCGCGCTTCAACGCGCTACTGATCGCCGGGCCGAAGGGCCGCTTCGCGGACATCATCAAGGAAGTGGAGAAGCAGGATCAGCCGAACGATCCGTCCGTCGCGGTGAAGGCGATCCAGTTGAAGAAGGCGTCCGCACAGGTGATCGCCCTGCAACTGCGGCAACTGTACTCGCAGCGATTCCCCTCCGAAGGGCCGCCGAACCACCAGTTCCGCATCAACTTCGACCTCGCGAGTAACAGCATCCTCGTGACTGCGGCCCCCGCGGACATGAAGGACATCGAAGACCTGATCAAGCAGTTGGACACGATGACTTCGCAGGCGCTGAACGATCTGCGGATCTTCGCCCTGCGGAACGCCTTCGCGGACGAACTCGCCTCCGTGCTGATCCAGGCGCTCACCTCGAACGTGGTGAACCCGCTGCAGCAAGCCCAGCAGCAGTGGTACACGCAGAGCGTGACGCAGGGCGGCATCGGCGCGCAGGGCGGCATCGCGGCCCTGCTCGGCCAGCAAGGCCTGCAGCAGGGCCAAGGCCTTCAACAAGGGTTGCAACAGGGCGGCCTGCAAGGGCTCCAGTTGCAGCAGGGAGGCTTCGGCCAGCAGAACCAACTCGGCACCGGCGGCGTGAACCTCGCCCCCACCATCGCCCAAGTCGGTTCCGCCACCGGCGGCGGCCTCGCCACCAAATCCAGCGCCCTGCGGTTCTTCTCCTCGAAGGACGGACAGGTCGTCGAGACCGGCTTCCTCGAAGACGTTCACATCATTCCGAACCAGCGGACGAATGCGCTGCTCGTCGCCGCCAAGCCGGAGACGATGAAGCTCATCGAGAAGCTGATCGACAACCTCGATACGGTCGCGGCGGCGCGGTCGTACATCAACATCTTTCAAATGAAGAACGCGGACGCGGCACTCACCGCGCTGCTCATCCAACAGTTGTTCAGCGGCTCGAACCGCACGGGCCTCACCCCCGGCGGGGCGCAGGGCCAGGCGGCGAACCAAGGCGCGAACGCCAACCAGGTGTCGCGACCGCTGCTCACCGTCTTCGGCGACGTGGCGCCCGGCGCCTCGCTCATCGACCTGCGCATCTCGATCGACGACCGCACGAACTCGCTCATCGTGGCGGGCTCGCTCAACGACTTGGAAACGATCCGCTCGATCATCCAGCGGCTGGAACTCTCGGACTCCGCCCAGCGGCACTTCGACGTGTACAAGCTGCGGAACGCGGCCGCCGCGGACGTGGCCACCGCCCTGCAAACGTTCATGACCAACTCGCTGAACGTGTACCAAGGGGCGCAGTTCCTCAGCGCGTACGCACAGCTTCAGAGGAATGTCGTGATCGTGGCGGAGCCGGTGAGCAACACCATCATGGTGAGCGCGACGCCGCAGTACTTCTCGGAGTTGAAGCGGATCATCGAGCGGATCGACGCGCAGCCGCCGCAGGTGGTGATCCAAGTGATGATCGCCGAGGTGCAACTCACCAACAACGAAGAGGTGGGCGTCGAGTACGGCGTGCAGAGCCCGGTTTTGTTCCAGCGCGGCGGCTCGCTGAACTTCAACACGACCTCGGCGTTGCCGTCGAGCAACGTCAGCCCCGGCGTCGTGGCATACCAGGGGCTCGGCAACCTGGGCGTGGGCCGCGCCAGCAGCCTCGGGCCGGGCGGCTTCGTGTTCTCCGCCCAGAGCGATTCATTCAGCCTGCTCGTGCGGGCGCTCAAGGCACAGGGTCGCATCGACATCCTGAGCCGGCCGCACCTGCACGTGACCGACAACCAGACCGGGTACATCAACGTCGGCCAGAACTACCCGACGCCGACGGGCACGACGATCACGAACGGCCTGTCGCAGACCGGCGTGCAATACGTGCCGATCGGCATCATCCTGCGGGTAACGCCGCGGATCAACCCGGACGGCAAGGTGCTGATGCGCGTGGAGCCGCAGGTGTCGAACGTCGCGCCGTCCACGGTGCAAGTCGGGAACGGCATCAACGCCCCGATCTTCAACCAGGAAACGGTCGAAACCACCGTGCTGGCGGCGGACGGGGAGACCATCATCATCGGCGGGCTGATCAACAAGCAGGACTCGCGAACGGAGAACGGCATTCCGTTCTTCAAGGACATCCCGTACGTCGGGTCGCTGTTCCGCTACCGCACGCAGGCACAGACCCGTCGCGAGATCCTGTTCATCATGACGCCGCAGATCGTGCGTTCGGAGTACGACACAGCCCGCATCCTGGCAGAGGAATCGCGGAAGATGAACTGGTGCCTGCCGGACATCGCGAAGCTCCACGGGCACGGAATGGAAGTGATGGGCCCGGCGGCCCAGGGAGCGAACCCGATCCCGGTGGGCGGCACGATGCCGGGGCAGATTCCCGTGGGTCAGTTGCCGGGCGGCTTCGGGCCGGGCTTCGTTCCGTCGCCGGTGCTGCCGGGGCCGGGTGGCGACGCCGGTCTCGAGTTCTCGAACCCGATGGGTGCTGCGGCTCCGAACAACGCACCGCCCGCGATCGTGCTGCCGGCCGGAACGCCGATTCCCGCGGCTCCGCAAGCTGGCCGGTTCGCGCCGCCGATGCCCGCTACGGGCGGCATCCCGATCCTGCAACCGAACGGCACCATCGCTCCGGCCGGTGCCGTGGTGTACCCCGGCAGCACGCCGTATGTGATGCCGGCGGGCGGCCCGCCCGTGATCGCGGTGCCGAACCCACCCGCCGCGGCCGGTTCGCCCCCGCCGCGGAACAACGGCGTGTTCATGGCTTACCCGCCCGCGGTGCAGGATGCGCCCGGCGTCTCGAAAGCTTCGCAAGGCAAGGAGGACCGACCGTGGGGCGTCTTCAACAAATAAGCGCGGTCTGTGCGCTTGCGGTTTCTTCACTCGGCGGCTGCGTCCACCTTCATCCGGACGCGAAGCCCGAGCCGAAGAAGGAACCGCCGGCCGCGGTGCAGACCGGCGTCGATCCCGGCGTGCAGCAGGCGAGCGCGAAGATGCCGGCGGCCGTGCCGTCCGCTTCGATCGCGGCGTTGGCCAAGGCCGGGGCGATGCCCCCCGAGAAGGGCGCCGCCACCGACATCGTGCTGGCGTGGCAGAATAAGGTGGCCCAGCTTCCGGACCCGACGAAGAACGGGGCCATGATCCACGGCGTCGCCGGGCAGTTGTTCCTCTTCACCGCCGATTCGCAGTTCGCCCAGGCGAACGGCCGGCTTACCGTGGAGATGACCAACTTGGCCGACGGCAAGCGGCTCGGCACGTGGACGTTCGAGAAGGACGTACTGAAGCGCATGACCACGCTCGACGAACGCTTCGGCAAGTGCTACGCGATCTTCCTGCCGTGGCCGGAGTACGATCCGACCGTGTCGCGGGTGAAGTTCCAGTCGAAGTACGAGCCCGAGAAGGGCGGTTTCCCGCTGTTCGCTCCGGTGGCGACGCTGACGTTCGACAACGAGTCCGGCAAGCCGGTCCACACGAAGCGGGCGGTGACGGGGATTGATGCGGCGGGCTTCGGCGGCCTGCAACCGTCGGCGGGAGTCGAACCTCGCACTCTGCCGCCGCTCGATCCGCTGCCGGTGGGTGGCCGCAACGCCCAGAACGTGCTCCCGGCGAACCCGCTGCCTCCGAACCTGCCGCCGCTCGTGATCACGCCGCAACGCTGAGCCCGAAGCGTGAGCGACGGCTGACGTCGCTCACGCTTCCGCCTCCTCGGTATCATGCCTTCATGCTCCGTGAACTGGCCGTCCAGAACTTGGCGCTCATCGAAGATGTCCGCGTCGAACTGCATCCCGGGTTCTGCGTGTGGACGGGTGAAACCGGGGCGGGCAAGTCGCTTCTGCTCGGCGCCCTCGGCCTGCTCCTCGGCGAGCGCGGCTCCGCGGACCTGATCCGAACCGGGGCGGACGAACTCCGCGTGACCGGCCGCTTCGAACTCACCCGCTCGGAGCAACGCGCCGCCGCGGAAGAGTTGCTACAGACCCCGATCGAAGACGATCTCATCCTCGCGCGGCGGCTCGCACGATCCGGGCGCAGCACGGCGCTCGCCAACGACACGCCCGTCGCGGTCGCCACGCTCCGCAAGCTCGGCGAGATGCTGGTCGACGTCCACGGGCAGCGCGAGAGCCACTCTCTGTTGGAACCTTCATACCAACTCGAACTGCTGGACGCGTTCGGCAAGCTGCTGCCGTTGCGGGCGAAGTACCTCGCCGCCGCGGAGACGCTGCGCACGGTGCGGCAAGCCGCCCGCGATCTCGAAGCGGATCGCCAATCCCGCCAGCGCGAATTGGCCTTGGTCCGCTTCGAGCGCGAAGACCTGGACCGCGCCGCGCTCTCACCCGGCGAACTGCCCGCACTGCAAAAGGAACGCGACCGCTTGGTTCACGCTCGCAGCCTCGTGCAGTTCGCCTCGAATGTCGCGGCGCGGCTCGCGGACGAGGACGGCGCGGTGAGCGAATCGCTCGGCAAGCTGATCAAGGAGGGCGGCCGCTGGGCCGCGTTCGACGAAGACATCGCGAAGGTCGCGGCCCGCCTCGAAGCACTGCGCCCGGAGGTGGACGACCTCGCCGAGACGTGCCGCGACTTGGCCGAGAAGTTCGAAGCGGATCCGGCCCGGCTCGACGAAGTCGAGCATCGCATCGGCTTCCTCAAGAAGTTACAGGCCCGCTACGGCAAGACGCCGGATGAATTGTTGGTCTACCGCGATTCGTTGGACGCGAAGGAGGCCGGGCTTCAGCAGCGCGAGGACGACTCGGCCGGAGCGGCGGCGAGGGTGAAAGCCGCGTTCAACGAACTGAAAGCCGTTGCCGCGGAACTCGGCGCGGGACGCGCGAGAGTTGCGAAGAAGCTCGCAGCCGAGGCGGCGAAACAACTCTCCGACCTGCAGATGCCCGATGCCAAGCTCGAAGCCGTGCTCGAACCGATCCCGCTGAC
Source organism: Gemmataceae bacterium (assembly GCA_046350135.1). Taxonomy (GTDB): domain Bacteria; phylum Planctomycetota; class Planctomycetia; order Gemmatales; family Gemmataceae; genus Urbifossiella. The sequence goes on from JAXMBB010000024.1 coordinate 36,636, forward strand.
ACCGGACGGCGAGATTCCTGCATTCGGCACCGAACATCTGGAACTGCTGCTGGCGGCGAACCCCGGCGAGCCGGCGCGGCCGCTCCGAAAGACGGCCAGCGGCGGCGAACTGTCCCGCGCCATGCTCGCACTCAAGACCGTGCTCGCCGCCCATGATCCGGTTCGCACGCTGGTGGTGTTCGACGAGATCGACGCGAACGTGGGCGGCCGCCTGGGCGACGTGCTCGGGAAGAAACTCGCGAGCCTCGGCCGGTCACACCAAGTGCTCTGCGTCACGCACCTGCCGCAAGTCGCGTGCTACGCCGCCCACCAATGGACGATCCGCAAAGCCACATCGGCCAAGCGCACGGCCACGACGATCGTGCCGCTCGACACCGAGGCGGCCCGCATCGACGAACTCTCACTCATGTTGAGGGGCGGATCGCGGTCGGACTCGACCCGGAAGGAAGCGGCGGAAATGCTGCGGGCCGCGAAGGACGGTTGAAAATCGCTCACGCGCCGCCGCATTCCGGCGTACGATCATCAATGGTGGAGACTTTCTCTCTCCGGGAGTGCGTCGACATGGACCATAACGCCCAGAAGCAGCGTCACGAGCAGGCCCGCAAGAAGCACAAGCACGACCAGGAGCAACACGCGCGGGAGGTGGCGAAACTGGCGCCGTCGAAAACTCCGCGATTGCTGCTCGTGGGAGGCATCGTGCTGGTTCTGCTCTTCATTTTGGGAATCCTGTTCGTCCGCTAACGCGACTGCCAGAGGCGGATCGATTCCTGCCAGCGGCCGACGGCGTCCTGCCGGTCGTGAAGTTCGCGTTCCACGGAGTCCGCGAGCTCCGCGGCGGCTTGCAGCCGGGCGTCCCATTCCCGCAGGCTCAATTCCAGCCCGGCTGCGGGTCGCGGTTCGGTCGCGGCCCGATCCCTCAGCAATCGTTCCCATCCCGCTTGGTAACGGTCCAGCGCCGCGAGGGCACTGCCGAGTGCGATGTCCATTTCATCCAACGAGGCCTGCCAGTCGGCGGTCGGTAATGCGGGCATGGAACCCTCCGTGCGAGGCGGAGGGCTTCTAGCGTCGGGAATCCGCGGGGGGAAGAGCGATTTGGCAGGCTACGTCAACTTCGCGGTGGCGAGGTCGGCGGCCTGCTTCAGCGCGGCATCGAGCTTGGTCGCGTCCTTGCCGCCGGCTTGTGCGTAGTCCGGCTTGCCGCCGCCGGAACCGCCGATGATCGCAGCCGCCTGCTTCACGATGTCGCCGGCCTTGAGTCCCTTCTTCACCAAGTCCGAGGTCAGGGTCACGACCAGCGGCACCTTGCCGCCGTCTTCGGTCCAACCGAGCGCGACGAACGCCGAGCCGCACTTCTGGCGGATGCGATCGATCTGCGTGCGAACCGCGTCGATGTCCGTGTTCGGGGGAAGTTGCCCGATCACGAATTTGGTGTCGCCCACGGTCGCGGCCGATTCGAGCAGCGTGTCCACGGCGGACGCCACGCCGGCCGCGGCACCCTTCTTCAATTGCTCCTGCAAGGCCTTCAGTTGATCCTGAAGTGAATCGACGCGGGCGGTCAGTTCATCGGGGCGGCACTGGAACTTCGTGCTGAGTTCGTCCACGATCAGGCTGCGGGTTTGCACCTCCTGATACGCCGGCTTGCCCGTAACGGCGGTGATGCGACGCACACCCTTCGCCACCGCTTCCTGCCCGGTGATCTTGAAGTAGCCGATGAGCCCGGTCCGCGGCATGTGCGTGCCGCCGCAGAACTCGACGGACAAATCGGCGGTCACCTTCGAGGGGGAATCCGCGCCGATCATCACGACGCGGACGGGGTCCGGGTACTTCTCGCCGAACACGGCGCGGACGCCCGGGAGTTTCTTCGCCTCTTCGAGCGGCATCTCCACGGCCGTCACGACCTGATCTTGTATCACGGAGCGGTTCACGCGGCGTTCGATCTCCTGAAGTTGCTCGCTCGGGATCGGCTTGTCGTGGCTGAAGTCGAACCGCGTCTTGCCGTCGTCCACCAGCGAGCCCTTCTGCTCCACATGCTGGCCGAGGACTTCGCGCAGGGCGAGGTTCAGCAGGTGAGTGGCGGTGTGGTTACGCATGATGTCCACGCGGCGCATCGTGCCTTGCTGCAAGCTCACGCGATCGCCGACCTTGATCTCGCCGGAATGGAGCGTGCCGATGTGCAGCACGGTGGTGCCGAGCCGCTGCGTGTCCGTCACTTCGAACTCGACGCCGTCGGTCTCGGGTTTGTCGATGATGCCGGTGTCGCCGACCTGCCCGCCCTGCTCCGCGTAGAACAGCGTGCGATCGAGCAAGAGGGCCGCGCTGTCGCCTTCCTTGAGCGACCCGGTGCGAACCACTTCATTGTCGATCACCCAGCCGAGCACCGTCGCGTCGATGAGTTCGACCGCGAACTTGGGGGAATCGTCGGTCGGCGGCAATTCGCCCTTCACGGCCGTGACGGTGAACGTCTTGCCGCCCTGTTTCGCCTTCTCCTGTGCTTCCGCCATCGCATTCTCGTACCCGGCGAAGTCCACGGTCAGGCCGTTCTCCGCAGCCATCTGCTGCGTGATGTCGATGAGCACGCCGTAGGTGTCGTGCAGTTTGAACGCCTCGGGCCCGCTCACGACCGTGCGGCCTTCCGCCTTCATTTGTTGAACCAGTTTCCCGAACAGCACGATGCCGCGGCGCAGGGTGCGGAGGAAGCTCGCCTCTTCTTCGTAAATCTGCTCGCGGACCTTCTCCGGGTTCCGCTTCAACTCGGGGAATGCGTCCGAGAACAACTCCACGACCGTGGGCACGAGTCGGTGCAGGAACGGCTCATTGGTGCCGAGCACCTGGTAGCCGTAGCGTTCCGCGCGGCGCAGGATGCGCTTCAGCACATAGTCGCGGCCGACGTTGCCGATCGTCGCGCCGTCCGTCAGCGCGAACGTGAGCGTACGGATGTGGTCCGCAATCACGCGGTAAGCGGTGTCCTTCAGATTGTCGAGGATGCCTGTGTAAGGGTCGGCTTTCGTCACCTTTTCGATGGCCGCGAAGATCGGCTGGAACACGTCCGTGTCGTAGTTGCTGCTCTTCCCTTGGATCACTTTCGTGATGCGTTCGAAGCCCATGCCGGTGTCCACGTGCTTCGCGGGCAGCGGCGTGAGGCTTTGATCCTCGTTGCGGTTGAACTGGATGAACACGAGGTTCCAGATTTCGATCACCTTGTCCGTGCCCTGGTTCACGAGCGGGCCGCCGGACTTGTCCGGCGTGGCGTCGTAGTGGATCTCGGTGCACGGGCCGCACGGGCCGGTGTTGCCCATCTCCCAGAAGTTGTCCTTTTTGTTGCCGAGGTGGATGCGTTCGGGGGGCACGCCGGCATCCTTCCAGAAGCCGGCCGCTTCGTCGTCGCGCGGAATGTTCGCGGCAGGGTCGCCTTCGAACACGGTGACGTGCAACCGCGTCGGGTCGAGCTTCCACACGTCCGTGAGCAGTTCCCACGCCCACGCGATTGCTTCCTTGAAGTAATCGCCGAAGCTCCAGTTCCCGAGCATCTCGAAGAACGTGTGGTGGTACGTGTCCTTGCCCACATCATCGAGGTCGTTGTGCTTGCCGCCGGCGCGGATGCACTTTTGCGTGTTGGCCACGCGGGTGACCGGCGGCTTCTCGGTGCCGAGAAAGTACGGCTTGAACTGGTTCATCCCCGCGTTGGCGAACAACAGCGTGGGATCGCCCAGCGGCACGACCGGGCTCGACGCGATGTTCTTGTGCCCGTGCTTCTTGCAGAAGAACTCGACGAACTGCTTGCGGATTTCACTCGACGACAACATGGCGACCTTCCCGTGCGCAGTGTGCGGATACGGGAAAAGGACACGGATTCAGGCGGAAAGTTCAAGGGGGTGATGGACTGCCCGTGCGGGCACGTCACGTCGATCTGGGAAATGGGCGGCATTCGGTACCGCGCCGCGGGGCAACCGGTGCGGGCCGGCTGGTGCGCCGGCTGCCGCAAGGCGTTCACCGGCCTCGTGCGGAAACTCACCAGTACATCTGAGCCGACGGCTTGATCACGAGTTCCGGGATGGACACGCGCGGCGGCAGGCTCGCCACGTACAGCACCGCCTCGGCCACGTCTTCCGGCTTCAGGATGATCGAGCGTTGGGCCTCGCTCACGGGTGTGGGCCGATGCACCAGGATCGGCGTGTCGATCTCGCCGGGGTAAATGTTGCTCACCCGCACGCCGCTGTCCTTTTCTTCGTTGGAGAGCACGAGGCCGAGGCCGCCCATGCCGAACTTCGCGGCCACGTATGCGGCCCCGCCGAGCGGGTTCGCCCGCTTGCCCGCCACCGACACCACGTTCACGATCACGCCGTCCTTGCGGTCGAACATCTGCGGCAGCACGGCCTTCGTGCAGTAGAACGCGCCGTCGAGGTTGGCGCGCATCATCATGTCCCACGATTCGGGTGTCAGTTCGCGGATGGTCCGGGCCTTCAGGTTCGTGCCGGCGTTGTTCACGAGGATGTCCACGCGGCCGAAGGCCGCGGTCGCGGCATCGATCAGCTTCCGGCACTGATCCGCTTCGCCGACATCGGTGGGGATCGCGATGAGGTTCGGCCCGGCGTTCAGTTCCTTCACCGCGGCATCGAGCTTGGCCGCGTCGCGGCCGGCGATGGCGACCTTCGCCCCTTCTTGGAGGAAGAGTGCGGCAGCCGCCTTGCCCACGCCCGACCCGCCGCCCGTGATCACCGCCACCTTGCCCGCCAACTTGCTCATGGAAGAACCTCGCGAACCTGCCGTGTCCACCGGCAGGCTTTGGTGAGTGAACCGTAATCGCTATCTTACCCTCGAATAAAGTATGGATGCCCGCTTCACAAGGATCATGCGATGAACCCGGATCTGCGCCGCCGCACCGACGACCTCTGCGCCCGGTTGAACCAGCTGCGGGACTCTCTTTGACATCCCGGGGAAAGTCGCGGCCCGCGACCAACTCGAGGCCAAGCAAGCCGAGCCGGACTTCTGGAACAACCAGGATGCGGCCCGTGGCGTGATCCAACAACTGAAAGTGGCGAACGCACTCGTCAAGCCGTACGAGGAACTTACGCGCGCGGCCGATGATTTGAAGGCGATGGCCGAACTCGCCGAGGAAGACGCCGCGTTCGAATCCGAACTCGACCCCGCCTTGGTGAAGGCCGAGTCGCAGTATCAGGCGTTTGAACTTCAGGCGATGATGAGCGGCAAACAGGACGCCGCCAACGCCATCGTTTCGATCAAGCCCGGCGCCGGCGGCACGGATGCGTGCGACTTCGCCGAAATGCTCTACCGGATGTACATCCGCTGGGCCCAGAAGCACGACTTCGCGGTGGAGGAGCAGGATCTCGAACCGAACCTCGAAGCGGGCATCCAGAGCGTCACGTTCCGCGTCGTCGGGCCTTACGCGTACGGATACCTCCAAAGCGAGATCGGCGTGCACCGGCTCGTGCGCATCAGTCGCTTCGGCTCCGGCGACACGCGGCAAACCTCCTTCGCCGCTGTCGATGTCGTTCCCGAACTGGACGAAACCATCGAGATCGAGATCAAGCCGGACGACTTCATCAAGCAGACGTTCTCGGCGGGCGGCCCGGGCGGCCAGCACCAGAACAAGACGCAGTCCGGCGTGCGGCTCATTCACAAGTCCGGCGTGCGGGCCGAGAGCCGCACCGAACGCAGCCAGCACAAGAACTTCGACAACTGCTTGAAGATGCTGAAGTCCCGCCTTTACGCGATCGAGGAGCAGAAACGCCTCGGCGACGTGGCCCAACGCTACGACGCGAAGGGTGAAATCGCATTCGGCTCGCAGATCCGCAGCTACGTGATGCAGCCGTACACGTTGGTGCGGGACGAACGCGACGGCATCGACGTGAAGGTGCCGGCCGTGCTCTCCGTGCTGGACGGCGACATCGACGAGTTCATGCACGCCTACCTGCGGTGGAAGACCGCCAAGGCGAACAAGAAGAAGTGAGGCTTGCAGGGGCGGGTCGAGGCTTGCAAGACCCGCCCGCGCACAGTGTCACGATCCTGCGTGGACGCGCTTCAGGGATACGACATTTCCGCAATCGAATCGGCGGATTTCTCCTCAAGTTCCCTTGCGAAGCGACCGAGCGGTCGCTATCCCCGGCGGCTCTCGACCCAGGAGATCCGCGCGATGCCCGCGTTCAGCCGTCGATTCGCCGCCTTCACATGGACCGGTCTCGCCCTCGCCCCGTTCTTCGCTCCGGCTGCCCTCGCCCAGCCGACGGTCGGACCCAAGCCGCTGCCGTCCGCCGTGGCCGCCGACCGCCGCGTCGTCGCGTACTTCCACAACAACGTGCCGGTGCATCGCGACGAACTCGGCGACTACCTCATCGCCCGCGGCGGCATGGAGAAGCTCGAACTGCTCGTGAACCGCCGCATGATCGAAGTGGCGTCCGTGCGGGCCGGCGTCAGCGTCACCCCCGAGGAGATCGATGCCGGGCTCGAGGCGGACCTCGCCGGAGCCAAGGCGGACCTTGCGGCATTCACACAGTACATCAAGGAACGCTACGGAAAGTCCGTGTTCGAGTGGAAGCAAGACGTGATCCGCCCGCGGCTCCTGATCGGCAAAATGTGTCAGAAGAGCATTGCAATCACGCAGGAGGACTTGCAGAAGACGTACGAGAGCACGTTCGGAGAGAAGCGGCAGGCGCAGTTGATCGTGTGGCCGAAAGGCAAGGACGGCCGGCCGCACGAGTTGACCGACGAGCAGATGGCGAAGGCCCGCGCGAGTGTGGCGGACTTCGAGAAACTCGCCGCCAACCAGCCCGACGCGAAATTGCAACAGTCCGGCGGGCTTGTGAACCCCGTCGGCCGGCACATCGACGGCGAGGATCCCGCGGTCGAAAAGGCGCTGTTCTCGATGAAGGAGGGCGAGATCAGCCCGTGGATCGAGACCAAGACCAACTTCACCTGCCTCCGCTGCGTGCGGATCGTTCCCGCCGACCCGGCGCTGACGTTCGAGAAGGTGAAGGCCGAGGTGGAAAAGGAAGTGTGGGACCGCAAACTGAGCGCGGCGATCCCCGGCAAGTTCGCCGAGATCAAGAAGGACGCCAACCCGCAACTCACGGTCCACGTGCCGGTGCCGGAACAGTTCGACCCCAAGAACCCGCCCGTTCGCGTGCCGGAGGCGGACGCGCGCATCCTGGCGTACGTGTACAAGAGCATCCCGATCACCCGCGAAGACCTTGGCGACTTCCTCATCGTCCGCGGCGGATTCGAAAAGATCGAACTGCTCGTGAACAAGCGGCTCATCGAGTGGGAGTGCGCCAAGCGCGGCATCAGCGTCTCGCCCGAGGAACTGAAGGTCGCCAAGAAGGAATACGTGGGCAAGCTCGGCATCGACAACGTGACGGTGGAGGACTTCATCAAGCACGTGCTGCCCAAGCGCAACATGACGGTGACGGCGTGGGAAGAGGACGTGATCAAGCCGGAACTGCTGATGACGAAACTGTGCCGCGAACGCGTGAAGGTGAACAAGGAAGACTTGGAGAAGGCGTTCGAGAACAAATACGGCGAGAAGCGGGCGGCGAAGGTGATCCTGTGGCGTCGGGACGAAGCCCGCATCGCGCTCAACCAGTGGGACCAAGCCCGCAAGAGCGACGCCGCATTCGACTCCGTCGCGCGGTCGCAGCACGACCCGAATCTCGCCTCGGCGGGCGGTCGCGTCGAGCCCGTCGGCCGCTACCCGGACGCGGAAGATTCCAAGATCGCGGACGTCGTCTTCCAGTTGAAGGAAGGCGAAGTGAGCCAGCTGTTCGAGACGCCGGCCGGCATCATCTGCGTGAAGAACACCGGGACCGTGCCCGCGAACAAGTCCGTGAAGCTGGACGACGTGAAGGAGCAACTCACGAAGCACGTGTACGAACGAAAACTCGCCAAGGAACTGGGCGTGTGCTTCGGCGAAATGAAGCAGGCGGCCAACCCCACGATCCTGCTCCGCGGCCCGACCACCTACCGCGAGTTCGAGGAAGGCAACCGGCAACTCATCCAGCAGGCCGTCGGCAGCCAGCCGAAGTGACTCACTTCGGCTCGGCGAAGGACTTCGCGCGGGCGGCGAGCGACTTCGCGTGTGCGGTGCGGGCCGGGATGCGATTCTCGCCTTCCTGCTCCAGGTACGCGTTCCACGAGTTGGCGGCCTGCTTCCAGGCATTCACGGCCGAGCCGCGGGATTGGCCGCGCTCGGCTTCTTCATGCTTCGCCAAGGCCAAAAGATACGCCGCCTCCGCTCGTCCGAGTGATGCCGTGGCGCGATCCACGAACACCCGCCACACGGGCTCCGTGCCCTTCCAGAACTCGTCCAACTTGGTACGGGCTTCCACGACTCCGGGATCGTTCTCCGGTTGCGGTGCTGTCTGACCGGGATTCGGATAGCGCGCCGAATTCAGGAACTCGAACGCTCCGTTGGCCTTCTCGGTCCACGCGGCGAGATCCGCCGGGTCCACCGCTCGAAGCCGTTCCTGGCCGCGGCCGAAGAACTCCAACTTCTGCATCATCTCGCGGGCCGCATCCTGGAACTGGCCTCGCTGGATGCGTTCTCGCGGCGTCGGCGGCTCGAAGAACGACACGCCGTAGACGCCGAGGATGTTCATCTGCAGCCGCTCGGCCGCGGCCGGATTCAGCCCCGCCGGCAACGCGGACAGCGACTTCGGAATCAAGGACCGCCGATACAGCGTGTGCGGACGGTACTGCGACTCCGCACGATCGAGGCCGCCCTCCTCGGTGGGAAGAAACGCCACCAGCATGCGGGTGTAGGTGAAGCGATCGCCGGCCGGGTTCCAGAACTTGGCTTCCGCCGGGAAACGGTTTTTCAGTGCGGAAGCATCGATCGCCAACCGCACGCCCGTGTCCGCCAGGATCTTCGCTTCGAGGGTCGCCATCCGCGGTGCGAGCGCGCTCAGCGGCGCGGCCAGCACGATCGACGAGGATTGGACTTCCGCCTCCGGCAACTTCCACTTCGCGGGATCGGCCTTCACTTGGGCGAGCGTGGCGACTCCCTTTCCGTCGGGTGCGGTGAACGGCTCGCCGGTCCACGGGTTGAAGAGAAAGATGTCCGGCCCGATGCGTGCTCCGACCGCCCAGAACGGCCCGCGGTGAAGCACGGATTTCTGATTCACCACCTTGAGCGTGCCTTGCCCCGCGTCTCCGATGAGGCAGCCGTCCACGCCGAACTGTTGGAGCAGGGCGAGGAACACATACGCGCGTTCCATGCCCGAACCGTGGCCACGGAGCAGCACATAAGACGGCGGCACCGCCGGGATGTACCCCTCGCGCTCGAGTTCCCAAGGCTGCAGGTAGACTTGCCGGCAGACCCACGCGAACCCGAGTCGGGCGAGATCCAGCGGCGGCAACCCGGACGGATCGAGCGACCGCGCCGCATCCCGCAGGTGGAAGCACTCGGCCAGGTATGCGGGATCGAGCGCGGAGTAACTCGCACCGCGGATCTCGGCAATGTCGTCCGTGGACAGCGGCACGATTGCCGCCAAGTTCTTCGCCGCCTCGTCGGTCAGCGCGGGAACGGGCGGCAGGTCGGTCCGCTCCGCGAGTTCGTTGTTGAGTTGGCCCAGTGCCGTCTTGCAGGCTGAAAGGTCGTTCTCCTTGCGAAGCCGATTCGCCACATTCTCCCAAGGCTCGACCTTGCGACCGGTCGTGCTCGTGCCGCCGCCGTTGGATCCGGCCGGCGATCCGCAGCCCGCCAGCGAGGCGGCCAACAAGACGAATACGATCGGGCGCGGATTCATGAATCGCTCGGTGGGGTCAGGGCGTCGCGGATGCGGAGGCATGTGCGGATCAGGCCCGGAAGCTCGTCCAGCGGCAGCGCGTTCGGGCCGTCGCTTTTGGCTTCATCCGGCCGCGGATGCGTCTCGAGAAACACGCCATCGCAACCGGAGGCGACCGCGGCGCGTGCCAGTGTGGGGATCATTTCGCGGATGCCGCCGGTGCGGTCTCCCAGCGCCCCCGGTTTCTGTACGCTGTGAGTCGCGTCGAAGATCGCCGGGGCACCCGTTTCCTGCATCCACGGAATGGCCCGCATGTCGTTCACGAGCATGCCGTAGCCGAAGGTGGTGCCGCGTTCGGTGAGGAGCACGCGGCGGTTGCCGCACTCCGCGAGCTTCGCCACCACGTTCTTCATGTCCCACGGGGCCATGAACTGGCCCTTCTTCACGTTAATGACGCGGCCGGTGGCGGCACACGCTTCCAGAAGATCGGTCTGGCGAGCGAGGAACGCTGGCACTTGGAGAATCTCACACACCTCGGCCGCGATCGCGGCTTGGGAGCATTCGTGAATGTCCGTCGTGACCGGGAAGCCGGTGGCTCGCTTGACGGCGTCCAGCGTCTTGAGCCCTTCGTGGATGCCCGGCCCGCGGAACGACTTGCCCGACGTGCGGTTCGCCTTGTCGAACGAGGCCTTGAACACCACGGGGATGCCGAGCGACTCGGAGTATTGCTTGAGCCGCTCCGCGATTTGCAGCGTGAGTTCGTGCGTTTCAATGACGCACGGCCCGCAGATCCACAGCAGCGGCGAGCCGCCCCCCACGCGGTACGGGCCGACATCGACGGGTTGAACGGCGGGCATGAGACCTTCCGTGTCGCGAATGATGAGGGAATTGTACCGGGAGCCGGGCTTGGCGTAACATCTCGAGATGTTCGTTCCACACCCGGGGCGCATCCTCGTTCATTGTCGGCGGTCGTTCCACTGCGCGGGCTGCGGGTGCCGGTACCGGCGCGGCTACACCTGCCGGGTCCGGATGCGGCCCGAGGATGGATTCCTCGCAGTCGAACGAGCGGTCCAACGCGTGCAGAACGGAGAGCCGAAGAAATCGGACGACTTGCCCTGTCCGGCTTGTCTGCGTTGTTCCTTTCCAGCACAGTTCGAACGAGTCAAGGACTGCTTGGTCGTGCTGAACTTCTGCAACCCGGTGGTGGTGGCCTCACTGTTCCTCGCGTGGCTTCTCCAGTCCTTGAATGCGGACTTGGGCATCCTCACACTCATCGTCGTTTGGTGCGTGAACTTGCTGCTGCTCGGATGCCTCGGCTGGTGCGCGCGCCGTCGGCCGAGATACGCGACGCAAAGGGACTTTCGGCGGTCCTTGCGTCGGGATCGCTTGATCGTCGAGTCCGAGGAGACATGGGAGTCGCTTCCGCCTCCGAACACGCGATTGGCCGCGACTTGGCAGTGGACGGCGTTCGGATTGCTCGCCATGGCCGCCGGCCCGGTCGCTATCGCTGCGTCGGGAATCAACTGGAACGCCGACATCACGCCGGCGATCGTCGGCCCCGGCGAGATGTTCGAACTTCGGTTTCGGACCGGGGAGTATTCCGCGGGCGGTCGATGGCAGGGCTCCGCCGTGTTTCGAATCGAGGAACCGGAGGAACTCAAGGGAATCGAGACGATCGGAACCGGGCGCAGCGGCACGTTGGAGACGCCGAAAGGAACCGAATCTCCGAGAGCCATCGGGGCGCTTCCGTTCCGCATTCGATTGCCGGACGACACCCGTTTGCGCGGGCGGGAAATCGTCGCGACGGCGGAAGCCCGGATCACCTTTCCGGATTCCGCCACCCGTGCGAATACCAAACGGGAGTACCACCGCACCGTGCGAATCGCGGTCGCGGACCGTGGCGAGCAATCGAACTGGTTGGCCCTCTGGTGGAGCACGTTCGGTTTGGGCGCGGCGGCCATGCTTGCGACTCCGTGGCTCGCCTTGCGCGCCTGGTGGAAGTTGAAACGACTCGAATACTGGCCGCGATTCGAACTCGTGGACGCGACCCTCGAGCCGACCTGACCCCTGAGCAAATCACGGGATCGGCTTATCATTCCCCTGTCGTCCGCCCGCATCCGTCCTGGAGCATCCGATGCGACTTCATCGCTGGGCCGCGGCAGTGCCGCTCGTCGCCCTCTGCTCGCTGCTCGTTTCCGCCGAGGAGAAGACGTTGAAATACCCCGCCACGAAGAAGGTCGAAGTCGTGGACGATTACCACGGCACGAAGGTGGCCGACCCGTACCGCTGGCTCGAAGACGACGTCCGCAAGTCGAAAGAAGTCGCGGAGTGGGTCGAAGCCGAGAACAAGGTGACGAACGCGTTCCTCGAATCGATCCCGCAGCGGGAGCCGATCCGCAAGCGGATCACGGACCTGTGGAACTACGAGAAGATCTCCGCGCCGAGCAAGCACGGCAAGCTGTACTTCTTCTCGAAGAACAACGGCCTGCAGAACCAGAGCGTGCTCTACGTGCAGGATTCGCTCACCGGCGAACCGCGGATGCTGCTCGACCCGAACACATGGAGCAAGGACGGCACCATCGCCCTCTCCGGCACCGCGATCAGCGACGACGCCAAGTACCTCGCCTTCGGCAAAGCCGTCGCCGGTTCGGACTGGAACACGTGGCACGTGCTCGACGTGGCCAGCGGGAAGCAACTGGACGACGAACTGAAGTGGGTGAAGTTCAGCGGGGCGTCGTGGCTGAAGGACAACTCGGGCTTCTTCTACAGCCGCTTCCCGGAGCCCGCGAAGGATGCCGCGTTCCAGTCGCTCAATGAGAACCAAGCCTTGTACTTCCACAAACTCGGCACCCCGCAGAGCGACGACAAGCTGATCCACAAGACCCCCGAACACCCGCGCTGGACCATCGGCGGCGGCGTGACCGAAGACGATCGCTATCTCATCGTCTCGATCGGCGACGGCACCACGAGCCGCAAGGTCCGCATCGCCTACAAGGACCTCGCCGACCCGAACGGCGAGATCAAGGACTTGATCCCGCACCACGACAACAAGTTCAACTTCCTTGGCAACGACGGCGGCGTCTTCTATTTCCAAACGGACTTCAACGCCCCGAAGTACCAAGTGATCGCCATCAACACGAAGAATCCGGACAAGAAGAACTGGAAGACGATCATCGCTCAGGCCGACGAACCGCTCGACAGTGTGGACTTGGTCGGCGACCAGTTCATCTGCAGCTACCTGAAGGACGCGAAGACCATGGTGAAAGTCTTCGACATGAAGGGAACGCCGATCCGCGAGGTGCAACTGCCGGGCATCGGCACCGCGACCGGCTTCGGCGGCAAGCGCACGGACAAGGAAACCTTCTACACGTTCCTCAGCTTCACGACGCCGCCGAGCGTCTACCAGTACGACATTCCGACGGGCAAGAGCACGCTCCTGCGGCAGCCCAAGGTGCAGTTCGACCCGAGCGAGTATGTCGTGGAGCAGAAGTTCTACGCCAGCAAGGACGGCACCAAGGTGCCGATGTTCATCGCCCACAAGAAGGGGCTGAAGCTCGACGGTACGAACCCGACGTTGCTGTACGGCTACGGCGGGTTCAATATTTCGCTCACGCCGGCGTTCTCGATCAGCCGCTTGCAGTGGATGGAAATGGGCGGCGTGCTCGCGGTGGCGAACCTCCGCGGCGGCGGCGAGTACGGCGACGCGTGGCACCGCGCCGGCACCAAGAGCCAGAAGCAGAACGTGTTCGACGACTTCATCGCCGCGGCCGAGTTCCTCATCGCGGAGAAGTACACGAGCAAGAAGAAGATCGCGATCCAAGGCGGAAGCAACGGCGGGCTCCTGGTCGGAGCGTGCCTCACGCAGCGGCCCGATCTCTTTGGCGCGTGCCTGCCCGCGGTCGGCGTCATGGATATGCTCCGCTTCCAGAAGTTCACCGCCGGCCGCTTCTGGACGGATGATTACGGCTCCTCGGACAACAGCGAGGACTTCCTCGCGCAGTACAAGTACAGCCCGTACCACAACCTGAAGCCGGGGACCGAGTACCCGTCCACGCTGGTGACCACGGCGGACACCGACGACCGCGTGGTGCCTGGTCACAGCTTCAAGTTCGCGGCGCGGATTCAGGAATGCCAGAAGGGCCCGAATCCGGTTCTGATCCGCATCGAGACGAAAGCCGGCCATGGGGCCGGCAAGCCGACGAGCAAGGCCATCGAGGAAGTGGCCGACCAATGGGCCTTCTTGGTGAAGACGCTGGACTTCCATCCGACGATTCCCAAGTGAAGCGGACCAAACGGGGCGGCGCGGGCGTTGACTCGCGCCGCCATCCCGACGACACTACAACTCGCTGCCCGATTCCCACCGAGACCTCCCCATGCGTCCCTTCCGCTGGATCGTCGCGATCGCACTCTTCGCCCCTTCCGCCGCCCGCGCCGCGGATGTCGCTGTCGAAAAGGGCAAGGACACAGTCGACTTCAAGATCGACGGCAAGGCCGTGGCCAAGTATCAGTTTGCGGGCACGGTGCAGGAGGAGAAGAGCGACGCTCGCAAGCCACTGGCGAAGCCGTTCCTGTGGCCGGTGCTCGCGCCGAACGGCGTGCCGGTCACGCGGGCGTGGCCGATGGATCGCAGCGGAAAAGAGAAGACGGACCACTTCCACCAGAAGTCCGTCTGGTTTTGCCACGGGGACGTGATCCCCGAAGGAATCGATCTCAAGGGCAAACACGCGGTCGACTTCTGGAGCGAGACGCCGGGCCACGGCCGGATCGTGTGTACGGTGTTGAACGCGGCCAACAACCGCATCTCGAGCACGAACGAATGGCAGACCGCGGACGGCGTGAGGATCCTGGACGAAGAACGCACGATCTCCCTGCGCGAGGTGGCCGGCGGCCGGATGTTCGTGTTCGAGTGCAAACTCGCCGCGAACACCTGCAACATCACGTTCGGCGACACGAAGGAAGGCAGCTTCGGCGTCCGCGTGCACGACGGCTGGCGGCTCGAACTGCCGACGGGCGGAACGGTCGCCTCGTCGGACGGGACCTCCTCCACGGCTCCGGCCAAGGAGAACTTGAAGATGTGGGGTCGATTCGCGGACTGGCACGATTACTCGGGCACGGCCGACGGCAAGACGGCGGGCATCGCGGTGTTCGACCATCCGTCCAACCCCAGCCGTGCGGCATGGCACACGCGGGCCTACGGGCTGATGGCTGCGAACCCGTTCGGCCGTGCGAAGTCCGGTTTCCCCGCTCTCAAGGACAAGACCGAACTCGTGAGGCTCGAGAAGGGTAAGACCCTGACGTTCAAGTACGCCGTGTTCGTCCACGATGGAGACGCCAAGGCCGGCAAGGTGGCCGAAGCTTACGAGGCGTTCAAGAAGTGATTCACGCCTCGAAGTCCGTCTTCCAACCGGGCAGCAGCCCGGAGAACCAAAAGTAGATCGCAAAGGCGGCCGCGTCGGCGATTCGGCTCCACCCCGTTCGGCGTGTCTTGGCTGCGATCGCCGCAATCGGCATCGCAGGCAGGAACCCCGCGAGGAAACTCCACGCCATCACATATCCGGTCGCGATGCACAGCCGGTAATAGCCGAATCCGAGTGAGAGGAACGCGAGCAGGGCGATCGCGGTGGCCGCGCGCCGTCGCAGGCTCCACGGTTGCTCGCCCGCCCACACGCTCACAGTGAGAAGCACGCGGAATGCGAGTAACCTTGGCCGAGTTCGCGCGTCCAGAGCACGGGCGGCCCCGCGGCTGGCCACGAGGCGACGAGCCCGGCTTCGGTCGAAATGGCATCATAGTTCGGCCCGCGGACGTGCGGCCATTCCGGCTGGGCCAGTGCCGGGCTCGCGATTAACAGGAGCAGGAACGCGGCGCGAACCATGCGATCACTGCGGTTCAATAATCGGCGATGCTTCCATCGGCCAAGCGGCCGCGCTTCGGCCACTCCCACTTGCTCTTATCCGTCTTCGGGTACTGCACGAGCACCGCTTCATCCACTTCCACGCCCAAGCCGGGGCCGTCCGGCAGCGTCGCGTAGCCGTCCTTGTCCACGGTCCAGTTCTTGCGCAGGAACGTGTCCGCGCCGGCGAGCAGCTTCGGATAGTACTCGTGAATCAGGAAGAACGGTGCGACCGCGGTGGCGTGCAAACTCGCGGACGCGCCCAACTCCGATGTCACGCAGTGCGGGGCGATCGGCACGTGGTACGCCTCGGCGAGCGTGGCGATCTTCTTCATCTGCGTGATGCCGCCGGTGTGGGCGCAGTCCGGCTGGATCACATCGAGGCAGCGCTCCTGCAGATACGGCACGAACTCCCAAATGGTGCGGTCCCGTTCCCCGGTGCCAAGCGGGATGCGGATCGCCGCCTTCAGCCGCTTGAACACCTCGATGTTGCCCGGCACCGCGACTTCCTCGATGAACATGATGTTGTGCGGCTCGATCATGCTCGCGAGTTGAATGAGGAACGGCGGCGGCAACGCGCAGTGCGCGTCGAAAATCATCGCGCCGTCCGGGCCCACCTGTTTGCGGCAGTCCGCGATGTACTTCACATAACGTTCCAACTCGGCGGGCGTTCCACAGAACTCGCCCGGCCCCGCTCCCGGCTTGATGCTCTTCGGCGACGGATACACGCGGATCTTGTCCCGCACCGGGCCGCCGAGCAGGCGGTACACGGGCGTGTTCCACAGCTTGCCCGCGATGTCCCACAGGGCCATGTCGATGCCGGCGATGGTATGCACCATGAACGGCCCGCCGCGCATGTCACGGTGGGCGCGGTACAGCTTCTGCCACAGGAACTCGATGCGGGTCGGGTTCTCGCCGTCGAGCAGTTCGAAGAGCGACTTCACCAGTGCGATGGCGGTGAGCGGCTCGAGTTGATCGATCTCGCCCCAACCGGTGACGCCGTGGTTCGTCTCGATCTTGATGAAGACCTTCGGCCCGGCGCGGTACGGCGTGAGGCTCTTGATGCGGATGGTGGAGGCGCGGTCGGCGACGTTCGCGGCCGGGTTCTGCGCCGCGCCGACGGCCTCCTGCACCAGTGCGAATCCGGCGGCCGCCGCGAGCGCATCCCGCCGCGTGGGATCATCGTTCATCGTCAACCCTCCACGCACCACGGTGCAGTTTACACGAAGTGCGTGGAATCGCCGCACGCGGCCTCGTAGAGAAGCGAACATGCACGATCTCGACATCCACCCGAAGCTTCCGAAGCGGCGCGACTGGCGGATCGGCGTCGCCGGAGCGGGGTTCATCGTCCGCGATTGCCACCTCGTGGCTTATCGCAACGCCGGGTTCAACCCGGTTGCGATCGCCTCCCGCAACCGCGACACGGCGCGGGCCGTGGCCGAACTTCACCGGATCCCGCGGGTTCACGATTCCATCGATTCGTTGCTCGCGGATGCATCCCTCGAGGTGCTCGATCTCGCGGTGCCGCCGGACGCGCAGCCCGATCTCATCCGCAAAGCCGCGGCACTCGGCAAGGGCCGGCTTCGCGGCATCCTCGCCCAGAAGCCGCTCGCCCTTTCGGTGAAGGACGCACGCGAACTCGTGCAGTGCTGCGCGGACGCGGGCATCCTGCTCGCCGTGAACCAGAACATGCGCTTCGACCAATCCGTGCGCGGCGCGAAGGACCTGCTCCGCCGCGGGTGGCTCGGCGACCCCGTGCTCGCCACCATCGACATGCGGGCCGTTCCGCACTGGATGCCGTGGGCCGAAGGGCAGCCGAGCCTCTCCACGTTCATCATGAGCATCCATCACTTGGACACGTTCCGGTACTGGCTCGGCACTCCGGATCGCGTGCTGGCCAGCACCCGCCCCGATCCGCGCACGAAGTTCCCGCACCGCGACGGTATCAACCTGTACATCCTCGAATACGACTCCGGGGCGCGGGCCTCGTCGTGGGATGATGTGTGGGGCGGGCCGTGCAAGGAAGGCGCCGCGGGCGACATCGGCATCCGCTGGCGCATCGAGGGCACCGAGGGCTTGGCGAGCGGCACCATCGGCTGGCCGAAGTATCCGGCCCGCGAGCCGAGCACCCTTGCGTTCAGCACGCTTCGCGAACCGGGGATGTGGTTCCACCCGAAGTGGGATGCAGTCTGGTTTCCGGACGCGTTCGTCGGCACCATGGCTCAGTTGCTCGTCGCGATCGAAGACGGCACGGAGCCGGAGATCGGCGGGCGGGACAACCTCGAAACGATCGCCCTGTGCGAGGCGGTGTTCGCGGCCGCAACAGAACATCGGGTCACGACCGTCGCCGAGTTCCGGAACCCGCCATGACCTGCCGCGACTCGGCTCCCATCGCGGCGTAAACCCGCGCCGGAACGAACTGCTTGGTCAGCCACTGGAAGGCACTCATTCGAATTCCGCCAAAGCGCAAGCCATCGTGAACTCAGTGCTCGACAACATAGGATGGCAACTCCCGGGCGTTCCCGAAATAGCGAGATGCAACAAACCCCAACAGGCCAAGTGCGACCGCCGCGGCGATCAACAACTCTCGGCGAGCCGGTGTCAGTTCAAAAAAACCGGCTTGTCGCGACTCAGGCTATTCGTCTTCGGAATGCCGTGGCGTAAGCATCGAACGCCTCCTCAAGCGATGGGACTTTACAATCCGGTCAAACTCCCCGTACTGTCGCCAACGGAGGACACTTTCAGGTCCATGCGGTCGAGCAGGCTCACCCAGAGGTTCGCGAGCGGGGTTTCCTTCGGGAAGCGGAGGTGACGGCCGGTCTTCAGCGTGCCGCAGCCCTTGCCGGCGACGAGGATCGGCAGGTCGTCGTGGTTGTGGGCGTTGCCGTCCGAGTTTCCGCTGCCGTACGCGATCATGCAGTGATCGAGCAGCGTGCCGTCGCCTTCCTTCACGGATTTCAACTTGCCGAGGAAGTGCGCCAGCATGCTCGTGTGGAACTTGTTGATGTCGCGGATTTTCGCCTTCTTCGCCGGGTTGTTGTCGTGGTGCGAAAGCTCGTGGTGGGCTTCGTTCACGCCGACCATCGGGTAGGTCTTGTTGCTTCCTTCGTTCGCGAGCACGAACGTGGCCACCCGCGTGACGTCGCTCTGGAACGCCAGCGAGATCAGATCGTACTGCAACTTCACGTGCTCCTCGTAGTTCGCGGGAATGCCGGTCGGTTGCTTGTAGTCCGGCGTCTTCACCGGCGGCATCTTCTCGGCACGCTCGATCCGCAGTTCCACATCGCGGACCGCGGAGAAGTACTCGTCCAGTTTGCGCTTGTCGTTCGCGCCGAGCTTCAGTTCGAGATCCTTCGAATCCTCGCGGACAAAGTCGAGGACGCTCTTCCGCTTCGCGTCCTGCTTCTGGCGTTCGGCGTCCGGCTTCACGGCGAAGAGCCGCTCGAAGATCACCTTCGGATTCACTTCCTTGGGCAGCGGTTGCGTCGCGGACCGCCACGACATCGTGGACGAATAGACGCACGAGTACCCGGAGTCGCAGTTGCCAGCCATGCCGCCGTGCTCGCCGCCCACTTCCAACGACGGCAGGCGAACCTTGTCTGCGAGGCGGGCCGCCGCGATCTGATCGACCGAGATGCCGGCGCGGATGTCCACGCCGTCCGTCTTCTTCGGCTGGCAGCCGGTGAGGAACGCGCCCAAGGCACGGGCGTGGTCGCCGCCACCGTCGCCGTGGGCGCGGGCCTTGTCCGCCGTCAGGCCGGTGAGCACGAGCAACTCTTCGCGGTGCGCCTGGAGCGGTTCCAGGATCGCGGGCAGGTCGAAGTTCGCACCCTCGGCCTTCGGCGTCCAGTCCGCCATGTTCTTCCCGTTCGGCACATAGAGGAAGCACATGCGGTTCGGAGCGGGGTTCTTGGTCGCTTCACCCGCCCACGCGGTGAGCGGGCCCATCGCTTCGAGCCACGGGAGCGAAACCGAGACGCCGAGGCCGCGGAGGGCCGTGCGGCGGGACATCAGCTTGTTCATGGCATCTTCCCCCGGCGGAGTCGGAACGGGTCGCTCTTCACCAGTTCGGTGACGAGCACGGACAGCTTGTAATCGTTCTTCGCGAGGGCGGCGGTGATCGCTTCCACGGTGCGGCGATCGTACCAATCGAGCCCGCGGCCCAAAGCGTAGATCATCATCTTCTCGGTGAGGCACTTCGCGAACAAGTCTTTCTTGCCGAGCAGCATCGTCTTCAGTTCGGCGGGGCCGGTGAACTTGACGTTGCCGGGCAGTTCGCCGGTCGCGTCGATGGCGAAGGTTCCGTCCTTGGTTCGGAACGCACCGACGGCGTCGAAATTCTCCAGCGCGAAGCCGACGCCGTCCATCTTGGCGTGGCAGTTGGCGCACGCCGGGTTCCTGCGGTGGTTCTCAAGCTGCTGGCGGAGCGAGCCCGCGTTCACGGGTTTGCCGTCCTTTTCGAGTTCGGGCACGTTCGGCGGCGGCGGAGGCGGCGGCGTGCCGAGCATCTGCTCGAGCACCCACTTGCCGCGCTTCACCGGGCTCGTGCGGCCGGGGTTGGAGGTGACCGTGAGCACGCTCGCCTGTGTGAGCACGCCACCGCGCGGCGTGCCCTTCAGATCGACGCGCGAGAACTCTTCTTCCTTGAACGGCCGGCCGCCCGGCTTCTTCAACTTCGGGTCCTGGCCGTGGAAGTTGCCCGCGGTATCGGTGATGCCGTAGTGCCGCGCCAGCGGGCCGTTCATGTAGCTGAAGTCAGCGTTCAGCACGTCGAGAATGCTGCGGTTCTCGCGGATGATCTCGTGGAAGAAGAGCCGCGTTTCCTGCACCATCGCGGCGCGCAGCGTGTCGTTGAAGCCGGGGAACTTCGCGGGATCGGGGCGGGCGCTCCGCAACGGTTGAAGCTGAAGCCACTGCATCACGAAGTAATCGGTGAGCGCGGCCGCCTTCGGGCTCGCGAGCATCCGTTTCACTTGGGCATCGAGATTCGCCGTGAGTTGCTTCTGGGCCGCGAGCGCGAACAGTTCCTCGTCCGGCATGCTGGACCAAAGGAAGTACGAAAGCCGCGACGCGAGTTGATATTCATCAATCGCCACCGGCCCGGCCGCGTCCGCAACCGGCGTCTCGATGCGGAAGAGAAACTTGGGCGACACCAACACCGCGGTGAAGGCGAACTGCATGGCCGCGTCCCACTTCTCGCCTGCGGCGATCCGCGAGTCTGCGAGTTTCACCAAGCGGTCGAGTTCCTCTTTGGTCACGGGTCGTCGCCACGCGCGGCTCGCGAATCGTTCCAGTACTTCACGCGTCTGCTCGGGCGGAGTCTTTGAAGTGGTCGCCAACAGCTTGCGGTGCGTCGCGGGCCGGCTGTCCAGCGGGCCGTCCAACGACATGAACTGCATGAACACGCTGGGGGGCGGTTCATCCTTCTCCGGCTTCACGAGTGCGACCGCCATCCGGTGCAAGCCCGGCGTGCTGCCCATCTTTGCGCGATGTTCTTTCGCGTCTTTCTCCGTGCGGCCGGTCACTTCCACGATCTCGACGATCTTGAACGGACGCAAGGACTGCACCGCCGCACCGGAGAGTTGTTTCACGTCGTCGTCGCTCGCCACGCCGGGGGCCGACTTGTCGCAGCAGGCGAGGAACGCGATCTTGACCGGCTTCTTGCCCGTCGTCTCGGCGTACACGCGGGTGCGGAGCGTGAAGTCCCCGGCTCCGTTCTCGGGCACCTTCACCGGGTTGTGCAGCGGGCCGGTCGCGAGCGGATCCTGATCGCCGACTGTCACGATGCGCCAGCTGTTGCGAGTGGGCACTTTCGGCCCCGCGGGCTCGGTGAACCACGCCCCCTGCCAGCGGGCCGTGATCGGCGGCGGCACCGGCGTGATCGCCTGGGCCATGATCGTCTCGGCCGCGGCGAGATACCGTTCGAGCAGCACCGGCGGCAGCGTGAGCACGTCGCCGTTGTTGTCGAAGCCGTAGCCGACATCATCGGAGGGGAAGTCTTCGGCGGGATTGAAATCGACGCCGACCAGATCGCGTATCGTGTGGTTGTATTCGTTGCGATTCAGCCGCCGCATCGTGACGCGGCCCGGGTCGGGCGGCGAGTTCCTGTCGTGCTTCTCGAACGTGCTACCGATCAGTTTCGTGAACGCATCCAGTTCCGCGACCGCGGGTTTGGGTTTGGGTTCGGGCGGCATCTCGCCGGCCTTCAGCACATCGAGCACGCGCATCCACGTCTTGCGGTCCTTCACCAGGCTCGCTTCTTCGGTGAAGGTGTCGAGCCGTAGATCGGCCTTGGCCTTCTCCCCGGAGTGGCACGAGAGGCAATGCTTCTTGAGGAATGCGATGCCGTCGGTGGCGAATGTGGGGTCAGCGACGAAAGCCGAGGCGAACACCTCTCCCCCGGCTTTGCGGGGGAGAGGTCGGAGTGCCGATGTGAATGCATCGGCACTCCGGGCGAGGGTGTGCTGCGGTGTGCCCCAGAACGCCCCTCACCCGGAGTCGAAACCGCTATTCGCGGTTTCGACTCCGACTTCTCCCCGCAAAGCCGGGGGCGAGGTGAAGAAGGCCGCCGGTTGCCACCGCAGTCACCACCGATGCAATCGCAAATCGTCGATACATGTCGCTCATCTCACGCCAGCAGTTCGCTTCGCACCTTGCCTGTGCCGCCGATGGGATACGGGCGGCCCAAGCGGTCGTGAATCTCCGCGGCCGGGTCGATGCCGAGCAGGTGGAACAAGGTCGCGACCACGTCCTTTGGCGAGAACGGCGTCTCGGATACGTCCGACGCGATGCGATCCGTGCTGCCGACGACGCGGCCCCTCGCATACCCCGCACCGGCGAACAACGCCGAGTACGCCCGCGACCAGTGATCGCGGCCGCCACCGCTCACCCGCTGGATGCGCGGCGTGCGGCCGTGCTCGCTCAGCACTACGATCGCGGTATCGTCCAGCATCCCGCGCGCGTCCAAGTCTTCGAGCAGCGTGGCGAAGGCGTTGTCGAGCCCCGGCCCGAGTTCATCCTTCAGCCGCGTCTTCATGTGGACGTGCGTGTCCCACCCGGTGTTCACGAGTCCGTATTCGTCCCAGCACACGGTGACGAACTTGCCGCCGGCTTCGAGCAACCGCCGGGCCGCGAGGCACGATTGGCCGAAGAGCGTCATGCCGTAGCGGTCGCGGAACTTGCCCGGTTCGCGCTGCACGTCGAGTGCGTCCCGCAGTTTGCCCGAGGCGAGTACCGAGCGAGCCAAGGCGCGGTTCTTGTCAAAGGGCGTTTCGGAACGCGAATCCAAAGTCCGCCGCGCGGCATCGAGTTGATCGAGCAGCGACGTGCGGTCGTTCATGCGGTCCAGCGTGATCGTGTCGTCCTGCGTGAACAACTCGAAGCGATCCGTCGGGCGGATGCCGATGTATGGGTCCGCGACCATCGGCGTCGGCGTGTTCGGCGCGCCGGAATCGCGAAGCACTTCTCGCACGCCCTTCTCGCGGAACTCGGACCACACCGTGTCGTACGCCGGCCCGAGGAAGCCGCCGAACGGACCGGAGCGTGACGGCCCGCGCTTCGACCCGAACAGGAACGGCAGGCCGAAGTTCCGCGGCACCGCGGGAGGGCGCGGGTCCGCCTTCTCCGCGAGGTAATCCACCACGGCCCCGGCGAACGGCCACAGCCGCGAATCGCGCGGGTTGCTCTCCATCGGGATGTCCGTGGTCGGCACCGCGGTGGTGGCGAACGCGGCCCCGTGCACCGGGTACGGGTGCGTGAGCGACCGCAGCACCGTGACGCGGTTCAGCATCGCGGCGATCCGCGGCAGAATCTCACCAATGCAAACGCCGGGCAGAGCGGTGGGGATGGATTGGAACTCGCCGCTGACTTCGCGTGGCGCGTCCGGCTTCGGGTCGAACGTCTCGATCTGGCTCGGCGAACCCCACAGGTACAAGAGAATGCAACGCTTCGCGGAGCCGAAGCCGGGCGCCGCGGAGGAGGGTTCGGCCGAAGGCGTGGCGGCGTTCGCCAGCGAGATGCCGAACGGCGCGAGCGCACCGACGTGCAGCAGATCGCGACGGGTGAGCCCGTCGCAGAACCGCTTGTTTGAACCGAGGATGCGGAGCATCAATTCACCTGGACGAACGCGATCGTTCGGAGGGCGGGGTCAGGGCTGCTTGTCTTTCGGCTTGGGCTCGGGCTTCTTTTCGATGCGGCGGATGGCGACGGCCGCGGCCTCGCGCACCTTCACTTGCGGATCGCTGAGCCGCTTCCGCAACGCCGCCATCGTCTCCTTGTCGTCTTTCAACTCCATTCCGATTGAGCCGATCTCCTCGACCGCGACCAGCCGGACTTCGAAGTCCATGTCCGACTCCATCACGCGGATCAAGTCCTTCAGGCGGTCCTTGATCGCGGGCCCGAGGGCGGAGCCGAACGCGCGGAGGGCGTCGATGCGGGTGCCCTTGTCCTTCGATTCGGTGGCGAGCTTGAACAACGCGTCCGCGGCAGGCTTGGCGGAACTTCCCAGCAGCCCGAGGCTGCGGGCCGCTTCGGCTTGCACATCCGCCTCCGCGTCCGTCAGCATCTTCATCAACGCCGCGACGGTGGCCTCGGACTTGTCCCCGATCAGCTTCACCGAGACGACGATCTCGCGGCGGAGATCCGCTTCCTTCTCCTCGCCGAACCGCTTGATCAACGCGGCGGAAACGAACGAGGGGTTGTCCGGCGAGATGCGGCCGAGCGCGAAGATGCCCGCCTGCCGCGCCGGCCTGTCCGCGTCGTTCAAGAGCACGAGCAGATCGGTGGCGGAATCTTTGGCATCGGCACCGAGCTTGGCCAATGCGTCCGCCGCGGCCGCACGCGTGCCCGCATCCGGGTCCTTGAGTGCGGCCGCGAGCCCCGGCACGGCCCGCTTCGCGAACTCGGGGAACCGGCCGAACAGCACCGCGAGTTCCTTCCGCACCCGCGAATCCTTCTCGGCTTTCACCGCTTCGACGAGTTCGGAGTCGATCGTCTTCAATTGGTCCGCCCGAAGCGCGGCCAGCGACATGGCGCACTGCGCCTTCACGGCGGCACTGCTGTCCACGCGCAGCGAGCGGGCGAGATCGACCTCGTGCTTCTGCAGGGCGCCGAGCTTGCCGCGAAGCTCGCCAAGTGCTGTGGCCGCGATCGCACGTTTGCGGGCGGACGCTTCGTTCTTCAGGATCTCCAGCCAGACATCGCCCGTCTTCCCGTCGTAGGTCGGTTCCTTGTCCTGACGGGCGAAGGCGGCCGAAGCGACGAGCAGTGTGAAGATTGCGGTGCAGCGCATGGAGAGACTCCGCGGCGGGAACCACTGTGATGATAAGACGGTGCGCGGGAGTCGGTCAAACATTTCCGCAGGGACGCGGGCGGGACGGAGCCGACGCCCGGCGTTGAGGCGGGGGCACGGGATCAGGCGGGTTGGAGTTGGCTCAGCGGCTCGGCCTTCTCGACCTGCACGGTCTGGTGGAACACCGCGGCCAATTTCTCGCGACGCGGCAGCAGGAACGCACGGCGGATGAACACGGGCTTGGCACCGAGCGCCTTCGCCACCGTGGCGGCGATCAGACGCAGGTCGAAGTGCACACCTTGGTGCTGCACGTAGTACAAGTCGTGAACGATCTTGTAGCGCACGCTGGTGATGTCCGAATCCGGCGGAAGTTGCACTTGGGCCAAGCCGGTGACGCCGGGCTTCACGCGGAGGCGGTGCGAGTAGCCGGGCACGAGTTGCTCCAGGCCCTTCGCCTTGATCACCTCGGGGCGTTCCGGCCGCGGGCCGACCAAGCTCATGTGCCCGAGCAGCACGTTCACCAGTTGAGGCAGTTCGTCGATGTGCGTCTTACGGAGCAGCTTGCCCACGCGAGTCACGCGGTCGTCGTGTTTGCCGGCCCACTTGATGCCCGAGTGCTTTTCGCAATCGTGGTGCATGGTCCGAAGTTTGATGATGCGGAAGAGCCGCCCACCGAGACCGACGCGGGTTTGCAGATAAAACGCGGGTCCGGGCGATGTCAGTTTGATGGCGAGTGCTGCGAGTGCGATCAGCGGCAGGGCGATCGGCAGCAGCAGCACGGCGATCGCGTAATCGAGCATCACCTTGCCCACGGCGTACCACGTGGGGCACACGGTGAAGTCCACTGCGGCATCCACGCCGAGGCGATCGATCTCCGGCCACGGCTCGCGGGCGACCGCAGGCGGAGGGGGCACCGGTTTCTTGGGCATCAGACTCATGGCGTTCCAATCGCCTTCTTCACTTCCGGGAGGAAGTCCTCCAGGAACACCGCGGTCGGGTCGGTGCCGGCCGGCGCGTTAGCCTGCTCGGCCGCGGTCAGGCCGCGGGTGGCGTACAGCTTGTACAGCGAATCGCGGCCGACGAACTCGACCCGCGGCTGCTCCGCCGCGTGCCACGTGCCGTCCACACCCCACGCCCACGACACCATCATGCTGCCTTCGCCGGTCGGCTTGTCGAAGCGGCCGGTCCAGTAGCTGTTCTCACCGACGTTTCGCTTCAGCTCGCGGCCGGCCATCTTGTATCCGAGGCCCGCGTAGCAGATGTCCGGAGTGTGGGCGCCGATCGGCCCGCTCCGACCACAAAGAAGTAAGACGGAGATGCGGGTGCGGTCGTTTTGGTTCTCGTACACTCGCGACACCGAACCCACGGCCTCCGCCTTCTTCAGAATCTCGGCATCGATCGGGTTCTCGCTGCTTTTCCAAGCTCCGAAGGAGGTTGGAACCCGCTGCAACTTCGCGGCGGCAGCAGTGAGATCCTCCGAGGCGCCCCAACGATTCGAACGAATTCCCTCCATCACCGCCGCGACGACGAGCACGGCGAGGGCGGAACCGATCAGGAGTGTTCGCGGCATCGCCACAGAACCCCTCCCCCGGCCCCTCCCCGAAGCGGGGAGGGGAGCAAGACCGACCCCGGACTCAAAGCCCCTCTCCGCTTCGTGGAGGGGTTTGGGGAGGGGTTGAACGCTCTCAAGCCGGGAGCTGCTTGACATAGTTGTAACCGTACGCGTAATACGCGCTGCCGCCGCTCACGTTGTTCACCACTGCACCGAGCAGCGGCACGTTCAGTTGTTGAAGCTTCTCGCTCGCCACCATCACCTTCGGCAACTGGCTGATGTCTTGCATGATCGAGAAGACCACGCCGTCCACGTGCTGGCCGATCAAGAGGGCATCCGCGACCGGCAGCACCGGGCACGAATCCACAATGATGAAATCGAATTGCCCGCGGAGGCGGTTGAACAGCGACTCGAGTTCCTGCCCTTGGGCGAGCGCCGAGATCACACGGGTGCTGCACTGGCCCGCGGGAATGACCCACAGGTTGGGCACAGCCGTGGGCTGCACCGCGTCCGATGCGTCCACTTCCTGGCAAAGCACTTCGCTCACACCCATCTGCAGCGTGAGATCGAACAGCTTGTGGATCGAAGGATTGCGAAGGTCGCAGTCCACGATCAGCGTCCGCATGCCGGCGGTGGCCATGCTCGTGCCGAGTTGGCTGGCGAGCGACGTCTTGCCCTCGCCCTGCGTCGCGCTCGTCACCATCACCACTTGCATGGATTGGGTGCGGGCGGTGTGCAGCAGCATCGTGCGGGTGCTGTTGATGGATTCGTTCAGGATGAACCGCCAGTTCGCGTTCCCGGCGGCCTCGGCGGCCTTGAGGCTGGCCTTGTTCGGGAACGACGGCACGGTGCCGATCACGCGCATCCCGAGTTCCGCGACCACCTGCTCGACGCCGTCGATGCGGCGGGTCCGCCATTCGAGGAAGCCGATGAGCACGATCACGAACCCGAACGAAGCAACCGCGGCCCCGATGGCGAGCAGCGTCTTTTGCTTCGCGTTGAGGTTCATCTGGATGAACGCGGGCTCGATGAGCGTCACCCGGGCGTCCATGTCTTTTTCAATCTGAAGCTGGACGCGCTGGCGTTCCACGCTGTTGAGCGCCTCGCGTTGCGGCTCGAGTTCCTTGAGCAACGCGTTGGCGTTGAAGTTGCCCTTCATCGCCTGCGTCATGCCCTTCTGGAACTGATCCCGGTATTGGCTGCGTCCGGCGTACCGGTGCTTCGTCTCTTCGAGCTTGTCCTTGTCGTCTGCAATCTTGTTGCGAACCCGCTGCTCCTCGACCTTGGCCATCGCCTGCATGATCTCAGGCTCGACGATCTTCTTCGCCTCCGCGAGTTTGACGTCCAGCTTGGCGATCTGCTCCTTGAGTTCGAGGATCGTCGGCGGAAGCGGATCGTTCGGGCCGAGCTTCGCAATCTCCAACTCGCGTTCCAGCGTGGTCTTCTTGATGAACCGCTCTTGCATGAGCGGGCCGATGCGAATGTCGAGCTCCAAGTTCCGCTGAAGTTCGATCCCGTTGAGATCGTAGCGCTTGGCCGCGACTTTCTTCTCGTTCACGGTGATGCGGGACTCCAGCTCCTGAATCTCCTTTTGCAGCTCGAACAGATCGCCTTCGATCTTGCCGAGTTCCTGAACCATGCGGGCTTCCTTCTCCGCCGCGCCGGTACCGCCCGCCGCTTGGTTCGCGTCGATCATCAGGTTGATGGCGCGTTCCTTGGCTTGGATCTCGCCCTTGAGCCGCTCCGAGAGGTTCTCCAACTTCTTCATCTGGTCGTCGCGTGTCCGCCGATCGTAGGTGGTCGCGTCGTCGATGTACTTCTTCACCTGCATGTCCAGGATCTTGACCAAGTCCTCCGGGTTGTCGCCGGGCAGCGTCACAGCGAGCGTGGTGGGCGACAGGTCCTTCACCATCAATCCTTCTTCCATCCACCGCACGGGGTCGTCCGCGGTCTTGATCGTTTCGAGACTCGCGACGGAGGGCTCGGCCAGCGTACGCGTGATGAGGTCGCGCGTTCGCAGGATCACCATCTGATCACGGCGGAAGGTGTCGAAGTCTTCGTTCGTCTTGCCGATCTCCGCCGTCTTCTGGCGAAGTCGGACGAGTGCCTTGGCTTGGTGCTTGCCGGCAGGCATGAGGAACCACACGGCGCAAGCGGCCACGGTGGCGATGAGGCCGCCGAGGAACGTAGCCAGCACCCAACGCCGCTTCAGGGCATGAAGCATGCCGGCGGGACTGGGGCCGGTCTTGGCCTTGGGCGGAGCGCCACCCGCGTTGTAGCCGGGATTCGGGCCGTAGGGATGTCCACCGAGCGGCGGCATCGGAACCGGTTGAGGCATCCCGCCCGCCGGGGTGTTGAACGGGGACATCGGGTTGTGATTCGGCGGATCGTTCGGACGGGCCATGAGACAGACTCCCGGCGATGCTGCAACGATGTCGAACCGGGTGGCCTGCACAACGGCGTGCGCGACTCACGGAGCGGGAATGTCCAAAATCGGAAGCATTCCCGATGCCGGATCGCACAGCACCGCCGAAACCACCCATTGTGGCACCAGCAGAATGCTGTAACTTCTTCAATTCCAGATGTTTCGGATAAATTCAGACGCCGCGAGGCGGCGATTCTGAATGCTCCGGTTCCGCTGGAACCTCAACGAGCGCGGGGCCGCGCACAGGCGCACTTACACCTGCTAACCAATCCTTACAGCCCTCACGATCACAACAGTGTAACCAATCAAACTCAGGATAGGGAAGGCCACCAGTCAAGTCGGATGGGAGAGAATTGAAGAGCTGGGTGATAATCTGGTGGGTCAAGCTGCCACACTCGGACGGTGAGAAATGTGGCAGCTTGGCAGGTTGACTCAGACTTTGCCGTTCGCCGGGTCCGCGGGCGTCACGTTCACGCGCTTGCCGCCTTGGTCGAAGTAGATGGTGCCTTCGGCCACCGCATAGAGGTAATCGTTCTTCGCGCGGCGGACGTAGCGACCGGGGGCGTACTTCGTGCCGCACTGCACGACGATGATGCCGCCGATGTTTACTTTCTCGCCGGCGTACAGCTTGATGCCGCGCCGCTTCGGCAGCGAATCGCGACCGTTTTTGACCGAGCCTTGTCCCTTTTTATGCGCCATGACGCACCCGCCCCGAAGCCGAAAAGTGGTGAAGAACGGGTATTGTAGCGTGCGCGAGAGTCGCGGCAACACATTTCCCCGCGGGCGGCGCAACGGCCTCTTTTCCACACCTTTTTCGGCCCTCGGCCGCAATCTGTT
The DNA here is from genome assembly GCA_046350135.1 of Gemmataceae bacterium. Lineage (GTDB taxonomy): Bacteria > Planctomycetota > Planctomycetia > Gemmatales > Gemmataceae > Urbifossiella. Next base: position 66,367 of record JAXMBB010000024.1, read on the forward strand.
CTAAGCTTCCGCACGCTGCGAATTATTTCTGGTGACGCCCGAATCATGCCTTCCGCCCACGTGGACAGCGACACCCTCCAGGCTTACCGCAAGTCGGCCGGCGACGAGCCGTTGCCGGGGTACGTCCTGATCGAACCGCTCGGCCGCGGCGGTTTCGGCGAGGTGTGGAAGTGCGAAGCCCCCGGCGGGCTCCACAAGGCCATCAAGTTCGTGGCCGGGGCCGAGGCCGGCGAGGACGGCGGAAACAGTCACCAGTTCCAGCAAGAGTTCGATGCGTTCGTCCACATCAAGACGATCCGCCATCCCTTCCTGCTGACGCTCGAACGGGTCGAGCAAGTCGGCGGCGATCTCGTCATGGTCATGGAACTGGCGGACCGCCAAATGCGGGACCGCTACGACGAGTGCCGCGCGGAGGGGTTGCCCGGCATCCCGCGCGACGAACTGCTCGGCTACCTCGGCGAGGCGGCCGAGGCGCTCGATGTCATCAACACGAACTACAACCTGCAGCACTTGGATGTGAAGCCGGCGAACCTGTTCATCACGATGGGGCATGTGAAGGTCGGAGACTACGGACTCGTGTGCCGACTGGACGGCAACAACGCCGGAGCCGCCCGCGGGCTCACGCCGAAGTACGTGGCCCCGGAAGTGCTTCGCGGCACCGTGGACGCCCGCTCGGACCAATACAGCCTCGCGCTCGTGTACCAGGAAATGCTGACGGGCACTTTCCCCTACACCGGTCGCACGCCGCAGCAGATGATGCTGGCGCACGTGTCCGCCATGCCGGACCTGATGCCGCTGCCGGAGTGTGATCGTGCCGCGGTGTCGCAAGCCTTGGCGAAGAAGCCGGACGACCGCTTCGGCTCGTGCCAGGAGTTCATCCATGCGTTGTTGTATTCGACTCCGCAGATGCAGCAGCGGTTGCCAAGCCGCAGCGGCAGCGGGGTGATGCCGTTCCATCATCGCTCGATCGAGACGACGCCCGGCCCGGCGGAACGGACGGGCCGTCATGTGTCGCCGGGATCGGGCACGACGCCGCTGTCGCGGCGCGGATCCGGCGATGCGACGCATCCGGGCGGAAGCAAGACGCTGCCACCGTTGACGACCCCGCGGGCGATGCCGCCGCTGACGACTCCGCGAGTGACACCGCCGCTCACTGCGGCGAGCCGGTGGGCCAGCCCGACGGTGCTCACTCCCGCGCCGATCGCGGCTCCTCCGGCACCGATGCTGTTCGACGACGATCTGCCGCTCGCGGACTCGGCCCCGATCAAGAAAGTGATCGTGCAGCCGATCCGCACGGTGGTCCCTTCGGGACGCCTGCGCGGGGAGCAGGTGCCGGATGCGGTGGCGACGGCCCGCGATTTCGCCGCCTCGGTCTTCGCCGCGGCCGCGGCGGGAAACCTCGTGCCCGCACTGCCCGGCGACATCGGCCGCCTTGCGGACGGGACCTTCGTGTGCCAGTTCCCGTCCACCGTCCCGGAGTCGTTCGCGCCGCTCAAACTGGGCGTGGTCCGCGACCAATGGCAGATGACGATGGACGCGCCGGAAGCGGGCAAGCTCGTGTTTCGCAAGTCCGCCACCGGCGGGCTCTGGAGCGCGCTTTCGGGCAAGAAGGCCGGCTTGGAACTGACCGTGAAATTGCCGAAGGACGGCAAGGCGGTGGGCGAAGTGACGGTGATCGGCGGGCTGTTCGGCGCGCCGGATCGCAACTTCGTGCAAGCGTCGCACACGGCATTGCCGAAAATCATCGAAGATGTGCGCCGCGAGTTGGGCAACGTGGCGGACCGCCGCAAGTCGCCCCGGATCGGCACGGACATGCGGCTCACGGTGCATCCGCTGCACTCGGACGGCTCGCTCGACCCCGCGGTTGTCGGCCGCTGCAAGGACGTGTCCGGAGCGGGGATCGCCTTTACTCTGCCGGCACCGATCAAGACTCGTTACGCCTATGTCGAGTTCGGCGGCGTGGTTTCGGTCGCGGGCCTGGCGATCCTGATGAAGCTGATCCGATCGCAGGCCATTACCCCGGCTGGCGAGCATCTCTACGCCGGCCCCTTCCGCTTGGAACTGTGAGGACATCGCATCGACAGGCAAATGCCGCGCTCCGGCCTCGCCCTCCCGATGCCAAAAACCACACATCCTCCCGTCCGTTCTTCCAATTGACCTGAACCCGCCTCCTGCGTATCTTCCCGCCGCTTGTCGGGCGACCGGCCCGGCGGCGAGGCGGGGACGGTATGCGCCTGTTCGTCCGGAATTGGCTGATCCGCGGGCTGATCCTCGCCGGGGTCGCGACACTCGTCGCGCTCGGCTGGGTCGCCAATTCGTGGGTCAGCCCCGAACGAATTCGCGAGCAGGTGATCGCCAGCCTCGGCGAACAATTCGAGGGTGTGGACGTCGAAATCGGTTCCGCTCACATGCGAATCCTGGGCGGCATCGCCGTCCGCGACTTGAAACTCACCCGACGCGGCACGGGACGCCCGTTCTTCTCCGCACCCGCCGCCGTGCTGTACCACGACAAGGAACAACTCAACCACGGCCGGCTCGTCATCCGCAAGATCGAAATGGAAGGCCCGGACCTGCACCTGGAACGCGATTCCGGCGGGCGGTGGAATCTCGAAGACGTGATGAAGTCCGGCCCCGCGGACCGCCCCGTGCCCACCTTCGTGGCGAAAGCCGGCACACTCACCATCGTGGATCACGGCCCGGAAGCCTTGCCCGAGTTGAAACTCACCGATGCCCGCTTCACGCTGCTGAACGACCCGTTGCCGATCCTCACAATCACCGCGGACGCGACCGCCCAAGGCTTCGGCCCGGTGCAGGTGCGGGCCCGGCTCAACCGCATCACGCGGCACGTGAGCATCGGCTGCGAAATGGCCGACTTCCCGCTGGGCGAAGTGCTGCCCGTGGTCGCGGAGAAGTTCGCCCCGCACATCGCCGGGCACCTCGGTTCGCTCGAAGCCAACGCCTCCGTGAAGGCGGACCTCACATACATCCCGGATGCGACGCCGGCATGGCGGCACGATGTCCGCGTCGAGATCAAGGACGGCAAGCTCAAGCACCCGGATCTGCCCGGCCCGGTCGATCAAATCGCGGTGAAGTTCCGCAGCGTGGACGGCCACGTCCGCATCGAAGAGGCGACCGCCAAGATGGGTGCGGCCACGGTGAAGGTCGCAATGGAGACGCGGAATACCCCGGTGCCGGCGGCCGCGGCCGCTCGTGCGGACCTCGATCAACTCGCGACGCTCGAAGAGCACCTGCAGAAGCTCGATGTCCTCGTCTCCGGCATCCAATTGGATGATGCGTTCTTCAACCGCATCGGCGAGAAGGCGACCAAGGCGAAGAAACTGTTCGATCCGCAGGGCAAGATCGAACTCGGATACAAGTTCGCCCGCGAACCGCAGGGATGGAAGCGCGAATACGAGGTGCGGCCGCTTTCGGCGTCCGTGACTTACGAGAAGTTCAAGTACCCGGTGTCGGACGTGCAGGGCACGGTGAAGAAGACCGTGACGCACGCCGAGGGGCCGGTGATCGTCGTGGAGTTGCGAGGCAAGGCGGCCGGGCAACCGGTCACGCTCAACGGGAAGATCACGGGCGAGGGTCCGGACCCGATGATCGACCTGCGTCTTGGCGCGATCAACCTCCCGCTCGACGACCCCAAGCTGCTCGATTCGCTGCCGGGCAAGTACCCCGGAATCATTCGTAAGTTTCACGCCACCGGACGGGCCGATCTCTCGGCGAAGATCGTGCAGAAGGCCGGCGAAAACCTGTGCGAGAACGAATTCCGCCTCGAACTCCGCGATGCGGCCCTCGCCTTCGACCTGTTCCGTTACCCCGTGGAAAAGGTGAAGGGGCAGGTGGTGGTGCGTTCGGTGGCGACCGACCGCACGCGGCCGGTGAAGCCCGGTGAAGCGATCGTCTCGATGGAAGACCGCGACGAACTGATCCTGGACGGCGTCACCGGTTCGCACGCCGGCGCGGCGTTGTGGCTCAGCGGCACGAAGCGGTCCATCCCCGGCACGCCCGACCGCAAGCTCGTGTTGCACATCGGCGGCAACTCGTGCCCGATCGATGCGGACCTGCAGACCGCGCTCTCCAACCTGAAACTCGGCGACACGTGGGAGTCGTTCGCACCCCGCGGCAAGATCACGTTCTCCGCCGATGTCGAAGTGATGGACCGCGGCCGCCCCGTCTCCACCTCTCCCCCGGCCTTGCGGGGAGAGGTCGGACGCGAAGTTGCGAATGCAACTTCGCGTCCGGGAGGGGGCGGGTGCGCCCACAACACCCCTCACCCTCCTTGCCGATGCATCCGCATCGCGCAGGCGACCTCTCCCCCGCAAAGCCGGGGGAGAGGTTGAAGCCGACCCGCCGTTCAACGCGGCCTCCGACCTGAAACTGACGTTCAACTTCTTCGGCCCGACGGTCACGCCCGCGTTCTTCCGATACGACGTGACGGATCTCGCCGGGTGGATCGAGTACCGCAACGGCCGCGTTGACTTGGCGCACTTCGCCGGGAAGCACGGCGAATCACGCCTGAAGTTGGAGGCCGGCGAGATCCGTTTCTACCCGGACGGCTCGCTCTGGGCCAACCTCGGCGGCCTGGAATGCAAGCCGTTTGTCCCGGATGAAGCGCTCTTGAAGGCGCTGCCGGGCAAGCTGCGTTCCGCGGTGGAGGAGATTCAACTCAAGGGGCACACGGAATTGTCCGTGAAGCACATGGTGGTGCTGACGCCGCCGGATTCGACCTCGCCTCCGGAGCCGAGCCCCGTTTCGTTGGATCCGACCCGCCGGTTCATCGCCCGCGGGCAGATGCCGCAATCGCTGCCGCCGCTGCTGCGTTCACCCGAGAAGCCGGACCCGGTCATCTATTGGGACGCCGACTTGAAGCTGCTCGGCGCGTCGATGGACACCGGCGTGCCGTGGGACGAGCTCTTCGGCACCGTGTCGTGCCGAGGCCGCTACGAGGGCACGCATCTCGGACTCGTCCGCGGGAACCTGTTCCTCGACCGCGGCACCATCGCGAAGCTGCCCGTCACGAACGTTCATGGCCAAGCGCGAACCGTTCCTCAGAAGCCGGACCCTGCCGCGTCCGGCAAGTTCCTGCCGATCGAACTCGAATTCCCGTCGTTGTCCGGAACGATGTTCCACGGCACGGTGGGCGGCGAAGCGCGGGTGATACTCGATTCGCCGGCTAAGTACGAACTCTGGCTCACCGCCACGGACGTGCAGTTGGAAGAGATCGCCAGCCACCAGAAGCTCGGTTCGGACGCGGACTTGAAGGGCATCGCGCAGGCCCAGCTTCGCCTGTACAACCGCCAGGATCCGAAGACCGGCCAATGGGGCGTGGAAGGAGCGGGCAAGCTCGATGTGCCGAGCGGCCGCATGTACAACCTGCCGGTCATGCTCGACCTCGTGAAGGTGCTCAAGCTGCAGGCTCCGGACAAGACGGCGTTCGAGGAAGGCCACGCCACCTTCACGATCCGCGGGGACCGCATCCGCGTGGAGCAACTGGACCTGATCGGCAAAGCGATCTGTGTCGGCGGCTCCGGCGAACTGGACGCGAACGGCGAGTATGTGAAGTTCGAGTTCTACACGCTCGGCTCGGAGATCCTCGCGCGGCTCGTGAACACCCCGGTGGGCGACGTGAGCGCGTTCCTCAGCCGCAACCTGTTCAAGATCAAGATGACGCGTGAGAACGGCGTGACGCGGTACAAGCCGGAGCCGGTGCCCGCGATCACCGAGCCGATCCGCGCCGTGACCGACCGCCTGCGGAACCGGAAAAAATGACCGAAACCCGGTGCCCGAAGAGAGGCCGGGTTTCAAGGAGCGCCATGTTCGCCGGGAACACGCTGAACCGCATGATCTTCATCGAACTGGTGAAGGTCTTTCTGCTGTCGCTCGGCAGCCTCACGGGGCTGTTCCTGCTGGCGGGCATCATCCAGCAAGCGATGCAACTCGGGCTCTCCCCGGGTCAGATCGTCGCGGCAGTGCCGCTGTTCGTGCCGTTCACACTGCCGTACACGATCCCGGCCACCACGCTGTTCGCCTCGTGCGTGGTGTACGGCCGGCTCGCGCATGACAACGAAGTGGTGGCCATCAAGGGGGCCGGCGTCCACCTCTTCTCGCTGCTCACACCTGCACTCATGCTCGGTGTCATCACCACGGCCGTCACCGCCGCGCTGTTCCACACCGTGATCCCCCGCTCCCAGCAGATGCTCCAGGAGGAACTGCTGAAAGATCCGGAGGAAGCCCTGTACAGCACGCTCCGCCGCGAGAAGTCCATCCGGCATCCGTCGGCGGACTACGTGCTGTTCGTCCGCGACGTGCAGGGCCGCCGCCTGATCGACGTGGTGCTCAAGCAGAAGGCGAAGCCGGACAAGACGGGCGCGATCCCGCCCAACGGATACGACTACGTGTTCCGGGCGCAGACGGCGCAACTCCGCGTCGATGCCGCCGAGGGCATGATGTACATCGATCCGGACCGCTTCATGGTGTACAACCCGAACACGCAGGGCACGAGCGCGCTCAACGCCCCGATCCCGGTGAAGCTGCCCGACAACTTCAACGCCCAAGACGCGCGAACGCGGCCGTCCGCCCTCACTTGGAAGGAAATCGGGCCGCGCCTGGAAACGCTCCGGCGGGACCGCGACGCGAAGATCGCCGAACGCGACGCCGCCCGCGCGAAAACGGCGAACATCCCGGACGAAGCGACGCGGGTGCTCGCCCTCGCCCAAGAATCCCATTACAAGGCGCAGATCGAGAACTGCTCGCGGCTGATGGTGAACGTGGAATCGGAGTATCACATGCGGCCCGCGCTCGCGCTCGGCTGCATCGTGTTCGCGCTGATCGGCTGCCCCGTCGGCATCTGGGCCACCCGCGCCGATTACCTCAGCACGTTCGTCATCTGCTTCCTGCCCACTGTGCTCGTGTACTACCCGCTGATCTTCGCCGGCTCCAACCTCGGCCGCGACGGCAAGATCCCGCTCGTACTCGGGTGGTACCTCGCAGACATCACGATCGGGATGCTCGGTCTCGTCCTGATCTGGCGGCTGCTGAAGCGGTAGTGCGGCCGAGGGCATTTGACGTCAGGAAGGCCGTTCGGAACGCAGGCATCGGTGACACTCTCTCCCCGTTGGGAGAGGGTGGTTCGTGAACGGCATTCGCCGTTCACGAACCGGGTGAGGGGCGATTGACGTTCTGGTGTGACGTCGAACAACTGCTCACCCGCCGTGTCGATGCATTCGCATCAGCACGGCGACCTCTCCCAACGGGGAGAGGTGTGGCATTGCGGGTTACACTTGGCGCGATTACATTCCTGACCGGCGATGGCCGGACGCTCAAGCGATGGTCGAATCCGTCGCTTGAGCCTTCGGCAAACAACCAAATCGCAACGACATCCCGGCTCAGAAGTCCATGTTGAAGCGGACGCCGAGGGCGGTGATGTCGCCGTTCACGCGGCCGGTGGTGTCGGTGGGATCGAAGGACCGTCGCATCCACGTCGCGTTCAACTGCATGCGGGCGTTGGACGACCAGTACCAGTTCACGGCGGCGGTGAGGCCGTTGAAGACGCCGCCGTTGATGCCGCCGTGCGTGAGGTTCGCGTAGTCGTAGCGCACGCCCACTTCCCACGCTCCGATGTCGAAGTGCCGGCAGCCGTTGTCGTCTTCGCGGAAGATGAACCGGCGTGTCGGCACCACGCGGCCGTAGCCCGGGCGTTCCTTCACGTATGGCCGGTGATCGTTCGTGAGGAATCGGAGCAATTCCACATATCCACCAGTGGCGACGTACGTGCCGCGGGCCGTCACGCCCGCCGGGAGCGTGCCGTTCGCCGCAGGCATGCCGCCGGTGTACGCGTTCGTCACGCTGCTGAGCGACCCTTCCGCCGCAAACGTCCACTTCTTCCACGCCGAGGCGAACTCCAGATTCCACACCTGCAGCGCGTCCGGCGAGAAAATGTTCCCGCTGTCGATGATGTTCATGACTTGGAACGACGTGCCGACCCGCACGTCCGGCCGCACGCGGTACCGCGTGTTGTCCTGGTACAGGTTGCGGTAGCTGTAGTCGGCCCCGAGGTGCACCCAAAGTTTCTCTTCTTCGTCCCACACGGGCAGGCACGTGAGGCGGCCGTCGTACACGTACGCTCCGTCGCCCACGGTCGAGATCTGCCGCGTGTTGTTGTTGTTCTGCATGAAGAAGCCGAACAGCGAGTACGCCCGGCCGTCCAGGTAGTTCCGCGACGTGGTCACGCCGTTCGAGAAGTTGTTGTTCCCGTTGAACGCCTCGAACATCGCGCCGCGTTCCATCCAGACCTGGTAGTTGTCCGCGGTGGCCGTGACGAAGTTGAGGCTCTCGCGGTGCCGGCCGACACGGACGTTCCCGATCACCGGCAACTTGATGAGCCCGATGTAGACCTCGTTGAAGGCGATGCCGTCCGCGGGATCGAAGTTGGTGACGTTCGGGTTGGCCACGCCCGCGGGGTTCGGGATGCCGAGCGTGCGTTGCCGGAGATCGATCGAGTTCGCGAACTCGTACTGGGCGAAGAATTCGATCTGCTCGTAGGCGATGCCGGACATGCGGAGGCGGGCGCGGCGGAAGTCCATGCCGTCCTGCAAGGCCTGCCCCGGATCCACGAGGTTGTTGAGGCTGCCCACCGAGTATTTCAGCCGTTGATCCGCGTTGTACCATCCCATGTCGAATTGGGTGACGCCGCCGATGTTCATGCGGAAGGCTTTGTCTTCCGTCTCGAAGGTGAGCCCGTTGTTCCAAGTGCCGGTGACCTTGCGGCTGGCGGATTTCGGCGCGTCCGCCTTGGGCGGATCCACTTTCGGCGTGTCCGATTTCGGAGCTTCCACTTTGGGGGGCGGCGGTGCCGAGGGAGCGGGCGTCTCGGCCTTCGCGGGCAGTACCTCCGGCGGTGGCGGCTTCAGCGTCGCCGGTTCCACGGGCTCTTCCGCTGCGGCGCGCAGTGCGAAGCAGAGCACCAGCGACAGGGCGAAACCGCCAAGTTTCGACACATCAAGCCCCGAACTTGAATCGAACCGCACCGTTTCTTCAACTTCCCCGTGAAGCCGGGCCGGATTCGCGGGTCGTGCGGGTCGTACCGGTATCGGCATCGTCCCGCAGGGACTTGAACCCGACGCGCGGGAGGCTCGCCCGAACGACGGCGCAGAGCGATTTCATAACCTTTACTGCACAGTCCCACTCTCCGAAGGCGGTGCCCCGTGTCCCGAACTTTCCGTGTTTCGCTCGTGCTTCTGCTCGCCGCCGGGCTCGCGGCAATTCCCGCCTGCGGGAGCAAAGCCAGCGGCAAACCCAAGATCGCCATCGTGACCAACTGCACCGATCCCTTCTGGGATCTCTGCGAAGCCGGCGCCCGCAAGGCGGAGAAGGACTTCGACGTGGAGGTGCTCTTCCGCCAACCGGAACGCATGGCGAGTGAAGTGCAGAAGCCGATCATCGACGCCTGGGTGAGCCAGGGCGTGTCCGGCCTCGCCGTGAGCGTGATCGACCCCAAGGGCCAGACCGAAGACCTCGGCGTGGTCGCGAAGAAGGTGCCGCTCATCACGATGGACAACGACGCGGAAGGCAGCGGCCGCCTGTGCTACATCGGGGTGGACAACAAGGAAGCGGGCCGGGCCGTCGGGCGGCTCGTGAAGCAGGTGATGCCGAACGGCGGCACGATCGCGTTGTTCATCGGCAGCACCACGTCGGCGAACGGTCAGGCCCGCCCCGCCGGCGTGCTCGAGGAACTCGCCACGCCCGAGGCCAACGGCACCCCGGCCACTCACCCGCAACGTCCCGAGATCAAGGGCAAGAAGTACGGCAAGTACTTCCTCGTGGATGGCGAAGCCAAGACCGACGACGGCGACAAGGAACGCGCCAAGAACAACGCCCGCGACATGCTCAGCCGCATCGACGGCGTTCCGGACATCGCGTTGATCGGCCTTTACAACTACAACCCGCCCACGATCCTCGAAGCGGTGAAGAACAAGTCGCTGCTCGGCAAGGTGAAGATCTTCGGCTTCGATGAAGACCGCGACACGCTCCGCGCCATCGCCGCCGGCGAGATCGAAGGCACCGTCGTGCAGGATCCCTTCAACTATGGGTACAAGACGGTGGAAGTGCTCGCGGCCGAGGCCAAGGGCGACACGAGCAAGCGCGTGAAGGGCTCCATGCCGTACCAAGTGATCACGAAGGACGGCGGCCCGGAGAAGGACATCAACGGTTTGCACATCAAGTTCCCGAAAGCCGGCGAATATCTGCAGACCGTGCAGAGCCAGTTCAGCTCCGTCGGCAAGAAGTGACGCAAGTCGAATCGAGGAATTGATTTGCAGATGCAATTCCGGCTTGCAGCTCGCGGAAGCCCGGTTTCCAAAGCGAAACCGGGCTTCGGTTTGTGCCACGTCCCGAAGCCGCACAAACGGCGCAAAGTTAACCGCCAATAGCGGTTTGATGTGCAATTCGCGTTGACAACAAAACCCCTATTTTTCTAGGATGTTCGGTGTAAGTGCGAACCTGCCCGCCTTTTTGACATCGCATTCATCCCCGCCGCGGAGCGCGGCGGGTGGGCTTTCCTAAGTCCAAGCCCCGCCGGGACTTTTCCCGGACGGATCGGCCGGCCTAGAATGGGGCGGCTCGTCCGGCATGCCGCCGGGTTGGATCCCGGTTTCTTCGACACGGACGCCGCCCGAACAACCGTCCGCCGCCGGAACCTTCCGGCGCAAGGGAGCGGCCGCACGATGAGTGGGACACTGAACAGCCGGACCAAGAAAGACCTCGCGGACATGGCCCGCCGCAAAGGCATCAAGGGCTTTGACCGCATGGACAAGGACGCCTTGGTGAAGGCGTTGAGCAAGCTGACGGCGAAGCCCGCCGCCAAACCCGCTCCGAAACCGGCCCCGAAGCCCGTTGCCAAGTCCGCCGCGAAGGTGACCAAGCCGAGCAAGCCCGCCCCGAAGCCGGTTGCGGCGAAACCTGTTCCCAAGCCCGTCGCCGCCAAGCCGATCGCCAACGGCAGCCACAAGCCGGTGAACCGGTTGAAGGACGTGCTTCCGAAGCCGGCGGCCAAGGCCGCCGTACCCGCCAAGCCCGCCGCCAAGCCGACCTCGAACTTCTCTCAGCCGTACGTCTCGAACATCCCCGCCGAGAAGGATCTTTCCGGGGGCAAGGCCGCGACCGGACCGATCAAGGACAAGATTTACCTCATGGTGCCGGACCCATACTGGCTGCACGCCACGTGGGATCTCTCGCACCAGTCCGTTCAGCGGGCCGAGGCTGCGCTCCGGCAGGACTGGCACGGCGCCCGCCCGATCATCCGCCTCTTCGACGTGACCTCCACGGACACGACCAGCACGAGCGAAACGCCGATCCGCGATATCACCGTGCACGGCGGCTGCAACAATTGGTACATCGACATCCAACAACCGCCCCGGCAATACCGTGCGGACATCGGCTACATCTCGCGCCGCGGCGAGTTCTTCGTACTCGCACGCTCCAACGTGGTGACGCCGCCGAAGGCCGGCACCGCCGAGGCTGTGAACGTCGGCTGGAGCGATGTGGACCCGAAGAAGGCCGAACGAATCCTGGCGATGTCCACCGGGTTCGAGTCGACCGCGCACCCGGAGTTGAAGGAGCTCTTCGAGGAGAAGTTCCGCCGGCCGATGGGGCCGAGCAAGGACACGGCGTTCGGCCACGGCGCGGTTCTGCCCGGCAGCCTCAAGAAGTTCCACTTCGAACTCGACGCGGAACTCATCGTGTACGGAAAGACCGACCCCACCGCCCACATCACGCTCCAGAACGAGCCCGTGAAGTTGCGGCCGGACGGCACCTTCACGATGCTCTTCAGCCTGCCGGACAGCCGGCAGATCATCCCGGCCGTGGCCACCAGCGCGGACGGCAGCGAGGAACGCACCATCGTGCTGGCCGTGGAGCGCAACACGAAGCACCTCGATCCGATGATCCACGACCAGATGAACGAGAGTTGAGCTACCCGATCACGTCGCGATCGCCGGGGGACGGCACGCCCACGTCCTCGAAGCCGATGTCCCGCAACGTCTCGGCCAACGCATCGGCTTGTTCGCGTTCGCCGTGGATCAGCCGAACCTTTCCCACCTTGCCCGCCAGCGGTTTGAGATAAGCCAGGAAGTCGTCGCGATCCGCATGGCCGCTGAAGCCATCGAGGTGATGCACGTCGATCCACTTGTTCCAATCGCGGCCGAGGAACTTCACCGTAGGCTTGGGTTCGAGCAACCGGCGGCCGGTGGTGCCGTGGGCTTGGTAACTCACGAGCACGATGCTGCACCGCGGGTCGTCCACGAGCACCTTCAAGTGCTGCTGAATGCGGCCGGCGTCGCACATGCCGCTGGACGCGATGATCACCGCAGAACCCGGCCGCGACGCCAGCGACGTGCTCTCCTCAAACGTCTCCACGTAGCGAACGCCATCGCCACCCAGGATGCCGTGGCCTTCCTTGAGTGCGACCGCAATGTCGTCCGAGAGGCTGTCCGGGTGCTTGCGGTACACCTCGGCCACTTCCGAAGCCAGCGGGCTGTCCACGTAGATGGGCACGCGAGGCAACTTGCCTTCGCGCAGGCCGAGTTGCAACACGTGGATGATGAGTTGCGTGCGGCCGAGACTGAACGCGGGAATGAGCACCTTCCCTTCGCGGGCGATGGTGGCTCGGATCACGTCGTAAAGCTTCTCCACGGTTTCGGTGAAGGAGCGGTGGATGCGGTTCCCGTACGTGCTCTCGCAGACGAGCATGTCCGCAGGAGGAATCGTGCCGGTCGGTTTCAGGATGGGCATGTTGCGGCGGCCCATGTCGCCGCTGAAGGCGATCGTGCGGTCGCGATCCCGCCCCGCCGCGGTGAGCAGCACCATCGCGGACCCGAGGATGTGCCCGGCTTCCACGAAGCGAAACCGCACGCTCTTCGTTGCGTCCGTGTCGCGGCCGTACGGAACCTGCACCACTTGGCGGAAGGTCTTCTCCACGTCCGGGTGCGTGTACAGCGGCTGCACCCACGGCTCCTCGTAGTTGCGGGCGATGTTCAAGTGGGCCGCGTCTTCCTCCTGGATCTTGGCCGAATCCGCGAGCATGACGCGAAGCAGGTCGCGGGTCGGCGGCGTGCAGAAGATCGGCCCGGAGAATCCTTGCCGCACGAGCGTGGGCAAGTTCCCGCAGTGGTCGATGTGCGCATGGCTGACGATGCAGGCGTCGATCTGGTGCGGGTGGAACGGGAAGTGGGCGTTGCGTTCGCGGGCGATCTCGCGCTTGCCTTGGTGCAGGCCGCAATCGAGAAGCACCTTGTGGTTGCCGACTTCGAGGAGGTGCATCGATCCGGACACACCCCCGGCGGCTCCCCAGAATGTCAGCGTTGGTTCGGCGGGGACGGGAGTCTCGGCAGGCTTCATGCTTTCATCATAGCACGCACACGGGCGCGACCCAGCGCGGCAACCGTGAAGATGATCGGATACAGCTTTTCGAAGTACCACAGCTTGGCGAAGTAGAACCCGATGGGGCTCGGTTCTCGGAAGCGCCCGGACTCGACGGCGGAGATGAGCCACGTGAGGCCGCGTTCGATGGGCTCCGCGAACTCGCAAGCGGCACGCGTGCCGCTTGCGGTTTCGCGGTACGCCATGAGATCGATCAACACCTCCACGGCGAGCGCGGTTTCCTCCACGGACGACGGACACCCCGCGGCCCCGCCCCATCCCCCATCCGCGTTTTGAGCCGAGAGCAGATAATTGACACCGCGTTGACACTCGGGCGCATCCTTCAGCCCGAGGTCGCGGTATGCGGCGAGCACGCGGCTGGTGCCGTACACGGGATTGAGGTCGTCCGGAGCGTACTGGTTGCCGAACCAGAGCGGCAGCCAAGAACCATCGGAACGTTGCTGCTTCTTGAGGAATTGAATGGCGAACTCGATGGAGGAAATCGGTGCAGGGGCGTCGAGTTCCAGTGTCCAGAATTTCCGCCTCTGTGACGTGTAATTCCTCACATCCGCCGCGAAGACTCGCATGGCATGCGCTGAAAGATCACAGCCGCTACGATCAAACGGAAGCACACCCCAACCCCGGCAGAATGTGGGAAACCCTCCATCGCGATTCTGAAGTCCGAGTAACCAGTCCATGCCCCGGCAGCGATCTTCGGCCAAATCACCATCATCCCAGTCGGGATGAATTGCTTGAATCGCCAGCAACGCTCCCGGCGTGTCGTCACAATCGGGGACGCCGCCGGCGAGGTCGGTCCAGGCCCAGCCGCCGGGATCGGCTCCGGTGTACGGGTGGCGCTCCTTGTACTGCTGGTCGAGCAGCCACTTCAGAATCGCATCTTTCGTGTCGAGCGAACCCAGATCACAGGCGGCGGCGAGGGCGTTAACCGAGAGCGTCGTCACCCACGTCGCGAGGTTCGTGTCGATGGGCCAACTGCCGTCCGGCCGCACGGAGTTCACCAGGAACCGCACGCCTTCCGAAAGCACCTGCGCCGCAGACACGGGGGGCTGACGCCCCCCGCTCAGTTGCGCGCCCCTGAGTGCCATCACCACGAAGCTCGTGAGGGGTGTCGCCTCCAGATAGCCGCCGGTGGTGGGTTGGATGCGGCGGAGCACCTTCAGGCTGCGGCCAACCGCGATTCGACGGATGAAGTTGCGGAGAGGGTTCCACGACGTGCGATTCGCGTGAACGCACTGGCCGATGGCGATGAGCGCGGGCAGGGCGTAGCTCACGACCGGCAGCCGCGCGAAGCGGTACCACGACTGCGGCAGGCACGCCAGTTCGAACGGCAGCCGCGGCACTTCATTCCAGGGCACCAGCTTGGCCAAGGCGCAGGCCATGAGGATCGGCACGGAGAAGGTGCGATCCTTTCCGTAGCGTTTGCGGATGGCCTCAGCCCGCTCCGCGGGTGAGGTGCCCGCGTGTTGGTTGAGATACGATTCGACATTTGCGAGCGCCGCGCTCCGCTCCGAGGACTCCGCGTCGCGGCTAACCGTTAACTCGAGGGCCGCGCGGCAGAGCATCGTTGTCGCGATGTTCGAGAAGCTCTTCGTGGTGTCGCCCCAGCCGCCGTCGGGGTTCTGGTTCGCACACAGCCAGCGGATGCCGCCGGCAATCAACTCGCGATGCGCGTTCGCATCCACAAGATGCAGCGCCATCACCGCGGTCGCGGTGCTAAGCGCGGAGGTGGACAACTCGCCGGCCCAGTGCCCGGCCGGCATGCGCTCGGCCAAGAGCGCGTCGCGGGCGGTGAGATAAGCGGCGTTCAGGCGGTCGGTGGGGATCACGCTTCATTATTATCGGTAGAACGAACCCATGTCGCGCAAAGGCCGCCCCGAGAAAGATGCCCCGCTTCCGCCGCTCTACGCCATGGTGCACGGCGGGCTCGAACCCGTTGCCGCGGACGAGGTGAACCGCGAACTCGGCGCGGAAGTGAAGAAGACCACCCGCGGCATCGTCGTGTTCCGCCTGAACGCTCTCACGCCGGACATCCTGAAGCTCCGCACCACCGAAGACATCTTCCTGCTCGCGTGGGGTTCCGATTCGCTGGCGTACGAAGCCAGCGACCTCGAATCGATCCGCAAGTGGACGAAGAAAGTCGATTGGCCGTCGTTCTTCAAACTGCACCACACGATCCGGCCGAAGACGAAGGGCCGACCCACATTCAACATCATTTGCCAGATGCAGGGCGAGCACGGCTACCGCCGGGCCGATGCCCGACAGGCGTTCATGGCCGGGCTCGAAGGGGCGATTCCGAACGGCTGGCAGTTCAGCAACGAGAACGCGTGGCTCGAGATCTGGCTCACGATCCACGGCAAGGCCGCGGTGTGCGGCGTGCGGCTCACGGATCGCACCATGCGGCACCGCACGTACAAGATGGAACACATTGCCGCGTCGCTGCGGCCGAGCGTGGCCGGGGCGATGGTGCGGCTCGCGGGCATCGGCCCCGGCATGACCGTGCTCGACCCGATGTGCGGCGCGGGAACGATCCTGGCGGAAGCGGCGGAGATCGGCGGGCGGCGCGGCCGCGGCGCGGCGGTCACGGTGATCGGCGGCGATGTCGATGCCAACGCCGTGTTCGTGGCCACGCAGAACTTGGCGAAGATGAACGCGATCCGCGTGTATCGTTGGGATGCGGCCGCTCTTCCGCTCGCGACCGCCTCCGTGGATCGGATCATCAGCAACCCGCCCTACGGGAAGCAACTCAGCACGCCCGAGGAGATCGGCGGGCTGTACGAAGCCGCGGCGCGGGAGTGGAACCGCGTGCTGAAACCGGGCGGCCGGGCCGTGCTGCTGGCGATGGAACAGGACACGCTGAACGACGCCATCCGCCCGTACAAATGGAACCCGACGCGGCTGCTGAAAGTGCGGTTGCTCGGTCAACCCGTCATTCTCAGTGTCTGGCAGAAGCCCGAGTGAACGGATAGGATTGCGGTGTCATTTCTGGTGCCGGGGGTGCTGATGTCCGTTTCTTACACGTGCCCGAACGCGAAGTGCGGCGTGACGCTGAAGACGCCGACCGCGGTGCCTGCGGGCAAGAAGGTGAAGTGCCCGAAGTGCAAGGAACCGTTCACTCCGGTGCCCGAGGAAGCTCCGGCCGCCGCCGGGGCGGGGACGTTCAAATTCGCGGACGACGAGCCGAAGAAGCCCGCGGCACCGCCCCCGCCCGCCGCGTCCGCCCCGAAGAAGTCCCAGTTTCAGCAAGAAGTCGAGGATGAGGAGAGCGACGAGTCCATCAAGCGGGGTTATGGCGTCGTTCAAGAGACGGAAGAGGAGTTGGCGAAGGCCGAAGAGGCGAAGGTCAACTTCGGCGCGGTGGAGGACAAGTACAAGAAGAGCGCCCGCGGCCCCGCGGTGGCGCTGCTGGTCGTGCCGTCCAGTTTGCTCACCGGCGAAGGCTTGCTCACGGCGGTCGGCGGCATCGTCATGTTCGTCGTCGGGTTCTGGCCGCTGGCGTTCAACGACGCTCCGGCGGGCGACGAGGAAACCGAAGAAGCGATCGTCATGATGCTCCTCGGCTGTCTCACCTTCCTGTGGGGCGCGGTGATCTGCTTCGGCGCCAGCCAAATGCACGAACTCGGCTCGTACATGTGGGCCATGCTCGGCTCCGTCATGGGCGTTCTCCCGCTGTTCGTCGGCATCTACGGCATCATCATGCTGCAATCGCCCGAGGTGAAGGCGGGCTTCGCCGAATCCGAGGCCGGTGCTGAAGACGGTGAGGAAGAGGAAGACGACGGCAAGAAGAAGGACGATGACGACGACGAGGATGAGGACGAAGAGGACGAAGACGAAGAGGATTGATCGCCGGCGGCCGTAGAATACCGCGATCCTTGTTCACCACCGGGAGCCGCGATGCCGGCCGTTCTTGACGACGTTACGGAAGAAATCCTCGATCTCAAGAAGAAGATCGGGGCCACCATCCTCGCCCACTACTACCAAGAGGGCGAAATCCAGGCCCTCGCGGACATCACCGGCGACTCACTCAAGCTCGCGCGCGAAGCCACGAAGGTCGATTCGCCCGTGATCGTGTTCTGTGGCGTGCTCTTCATGGCCGAGACGGCCAAGATGCTGAACCCGAAGAAGAAGGTGCTCCTGCCGGATCGTGCGGCCGGGTGCAGCCTCGTGGACGCCTGCCCCGCCGAGAAACTCGCCCGCTACCAGGAACAGCTCCGCATCAACGGCCGGAAATTCCAAACGGTCTGCTACATCAATTCCTCCGCGAAGGTGAAGGCGCTTTCGGATTGGGTGGTCACCAGCGGCAACGCGGAGGACGTGGTGCGGAACCGGGTGCCCGCCGGCGTCGAGATTCTCTTCGTCCCGGACAAGCACCTCGGCCGCTACCTCCAGGAAGTGACCGGCCGCGACATGATCCTGTGGGACGGCTCCTGCATGGTGCATGAGATCTTCAGCATCGGCGACTTGCTGAAGATGAAGAAACTGCACCCCGGTGCGCACACCATCGCGCACCCCGAGTGTCCGAAGAACATCTTGGATCACGCGGATTATGTCGGCGGAACCGAGGCGATGATCAAGCATGTCGGCGCGTACATCGAGCCGTCCTCGTTCATCGTCGCCACCGAGCCGAACATGCTGTGGCAGTTGCAGCAGCGGTTCCCGCAGCACGAGTACCACCCGGTGCCGGGCATCACTTGTTCGTGCAACAAGTGCCCGCACATGGCGCTGAACACGCTGGAGAAGATCCGAGACTGCATGAAGACCGGCTCGCCGGAGATTCTCTGGCAACCCGAGTTCGACCGCGCGAAGGAAGTTCTCGCCCGCAGCTTGCTGAACGACGCACCTTCAAAGCCCGTCGCCGGGGATTGAACCTCGCCATGGACTTCTCGCAGGAAGAACTGGTGGAGGCGGTGGAGCGGCTCGTGTCCGGGCTTCTGGAACGGGCCGGGGCGGTCGAGCCGCCGGTGGACGCGTTGCGGATCGCGGAGGATCACCTCGGCATCCCCGTGACCATCCAAGAACCGGAGGAGGATGAACGGGGCCGGCCGCGAGCCGGGTCGCGGCGGCGGCCCGAAGGTATCGTCTTCTCCAGTCTCGCCTCGGATGAACAACGGCAGACGGCCGCGGCCCAAGGCATCGCCCGCGCCCTGCTTCCGGACCTGCTCCGCAAGTTCGGTGTCGAGGCCGGCACGGAGAACAAGCAGGTGTCCGGTCACATGCGAGCGTTGATCGCGAGCCGCCTCCTGGTTCCCACTCGCCAACTCCGTTCGGCCCTGCGTTCCTGCAAGTACGATCTCGTCGCCTTGAAGAAGCAGTTCCGCTCCGCTTCGATGGAGACCATCGCCCACCGCTTGCTCGATCTCGACGACCCGTGCGTGATCGCGATCGTGGACGACGGTGTGGTGTCGTCGCGGCGGGGGAATGCGTCGGCCGTCGCAAAGAAGCTGACGACGGCCGAGCAAATGTGCCTGGAACGGGTGATGCAGCAGGATTTGCCGGATGTGCAGCGGTGCGAGGGGTGGCGGGTGCAGGGATGGCCCGTTCCCGGCCGCCCTTTTCAGCGGGTGATCCTCCGCGCGGTCCCGGATGACGTATAATGGAGTGAAGAACCGACCCGGCGGCCGAACCACGGCCGCCGGGCGTTTTCATGTCCGAGTCCCCGGTTTCCGTTTGCAAAGCGGGCCCGGAACCCGGAACTTGGAGTTTGGAACTGCGAGCAGGAGCCTCCGGCCATGGCAGACGACCGCATCCCGATGACCCGCGACGGGTACGACAAGCTGAAGGCCGAGCTGGACCGCCTCCGCGGCCCGGAGATGATCGAGATCACGAAACGCGTGGCCACTGCGCGCGAAATGGGCGACCTCAGCGAGAACGCCGAGTACCACGCCGCCCGTGAGGATCAGGGCATCCTGCAGGCCCGCATCAACGACATCTCCGACCGCCTTGCGCGCTCGGTGATCGTGGACACGAGCGCGCTGCCGAAGGACACCATCGCCTTCGGCAGCAAGGTGAAGGTGATGGACCTGGACATGGACGAGGAAGAGACGTTCGAGTTGGTCGGCCCCGGTCAGGAGAATCCGGACAAGGGGCGGATCCTCACGTCGAGCCCGATCGGGCAGGGGCTGATCGGCAGGAAGAAGGGCGACACCGTGGAGATCCCGGTGCCGCGCGGCACGATCCGGTTCAAGATCCTGGCCATTTCCGCCGCCGACGTGTGACCCGCGCCGGCGTCACTTCAACCCGAGAGCCTTGCGTTTGTCGTGGATGAAGGGCAGGTGGTGGTTGATGTGGTTCACCGCCCCCTGCACCACTTTCTCCAACGTGAGCAACCCTTTCATCGAATGCACGCCGTGTTTCTGGAACGTGTCGTGTTTGATCGCGCGGAGGATGTGCGACATCTGCTTGCGGGTGACCTCGATCAGCGTCAGTTCCTCCTCCGCGTCGCGGGCCTGATAGTGGAGTTCGGCGAGAAACAGATTCTCGTCCGCCGCGAGGAACAGCGGATTCTCGCCGAGGGCGATGATCCGCTTCATGCGGTCCGCCATGATCGCCTCGAAATCCGCGATGTGGCAGAGCACTTCGAGCGTGCTCATGCGGCCGGCCACGGGCCGCGCCGCCAGTTGTTCGCCCGTCATGCCGCGGACGGCGGCCCGCAGGTCGGCGGGGCCCTTGAGGTAACTGTCGATCAGGTTCGCGACGGCGGACATGGCGGCTCCCGGTGATTCGGATGTTGTGGAGTTACGCGAGGCCGGTGCGGATGTCCACCGGCCGGGGAGCAACCGGTGCAAACGATCCCCTGTCGCGCGATCCTGCTCTTCGCGATGAAGCGGGAAGCGGAACCGCTGATCGCACGACTGCAGCCCGCGTGGCTCGAAGAGTTCCGGACGTTTGCATTCCTGCGTTCCATACCAGATCCTGCGGATGTTCTCGCTCCGACGGCTGACGACGTGATCTTCGATTTCACGGGCATCGGCCGCGCCGCAGCCCGCCGCACCATCCTGCGTTTGCTGGAACGCTTCCACCCGGGCCGGGTGATCGCCGCCGGCTACTGCGGGGCGCTCGTGGCGGGGTTGAACGTCGGAGACGTGGTCGAGTCGCCGCACATTCACACGGCGGACGGGCTCGTCGGCGATCCGGCGGAGAAGACCCGGCTCGCAGCCGAGACCGGTGCCCGCGCCGTGGACATGGAATCGGCCGCGATCGCCGAAGTTTGCTCGGAGCGCGGACTGCCTTTCACTGCGATCCGCGCCGTGTCCGACACCCGCGACACGGCCCTTTCTCCGCAGTTGGTCCGTTTGCTGTCCGGCGGGGAGATTTCGATCGCGCAAGCGTGCCTCGCCTTGCTGAGGAAGCCGTCCCTGCTGCGGGAGTTCTTGCGATTGCGCCGCGACACGAAACTCGCGGCCGAGAACTTGGCGGTGGCGTTGCTTCCTCACGTCTCGCCGGTCGCATGATTCACAGCGACTCGCCCGCTTCGCCGAGCATCAGCTTGCGGATCTGCCGGATCGGTATGGCTCCGTGGCGGATGAACTCGTCGTGGAACTTCTGAAGCGAGTAGTCCGCGCCTTTCGCCTTCTTCCAGTCTTCCCGCAGCTTCAGGATCTGAAGCTTGCCCAGCGTGTAGTACAGGTACGTCGGGTTGTACGTGCCGCGCCGCGACTCTTGGAACGCCCCTTCCGCTTCCTGATAGCCTTGTTCCATGAAGAACTTCTTGCCCTGTTCCACGGTCCAGCCCGCGGTGTGGAGTTTGATGCCGACGATGTAACGGCAATCGCGCAAGAGTGCGTCGTGAAGCTGCGCGAGGCGGATCTTCGGGTCGCCGTCCGCGAAGCCCTCGTCGAGGATCATCTGTTCCGAATAGTGGGCCCACCCCTCGGCGTTCGACCCGCATGCGTACAGTTTCCGCACCTTTGTGGGAAACTGCTTCGCATACAGGAACTGCAGGTAGTGGCCGGGGTACGCTTCATGGATCGTGAGCACTTCAAGCGCGGAGCGGTTGAAGAGCCGCATGTGCTCCGTCTTCCGTTTCGCGTCCCACTCCGTCTCCGGCGGCGTGACATAGTAGAACGCCTCGGTCGCTTTCGTCTCGTACGCGCCCGGCGTGTACATGGAGGCGAAGCCGCCGGTGCGGAGGAACGGCGGCGTCTCCGCGATCGTCGGCCGCACTTCGGACGGGATGGAAACGATCTTCTTGTCGAGGAGGAATATCCGGCACTTCTCGATGGTGCCGCGCGTGGCGGGCACGAGATCCTCCGGCTTCGGATGATCGTCCGTGATCATCGCCAGCACTTCGAGCGGCGTCCTCTTCGGATCGATCTTCTTGGCCGTGGCCGCGAACGCGTCTTGGTCCCGCTTCAAGTTCGCCTCGCCGACCGCGAGCAGTTTTTCCATCGAGATCTCGACCATTTCGTCGTACTGGAGTTTCTTGAGATACGCGTCCGCGCCGATGGCGTACCGGCCCCTCGCCTTCGGCATCAGGTCCTTCTCGATCCACGCGGCGGCGTCGTCGAACGCGGCCGCCGCCGCCGCGTTCGCTTGCTCGAACTCCGCGAGGAGTTTCTCGTCCTTGCCGGCCGCCTCCTTGGCCCATGCGGGCAAGTCCTTCTTGAAGAAGCCGCCGGAGCCCTTGGCCACGATCAACCCGAGATCGGCGAACTCCTTCGGCACGTCCTGAACGTTCGCTTTCATCGCGGCGATCAACGCCGGCGTCATCTTCAACCGGCCGATCGCGGAACGGAGACGCTCGGCGGGCGGCGCGAAGGACAGCTTCATCAGCAGGTCGATGCCCTCGGCCGGCTTGCCGAGATAGGGCATCGGATTCCGCTTCCAATCGCGGATCACGTCCAGTTCGTGGATCTCGGATTGGATCGCGGATTGGAGAATCTCGAGATCGATGCGCTCCGCGGGGCCGATTCTCGCGCGGAGATGCATGGTGACACGTTCGAATTGCTTCCCGAGTTGCTCGCGGCGGCGGGCGATGTTCCCCGCGGAAAGATCCGGAAGTTTCGCATCACGATCGTGGATGCCGGCGTAGGTGGCCTGCAGCGGATCCCAGTCGAAAAGTGCGTCGTAGTATTCGTCCGCGAGCGCGGCGACGCCCTCCTGAGCGGTGGCCGGCGCGGCCGCGAGGACCAAGGCGAATGAGGCGAGTCGGAATCGCAAGATGCACCTCCGATGCGGCGAACGGGTTCACTCCGCGGATTTGACACCTACTCCAGTCCGACGGATCCGGCGATATAGTCGATCATCAAGCGGCGTCCGGAAAGCAATTGCGTGCCGAGAAGGGCGTAGGCTCCGTCGCTCGCGATCACTTGCGTCCGGTACGTGTTCCCGAACCAATCGAAAGAGCAGCCGAATGTCTCCAGCGCCACTTTCGAGCCATCCGCCAGCACAGCCTCAGTGGCGGCCTCCAGCGTCAGACCCAGCCCGACTGCGACCGCACGCGGCACTGCCAAGCCGCCGTTGAACGCCGTGTCCACCCACGCTTCGACCTCGGTGCGAGGTCCGTCGACGGAGGCCGACATCGGCACCCGAAGAAGTGCCCGCAGCTGGTCGTCAACTCGTCCGGTCACGACCACGCTGCTCCAACGTGGAATGCCGCTGCGTACCCGACTCGCAGGACGTGGGACAACCGCGTCGGGTACGCGATTCGGGCGGCTGTGACGGCGTCATCGAAGGAATCGGCCAAGAAGTACTCGCCCGACTCCGGCTCGACAGCTACGAATCGGCCGGAATGTTCGGGCTCCATCTTGTGACGCAGACGATCATCGTAAATGCGCGTCGCCCGATCGATCACGGACCGAGTCTGGGGCGAGATCATGACTGTCTCCTGCGGGGTGCAAATGCTCATTCTAGCCAACTGGGAACCGCGTCCGACCTGCACGCGTGGGTCGCCACGGACAACTACAGTTCTCGTGATTGTCCCGGAATCGGTCCTTGGGGACGTATCCGAGCCGGGCGCACGCCTCGTCCAAATTCACTGGCCGCTCGCGGATCCTGCGAGCGTGAATGAACATGATCCGTAGCGACTTGTTCTCGGGTCCGCCCCGGCACATCATCTTCGGCAACACACCAGGCTGTTCGTTCATCCAGCTTTCCAACGCACGATCATCCGGTGGCAGCGATTCGAATTCCGCCTCGACGCAGTAGCCGAACGAGACCGGCAGGTAGCCGGCGGCTTCGCGAAGGCCGAAGTAGCCGGCGACCAGCACGATCGTTGCGACGAGCAGGATTCGAGTCGCGCGCTTCGTCATCGTCACTTCCCGGGCAACTGGTAGCCTTCCTTGTTCGTCTTGATGCGGTACAGGCTCTTGCCCGCGGTGATGTACAACGTCTTGCTCTCGTCGCCGCGGCCGAAGCCCACGTTCGTCGGCAACTCCGTCG
The DNA here is from genome assembly GCA_046350135.1 of Gemmataceae bacterium. GTDB lineage: Bacteria > Planctomycetota > Planctomycetia > Gemmatales > Gemmataceae > Urbifossiella. The sequence continues at coordinate 90,187 of JAXMBB010000024.1, forward strand.
CGATGTACGACAGTGTCTTGCCTTCCGGCGAGTACACGTAGATGCCGGGCTTCGTCTCGTCGCGCACGGCCACGTACAGGTTGCCCTCCTTGTCGCACACCAAGCCGTCCGGGCCGTCCTGCGGGGCGTAATCGACCAGCGTCTTGCGGAACTTCGCGGTACCATCCGGAGCGAGATCGTATGCGTGCAGGGCCATGGCGCCCTTCTTCGCGGGCGTGCCCGTCGGAATGCGGCCGATGCCGGTGTTCCCGTTGTCATTGCTCACCACGTAGAGGCTCTTCTGATCCGGGCTCACCGCCACACCGTTGCACTTGCCCGCGTCCGTGATGATGCGATGAATCGAGCCGTCGGTGTCGACGCGGTACACGGCCTGCACCGGTTGGTCGATCGGCTCGTGACCGAGGTAGCGCGGATCGCTGAAGTACACGCGGCCTTTCTCGTCGATCGTGATGTCGTTCGGGGAGTTGAACGGTCGGCCTTCGTACAGCCCCGCGAGGATGGTGCTCTTGCCCGTCTTCATGTCGGTCTTGGTGACGCGGCGGCCGCCGAAGTCCGCGCCTTCGGCCGCGAGCAGGTTGCCTTCCGCGTCGAACTTCAGCCCGTTCGACATGCCGCTGGGCGAGCGGAAGATCGTCGCCTTGAGCGTCTTCGGGTCCAGCTTCCAGATGTGCCCGGCTTCGACCGGCTGCTTCTTCTCTTTGGCCACGTGCGTGAACGTGATGTCCGAGAAGTACACGGTGCCGTCCGGGGCCACGGCGACGCCTTCGGTGAGCACGAGTCCGGCGTCGAAGATCTTCTCGAGTTTCGCGCCTTCGGGCACGATGTCGTCCGCGCGGCCGAGACTGCATGCAGCCAGGATTGCGAACAGCGGGAGAGCGAATCGCATGGAGTGGGCTCCGGAATGGATGAATCGGATGGAGGGGAACTGCCGATAAGATAGAAGTTCGGGAGTGCGTGATGAGCGGGTGGCGGCGAGTGGTGCTCTTCGTGCTGGCGGGTGCCGCGGCGGGCGGCTGCGCCATCGCCCGCAAACCCTACGCGGACGATCCGCTGATCCGTTCCTTGAACGCCGTGTGGGGCGACCGCGAGAAGGCCCGTGCGATTCCGGAGCAGGGCGAACCGCAGCCGGACGCTCCCGACGCGCCGGCGGGCGATCTTGTCGGCGTTTCGTCCCGGCTCACGGGGCGTTGATCGAATCGATGAGTTGCCGCAACCGGCCGATGGCGTGCCGATCGAAGCGGAACCTCAAACGCGGCAACGGTGCCAAGGTCGGCTCGTTCTTCTCTTCCGGCAACGCATCCCCCTGCTCGATCTTGCCACCGAGCAGGATGTCCGCGAACTCGTGATTGATCTGCTCCAGCTTCCCGTCCGTCAGCTTCGCGTTCAGCCGCAGCACCAACTCGCCGTGCACGTAGCGCATGCTGTGGTACACGCGATAAAAGTTCGTCACTTCCTGCACGGCGTCCGCGACCGAGTTGGTGACCTTGTACAGGAAGCGATCCGCGGGCGAGATGTAGCCGCGGCCGAGCAGGTCCTCTTCGATGAACCTCCGCCAAGCCTTCCAGTAATTGCCGTCCGGTTCGTCCACCAGCACGATGGGGAAGATGTGCGACTTGCCGGTCTGAACCAAGGTGAGCGCCTCGAACGCTTCGTCGTGCGTGCCGAATCCGCCGGGGAAGAGCACGACGGCATCGGATTCCTTGATGAACATGAGCTTGCGCGTGAAGAAGTATCGCAGCGTCATGAGTTTCGGATCGCCATGCACCACGGGATTGGCGGACTGCTCGAACGGCAGCAGGATGTTCAGGCCGAAGCTGTTGTCGCGGCCGGCGCCGACGTGACCGGCCTCCATGATGCCGTTGCCGGCCCCCGTGATCACCATCCAACCGGCCTTCGCGATCTCGCGGCCGAACTCCTCGGCGGAACGGAACGCGGGGTGTTCCGGCGGCGTGCGGGCGGAACCGAACACCGTGACCTTTCGCCTCCCGCGGTAAGCCGAGAACACTTTCAGGCAGTAGCGGAGTTCGCGGAGTGCGACGGCGAGCATCTTCACATCGCCGCGGGACGCCTTGTCGCGGAGCAACTTGTCCGCGGTCTCCTTGATCTGCTGGATGTACTGTTCGGTGCCGATCGGCGCTTCCTGCACCTCGGCGCGCAGATCACTCGGTTCGGGGTCTGTGAGGGAGTCGAAGGACGTCTTGAGAAGGCGGTGCGGCATGACCGCATTCTACGCGCGTCCGCGCCGCCGGTCGTGCGATAGAATCCATTCATGCAAAACCGGTTGACGCACTTCCGCGAGATCCTGCGCTACGTTCCGCGGTTCCGCGACCGCGTGTTCGTGATCGCCGTGGATGGCGCGGTGGTCGAGCACGACAACTTCCCGAATCTGCTGTTGGACATCGCGCTGTTGCGCAGCCTGAGCATCCAAGTGGTGCTCGTGCACGGGGCCGCCCGCCAGGTGCAGCGGTACGCCGCGCAGTTGAACGTGAAGCCGTCGGACATCGACGGCACGGGCATCACCAACACGGAGACGTTGCAGGTCGCGATCACGGCGGCGAACCGCGTGACTCACGAGATTCTCGAGGGGCTCCTAGCGAACGACCTCCGGGCGACCTGCCCCAACGCCGTGGTCGCACACCCGAAGGGCATTCTCGGCGGTGTCGATCACCTGCTGACGGGCCGCGTCGAACGCATCGACACCGGTTTCCTCCAAACGCTGCTCGAGAAGGACATCATCCCCGTGATCCCGCCGCTGGGATGCGACGGCGTCGGCAATTCGTACCGCTTGAACTCGGACTCCGTGGCCGTGGAGGTGGCGAAGAGCCTCCGCGCGATCAAGCTGATCTACCTCACGAGCGAGGGCGGCGTGCGCGGCCCGAAGGGCGAAGTCGTCCGGCAGATGACCGTGCAAGAAGCCGAAGCGTTCCTGAAGAAACACCGCGCGGACCTGGCTCGGGAGGCGGTGACGAAGCTGGACCACGCCATTCGCGCGGGCCGCGAAGGTGTCGAACGCATCCACATCATCGACGGCGGCGAGCAGGAAGGGTTGCTCGGCGAGGTGTTCTCCAACGAGGGCATCGGCACGCTCGTGTACGCCAACGAGTACCAGTCCATCCGCCCGGCGCAGAAGAAAGACGCGCGGGCCGTGTTCGGCCTGATCCAACAGGGCGTGCGAGCCGAGGAACTCGTGAAGCGGACGCGGGCGGACATCGAGAAACAGATCGGCGACTTCTTCGTGTTCGAGGTGGACCGCAACCCGGTGGCGTGCGCCGCGATGCACACCTACCCCGATCAAAACAAGGCGGAACTGGCGAGCGTGTTCGTGGACGACCGCTACGCGAACCAAGGCATCGGTGTGAAACTGATCTCCTTCATCGAGAGCCTCGCGAGGCAGCGGCGGTTCGCCACGCTCTTCTGCCTGAGCACGCAAGCGGTGAACTACTTCGTGCAGAAGGCCGGCTTCTCGCTCGGCACGCCGGACGATTTGCCGCCCGCCCGCCGCGAACGTTACGAGCAGAACGGTCGCCGTTCACAGGTGCTGGTCAAGGCATTGGGATAGGCTGGGAGCAGGAGCATTCCATGAGTACGGCGACACTGCCCGCACCGATTGCAACTCCGCTGATGACTGGCGCGGAGTTCCTGGCCCGCCACGGGGATGAATCCGGTGTGGAACTTGTTCTCGGCCGCGTCGTGATGTCTCCCATGCCCGGTGGAAAGCACGGAACCGTCTGCAACATGGCGGCGTACATCCTCACGCGGTTCGTTCTCGAAAGCGGCCTCGGACGCGTGCTGTGCAATGACACCTTTCTCCGAACGAGGACCGATCCGGAATCGTACCGCGGAGCAGACGTCTGCTTCCTGAGCTACCTTCGATTGCCGAAGGACCAAGAAGTGCCGGACGGCCCGATCCCGGTACCCGAAATTGTGATCGAAGTGAAGTCACCTGCGGATCGGGTGAACCGTCTGGCGGCAAAGGCGACGGAATATCTCGAAGCCGGGGTGCTCGCGGTCGTGCTGCTGATCCCCGAGACGAAAGAAGCTTCACTGTTCCGATTGGACGAGCTTCCCACCCGCCTCGCGGCCGGGGACATTCTCACGATTCCGGACGTGCTGCCGGGTTTCTCGACTCCGGTCGGCGCGTTCTTCGCGTGAATTCCATTGGACTTCCCCGTAGCGTCGGTTAGCATCCGGTTGTCGGTCATGTCTCTCTTCCGACTCGTCCAACCGGGAGCCGTCCATGTCACGCGCGCGCTCGGCATTTACGCTCATCGAATTGCTCGTCGTCATCGCCATCATTGCAATCCTCATCGGATTGCTGCTTCCCGCGGTGCAGAAGGTGCGCGAAGCCGCCGGCCGCACCCAGTGCCAGAACAACCTGCACCAGATCGTGCTCGCTTTGCATACCTTCCACGACGCGAACAACCGCTTCCCCGCCGCGACCAACATCGGCCCCACGTGGTACACCGGATACCAGCGTGAAAATCCCGCCGCCGGCATGGACCCGATGACGGGCTACCCGGCCGAAGGGCCGTTCTTCAGTTGGATGTACCACATCGCCCCGCACATGGAGCAGGGTGCCGTGTACAGCGGCTTCAAACGCAACGCATGGCCGTGGTACCAGTACCAGCCCAACG
>JAXMBB010000025.1:0-78603 GCA_046350135.1 Gemmataceae bacterium
AGTTTGGCGTCCGCGGGAAGCCGCACGATCACGGTGGCGCGGGCGCCGGCGTTCGCACCCGTCACGGTGGCGACTGGCCGCGGAGCGGCCGTCTGCCGTTCGATGCTCGGGGGCGCGACTTCGGGCGGAGCGTACGGGATCACGGACGGCGGAACCGCGGTGCCGACGGGCGGCGGCACATTGAACCCGGGCAGGCTCGGATACGCTTCGTAGCCGGCCATCGGGATCGAGACGATCGGCGTTCCAAAGCTGGAGATGGTACCGCCGCAGCATCCGGTGGCGTAGGCGATCGAACCGCCGCAGCAACCGGACGAGTAAGCGATGCCGCCGCAGCATCCACCGCAGCAGTTGTTCGAGCCGAACAGGCTGCGGATGCGATCTCCGGAGAAGAGACCGCTTCCGCCGCAGCATCCGTTGCAGCCGGAGCATCCGTTGCAGCCGGAGCAGGAGTATTTGGCGGAGCCGTTGCACCCGCTGCACCCCGTGCAACCGGAGCAGCCGCCTCGGTTGAAGAGGTCGCGGAAGTAGCCGTTGAACTCGGGGGTGTTCGGGGCGGCCGTCATGGCCGACATCAGGACGAGACTGTACATCGAGGAACCCGGTTGGGGAATCTGGGTGGGCGAGGAGCCCTGTAACGAGAGGGTAAATGCGCGCGATGGGGCGGTCAAAACGGCTTGAGTCAAAAGCCGGCAATATTTACAACGCCGGGCGATGGTTCCCGCGCATCGCGCGGATCGGGCACAACCCGCAAATCGGAACCGCCGGTCACAATCGCGACAGCTTCGGGAATCCCTTCGACACGGCCCGAAGCGGCTGCGATCATGGCCTCGTCTCCGGGAGTTCGCCATGAAGTTGTTTGCATGCTTGGCCTGCGTCGCGCTCGTTCTCGTGGCCGGTTGCGGCAACCCCGTCGCGCCCGTGGAGGTCACGCAACCCGCAGCGGCTCGTCAAGAGGCCGAACAGGCGGCACAGCCGCAGCGACTTGCGGACCTGCTCGCCGAGGCGAAGAAGGCGGTGGACGAGAAGCGCTTTGAAGACGCCGTCTCCCGGTACGAAGAAGCGAACCGCATCCAAGACGACGCGCCGACCCGGGATCTGCTCGCACAAGCCCGAGTGTCGCGAGACTCGCTCCGTTTGCTTCCGTTCGATCAATCGATGCAGAGGGGCCGCGATGCGGTTGAGGCGACGGACCACGCGGCTGCCGTGGTCGCGTTCCACGATGCATTGCGACTGTTCCCGGAGAACGAGGCGGCGACGGCCTCGCTGCTCTCGGCCGAATTCAACGGCTTCTTGGAGAAGGGGCGGACCGCATACAAGGGCGAGCGTTATGCGGAAGCGGTGACCGCGCTCGCGGAAGCCGCGAAGCGGCGACCCGAGGACAAGGAGACCGCGAACCTCCTCGCCGACGCGCGGGTGCAACGCCGATCGCAAGCCATGGAGCAGGGCCGAGCGGCGATGACGGCGAAGCAGTATTCGCAAGCCGTCGCGCTGTTCACCGAAGCGAACCACCTGTCCGCCGGCGCGGACGCGGCGGAGTCGCTGAGGGAGGCGAATTTCCAGATGCGGTGGGAACGCGGCCGGAAATCGGTGGACAACAAGCAATTCGCCGCCGCAATTCCCGATCTGGAGGAAGCGACACGGCTCAAACCAGAGTTCGCGGAAGGCCGCACGCTTCTGCAACAGGCGCGGGACGGCAAGAAGGCCATGGACATGGCTCAGGCCATGGAAGACTACAAACGGGCGATCGCGGCGGGGGACGCCGCCATGCAGCGAAAGGATTACACGGGCGCGGTCGATTCGTATCGCGAGGCCCAGAACAAACAGCCGGGCGATCTCACGGCATCGAGCAAGCTCTCGGAGGCGCAGACCGCCAAGACGAAGAAGGACTCGTACGAGCGCCACATGAGCCAGGCGAAGTCTTACATGAACAGCAAGAACTACGCTTCCGCGGAGAGCGAGTACCTCGCGGCGTTGTCCGATTCGTTCGGGGACTCCGCGGCCCAAAACGGCATCCGCGACGCACAGAACGGCAAGACGAAGAAGGCCGCATACGAGCGGCACATGAGCGCGGGCAAGTCGTACATGCTCGGCAACAACTACTCCGCGGCCGAGAGTTCCTTCCGCGCGGCCTTGTCCGAGTTCCCCGGCGACTCCGCCGCATCCAGTGCGCTCCGCGAAGCACAATCGATGTCGCAGAAATCGCTTCAACCCAAGCCCAAGGGGAAGTGACACGAATCTTTTTCTTGTTCGCTCCGGTTCGTCCCGTAAGATTGCTTTGGCGGCGACGCGCTCCTCTCTCTTCCCACGACACGGCGGTGAAATGGACGAGTTGCACCACGAATGCGGTGTGGCCGCGCTGTACTACCTGCCCGGCCATACCGAGAAATCCGCCGTCTGGACCGGCGGCCCGGATGAACTCTCGCGGCATATGCCGCGCATGCTCCTGGACCTGCAAAACCGGGGGCAACTCGCCGCGGGCATGTCCACTTACAACCCCGACCGCGACCTGCTGCTCGACACGTACAAGGAAATCGGCACCGTCATCGAGGCGTTCAAGATCAACCACCCGGCGAAGTATGCCTCGATCATGGAGGAGTACGCCGGGCGGGCCGCGATCGGTCACACTCGCTACGCCACCTGTGGGGCCACGAGCCGCCGCTACGCCCAGCCCTTTGAACGCCGCCACGGCTGCAAGTGGAAGTGGTTCGCATTCGCGTTCAACGGCCAACTCACGAACTTCGCCGAACTCCGCGACCAACTCCTCGCCAACCACGACTACCATCTTCCGAAAGAGAACGACACCGAAGTCATCATGCATTACATCGCCCACGAGATGCTCGGGGGCGACCGGCCGAACTGGGTGGAACTCTTCTCGCGACTCAGCAAGAAGTTCGACGGGGCTTACAACATCGTGTTCCTGAACGCGATGGGGGACATGGTCGTGCTGCGGGACCCGACCGGGCTGCGGCCGATGTGTTGGGCGCAGGAAGGGGCTGTGTTCGGCGCCGCGAGTGAAAGCGTGGCGCTGCAGAATCTCGGCTTCAAGAAGATCCAATCGCTCGAACCCGGCCACATGATCCTGATCCAGGACGGCCAACTGAGCGTGCATCAGTTCGCCGAACCGAGGAAGAGGAGCCACTGCTTCTTCGAGTGGATCTACTTCGCGAATGTGGCCAGCACCTTGGACGATCGCAGCGTGTACCTCTCCCGCGCGAAGCTCGGGCAGGAACTGGCGCGGCAGGAACGCCAACTCCATCGCGTGCCCTTCGAAATGGGCGACACGATCGTCGTGCCGGTGCCGGACACGGGGAAGGCCGCTGCGGACGCGATGGCCTTCGAACTCGGCATCCCGTGCGTCGAAGGGTTGATCCGCAACCGCTACATCGGCCGCACCTTCATCGAAGGCTCCAACCGCGGCGACAAAGCGCAGTTGAAGTTCACCCCGCTCCGCGAAGTGCTGCACGGCAAGCGAGTCATCCTCGTCGAGGATTCGATCGTCCGCAGCACCACGTTGAAGAGCCTGCTGCACCACTTGAAGGACCAAGGGGGCGCGGCCGAGATCCATGTGCGCGTCGCGTGCCCGCCGATCCTCGCGCCGTGTTTCTACGGCATCGACATGAGCCGCGTGAGCGAACTGTACGCGCCGGCCCGCATGGCGGGGAAGGTGCCCACGATCGCGGAGCAGGATGCGATGGCGAAGGAACTCGGCGCCACGTCGCTCTTCTACCTTCCGGTGGATGCGATCGCGCGGTGCATCGGCCTGCCCGAAGAGCAACTTTGCCGCGGGTGCATCACCGGCGAGTACCCCACCGAGGCCGGCCGCCGCATGTACGAACTCGCCCTGTTGAAAAAGGACGACGCCGACGCCGGCCGCACCTACGAGTGCGCCACGCCCCGCAAGGATGCGAAACCGCTGGTGGTTCGCACATGATCGACACGCTTGCGTGTTCGCGACAGCGGCTACAACCGCCGTCGCGAACACGCAAGTGGCTCCACCACTTGATTGGAACCATGTCTTCCGACAACGCAATCATCGCCTACGAACTGTACCCCGGGCAGCAGTACGATCTCGAAGCCGCGCCGATCCAGCGAGACTGGATGGACAACGCCCATCAACGATTCCCGTACCGCTGCCTGCCGCTGGCCATCGCCAACCAGTGCGGCTGGATCCTGCGTTCGCCCGCCACCTTCCGCGCCTACTGGTACGGCGGCCCCGGCAAGGACGACGTCGAGGTCCGCTTCGAAGGCGTTCCGGACAATCGCATCATCAGCCACTTCGGCGTCGGCACCATCACGTTCTCGATCCCTTACTTGTTCCGGACGCCGAAGGGCGTCAATCTTTGGGTGAAGGGGCCGGCCAACCACATCAAGGACGGCATCCAACCGCTCGAAGGCGTGGTCGAGACCGACTGGCTGATGTCGACGTTCACGATGAACTGGAAACTGACGCGGATTTGCGAATGGGTGGGCTTTGAAAAGGGCGAGCCGTTCTGCATGCTGGTGCCGGTGCCGCGCGGCTTGGCCGAGAGCCTCGTACCCGCCCGCATCCCGATCGCCGACGACGCGGAATTGCAGCAGAAATACCTGGCGTGGCAAGCCAGCCGCTCGGGTTTCCTCAGCGGGCTCGCCAAGCTCGACCCCGAGGCCGTGAAGCAAGGTTGGCAGAAGGACTATTTCCAAGGGAAGAAGCCCGACGGCAGCGAGTTCGAGGAACACCAGACGCGACTGGCCATCCGCGAGTTCCCGCCGCCGAGCCAACCGCTCCAGCCGGGCGAAGGCTCGCACTGATTTTCACGGCAACGTGATCGTGATCTTCGCGTCCTTCCGCAGTTTCGCGGCCAGCACCGGCCGCTGCTCGTCCGCATACGCCTCGCGCACGTCGTCGATGCACTTCTCGAACACGGACGGCTTGCCCGTCTTGCGGTCGGTCGTTTGCACGAGGTGGACGCCGAACTCCGTCTGAGCGAGCCCGATCTCGCCCGCCTTGAGCTTGAACGCGACCTTGGCGAACTCCTCGACCATGGCCCCCTTCCGCGGGAACCAGCCGATGTCCCCGCCGTTCGGCGCCGAAGGGCACTGCGAATGCTTCTTGGCCGCGGCCGCGAAGTCGAGCTTGCCTGCGACGATGTCCTTGCGGATCGCCTCGAGCTTTTCCTTCGCAGCGGCTTGGTCCACCGGCTTCGCTCCGCAGCGGATCAGGATGTGGCTGGCCTTCAACTGCGTACCGTCGAACTGGTCCCGGTTCTCCATCCAGTACGCCTTCAGTTGCTCGTCGGTCACGGTCTTGCGGATATGGGCGTCGAGCCGGGCGGTGACCGTCCACGACTCGCGAAGTTCGGCCTCTGTCTGATTCGTCTCTTCCAAGAACTGCTTCAGCGATTGCCCCTTGCGCTGGAGCGACGCCGTGAACGCGGCGAGTTGCTTGTCGATCTCGTCGGCCTCGATCTTCGGCGCGTGCTTCTCCAGGAACTGCTTCAGGAGAAGGTCGTCGATGAGGTCGTCGAGAACGGAAGTGCGGAGTTGCTTGGCTTGGGCGGTGGATGCGGGCGTGATCGCGAGCTTCGTGCGAATGATCTGGTCCACGCGACTGAGCGGGATTTCCTCTCCGTTCACGGTGGCCGCCACGGGAGCCGGCTCCGCCACACACGCCAGGATCAGCACGCAACTCACGAACATCGCCGGCCCTCCGGGAACCGGCACACGCATACCCCGAATCCGCGGATCGGGCAACTCCGGTTGCCCGGAAGCTAAGGCTTCTTCTTCGGGTTGAAGACGTCGCGTTGGTCGTCGGCGATGTCGCGGAGTTTGTCCTGGAGTTTCCGCTGGGCTTCGTCGCGTTGCTTGATGAGGAGATACGCGTCTTCCTCATTCATGATGATCTTGCGCTTGGCCTCGCGGGTGTAGCCGGCGGGGCGGAGCGGGCCGCCGGTCTTCTTCGCCTCCAGGTGCGTCGCGTACTTGTCGAACACCTCCATGTACAACTCGATCGTGTCGCCGACCTCGAGCTTCGACTCGGTGCCGTCGATGCCTTTCTTCCGAAGGCCGCCGGTCTGGAAGTTGTAACGCCCGCCCGCCTCCAGTTCGCCAGGCAGCGAGTCGGGATCGACGCTCGGCACCGGATAGAACTCGACCTGCGTGGTGCGGCGGCGCGGATCGGAACGGCCGATGCCCGCGAACGATTTTTCGAACAGCCCGAGATCCGGCACCCACTTGCCGACCTTGCTCACATCCGCGGCGGTCTTCGAAAGCGGGAGGCGGTTGTAGTGTTTGCCGGCGAGATCGTCGCGCGGGTGGACGTTCTCGGCCTGTTCGCCCTTCGGGATCACACGATAAGCGATGTTCACGCGGCCGACGCCGAGTTCGCTACGGGCGGAGTAGATGATTTGGATCGGGCCGGTGTCCCCTTCGCCGGGAACGCCGGGGCGGAACGCCACCGGGAAGTCCCATTCGTAGATGCGCGGATCGCCCTTGCCGTCGAACTCGTTCGGGTCCGGGTTGCGGTTCGATTCCTTCATGAACTGTACGGCGGGCGGTTCGTCCGGAAGCATGCGGATGCCGCGCCGCGCGGGCGACGGGCTCTTGAACCCGCGCTGGTCTTCCAACTCGATGCGGTAGCCGATGGACTTCGCCGTGGTGGGGAAGTTCCACTCGGCGGAGAGGCCGTCCGCGGCGAGTTCGTCCGCCGGGATGCGGGTGCGGTCGGTTTCCTTGTTACCGTCGCCGCGGTCGATCGGAATCAGGAACGCGTGCTTCACCGGCTTGTTGAACTTCGCCTCCACGCGGATGTCCGAGAGCGGCAGTGCGTTCACGACTTCGCCGCGCGGCTGAATGCGCTCGTAACGCACGAGACCCTTCTTGCCGTTCAACTCCACCGCGCGGCCGCCGAGATATTCGGGCAGAATCTGCCACGCGTCCACATCCTTGACCTGCGGCGGAGGTTCGAACGTGACACGTCCCGGTTCGCCGCGCGTACGGCCGTCCGCCAGCCGGGCCGTGAACGTGAACGCGGTGGACGAGGGAGGCAGTTTCGAGAGGAACGTCGCGGTGTTGTCCGGGTTTTGCTTCTCGAACGCGAGCGGGTAATCGTCCGCGGGTTGGCCCTCGGGCACCACGGACGTGCGGCCCGTCATCGTCTCCGTCCATTCGCCGGTGACGCGGAAGCGGATCTCGACTTCGGCTCCGCTCGGCCAAACCTCCGGGGTGATGTTCTCCAGTTGAACCGAGCGCGGAATCTCGCCGCCGAGCAGCAACTGCCGCTTCACCAACGTGACGGCCAAGCTGGAATTGGCGGCGACGAACCCGCCCCACAACATGAGCACCGGCAACGCGAGTCCTGCGGCCCACAGCGTGGGCGTGTAATCGATCAGTTTCGTGAGTTGGTGCTTCGACGCCATCTCGCCGGCCTCGCGCGTCACTTCCGCGATCAGGGCCTTGGACATGCCCGAGGTCTTCGCGTTCGGCCGGTTCAGCTGCAGGGCCGTGACCAAGCGATGATCGAATTCCGGGATCGCTTTCTCGGCCTTGAACGCGAGATCGTCGATGGGCGGGGTGCCGGCCCACGGCCGCCACAGGAAGAAGTACCCGAGCCCGGCGGCGAGCGCGACCTGGCCCAATGTCATCAGCGTGCGGAACGCCAGCGGCACCTCGGCGCGGCGATCCCAGATCCAATCCACGAGACACGCGACGCCAAGCACGAGCGCGACGATGGCGAACCATCGCGATCCGCCCCACGCGATCCGCACCAGCCGCTCCCGCAGCCGCCACGCGTTCAGTTGATGAATCAGTGAGTTCATCTGCGTATCCAATCGCGAAACCGCAAGCGGTTTAGCTCAGCCCGTTGAACTTCCGGACCACCCATTCCATCGTCAGCAGCACGATCAGGAGGATCATCGCCCACTTGTTCCAGAGGATGAATTCGGTGCGGATCGAGAACGGCGCCATCTGGCTCTTCACCTGCGCGGGCAGCTTGTGCAGGTCTTCTTCGCGGTAGAAGCCGCCACCGGTCGCTTCCGCGAGCTTCCGCATCTCGCCTTCGGCCATCGCACCCGGAGCCAACTCATGTTCCGGCGGCAGGCTCACGCGGTAGTCCAGCGCCGCCGGGTTGCCGTTGTTCGGATCGACTTTCAACGCGAAGCGGCCGGTGCGGTTGAACGGCATCGTCGCGACGTACTCGCCAGTCGGCTTGTTGTCCGGTCCGCGGAGCGCCGTCAGCTTCACGGGCACGTTGGAGTCCTTCTCGTTCGGGTCGGCGTCCACCTTCACGAGCCGCGCTTCCACCTCGTCCGCCGTCACCGGCTGGAAGTCCTTCGTGAACAGGCGGGCGTACACCTCGCCGGTCTTGCCTTGGATCGGGTCCGTGGCGTTCATCGAAAGCTGCGTCAGTTTCGTGCCGACGGTGCGGGGCACGCCGGCCACGTACACCAGTTGGCTCCAGTACCGGCCGAAGTACTTGTCCGCCTCGTTGAAGCGCCACCGCCACGTTTCGTCGAAGCCCATGAACACGACGTAGCCCTTGCCGTAGTAGTGCCCGGCGAGGAGCGGCATCGGCTTGCCGTCGGTGGTCTTTTCCGTCGGGTGAATGAGGAACGCCTCGGCGGCGGGCTTCAGCTTCTTCACCGGGTAGTGCCAGTACATCTCGGAGAGTTGCCGCCAACGGCGGGCGTTGTCCAGCGGGTCGTCTTCGAGCGAGAGCACGGCGGAACGGGCCGCGGCGGGCGCGACCTGCGGCTTGAACCCGATCGGCCGGGCCGGCGACTCGATCGGGAACCGCACCGCGTCGAACTCGACCGGCAGCACGTCCCCAATCGGCGACTTCACCCACGCCGCCGGCGCATGCCACTTCCCGGCGATGTGGATCAGGCCGCCGCCTTCCGCCACGAACTGCTTGATCACGTCCTGCTGCTCCGGCGTCCAGAACGTGCCGGGGATGTCCCCGAAGATGAGCAGGTCGTACTCGAAAAGTTCCTTGCGGAATTCGTCGCGGCCCAGCGCGAACCCGGCGACCCACGGCCGCCCCGCCCGCATCGACTGGCGATCGCCTTCGGTCAGGAAGAAGCTTGCTTCCACGCGGCGATCCCGGAGTAGCGCCCGCTGGAGGAACTTGAAATCGAACCGCGGCAGCGAATCGACCACCAGCACCTTCAGCTTGCGGTCCACGACCTTCACGTTCTTCACGGTTTCGTCCGTGAGAATCTCGGCGGTCGCGCCGAAGCCGGTGGTCACGCGGACGGTCACGGTCAATTCCGGCTTCTTGGCGAGTGCGTCTTCCTTGGTCGGCGAGAAGCTCAGCACTTCGCGGAGGTCGTCGCCTTCGCGCACGGGGTCGATCAGTTTGCGGGCCACCTCGCGGTCGCCGTACTTCAGCACGATCTCGGCTTTGCCGTCGGCCACGCCCTTCACGCGGTAGCGGACGGGCACGGAGACCATGTCGTCCACGAAGAGCGTGTCCGGCACCAAGGCTTCGCGGAGTTGCACGTGGCCGTACGCGGAGGAGCCGACGCCGTAGATGTGCAGCGGCACTTTCAGACGGGCGCACTCGCGGGCCAGATCATCGAGGCTGCGGCGGCGCGAGGAGTAGTTCTCACGGCCGTCCGTGATCGCCACGATGGCCGCGGGCAGGTCCTTCTCGTCGCGGTCGATCAGTTCGGAAATCGCATCGGCGAGCGCGGTGCGTGGTTCGGTCGCGGCCAGTTCCTTGATCCAGCGCGTATCGAAGGACTCGCGACCGTTGCGATTCAGGCCGAAGGTGGACGGCTCGACCGGGCCGATGTCGCGCAGTTTGTCCAGCAGGGCGAGCTTCGAGTTGAGCAGGGCCTCGCGGGCGATCTCGAAGCGGGCGGGCTTGTCCGGCATCTTGCCTTCGCCGACCGCGGACAGGACCGGGCTCTCCGGTATGCCCTTGTCCGGAGGGACGAACCCGTACGCGATGGCGACCCGCCATTGATCGGTGTTACCGGGGCGCGGATCGCGGTTCTTCATGGATTCGGACACGTCCACGAGCACGGCGACGGGCCGCTGGCGTTCGCCTTTCTTCTCATTCACCAGAACGGGGCGCAGCAGCAGGAATGCGACGACGGCGACGATGGCGACGCGCAGCAACGCCATCAATGAACGCGGGGCGAACCCGAGCCGCGGGCTCTCTCGAACGTACAGCACGCCGACCGCGACCGCGGCGATCAAGCCGAGCACGACGCCTACCCACAGGGGCCAGCCGCGAAACGCGAGATCGGGTATGAACGCGAGCGAAGCCATTTTTCACCACAGAGGCACAGAGAACACAGAGAGAAAACCAGAGAACAATCAGAGAATTCGACGGTGGATGCCGTCTTTCAGATACTTCACGTTGCAGTTCATCAAAAGTCCCAGCCTGATGCCGCTCAGCCGCAGGTAAGTCAGCAGTTGGGCCTCGTGAACACCGAGGATGCGTTCCACCGATTTCAATTCGAGAATTAGGAGGTCCTCCACAATGATGTCCACGATCAAGTCGTCGCCGAGGGCCAGTCCCTTGTAATGGACCGGCAATTTCACCATCGAACGAAACGGGATGCCTCTCAACTCCAATTCATGACACAGACATAGTTGATAAACGGATTCCAGCAGTCCCGGCCCCATCAATCGATGAACCTCAATGGCCGCTCCAATCACGGCACCCGTCAGAGGATCACTTTCATTTTCCATCACTGTTCTCTCTTCTTGTTTTCCTCTGTGCTCTCTGTGCCTCTGTGGTGAACATTCTTCTCCACTACCATGCCCGGCCGCAGACCCAAGCCCACACCGATTCGGCTACCAGAGCCATGAGCAGGATCAGCAGCACCCACTCGGTCCATTCGCGACGGACGCGGGTCTGGTTCACCGCGGCCTCGGTGCCGCTGCCGGCTTGGATCACCGTCGGCTCGAAGTCCAGCAACTTCACCAAGTCCTTGTTCAAGGCGATCTCGAGGTTCGCCGACTCGCGGAGGTCCGGGTTCACCGCAAACGTCGGGCCGCTGGAATCGGGCTTGCCTTCGGGCACGATGCGATAGATGCCGGGATCGGCGGTGTCGGTCGCGGTGATCGCGAGCTTCTCGCCGGGCTTGGCCTCGGGCTTGTCCAGCCGCACGCGGCGGACGTCCTTCTCGCCCGGCTTCGGCGGCTTCACCAGTTCGAACCCGCCCTCCGCGTCCTGCGGGTACCACACGAGCGGGTCGCCGGCGGTCTTGGTGCCGCCCGGTGCCTTTCGGCCCGTGAGGTGCGCCAGCGTGAACGATGTGAATGGCACGAAGGCATCCGAGCCGCGGCCGGGGAAATTCGTCCACCGTTCATCCATCGACGTGTTCACCATGATCACTTCGCCTTCGCCGAACACGCGCGAGGTGATGAACGGCTTGGAGTCCGCGGTGCGAATGAGCACGCGTCCTCCGATGCCTTCCTCCTTCACCCCGAACATCTTCGTAACGGTGACGCCTTCGAGGGCGTTGCTGTACGGCGGCTCCTTGAACAGCGCAAGGAACGACGGGGAATCGATGGATTCGGGCGCGGGCTTGAACGGACTGGTTTCGGTGGCGTTCTGGACATCGGTGAGGTCGAATGGCAGCAGCTTCGCGCCCGCGGCGCCGAGGATGCGGTTGTAATCGGCCCCGATCACGTTGTCGCCAACGCCCACGACCAACCCGCCTCCGTTGGTCACGAACTCCTTCAACCGCGTGAGGAAGTCTTCGGGCAAACCGGACCGCGGATCGTTGATCGTGCCCACCGGCGCGTTCAACAGATACACGACATCGATGTTCTGGAGCGATGCCGCGCTCAGTTCGTTCACGCTCACGATCTGCGGCCGAATGTAATACTCCTCGGTGCGTTCGGGCGTGACCGGCGTGAGTGCGTTGCGGACGAAGTGCGACGCGGATTCGGCCGGCATCACGGGGTTCGGCGAACCGTCCACGAGCAGCACGCGGATCACGTCGCGGATGAGGATCACCTTGTCGAAGCGGTTGTCGCCGGGGAGGGCGTCGCCGGTGAGCCGCACGGTGAGCACCTTCGGGCCGCCTTCATCGAGACTGCCCGTGAGCGTGACTGTGACCACCTCGTTCGGCCCGATTTCCTCCAGCGTCGATTCGTCCTTCTCGATCGCTTTGCCTTCGAGTTCGAGGCCGACCTTCACGCCTTTCACGGCTTCCGCGCCGGTGTTTTTCAGTGTGATGACGAACGGCACGCGGGTGCGGGTATGCGGGATGGTGCCCACCGCGTTCACGTCGGTCACGGCGATGTTCGCGGTCTTGCGGGCTTCGTTCCCGCAGCGGATGAACACGAGGCTGGCCTGCTTGCGGATCTCGTCGCACTTGTCGCGGAGGCCGCCCTGCTGCCGCTCGAACGCGAGCTTGTGCATGTCCGAGAGAACGTAGATTTCCTTGTTCGGTGAAGTGCCCGAGTTCGCGGCTTCGAGTGCGGCCGTGAGCCCCGGCAGCAGATCGGAGGCGAGGCCGTTCGTCTGGATGCCGGGGATCAGTTGACGGGCCTGGTCGAGGTTCGAGCGTGTCTTCGGGCCGAGGAGTTCGGCGCGGTCCGAGCAGCCGATGATCTGCACGGTGGAGTTCGCGGGCAGCGAATCGATCACGGCGATCGCGGCGTCCTTGGCGCGTTCGAGGCGCGTCTTCTCGCCGTCGTTCGCCCCCATCGAGTAGGACGTGTCAATGACGATGACGGCGTCGATGGATTCGCCGCGGCCGGAGGAGCCGGCGAACTGCGTGCCCGGCCGGGCGAGGGCGAACGCGAGCAGCAGCAACGCGAGGCAGCGGAGCGCGAGGAGGATCCACTCCTGGAATTTGAGCCGCCGGCTGGTCTGCTCGATGGCTTCCTTGAGGAAGTCCATCGCGGCCCACGGCAGCTTGCGGTAGCGGGCCTTGTAGAAGAAGTGCAGCGCGATGGGAACGCCCACCGCGGCGGCACCGGCCAGCATTGTCGGAGCGAGAAAGTTCATGAGGTCATGGCTGATTGGCTGCGACGCGAGTCTGCGGAGCGGAGCGCGCTCCGCCCGCAGACTCCGCGTCGCGGCTAAACTGTGACGATTCATCGTGTGAGTACCAACTCCTGGGCTTCATCATCCTCAAAGCTCGTCGGCCGCTTCTCCGGGCTGCCGCCAACCGCACGCTGCTGCCACTGATCTCGTAGATGCCCAGCAACTTCACCTCGTCGCCGCGGCCCGCCCCGTGTGTAAACGTGACGGGCCGGCCGTCGTCGCCCAACTGGGCCAAGTCGATTTCCTTCGGGCTCGCGTCGGGCCGCAGCGTCAGGCGGTAGGAGCGGCCGATTGGCCCGCCGGAGCGGTAGCTCCACACATCCCCTTCGACACGGATGATGCCCAAGTTGTTCCGCCCGGCCGCGGAGTAGTTCCACTCTCCCTGCAACCGGCTGTGATCCGAACCCGAACCGCGGAACAACGCGTAGCCGCCCAGTGCCGCCCCCACGAGCACGAACACCACCCACGCGATTCGGGGCCAGACACGGGGGGCTGACGCCCCCCGCTCGGGAGTCGCGTTCATCGCTTCCCCGTTTGCAGTCGCCGCACGAGGTACTCGCCCAGTGCGGCCACCAGGGGGCGGTTCGTCATCATGCGGACGTAATCGACGCCGCTGCCATCGCAACCCTTCTGCATCGCGGCGAGGTACTTCTCGACCACCCGCAAATACGCGGGGCGAAGCAGGTGCGGCCGCGTCATCAGTTCTTCGAAGCCTTCCAGCCCGATGAAGCGGATGTTGCCGTCCAGCGGGAACTCGACTTCGTCTTGGTGCAGCACATGGAAGAGCACGACTTCGTGGCCCCTGAAGCGGAGGTGGCGCAAGCCGGCCAGCGTCGTTTCCACGTTGTCGAAGCAATCCGAGATGAGGAAGACGAGCCCGCGGCGGCCGATGCGGTCCGCCACTTCATCCAGCAACGGGCCGATCTTCGTCTTCTCCTTCGGTTGCGTGCTTTCCAGCGTGTGCGTGATGGTGTTGATGTGCCCGAGTTGGTTGAGGGCGGCAGTTCCGCGTCCCACCGGTCGTTGAAGATCCGCAGGGCGACGCTGTCCCGCTGCCGCACGATCAGGTAGCTCAGCGAGGCAGCGATCAGCTTGGCGTATTCGAGCTTGTTGGTGTCGCCCGCGCCATATCGCATGGAGTTGGAACAGTCCACGATGACATGGGCGATGTAATTCGTTTCCTGCTCGTACTGCTTGATGGTGTATCGTTCGCTGCGGCCGTAGCTCTTCCAGTCGATGTGGCGAATGTCGTCCCCGGGCACATACTCGCGGTGCTGCACGAACTCGACGGAGAAGCCCTTGTACGGGGACTTGTGATCCCCGACGCGAAGCCCTTCCACGAGTTGACGCGCCTTCAGGCCGAGGGACTCGGCCCGGGCCAGCACATCGGGTTTCAAATACGAGGGCATAAAACACCGAACGTTGACGATTAGCCGCGACGCGGAGTCCTTGGAGCGGAGCGCGCCCGAGGACTCCCGCGTCGCGGCTAATCGATAAGACTCATGCCGCGGCGGCGGAGCGGGCCGCGCTCTTGATCAGTTGGCGAGGTCATTCACTTCCCCAAGTGATGCATCGGATATCCGTGATGCCTTCACTCTGGGCGGCGAAGTTCAGGATCAACCGGTGCCGCAGGATCGGCATCGCGACAGCCACCACGTCGTCGCCGGCCACGTGGTTGGAGCCGCGGAGCAGGGCGTGGGCCTTGGCCGCGAGGATCAGGTTCATGCTGGCACGCGGGCCGGCGCCCCACGTCAGCCACTTGCTCACGAAGTCCGCCGCCTCCGGGGTGCCGGGGCGTGAGAGTCGTGTGATGCGCTTCGCGAACTGGAACACCTTGTCGCTCACCGGCACGCGGCGGACCACCTGCTGCAACGTGATGATGTCGTCTCCGTTCAGCACGGGCGTGATCGTGGTCTTGGTCTCGCTGGTGCCGATGCGCATGATCTGTTCTTCCTCGTCATCGGTGGGGTAATCCACCTTGATGAGGAAGAGGAAGCGGTCCAATTGGGCTTCGGGCAGCGGGTAGGTGCCTTCCTGTTCGATGGGGTTCTGCGTGGCGAGCACGAAGAACGGGTTCCGCATCGCGTGGTCCACGCCGCCGATCGAGGCTTTGCGCTCCTGCATGGCTTCGAGCAATGCGGCTTGCGTCTTCGGCGGCGTGCGGTTGATTTCATCCGCCAGCACGATGTTCGCGAAGATCGGGCCGGGCATGAACTTGAACATGCGCTCGCGGGTCACCGGGTCGTCCTGGATCACCTCGGAGCCGGTGATGTCGGACGGCATGAGGTCCGGCGTGAACTGGATGCGCTTGAAGCTAAGGTCCAAGGCCTGGCTCAGCGTGCTGACCATGAGTGTCTTGGCGAGGCCGGGCACACCCATGAGCAGGGCGTGGCTGCGGCAGAAGATCGCCATGAGAAGCTGATCGAGCACTTGATCCTGCCCGATGATCACCTTGCCGATTTCCTTCCGCAGGCTCTGGTGGGCGGCGCGGAGTTTCTCGATCATCGCGACATCGTTTTCGGGCGCGGTGGATGCCATGGGGTGAATCCGGCGAAGGCGGGAAGAGTGAACGGGCGGGAGAAGTTGAACTCATGGTAACGGATTTGCCGCGGGAGGCAAACGAATAGCCAATCTCATGCGACTTCGTGAATCGTGTAGCGATGCCGGCCGTGCAAGAGGGCGATCGCGTCGCCGGGGCAGTCCAGAATCACGGCGAAGTTTCCGAGCACGTCGCGGCCGAGGATGGAGAGTTCGCCTTCGCGTTCCTGAGGCAATCCGAAAAACGGACCGTTTACAGTGATGGTCGCGCCATCGTCCAGCTTCAGCCGCAAATAGGTGGACACTGTGAGCACCTGCACAGCGGCACCGACCCCGACCAAGGAGTCCAATGCCATCTGGACGGGTGCGTCGAGCGTGCGAAGGATGTCCGGTGAGATGACCGTCCGCTCCGCACCGGAATCGATGAGGAATTGCGACTTCATCCATTCACCGTCGCCGCTGAGCAATTCGCAGATGAGAACCGGCGTCATAACGCCGTTTTCGTCCCACTTCCATTCTCCGTTGATACGCATCAGTACACCTTCGGTCCGCGGTGTCTGGAGAGCCTCATGGCGAACCACGCACCGTTCAGATCAGGATGCGCGGCTTCTGCTCGGGCATAGACCTCGCGGGCATCGTCACCCACGAACAACTCCTGGCCCAAGATCACGATGTACTTTCCTGAGTGCTGATCGCGTATCTCCTTGGCGTGCTCGCCGAACCACTTCAGGTTGCGACTGCACTCAGCCATGTCCTTCAGATTTTGGACCCGTTCTTCCGGCGGCGTCGGGTCAACCACGAACTCCTTGAGTTCGGGCGATTCCCTGTTCAATGCTACGATCATGACACATCCTCCTACGAATCATGCTCGCCGCCGTCCGACAACGAGTCAAGCGCGCCGGCTCATTCGACTCGGACGAACGGCCGCAATTTCTCCAGCCGCTTCAGGCCGATGCCCTTCACGCGGTCCAGGTCGTTCACGGAGCGGATCGGCCGGGCATCCATGATGGCCTGCGCGGTGACGGGGCCGACATCGGGCAGCAGTTGAAGCTGTTCGAGCGTGGCGGTGTTCACGTTGATCGGCGCATCGCCCGGTTGCAGCTTTCGGCCCGGTGTCGCGGCCGGCGGCTTCTTTCGCTCCAGCACCGGGACGGGGTCGAGAATCGGGTCGTTCGGCGGCAACGGATCGACCCGAAGATAGGCCCGCACCTTGTCGAAGGTCGCGGGGCCGATTCCTTTCACGTCCCGCAGTTGGTCCAGAGTGCGGAACTGCCCCTTCTCCGCCCGGTGATCCACGATGGCTTGGGCCAATTTCGGGCCGACGCCGGGAATCTGTTCGAGGTCGGTGCGTTCGGCGCGGTTCAGGTCGAAGCGGAGCGATGCGGATTCGGTGGGGCGCAGGCCGAGGCCCGTGCCGTATCCGCGGTACAGGAGCAAGCCGAGCAAGAGCAGCACGCAGCCCGCCAGCGCGAACTGCGCGGAGCGTGGCAGCGGTGTCGGCGGCGGGGAATTCACAGCCGAAGTTTAACACTTCCGCAGTTCGATCACCACATACCGGCACCAATTCCAGAGGGGCGTGCACAGCCGCAGGGAGACCCGATCCAGGATGTCGAACGGCGTGCTTCGTCGACTCGTCCGACCTGTTCTCCATGCCCGCCCGATCATGCCGAAGAACTGGAATCCTTCGACCCGCACGACCGGGAAGACGCCGCGCAGCGGAGCCAAGTCGCGACGGGTGAGCGGGCGTTCATCGACGGTGCGGTCCTTGCCGGGATACGGGAGATGCCGCCGGGCGAAAGCCAGCGCGGGATTGCCGCCCCAGGGTTCGCAGAACACCGCGACTCCGCCGGGCTTCAATACGCGGAACAACTCGCGGCCCGCCTTCCCCAAATCCAAGTGATGCAGAATGGCGTTCCCCCACACGGCATCGAACGACGCATCCGCGAACGGCAGATCTTCGCCGTCGGCGGCCAAAGCATTCACTTTCACGCCGTTGGCCCGGGCCCGTTCGCGAGCCTCGTTCACATAACCGGGTGAAAGGTCGAAGGCGGTGACGTTCGCGCCGGCCCGCGCGAGCACGACCGCAGCCATCCCATGACCGCAGCCGTAATCGAGCACGGCCTTGCCGCGCAGCCCGCCAAGCCGCTCGAGGGCGGGTCGCACCCAGGTTTCGTGGTCGAGATAAGCCGTATCTTCGAAGCGAAGTTCAGGCCGCGCCGCGGCGCGGGTCGCCGCCTGCCGGTCGTGGAAGAGCTGCTCGGCGATGCGCCGCTCCGTCGCGATCATGCCGCGAGGGTAAACCGAATCGCGGCCGCGTGTCAGCCCCGATTCCGCTCCTCCGCGATAGAATGACAGCGATGGACAAAGTTGAAACAGTCTCGCTCGCCGAACTGGCCAAGATCGCTCAGACGATGGGGGCTCCGGTGGACCACGACCGGATTCGCCGCGCCGTGCGCGAAATCCTCCTCGCGGTCGGCGAAGACCCGGACCGCGAGGGGCTCCGCGAGACACCGGACCGCGTGGCCCGCATGTACGCCGAGATCTTTGCCGGGCTTCACACCGATCCCGCCGTCCACTTGCGTAAAGCGTTCACGCAGAAGGCGGACGAACTCGTGCTGGTGAAGGACATCGAGTTCGCAAGTTGCTGCGAGCACCACTTGCTGCCGTTCACGGGGAAGGCCCATATCGGCTACCTGCCGGACGGCCGCGTGGTGGGCCTCTCGAAGCTCGCCCGCGTGGTGGACGCGGTGGCCCGTCGCCCGCAGGTGCAGGAGCAGATGACGGAGCAGATCGCGGACGTGATCATGAACGAAGTGAATCCACGTGGCGTAGCCGTGGTCGTGGAGGCGAGCCACAGTTGCATGACGATCCGGGGCGTGCGAAAGCCCGGTTCAATGACGACGACGAGTGCCGTCCGCGGCCTGTTGAAGACCAACCCCGCGACCCGCGCCGAGTTCATGTCCCTGGTGTTTGGAACGCGATAAGCTTCGCACGTTGCGAGTGACGCATCCCTGCGACGAAGCGGGGGCCGTCACGCTTCGTCGCCCTTGAACATGCCGAGGTAGCTGTGGTAGCGGCGGGGGCTGATCCGCTGGCGGGCCACAGCCTGTTTGATCGCGCAGCCCGTTTCGTGCGTGTGGGTGCAATCCGGAAACGTGCAGAGCGGCACGAACGGGCGGAACTCGGGGAAGTAGCCCTCGACTTCCTCCGGCCGCGTGTCCCAGAGTGCGAGTTGGCGGACACCGGGGGTGTCCACGACCCAGCCGCCGAAGCCGAGTTTGATGAGTTGGGCGTACGTCGTCGTGTGGCGGCCCTTCTGGTTCACTTCGGACACGGACTTCACCGAGAGTGCGAGTTCGGGTTGCACCGCGTTCAGCAAAGAGGATTTGCCCACACCCGATTGCCCGGAGAAGACCGTGGCGCGATTCGTGAGCAACTCGCGGAGGCGGTCGATGCCGGTGCCGTGCTTCGCGCTCGTCAGCAGGGTCGGAATCCCCAGCTGCGAATACGCGCCGATGAGCGGTTGCAACGCGACCGGGTCCGCGAGGTCCGCCTTGTTGAGGCAGAGGATCGGCTTGAGGCCGCCCTTCTCGGCGGCCGCGAGGTAGCGGTCGATCAGGTGCGGCTTCAGGTCCGGCTGAACGAGCGAAATCACAATGGCGACCTGATCCACGTTCGCGACGATGACGTGCTCGCGGCGGCGCGATTCGCGGGTCAGTACGCCGTGACGCGGTTCCACTTTCTCGATCATGCCTTCGGGCAAATCGGACGTCGTGCCGGCGGGGCGGAAGTGAACGATGTCGCCCGTGGCGACCGCGTTGCGTTCGTCGGTGGCGAGCGTCTTCAGAAGCCTCCGCACGGCACAGCGGTACGTGATACCGTCGTCCGCCTCCACGATGGAGGCGAGCCCGTGGACGCGAAGCACCCGCCCGCGGATCAGTTCGCCTTCGGCCGGTGCGTCATCGTTCTCCACCACGGTGCGGTAGCGCGAGGCATCGCCTTTGGCGCGGACGCGTTCCGTGAGGTGGCCGTCCTCGGTTTGGGCTGCGTTCTCGGAGTAGCTGCGGGTGAGATCGTTTTCGCGCGGCGGCTTGCCGCGGTTCTTCCGCAGCTCAACCCGCACCAGTTTCTTCTTCTTCGACATGTTCCGATTGTATCGCACTCGCCGGATGGATCGTGGGCCGTATCATTGATCTAGTTTGCGCGCAAGACACCACGAGGATCACCGCTGATGCCCGACACGATCGCGAAGCTGGCTCTGGAAGACGGCACCGTGTACACCGGTCGCGCGTTCGGCGCGCCCGGCGAAACCGTCGGCGAAGTCGTCTTCAACACCAGCATGACCGGCTACCAGGAAGTGCTCACCGATCCGAGTTACACCGGGCAAATCGTGACGATGACGTACCCGCTCATCGGGAACTACGGCACCACGGCGGAAGACCAGGAGTCGCACGGCGTGCAGGTCGCCGGGTTCGTCGTGCGGGAACTCACGAAACTGCCGAGCAACTTCCGCAGCCACCGCGATCTCGACACGTATCTGAAGGCCAGCAACGTCACCGGCATCGAAGGCATCGACACGCGGGCGTTGGTTCGCCGCCTGCGCGTGCGGGGAGCCATGAACGGCGTGCTCTCCACGATCGATCTCGACGACGCGTCGCTGGTGGCGAAAGCGAAGAAGTTCCCCGGCATGGAAGGTCAGGATCTGGTGAAGAAGGTGGTGCCGGATCGCGCCTTCGAGTGGAAGCAGGGCTTCGGTGCGTTTCAGGAGAAGGTGCTCGCCGCACGGCCGCCGGAGAAGCACGTCGTCGCCATCGATTACGGCATGAAGTGGAACATCCTCCGCTGCCTCACGCAGGTCGGGTGCAAGGTCACGGTCGTGCCCGGCACCGCCTCGGCGGACGAGGTGCTCAGCCACAACCCGGACGGCATCTTCCTCTCGAACGGCCCCGGCGATCCGGCCGCGGTCGGCTACGCGATCGACACTGTGAAAGGATTGCTCGGCAAGAAGCCGATGTTCGGCATCTGCCTCGGCCACCAGTTGCTCGGCCTCGCCTTCGGAGCGAAGACCTTCAAGCTGAAGTTCGGGCACCGCGGCGCGAACCAACCGGTGTTGAACGAAGCGACGGGGCAGGTCGAGATCACGACGCAGAACCACGGCTTCGCCGTGGATCCGGCGACGCTGCCGAAGGACGTGAAGTCGACGCACATCAATCTGAACGACCGCACGCTGGAAGGCATGCGGCACACGAAGTGGCCGGTGTTCAGCGTGCAGTACCACCCCGAGGCCGCCGCCGGCCCGCACGATTCAAGTTACCTCTTCGAAGACTTCCGCAAATCGATGGGGTGAAATTCGGAATCGCTTGCGTGTTCGCGCTCGCGCACACCCAAGCGCGCGGCGCAGTTCCGGAGGGTGGCCCCGTTCACGGCTGCCGCCGGAGTGCCGACCACCACGGTGGGCGGAGCGGCCGGTGTGTTCAACGCCGCCTCGGCCGTGCCCAGCAGTTCCTTGATGTTTTTGCGGAATCCGTCGTACTGCGTCTGGAGTGCATCGCGTTCTTGCGTGCGGGACTTCAGTTCCGCGCGGGCCGCGTCGCGTTCGCGGTGGGCCTGCGTGGCGGATGCGGAAGCGGACTCCAGCGACTTCTGCGTCTGATTCGCTTTCTCTTCGGCGGCGAGCAGGCGGGTGCGGAACGTGTCGCGGGCGGCGGCCGCCGCGCGGAAGTCTTCCTCCAACCGCTGAACCTTCGCTTCGAGCGCGGCGCGTTCGTTGCCGCCGGCGGGGCCGCGGGCGCAACCGTAGAGTCCGAGCATGGCGACGAACAGGAAACCGAGAACCTTGTGCGAGCGCGTCATGATGCCTCCGGGAGCCGGGCCGCTGCAATCCTCCTGACCGGCGGTTTCGGCGTATTTGGTGGGCGTTCGGAAAACACAACCCTGTCTTCGCCATTTATCTCGGCAGATGTGAAGCCCGCACTTCACCCAATTTCCCAGAATCACGGAATCGGAACAGATTTGCGAAACTACCGATCTTGAACCTCGACGCAAATTGATATTCGGAAACGGCTTGCTGTTGCGAATGTGAAAAGGAGATCAGCCCCGGGCCGAGTCGGGGCTGATGTGCGAGACCAAACCGGCCAAAGGCGTCACTTCGCGCCGCCGGCGATCCAGTCCTTGATGATCTGCTTCTCGGCGGCGGTGAGCTTCGTTTTCGCATCCGGCGGAGGCATCGTATCCGACATGATCGCGTTCCACATGTCGCTTCCGGACGGGTTGCCGGGCATCAGCAGCCCCGGCTTCCGCTTGATGGACTCGAGGGTGCGGAAGTCGATGTTCGCCCGGATCTGCGGCGTTCCGTGGCACGACACGCAGTGGGTTTGCAGAACCGCCTGCGCCTTTGCGAACGTGACCTCCATCGGAGCCTTCGGCTCCATCACAGGGGTTTCGGCCTCGGGCATTCCGGAGCCGAAACTGTACGGTTGCCACGCCAAGCCGAGGGACACGGCCTTGTCCCGCTTCGCGAGGATGGCCCACGGCGAACCCTTGTAATCCTCGATCATCTTGGCGTAGATCTCCTTCGCCTCCTCCGCGGACTTCGCCTCTTTCTTGATCTTCAACTTCTCGGCGGCGACGAGGCGGTAGCCGTCCTGCCCTTTCTTCTCATCGAGCGGCGGAAGCAACTCGGTGCGGATGTTCCCGAGCGCGAGGTTGTATTCCTGCAACCACGCGTAGCGGGACTTGCACTGGGCCAGGGCGTAGTCGAAGTGCGCCTGCCACCGCTTCGGCTCGGATTCCTTCATCGGTGCGACGGCATCCAAGAGGAAAATCGCGCGTTCGATCCTCGAGATGCCGAGTGCGGGGAACTTCTGTTCGTCGAGCACGCGCTTTTTCAGGTTGTCGGACGACTTCTCGCGAAGTTCGTCCCGGAGTTGCATGTCGCCATCGCCGTTCCACACTTGGCGGATCGTGTCGAAGGCGTCCAGCACGGCGTTGCGGAAGGCGT
Source organism: Gemmataceae bacterium (assembly GCA_046350135.1). GTDB lineage: Bacteria > Planctomycetota > Planctomycetia > Gemmatales > Gemmataceae > Urbifossiella. The sequence continues at coordinate 22,530 of JAXMBB010000025.1, forward strand.
ACTTCGTCTTGTCGGCGCGGATCTCCGCGACCGAGACGTCGCCCTTGTACGGGGCCAGCGATTCGGCGGGGAACGGGAAGTCTCCGATGCCCGAGCTGCCGTCGTCCTTCTTGATGGACGGCAAGCCGAGCTCCGCGGAGATTTCGCTGACCTCCTTGGGCGAGGCGCTCTGCGGCGAAGCCGGGAACTCGAACTTGGACGCCGGCGCTTCCTCCTTGTTGAAGGCGACGAGCGACTTCGGCGCCGTGCCGACGAGTTTCACCGTCTGCTTGCCTTTGCCTTCGGACGCGACCACTTCGGCGGCCCGCTGGCCCACGGCGGTCGCCCAAGCCTCCACGGCCAAGGCATCGTCCGGATTCTGCTGCTTGGCGTTGTTGCGGTTCTTGTCGCTGACGTACTTCGCCGCCGCGAGGAAGTTGCTTCCGACCACCGGCGGCTTGAGCGGACCTTCGGGGAAGATGTTGTAAAACTCGAGCGCGTTCTCGCCGGCCTGGCAGGTGAGGATGGCCTGCACGCCCGCGGGGGGGGTGCCGAGCGCGGTCGCCGTCTCGGGTGCGAGCGGTTCGCTTCCGGGGCGGTTGCGGCCGCGGTCCGTGTTGTACCGGGCCACATCCCAAATCACGACCTTCTGCGTCGCCTTGCACGCCTTCATCTTGGCGTAGAAGTCGTCCAGCGGAACGAGCTTCTCGGGCTCGTCCGGGTCGCCTTCGATCGGCACGAGATACGTCTTGCCGTCTTTGGTGAGCACGTGGCCGCCGAAGTACACGATGATGCGGTCTTGGGCCCGGCTGGTCTCGAAGAAGCGGTCGTAGGTGCCGGCGAGCACGTCCCGCATCGGCGGGCGGCGGTCGTTGCCGGATGCCGTGTCCGACAGCACGAAGACTTGGTCGCTGGGGATTCGCCATTCGGCGGCGAGGCGATGGGCCGCGGGCTTGGTCAAGTCCGGCCCTTGGATCTTGCCGTCCACCTGCGAGTGGGTCAGCGGGTTCAGGTACAAGTAGTTGCTGATGTGGATGAAGAGCAGGCGGCGGGGGAAGTTGCCGCTGTTCGCAAGCAAGCCTTTCGGATTTTTCGGATCGCCGCCGCCGTTCTTCGGGTCGCCGCCGCCGCCATTGTTCGCGCCTTCGCCCGGCGCCATCTGCTGGTTCTTGAGGTACTTCGCCCCGTAGATGCCGCCGGCCACCAAGCCGCCGGTGAGAATCAAGGCGATGCCGATCCAGATGTACTTTCCGCGATCCGAGCGGCGGCGGTACCCGCCCCGGCGGCTGCGGCTGGCGGTCGCCTCGGAGGGCGTGAATCCGGACATCGCCGTGGCGGCCGCGCTCGGGCCGGCGGGAGGCGGCGGAAGCGGTTGCGGGTACGCAGCCGGTTGATACTGCGGATACCCGGCGGCCTCGTAGCCGTGTGGCGGCGGGTACGCGTATCCCGGCGGCGGAGCGTAGCCGTAGCCCGGCGGCGGGGCCCCGTAACCCTGCGGAGGAGCGTACGGGTAGCCCGGCATCGGAGCCGGAGGCTCGTCACCCTCGAATGGATTGTCGCGGGCGGGCTTCGGGGCGTACGACGGCCCGATGTCCGCGAATGCGTTGGGGGGATGCGGAACGGGCGGCACATGGCCGTTCGGCGGGGTGTCTTCGGACGAGACCGCCGCCGGAGCCGCGGGGGCGACGGTGCGCACGCCCGACCCGCACTTCTTGCATTTCACGACCTGACCGGCCCACGCCGCTGGAATGCGCAAGGCCGCCTGGCACTTCGGGCATGTGGCGCGGATCGTCGCTGCGTCCATTCCGGTTCTCCGGGGCATCATCACACTCTTAGACCAATTCTAGTTCACCGAGTTCCGAAAACGCATCCCGATTCGCCCGAACCGGCAAACCCGGTCGTGACCGTCACAATCGGCCCGCTCTTCGCCATCGTCTTGTCTTTACGACGATTCGTGACGCGCCGCGTGCTTTTCATCCCGGCCCGGCCACTTGGCGGGTAGAGTTGCGTGCCCGAATCGTTGACGCATTCTCCGAAGGATTTGGTCATGCCCCAACGCCGGCCCCACCGCGCCCGCCCCCGCTTCGAGCAGCTCGAAGACCGCAGCGTGCCCGCCGTCATCGCCACGCAGGACGGCGCGGGCATCGTCTCCCTCACGCTCGATGCGGCGAACGACTCCGCGACCATCGTCGGTGTCGCCGCCAACGGCACGAGCATCGACGTGTACGACGATGCGGCCAGCAGCAAAATCGCATCCTTCACCGGGGTCACCGGGATTCAATTGGCGGACGGCGGAACGCAGTCCGGCCAAAGCGTGAAGTTCGAGGACGGCGGCGCGGGCCAGTCCATCGCCGTCTCCGGCTCCATCTCGGTGTCGAATATCGAGACGGTCCAGTTCGCCACCGCGAACGGCCACATTCAGGCGGGATCGGTGAGCGTGACCGGGGCGAACCTCATCCGGCTCGACTCGGACGTGACCACCAGCGGGGCGACCGGCCAATCCTATGGCGGCCCCGTCGTGCTCGGGGCCGCCACGGTGACACTCGACGCGGGTGCGAGCGGCTCCGTGAACTTCCCGCAAACCGTGAACGGGCTGACCAACGGAAACAACGCCCTGATCGTGAATGCGGGCGGAGCGACCACCTTCACCGGCATCGTGGGCAACACCGTCCCGCTCGCCAGCATCAAGACCGACGCCCTCGGCTCTGTGAGTCTCGGCGCGAACATCATCACCGCGGGAGCCCAGACTTACAACGACCCTGCGATCCTCACCGGCATCAGCATCGCCCTCACCTCCAACAGCGGCGGCAACGTCACGTTCAACAACACGCTGAACGGATCGAGCAGCGGTGCGAATTCCTTGGTGGTGAACACCGCAGGCATCACACTCTTCAACGCCGTCGTCGGCACCACGCCGCTCGGCGGGCTCACCACGGACAACGCCGGCTCCACGCACATCAAGGCGAACATCACCACCATCGGAGCCCAGACCTACAACGATCCCGTCTTGCTGTTCGGGAACGCGATCGCAGTCGGCTCCACGGTCGGCGCGAACATCAGCTTCAACGACACGCTCAACTCCAGCGTCGCGGGTGAAACCGCGCTGACGGTCACGACCTCCACCGGCACCACCACGTTCGGCGGAGACGTGGGAACGACTGGCGCGCTGGCCAGCCTCACCACCAGCGAAGGCTCGGGGAACACCGTCTTCGGGCCGAACTCCGTGGCGACGCCAGCTCGGTGATCACCTCCGGGGCGCAACGTACAACGACCCGGTGCGGCTGAACGCGGCGTCCGTCACATTCGCATCGACCTCGAACGGCAACATCACGTTCAACTCGACGCTGAACGGCACCACGGGTGTGAACGCCAACGCGGTGATCAACACCGGCGGGCTCACGAGCTTCGTCGGCATCGTCGGCGGCACAGTGCCCCTCAACGCTCTCACGACGGACAACGGCGGGCAGACCGGCGAGGCCACCGCCGTTCGCGCCTCGGTGACGGTCACCGGCGACGTCGCCTTCAACGACGCGGTGAACTTCACCCCGGGCACCGGCGTCACCTCGCAGCAGGTCGCGTCCACCATCGGCGACATCACCTTCGGCAACACCTTCGGCAGCGAATCCGCCATCCCGGTGACGATCAAGGCCGGTGCGGACATCACGCTGAACGGGAACGGAACGTTCTCGGCAAACGGTTCGCGGCTCAACATGCAGGCCGGGGCCACCGGCGTGGGGGCGTACCACGTCTCGGCAGGCCGCACGTTCCGGGCGGATACGCAGACGTGGCAGGCGGGCGACGGCTCGGGCGGGCTCAGTTCCGCGGCCATCGACCTGGTGACCAACGCGCCCGCCTTCCGCGATGCGGGTGGAACCAACGCGCCAAAGACATTCGTGTTGCGGCAGGACGGAGCGCTCGCCGATCCCGCGATTCCCGCGGTCGCGCAGTTCGGCTCCGCGCCGCCCGCCAACTACTCGATCTTCTCCGACGACAGCACACTGACGTTGAACACCACGACGGCCCTCGCCGGATTCGGTACTGCGAACCTGACTCTGGCCAGTGCCCAAGCGATGACGCTCGGCGTGACCATCAACGCTCCGACGGGCATCGTGCGGCTCCGTTCGACGAGCGCGAACATCAACCAAACCGCGGGCGGGATCTCGGCCGCGGGCCTGGGCGTTCGCAGCGGCACCGCGACCTCGCTCAACGGGAACAATGCGATCACGGGCACGTTCGCCGCGCTCGCCACCACGTCGAGCCTTCAGTTCGCGAACGGATCGCCGTACACCATCGGCTCGATCGGCGCGGACCCGCTGAGCCTGAACTTCCCCTCGACTTCGGGCGTGGCCGCCGCCGCCGGCACCGTCACGCTCGCTCAGACGGGATCGAACGCACTTGACATCACGGTCGCGGCGCCGCTTTCGGGCTCGACCGTCACGGCGACCGACGGCACGGCGGACGACAAGATCACGGTGAACTACTCGCTTGGGGCCACCCTCTCGAACGGACTGGTGTTCAACGGCAACGGCGGCGTGGACACGCTCGCATTCACGGACGCCGGCGCGACCACCGCCCACACCTACGCCGTCGGCAGCACCTACACCCGCGATTCCGGCGCGGTCGTCACATACTCCGGAGTTGAAATCGTGTCCGTCGCCGGGGGAACGGCCGCGGACACCTTCAACGTGACACCCGACGCCACGGCTGCAATTACGGTGACGGGCGGCAACCCGACCGGCACGACCGGCGACAAGCTGTCCCTCACGTTGGCCGGGGCCACGAACCCGAGCTTGAACGCGACCAAACTCGCGGACGGCTTCCAAGGCACGGCCACGTTCGGGAACCGCGCCGCGGTGTCCTTCTCGCAGGTGGAATCGGTCGCCCCGCAGACCGACATCCAGGTGACGGCGACGGCCGCCCCGCAACGCATCCCGTCGAGCGGCACCTCCACGATCACCGTCGTGGTGAAGAACGCGGGGCCGGACGCGGCCACGGGCGTCGCATTCGATCAACTGTTCCCCACGGGTGCCACGTTCGCGTGGACCGCGGTGGCGAGCAGCGGTTCCAGCGTGGCCGCGACCAGCGGCACCGGCGCCATCCACACCACGATGGACTTGATCCTGAACGGGACCGTCACGTTCACGATCACGGTGACCCCGAACGCGAGCTTCCTCGGAAGCCTGACCACGACCGCGACCGCCGCATCGGGCACCACCACCTTCGACTCGGACTCGTCGAACAACTCGGCGACGACGACCGTGGTCGTGGAAGCGACCTCGCTTCTGGCCGTGGGTGCGGGAGCCGGCGCGGGCCCGCATGTGAAGGTGTACAACGCGGACGGCACTCAGCGGTTCAGCTTCTTCGCGTATGCACCGAGCTTCACCGGCGGTGTGACCGTGGCCACCGGCGATGTGAATGGGGACGGCGTAGAAGACATCGTGACCGGAGCCGCGACTTCGGCATCGCATGTCAAGGTGTTCGACGGCGCGACCGGGGCCGAGATCGCAAGCTTCTACGCGTTCCCCGGCTTCGCCGGCGGCGTGAACGTGGCGGTCGCGGGCGGCGATGTGATCGTGGGCGCGGGGAACGGCGGCGGGCCGGTGTTCGCCGGGTACCATCTCGCCGGCGGCAGCGTGACGCAGACCTTCAGCCTGTACGCCTTCGATCCCGGATTCCGCGGCGGGGTGCGGGTTGCAGGTTCGGAAAATCTCATCGCGGTGGCCGCGGGGCCGACGGGTTCGTCCCACGTGCGGGTGTTCGACGCCGCCACCCGCGTGGAACGGTCCAGCTTCTACGCCTTCCCGCAGAACATGACGGCGGGCGTGAACATCGCGATGGGCAAGTCCGGAAACACGGAGACGGTGATCGTGGGAGCGGGGACCGGCGCGACTCCGGCCGTGGTGACGGTGGAGGCGACGACCGGCAACATCATCGGCAGCGCGCTCGCGTTCAACTCGAACTTCACGGGCGGCGTGCGAGTGGCGAGCACGACGACGCCTTCGGGCCAGGCGGGCGTGGTGTACGCGGCGGGCCCTGGCGGCGCGCCGCGAGTCCGCGTGTTGAACTCCGCCGGCACGACCTCGCTGGACTTCTTCGCGTTCGACCCGAGCTTCCTCGGCGGCATCTACGTCGGGTGAACCCGCGACACTCGGCGGAACGGCCGGACCATTAGCTCTCGCCTCGCGGGCTCTCAAAATTCGGTCTCGTCCTACAATTGCACTGCTCGCAGTTTACGCCCCCGTGGTTGGACTCATGTTTCCTCCGGTCGATGAACAACTCGAAATCCTGCTTCGCGGCGCGGCCCACGTCGAGAAGCGGGACGAACTCAAGAAGAAGCTCGAACGCAGCTTCGAGACCGGCAAGCCGCTGCGCGTGAAATACGGCATCGACCCCACCGGGTTCGACGTGCATCTCGGGCATACCGTACCGCTGCGGAAACTCCGCCAGTTCCAAGAACTCGGCCACACCGCGGTGCTCATCATCGGCACCGCCACGGCCCGCGTCGGCGACCCCTCCGGCCGCGACGATTCCCGCAAGGGCCTCACCCTCGAACAAATCGACAAGAACGCCAAGACGTACCTCGAACAGATCGCCAAGGTCGTGGATGTGGACAAGGCCGAGGTGCGGCCCAACGGGAAGTGGTTCGATCAGTTCGGCTTCGCGGACATGCTGCGCCTGCTCGGCCACATGACCGTGCAGCGCATGCTCGAACGCGACGACTTCGACAAGCGCGTGAAGGCTGGCACGCCGATCTACCTGCACGAGTGCCTGTACCCGCTGATGCAAGGCCACGACTCGGTCGAGATCCACGCCGATGTCGAACTCGGCGGCACGGAGCAACTCTTCAACCTGATGGTCGGCCGCGATCTGCAGCGCACCGCGGGCCAGGAGCCGCAGATCTGCATGACCATGCCCATCCTCCGCGGCACGGACGGCGAGAAGAAGATGGGCAAGACCGCCGGCAACTACATCGGCTTGAACGAGACCGCCAAGGAGCAGTTCGGCAAGACGATGCGCATCCCGGACACGCTCATGCGCGAGTGGTTCACGCTGCTCTCGGACAAGAGTGCGGGCGAGATCGACGCCATCCTCGCGGGTAAGCCGAACGAGGCGAAAAAAGCGTTGGGCGCGGAGATCGTCAGTTTCTACCACGGGCAGGCGGCGGCGGACGAAGTGCTGGCCGAATGGAAGAAGCAGTTCGAGGAAAAGGGCGATCCCGAGAACATGCCGGAAGTGACGGTGCCGGCCGCGGACGTGATCGATGGAGCGATCGCCGCCATCAAGTTGATCGTGCTGGCGAAGTTCGTGGCGAGCAACGGCGAGGCCCGCCGCAAAATCGAGGAAGGCGCCTTCAACTACGGCCCGGACCGCACCAAGCCCGCCGATGCGAAGGCGACCGTGCCCGTCACGGACGGCTTGGTCATCCGCTTGGGCCGCAAGGTGGCTCGCGTCAAGCTCGGCTGACGCCGCCTTCCCGCGGCCGTCCCGAGTCGATCCACGCGCGGGCCGCACCAATCAGCACCAGCACGCCGGCGTTGTTCGGCGATTCGCCCGCGAACTTCGCGCGGTCGCACACCTCCAACAGGTCACGAAGCGGGTTTGCGCGATCGGCCGGCCACTCCGCCGCGAGCGCGGCCCCATGCAGTTCCGCCGTCGTGAGCCGCGGTGCGGCCACCGAGAAACGGCGTTCCACGAACTCGCGCAGGATCGCCGCCAAGCGGTCGGTCGCAAGGCGGTCATCGACGCGTTCCATCGCGTGGTCGCGTTCCAAGCGATTCAGTTCGCGCTCGGCCCATTCGTTCGGCGGGATCGCTGGTGCGGCGGCCTTCTTCCTGCGCAGCAGCACGAACGCGATCGCCGCGGCGAACACGACCGCGAGCCCGGCCACGAACGGCCAACCGCTCGCGTCCGGCGGCGCGGGCGGAATCGCCGGCAGCGTCTCGATGCCCGTCACCGGCACGGCCTTCTCCGCGTTCGCCACGTCGATCGTCTTGCGAACGCGAATTCCCTGTGCCTCGAACGTCAGCGGTTGGCCGTTCACCGGGAGGGAGTTGAACGCGAGCAGCACGCGGTCGCCGTGGAAGAACGGGCTCATGCGGAAGCTCTGTTCCCACCGCTCGCGGCCGCCCTCCAGTGCGATGATCCGCGCCGGGCCGAGCGGCTTGATCTGCCACATGAGCGCGCTCTTCGGCGAGAGCAGTTTCTCCGCCTCGGCTGGCATCTCGACTCGCAGCGGCACCGCGCCCTCGAGCGCCAGCGTGAGCGTCGCCGTCTCGCCGAGGTCGATCTTCTCCGGCTGGACGGACACGGTCGCCGCCACACCTTCGGGTTGGTGGGTCATCCGCGGCCTCCGCGGTGGCGGCGTTCGCGCTTGCGGAAGAAGCCGAGGAGCGAGTCGAAGTGCTTGCCATCCGTGCCTGCGTCGATCAGGTCCGCCTGGGCGGCGCGGGCCAGCTTCGTGAACGCCGCCATCCGCTCCCGGCTGCGGGACTCGAACCCTTCCCGGAACGCGCGGTTCGACGTGTCGATCACCATCGGGCGGCCGGTCTCCGCGTCCTCCACGCGAACGAGGCCCGCGTCCGGCCACGACACTTCGCGCGGGTCCGTGGTGCGGACGGCGATCAGGTCGTGCTTGCGGGCGGCGCGGCGGAACGCCGCCTCGTACCCGCCCGCGAGAAAGTCGCTCAGCAGGAACACGATCGCCCGGCGGCGTTGCACCTTGTTGAGGTAATCGAGCGCCGCGCCGAGATTCGTGCCTCGCTTCTTCGGGTCGAACGCGAGGATGTCCCGCAGGAGCCGCAGCACGTGCCGCGGCCCTTTGTTCGGCGGCACGAACCGCTCCACTTCGTCCGTGAAGGCGATGAGCCCGACGCGGTCGTTGTTGCTAACGGCGCACAGGGCGAGCAGAGCGGCGAGTTCCGCGGCGACGGCCCGCTTCGCGACGCGGCCCGCGCCGAACGATTGGCTGCCCGAGACATCCACGACCAGGATCATCGTGAGTTCGCGTTCCTCCACGAACCGCTTGATGTAGGCCTGCCCGGTGCGGGCGGTCACGTTCCAGTCGATGGTGCGGACATCGTCGCCGGGTTGGTATTCGCGCACTTCCTCGAAGGAAAGGCCGGCTCCCTTGAACGCGGAGTGGTACTCGCCGCCGAGCAGCGTCTGGACGGCACGGCGGGCGCGGAGGTGCAAGCGGCGGACTTGACGCAGGACATCGGCGGGAAGCATGTCGCACCGGCGGAAGGATTCGCTCCCGCCATCTTACGCCCGTGAGCCGGACGCGCGCCAGCAAGCACCGCGATCAGACCGTTGGCAGCCAAGCGTGTGTCTGCGAGGCTAGGTTGCAGCGGAAGTCGTAGAGCATGGCGGTAGAACGTCGGATCCCGCCCGGAGTAAAGAGGGAAGCGAGCGCTGCAACGGGCATACAAGATTCCCGAGAATGGATTCGTCCCTGTACTTCACGTTGCCTCGAGAGTTCATGCCGTGATTTGATGGCCGTATACACGGAACCAGCTCTCCGATACAACTTTCACCTCGTTCCACTTTCCAGTCCATATCACGATGATGCGTAAGTCTCTTGGGTCGGCATTGTCTCCCACAACGGTTATCGACAGGCGATACCGCCCTGGATGGTCTAAGAGGCTCTTGTATTCTTCCGGGTAGTAGAGCAAGCCGAGGAAAACGCGGCTGTAATCGCGGTAGGTTGAACAGATGTCGACGTAGTCGTAATGGCCCAGAAAGAGCGATATGCCTTTTGTTTTTGGGTTCGTTCGATTCTCTTCGAGTACACGTTCCCAACTCCAAGCCAAACGCAACGAGTCCGTGTACGGAGAAGGGACATACGCCTCCCCGGCCCATTTCTCCACCTTACTTAGGTACGCTCTCACATCGTTGGCCACAAAGCGCGTGGTGTTCTTGACTCTCAGCCGGAAAAACCTTGCCTCCTTCTTGTCGTCTCGAACATCCGGAACGGATGCCGTGCATTGGACGTAACAGCCATCCACTTTCTTGTCGAGATCGACGCAGAGTTGCGGTCGCATGTAGCGAGGTTTCACCACAAACTCGAGCAATAGGAATCCGATGACCGTTACGAGTAGGGGCAGCATCAGATTCCCCCAGAAAGACACTTCGGCGATTAGTGGGGCGGGCATAGGGTCCCCTTGAAGCTGGGCAAGTTGATGACTAAGTAGCACTTAACCACGGATACGCGACAACTTCGGGTGGCATTCTGTTCATCGCGGCAGGAAATTCTTTGCGGTTTAGCTTACAATCCGCTGTCGCCGATGGCTTCCTCGTAGGTCTCTTCCAGTTCCAGCATCACGAGCGGGCCGCGGCGGAGGGCCAGCGGAACGGACGGGATCGGCGAGCCCACCGCCGCCGAGGAGCACCACACGTCCGACTGCATGCGGCCCGCACGCTGGACGGGGCCGTAGGCGCTGATGTAAGTCGGGGCGTTCGTCAGGATCGTCGAAGGCGGGCCGCCGAGGGCTTGCATCAGTTCGTTGTGCAGATTCGCGTGGCGGTTGGTCACGATATCCACCACCACGACGCCGATGCCGCGGTGCAGGTACGAGGCGCACTTCGCCACGAACGCGCGGCGTTCGGCCAGTTCCTTCTTGTTCGCCGGGCTGACGAACTCGATCACGCCGGCGATCGTCATGTGGTGCTTGCTCTCGGCAATCTGCACTTCAATGTCGTCGATAGCGGCGAGCGGGAAGCTGGCCAACGCGGGCGGGGCCTCCGAAAGCGTGGCGAGGCCGCCTCCGTTCACCAGCGGGTCCGAATGCATGCCGTTTTCGGGCAGCCGCCGGAACTCCGCGACATCAGCCTCGACATTGGCACCCAGGCGCACATTCGCGAACGCACGAAACTCGCCGGCCGGCAGCGTGCGATTGAGCCATCGCACCACCGCGGACGCCCACAGGGTGTAGAGCGACGTCCACGGCGGGTCGTCGAGCAGCGGCGAATGGAAGTGATCCAGAAGCGGCATGGGAGTTCTCTTCGTGCTGAAGCCATGAGCTACTGAAGGGTTCCGTCCGGAAACGTCACGCCATCGTAGATCGCGGCCATCGGAAGCGTCACCGGGATGGAATGAAATGCGAAGGTTCCGTCCAAACCGGTTGTCGCGATCAGGGCCCACGATTCATCCGCTTGGCGCACGAACCGCTCGGCGAGCGGTTCATCCTGCGCCACCAGGACGATCTCCTTGAGCGACGGGATCTTCTGATACTGGCGGAACTTGGCTCCTCGGTTGTATCTCTCGGTGGATGGCGAGAGCACTTCGATGATGATGATCGGGTTCAGCAACGTGTCTCGCTTGTCGTCCGCGAACTCTGGCTCCCCGCAGACGACGAGGAGATCGGGATAGGTGTGGAGGCCGGTCGCCGACACCCGCACACGCATGTCGCTGGACAAGGACTGGCACGGCCCGCCCTTCAAGGCCTTGGTCAACTCGAACGACAGGTTTTCCTTGATGCGGTTGTGATCGAACTTCGCACCCGCCATGCCGAGCGGCCCGCCCGGCCCCTGCAGCGGGTACATCACGCCGTCGAAGAACTCGCTCTTGAACTCCGCCGCGCGTTCGATGGCGAGATACTCGTCCACGGTCAGTTTCTGCGTGGGCACGGCGGACATCGCGAATCCCCACTTTCCCCGTTCGGCCGGCAGTAAGAGTATACCAGCCTGAAACTCGCCGGAGTATGCACCGTGGCGAAGCCCATGCGACCCAAACGCGACGAAGAACGTGAGGACCGCATCACGATGGAGATCGTCGTGGACGCGTACGGTCCCGAAGAACGCGCCATGGGCTGGTACTACTACCTCGACGGGCAGCTTCAGTTTCCCTTCACCGCGACCTGCATCGCGAAACGGGCGATCTCGCCATTGAAGGTGAAGGACGAGGTTGAGGTCATCGGCATGCCCGATGAGGACGAGTGCGAGAAAGAGGTCTTCGTGACGATTCGTCGGGACGACGACACGTTGGCCGTGCCGCTTGCCCAGTTGAAGCCGAAGCGAAGCGTGGCGGAAGAGACGAGGATCGCGGTTGAAGACTGGCACTACTGGGTCGCGATGGGCTACCGGTACTGAGCCGCACGGATTTCGCGGGTTCAGCCATCAGAGGAAAGACACGGGAAGTGAGCCGGACGCGCAAGCGACGGTCACAATTATCCGTCGCTTGCGCGTCCGGCTAACGCCGCCGTCGATGCGTGAAGTCGCGACCAAACCAACGGAGGCACGATTATCCGTCGCTTGCGCGTCCGGCTAACGCCGCCGTCGATGCGTGAAGTCGCGACCAAACCAACGGAGGCACGATTATCCGTCGCTTGCGCGTCCGGCTAACGCCGCCGTCGATGCGTGAGGTCGCGACCAAACCAACGGAGGCAAGCCGGAGTCCAACACCTCGCTCCGACTTTGCGGGGGAGAGGTCGATGTGCGCATGCGATGAACATCAGCACGTCGGGTAAGGGGGCGATTCCGGTATGACGCAATGAAGCCCCTCACCCGGAGTCGAAACCGCTATTCGCGGTTTCGACTCCGACCTGTCCCCGCAAGGCCGGGGGCGAGGTGAGGAGGCCGCGGGTGCTGATCACAGTGAGTGCTGTCTGACTTGGGGGGTCACGCTTCCAAACTCCACTGCCAGCCACTTCTTCCATCCGTCACGCCGCGTTCCGGGGTGATGCCCAAACTGCGGCACGCGCGGCGGAGGGTGCGCTCGGGGATGCCGAGGGAGGCGGCGGCCGCGTAGAGGTCTGCCGCGGGACGCGGGCCGGATTCCAATTGCTCCATCAGCCATGTCGCGGCACGTTCCAACTGCGAGAGCGAAGCGGGAGTGATGCCGAGATCGTTGGCGGTCAGCGGGGCCGGGCCGGTCCATTGCACCGTGGCGAGGCCGGAGTCGTTCGTGATGATGCGGTAGCCGAGTGCGGGCGGGTCGTCACCGAGGTTGGACTTCGTCACGGCCAAGATTCCGCGCGAGGGGTCGGACGGATCCTTCGCCGCGAGCAGGCCGGTGCGGCACGACGCGATGAAGCCCATGCTGCCGGAGCCGCGATGGAGTGCGTTCCGCGACGACTCCTTCCGCAGATGGCGGATCAGGAGCACGGCACAGTCGAAACGCTGCGCGAACCTGGCGAGGCGCGTCAGGGCTTCGCGCACGCACTGGTCGGACGACACGGCCACCGAACGCGGCAGGAATGCGACGATGGGATCGATAATGAGCAGATCCGCCTGTTCGAAGCCGACGTGGCGGCTGATTTGATGGAGATCGTCCGGGATGAGGAGGGGGCCGTTGTCCGGGCCGGCCACGGTGACGAGCAGATCGAGGTTCGCGCCGGCGGCTTCGGCGCGGGGACGGAGCGTGTCCGCGGCGTCGTCTTCGGCGGCGAGGAACGCGGTGATGTGTTTGCGGTCGAGCTTCGTGCCGTCCGGCAGGGTGTCGCCGCGGCTGAGCCGGGCGGCGAGATCGATGGTGAGGAGCGATTTGCCAACGCCGGGGTCGCCGTCCAAGATGGCGAGTTTGCCGCGGGCGAGCCACGGCTTCCACAGCCAGCGGATCGGCTTCGGCTCGATCTGCGAGAAGCGCTGCGTCACCACTTCGTTTTCGGCCATCGACCGCACCTCCCGGCCTCGAGTTGAGGCGAAGCGCGGGCCAAGTGCAATGTCGGCAGCGTGATCGGACAGTTGGTGGCCAAGTGCGTGTATGCTTGGCCGGTGGCCGGTTGGCCGGTTCAGCGGAAGTCGTACAGCGTGGCGGTGGCCCCGGGGGCGGCGATCGCTTCCAACTTGCGGCCGAGCGTGTCCGCGTAGGCGGCGAGTTGAAACTCCTCGTGGCCGTAGTGGTGGCTGAAGACGATCCAGACGCGGGGTTCGCTGCGGAAGGATCGCAGCTGGTCGCGATAGGCGGTCGGGTCGCGGCGGGATTCGGTGCCGATGTCGATGTGCGGCGTGGGAAGCGGTTTGTCCCGCGTGTAAAACTCGACCGCCGGGGCGGCCCCGTAATAGACGTACACGCGATCGGCGGGCAACATCTGCGGCCGCATGCGGTCGAGAACCTGCTTCACCTGCTCGGTGTGCGGCGGGCGGCGCAGTTCCTGGAGCGTTTGCAACGCCGGAGCCGCGAGCAGGATGGCGGGCAGCACGAGTGCGGCGAGCGGAGGCGAGGTCTTCAGCGCGTCGATGAGCATTCCCGCGCCACGGGCCGCACCGAGCACGAGCATCGGCACAAGGAACAGCAGCAACCGGCCGGTGAACGGGTACATGTGGACGGCGGACGCCGCGAGTGCGAACAGGCCCGGCAGCACGAGTGCGGCCGCGAGCTCCTTGCGTTGCTTCACGAAGCCGACGAGACCGATCAGGAACAGACCCGCGGCAATGCCCCCGGCGCGAATCTCGGTACCGCCCATTCCAGCCGGGTGGTCGAAGGGTGCGAAGAAGTGATCGAGCAGCCACACGACGCCGTTCGCGGAGGTCGGCGCGAGGAGGAAGTGGCCGGTCCAGAAGTCCATGAGGTAGGCGTTGCCGCCGAGCTTGCGCAGGAACAGCAAGTAGCACGCACTGAAGCTCGCCAACCAAGCAGTGATCATCGCGGCGGCGGCGTGCGTTCGCGTGCGGTCCCGTTTCAAGAGCGCGTCGAGAAACAGCGGTGTGCCGATGCCGGCGAGCACGAATGCCGCGGGATGCGAACACCACACGGCCGCCGCGCCGGCGAGGGCGAGAACGGCCCAGCGGCGGAACCCGCCTTCACCCTGAAGCAACCCGGTGGATGCAGCGAGGAGGCCGACCGCGATCGCCGCGTCCGTCGCGTACTGCTTGCACTCCGCGGAATACGAGACGAGCACGGGCGAGAGGCTGAACAGGATCGCAGCGAAGATCGCGGCAGACCGCGGCAGCCACTTCGCGGCCAACCACGCGAATCCGGCGAGCCCCGCGAATGAACCCAGCAGCGGCACCAATCGCAGCGTGCGTTCCGAGATGCCGAGCGCGGACACGGTCGCCTTCATGGCCAGCAGGAAGCCGATCGGCGCGCCTTGATTCCAATCGAGCGGTTCGAGCAATTGCGCCGGCGAACGCGAGACGAGATTGAGCGCGAGCATGGACTCGTCGGTCCACAGGTCGCGATCGCCGGACCAAGCGGCGAACCGCACCCCGATGCCCGCGAGCACGATCAGGGCGAGCGGCCATGCAAGAGCGCGTGGAGAGCGGTCGGCTTGCGGAGAGGTGATGACGACGACGGAACGGGCGGTTTCCGGTTCGGCGTCGATCCGGTTGACGAATGCGGGAGTCTCGACAGGGACCGACATGAACGCACCTTCCGTGGTGTCGTGTCATTGGAAATGAACCGGGCTTGCGTGTTCGCATGGCGAACACGCAAGGGCGCGGCCGATCACTTCGTTTCGGCGCCGACGGTTTCGAGTTCCGGCGCGGGGGCCGGGGGCTCCTCGGACTTGCTCGTCTCGAACGACAACTTCTTGTCGCCGTCGGCCTCGGCGACCTTCACGGTGATCGTGTCCTGACCGTGGAAGGTCCCGCGGAGCAGTTCGTCCGCCAGCATGTCTTCCATGTGCTGCTCGATGGCCCGGCGAAGCGGACGGGCTCCGAACTCCAAGCTCGAACCCTTCTCGATCAGGAAATCCTTGGCCTCGTCGGTCACGATCAGCTTGAGGTTCTTCTCCGTGAGCCGCTTCTCGACCTTCGCGAGTTCCATGTTCACGATCGCCTTGAGGTCGTTCTTCGTGAGCGAACGGAACACGATGATGTCGTCGAGGCGGTTCAGGAACTCGGGGCGGAACTCCTTCTCCATCGCACCCTTGAGCTTCTTTTTCATGTCGTCGTAGGTGGCCTCGGCGTCGCGCTTGATGTGGCGCTCGAGGCCGAACCCTTCCTTCGCCACGATCTCACCGGCCCCGATGTTCGTGGTCATGATCAGGATCGAGTTCTTGAAATCGACGGTGCGGCCGACGTTGTCCGTGAGGCGGCCTTCCTCCATGATCTGGAGGAGCATGTTCCACACGTCCGGGTGGGCCTTCTCGATTTCGTCGAGGAGCACCACGGAGTACGGCTTGCGACGGATCTTTTCCGTGAGTTGGCCGCCCTCTTCGTAGCCGATGTAGCCCGGAGGCGCGCCGACCAAGCGGCTGACGTTGTGCTTCTCCATGTACTCGGACATGTCGAGTTGCACGATGTTGTTTTCGTCGCCGAACATGAACTTCGCGAGTTGCTTGGCGAGCAGGGTTTTGCCCACGCCCGTGGGGCCCGCGAAGATGAAGCTGCCGATGGGCCGCTTCGGATCCTTCATGCCGGAACGGCTCTTGCGCACGGCCTTGGCGATGGCCGTGATCGCCTCGTTCTGGCTGATGACGGTGCCGTGCAGTTCGGCTTCCATGTTCAACAGGCGGCGCGTTTCGTCCTCGCCCACCTTCTTGAGCGGAACGCCGGTCATCTTCGACACGACCTCGGCGACCGTTTCCTCGTCCACCACGCCGTCGGTTTCCTTGGCCTTGTCCCGCCACTCCTTGGTGGAGGCCTCCTTCTTCTTGCGAAGCTTCTCGGCTTGATCGCGGAGGTGTGCGGCCTTCTCGAAGTCCTGCTCCATCACCGCGGCTTCTTTCTCCTGATTCAGCTTCTCGATCTGGCCGTCGAGATCCTTGAGATCCGGCGGGCGCGTCATGGACTTGAGCCGGACGCGGGCACCGGCTTCATCGATCACGTCGATGGCCTTGTCCGGCAGGCAGTGTCCGGAGATGTAGCGCTCCGAGAGTTCGACCGCGGCCTTGAGCGCGGCATCAGTGATCTGCACGCGGTGGTGCGCTTCGTAGCGATCGCGCAGGCCCTTGAGAATCTCGACGGTCTCGGCCATGCTCGGCGGGTTGACGATGATCGCCTGGAAGCGACGGGCGAGGGCCGCGTCCTTCTCGATGTACTTGCGGTATTCATCGAGCGTAGTGGCGCCGATGCACTGGATTTCGCCGCGAGCAAGTGCGGGTTTCAGCACGTTACTCGCGTCTATTGCGCCTTCCGCGCCGCCGGCCCCGACCAGCGTGTGAAGCTCATCGATGAACAGCATCGTGTTCTTGGCGCGGCGAACCTCGTTCATCACGGCCTTGATGCGTTCCTCGAACTGGCCGCGGTACTTGGTGCCGGCGACCATCATCGCGAGGTCCAGCACCACGATGCGCTTGTCGCGGAGCAGGTCCGGCACGTTCTGCTCGATGACCATCTGGGCGAGGCCTTCGACGATGGCGGTCTTGCCGACGCCGGCTTCGCCGAGCAGCACGGGATTGTTCTTTTGGCGTCGCGACAGGATCTGGATCACGCGTTCGATTTCGCCGGCGCGGCCGATCACCGGGTCGAGCTTGCCCTGGCGGGCGAGTTCGGTGAGGTCGCGACCGAAGGAATCGAGCGCGGGGGTCTTGGACTTGTTGCGGCCGGAGCGTTCGCCGGTGCCGCCGCGTCCCTCGTTGCCGCCGCCGCCGCCGGTTTCGCTGTCGTTCGGCATGTTGTGCCCCAGCAGGTTCAGGACTTCTTCGCGGACATCCTCAAGCTTGAGCCCCAAGTTCATCAAAACTTGGGCGGCCACGCCTTCCTGTTCCCGGAGCAGGCCGAGAAGCAGGTGTTCGGTGCCGACGTAGTTGTGGGAGAGGTTGCGGGCCTCTTCGACCGAATACTCGATGACCTTCTTGGCCCGCGGCGTGTGAGGAAGCCGGCCCATGACAACCTGCTCGCCGCCGGGGCCGTGCTGAACGATCTTCTCCACTTCGAGGCGGATCTTGCGAAGATCGATATCGAGGTTCTTGAGGACGTTGGCGGCGACCCCGGAACCTTCCTTCACCAGCCCGAGCAGGATGTGCTCGGTGCCGATGTATTCGTGGTTGAACCGCTGGGCCTCCTGATTGGCCAGTTGCATGACCTTCCGGGCCCGGTCGGTGAAGCGTTCATACATCGAGGCCGTCTCCCGCGGATCGGAACCACCACTCCCTCGCACGGATCATCATATGCATCGGTCGAAGCTTTGGAGGGGCGCCCGCAACGGAAGGATTCAATCGTGCGAGGTTGCGGAATTGTAGGCGGGCCGCACGGACGGAATCAAGCCGACGCGATCCTCGTTGAACCGCGCTCGCGCTTCGGATAACTTCACAGCATCCCGCCAACCGCCTTTCTTGGAGCGATCTCCGCCATGATTCGCCGCCTGCTGCCCGCCTCGCTGCTCACCGCACTCTTCGCCGCGCCCGCCGCCGCCGACAACTGGCCGCAGTGGCGCGGCATCAAGAACGACGGCCACTCCGCCGAGAAGAACCTGCCTGTGGAGTGGAGCACCGAGAAGAACGTCGTCTGGAAGTTCGACATGCCCGGCCGCGGCGCCAGCACGCCGTGCATCTGGGGCGACAAGATCTTCCTCACCTCGCTCGACGGCCCGGATGTCGTGCTCTTGTGCATCGGCACGGACGGCAAGGAGAAGTGGAAACGCAAGATCGGCACCGGGAAATCCGGATACCGTGGCGAGGAGGGCGACGACGCCTCCGCGTCCTGCTCCACGGACGGCAAGCACGTGTGGTTCTACATGAGCAACGGCGTGCTCGGCTGCTACGACTTCGACGGCGGCAAGGTGTGGGAGCAGGACCTGCAAAAGTACGGCAAGTACAGCATCCAGTTCGGCTGCCATTGGACGCCGGTGTTGTACAAGGGCCGGTTGTACCTCCAGATCATGCACCGCAACGCCGAGATCGCGGTGGCATTGGATGCCGCCACGGGCAAGGAGATTTGGAAGGTCGAAACGAAGGGCGTGGGCCGCAAGGGAACGGAAAGCCCGGACACCTACGCCTCGCCGTTCATGTGGGAAGGCGAAGGCGGGCCGCTGCTCATCACCCACGGCAACGACACCTGCGCCGCCCACAAAATCGACAACGGCGAAGAAGTGTGGCGCGTCGAAGAGTTGAATCCGACCAAGAACGGCGCATGGCGGTTCGTGTCGTCCCCGCTCGCGACCAAGGACCTGATCGTGGTGCCGTCCTGCAAGGGCGGGCCGACCGTGGGCATCAAGCCGGTCGGGGCCAAAGGTGCGATCACGCCGGACAACCCGGCCGAAGCCTGGCGGTTGAACTTCACCCCGGACGTGGTCTCGCCCTTGCTCGTGGACGACATCGTCTACTTGCTGAAGGACGGCCCTCTTTACGCGATCGACGCCAAGACCGGCCAGCAGATCTACCAGAAGAACCTGAACGCGAAGCAGATCTACCGCGGACACATGGTGGCGGCGGACGGCAAGATCTACATCGTGGGCCGCGCGGGGATCGGCTTGGTGGTGCAAGCCGGCAAGGAGTTCAAGGTGCTCGCCGTGAACGACCTGAAAGACACGGTGTACGCCTCGCCGGCCATCGCGGACGGCAAGCTTTACATCCGCACCTGGAAGCACCTGTACTGCATCGGGACGAAGTGATCCACGCGAACACGCGGCCGCGCTTCGTGGGCCGGCCCGCCGCTCGAATGCGAATGCTCACGGGTTCGCCAACCGGTACCCCGGCATCAACGCTTCCCCGGCGCGGGGCACGGCACGCACGCCGCCCCCGTCGCGCATCCCGGACGCAACTTCGCGCAGTGGCCCGTCGCACAGTCCCCGCCAGCACTCAACCCGGCTCGTTCCCGCGTGGGGAAGTACGTGTACAGCGCGGGTTCCTTCGGCGTGGGCGTCAGCGGGATGCGAACCGGCGTGTAATGGAAGCACGCCCAGTTCTTGAGCTTCTCGCAGCACGACCCGCTCGCTTTGGCCGGGGCCGCGCACGCGCCGGTCGCGCAGTTCCCGCTGCTGATCCCGGCGGGAAGCGGCGGCAACGGCCGCTTCACGACCGGGGCGCAGGTTTCGCACCACGTCGGCGCTTGGAGCAAGGCGCAGTCGCGACACGGCCGCCAGCTCAGCATCCGATTCCACAAGCGAGGCCCGGAGGACGCCGTTTCCGCCGGCACCGCGTCCGACGTGCCGATGCCCAAGCGATCGCGGAACGACACGTGGCCGTCCGCCGGAATGCCGCCCATGAGAACCGGGGCCGGGACGGACGGCTGTGTGGGAGCCATGCCCGTGGGCAGGGGCAGATCCGCCGCCGAAACCGGGCCGAAAGCCGCCAGCAGAGCCAAGATTGCGAACCGTTTCATCGCCGCCTCCGTGCGTGACGATTGTGTCCATCGGCAGGCGGGCGCGGATCGGTCGTGGGGAAGCGGTTGTTCCGGGAAAGTGGCGGCATCCGTACCCCCGCAGTTCCCGACTAACCCGCCCAATCCGCACGACCGGCTCCAGCTCATGAGGTGCGGACGGGAGGGCCGCAAGGTTAAGACGGGGCGATATTTCCGTGTGGGAGGTATTGACGCCGGGTTGAAATTGACGAATCTTATGGGTAGTAGAGGCGGTTGCGCCCGTCTCCACAGGTCAATATGGGTCACCGCCAAGGGGGCGGCATGTCGGACCCGCGGTTGCACAGCTTGCACTTGGAAGGCCAGCCCAGGCGGGACCAGTTCCGCGCTGCGCGCCAAGTGATTCAGGCCGCGTGCGGCTCGCACACCATCGCCGGCGACCTTCGACTGCTCTCCGGCGAGGACGCCCTTCACGCACCGACCGCCGCACCGCCGCCCAGCAAACCCGGTGGCCGCTTCACGTTCTATCTGAAGGATGGCAGCGACGTCTTTCCGCTCCGCATGGGCCTCAACAGCGTCGGCCGCCTTCCGGATAACGATGTGGTGATCCGCGACGAGTGCGTGAGCCGTCGCCACTGCGCCGTCTTGGTGCATACGGACATGCGGTGCGAACTGCACGATGTCGCGTCCAAGAACGGCACGCTTCTGAACGGCAAGAAGATCGGCGGCCCCACCCGCCTCCAATCCGGCGACCAGATTCTCCTCTGCAACAAGCGGCTCACCTTCCACGTCGTTGAAGCCGCCCACGAATCCGCCGTCGCGGGTTGAACGACACTGCGACTGCATCAGCCTGCAGCGGCGGCGAGGGCGAGGCGGCAGCCGCTTTCGAACTCCACGAGGTCCACGAACTCCTTCACCGTGTGGATCTCGTTCTGGCCCGCTCCGAACGTCACGGTCGGGATGCCGTGCTTCACCATCCAGTTGGCGTCCAAGCCGCCGTTGGTGACGCGCAGGTTCGGTTCGCGGCCGATGGCGCGGACCGCATCCGCCGCCCGCTTCGCCGCCGGCGAATCGTCCTTCATCCGGAACGGCACATAATCCAGCCGCGAGTGGAACTTCACTTTCGCCGTGCGGCCCTCGTGGTCCCGCACCTGATTCGCCGCGTTCGTGAAGGCCTGCTTGAACGCCGCCGTGATCTGCCGCACGAACTTCGCGTCGTGGCTGCGGCTCTCCCCCTTCACATGCACGAAATCGGTGACCACGTTCGTGGCCTGCCCGGCGCACTTGCCGTCCAGCGTGCCGACCGGGCCGATGTTGCTCGTGCCTTCCTTGCCGTCCTTGACGACCTTGCCGAACCAACCGCCGGCGTGCACCTCCGCCATGGCCAACGCGAGCACCATCGTGGCCGAGATGCCTTTCTCGGGAGCGACGCCGGCGTGCGAGGCCTTGCCGTGGATGTCCACGGTCCAGCGGTCGGCGCCGATCGCGCCCACGATCACGTCCGCGGCGGAACGGCCGTCGAAGTTGAAGCCCATGACGGGGCCGCCGAGGTCCGCGGGGTTCAAGTGCTTCGCACCGAACAGGCCCGATTCTTCCCGGACGGTGAAGAGCAACGTGATCGGCGGATGCGGTAACTTCTGGGCGATGAGTTCGGCCGCGAGCGTGACGAGCACGGCGCAGCCGGTGCGGTTGTCGCCGCCGAGTGCCGCATTGGCTTCGTTCACGATGCGGTTGCCTTGGATCTTCGGCTTGGCGCCGGCACACAGCGGAACGGTGTCCATGTGTGTCATGAACAGGATCGGCTTCGCGGCTTTCTTGGCGGTGCCGGGCAGCTTCACGATCAGGTTGCCGGTTTGCGTGGGTTCCGGGATGCGGGTGTTCGCGTCGTCGAAACGGATGGCGGAGGCGGGCACGCCGGCTTCCTTGAGCGCCTTCACGATCTCCTTGCCGATCGCGGCCTCCTGCCCGGTCACGCCTTCGACGGCGAGGAACCGCAGGAGGCGGTCGATGGCGGCGGGCGCGTCCAAGTTGAAGGCGGCGGGCATGGCGGCACTCGGTGGAACGGGAAGACGGGTATCTTACGTGTGCAATCCACCCAATGGTGCGGCTATAATGTTGCGATGAGCACAATCAGCCTGCAAGAGCTCCAACGAGACGCATCGCTTCTGATCGAACGCATCGAGGCGGGCGAAAGTCTCGAGGTGACTCGCGGAGGCCGTGCCGTGGCCGTGATTCAACCGGTGGCCGGTCCGCCTTCGGCGCCGCGTCCAATCGGTCTTTGTGCGGGCGAGTTCACCGTTCCGGACGACTTCGATGCACCACTCACCGACGACATGCTTCGGGAGTTCGAGGGGTCATGAAACTGCTGCTCGATACGCATGCATTTCTTTGGTACATCACGAATGATACGAAGCTTCCGCTCCCGTTCGCAAGCGCGATTCGCAATCCGTCGAACGAAGTCTTCGTCAGTGCGGCTTCGATATGGGAGGCTGTGATCAAACACCACCTCGGGAAGTTGCCCCTGCCGCAACCTCCGGCGGAGTATCTGCCGCGTCAGCGTATCGTTCATGGCCTCCTCCCGCTCGCCGTGGATGAGGGCGCAATGCCGTTCCTCGCAAAACTCCCGCCGCTGCATCGCGACCCTTTCGATCGCATTCTGGTTGCTCAAGCCCAGCAACACGGGATGACGCTGGCCAGCATCGATCCTCTCGTGTTGGCCTACCCCGTCCCGTTCCTGCCCCGGGTTTGACCTCTCGCTACGCCGCGCGTCGAAGTTCAGCCGAGCGGATTAATTCGTCCAGCACATCCAAGGTTCGTTGTGTCGCGCCTTGCTGCTTGCGAACGAGTTGCCGGGCGGTTTCTCCCATTCGCTCGCGAAGCGACTCGTCCGCGATCAGGCGATCGAGTTGCGGCTCAAGCGAGGCTGCCTCCGGAAGCATGATCGCGCCGCCGACTTCCACCAATCGCTTGGCCGCATCCTTGAAGTTCCACACGTGCGGGCCGAAGACGCAGGGCACGCCGTAGCCCGCGGGCTCGATCATGCTTTGCCCGCCGCGGCGGCCGTCCAGGCTGCCGCCGGTGAAGCCGAGGTGTGCGAGGCCCCACGCGGCCCCCAGTTCGCCGACCGTATCCAGTAACACGACCGCGGGCATCGCTTCGAGCGGTTCTGTGACTCGCGACCGGCGCACGAATGGCAGCCCGGAGTGTTCCACAAGCTTCGCCACTTCTTCAAAACGATCCGGATGCCGCGGCACGAGGATGAGCTTGAGATTCGAGTGGCGGGCGTGCAGGTTCGCGAACGCGGCCAGCACGAGGCTTTCTTCCGGTGCGTGCGTGCTGCCGGCGAGCAAAACGAGGTTGCCTTCCGCAGCGAGAAGCGTGCACAGTTCACGCGTCTTCGGCGTGTCGCGTTCGCCGGCCGCACCATCGTATTTGATCGAACCCGTCGTGACGATTCGGGCCGGATCGACGCCGAGTTCGCGGAACCGGTTCGCGTAGTCCTCTTCCTGCACGGCGAAGCGCGACACGCGATTGAACAGCAATCGGCGGGCGAGGCCGGCGACGCGCTGCAAACGGCGGAAACTGCGCGGGCTCATCCGGGCGTTCACCACCGCCACGGGAATGTTCCGTCGATTCGCGGCCTTCAGGAAGTTCGGCCACATCTCGCTCTCGGCGAGCACGATGAGGCGCGGCCGGATCGCATCCAACGCCGCCCGCACGGCCCAGGAAAAGTCCAACGGCCACGCGATCACCGTGAGGTCCGCAAACCGCTTCCGTGCTTCGGCCAAGCCCGTGTCCGTGGTGGACGACACGACGACGACCCACTCGGGATGCCGCTCGCGGAAGCCGGGCACGAGCGTGCCCAGCAGGTTCACCTCGCCAACGCTCACGGCATGAAACCACGCGACGGGGCGGCCTTCGAGATTCTCGATCCGAACGCGGCCGAAGAGCTTCGCCCCGAGATCGCGGCGGTAGCGGCGCGTGGCTAAGGCACGCCACGCGATCCACGGCGAGAGCACCGCCAGCGCGAACAAGTACGGCAGGTCGAGCAACACGCGGGCAGAATACCGGACGGGCCGCGACAAAAGCAACGGGGTTCGGCCGGGGCCGTACAATACTCCATTCCTTGAACCACACGAGGCCGCAGTGGGACAACAGGTCTGGCAGCACACGTTCGCGAACGGCATGGTCCTGCTCGCCGAACGCATGGAACACGTGCGATCCGCCGCGATCAACTTCCTCGTACCGGCCGGCTCCGCCTTCGATCCGGAGGGGAAGTTCGGGCTCGCCACCGTTCTCACCGATCTGATCACGCGCGGTGCCGGCGATCGCGATTCGCGCGAACTCAGCTTGGCCTTCGACAACCTCGGCGTGGATCGCGATGAAAGCGTCGGCGCGATCAACATGCGATTCTGGGGTTCGACCTTGTCCACGAATGCTTACGCGGCTCTGGACTTGTTCGCGGATGTGATCCGCCGCCCGCACTTCCCCGAAGATGAACTCGAAGCCGCACAGGCGCTCGCACTGCAGGACATCCTCGGGCTCGAGGACGCGCCTCAGCAAAAGGTGATGGTGGAACTGCGTCGCCGCTATTACCCGCCGCCGCTGAACCGGGACCGCCGCGGGCTCACCGCGGACATCGAATCCCTGACCATCGACGACGTGAAGAAGCAGCACCGCCGCCTCTTCCGGCCGAACGGTTCGATCCTGTCCGTGGCCGGGAACATCGAGTGGGAACGGCTTCGCGATCAAGTGGAGAAGCTGTTCGGCGATTGGAAGCAGGGCGAACCGGTGGAGGCGACCCCGCAGACACATGCGCCCGAATCGCACCACCTTCAAAAGGACACGCAGCAGACGCAGATCGCGTGGGCGTGGCCGAGCGCCCCGATCGGCGACCCGATGTACTACGCGGCCCGCGCCGCGGAGGGCGTGCTCTCCGGCGGCATGGGGGCGAGGCTCTTCACGGAGGTGCGTGAGAAGCGCGGGCTGTGCTACTCCGTGGGCGTCCGCCACGAGACGTTCAAGGACCGCGGCACGATGGTGGGCTACGCCGGCACCGGCGCCGACCGCGCCCAGCAGACCCTGGACGTGACCCTGGCCGAGTTGAAGCGATTGAAGGACGGCGCGACCGACGACGAAATCGACCGCGTGAAGGCGGGGCTGAAATCGAGCCTCATCATGCAGGAGGAATCGACTTCGGCCCGCGCCGGATCGATCGCCTCGGACTGGTACTTCCTCGGCCGCGTCCGCGATTTCGACGAGATCCAGCGCCAAATCGACGAGTTGAACCCGGCCGCGATCGCCGGCTATCTTGAAAAATATCCGGTGCAAGACGTCACGCTCGTGACCCTCGGCCCGGCCGCACTGACGATGTGAGGCGAACCCATGGCTGTGCTTCCCAAGTATCCGAAGGAAGAGTTCGCGCGTCGCGGCGACGATGTGTACGAGAACATCGTCAAGCCGAAGCTGCGACCCGAGGATCAAGGCCGGTTCGTGGCGGTGGACATCGACTCGCAAGATTTCGAGGTTGGCGACAACGAGTTGGACATCTGCCACCGCCTTCGCGATCGGCAGCCTGAGGCACAAATCTGGATGGTGAGGATCGGCTCTCGCTGGGTGCACAAGTTCGGGGCCTGGAAGAAATGATCACCGGCAAGGTTCGCGACAACGAAGCGGTCGTTCGCCTTCGGATCATGGCTGCACTCGGAACGCCGCGCGAAATCGAAGCTGTGATCGACACGGGTTTCACGTCCTCCCTTTCGCTGCCGTTGTCACTTGTCTCGTTGCTCAACCTGCCGTGGCTGAGTCAGGATCGGGCCGTTCTCGGCGACGGAAGCGTGTGTCTGTTCCACATTCATGAAGCGGTTGTCGAATGGGACGGCACTCGGCAAACGGTGCAAGTCCACGCGTCGGACTCCGAGCCGCTGGTCGGCATGGAACTTTTGCATGGCTTTGAGTTGAACCTGAAAGTGAAACAGGGCGGCAAGGTCACGATCAAGCGGCTGCCCAAGAGATAGAATGCACGCATGGCCGAACCGGAACACCAACCTGAACCGCAGTACGAACCGGCGATGTCGTTCAAATGGGTGATCGTCACCGGCGTGGTGATTTGGATCCTCGGTGCGATCATCATCTTCGCGAAGTACTTTATCTGAGCCGATCCACGAAGGATTCCGATGCCGTTCCATCAGCAGAAACTTGCCAACGGATTGCAACTCATCGGCGAGACGAGCCCGAGCGCCCGTTCCGTCGCGGTCGGCTTCTTCGTGCGCACCGGCAGCCGCGACGAGACCGCGGAAATCGCCGGCGTGTCGCACTTCCTCGAACACATGATGTTCAAGGGCACGCCGCGCCGCACCGCACTCGACGTGAACCTCGATTTCGAC
The DNA here is from genome assembly GCA_046350135.1 of Gemmataceae bacterium. GTDB lineage: Bacteria > Planctomycetota > Planctomycetia > Gemmatales > Gemmataceae > Urbifossiella. The sequence continues at coordinate 49,013 of JAXMBB010000025.1, forward strand.
CGCATCGGCGCGAGTTACAACGCGTACACCAGCGAAGAGAACACCGTGTACTACGCCGCGGTGCTCCCCGAATACCTCCCCAAGGCCGTGGACATCCTCGCGGACATCCTACGCCCCAGCCTGCGGCAGGACGACTTCGACACCGAGAAGCAGGTGATCCTCGAAGAGATCAAGATGTACGAGGACCAGCCGGGGTCCGTCGCCGCGGAGCACGCGCGAAAGCTCTTCTACGGCACGCACCCGCTCGGCAACTCCGTGCTTGGCACGAACGCCAGCGTCACCGCACTCACCCGCGACCAGATGCACGGGTACTTCTCACGACGCTATTCGCCCTCGAACATCGTGGTCAGCGCGGCCGGGAATTTCGACTGGAACGAGTTCGTGAAGCTGGTGTCCGCGTCGTGTGCGGCATGGGAGCCGGGCGAATCCGGCCGTGGCAACCGCACCGAGTGGCCCGGTTGCGGCGGCCTGCACGTGCTCACCCGCGACAGCGTCCAGCAAGAGCACGTCATGTTCATGGCCGGCGGCCCGCCCGCCGATTCGCCCCTCCGTTACGCCGCCGACACGCTCGCTCTCGCGGTGGGTGACGACTCCGGCAGCCGCCTCCACTGGGCGCTCGTGGACCCCGGCTTGGCCGAGTCCGCGGATTGCGCATACTACGAGAACGACGGCAGCGGTTGCGTGTACGCCTCCTACACGTGCGAACCGGACGAAGCGAACGGCAACTTGGAGATCATGCGAGCCGTGCTGGCGGACGTGCAGAAAGATTCCATCACGGCGGACGAGTTGAAGACGGCGAAGAGCAAGATCCTGAGTCGCGTGGTGCGCGGCAGCGAGCGGCCGATGGGCCGCATGCAGGCCATCGCCTCCGCGTGGAGCTACACCGGCGAATACCGCGACGTGGACACCGAGCTGAAGCACTTCGACGCCGTGACTCTCAAGGACGTGCGCGAATTCCTGGACCGCTACCCGATCGACCGCCACACCGTGATCGCCTTCGGCCCGTCCAAGGAACTCGGCGGCGCGGCCGGCCGCACGGTGTAGGGCCGTTTGGAGTTGATCATCCGGATTCGTACAGTAACGGGTACCGACCGGCGGGAACTCCGCCGGCGATTCCCGCAATCCAAGGTGATCTCGTGTCCGTGACTGTGGCGGTGGTGGGGGCGACGGGGGCCGTGGGCGACCTCATGCGGCGCGTTCTCGTGGAACGCCGCTTCCCCGTGAAGAGCATCAAGTTCCTCGCCTCGGCGAACAGCGCCGGGAAAACCGTCGAGTTCAACGGCAAAACGCACCCCGTGGAAACGATCCGGCCGGAAGCCTTCGCCGGCGTGCAGATCGTGCTCTCGTCCACCCCCAGTTCCGTGAGCAAGGAATACTCGCCGATCGCGGCCAAAGCCGGTGCCATCGTCGTGGACAATTCTTCGGCCTGGCGCATGGACCCGGATTGCCCGCTCGTGGTGCCCGAGGTGAACGCCGAGCAACTTCACCACATCAAGAAGGGCATCGTCGCGAACCCGAACTGCGTGGCGATCCCGCTTTGCGTCGCACTCAAGCCGCTGCACGACATCGGCACGGTGAAGCGCGTCATCGTTTCGACGTATCAATCGTCTTCGGGCAAGGGCGCGAAGGGCCTCGCGGACTTCGAAACGCAGTTGAAGGCGTTCGCCTCCGGCGGCCCGGTTCCTGCACCGGTTTCGCACCGCGCCCAACTCGCCGGCAACGTCGTGACCCTGGACTGGACGCTCGACCCGAACGGGTACACCGAGGAAGAGAACAAGGTCGTCAACGAGACGCGGAAGATCCTGGGCGATGCGTCGCTCGGCGTGTCGGCCACGTGCGTCCGCGTGCCGGTGAAAGTGGCCCATAGCGAATCGGTGAACGTGGAGTTCGTGCGGCCCGTAAGCGTGGAGCAGGCCAAGGCCGCACTGGCGAAGGCGCCCGGCATCGTGCTCATGGACGAGTTCAAGGGCGAGTTCCCGCAACCGATCCACGCCGAAGGCAGCGATCACACGTTCGTGGGCCGCGTGCGACAAGATCCGTCCAACCCCAACGCGTTGAATCTGTGGGTGGTCGCGGATAACCTGCGGAAGGGCGCGGCAAGCAACGCCGTGCAGTGTGCGGAAGAGTTGGTGAAGCGCGGCATCGTGAAGTGATCCGAGGTCCGAGCCCGAGCGGCAGCGAGGGCTCACACCCATGCGAAACCTCAAGCTCACGATCCGCTACGACGGCACGGAGTTCTTCGGCTGGCAGACGCAACCGGGCCGTCGCACCGTTCAGGAGACGATCGAGAAGGCCGTCGCCGAGATCACGCAAGCCGATCGCGTGCGGCTGAACTGTTCCGGCCGTACGGATTCCGGCGTACATGCGGTCGGCCAAGTGGCCAACACGTATCTCGCGACGAAGCTCTCGTGCGCGGTGCTGCTCAAGGCGATCAACGCGAAGTTGCCGGACGATGTGAGCGTTCGCGACGTGTGCGAGGTGCCGCAGAGTTTCTGTGCGAACAAGGACGCGGTGCGGAAGATGTACCGCTACGTGATCCAGGACGGCCGCCTGCACGACCCGTTCATGCGGCGATACGCGTGGTTCGTGCGGCAGAACATGGACGCGGAGGCGATGGGCCGGGCAAGCCGCTGCCTGCTCGGCCGCCACGACTTCCGTTGTTTCGAAACCGAGTGGCCGAACCGGCTCACGAGCGTCCGCACGATCACCGGCCTGCGGGTGAGCCGCTTCGGCGAGTTCATCTGGATCGACGTTGAGGCGGACGGCTTCCTGTACAACATGGTGCGGGCGATCGCGGGCACGCTGGTGCAGGTCGGCCGCGGCTTCTGGCCCGAGCATCAGGTGGAAGACGTGCTCAAGGCGATGGACCGCCGCCTCGCCGGCCCGACCGCCCCGCCCGAAGGCTTGTTCCTGATGCGGGTGACCTACTCCGATTGCGGAATGCGGAGTTCGGAATGCGGAATCCGAGCCGAATCCGAACTACCGACAACGTCACCGATTAGCCGCGAGGCGCAGTCCGCGGAGCCGAGCGCGAACGATTGACATGTCTGAAATCACCTACCCCGCCGAGTGGCCGCTGATCCCGCTGACGAAGCCCGTCAATGCGACCGTAACCGTTCCGGGTTCCAAGAGCATTACCAATCGTGCATTGGTTCTGGCGGCACTCGCGAGTCAGAGCGGTCCCTGTGTGCTTGAAGGTGCCCTCCACAGCGAAGACACCGAAGTGATGATGGATTCGCTGGCGAAGCTCGGGTTCGACGTTCGCGCGGAGTGGACCGCAAACCGCATCAACATCGGCAAGAACGATTCCGGCCGCATCATCCCCGCGAAGACTGCGGACTTGTTCGTCGCGAACTCCGGCACCTCGATGCGATTCCTCACGGCGATGGTCAGCCTCGGCGAAGGGCAATATCGCCTGGACGGCATCCCGCGAATGCGGGAGCGTCCGATCCGCGATCTGCTCGATGCATTGAAGCAGCTCGGCATCGATGCCCGCAGCGAAGCTGGCAACGATTGCCCCCCGGTCGTCATCGTTTCCAAGGGATGGCCTGCCAAGGAATCGAACGAGATCCGGATTCACTCGGGAACAAGCAGTCAGTTCCTGAGCGGGTTGATGATGGCGGCCGCATTCGCCGAATCGACGACGTGGATCATCCCGACCGGCGGGATGGTTTCCGAGCCGTATGTGAGAATGACCGACGAAGTACTCAAGAGTTGGGATCGCAGCCCCTTACTGTTCGAGACGGGTGAGTACGAGTTTCCCGGAGGCTCCCCAAGGTTCACACCGGACAAGTATTTCATCGAACCCGACGCTTCGGCTGCATCCTACTTCTGGGCAGCGGCGGCGGTCACCGGCGGGCGCGTCACGGTGTCCGGGCTCAACCGCAAGTCACTCCAAGGCGATGTCCGGTTCGTGGATGTGCTTCAGCAGATGGGTTGCCGCGTGGAGGTGTGCGACGCCGGGATTACGGTTCACGGCAAGCCGCTTCGCGGCGTATGCGTGGACATGAACGACATCAGTGACACCGTGATGACACTCGGCGCGGTGGCGTGCTTCGCCGAGGGGCCGACCATCATCCGCAACGTCGGCCACATCCGCCACAAAGAAACGGACCGCATCGCGGCCTTGGCCACGGAACTGCGCAAACTCGGCGCTGAGGTGGAAGAACGCGACGACGGGCTGACCATCACGCCGCGGCCGCTCACGGGCTGCGCCGTGGACACCTACAACGATCACCGCATGGCGATGAGTTTGGCTCTGGTGGGGTTGAAGGTGCCCGGCGTGGTGATCCGCAATCCCGGGTGCGTCGCGAAGACGTACCCCGGGTTCTGGCAGGATTGGGAGAAATTGCGGGCGTAACTCACGCCTTGGCGGGTTCGGTCCAGAACGGGCTGAGCCGCTTGATCTTGTACAGCACCTTCTCGCGGTCCGCGCCCGTCGCCGTCTCCAGCTTCGCCTTCAGCTTCCGCATCTTCGCCTTCCGGTGGTAGCGACGCTTCAATTCGATCTGCCGCTCGACGGACATATACTGCTCCCTATCGCATGGCGGGGTGCCGGGTGTGTCGAACAGTCCAGAATATGCCCCGGCTCCGGCGGCGACAAGCCGCACCCGCCGCATCCTCCTCGCCCTGTGGGCCGCCCTGACCGTCCTCACCGTCGCATTCGTATTCTCCCTCGGCAGCAACTGCCCGAATGCGGACGAGTGGGAATTCGTACCCGCCTTGCTGAATCGGGAGCCGCTCGGGCCGTGGCTGTGGGCGCAACACAACGAGCATCGCCTGCCGTTGCCGCGATTCCTTTACTGGTTTCTCTTCCAGTTCACGCACGACTTCCGCGCCGGATCGCTGCTGCAAATCGCCATTCTTTCGGCAACGAGCTTGGCGATGATGAGCCTTGCGGCCCGGCTGCGCGGGGCACCGCATTGGGCGGATGCGTTCTTCCCCGTGTCCCTGCTGCACGTCGGGCACTGGGAGAATCTGCTGATCGGTTACAACATTTGCTTCGCGTTCATTCTCGCGTTGGAAGCCGCGATCGGCGCGATCGCGATCTGCACAACGCGGGAGAATGCGTTTCGCTCCGGGTGCCTCGCCGGCGTGCTACTATGCCTGCTGTGCCTGTGCGGGGGCGGCGGTGTGGTCACGGCCATTCCCGTTGCCGCGTGGTTGGCGTACCTCGCAATCGGTTTCACGAAATCGAACCCTGCTCGCACCGCGATTCTGCTCGCATTTGCCGCATTCCCAGCGTTCTACCTCGCACTTTACCTTCACGGCTACCACAAGCCGGGGCACCATCCGGACGTGGGTGAAGGCGGCACCGATGTGCTTCGCGTCGCGGCACAAGTGCTGAGCATCGGATTCGGATCCGGCACCTTCCGATGGTGGCTTCCGATCTCCACCGGGCTTCTCGTGCTCGGTGCCGCCACCTTCCGATTGGTGCTTCGCTCCATGAACCGCCCCGCGATGCTCGGCACGTTTTCGATCTTCGCCGGGATCATCGGCGTGGCGCTGGTGATCGGCATGGGCCGCGCCGGGATTGACCCTCGGTACGGCGTCGCGTCCCGCTATAGCTACCTGACGTGGCCGCTGCTCGCGCTCGTGTACATGCTCTGGGCGCGGGAACACTCGCGGGCCGGGAAGTGGATTCCCGTTGCGATGTGCCTCGCCGCCAGCCTCTTTTTCATCCCGAATATGGCCACGGGGATGAAACGCGGTTGGGAGGTGAAACAAGGCTTGCTGCGGATCGAGTCGGAATCGCTCGCAGGCTCGCCGCCCGAGGTGATCGTGCGGCTGTTCTCCGAGAAGCCATGCCTGTTCCAACTCGGCCAAGAGCAGCGGGCGGTACGCGCGATGCCGATGCTGCGCGAGGCCGGCATCGGGGCCTTCGCGGAGGCCCGCCCGTGACGCGTGTCCTGCGATATTGGCCGCTCGTGCCGCTGCTCTGGTTGGGGGTGCTCGTCGGTGTCATGGAACCCGGCACGTTGAACATCCGGCCGAACGTCGCCTTCGAGTTCAGCTTGCTCTTCTACGACCCGGCGGACATCGGCGCATTTGTGCTGCGCGGGGCGAACGCATCCATGGGCCGCACGCCCGGACGCGCCGATGAACCGCTCGAGGAGGAGCCCGCGGACCTCGCCCGCCGCCTGGACGAACCGCAACCGCCGCTCGCGGACCGCTATTACCTCGAATACCCGACTGCGACGCTCCTGCTCTTCCGGCTCGGCTTTCTCGTGCCGCTCGAACTTCCACCCGCCGTGGCGGACAGCCAGCAGTTCAGCGTCTCGCACTTCTCACCGCGGAACGAGTTCGAAGAGCACATCTGGCAGCGGTTCCAACTCGCCGCGATCCTGCATGCCGCGATCATGATGATCGCGCTGTACGGACTGATCGCCGTGCTGCGCCGCGGATATGAACCGGATGAACCGATCGGCCCGGTGTGGCTGTGTGCGTTGCCCGCGGCGGTGTTCTTCTCCTTGAACCGATTCGATATTCTGCCCGCGCTCGCCACCGCGTTCGCATTCGCCGCGCTGGGCCGCAAGCGGCTCGCTTGGTCCGGAGCGTTTCTTGCCGTCGGCGTGCTGCTGAAGGTGTACCCGGTGCTGTTCGCACCCGTCATCCTGCGGCATCTCGGCTTCCGCGCCGGGACGAAATGGGCGGCCGGGTTCGCGGGAACGATCCTGCTCGGCATCGGACTCTCGACCGCGTTTCTCGGTTGGGAACCGACCGTGAAGCCGATCCTCGTTCAGCTCGCACGGCCGCTCGAAGAAAAGAGTTGGACGCTCTACGGCCGCGTGCTGCCGATCGAACTCGGGCACGCGAAGAACGCCCGCCTGGTGATCCTCGCCGGCACGGTGTTGTTGCTGACGATCACCCGGCCGTCATCGCTGCACTCCGTGCTGCGGCGGTGCGGCGCGTTGCTCGTCGTGTTCATCTCGTTGGCAGTGTTCTGGTCGCCGCAGTGGGTGGTGTGGTTCCTGCCGCTGGTGGTGCCGCTTGCGGCCCGGCACGCGCACGGCTCGGCAGGAGCCTCGCCCTCCCGTTGGCGCAGTTGGCTCATTCCGGTGTGCATCGCGATCGATGTGCTGAACTACTTTCAGTTCCCCGTGCTGTTCTGGATCGTGTGGAGCCACTGGCCGAAGCCGGTGTGCGAGGACATCGCCGAGGTGGTGATCCGCATCCGTTTCGCGTTGTGGATGCTGCTGGCGTTCGGGTTGCTGTGGAGCGAGTTCAGATTCCGTAGTCGAGCGCGATGTCCAGAGCCGTCGCCGAGTGGGTGATCGCACCGACGCTGATGCGGTCCACACCCGTTTCGGCGATCGCCCGCACCGTTTGAAGGTTCACCCCGCCGGACGCTTCGAGCTTGGTGTCGGGTGAAACCGCATCTCGTCGCCGCACCGCTTCGCGCATCATGACGACGTCCATATTGTCGAGCAGCACGATGTCCGCGCGGGCCGCCAAGGCTTCGTCCAGTTGTTCGAGCGAATCCACTTCCACTTCGATGGCGTATGTTTCGTTCCCCGGCGCCTCGCGGGCCAGCATCACGGCGCGGCGAACGTCGCCGTTCAGCCCTGCGAGGTGGTTGTCCTTGATGAGAATGCCATCGAAGAGTCCGAGGCGGTGGTTGGTGCCGCCGCCCATGCGCACGGCGTACTTTTCGAGCAACCGCCAGCCGGGCGTGGTCTTCCGCGTGTCGAGAATCTTCGCCCCGGTGCCATGAACCGCGTCGACGAATCGCCGGGTGAGCGTGGCGACACCGCTGAGCCGCTGGAGGAAGTTAAGTGCCGTGCGTTCCGCGGCGAGGATCTCGCGGAGGGAACCGCTCACGGTCGCGATCGCGGTGCCGCCCGAAACCGCGGCACCGTCTTCCATCAACGATGTGATGTGAAGCTTCTCGCAGACCATCGCGGCGACGGGCAACCCCGCGACGACGCCGGCGGTCCGCACGACGAATCGAGCGGCGGCCTGCTGCTCAGCCGGGATCAGCGCCCGGCTCGTACGGTCGCCGAAGCGACCGAGATCCTCCGCCAGTGCGAGTTGCACCAGGATGCGGGCCGCCGCGGCTTCATCGGGAAGGAACGTCACTTGTCGAGCACCTTCAACATGGTTTCCGCAACGAGCTTGTTCCCCGCTTCGTTCAGGTGAACGCGGTCGGTCGTGAGGATGCCCTTGTCCTTGTCGTCCGAATTGTTCTTCGCCAGATGGTCGAGAAAGGCCTTGCGGAGGTCGCACGGTGCGGACTTGGTTTCCTTTGCCACGCCGCGGCTGATTTCGGAATACTCGTCGAGCAGTTTGTCCAGCTTGTTCGATTTCTTCTCGCCGATCACGGTGGGGGTGCAGAGCACGACGCGAGCTCCGCTCGCTTGAATCTTGCCGATGATCTCCTTGAGCCCGGCCTCGAACTTGTCCTTGGGCGTGCCGCGGGCGGGGTCGTTCTCGCCGTGCCACACGTCGTTGATGCCGATGTAAATGACGACGATGGTGGGCTTCTTCGAGAGCACGTCCTTCTCAAGGCGCTTCTGCAGGTCCGGCACCTTGTTCCCGCTGATGCCGGCCCCGACGATCTCGATGTCGAGGTCTTTGTGCTTCTCCGCGAGCGCGGCCTTGATGAGCGTGACGTAGCCGTTCTTGCCGACGCCGCCGGCGGTGATCGAGTCGCCCAGAAAGACGATCTTGTCGCCCTTCTTCAGGGGTTCGTCCGCAGCGGCGGCGGGCAGTGCGGCGAGCAACAGGGCGGCGAGGCAACGCATGGGAGCGGCTCCGAAGTGTGGGAAGGCAATGATACGAAGCGTCACGGGTCGAGCGTTTTGAGAATCGTGGCGGCGACGAGTTTGTTCCCCGCGTCGTTCAAGTGGGCGCGATCGAGCGTGAGAATGCCGCGTTCCTTGTCGTCCGGGTTGTTCTTCATGAGGTGTTCCTGGAACGCTTTGCGGAGGTCGACCAGCGGAACGTTCATGCGCTTCGCCACCTCGCGGCTGATGTCCGCGTATTCGTCCAGTTGGGCGTCCAGCTTGTTCGTGCCCGGCTTCTTCTCGCCGATCACGGACGGCGTGCAGAGCACGACTCGCGACCCGGCCGTCTGGATGCGTTGGATGATGTCCTTCAGCCCCGCCTCGAACTTGTCCTTGGGCGTGCCTTTCAGCAGGATCTTCTCGTTGTGCCACACGTCGTTGATGCCGATGTAGATCACCACGAGAGTGGGTTTCTTGGCGAGCACGTCCTTGTCCAGTCGGCGTTGCAGGTCGCTCACCTTGTTGCCGGGAATGCCGGCCCCGCGCACCTCGATGCCTTCGTCCTTGTGCCGCTCGGCCAGCGCGGCGCGGATCGTGCTCACGTAGCCGCGCGGGAGATCGCCGAAGAACGTGATCGAGTCGCCGAAGAAGACGATCCGCTCGCCCTTCTGAAGCACGGGTTCGGCGGCGGTCGCGGTGTGGAAAGCGAGCAAGAGGAGTGCGGCAACGCTTCGCATGGGAGCCTCCGGAATCGCGGGTTCGGGAGTACTACGCATGGTACGGGCCGGATCGATCGGAATTGCGCCGGGGAGCGTGCTCCATCGCGGCCCGCGCGTCAAACTGTGCGGGGTGTGCGGGTCGCGCAAAGTCACAGCCACTTCATGCAGACGACGCCGGCGACCACGAGCAGTGCGCCGAGCACCCGGCCGGGCGTGACGGACTGCTCCGGCAGGCCGAGTAGCGCGAAATGATCCAGCAGAAGTGAACAGATCAACTGCCCGGCCACGACCAGCGCGAGGAAGAGGGCGGCGCCGAGTTCGGAAACCAAGGTCGCGCCGCCGAGCACGATCAACGCGCCGAGCGGGCCGCCGATCCAGTTCCACCACGGCAGTGAGCGCAGCGTGTCCGCCGTCGGCGCCGACGGGCGGATCGCGATCATCGCGGATACGGCGGTGAGGAACGTGCCGCAAATCGAGAAGAATGCGGCCCAGAGCGGGCTGCCGAGGTTCATCCGGAACTTGCTGTTGGCGGAGGCTTGCAGCGCGAAGCAGCAGCCCACGGCGAACGCGAGCAAGATGAACGTGCCGAGTGTGGGCATCAATGGCTCCGGAAACGAAAACGTTCCCGCGCCGAAACGCGGGAACGCGAGCTGTGCGACGTTAGCCGGACGCGCGACGGTTTGAATCCGTCGATTGCGCGTCCGGCAACGGATCGATCACGCACGGGGGGCGGGCAGCTTCCAGGCACCCGGGGTCGGGGCCGGAGTCGTGGTGAGCGCGCCGTCCAGCTTCAGGTTCGCCGGCATCGTGCTGTCATCGGCAGCGAGGGCTTCATCCCAGCCGATCCACCGTTCGGCGTACGCCGCGTTGCGGCCGAGGATCGCCGTGAAGGTGGATTCCGTCACGTTCTTCAGTTCGTTCAGCGGCTGGCTCTTGCGGATGCTGTTCAGCAGGTCGATGTGTTCCTGCACGTACGGGTCGCGGTCGTCGCTTCCCACCTGTTCCTTGTTGATGAAGTAGCTGCTCACGCGGCTCTGGCCCGTGGCGCCGAAGATGGTCTCGGACACGTCCGGCTGGCTGGCGGCGATGTGCCGGCAGTAGGAGAAGGTGCGGGCGCCGCTCTTGTATTCGTACTCCACGGCGAAATGGTCCCAGATTTGGCCGAACTTCGCGGGGTCGGCCACGGCGCCGCCGGGGCGGGCGGCGCGGCCGCCGATGCCCGTCGCGCGGATCGGCCGCTCGCCGAGCACCCAGTTCGCCACGTCCAGGTTGTGAACGTGCTGCTCGACGATGTGATCGCCGCACAGCCAGAGGTAGTGGTACCAGTTGCGGAGTTGGTACGCGGTGTCCGGCTCGCCTTCCTGCCGCGGGTTGAACCAGATCGGGTTCGGGCCGCCGCTGTTCCACGCCACGCGGGTGCTGATCACCTTGCCGATCGCGCCGTCGTGGATGCGCTTGATGGTTTCGAGGTAGCCCTTTTGGTGGCGGCGCTGCGTGCCGGCCACGATGGCGATGTTCCGCTTCTTCGATTCATCCACGAGTTCGAAGCATTTGCGGATGCCAGTCGCGTCCACGGCCACGGGCTTCTCGCAGAAGATGTGCTTGTTCGCCTTCACGGCCGCTTCGAGGTGAACGGGCCGGAAGCCGGGCGGGGTGGCGAGGATGACCAGATCGACGCCTGCGGCCAGCAACTTCTGATACGCGTCGAACCCGCCGAAGGTGGTGTCCGGCGTGATCTTCACGGACGCGGCGTACGGGCCGTATTCCTTGTGGGTCGGGTTGGCGAAGTCCTTGGCCGCGGCCTTGGCCCGGTCCTCGAACACGTCCGCCACCGCGACGATCTCGATCTTCGGGTTCTTGCCGTTGATGGCTTCTTCGGCTTGCAGGATGTTCTTGACGGCGCCGCGGCCGCGGCCGCCGCAGCCGACCAAGCCGACCTTGATGATGTCGGCCCCGCCCGCGGCATGCGCCGCGGCGAGGTTTGTGGCCAGCGTCGCACCGGCCACGGCGGACGCCTTCAGGAACGACCGACGATTCGCGGGAGAGGACATGAGAAACTCCGGTTAGGGGTTATTCGCTCTTCTTGATCACTTTGGGTTTCAGGCCCACCAGTTCCTTCACTTCGTCTTCGGCCAGCACCACGCGGAAGCCGACCACATCCATGCGAGTGAGCCACCAGATGCTTTGCGGTTCCTGCGGATCCCACTTCATCCACGACTTATCGGAGACGCGGCGGGCGGCGCTGCGGCAGCGATCCGCCTTGTCGGCCCACGAGCCGCCGCGGATCACGTGGCTCCACTTCTCAGCGGTCGGCACCGTCACCGGATTCAGGCTGAGCGGGTTCTTCGCGAACCGTTCGTACGCCTTCGGGTCGTACTGATCGAGCGTCCACTCGGCGACGTTGCCGTACATGTCGTACAGGCCGAACGGGTTCGGCTTGCGGGTGCCCACTTTGTGCGTGCAGCCCTTCGGCTTCATGGGGAAGTTGTCTTCGTCCTTCGAGTTGTCCTTGAACCACGCGTACTCTTCGAGCTTGGCCGGGTCGTCGCCGAAGAAGTACGGCGAGTCGCCCTTGCCACCGCGGGCGGCGTATTCCCATTCCGCTTCGGTGGGCAGGCGATAGGCGCGGCCCGTCTTCTTCGAGAGCCAGTTGCAGTAAGCCATCGCGAAGTGGTGCGTCATGCACAGGGCCGGGTGGCCGTCGCGGCCGTGCTCGTAGGTTTCATCCACGAACGTGTTCGTGGGCCGCGTGACGGCGTCGGGGCCGAGCTTCTTCGCGGCCACATCGTTGGAAACGAGGAACTCCGCGTCGTACCAGAACAGGTCGATCTCGTCCCACGTCACTTCGCACTTGCCCATCCAGAACGAGCCGACCTTCACCTTGTGGGCGGGGCCTTCGAGGGCGTCGCGGCCGGCTTCCTTCTCGGGGCTGCCCATCGTGAACTCGCCGCCGGGCACGTACACCATGTCGAACTTCGCGTTCAGCGGGATTTTCTGTTTGGTGTTCTCGTCGATCTTGTAGCTGGAGGTTTTCTCGGTGAAGTTCTTGGGAGGCAGTTTGGGGGGCGCGGCGGGTTTGTCTTCAGCGGCGAAGGCAAGCGCGGCCGAAACGGCGACGAACAGGGTTGCGCAGCGAACGAGCATCCTGATAGACTCCCCGATGAGGCGAACGCTGTCAACAGTCGCGGGAAACGCCATGTGGCTGAGTTGCGTGCTGGTCCATCTTATTCCGTTCGGTCTCGTCTGTCAGCCGATTAGTTACCGCATGGGAACCAATGACACCGACCTGGACGTGAGCAATCTCGACCCTCTCCCCGTCGGGAGAGGCGGTTCGCGAACTGCGAATGCAGTTCGCGAACCGGGTGAGGGGCTTTCGACGTCCCGGTGTGACGCCGAATCGCTCCTCACCCGCCGTTCCGATGCATTCGCATCGGAACGCGACCTCTCCCCAGCGGGGAGAGGTGGGGTTTCAAGTGCTCATCCGAAGATGACCTTGCATGCCTGCCTGTCAGTAGTCGCGTCGCGGCTAAACTCGAACGCTTTGAATTCGAATCGAAGCACATGGGCACGGTGTTTCGCATCGTGCTTTACGCGGAGTCGCGGGAGGCCGCCGACGCCGCGGCGAAGGCCGCGTTCGCCCGCGTCGCCGAACTCGACGGCGTCATGTCCGACTACAAGAAGGATTCGGAACTGATGAAACTCTGCGCCACGTCCGGCCGCGCGGTCCCGGTTTCCGCCGATCTCTTCAACGTGCTTCAGAAGGCGGAGGAGATGTCGAAACTTTCCGACGGCGCGTTCGATGTCACGGTCGGCCCCGTGGTGCAACTCTGGCGACACGCCCGCCGTACGCAGCAACTTCCTGAGAAGGACGAACTCGCCGCCGCGATGGCGAAAGTGGGCTGGCGGAATGTGCAACTCGATCAGAAGAATCGCACGGTGAAGTTGCTCAAGCCCGGCATGCAACTCGACCTCGGCGGCATCGCCAAGGGCTACGCGGCGGACGCGACGCTGACCGTGCTGCGCGAGAAGCACGGGATCCAGTCCGCGCTGGTGGCCGCGGCCGGAGACATCACCTGCGGCGACGCCCCGCCGGACAAACCCGCGTGGGACGTGGACATCGCACCGATCGCGAAGGGCCAGAAGCCGCGTTCGCTCAAGTTGGCGAACGCGGCCGTGTCCACCTCCGGAGACTTGGAACAGTTCGTGGAGATCGCCGGCCTGCGGTATTCGCACATCGTCGATCCGAAGACGGGGCTCGGCCTCACCGGCCGCCGCAGCATCACCGTGATCGCCAAACACGGCGTCACCGCGGACAGCATGACGAAAGCCGTCATGCTTCTGCCTCGTGAGAAGGCGATGGAGTTGGTTGAACGCACGCCCGGTGCCGCGGCCTTCCTCGCGATCGTGGGTTCCGAGGAAAAGGTGGAAACGATGCCGAGCAAGCGGTTCGCGGAGTTCACGAAGTGAGATTCCACTCTGCTTCGCTTGCATTCTCCGCGGCATGTGAACATATTGACACTATGCCGCTTCGATACTTGTTCATCGACATGAACTCGTTCTTCGCCTCCGTGGAGCAACAGGAGCAACCTTGGCTTCGCGGGAAGCCCGTGGCCGTGGTGCCGGTGCTCGCGGACACGACGTCGTGCATCGCCGCCAGCTACGAGGCCAAGGCCTTCGGCGTGAAGACCGGCACGCCGGTTTGGGAAGCGAAGCGACTCTGCCCCGGCATCCAGTTCATCGCCGGCAACCACAAGCGCTACGTGCAGATGCATCACCGCATCATCGACGCGGTCGGGAGTTGCATCCCGATTCGCAAGATTCGCTCCGTCGATGAAATGGTCTGCGAGTTGATCGGCGACGAACGAAAGCCGGAGAAGGCGGCGCAACTCGCGGGGCGGATCAAGTCCGCGATCTATGCCCGCGCCGGCGATTACATGCGGTGTTCCATCGGGGCCGCACCCAACGAACTGCTCGCGAAGATGGCCGCGGACATGAAGAAGCCGGACGGTCTCACCCTTCTCTCGGATGCGGACCTGCCGCATGCCCTGCACGGATTGAAGCTCACGGACTTCCCGGGCGTCGCGAAGCGGATGGAGCGCCGGTTGCACCTGCACGGCATCTTCACGGTGCAACAATTCTGTTCCGCACCCGCCGCGACGCTCGGCCTGGTGTGGGGCAGCAAGATGATCGGCGAGAAGTGGCACCGCCTCGTTCGCGGGGACGACGTAGCCGAGAAACCGACGCACCGCCACACGGTGGGCCATTCGCACGTGCTGCCGCCGGAGTTGCGGACGGAGCAGGGGGCGTTCGGCGTGCTGGTGCGGCTCGCGCACAAGGCCGCGGCCCGGATGCGAAAGATCGGCTACTGGACCGGATCGGTCACGGTCGGCGTCACCTTCCGCGATGTGGAATCGTTGCAGAAGAGCGGATGGGGCGCGTACGGGTGGGATGCTTCGTGCCGGATCGGCCACTGCGAGGATACACCGACCATCCTGCGGGCCGTGTCGCATCTGTGGGGCAAGAAACCGGCCAAGGGAGTGCCGTTCAAAGTGGGCTTGGTGCTGGCCGATCTGCGACCCGCGAAGAACGCCACGCCGTCGCTCTTCCCGGAGGAGCGGGCGCAAGCCGATCTCTCCCGTGCGATGGACGACGTGAACCGCGAGTTCGGCGCGAGCGTGGTCCACTTCGGCGGCATGTTCGGCATGCGGAACGAAGCCCCCACCCGCATCGCCTTCACGCAGATCCCGGACTTCGACCGCACCGTGAACTGATAAACTGCCAACATGCTCGAACTCATCGACGCCACCAAGACGTACATCCAAGGGCGGCGGACGGTGAACGCCGTCCGCGGTGTGTCGCTCACCATCCGCTCGGGCGAGTTCGTCACCATCATGGGGCCGTCCGGCTCCGGAAAATCGACCCTCATGCACCTCATGGGTGCTCTCGATACGCCGAGCGGCGGCCGCGCCGTGTTCCAAGGCCAGGACCTACAATCGCTCACGGACAAGCAGCGATCCCTGCTCCGCCGCGATCGCATCGGTTTCGTGTTTCAGGCGTTCAACTTGTTGCCCACGCTCACGGGCGCGGAGAACGTCGCGTTGCCGCTCTTGCTCGGCGGCACCTCACGGCGAACCGCACTCGAACGGGCCGCGGAGTGCCTTGAGAAGGTGAACATGGGCCATCGCGCGGATCACTTTCCGGATGAAATGTCCGGCGGGGAGATGCAGCGCGTCGCCGTCGCGCGGGCGCTTGTCGCCGATCCCGAAGCCGTGCTCTGCGACGAACCCACCGGCAACCTCGATACCGCGACCAGCCACGAGATTCTGACGCTTCTCGGCAAGCTCCCCGAAGCCGGAAAACGGGCCGTCGTGATGGTCACGCACGACCCCAACGGCGCGCAGTACGGCACGCGGCTCGTCAAGATTCGCGACGGCCTGCTCGAAGCGGACGAACCGGTGATCCGGAACTGAGCCGGACGACGGGGTTCCCGACATCCATGAACCGCGGGGCGAAGCAGTCGTTGAGAGCGCGGAGCAAAAGGCTGCCTGCTTTGCGATGTTCTCCACGCCTGCCGCCAGATCCTGATGGGGAAGTGACATGCCGGTCCACGATTGGACGAAAGTCGAAGACGGCATCTTCCACGACTTCCATCTTGAATGGATTTCGTGCCTGAAACAGGAACTCAACAACGGGGTGCTGCCGGACAGCTTCTACGCGTTGGCCGAGCAGGACGCCGGCCCGGGAATTCCGGACGTGCTGACGCTTCAACGTCAGGATCACGCCAACGGATCGAATGGAGCCGGCGGAACCGCGCTCTCAGTCGTGGCTCCCAAGGTTCGATTTCGCGATCGCGCGGAGCGCAAACGCAAGTTGCAGCCTCGGCAACGTCGCATTGCGATCCGGCACGTCTCGGGGGACGGCATCGTCGCGTTCATCGAGATTGTTTCCCCCGGCAACAAGTCGAGCCGCCGAGCCATCCGCAAATTCGTTCAGAAGTCCACGGCTTTCATCGAACAGGAGATTCACCTGCTCGTCCTCGATTTGTTTCCACCCGGCGGGCTCGATCCGGCGCGGATACCCCCACCCCCTCATTTAGCGCGCCGTTCCACCGCACCGATTTCCCCGTCTCCCGCGGGACAAGCTGCTGACACTTGCGGCGTACAATGCCGCGATTCCCGAGGGGCCTTGCGCCGAACCGGTCGCCGTCGGGGACCGGCTCCCAAGATGCCGCTTTTCCTTCCGAAGACGACTACGTGAATGCCCTTGGAGGCGAGCTACCAAGCGGCGTGGCTGGGGTCCCGAAGCGATGGCGGGACGATGCCTTCGCCCACGCGAAAGCGTCGCACGGTCGTGCCCGTGAAACTCCACGCCGCTAGCGGCGTCTTCTCCATATGCCCCTTTTCCTCGCCGATCCGCCGCCCGCACTCTACCTCGTGCTGCTCGCCATCGCGCTGGTGACGGGCGCGCTCGCGGCGCGGCATCAGGACCGCCGCAGTTTGATCCGCTTCGGCATCGCGCTCGCGATCCTGATCGCCATCCGCTTCATCGACAAGGCGAACGACAGCCCCTACGAGGAGGCCGTGCGCCGCGTGCAAGCCATGGCTCAGGCCGCGGACGCGAAGAACCCCGATGCGTTCGTGGAGCACATGGCGGACAGCATCGAGTACCGCGGGAGCAACACGCCGACCCGCGTGACGAAACTGGAGTTCCGCCGGCACCCGTTCTGGGACATGCTCCGGCACAACGACGTGCGCGTCGCCGTGTGGAACTTCAGCCTGCCGGAGGAGCAACCCGCGGACGGCATCGAGGTGAAGTTCAGCGCGAAGGGCGAGTCCGGCGGTTCGCCCGTGCTGATGGACATCCGCGCCGTGTTCCGCAAACAGGGGGACGGTTCCTGGAAGCTCGCCGGCTTCACGAGCTACAAGTACGGCTCGAACGAACTGTTCCCGATCCCGAACCTCGGACGCTGAGCCCGGCCGCCACTTCGATCGCAAGTGACTCCATCAGAATCACTTGCGACTGCCTTTCATCTCAAACCGGCATTCAGTCGTTCCAAGGAAGTGGCGAGCCGGCTGCCTTGGCGCAAGCCGCAATCATTCTCGCGTTCTCCCTGCGGATCGTTCCGCGGGTGCCCCATGATCGGCCGTTTCCGAACCGTACTGGCCGCCCTCGCGATGCTGATGTCGGCATCCGCGGCGGATTCGGCATGGATCGCGGTTCAAAACGACACTAAACGTGTGATCGTGGTGCAAAGCGCGATCGTGGTGAACGGCCAAGTGAAGCGAGGCCGCCCCGTGCGACTCCTGCCCGGTGAAGTGTTCAAGGAATTTCATCAGCCCCCCACGGTCGCCTTGGAGGTGTACGATCCCCAAGTGCCGAACAAAGCAGTGCTCTGCACACCGCTCGCGATCAAAAATGAGAATCAGAAGTTCAGCGTGTCGCCGAACGGGAATGGCGTAACGGTGACAGAGCTGAAAAAGTGAATCCCTTCCGGGTGTGGAGCCGCGGGTAAAGTCGCCGCGCCCCCAGTGCCGCCAAGCCGACGCGCAGGCCACCGCCGTCGCCGGTTCGGGAACCGGGTTCGGGTTCCGGGGCCGCCGCCGGGCACCGGCGTGTCCGGCGGAGCGGCAGCGGATCGGCTCCGGGCGGCGGCGGGATCGGGTTCGCGGAGTGCGGGCGTCGCGCGGCGTCCAATAGAACGCAGGTGCCGGGCTCGCGACGATCAACGTCGTCACCGCCACTGCCAACAGTTTGAAACCGGTGTTGCTCATCCTGCCGTACCTCCTTGCGTCGAGGCAGATTCATGTCATAGTCGGGGCGCAGCGCGTCAACCCCGTCCGAATCCACCGCCGAATTGGCCTTGCATGGATGGCCCGGCCGTGGCATTTCTAAGCCGCCTTTTCCGACGGAAGTTCCTCTTCCGCCCATGGCAGCCGGCCAACGGGACATCCTCTTCGACCGTTGAATGGTTGCAGGACCACAAGGACGTGGCGCCGCTCCGCAGGATGCGGCCCGTCCGGCCTCACTTCATTCCAGGAGGGCTTCACATGCCCCTCGCACGTTCGTTCCGGTTCGCGCCGTTCGCTCTCCCGATCGGTTTGGCGATCGCGTCGTTCTTCAGCCTCCCCGCGATGCCCGCTGCCGTGCAACCCGCACAACCCCGGCCCGCGCCCGTCGATGTCGAAGTTCGCTGCCTCGACGATTCCACCATGAAGCTCAAGTTGCTGGACGAGCGGATCGAAGTGGTCACGAAGTACGGCAAACTCGAGATCCCCGCGGCGGACGTGCGACGGATCGAGTTCGCCACACGCACTCCGAGCGAGGTCAACGCCCGCGTGAGCCTGCTGATCTCGAATCTGAATCATCCGGATTTCGACATGCGAGAGAAGGCCATGGCCGAGCTGCGCGAGATGAAGGAACGCGCCTATCCGCTGCTCCTCAAGGCGATCAAGAACCCGGACGCGGAGATCAGCCGCCGCGCCGAGGAGAGCGTGAAGCATCTGCAGCAACGGGTGCCGGCCGCGCAACTCGAAGCCCGCGAGACGGACGTGATCCACACGGACGACTCGAAGATCACCGGCAAACTGAGCGCGGTGTCGTTCCGCGTGCAAACGTCGATGTTCGGCGAGCAGACGCTGCGACTCTCGGACGTGCGGTCGCTCAAGGCCGGCGGCGGCGGGGCCGAAGACGCGGTGAACGCCGCGGCCGCGCCCGGAAACATGACGGCTTACCAGAACCAGTTCGGCAAGGAACTCGTATTCACGGTCACGGCCCCGCAGATGAACGGACAAGCGCCGAGCGTGTGGGGCACGGACGTGTACACGCTGGATTCAAACCTCGCGGGGGCGGCTCTGCACGCGGGCCAAGTGCAAGCCGGCCAGACCGGCGTGGTGCGGGTGCGGGTGGTGGCCTCGCCTCCGCAGTACACCGGCAGCGTTCGCAACGGCGTCACCAGTGCCCCGTATGCGAGCTATCCGTCCGGCGCGTTCGAGTTCGTGAAGAAGTGAATCTCATCCCGCGTCCGGCAGCAGGCGCAAGGTGCTGGCGGACGCGCGAATCACGTCGTCCTGCGACCACGGGATCGCGATCGATTCGCCCGCCTGCCACAGCGGAAGTTGGTCCGCGTGGTGCGGCGAGCACGGGTTGCCGGATTGCCCGCCGCACAGCACGAAGCGGCTCTTCGCAAGGTCTGCAAGGTCGAACACGGTTCGCAGGTTCGCCAGGTTGTGCGTGAAGTCGTCCGGGTGGAGCGGGCGGGCGCCGGCTTGGCTGATCGTGTTCTGGTCGCCGCCGCACGGCACGGGGCCGAGGTTGAACGCGGGCCCGAGCCAGCGGTGCTTCCCGAAGAGCGGATGATCGAGCCGCAATTTCCGCAGATGACCCCACGCCCAGAACGGCGGCGACGGCCCGACTTCCCGCCGCAGTCGCCGCACGATTCCGCCGAGCACGTCCGCCATCACCACGGGCCACGACACGAACCAACCCGGCGGTTGCTCGCAAAGCAGTGGCACGAGATGCGAGACGCGACGATCGGCGAACAGGTTGTGTCCCGCGGCACCGAGTCCGGCGTCGCCGAGCGCGGCTTCCCAACTCTTCGGCGCCTTCGCCTTCGCCACCCGCACGCACATCTCGGCGACGAACAACTCGAAGATCGCGGCCGCGGGTGAATCGATGCTCACGCGGCCGTCCCATTCGCGAAGCAAGTCGAGTGCCTCGCGCACCTGCGGATCGGAAGCCGGTATCGCGAGCACCGCGTCGCGGATCGCCTCCCACGGCCGCGAACGCGTGTCCTGTTGAAGCATCCCGCATGCGGCCGCATCCCACGGCTCGGCGCGTTTCGCGATCTCATCCGCGATGGTATCCGCCCGGTAAGCATCGATGTAATCGAAGCCGAACTTCGCAGGCTCCGGCGTATCCGGCGGCTGGTTTGCGGTGGCGATGAATCCGCACGGCGGGTTCACCGTGAAGGGCATTTCCTCGAATGGAATCAAACCGTCCCAATCCGCCGTCGACCGTCGGGGCAGCAAACTGGCAGGCCCGCAGCGGCGCGGCAACTGGCCGATCAACTGCCAACCGATCGTGCCCGATTCATCCGCGTACACCACATTCAGCGGCAGCATCGGCCATGCCGCGAAACAGCGCCGGAATTCGTCGAAGGACTTCGCCCGCGGCACGCCGAGGAACCCTTCGAGCGGGAGCGGCTGCAACCACACCGCCTGCAAGCTCACGGTCTCGCTCACGCCGGTGAACAGAGGCGACACCACCGGCCCGCGCGGCGTGATTCGCACCTCTTCGATCACCTCCGCAGCGCCCTTCACGCGGATGGTCTCGTGAATCGCCTCGAACGGCCCGTCCGGCTCCAGCACGAGGTCCGTATTGTCCGTGAGCCCGGCAGTGACGCCCCATGCGGCGAAGCCGTTGTGACCAATGGGGAAGCCGGGCGTGCCGACGAGCGACGCCCCCGCCGCGGACCACTCCGGCGTGCGAACGTGCGCGAGATGCCACGGTCCCGGTGCGGTCGGTGCCAAGTGCGGATCGCTGGCCAGAAGCGGCTTCCCGCTCGCGGTGCGACTGCCGCCGATGGCCCAGTTGTTGGACCCGCCGCCGCGCGGCAGCACGCCGGCGATCGCCGCCAGTTCCTTGGCCAACGCGTCTAGCGAAGCGGTTCGCAAACCACCGTCGTCGGGCCACACGTTCACAGGGTCGAGGGCGCGAACGGCGTCCGGACCGTCCGACCGCAGGATGCGGAGACGCGCCAACTCCACGTCCCAGTTCGACGGCAGCAGGAAGGATTGCAATTTGAGGACGGCGAGCACATCCGCGCCGTCCCATGCGGAAGGCTCGCCGCCGAGGATGGCGAACTCGTGGGGTTTCGCCGTGAGCCCGCGTGTGCTGCCGACCGTGACCCCATGCGCAAAGGCATTCAAGGTCGTACGGGCGGACTCGGAAAGGACGGGGAGTTGGGCTTCGGCCGAGCGGCGGAAGCCGATTCGCCGGCTCATGCGATCCGCGGGGAGGCCCTTCGCACCAACCCACTCCGCGAGCCGGCCGCGGCCGACCCGCCACAGCACTTCCAGCTGACCCGCACGATCCTGGCCCTGGCAGAAGCCCATCGCGAACGCGGCGTCCGAATCCGACTGCGCGTCGATGTGCGGGACGCCGTTGCCGTCGCGGCGGATGGTGATCGGCGACTCGGGACCGCGGACACGCAGTTCCCCCGAGGCAACCGGCAGGCGGCCGCCCGTGGCAAGCCGCAACAAGATGCGGGCGATACCCATGCGTTCATGATCTCCGGGCTTCGGTCAGATGCTGATGATATGCGGCGGTTCGCTGCACCAATGAAAAACGGCACCGCGGAGGCCGCGGTGCCGTTCGGAGTTCGTGAGCAACAGCCGATCAACGCTTGCTGAACTGGGTACCGCGGCGGGCACCGCGGAGCCCGTACTTCTTGCGTTCCTTCATGCGAGAATCGCGGGTGAGGAAGCCCGAGTCGCGGAGCTTCTTCTGGATACCGCCCGCCGGGTCGGTGTCCTTTTCCGCGGACGCCGCACCAGCGGCCGCCGGTGGCGGAGTCGGAGCCTTGGCCCGTTCGCGAGCGAGCTTCTCATCGCGATACGCCTTGATCAGCGTCGTCTGCTGGAACACGTACCGCTTCTGCTCATCGACGGGGGAGAACATCGTCTTGATGGCGCGGGCGAGGCCTTGGCAGACGGCCCCGGCTTGGCCGGTGATTCCGCCGCCGTTCGTGGTCACATGCACGTCCACGCGGCCGAGTTGGTCCGTGGCCTTCAACGGCCCGAGAACCGCGGCGCGGTCCTTTTCCTCGGTGAAGTAGTCATCCAGCGGACGGCCGTTGATCACGACCGCGCCTTTGCCCTCGGTGATGCGGACGCGGGCGACCGCGGTCTTGCGGCGGCCCGTACCGAGGTAGAACGTCTTCGGTCCCTTCGCGGGCTTCTTCTCGGTCTTGGCTTTCTTCTCGGCCATGGCTCACTCGGGGCGTGGTGTTTTCAGGACAGCTTGAGTTCTTGCGGTTGCTGGGCTTGGTGCGGGTGTTCGTTCCCGGCGTAGATCTTCAGCTTGGCGAGCTGCTGGTAGCCGAGCGGGCCGCGCGGCATCATCCGCTTCACCGCCCGGCGGAGGATTTCCTCCGGCTTCTTCGCGAGCATTTCCTTCGCCGGGGTGATCTTCTGCCCGCCGGCGTAGTGCGAGTAATCCTGGTATTCTTTCTGGTCCCACTTCTTGCCGGTGAACGCCACCTTCTCCGCGTTCACGACGATGATGAAATCGCCGGTGTCGCAGTGGGGGGTGTATTCCGGCTTGTGCTTGCCGCGAAGCATGTTGGCGATGGTGACCGCGAGACGCCCGACGACTTGGTCGGCGGCGTCGATCACAAACCACTTTTGATCGGCCGTGGCCGCATTGGCCATGTAGGTGGACATGGGAAGCCCGTTCTCTTGCTCGATTCCGTGAATTCGACAGCCGCCGGGCAGGTTCGCCGGGGAAGTTTATTATGCTATTCCCGGGAGCGGCCGCGGCAAGCACGGAATCGGGAAAGATGCCAGTGATCGCCACGAACCCACAATACCGCGTGGTTGCCACCCGGTTTTGCTTCCTTCCCAAACGGCTGGAGCCCGAACGAACATGACGATCACCATCACACCGTACGGCGACGTGCGGCACCCGTTCGGGCTGCCGATGGGCACCGTCCGCGGATTCATGTCCGTGCTCATCTGCTCGTTCTTCTGGATCTTCCTGCTCCTCCCGGATGAGAAAGCCCAGACCGCGCCGCTGGCGCACTTCTTCCTGCTCACACTGGTGTTTCTCGCCTTCGCTTCGCACCCGTTCCCCGTGGACCAGCAGAAGTCCGAGTTTCTCCCGTGGCTGATGCGCGTGCTCTTCGTGGGCGGCAGCGTGGCCGTCGTGGTCTACACGGCCGCGAACAATCCGGAGCGACTGGCCAACCGCCTCACGCCGGCGCCCGCGGATGTGGTGCAGTGGCCGGTGTTGCTCGGCACACTCGCCGGCGGGTTCGGCGTCGGCCTCTTCCTCCGCTTCGCGCTCGGTCGCAACTCGGACCTGTTCCAAACGCTGCGGGCGTGGGTCGGCGTGATCTCGATCCTGTTGCTCGTCATCGAGACGCTTTACCAGTTCGCAATCAAGCCGAGCTTGGCCGAACCGCCGGGGCCGGACGCGACCAAAATTTGGGAGGGCGTGATTATTGCGTTCGTAGCCGCATATTTCGGCACGCGGGCCTGATCGCGTTGTCCGGTTTTACGACGATGCGCGTCGAAGTGATGAAATCTCCGGCGCGATGTGTTGATCCGACTCCGTCGAAGGACTAGGATTCCCTTGCCTCGCCGGGTGGTGGCAGCAGTGAATGGGCGACGCTGCTGACGCCTCCGGCGAGGCATTCTCATTGGCACATCTGAAACGCAACGCAACTCGCGAACGTCATTTCCTTCGACTGATTGCGTATCCACTTTCCCGCCGGTATCATTCGGCAAACCGAGGATTCCCCATGTTTCGGATCGCCGCCGTCGCGATGTTGCTGCCCGTCGTCGGGCTCGTCGCCGCCCCCGTGCCGAAGGACGCGAAGGGCAAGCTGCCGGACACGGACGAAGCCGTGGCCACGACCGAGGCCGAGCGAGCCGCCTTCAAGCACAACAGCACCGGCAACCTGAAGATGATCGGCGTCGCGGTGCACAACTTCGCCAGCGCGAACCAGGACAAGCTCGTCAAGAACGTCGTGGACAAGGACGGCAAGCCGCTTCTGAGTTGGCGGGTCGAACTGCTGCCTTATGTGGAGGAAGACGCGCTCTACCGACAGTTCAAGATGGACGAACCGTGGGACAGCCCGAACAACATCAAGTTGTTGGAGAAGATGCCCAAGATCTTCGACTCGCCGCGGGTGAAGGCGAGGAAGGGCTACACGGCGTACCAGTGCTTCACCGGGGGCGGCGTGCTCGGATCCCGCTACAGCATCGGCAACATCCCGGACGGCACGTCGAACACCATCTGGTGCGTGGAGGCGACCGCCACCGTGCCCTGGACCAAGCCCGCGGACATGACCTACGACGCCAACAAGGAACTCCCGAAGTTCGGCAAGGCGTTCGCCGAGAAACCGCTCGCGCTGCTCTGCGACGGTTCGGTCCGCTACCTCGATTTGAAGAAGCTCTCCGACAAGACGCTGAGGAATGCCATCACACCGGACGAAGGCGAAGTCCTCGGCGCGGATTGGTGATCGCGTTTCGGTTGCGTGCAGAATCCGTGAAGCCGTTCCCTCAGCCGCTTGCGAAGGCCTTTCCCGCACCGTTATGATGTGACAGACGAACCTGAATGCCGGACCTTGCGTCCGTGTAGAACCGGCGGGGAGCCCGCCGGTTCCCAGCAGAAAGGCCGTGCCGTCATGAATGTCGGTGTGAGTTCGGCGCTCGAGGCGAGCGTGCTCGTCCTGAACAAGACGTTCATGGCCGTCCACATCATCTCGGTGCGCCGGGCGTTCTGCCTGTTGTGCAAGGATCTCGCCGAGGTGGTGAGCCTCGAGGACGGCGCGTTCGCGACGTACGACTTCGCCAGTTGGAGCGAGTTGAGCGAGTTTCGCGCCCAGAACTTCCGCAAGGAGGACGACGACTGGGTCCGCACGCCGACGTCCGAGATCCAGGCGCCGCGCGTCATCCGCCTGCTCAGCTACGACAAGATGCCGAAGCAGACGGTGAAGTTCAACCGGCGGAACATCTTCGCCCGCGACCACAACCAGTGCCAGTACTGCGGGAAGAAGTTCCCGACCAGCGAACTGAGCCTGGATCACGTGCTGCCGCGGTCGCAGGGCGGCGGCACGACGTGGGACAACATCGTGTGCGCGTGCGTGGATTGCAACGTCCGCAAGGGCGGCCGCACCCCGCGGCAGGCGAACATGACGCTGATCCGCCGGCCGGAGAAGCCGCGCCGCAGCCCCATGCTCAACCTGAAGCTGACCCAGAAGAAGTACCACTCCTGGCAGTCGTTCCTGGACAACGCCTACTGGAACGTCGAACTGAAGTGACCCCGCGCTTGCGTGTTCGCGACGCGAACACGCAAGCGTTCATCCTTTCTCCCACACATACTCCACCCGGCCGCTCCACTCTCGGCCGGGTTCCAACTCCAACCAGCCCGTGCTCAGCCCCTTCGCCGCCAGGTTCGAGGCATCGGCGGAGCAGGTGTACGGCTCGATCGCGACCGCCTGCCGGTGCGGCGGCGTGAACAGCACCAATTCGCGAAACGCCGCGTCCGCCCGAACCCGCAGTCGCCCGGTGGACGCCGGATGCGACAGCACCGCCAACTCGTTGGAAGTCGTTCCGGTGAACACGTAATCGAGGGCGGCCGGACCGATGGCCCGCGGCGTGCGGAAGTCCAACTCCGCGGGCAGATCCTTCACTTCGCCCGTGGGCACGTTCTCCGCATCCGCGACCCACACCGTGTCCACGTTCGCCTGAAGCACATGCCCGCTGACGTCGGCGTCCGTCACGCCGGGCAGCCGGAAATACGGGTGATACCCGAGGCCGAAGGGCAGCCGTTCCGCGCCGCGGTTCACGACCTTCGCATCGACCGCGAGCCGGTCGGCGAACAGCGAATAGGTGACGCTCAGCGCGAAGTCCGAGGGCCAACTCCCGACCGCGGCGGGCAGGTCCGTCGGCAGGTCGAAACTCCCGGTGATCGACGCGTGATCCGGCTTCGCGAGCATCCCGGTGACGCGCCACGGATTCCGCGGCGTGAACCCGTGGATGGCGTGCTTCTTCAAGGAATCGTTCAGCGGAAGCTGGTACGTCCGGCCGTTGGCAGGCAACATGCCGTCGCGGAGGCGGCCGGGGAACGGGAACAGGATGGGGTGCCCGCTGCGGGTGGGCACGGGGTTCGCCTCCCAGTCCGGCATCGTGTACAGGATGCTGCCCCACGTGCCGTCGGGTTGCTTCACCTGCCAGCGGAGACAATTGAACCCGAACAGAGGCCACACTTCGGCCCGCACCGTGCCGGCGGCATCACCCAGTTCGAAGACCGCTCCACTGCGGTCGCCGGCGGTTGCGGTGCGGGATTGAATCGTGAATGACATGGTGGCCTGTCCGATCCGTGAACTCGCGGCCGCCCGGCAGGCGAGCATCACACGGCGGCGAGGGCCAGCGAACAGTTGTGGCCGCCGAAGCCGAAGGAATTGGAAAGCACGCGGCGGACTTTCACTTCTCGAGCGGTGTTTGGAATGTAATCCAAGTCGCAGCCCGATTCGCGATCCTGGTTGAACAGGTTGATCGTCGGGTGCAGCACGCCGTGCTTCAGGCTCAGGCAGCAGGCGATGGCCTCGACGCCGCCGGAAGCGCCGAGCAGGTGCCCGATCAGGCTCTTCGTGCTCGAGATCATCAGCTTCGACGCGTGCTCGCCGAAGACTTTCTTCACGGCCTTCGTCTCGGCGGCATCGCCGAGCGGGGTGCTCGTGCCGTGGGCGTTCAGGTACTCCACATCGGTCAGGTTCCATCCGGCTTCCAGAACGGCGGCCTTCATCGCGGCCGCGGCCCCCGTGCCCTCGTCGTGCGGGGCGGTGATGTGGAACGCGTCCGCCGTGTTTCCGCAGGCGCACACTTCGGCGTAGATGTTCGCCCCGCGGGCCTTCGCCCGCTCCATTTCTTCCAGGACCAGAATGCCGGCGCCTTCACTCAGTACGAAACCGTCGCGATCCTTGTCGAACGGGCGGCTGGCGTGGATCGGGTCGTCGTTGCGCTCCGAAAGCGCCTTGCAGGAGATGAACCCGGCGAGGCCCATGGGCGTGATCGCCGCTTCCGTGCCTCCGGAGATCATCACGTCTGCGAAACCGGCGGAGATCTGCCGCATCGCATCGCCGAGTGCGTGAGCCGCGGACGAACACGCGGTGCTCACCGTGGTGTTCGGACCTTGCAGTTGGTAGCGGATCGAGATGTTTCCGGCCGCCGAGTTCGCGATCATCTTCGGGATCACGAACGGGCTGACGCGGGACGGCCCCTTCGTCATCAGCGTGGTGTGGCCGTCTTCGAACTCCGCCATGCCGCCGATTCCACTGCCGAGGATGCATCCGGCCCGCGACGGGTCTTCCTTGCCGAAGTCGATTCCGCTGTCGGCGATGGCTTCCGCGGCGGCCACGAGGGCGAACTGCGAGAAGCGATCGAGCCGACGCACGGCGCGGCCGTCGATGATCGGGTCCGGCTTGAAGTTCTTCACTTCTCCACCGAACTTCACTTTGAAGTTGGCGGTGTCGAAGAGGGTGATGGGCGCGATGCCGCTGGCCCCGGCGAGGAGGCCTCGCCAGTAGTCCGCGACATTCAATGCGATGGGGTTGACCGTTCCGAGTCCGGTGATCGCGACCCGGCGGCGTGCGAAGACACTCACGAGGCGCCACTCACTGCGGGGGCTTCTTGTTCTTCTCGATGAAATCGATCGCTTCGCCGACTGTCTTGATCTTCTCGGCTTGGTCGTCCGGGATCTGGATGTCGAACTCTTCCTCGAGTTCCATGACCAACTCGACGATGTCGAGCGAGTCCGCACCGATGTCCTCGATGAACTTGGTGTCCCGGGAGACGGTCTCCTTGTTCACCGCCAAGTGCTCGCAGACGATTTCAATGACGCGTTGCTCGACGGACACGGCTGACCTCCAGGCGGTGGCGCGACCACCGCGAACCCCGCTGCCCGCCGGCTCCGACCGGCGGCCGCGGCACCTGGGACCTCTGTATCACTGGACCCGCCGGCCAACGGAGGACCCGGACGGGACGCAATTGCTCTTCCGAACGGCGAAGCGAACGAACCGGACACGCAAACTTTACTAACGCGGCCCGTAAAAGGAAAGATCGGCCGCGGATTGCTTTTCGACGCCAGCCCGCTCACACCGTCACATTCACGAAATCGGTCTTGCGCTGCACGCGCTTCATCAAGCCCGCAAGCACCTTGCCCGGCCCGATCTCGTAGAAGCGTTCCACCCCGGATGCGAGCAATCCGCGCAGCGTGTCTTCCCACCGCACCGGCGACAACACCTGCTTCACGAGCAATTCGCGGATCTCGGCGGGGTCGGTGTGCGGCTTCGCGTCGACGTTGGACCACACGGGAATTCGGGGAGCGGTGATCGTCGCCTGCTGGAGGGCGGCCGCGAGCATCTGGTCCGCCGGTTTCATGATGTTCGTGTGAAACGCGCCGGCGACGGCGAG
Organism: Gemmataceae bacterium; assembly: GCA_046350135.1. Lineage (GTDB taxonomy): Bacteria > Planctomycetota > Planctomycetia > Gemmatales > Gemmataceae > Urbifossiella. The sequence goes on from JAXMBB010000025.1 coordinate 77,657, forward strand.
CCGCGTCGCGCGGATGCCGCCCCGTTCGACGCAGATCTGCTCCAATCGCTCGATCGCGGCCATCGCCCCGGAGACGACCGTGTTGCCGGGGCAGAGATAGTTCGCGATTTCGATCGGCCCGGCGGAGCGGGCTTCGACCACGAGGGCTTCCACGTCCGGAAGTTCGCTGCCGAGAAGAGCGACCATGCCGGAAGGAGTGGCGGTCGCGGCGGCTTGCATCGCCTCGCCGCGGGCCTTCACGACGCGGAGACCGTCTTCGAAGGACAATGCGCCGGCGAACACGAGTGCCGTGTATTCGCCGAGACTCAACCCGGCGGCGGCCACGACATCCTTCGCGGCATCGGGCTGGCTCGCGTACAGTTCATCCAATGCGGCCAGGCTGGCGACGAAGATCGCGGGCTGGCTCACATCCGTGGCGTTGAGCCGCTCGGCGGGGCCGGTGCGGCACACGGCGAGGAGGTCGTAGCCGAGCACGGAGGAAGCTTGGTCGAAGCGGGAGAGTGCGGCCGCGCCGAGCGTGCCGCCCGCCATCCCGACGGTCTGGGCGCCTTGGCCCGGGAAGAGGAATGCGGTCTGGGGCATGGTGGTGATTACTCGTCCGAGGCGGGAAGCGCTTCCAGTTCCTCGACGATCTTCTGGTTGAGTTGAACGCGAACATCCTGGGCGGCGACGCCGAGGGCGTTGGCGATCGCCTTCTCTTTCGACGAGCCGTGGCAGATGATGCACACGCCGTCGATGCCGAGAAGCGGAGCGCCGCCGAACGCGCTGTAGTGGTACTTGCCGAGGAGCGACTTCAACGCACCCTGCGCGAGCGGCTTCTCGGCGTTCAAGGACCCGATCACCTCCGAGTTCACCATATTCATGACGAACTCGAAGACACCCTCGCTGAGCTTGAGGACCACGTTGCCGGTGAAGCCGTCCGTCACGATGACATCGGCCGCGCCGCG
>JAXMBB010000026.1:0-78207 GCA_046350135.1 Gemmataceae bacterium
CTTCCCGACTGTCAGTAGCACGACGACGATACAACCGACAGCACACGGAGACCGCACATGTTCGATCTCTCGACGCGCGAAGGCCGCTTGGCCGGCTCTTCACGCACGCACTACACCGCGAAGCAGTGCCTGCTGTGCCGTTCCGCGGACCTCGTGCTCGCGTTGCCGCTCGCGCCCTCGGCGATCGGCAACGATTACCTGCCCGTCGCCGAGCCGCAGCAGGAGTTCGCCCAGAACCTGCACCTGTGCCGCGCCTGCGGCAACGTGCAGATCGAAGACATCGTGAACCCGGACATCCTCTTCCGCTCGTACACGTATTCCACCACGTCGTCGCTCGGGCTGGTGAAACACTTCCAGAACTACGCGGCGGAGGTGTCCGCACTCGCCGCCGCGGAACCGAACTCGCTCATCGTCGAGATCGGCAGCAACGACGGCTCGCTGCTGAAAGCCTTCCGCGAGATCGGCTGGCGTGTGATCGGCGTCGATCCCGCGGTGGCGATCGCCGAAAAGGCCACGTCCGAAGGCGTGAAGACGCACCCGGAATACTTCACGAAATCACTCGCCATCGCATTGCGTGAGGCGAACGGCCGGGCCGCACTCGTCGCGGCGAACAACGTCTTCGCCCATTCGGACAAACTGCCCGAAATGGCGGACGGCATCCGCGAACTGCTCCTCCCGAACGGCATCTTCACCTTCGAAGTGTCGTACCTGCAGGACATCGTTCACAAGATGCTGTTCGACACCGTGTACCACGAGCACCTGTGCTACCACTCGGTGAAGTCCCTGGACGCGTTCTTCGCGCGACACGGCTTGCAACTCATCGACGTGCGGCGGATCGCGACGAAGGCCGGCTCGCTGCGTGGCACCGTGCAGCCGGCCGGCGGCCCGCGTGCCGTCTCGCCAGTGGTGAAGCGGATGATCGAGTGGGAGGCGATCCTCGGGCTGCACGACCTCGCGACGTGGACCGAGTACGCCCAACGCATCGAGACGGCCAAGAACCGATTCCTCGAAGTGCTGGACCGCGTGAAGGCCTCCGGCAAGCGGATCGCCGGCTACGGGGCGTCGCCGACCGTAACGACGCTCATCAATCAGTTCGACCTCGCGGAGCGGATCGAGTTCCTGGTGGACGACAACGCGGTGAAGCAGAACACATTCAGCCCCGGCAAGCACATTCCGGTGTATCCGTCCGACGCGCTCTACTCGAAGAAACCGGATGCGGTGGCGGTGTTGGCCTGGAACTACGCCTCGCCGATCGCCGCCCGACACGAAGCGTACCTCGCGTCCGGCGGCCGCTTCTTGGTTCCGCTGCCGCATTTGCAAGTGCTTTGAGAGCGGCCGCCGTCAATTCATTCCGGTTCTTCCGTTTCTAACGCCGGCGCCTCGCAATGCGCGTTCGCGGGCTGGGGGGAATCCGCAAGCGTCGCAGGACTCTTCAATCGCCGTTCGCCGCAATCCCGTCTGTTGCAAAGCCCGCGCATGTTGCACATTTGAAACACGGGCCGTTTACACGGTCCGTGCCCTGCATTGAGTTTGCAACCTGACGTGCTGCGACGGGGATTCTGACATGAGGAAGTTGTTCGCACTGGCGCTGTTGTCGCTCGCCGGGACGCTGGGAAGCGCGGCTCCGTCCTTCGCCGGGCACCTCGGTTTCTGCCGCTACCCGAAGGCGTGCGTGACCCCGGACCAATGCGTGCCGGACGTCTGCGTCACGACCACGGTGCAATACCAGCCCGTCATCGAGAAGTGCGAGAAGGTCTGCTATCGGCCGGTTTACAAGACGTGCTACCAGCCGCAAACCTGCACCACCTATCGCACCGTCCACGAGACCAACTACTGCGCCGAGAAGTACACGGTGACGAAGCCCGTCGTCGAGTACTTCGACGTGGTGAAGAACTACACGGTCCAGAAGCCGGTGTATGAGACGCACATCCAGGAACAGTGCTACACCGTGATGCGGCCCGTGACGAAGACCTTCCAAGTCGCGATCCCGTACTGCATCAACCGCCCGGTGTACGAGCAGCATGTGAAGGAAGTGTGCCAGACGGTGCATCGCCCCGTGGTACAGACGTACCAGGTGGCGATCCCGTACTGCACGCAGCGGCCGGTCTACGAGACGCACTACCGTACGCACACCTACGTGGTGAACCGCCCGGTCGTGGAAGAGTTCCAAGTGCCGGTGACGTACTGCGTCAACCGTCCGGTGTACGAGCAGCACGTGCGGCAGATCCCGTACACGGTGAATCGCCCGGTCACCGAATGCTACCAGGTGGCGATCCCGTACTGCACGATGAAGCCGGTGTACGAGCAGCATGTGCGCGAACACCGGTACATGACGTACCGCGATGAAGTGCAACAGTACACGGTGGCGATCCCGTACACGGTTCAGAAGCCGGTGTACGAGCAAGTTTCCTACTGTGTGCCGGTGACGACCTACAAGACCGAAACCGATTACATCACGCAGCAGCGGGTGAGCTACGTGCAGGAGCCGGTGATCACCGAGCGCGTGGAGCAGGTGTGCAGCGGCCGCTTCGAGACGGTGAGCGAATGCGTGCCCGGCCCGACTGTCAGCCGACTCGTCCGCACGCCCGGCACCTGCGTGTTCGATCCGTGCACCTGCACGAGCCACTACTGCCCCGGCCAACTGGTCCGCACCACGGTGCAGTGCCCGCCGCGCGTGGTGTGCAAGAAGGTGTGGGTGCCGCACACCGAGTGCCGCGTGGTGAAGGAATGCAAGATGGTGTGCAAGCCGGTGTGCACGACGGTGCAAGTGCCGGTGTGCCGCAAAGTGGCCTGCACCGAGATGCGGACCTGCACGAAGGTGGTGTGCCGCACAGTGTGCGAGCAGCACGTCCGCCACGAGACGCGGAGCCGCTGCTACAAGGTGTGCGAAGAGAAGGTGTGCCAAGTGCCGTACACGACGTGCAAGATGGTGCCCGAACACCATGTGCGCTACGAGACGCGGACGCGGTGCTACACGGTGCCGGAAACGCACGTCCGCCAGCAGTGCTACACGACGTGCCGCATGGTGCCCGAGCAGCATGTGAAGATGGTGACGCAGCGGAAGTGCTATTCGGTGCCGGAAACGAAGACGTGCCAAGTGCCGTATCGCGTGTGCAAGATGGTGACCGATCAGCACGTTCGCTACGAGACTCGCCGCCACTGCTACACGGTGCCGGAAACGATCGTGAAGCACATCCCTTACACGACGTGCAAGATGGTGCCCGAGCAGCACGTGCGGTACGAAACCCGCTGCGTGGTGGAGCAAGTCCCGGAACAGTGCGTGCGTCGCGTGCCGATCACGACCTGCCGCATGGAGTGCGAGACGCGCCAGTGCGTGACGAAGTGCTGCCGGGTGAACCAGGTTTGCGAGGAACGCGTCCGCTACGTGCCGCACACGACGTGCAAGGTGATCCCGGAAACGCACTGCACGATGGTGCCGGTGACGACCTGCAGCATGGAGCCGTACACGGTGAGCTACTGCGTGAAGCGGTACGTGCCGGTGTGCGTGCCGGTCTGCCGTTGATTCCTCCGCTTGCGTGTTCGCGGCTGCGAACACGCAAGCGGTCGCTCTCCGCGCAGTAGCATTTCTCCATGTCGCGATACTTCCCCAAGACGCTTCTTGCCGCTGTGTGCGTCCTCGCCGTGGGCTTCGTTCTGATACTGAGGCAGAGCCCGGCCGCGACCGAGAATGAACCCGCTGCCGAAGACGCACCCAAATTCCTCGTCGAACCGTATCTTCAGTTCGCCACCCGCACCAAGATCACCGTGATGTGGGAGACGGACACGCCGTGCACCGGTGTCGTCGAATACGGCACCACCCACCCGCCGAAGCAGGTTGCGAAGTTCGAGACACGGCAAGGCCTCGGCGAAGTGACGCTCGACAAACTCGAGCCGAAGACGAAATATTTCTACCGGGTGACATGCACGGACGCCGAAGGCCGGACGCTGCTTTCGAAGGACAGCACGTTCCAGACCGCCGTGGATCCCGGCGACGCGTTCAGCTTCACCATCCTGGGCGACACACAGCGCAACCCCGCGGTGACGGGCAAGCTCGCGAAGCACATGTGGGAGCGGCGGCCGAACTTCGTCATTCACTGTGGCGACGTGGTGGACGACGGCGCGGCCGCGGCCCAGTGGACGGGCGACTTGCTCGGCCCGTGCAAGGAACTCTTCAGCCGCGTGCCCGTGTATCCGTGCATCGGCAACCACGAGAAGAACCACGCCAACTACTACAAGTACTTCTCGCTGCCGGCCCCCGAGTACCACTATTCGTTCCGCTACGGCGACGCGGAGTTCTTCGTGCTGGACACGAACACGCTCCGCACGCTGAGCTTCGCCCCCGGCGGCGACCAATACAAGTGGCTGGAGAAAAGCCTCGCCGCGTCAGACGCGAAGTGGAAGTTCTGCTATCACCATCACCCGGCGTACTCGTCCGACGCGGACGACTACGGCAACACGGCGAAGGGGACCAGCACAAACGGCGACCCGCGCGTGAAGTTGCTGTTGCCGCTGTACGAGAAGCACAAAGTGGACATCGTCTTCAACGGGCACATCCACTTGTACGAGCGGTCGTGGCCGGTGAAAGACGGGAAAGTGAACCAGAAGGATGGCGTGACGCATATCACAAGCGGCGGCGGCGGCGGCCCGTTGGAACAACTCGGGCCCGTGGCCACGTTCTTCAAGCAGGAATCGAGAACCGATTTCCACTACTGCTACGTCGCGATCCAAGGAGGCACGCTGAGCTTCAAGGCGTTCGACCAAGAGAACCGCCTGTTCGATCACTTCACGATCAAGAAAGAGAATTGAGCGGATCGCGTTCGATGCGGCTGGCCCACGTCGTGACTCCCGGCCAATCCTCGGCCAGCTTCATTGCCAGTTCCTCAATTCCGGGGCGTTCTGTTGCATAGTGGCCCGGGAGAAGCACGGCGATGCCGGCGGTGCGGGCCGCGAGCGCGTCGTGGAATCGCATCTCGCCGGTGAGGAAGGCGTCGGCACCGGCGCGGATCGCATCGGGGAGAAACTCGCCAGCCGCGCCGCACGCCACCGCCACCCGGCGGATCGGCGTCGATGCTTCGCCCACCGTTTGCAGGAAGCTTGCGTTGATCGCCGTTTTCAAACTCGCCGCGAGTTCGGCCAAAGTGAGAGACGGATTCAACTCGCCAATGCGGCCTTCTCCGCCGCCGCCGGCCGGGTGCAGCGGGTACACGTCGAACGCCGGCTCCTCATAGCTGTGCGCCGCCCGCATCGCCTTCACCACAGCGGCCAGTTTCGCTTCGGGCACCACGACCTCAAGCCGCCATTCGTCCACATCCTCGCGGCGGCCCTTCTCGCCGACCACAGGGTTGGTTGAGTCGGTGCCGAAGAATGTGCCCTTGCCCGCGAGCCGGAAGCTGCATTGTTCGTACTGGCCGATCACGCCCGCTCCCGCAGCGAACACCGCGTCGGATACTCTCGATAAATCCGAATCGGGAACGAAGACCACCAGCTTGAATTGCTTGGCGGCGTTCCCCGCTCGCAGCGGCACCGGCTTCACGATGCCAAGACGCCGGCACAGCATGTCGTTGATCCCGCCCGCGCAATTGTCGAACGACGTATGCGGTGAATAGACCGCGATGCCCGCCTTGGCCAACGGCCACACGACGGCCCCGTCGCCGCGATCGGCGGTGAGTTTCTTCGCGCCGCGGAACAGGATCGGATGATGCGAGACGATGAGATCCGCACGCTCGGTTACGGCTTCGGCGACGACATCGGCCGTGAGCGTGAGGCAGGTGAGGACGCGTTCGACGGATGCGGCGGGGTCGCCGAGGACGAGGCCGGTGTTGTCCCACTCCGCCGCGAGGTGCGGCGGAGCGAAGCGGTCCAGTTGGCGGACGAGTTCCGAGAGAAGCGGCATGCAGGATGTGTTAGCCCGACGCGCGAGCGAGGGAAGACCCCGCCGCTCAGTCCTTCCACCAGAAACGGACGATGCAGTACAGCGCCTGGAAGGCGTCCTTCAGGCCGATCTTCTTGCCTTCCTCGTAGGTGCGGCCGGAGTAGCTGATCGGCACCTCGTACACCCGCCACGGAGCCTGGCCCTTCCGCTTGCGGGCGATCTTCGCCGTCACTTCCGGCTCGAACCCGAACCGGTTGCTCTTCAGCGTCATGCTGTCGAGCACTTCCTTGCGGAACACCTTGTAGCAGGTCTCCATGTCCGTGAGATTCAAGTTCGTGAACATGTTCGAGAGCAGTGTGAGGCACTTGTTCGCGACCGAGTGCCAGTAGTACAGCACGCGGTGGCTCTCACCGATGAATCGCGAGCCGATCACCACGTCCGCGCGGCCGTCCACGATCGGCTGGATCAACTTCGGGTACTCGGCGGGGTTGTACTCCCAGTCCGCGTCCTGCACGATCACGACCGTGCCGGTGCAGTGTTTGAAGCCCTCGCGGAGGGCCGCGCCCTTGCCCATGTTCTTGGGCTGATGAAAGACGCGGACGTTGTCGTAGACGCGTTCGAGCCGTTCGAGGATCTGCGGCGTGCCGTCCGTGGAGAAGTCGTTGACGAGGACGATTTCCTTGTTCATGGGCACGTCCTGCACGCGCCGCACGAGTTCCTCCAGCCAGCGTTCCTCGTTGTAAACCGGGATCACGACCGAGAGCTTGAATCCGGGCGGGAACGGGTAGATGCCGATCTGGCGGCACGCCCCTTCGCCGAGCAACCGGTGCAGAAGATTGAGCCGAAGCTGGGGGTCGTCCGCGACGCGGTCGAGGAGATTTTCCACGTCCCGGGCGGTTTCCATGTCCTCTGGAAGTTCCAAGGTGTTCGTCGTCATGCGTCCGTCGCTCCGCGTCGGCTTCAGGTGGCAGGAGAGTATGGGACAAAAAACCGCCTGCTGCAACCCGAACCGTTCCGGACCCGGCTTGACGGCGGGCGGGGGCCGGCTCTATTGTCCGCCAGCCTTCCCGGAGGGTCGCGGAGACGCCGCGCGCCGGAAGGCGTGAGGTGTTCCATGGCACTTGTCGGCGGGCGGATGGAAACAGTGGCGCCGCAGCGATCGCTGTTCGGCCCGGATTACCTCATGCTGGCCGCGTTGCTCGCCGTGGCCGCCGCGCTGCACGGCTGGCTCGTGTTGCACACCAAGGCGACCGCGCGGGACAGCATTGGCTTCGCGCGACAAGCCCTGCGCATTCAGTCTCCGGAAGCCTCGAATCCCGAAAAACCGAACGACGCGTCGATGCTCAAGATCGACGTGATCCGCGAGGCACAACATCCGCCGGGTTACCCCCTTGCGGTGTGGATCACGGCGAAGTTCGTCCGCCGTACGATCACGCCCGAAGGCGAAGACGGGCTCTACTCACCGCTACAACTCGCGGAAACGACGCTGCTCGCCACGCAGATCGCCAGCGCGATCGCGGCGGTGCTGCTCGTGTTGCCGATGTACGTCACGGGGCGGATGCTGTTCGGCCGCTCCGCGGCGTTCGCGAGCACGCTGCTTTTCCAAGTGCTGCCCGTCCCCGCGCACATCACGTCGGACGGGCTTACTGAAGGCGTGTATCTGCTCGGGATGTGTACCTCGCTGATGCTCGCGGTGCGGGCGGTGCGGAAGCCCGGTGTGGGCGGGTTCCTGCTCACCGGGCTCGCGATCGGTTCGAGCTATCTCGTGCGGCCGGAAGCGATGATGGCGGCCGCGGGAGTCGGGCTCGTGGCCGCATACATGGGTGTGACACGCAAGTGGCCGCGCGACTTGACGCTCGGCCGACTCACGGCCCTCGGCGTCGGAGTAATGCTCGTCGCCGGGCCGTACATGATCGTGATCGGCGGCGTGAGCAACAAGCCGACCGCCAACCAGATGTTGGAAGAGAATCCGCGCTCGAAGTTGTGGAAGGGCCAACCCGGTGCGAACGCCGCCCCGGTGCGCGGGCCGCTCTTTGCGAAGTGGATGAACCCGCCCGTGGAAGGGATTCCGTCCCGCGTTCTCTGGGGTGCCGAAGCCACGGCCATCGAGACTTTCAAGAGTCTGCACTACCTTGCCGGGGCGTTCTCGCTCGCGGCACTCGTGTTGTTCCGAAAGCGGATTGCAACCGAACCCGCGGTCTGGGTGTTGCTCGCCGTCGCGGCACTGAACGCGATGGTGCTCACGTACCTCGGGGCGAAGGTGGGGTACGTCTCCGAGCGGCACACGGTGCTTCTCGTGATGATCGGGTGTTTGTTCGCGGGTGGCACGCTGGAGCCGGTCGCAGCCGGGCTCGGGCGATTGCCTGCGGTCGGAAGCTTCTGGGCCGGCAAGTTCGGCGTGCCCGCGCTGCTCGTGATCCTGGTGGGGATCGCGCTTCCATCCGCGCTCAAGCCGCTGCATGCGAATCGAGAAGGCTTCAAGCATGCCGGCATCTGGCTCGCCCGGCATGTGCAGAAGGACGATTGCGTGATCGACCCGTTCTGCTGGTCCGACTGGTACGCCGGCCGCACCCTGTACTACATCCCGAAGGATCCGTCCGAGAGCCCCGCTGTGACGTATGCGATCGTGGACGATAAGTTGCGGGAGGACGACCACGAGCGCTTGCCGCGGATGGACGCCGCGAAGAACGTGATGAACGACGGCCGCAGCGAAGTGGTGTACTGCTGGCCGGAAGGCAGCACCAAGGACACTGCGAAGGTGAAGGTCTACAAGCTCGTGCGGAAGTGAGTGGCGGATTCGGAACCGCTCACTTCACTTCGCGTGGCGGTTGCACTCCATTCGCGGTGAGCTTCGACACACAGAGGGAAACCGGTCGTTCCGCTTGCTTCAAAAGGCCTCGGATCGGGCCGAGCGGAAGATCGTCCGCGTCCGTGAAGAGGACGACGAGATCGGGACGGAAGCCGAGGGCGGTGCGAAGCCCTTCCACATGATTGCTGCGGCCGGCGGGCGCGGGCAGAGCCTCGAGCGTCTCGACGATGCGGGCGATGTTCTCCGCAGTTGCGGAGCGGCACTCGCCCGGCGCGGACTTGAGCGGCACCGAAGCGGTGCCCGAGTACACCACAACTTGGAACCGCACCTTGGCGGGTTGAAGCTTCAGCGTCGCGATCAGGGCGGCGCGAGCCGCATCGAACTTCGCCCACTCACCCATGCTGCCGGATGCATCCAGCACGTACACGATGCAATGATTCTCGGTGAGCGGGCCGTGAACCGGCGAACCGCCCGTGGCCCACTTCGGCCCCTTCGGTGCGGCCTGCGCCGCGGCCGCCTGTTGAATCGTCGCGGGAAGTTCCGGGCGTTTCAGGAGCGTAATCAACTCCACGGGAAGAGTTCGCGGTATGGCAATGGTCTGCGCCTTCGGCGGTCCCTCGGTCACCGGTTCCGGCATGGGCGCGGCTGGAGTTTGTGGCGGCGGAGCGGGCGGTTCAGGATCGGATTCGATCTTGCTCACTGCTTCGGGCGGCAGATCGGGTTCCCGCGCGAAATCCATCCGCACCACGACACGCGTGTCGTAGACAGGTGCGGTAGCATGGGGACGGTCCGGTTGGGAGCGAATTGCGACCAAAAACCCGACCGCGATCAGCAGGTGAATCCCTGCCGAAACGCCAATTGCCGTCCTGAGAGGCCCCGCACACATGACGCGGGGCATACCCTCGGCGCGGGCCGGCGCGAAGTGAAAAACCGGCCGGAATCACACCTTGCTGGCTTCCTTGTACACCACGACCTTGCGCACGGTCGGGTCGTACTTCTTCAGCGAGATGCGTTCCTTCGTGTTGTTGCGGTTCTTCTGCGTGAAGTAGCAGTGGTCGCTCACTTCACTCTTCAGCTTGATGATCGAACGGGCTTCTTTGGACTTGGCCATGTCATCACCTGAAATCGTGTGAATCGTTTAGTCTAGGGGCGGAAACCGGGGCGGCAAGTCATCGGCTCGCGCCCGGCACCCAGAGCACATCCGCGGAGCCATTGCCATTCGCCACGCGAGCCAGCACGAAGAGCAAATCGGAAAGCCGGTTCAGGTAGATCACCACTTGCGGGTTCACCACCTCCGCCCGGGCGAGCGCGACCACCGCCCGCTCCGCCCGGCGACACACGGTGCGAGCCAGATGCAGCCATGCGGCTGCTGCAGAACCTCCCGGCAGGATGAAACTCCGCAGCGGTTCCAGCGGCTCATTCCATCGGTCGATGGCATGCTCCAAACGCTCGGCTTGGGACGCGGTAATCCGGAGCGAACCCGATTCCCCTTCCGTAACCGGGATGCACAAGTCACCGCCCACGTCGAAGAGATCATTCTGGACGGTGCGCAAGAACGCGGCATCCGGTGCGTCCGGACACGAGGCCAGTAACGTACCAATGGTGGCGTTCAATTCATCGACTTGCCCGATGGCTTCGATGCGAGCGGAATCCTTGGGCACGCGGGAGCCGTCGCCGAGGCCGGTGTCGCCGCTGTCGCCGGACTTCGTGTAGATGCGCGAGAGATACACCATCGCAAACCTCCGGGCTTCGCCAGCTTCACGCGGCAAAACCGGTGCGTGCCAAATTGCCGACAAATTCCTCAATCGCCCCGCCCGCGCATCCGATATTCCTTGCAACAACGGACCCGCGTCCGACTTGGGGGAGCAGAGCATGTCCTGGCTTCGACGGAACCTCTGGCTGATGGCGCTGGCGGTGCTCCCGGTTTGCGGAACGGGGTGCAACCCGTTCGCGATGGGCTTCCTCACTCCGGTGCCGGTGCAACCGTGGGTGGCGGAGCGGATGCAGGCCAAGTACGAGCACAAGAACGACGGCCGCGTGCCGATCATGCCGCCGCTGCGGGACGGCTTCCCGGCGCCGATCTGCGAAGATCCGCCGAGCGACGGCGAAGTGCTCCGCGCGATGCCCCGCATTCCCCGCGGCGTGCCGTATGTCTTCGAGACGTTCCGCGACGACATCGTCATCGTGAAGAACCGGCTCGTGGACAAGATCGATCCGCCGCGATTCTTCCCGCTCGTGGGGCCGGCCCAGTTGCACCACTGTCACTGGGAATGCATCATCTATTACACGGAGACGGTGCAAAGCGACTACCCGTTCCCGACGAAGGTGAAGAAACAACGCACGCAAGTGATCTACATCGACAAGGACCACCTGCACCTGTACGTGGGCACGGACCCCGAGGTGCAACGGCAGGTGACCCTGGACCTGACCAAGTATTGATCCACGGTTGCAATGGAACTACCGCACGCCCGGCTCAGGTGAGCCGGGCGTGTTGCGTTTCCGTGACGCCGACGCCGCTGCGGCGTTGAAGCCGCATTTGGTCCGCGAGGGCGAGAATGCGACCAGCGGCGTCACCGGTTTGGACGCCGCGCGGGTGGATGTTGGAGATGAGATTGCGGTCCGCGTCCGTGTGGCCGGTGCGAGGCCGATAGGCCAGATACGCGGAGAGGCTCTCGGCCGTGGCCAGTCCGGGACGCTCGCCGATGAGCAGCACGAGCACCGCGGGGGCGAGCAGGTCGCCGATCTCGTTCAGGATTCCCACCCGGCAGTTGCGCACGAGAAACGGCCGCGCCAATTTCCAGTTTCGCTCCGCAGCATCCTTCGCGAGCCGTTCAAACAACGCGGGTGCTTGGCGGGCCACGGCCGTGGCGGAGAGGCCGTCCCCGAGAACGATCAGCAAATCGGCTCCCCGCTCACACTCGGCCAGCAACCGGTCGCGGTCTTCGGGATGAATGCGCCGGCCACGGTGCGGAAGACGCAGGTGCTCGGCCTTGGTCGCCGCCATGGACCGAACTTCGAACAGGCCGTGGCGTTCGACCAGTTCCCCGAAATCGCGCGCACCATCGACATCAGCCAACACGGCGTCGCGGGCGGCGGCATGGTCCGCACGCAGTTCCAAGAGCGTGGCCGTCGGGTATGCCGTGCCGGAGCGACCGACGAACAGCCGCGCCGGCGTCCGTTCCGGGAACGCGGGCCATGCATCGGCATGCTGCAATTCGCTCACGACTCGCCCTCGTGAACCGCGGCTTCCGCCGCCGAGATGGCGTCCGCCTCATGCTTCGTCGCGACTCCGTGCGGCGGGCCGGGGAAGTGCCGGCGCGCATGGCCGAACCAACCGGCGGCCAGTGCCACGACCATTCCCGCGACCACAAACGCCGCCTTCTCGTTCGGCGGTTGCATGCCGATCACCACGAGCCCCGCGCACCCGAGCACGCTGATCGCGGCCAGCGGGCGGAACCACGCCCCGAGCGTCCAGGGCCCCATCTCCGTCCACCACCTTCCGTATGCGACGAAGCCGATCGCGGTGGGCAGCACATACGAGATGTACAGCAGCACGGCGGCGGCGGCTGCAATGGTGGCGTATGCCTCCGCGTAGACGGTGAACAGCACTGCGGCCGTGGCCACGAGCCAGATCGCGACCGGCGGCGTGCGGAACTTCGGAGACACGTGCCGCACGCGGTGCGCGAAGGGCAACCCGCCGTCCCGCGCGAACGCGAATGCCATTCGCGACGCGGACGTGACCGTGGCCAAGCCGCACAAGTACTGGGCAAGCACGATGCTTCCGCCGAGCACGAGGTGGAGGCCGCGCGGCAGCACTTCGGTCATCGTGGACACGAACGCCGCTTCACCCTGCTCGGCGGCTGCGGCCGGGTCTCGCATCGCCAGCACCGCGGCACACAACATGAGCCAGCCGAACACCGCGGACACCCACACGGAGCGGACGATTCCGCGAGGAACGTTTCGTGCCGCGTGTTCCGTCTCCTCGGAGACGTGGGCCGAGGCGTCGAACCCCGTGATCGTGTACGCGGGAAGCAAAGCCCCGAGCGCGAACAGCCACGCGAGCGATTGAGTTTCCGGCCACACGGGCGACGCCGCGGGCCGGCCGCTGAAGTTCGTGAAGGTCCACAGTCGTTCCCACTCGAAGCTTGGCGCGGCGGCCAACAGCGAGACTGTGAGCACGACGGACACGAACAGGATCCAGTATCCGCTGAAGTCCGTGAGCACGCGTGTGATGCGGATGCCGAGGTGGTTCACGATGGCGTGGGACACCGTGATCGCCGCCACGAACGCGAGTTGAATCCACATGTCCGGCGGCTCGTCCGGAACGAACGCCCCCCAAGCGAAGCGGAAGGTGCCGACATTGATCGCCGCCAGCACCGCCACCAACCCTGCGAGGTTGAACCAAGCCGTGCCCCAACCCCACCCGCGGCCGCCGAGCATCGCCGCCCAGTGGTACAAGCCTCCGGCCGTGGGAAACGCGGACGCGATCTGCCCCATCGTCGCGGCTACGCACAAGGCGAACAGCCCGACGAGCGGCCACCCGATGCCGATGCTCGCCCCGCCGACCGAGCCGTACCCCACGTGGAACGAGGTGATCCCGCCCGCAAGAATGCAGATGATGGAGAGTGAGATGGCGAAATTGGAGAACCCGCCGAGCACGCGGGCCAGTTCTTGGGCGTACCCGAACTTGTGCAGCGTGTCGCGGTCGGAGTCGTCGGGCGGCACAGACATGCGGCAGTTCTAGCGTTCTCGTCGAACGATTTCACTGTTGCCGACGCGATTGAGTTCGCTCACGTGGTACACGTCCCGGCGTCATCGAGTATTGTTTCCGAAGGTACGCTGCCATTTCGCCCGTCGGCGTCACAGCGGGACGCCTCCTCCGTACTCATGATGACGTGAACCTTCCCCTGAAACTGATCCTGACCGGGCCGACGGCATGCGGGAAATCCGCGCTCGCGCTCGAACTCGCGGAACGGATCGGCGGCGAGATCGTCGCCATGGATTCCATGACGCTGTACCGCGGCATGGACATCGGCACCGCGAAGCCGAGTGCGGCGGATCGCGCCCGGGTGCTGCATCACCTTCTGGATACTTTCGAGCCGTGGGAATCGGCGACGGTCGCCTGGTGGTTGGCGGCGGCCGAGGCGGCTTGTTCGGACATCGCGGCCCGCGGCAAACACGCGATCTTCGTCGGCGGCACGCCCTTCTATCTGAAGTCGCTGCTTCACGGTCTCTTCCCCGGTCCGCCCGCTGATGCCGAACTTCGCAAACGGCTCGAGGCCGACGCCGAACGCGAGGGCAAGGAACGGCTTCACGCGCGGCTTGCGGCCGTGGATGCGAAGACGGCCGCCCGCCTGCATCCGAATGATGTCCGCCGCGTGGTGCGGGCGCTCGAAGTGTTCGAACTCACCGGCAAGCCGATCTCGGACTGGCAGACGACGTGGGACACCACGGCGTTCGCGGGCGATGCTCCGGCCGCGAAGCCGGCTGCGATTCCGGCGGCGCGGTTGGAGTTGCCGCGCGAGGAACTTTACCGTCGCATCGATGCCCGCGTGCTGGCGATGCTGAATGCGGGATGGCTCGACGAGGTGAAGCGATTGCGGGCGTTACCGCAACCGCTCAGCCGGGAGGCGGGCCAAGCCTTGGGGTATCCCGAACTGCACGACCATCTCGAAGGTCGCGTTTCATGGGAAGAAACCGTGACGCTCATCCAGACGCACACGCGGCAATTCGCGAAGCGGCAGTTGACGTGGTTCCGCCACCTGCCGCAGTGCGTGCCGGTTGCCGGGGACGCACCGGACGCCGCGGAGCAGGTGCTCCGCGCGTGGGGTCTCACATGATTGGATCGATCCGGCCCTTCGGATCGACGGCGGGGCGGGCGGCCGGTGCCACGCGGATGTTCGCCTTGCCGTCTTCCACTCGCTTCTTGGCGAACTTCACCCGCACTTCCACTTCCTTGGCCTCGGCCTTGCGAATCTCGAGTTGAGCGACGGCTGTCTCCAACTCGAACTTGGCCAACGCCACCTCTTCGACCGAGATCGCTTTGTTCGCCTCGAGCTTGATCACACGGTCGAGCTTCAGCTTGGAACCGGCTACCGCCACTTCCGCGGCCTTGATGTAGGCCTTCTTCACGTCCAACTGGGCGTCCAGAACCTCGGCTTCTTCCTCGTATCGGGCCAGCGTCGCCGCCGTGACGCGGGTGGTGCCGAACGGGTTGGCGGGTTGGGCGAATCCGCCGGGCTGCGCACCCAAGCCGCCCGGTTGGCCGCCGCCGAGCACGGCCTTGCCCTTCGCCGCTTCCTTGGGCTGCTCTCTCTGGGCGGGTTGCGGATCTTGTGCGATCGCGAAGGCGAATCCGGCCGCGAACAAGCCCGCAGTCATGATGTACTTCAACATGCGATGCTCCGGTGGATTTGGATGGAGCGATTGTTGCAGGCGATGACCGATGCCGCAAGCGAAGCGATATGAAGGGCCGATGAGAGTTCATCGGCCCACGCGAGCGATTCTTCCGTTCACTTCGCCCAACCCGGCGGCACCACTTGCTTGTTCGCCGCGAGCGCCCGGGCACTCACCTGCAGCACGCGGAGGAATCCTTCGCTGTCGGCGTGGTCGAACTCGCCGATCGCCTCCATGCTGGCGTTGCTTTCCGAGTACATCTGGTGGGGCACGTCTTCCGCGGCGTCGAACTCGGCACGGCCTTTGTAAAGCTTCACGCGGATGGTGCCGGTGGCGAGCGCGTTGATCGGTGCAAGCGCGGAGCGGGCCATATGCGTGGCCAGATCGAAGCCGTAGCCCTGATAGATCTGCTTGGACACGAACAGCGACAGGTGATCGAACAGTTCGCGGCTGCGGCGGTCGAGCACGAGTTGCAGCAGGAAGGCATACGCGGTGCCGAGCAGTTCCATGCCGGGGGCCTCGTACACGCCGCGGCTCTTGATCCCGACGAATCGGTTCTCCACGAGGTGCGTCGCAATGCCGACCGCGTGCTTGCCGCCGATCGCGTTCGCGGTCTGGATCGCTTGGAAGGCCGTCGTCTTCTTGCCGTTGATGGAGACGGGACGGCCCGCTTCAAACCGCACCGTCACGGCCTCGGGTGAATCGGGGGCGTCCTTCGGCAGCACGCCCATGCCCGGCGTCACGAACCACGGCGGCGTATCGAGGTGCTCCAACTTGCCGGCCTCGTGCGTGAGGCCGAGCAGATTCGCATCCGTGGAGTACGGGGCGCCCTTGCTCACCTTGATCGGCAGCTTGTGTCCTTCGCAGTAGTCGATCATCTCGCTGCGGCCGCGGAACTTGGCCAAGAACGCGGGGTCGCGCCACGGGGCGTACACCTGCATCTCGGGGGCGAGCATATTCGTGCATAGTTGGAAGCGGACTTGGTCGTTGCCGCGGCCGGTCGCGCCGTGGCCGAGGATGTCGATCTTGCGCTTCCGCATCTCGGGCACCATGCCCGCGACGATGACGTGCCGGCCGATGCCGGTCGTGTTCCAATACGCGCCTTCGTACCGGGCTTGGAACTGGATCACCTCCACGCCCGATTCCGCAATCATGTCGTGCAGCGGGATCGCGACGTAATCCGCCGCGCCGCACGCCTTCATGCGCGTGCCGATCTCGTCGAAGTTCGCTTCGTCCGGCTGCGCGATGTCCGCGGTGAAGCAGACGACCTTCACGCCGTTCTCGGTGAGCCACTTCGTGACGGTGCAGGAATCGAGGCCGCCGGACGCGGCAAAGGCGACGGTTTTGCCCTTCAGGTTCGCAAGCGTGGTCATGTTGTTCCCGTGAGTGTGATGCGATTTAGCCTATGGACGCGGTGTTCAAACCAAACCCGTGGCCTCGTCGAAGCCGAACATGCGGTTGAAGTTCTGCAACGCGACGCCGCTCGCACCGCGGATCAGATTGTCTTCCGCGGCGAGCACGATGATCCGGCCTCGCACCACCCGCACGGTGAGGTCCAGGTAATTCGTGCCGGTGGTGTCCTTCGTGGCGGGCAGGCCGCTCCGCACCCGAACGAACGGCTTGCCGGCGAAGTACGCACGATAGCGTTCCAACAGTGCCGCCTCATCCACCGGTTGAAGCGGTGTGGCATAAATCGTGCTGAAGATGCCGCGGTCCATCGGCACGAGGTGCGGCGTGAAGATGACCGACACCGGCCGCTTCGCGATGTGTGAAAGCACCTGCTCGATCTCGGGCGTGTGCCGGTGCGTGCCGACGCCGTACGCCGAGAAGTTCTCGTTGCACTCGGGGAAGTGGAAGCCGAGTTTCGGCGTGCGGCCGCCGCCGGAGACGCCGCTCTTGCTGTCCACGATGATGCCGGCGGGTTCGATCAAGTTCGCCGCGAGAAGCGGAGCCAAGCCGAGAATCGCGGTCTGCGGATAGCAGCCGGGGTTTGCGATCAGCTTCGCCGAGTTGATCGCATCACCGTAGATCTCGGGGAGGCCGTACACGGCGTGGGCGAGGTTCGCCGCGTCGTGGTGCTTCTCCTTGTACCACTGCTCGTACACGGCGGCGTCGCGGAGCCGGTAATCCGCGCTCAGATCGATCACGCGGATGCCGCGGTCGAGCAGCGGCGGGATCGATTCCATGCTGGTGCCGTGCGGCAGGCAGCCGAACGCCGCTTGCACGCCCTTCGCCTTCACGGCATCCGCGTCGAACGGCTCGCAACGCACGTCCAAGCGGCCGAACAGGCTCGGGTGCAGGTCCGCAATGTGCTCGCTCTGACGCGAGGTGATGGCCGCGACCTCGACCCCCGGATGCCGCAGGAGCAGCTTCAATAGCTCGACGGCCGTGTACCCCGACCCGCCGAGCACGGCGACTTTGACGCGCGACATGAGCCCTCGCGAAACGCAGTTCGATTCGAGTATTCTATTCTAACCGCGACCCGTTTCCGAACCCGGTGCCCCATGGCCGAAGTCCGCGTGAACTGCCCGACATGCAAGGCCGAACTCGCGATCGGCGAGGAACACCTCGGCCAGGAAGTGGAATGCGGAAGCTGCCTCGGCGTGTTCGTCGCCCAAGAGTCGAAGTCGAGCAAGAAGCCGGACAAGGGGAGGCGGAATGAACGCGATCACGACGACGCGGACGACGACCGCCCGCGCAGGAAGAGGCGTCGCCGCCGGGACGACGAAGACGATTTCGATTACTCTCCGCCGGGGGCGGGCGGCGGCGACGGCGGCGGCACGGGCCTCGCCGTCACGTCCCTGATCTTCGGCATCGTCTCGTTCCCGCTCTTGTGCTGCTGCCACCTCAACGTGCCGGCGTCGCTGATGGGGATCGTCTTCGGTGCGATCGCGATATACAAACCGAACGGCCGCGGCCTGGCGATCACCGGGCTCGTGTTGAGCATCCTTTCGCTTGTGATTTACGGCGGCTTGTTCGCGTTCGGCCTGGGTTTGCAAGGCTTGAACGCGGGCAAGGACTTCCGCTGATCACTTGCCCTTGTTCCAGTAAATGCGGACGTTCTTCGTCGCGCGGCCGCAGGCGATGATGTCATTCTTGCCGTCGCCGTCCAAGTCCGCGACCGTGAGATCCTCCACGGCGACGCCGCCTTGGTCGAGCAGCATCCGGTCCCATTTCGCGCCCTTGCCGTCCGTGCATTTGTAAACGCGGACGCCCATCTTCTCGGTGAACCTGTCGTCCTTCGACGGATTGTCGCGGACGCCGATTACGAGTTCGTCGAGCTTGTCGCCGTCCATGTCCGCGAACCACACCGCGTGGCCCCATCGCAGTTGCTCGTCGATGACATGACGATCCCAGGCTTTGCCGGAACCGGCGGGCTGGGGCGGGGTGTATGCAACGACTTGGTTGCCGTGCCACGGTTCGATGGTGGCGACAACTGGCGCAAGCGGGCCGACCAACCCCGCCTTCACCTCGCTCGCCCCGCGGCTGCCCTTCGGATTCGCCTGATTCCCGTCTCCCAATCGCTCGGTCTTCCAACCGCCGAGGGCCGGATCGATCGTGAATACGCCCTCGTAGGCGGCAGTCAGGATCCTGGGAGCCTTGTTCGAACCCGTCGTCGGCCACGCCCAGAAGTTGTGACACACATGCAACTCGTCACAGAGCACCATCGGCTTCCAGTTCTCGGGCTTCTCCGGGTCCTTCGGCACCTTGTACGCCATGATCCGCACCGGTTTGCCGTCCGTGTAATTGCCCTTGGATGTGGCACCCTTTCCTTGGAGCGGCACATGCACGATTTCCGGCTTCCCGTCGCCGTCGATGTCGAAGGCCCTCACGCGGTGGACCGTCGGCTCTTCGCACGGGATCGGGTGCATCGTCCATTCGTCGTCGATCGATTTGCCGCGCTTCAACCATTGCAACGTGCCGGGGGTGAGCGTGTCGGACGGCTTCCACGCGGCCCCGAGCACGATGTCCAACTGGCCGTCGCCGTCGATGTCGAGCGTTGCGGCGCACACGTTGTCCGGCTTCGTCTTGCCGTCCAGGATCACCCGCTTCTTCCACGTCGGGTTTTCGTACCACACCACCTGCAACTGATCCACCACGAGGATGTCCGGCTTGTGGTCGCCGTTGATGTCCGCGGTGAGCACGGCGTAGCCAATCTTCAGTTGAGTGTCGATTTCCTGCATCTTGAACTGCGGGAACTCGGCGGCGGCGGCTGGCCCCGCCAGCGCGAGTGCGAAGAGGAAGGAAGCCGTTCGCATGTGCATCTCCTGATTGTGAATCGCAAGTCCGCTCAACGCGGGGTACCGTCGAAGACGAGCACGCCGTCGGAAGTCATCAGCATCAGTTTCTCGCCTTCGAGCCACATT
The DNA here is from genome assembly GCA_046350135.1 of Gemmataceae bacterium. Classification (GTDB taxonomy): domain Bacteria; phylum Planctomycetota; class Planctomycetia; order Gemmatales; family Gemmataceae; genus Urbifossiella. The sequence goes on from JAXMBB010000026.1 coordinate 19,445, forward strand.
TCCTCGCTCCACGGCGAGCCGATGCCGGGGGCCGAAGGCGGCGGTTCGCGAATCGCGATCACTTCCTTGCCGGTGTGAAGATCCCAGACGCGGATGATGCGTCCCTGCCGTGTGCCGGCGGTGTCGAGGTCCAATGTGAAGAGGCGGCTGCCGTCCGCGTTGAGGCACGCGGAGGAGGGCGTGCCTTCGTGGCCGATCAGTTTCTTCGGCTCGGAATCGGTTGCGTTCCACACCACCGCGTTACGGCCGTCGCCGACCACGATCCGCCCGTTCGAGTCGAACGCGATCACGGTCGCACTGTGGGACAGCACTTGGTCGTTCGGCGGCTCGACAACGTCGCGGACGATCGCGCCCGTGGCGGAATCGAACACGCGGACATGCAGCTTCGCGTCGTCCAACTGGCGCACGGCGAGTGCGATGCGGTTGCCGTCCGGCGAGTACGCGATGCTCGGCAGCGACGGGCTGTAGCTTGAATGTCCCTCGGCTGCGGGAGAAACCAGCACGGTGATCGGAGCGGGAAGCGTCCATTCCCAGTTCGATTTCCCCGCGGCGATGTCGAAGGAACACAGAGTCACGATCGATTGCTGTTTGCCGTCGGCGGGTTTCGGGAACCGGAGGTTGGCGACGTAGCGATCCGTCGGATCGATCGCCGTTGCCGCGACGAGCATGGATTCGCCCGCACGGCGGTCCGTCAGCTTGATGGTGCCGTCTGACGTGTCCCGGATGCGGAACCCCGCCGCGAGCCCGTAAGAGAACGAGTGCTCCCGTGTCGCCAGGGGCTCGGACAGCATCCGTCCCGAATCGCTGGACCGGACTTCGATGTTGGCCTCGACCACGCCGCCAGCCAGTTCTTCCAACTTCAGCCCGTCCCTGCCCGACGGTGTGATCGCGCGAAGCGTCCAAGACCGTTGAAGATACTGTTGGTTGTCCATGAGTTCCACGCTGCTGAGGCTCAGAGCGACCCGCATGCCGTCCGGCGGAATCGCACGCAGGCTCTCGACGTACCGATTCGGGGGCAGCTCGCCCCATCGCAATGAATTGCTGCTCGGGTCGAACAAGCCGACGGGCGCGGACTTGTTCCCGACGATGTTCGCCAATTGCGGGAAGTACAGCACATGCTCGCCTCGGCGACTCGCCACGCCGTAACAATCAACACCATTGTGCTGCAGCACGGACGGCCACGTCCGCATGTAGCCCGGTGCGGCGCGAAGATCCCAGCGGAACATCTTTCCGTCGGGTCGGGTGGCGATCAGTTCCCGCCCGTCCGGCGCGAGCCAGATGCAGGCTCCGACGAATGGATTCATCGAGTCGAATTTCGACGGCCCAAGCAGGAACGTGCTGCGCCACAGATTGTTCGTGACGCGCCGGCCGACGCTCACGACGGCGTTCTTCCCGACGTGCACCACGGTGCAGCCGTCGTCGCTCGCATACGAATCGGAGAACGTCGGATCGAGCGCGTGCGGCGGCAGCGGCCACGCTGCGACTCGCTCGCCGCTGGAAGCATCGAACACCACGATCTCGTTGCCGAAACGGCCCGCGAGCGTCGTGCCGTTCGCGCTGAACCGCAGAACGCCTTGCAGCGGCTTCGGCATCACATGGAACTTGCGCAACTTCGGATCTTTGCGGATGTCCCAGATCTCGAGTCGATCCGGATGCCGACCGAACGGGGTCCCCTCCGCATCCGTGACGACGAACGCCGTCGTGCCGTCCGGGCTCACGTCGAGGGGATCGAACGCCCGGCCGTCCGGGTCGCGTCGCAACTCGATCCGACGCAACGAAGTCGTGCCGCGGTCCCACACTTTGGTGGCCGGGTCTTTGAGTTTCTCGTCGAGGACGGGAACGAGCACGATCCTCGCGCCCCCCGCGCTCACGAAGATCCGGTGTTGACCCGTCAACTCGAACGACAGCTTCTCGGATGTTCCCGATTGCGTGTCGCGAAGGAACGGTTGGTACTTGTCGGACGTCCCGTCCGACCCGGCTCGTTGGAGATCCACGAACCAGCGGCCATCCGGGCTCATGAACTCGGAGGGCTTCAGGTTGGATCGGATCACACTGCCGGTCTTCGTGTCGAACACGGCGGTTTCAACAAGTCCGATCAAGGTGTTCGGCCCGCCCGGCGTCACCAGATGCGCTCCGTTCTGCGTGATGAACGGATATCCGACGCCCCCGCCGAATCCGAATCCGAAGTTCGGCTTCTTCGATCGAGCGAGCGATCCGAACTGCGGGGACGCTTCCGCGTTCCACGAGTGCGCCAGGCGGTGCAAGTAGTGCCACTCCCAGTTGCGATGATCTTTCTTGCCGGGTGCCGGCCGCGTGAGGTCGAGCAGTTCGGTGAGCCGTGCCGTGCGGAGGTCGTTGGCTGCGAACTGGGCGTGATTCATCTGGCTGATGTAAAGCAGGTGGTCGGCCGATTCCTTCTCCGCGAGCAGTTCGGCGGAACGGGCATCGGCGTCGCGCTTGGCGTCGGTCGCGTCCTTCTCTCTCGCTTCGGCACGATCGCGGGCGGCGTCCGCATTAACGGCGAAATACACCGATACAGCCGTGCCCGTGGTGAAGAGCAGGAACGTGAGCAGGAGCAGTGCCGCGACGGCGGGAGCCCGCTTCGCCCAGCGCCACGCACGTTCGATTCCGCCGACGGGCCGCGCCGCGATCGGCCGGCCGTCCAGGAACCGCTGCAGATCGTCCGCGAGGGCGGTGGCCGACTCGTACCGCTTGGCCGGTTCCTTCTGCAGGCACTTCAGTGCGATCGTCTCCACGTCGCGCGGCAGCTTGTGTTGAAGAATCCGCGGTGCGACCGGTTCCTGTGTGCGAACCTGATCGATAGTGGAGACGAAATCCGCCCCTTTGAACGGCGGGCGGCCGGTGACCAACTCGTAGAGGATCGCGCCGAGCGAATAGACATCCGCCGCGGGCCCGACCGCCTTCGCGCCGCCCGCCTGCTCCGGCGGCATGTAGCTCGGCGTGCCGAGGATCGCGCCCGTGTGCGTGTTCGAGTCCGAGTCGAGCGTCTTGGCGAGGCCGAAGTCCGCGACCTTCGGTGTGCCGTCCGCGCCGAGCAGCACGTTGGCGGGCTTGAGATCGCGATGCACGACCCCGGCGGCGTGGGCGTCCGCCACGGCACGGGCCAGGGGCAGTACCAATTTCGCGGCACGGATGCCGTCCCACGGTGTGCCGTCCAGCTTGGAGGCAAGGCTGCCGCCCGCCATGAACTCGCAGGAGAAGAACGCCCGGCCGCCGGCATCACCGGCTTCATAAAGCTGCACGATGTGCGGATGCGACAGCTTCGCCGTGGCTTCAGTTTCGAGGCGGAACCTCTGCCTCGCCGCCTCGCCCGCAAGTTCCCCCGCGAGCATCAACTTCACGGCGACGGTGCGGTTCGTGGCGAGTTGACGGGCCTGATACACGAGACCCATGCCGCCGCGGCCGAGGATGCGGATCAGTTCGTAGCCGGGGATCTCGGGGTGAACGGGACGTTCGGGAACGGCGCTGTCGTGCGGGAAGGGCGCGGTCGCTCCGTCGGGTGCGAAGCTGCGTGTGGCCGCGTTCACGTCCGGAGACAGCGATCGCGTGACGTCGTCGGTCATGCACGAAGCTTACCAACTGCGCGAATCGCCCGCCATGAGACGCCGGACACTTCGTCATCCCACATAGACGCCGCCGGCCAGTGCCTGCCCGCCGAAGAGGAACATGTCTTGGAACGTGGCGGGTTCGCCGCCGGTAGTGAAGTTGAGCCCGCGGTAGGCGCGGATCGCGGCGGGCGCGCCCTCGCCGGTACCGACGACCAAGTCCGCCTTCGCGTCGCCATCGATGTCCGTCGTGGCGAGCCGCACACCGCCGCGGTCGCGGTCGTTTCCGGCCACGAAGAAGTTGGCGATCGGTGAGTTGTACGCGCCGTTCACATTGCCCGCGCTCACGAGCGCGCCGCTGAGCACGAAGACGCGCGGCGCGCCGCCGGGACCGCCGCCGAAGGCGAGGTCGGCGAAGCCGTCGCCGTTCACATCGCCCACCGCGACGAACGAGCCATTGCGTAGCGTAATGGCGTCCGCTCCGGGGAAGGCGTAGAAGTCTCCGACGAGCCGGGTCGGCGTTCCGAACAGGGTGTTGCCGTTGAACAGGGCGATTCGCGGGCCGCCGAGGAAACCCGCAGCCACGGCGAGATCCTCCACGCCGTCGCCGTTCACGTCGCCGGCCGCGGCGCGGGCGCCGCCGCGGAAGTTCGCGTCGTCGATGCCCAGGAAGTTCGCGCGAACCGACACGGTGCCGCCTGCCGGCAGGCTGAAGATCGTGACGCGCGGGCCGCCGCCTTGGTCCGGCGTGACGATGATTTCCGCGCGGCCGTCGTTGTCCAAGTCCGCCACTGCGACGAATCCGCCACCCGCGAAGTCTTCACTGCCGCTGAATGGCGCGGTCGCGGGGATGAGGATCGAGTTGTCCTTGCCGCTGACCACGGCGAAGCGGATGGGCGTGCCCGGCCCGGTGATCAGTGCCGTGTCCGCCGCACCGTCGCCGTTCACATCGCCGACCGCGACCCGCACCGCACCGCCGTACCCGGGGAACACGCCGGCCGGGGTGGATGCGGGGGCTCCGAGCAGGCCGGTGGTCGGCGTGGGTGTGAGGATGCCGGCGCGGCCGTCGAGGCTGCCGCCAGCCGCGAGCTTGCGGCCTTCCTCCACCGTGGCCGTGAGCCGGGCGATGGCGAAATCCGTTCCCGTGGAGCCCGCGAGTACCGCACGGCCGTTCGGGTCGATCGCCACGGCCGCGGCGGCATCGGTGCTTCCGAAGTCCACCGTGCGGAAGCCCGTTCCATTGAAGTCCGTGTCCAGCGTTCCGTCCGTGTTCAGGCGGCTCAGCACGAAGTCGGTTCCGCTGGAGCCGGCGGCGAGAACGCGGCCGTCCCACTGGATGCCGATGCCGTTCGCCTTGGCGGCCCCGCCGAGGTTTGCGGTGGCCTTGCCGCCGGTGCCGAAGGTGGTGTCCAGCGCGCCGTTCGTGCTCAGCACTCGTGCGAACGCCATCTTCGCGCTGCCGTCGTCCGTCGTACCGCCGACCACGATGTTCCCGTCCGCTTGGATCGCGACTCCGGTCGCGCGGTCGTCCGCTCCGAAGTCGATCGTGCGGCTGCCGTCCGTGTCGAAGGATGCGTCGAGGGCTCCGGTGTCGAGCAACCGCACCAGGGCGAAGTCGAACGTGTTCGCGCCGGTGGCGTTGAAATCCGTGTAGCCGGCGCCGACGATGCGCCCCTTCGAATCGATCGCCAGCGACGTGAGGATGTCTGTCGCGCCGATGGTCGCGTTCTGGCGGCCGTTCCCGTTGAAGGTGTTGTCGAGCGAGCCGTCCAGGGGATTGACGCGGACGAAGGCGAAGTTGCTGCCCGCGACGCCGCCGCTGAACGATCCGCCGGCCACGATCTTGCCGTCGGATTGGATGGCGACTGCCGTCGCCCGTTCCGCGGTGTCGAAGCCGAAGTCCACGGTCAGGCGTCCGTCGCCGTCGAACGACGTGTCGAGCAGGCCGGTGGACGTGAGCCGCACGAGGGCGAAGTCGTCGTTGCCGCGCACGTTCGTGTAGCCGGCGACCACGATCTTGCCGTCGGCTTGGATGGCGACCCCGCCCGCACCGTTGGACGTGCCCGCGCCGAAATTGATGCGAGTCGAACCGGTGCCGTTGCCGAAGGTGAGGTCGAGCGTGCCGTTCGGGTTGTACCGGGCCACGGCGATGTCCGAGACACCGCCGCCGGCGTCCGTCGTGCCCGCGACTACGATCTTGCCGTCCGGTTGCACGGCGACCGCGGCGGCGCTGTCGGACGCGCCGAAGTTCAAAGTTTGAAGTCCGGCGGTGCCGAACGAAGGATCCGGCGCGCCGACGAGGGCGGGCGTCTCGCGCGACTCCAGTGACTCGACGTGCAAGGTGTTCTTCTTCACGGCGAACTCGCGGCGGGGGTGGATGCGTCCGTCACTCCCAAGCCTACCACCCGCGACGCGTCGCCGTCGCCCGCACGGAACTTTGAATCCCGGCAGCGAACCGCGAAACCCCCACGATCCGGACAACGCGTTCGACCGAGACGCCGCGGATTCGGCCGCCCTCCGGTTCCTTCTCCAATCGTCAAATCCGTCACGGGTCGCCATGGCGAAGAGCGGCCGAGTTCCAATAAAACCAGAGCAGAGGAATTCACTCGAGATCGCCCATGAATCCGTTGCTTACGTCCGGCATCGTGCTCGTCTGCATCTTCGGCGGCGCAGTTGCCGGCATCCTGCTCCGGCGACGCTTGCCGGATGAACACTTGAGCACGGACACCAAAGAGATTGTCAAGCTGGTGATGGGCATCGTCGGCACCATGACCGGCATGGTGCTGGGGTTGCTGGTCGCCTCGGCGAAAAGCTCGTTCGACGGCCAGCGGAACGGTGTCTCGCAGTTGGCCGCCAACGTCGTCGTACTCGATCGATCACTGAAACATTACGGCCCCGAGTCGCAAGACGCGCGGGCCTCGCTGCGGGCGTCGGTCGCCGATCTGATCCATCGCATGTGGCCCGACGAGCCCGCGCCGGCGGTTGAACCGGGTGTCGCGACCGGGCCGGACGGACACTACGAAGAGGTCTACAACCGCATCCTCTCGCTGCAGCCGAAGACCGACGCTCAGCGGACGACGCAAGCCCAAGCCTTGAAGATCGTGCATGACACGGCTCAACTGCGCTCGAACATGTCGTCGCAGCAAGGGAGTTCGATCCCGCTTATCTTTCTCGTGCTGTTGGTGGCGTGGATGTCCATCACCTTCGCGTCGTTCGGCCTGTTCGCGCAGCGGCACCTCACGACCTACGCCGTGCTGTTCCTGGGCGCGTGCGTGGTTTCGAGCGCGGTGTACCTGATCTTGGAGTTGGACCAAGGCTTCGGCGGCCTGATTCACATCCCGAGCGAGCCGCTGCGAAACGCCATCCAGCAACTGGGGAAATGAACTCGGAGTTCACCCGACGGACACGGCGAACTCTTCCCAGTCCTCCGGCACGGGCGTCGCCATGGGAACCGGAGTCTGCGTGAGGGCTTCGCCGGCTCGCCAACGCACGTCGGCATCGGAATCGGAACTGACGACGCGAAGCGCCGCATGCACGCGTGGATCATCCGGCGCGAGTTGGCCGAGCAAGGTGACGCAGCGGGCACGCAGCTCGGCGTTCGCGCTTTCCAATCCTTGCAGAAGTCCCGGTATGGCACCGCGACCGATGCGCTTGAGCGCCGTGGCGGCCACGACTCGCATCCGCGTCTCGGGGTCGCCGAGAAGGTTCACCAACGCGGGGGTGGCCGGATGCGCTACAGAGCCGAGCCGGCCCAAGGTGCCCGCCGAATCGCGACGCACGCTCGGATCGGGGTCGCGAAGCCCGGATGCGAGCTGCGGCACGGAGGCATGAGCGTGTGCACCGAAATCGCCCAGCGCCCGGGCCGCCCGCCGCCGCACCCGGGCGTAGGGATCGCGGAGCGCTTCCTTCAACAACGCCACACGCTTGGACGGCGACACGCCCAAGTCCGTGAGCGCGACCACCGCCAATTCACGCACCTGCCCGTTGGGGCTCTTCAAGGCGTTTCCCAGTAGATCGAGCGCGATACCGGTTTGGGAATCCGGCAGGCCGTGCACGAGGATCGTGAACACGAGCTTGTGCATCACCTGCGGTGTGAGTGGTTCCATGGCGTGGGCGGTCTTCGACGGAGGAAAGGCGGGACGGCCGCTCGTGAAGACCCTAGTTCACGCCACGGGGCGGTGCCGGGTCGTTCTGCGATTCCTTCCGATTGTCGGTCGAGAATTGTTGTGACGCCTGAGAATTGCGTGCGGCGTTGCCGCGGGTTTGCGCTGACCGCAGCTCAGCGGCATGCTACAACATCCGTTCTCCATTCCGCGGCGGGTTCGAGCATGGCGGTGAAGAAGCGGACGGCGGGCACCTTGGCGGCGGGCCAGCCCGTCTACGTGGGACTCGATGTCGGTGGAACGACCATGAAGGCCGCGTGCGTCACCGATGCGGGCGAAACGCTATCCGCCCCCGTGGTGATGGACACGAATCCGGAGCGCGGGCAGGAGGCCGGGCTCGAAACGATGTGCGAGACGATCCGCCGCGCGATCGCCTCCGCGAAGCTCACGCTGAACGAGGTCACGGCCATCGGCGTCGCCACACCGGGCCTCATGGACATCCGCGCCGGGCTGATCCTCGACCCGCCCAACCTCAAACCGTGGAAGAACGTTCCGGTTCGCGACCACATCCGGAAGGCGTTCCGCAAGCCGACCGTTTACCAGAACGACGCCAACGCCGCAGCCTACGGCGAGTTCTGGATCGGCTCCGGTCAAGATGCCAAGAGCATGGTGCTGTTCACACTCGGCACCGGCGTCGGCGGCGGCATCATCCTCGGCGACGTGATCGTGGAAGGCGAGCATTCCCACGGCGGCGAACTCGGCCACCTCCGCATCGACCGACCGGATACGGGCCGCCGCTGCGGGTGCGGTGCTCGCGGCTGCCTCGAAGCGTATGCCTCCGCCACGAATGTCACGGCCCGCGCCCGCGACGAACTCGCCGCCTGGCGCGGCGACACCACACTTCGCAAGTTCTTCACCGCCAACGACGACGAGTTCACCGCGAAGCTCATCTTCGACCATGCGGTGGCTGGCGACGCGCTCGCCAAGAAGATCGCGGACGACACCGCCTACTATCTCGCCCTCGGAGCTTGCGCCGCGATTGCGACCGTCGATCCCGAGATGATTGTCTTCGGTGGCGGCATGGTGGGCTCCGGCGAATGGTTCCGCGCCCTGATCGACGGACACATCCGCCGCTTCGGACTGCCGCACCCCGCGAAGAAAGTGAAGGTGAAGTTCGCGTCCCTGGGTTCGGACGCGGGCTACATCGGCGCCGCCGGCTGCGCCCGCCTCGCGATGAAGCGGCCGGGCTGATTTACTCGATCATCAGACCGTCGAGCCACACTTCAAACGGGTCGCCGCCCCACGAGTCGAAGCCGAGCGAGAGCTTCTCCGCGTGGTCTGGCAGCTTGCCCTCTGCGGTCCAGCCGTCACCGCCGCGGAGCGGCACGGTCAGCAGCAGCCACCCTTCGCGGGCCTCGCTGTCTGCGGGGGAACTCAGCATCTCGGCTTTCGGCTTGAAGCGGCACACCGCACCGCCGGCATCGTAGAAGGAAATGAGCGGATTGCCGTCCTGCCACGAGGGCACGTTCGGGTTCCGCGCCCGGATCCAGACTCGCAGCCGCGTCTTCTCCGCGAGGTCGATCGGCTTTCCGGGCGTGAACCGGAGTTCGCAGCGGCCGCCGCTGTACGGCGGCCCGACGGACGACTTCACGCTCGCTTTGCCGGCCACCGTATTCACGCGGTCCTCGGTGAAGGTCACCTTCGAACGCGGATCGACCCAGTCCCACTTCGCGATCGCATTCTCCGTGCCGATCTCCGTTCCTTCGGGAATCACATACACGTTCCGCCCATCGAGCGAGGACAGCGAACCGTTCGTGACCGTGACACCGACGCGGTACAGCCCCGGCGTCTTGAAGACGTGCTGAACCTTGGCTTGGGTGGAAACCGTGCCGTCATCAAGATCCCAGCGGAAGGCCAGCTTCTTCCCCGCGGGGTCCGTGCTCTTGCTCGCGTCGAACGTCACCGTTTCGCCGACGCGGACGCGTTCCGGGCCGGCGAGTACCAACCGGGGCGGAAACTTCACCGTGGGATCAGCGGGCCGCTCCGTGAGGTTCGTCACCCCTGCGGACTTGTGCAGGTCCGTGCCGTTCTCTTGAAACATGTTCGCACCGAGATCGAGCCAGTCCGCGTATTCCGCGAACACGCCCCAGCGGTTGCCGCGCAGCGTGTTGCCGTCGATCACCCAATGCGAGGCCCGCCACAGCTTCCCCTTGCTGCCTTGATCCCCGATCACGGCGATGCCTGCTCCGTGATTCTGCCGGCAGGTGTTGTTGCGAACCGTGATGTGCGTGCCGGAGCCGAACATGAACACGATCCCGGCGTGCCCGTTCATCGGCAGGTGCGGCGAGTTGTGATTGCCCTTCGGATCGCCGTTGAAACTCGCCTCGTTCCCGTCCAGCACCGTGCGATCCGAGCCGCCCATCCAGAAGCCGTAGCTGCAATGGTTCGCCGTGTTCCCGATGAAGATGTTCCCCGGCGACCAGCACTCGAAGCCGTTGTTGTTGGCGAAGGAACAGTCGTTCTTCTCGAAGCGGTTGCCGGTGCTCTGCCAGTTGTTCAGCGGGCGGATGAAGATGCCGTCGCCGCCGTATTTGCAGGAGTTCTTGCGGAAGGTGTTGAAGTCCGACCCGGTTTCGACGAGCACGCAGGTGCTGTCGCGGGCATGCACTTCGCCCGGCTTGATGCGGATGCCGTAGTCGAGCTTGTTGTCTTCGATCAGGTTCTTGCTCGCCCTCCACAGCTTGAGGCACGTGTTCGAGCACCGGGAGAAGTTGTTCGCCTTGAGCGTGTTTTTCGTGCAGCGATCGAGAGTGCAACCGTCCCACACGCGGTTCGCCTTGCAGTTCGCGATCGTGGATTCGTGCGTGTTCACGAGCAGGATGCCGCCGCGGCGGCCATTCTCGCCCCAGCCGAACTCCGGGTCGTGGAAGTTGTCCGAGAAGTCGCATGTCTCGATCGTCCACCCGCGGCCGTCTTCAATCCGCAGTCCGGTTTCAAACCCCTTCACGTGGACGTTCTTCAGCTTCACATTTGCGAAGCCCTTGGCCTCGATGCCGATCCCTTTAAACGTCTTCGGATTGCCCTCGCCGCCGACGAGCCACGCACCTTTGCCGTCGATGGTGATGTCCGACGCCTTCACCACGATGCGGCCGTACGTCTTCGCCGGGTCCAGAGTCGTGTCTTTCGTGATTTCGAGCACCGGCACATCCGCGGCCCGCGCGGCAGTGGCGAAGAGCAGAGCGGGCAGAACGAATCGAAACATGGCGGATTCCCGGTCGGTCGCGGGCACGGGATCATTATCGCGAGTGAGTCACCCGGGAACCATGTCACACTTCATCGCGGAAGCGGAGCGAATGCTCGATCTGGTCGGGAAACCATACTGCGGGCGCGACGACTTGCCGATCAAAATGGGTCCTCAACCTGCTCGTGAAGATGTTGCGAGCAGACTGCGGATGTGACCGAGCAGGACGCCCGGTGATTCCGCCAGTTGCCGGTTCCTGGTGATCCCGGACTCTTCGAGCCATGCGGCGAACTCCGGCGCGGGCTGAAGCCCGAGCAATTGCCGCACAGTCGCGGCGTCGTGGAAACTCGTGGACTGGTAGTTCAGCATCACATCGTCCGCGCACGGCACGCCCATCACGTAGTTGCAACCGGCGGCCGCCAGCAGCATCAGCAGGTTGTCCGCTGAATTCTGATCGGCGTCCGCGTGATTCGTGTAGCACACGTCCACGCCCATCGGCAAACCGAGCAACTTGCCCGTGAAGTGATCCTCGAGTCCCGCACGGATGATCTGCCGTTCGTCCGCGAGGTACTCGGGGCCGATGAACCCGACCACGGAATTGACGAGGAACGGATCGAAGGCGCGAGCGACCGCTTGGGCCCGCGTCTCCAAAGTGAGTTGATCGACTCCGTGATGCGCGTCCGCGCTCAAGGCGCTTCCCTGGCCCGTCTCAAAGTACAGGACATGGTCGCCGACCCATCTCACATCGCGGCCGCGGTGTGATTCGAGTACGCGTTCGCGGCCTTCCTTCAGCAGCGACAGCGAAACGCCGAACGAGGCGTTGGCCGCCTGAGAGCCCGCAACGGATTGGAACAGCAGATCGACCGGAGCGCCGCGTTCCAGTGCCGCGAGTTGCGTCGTGATGTGGGCGAGGCAGCAGGCCTGCGTGGGAATGCCGAGTGCGGTGATGAGCCGATCCAGGGTGTGCAGGATGGCGGCGACCGAAGCCACGGAATCGCCGGCGGGATTGACGCCGATCACCGCGTCGCCGCAGCCGAACGCAAGGCCGTCCACCGCGCTCAGGAGGATGCCGGCGAGGTCGTCCGTCGGGTGGTTCGGTTGGAGGCGGACGCCGAAGACGCCGCGTTCGCCCATCGTGTTCCGGCAGCGAGTGACGTTGCGGATCTTCGCCGATGCGGCGACGAGATCGACGTTGCTCATCAACTTGGCGACCGCCGCGGCGACCTCCGGCGTGATCCCGCGGCTCAACGCCGCGAGCGATTCACCCGCGGTTGCATCATCGAGAAGGAACTCGCGAAATTGGCCTACCGTCAATGAACGGATCGAGTCGAAAGTGGGTTCGTGAAGCGAGTCGATCACGAGCCGCGAGACGTCATCCGTCTCCGGATCGATCACGGGGTTCGCCACCACTTCGGCCAGCGTCACGTCCGCGAGCGCGAGCTTGGCCGCTGCGCGTTCGCGTTCCGAGGCGGCCGCGATCCCGGCGAGTTCGTCCCCCGCTTTTCGTTCGTTCGCTTTGGCCAGCAGTTCGGGCAGATTCGCGAAGACGAATCGTTCGCCGCGAAGTGTGTGGGCGTATGCCATGCACCCATCTTAATGCATCGACTTCCACGGTGGTGCGACTGAGCACTCGGAACCGAAAGTCACACGGCGACGACAGGCAATTTCCGGCGGCCCAGCCCTTCCGCATCCTTCGCCACGGGGAGCCGGTGTGCGTTCGCCTTTTCCCAATCGGCGAGTTCCACCATCAGCGCGTCCACGATCTCGGCTTCGGCCACGCGGCGGACCATCTCGCCGTTGCGGAAGATCATCCCTTGGCCGTTCCCGGCGGCGATGCCGATGTCCGCTTCCTTCGCTTCGCCGGGGCCGTTCACCACACAGCCGAGCACGCTGATCTTCACCGGCAACCGCCGGCCGTTCAGCCGCTGCTCCAACTCCGCGATGATCTTCTCGAGATCGATGGCGAGGCGGCCGCACGTGGGGCACGCGATCAGTTCCGGCCGGCGGACGCGCCGCTGCGTCGCCTGCAGGATGTCAAACGCGGCCGCGATCTCGGGCACGGGGTCGCCGAGGAGCGAGATTCGGATCGTGTCGCCGATGCCGTCCAGAAGAATCGGGGCGAGCCCGGCCGCGCTCTTGGTCACGGCGTAGGGCGGCTTCCCGGCCTCGGTGATGCCGATGTGCGTGGGGTAATCCGCGAGTTTCGCGTAGAGCCGGTACGCTTCCACCGCCACGAGCACATCGCTGGACTTCAGCGAGACGATCATCTGGTGATAGCCTTCGCTCTCGGCGATCTCGATGTAGCGGAGCGCGCTCTCGACGATGGCGGGCGGGCACGGGAAGCCGTACTTCTCGACGAGTTCGCGCTCGAGGCTGCCGGCGTTCACGCCGATCCGCATCGGCAGCCCGCGGTCCTTCGCTTTGCGAATGACCTGCCGGAAGCGGTCGTGCGTGCCGATGTTCCCGGGGTTGATGCGGATCTTGTCGATCGGGTGATCGAGCGCCGCGAGGGCCATCTTGTAGTCGAAGTGGATGTCGCAGATGAGTGGGATGCCGATGCGTTTCTTGATTTCGGACAGCGCTCCCGCATCCTCGGGCTTCGGCACCGTGACGCGGACGAGTTCGCACCCGGCTTCTTCCAGTGCGTGGATCTGCTTCACGGTCGCTTCGACATCGAAGGTGTCCGTGGTGGTCATCGACTGCACCCAGATCGGGTTGTCACCGCCGAACACGCGACTGCCGACCTGCACCTCGCGGGTGCGGTGGCGCGGCTTGCCCGGCACCTTCGGGGCGTTCTCGAGCACGGACAGATCGAAGCGGGACATGTGGCATCCTCTCCTTGCATTCATGCTAAAGAGAGAACCGCAGCCGCGGCAACCGCAACACCCGGCCGGAAATAGGCGTCATCACTTCTTGCGGCTGGCGAAGAACTCCCCAATGAGCCGCTTCGACTCCGGCGAGCCGGCCAAATACAGAAAGGCTTCCGTCTCGATGCGAATGGCGTCGGCCAGCGGCCGGTCCGCCCCGCGGAGCATCGCGACCAAGGCTTCCCGCACCGCGACCGGTTCGGGCTCGATCAGCGGGACGAAGCCGTTCCGCGATTCCTGCGGAATCGCCTCCTGCTTGAAACGCCGCAGTCCGGGCACATCCTCTTTCAAAACCCATCGGGCCGCAGCGTCCGGGAGCGGGCCGTTCGCCGGGAAGGCCAAGCCGGCAAGGATCGCCTCCGCGGCCGAAAGCGATTCGCCGGTTGCGAGCATCGTCGCGGCGCGTTCGACTCCGACGATCCGCGGCAGGCGTTGCGTGCCGCCCCAGCCGGGGATCAGGCCGAGTTTCACCTCCGGCAATCCGAGTTGGATCTTGGGATGGCTTCCGAGCACGCGGATGTCGCACGCAAGTGCCACCTCCAACCCGCCGCCGAGCGCCGCGCCGTCGATCGCGGCGCAGGTCGGGAAGGGCAACGATTCCAGCTTCTCCAGCACCCGCAGGCCTTGCTCGATGAACGCCCGTACATTCGGATCGTTCGGGCCGGTGGCATCCGCGAGCAATTTCAGGTCCGCTCCGGCGATGAAGATGCCGGGCTTCGCGCTGGCGATCACCAGACCCTTCATTGGTTGCTTCGCGATTTCGTCCAATGCCGCGTCCAAGTCCGCCCAGAGTTCGCGCGTCAGCACGTTCGCCTTGGAGCCGGGTTGGTCGACGGTCATCACGCCGACGGCGTCCGGCCGCACCGCGAGCTTCACGGAAGAGTTCATGCGGCGATCCTCCGATGCCGAAGATAGCAGAAATGCGGCCGGGTCGTAACTTGACCCCGTGCGGGGGTCTGCTATAACTCGCTCCGTACACTCCCGATCTTCGGAGGCCCTGTCGTGGCTCACGTTGTCACCGCCAACTGCAATGACTGCAAGTACACCGATTGCTGCGTCGTCTGCCCGGTGGAATGCTTCTACCAAGACGAGATGATGCTGTACATCGACCCGCAGGACTGCATCGACTGCGAAGCGTGCGTGCCGGAATGCCCGGTCGAGGCGATCTTCGCGGAGGCGAACGTGCCCGGGCAGTGGAACAGCTACATCCAGTTGAACGCGGACAAATCCGCGGCACTCAAGGGCTCCGGCGGCCACATCACCGAAAAGCAGGACGCGAAAGAAGGCCCTGGCTGCGCGAAGAAATAAAGTGATGGTGCGGGTGCGAGTGCGGTTGAAGCTTCTGCTTCCGGCGTGCTCGCATACCCACACAGGCTGACACTTCACCATGTCGACCGGCATTCTCCTCATCCAACTCGGCACGCCGGACGCTCCCACGGCCGAAGCCCTGAAGCCCTATCTCAAGCAGTTTCTCTCCGATCCCCGTGTGATCGAGAGCCAAGGTTGGAAGTGGAAGCTGATTCTCAACGCATTCATTCTTCGCCGCCGGCCGAAGGAATCCGCGGAGAAGTACGCCCGCATCTGGGATCCGGCCACCGGTTCCCCTCTGATGCACTACACGAAGCGGCAGACCGAGCTGCTGCAAGCGCGGCTGCCGAACGTGCCCGTGCGTTTCGGCATGATCGTGGGCAATCCGTCCGTGAAATCCGTCGCGAGCCAGATGGTGAAGGAGGGCGTCACGCGGCTTGTCGTCGTGCCCATGTTCCCGCAGTATTCCGCGACCACGACCGCCAGCGTGACCGACAGCCTGTTCAAGACGCTGCTGCAGGAACGCCGCGTGCCTTCGCTGCGATTCATTCACAGCTACGCGACGCATCCGGCGTACCTCGATGCGGTGGAAGCCTCGATTCGTGACGACCTCCGGAAGCTCACGTGGCAACCCGAGCATTTCGTGGTCAGCTTTCACGGCCTGCCGCAGAGTTACGCGAAGAAGGGGGATCCTTACCCGGCCGAGGTGGTCCGCACGACGCGAGAACTGGTCCGCCGAATGGGGTGGTCGAAGGATCACTGGAGTCAGACGTACCAGTCGCGGTTCGGCCGCTCCGCGTGGTTGAAGCCTTACACCGACGACGTTCTCGCGAAGCTGGCGAAACGCGGCGTGAAGCGGGTGTATGTGGCGTTGCCCGGATTCACGGCGGATTGTCTGGAAACGATCGACGAGATCGGCCGCGAAAGCCAAGAGGCGTTCGAGCACGCCGGCGGCGAGAAGTTGCACTCCGGCCGCTGCCTGAACGACCACCCCGCGTGGATCGACGCCTTGGAACGCATCGTCCGCGAGGAAGCGGGATCGTGGCTGGGCTGACTCGAAAAACTTCAAACAAATCTGAACGAGTAACTGGCTTTTTCTTGACCATCGGACGTTCACGCGGGTACAAGGGTGACACGTCACCCGTCGCAGGTTCGTCCGATGCATCTCTTGCTCCGCCACGCGTCACGCTTCATCGGCGTGCTGTTCGCCTGCATCCTCGCATGCGGTTGCGGCAATTCGGCCAACACCGGCGACGACACGCCCCCGAGCGAAGTGCAGAAGAGACTGCTCGCGATCGGTGACGCATATGTGCGAGCCACCGCGGAAAAAGGCAAGCCGCCACAATCGATCACCGACCTGACGGCGAAACTCAAACTCCGGAAGGACCTGGGCAAGCCGGAGGAAATGCTTCGCTCGCCCGACGACGGGCAAAGTTTTGAAATCGTGTTCGGCGTCAACCTGATCGGACTGAAAGAATCCGGGAGCGATTTGCCGATCGTGGCCTTCGAGCGCACCGGGAAGGACGGTCGTCGCCACGTGCTGCGCGGCGACCGCGACGTGCAATCCATGTCTGAAAGTCAGCTCCGTGCGGGGAAGTTTCCCCCCGGTTATAAGCCACCCTTTTGATCGATCCGTCCGTTTCATTCGCATCATGGGAGGTGTGTCATGCGTCCCTCATCGGTTCGTTCAGCGTTCACGCTGATCGAACTCCTCGTGGTGATCGCAATCATCGCGATCCTCATCGGGCTCTTGCTGCCCGCGGTCCAAAAGGTCCGCGAAGCGGCCAATCGTTCGACCTGCCAGAACAATCTCAAGCAGATCGGCCTGGCGTTCCAGAATCACCACGACTCGCTCACGGCGTTCCCCTCCGGAGGTCTCGGCTGGTACGACGAACGCGTCTATCTCAACGGCAACCCGGCCGACTACCGCACACAAATCTGGGGCTGGGGCTATCAGATCCTGCCGTACATCGAACAGAACAGCCTCTACAGGATCCCACCCGGTGGCGGCGGCAACGGGACGGGGGCGGGGCCGCCCGGCCCCGGCGACGTCCAAGTCGCCTCGACACCGGTGAAGACTTACAACTGCCCCTCCAAACGCGGACCGACGATCTTCAACTACAGCCAAGCCAACTGGGGCGCCGTCCCCGGAGCGCGCCGCGCCATGGGCGATTACAACGGCAACGGGGGCGGCGTCTGGGGCGGCACCTTGGACGGCCCGCTGCGCCCGTCCGGCTATCCTGTGCAGTTCAAACACATCACCAAGGGCACCGCCAACACCCTTCTTGTCGGCGAGAAGTACGTGAGCTTCATTGAGAAATCAAGCACTCCGAACTGCAACGACGACCAAGGATGGACGGACGGTTGGGACAACGACACGATCGCTTGTGCCGAAGTGGGCGGTGTCATCTATGCGCCGCAGAAAGACGACAAGGCCGGGAGTTGCGGCCTCTTTTTCGGCAGCCCGCACGTCGGCGGC
Source organism: Gemmataceae bacterium (assembly GCA_046350135.1). Classification (GTDB taxonomy): domain Bacteria; phylum Planctomycetota; class Planctomycetia; order Gemmatales; family Gemmataceae; genus Urbifossiella. Next base: position 37,009 of record JAXMBB010000026.1, read on the forward strand.
ATGCAAGGCGTGCTCTGCGACGGATCCGTTCGCTCCATCAACTACGGCGTCAGCCCCGCCATGTTCAAGATCTTCTGCCAAGCCGATTCCGGCGCGGTGCTGGATTGGTCCAGCTTCTGAACCCGTCGTCGAGCGAGGATGCCGTCTTTCCCTGGCTCGAACCCGCCCCGCGGCAGCCTCCCCGTTGAAGGGCGGGTTCGGCATCTTCGGCTATGCGGACGGTGGTGACGTCGCGCCTCATGTCCCGGGAACGCGGCTCCTCCCTGCGACTCGACTTGCATCCGGCGGGGTCGTCCGTCATTCTGTGTTCCACGTCGCCTTTCCCCAGGATGCCGAAGATGTACGCGCTTGCGCTCTCCCTCGCCGCCCTCGCACCGGCCCAGCCGCCGTCCCATGAAGCCGAGAACCCGCTGTACAAGGCGTTGCTCGATCCGGGGCTCGTCGTCGGGCCGAATCTCCGCGTGAAGCTGCCCAAACCCGCCATGGCGGACGGGCTCTCCGCCGAGGAACAGAAGAAGGTGCTCAAGGGGCTCATCGGCGACGATTACGACCTGGACGATTTCACCCGCAAGTCCGCGGTCGCGCCGCACCTCCTCCGCATCCGCGACGCCGATACCACCGATCCGAAGGCCCCGGCCCGCGGGCTCGACACGTACTTTGTCGCCTATGTGGACCTCAAGGCCTTCGACGACGAGCGCTTCCTCGAACGCTCGCTGAACATCGGCAAGGGTGAAGGCGGCAAGGCCAAGTCCGTCACCAAGGACGACCTCGTGAAGCGCGGCTTCGATTCGAAGGCCCTGGAAGCCAAGAAGGAAGGGTTCGCGTACATCGAGTTCGACTTCCTGCAGAAGGTGCGGCTCCGCGTGACGGGGCACGGCATGGCCACGAAGTCCAACGAATCCATCGTCGCCGGCGCGGAGGTGGACTCCCGCTTCCGCGGCGACAAGGAGTTCCCCAACGAGTGGCAGTCCATCATGCAGGTGGACGGCGAGTCGAAACTGGGCCCGGCGCAGCCGTTCGGCGGTTCCGGGATGTACGTGAAGATCACGAAGCTGATCGAACCGGCGGGCGCCGTGTTCGTGGAGCAACACATCGTCTACTCGGAACCGCAGGGGTGGTTCGACGGGGCGAACCTGCTGCGGTCGAAGTTGCCGCCGGTGATGACGGTGAACGTCCGCCGCATGCGTGAAGCATGGGCCAAGGGCGTGGGCAAGTGACGGTCACTTCTTCACGTCGAAGCAGAAGAGCAACTCCTGGTCGCGGACGTACAGCTTGCCGTTCGCGACCACGGGGTGCGTCCAAAGCGCGCCGCTCGGCTTGCGCAGTTTTGATTCACGCGGCAGCTTGAAGCGGCCGGTCTGGGTCCAACCTTCGGCACTCGGCTCCACCAACGCCACGGCTCCGCCCTTCTCGGCCACGCAGTACAGGCGGCCGTCCGCGAACGACACTGTGCCGCGACCGACGCCGGGATCGCTCCACTTCACCGCACCGGTGACGAAGTCCTGGCACGTCCAGCCGCCCTTCTCGGAGTGGCCGAAGACGAGCCCGTTCGCGAGGATCAACCCGCCGTCGCGATTCTGCACGTCCTTGTTCGCATACACTTTGGTGGCGGTGAACGCGCCGCCGTTCGCCGCGATCTTCACCATGTCGCACCCTTCGCCGAAGCCGACGGACGCATACACGTGGTCACCCAGAACGAGCGGCGTGCTGATTGCGACATCCTCATAAGCCCGGGCGTAACGCCAGAGCACTTTGCCGTCCGTGGCCGCGACGCCGACCAATCCCTTGTTGGTGACTTGCACGATCTGCTTCACGCCGCCGATCTCGGCGAACACGGGCGAGGAATAGCTCGTCTCGTCGGTCGCGTCCTTGCTCCGCCACACCGTCTTGCCGGTCGTCTTGTCCAGTGCCGCGAGCAGGCCTTTGCTTCCGCCGACGGACACGATGACGCGGTCGCCATCGAGCAGCGGCGCGGCGGAGTAACCCCAGCCGAGCGGCGTGGGTTCTTCGAGCCCGCCGCCGATGGGGTTCACCGCGCCGCCGAGATCCTTGGGCAGATTCACGCGCCACAGGTCTTTGCCGGTTGCGGCTTCGACACAGAGAAGGTCGCCGAACCCGCCGAGCACGAACACCCGCTCGCCGTCCGTCGTGGGGCTCACGTTTGTGCCGGCGTTCCACGAGTTGCCCTTCCACGTGAACAGCGGGCCGATCTTCGCGGACCAGAGTTCCTTCGGCGGGTTCGCTTGGAGATCAAGGGCGTAGACGAACTCGTCGTTGCCGCGGCCGCCGGCGAGGAACAAGCGGTCGCCGACGACTGCGGGCCCGGCGTAGCCGACACCGCACTCCGCGAACGTCCACAGGAGCTTGGGGCCGTCCTTCGGCCACGATTGGAGAAGACCCGCATCGGTGGAACGGCCGTCCCGTTTCGGCCCGCGGAATTGCGGCCAATCCCCGGCGGCGGCCATCGATGCGAACAGGAGTGCGGCGGGCAGTGCGAATCGACGCATGGCGGAGCCTCCGGGGAGAATTGGCCACAGTGTAGCGATTTGTTCCCAGTCATGCCGCTTCGGATTCGTATTCGAGTGATATGAACACCGAGTTGATCGTTGAGGCGGCCCGCGACACTCTCGCCGGGACGGCCCCGTTTCCGGAGATCGTCGGCAAGCTCCTTGCCGCCGGCGTGGAGTACTACCACGTCGATTACGTGGGAATGCGGACGACTTTCTACGGCCCCGGTGGCGACGCGGTTCTGACGCCGATCACGTTCGAAGGGCTGCCGCCGGTCGGTGCCGAATTCGACGCGGTCGCCTTGCGGGCTGCGATCGGGGACAGCCAACGCAACGGACAGAAGTTCCGGGACTTCAGTCGCCGCGCGATGGAGGCGGGTGTGCAAGGTTACTTCGCCTTCTTGCGCGGCAAGCGGGTCACCTATTGGGGCCGAGGCGGCGATCAGCACACCGAGTGGTTTCCGGGTGCGGGCCCCTGAGGCAACGTCGCCGTCACGTACCGAATTGTCGGTCGCCGGCGTCGCCCAAGCCGGGCACGATGTAGCCGATGTCGTTCAACTTCTCGTCGCAGGCCGCGAGGTGGATCGGCACGTCGGGATGGGCGGCGGACAAGGCCGCGATGCCTTCCGGCGCGGCGATCAGGCCGACGAACTTCACCCGCGACACGCCGGCCTTCTTCAGGATGTCGATGGCGGCGATGGCGCTGCCGCCGGTGGCGAGCATCGGGTCGAGTACGAGAGCCAAGCTCATTCCCGGCTGCGCGGGCAGCTTGTTGTAGTACGTCACCGGCTTCAGCGTGGCGTGGTCGCGGTACAGGCCGAGGTGCCACACCGCGGCCTCCGGCAACGCCTGGAGCATGGCGTCCGCCATGCCGAGTCCGGCCCGCAGCACCGGCACGAGGCCGATCGTTTCCGCGATCGCATGACAAGTGGTGGTTGTGAGCGGCGTGGTCACGCTCACCGGCTTCAACGCCGCGTCCGCCGTGGCTTCGAAGAACAGCCCGCGCGAGATGGCGGCCACGAGGTCGCGAAACTCCGGCGGCGGCGTACTCGCATCCCGCAGCCGCACGAGCTTGTGCTGAATCAACGGATGCGAGGAAACGTGGACCGGCATTCGGTTATTATAGCTGTCGAGCCGGCATGCGTGAGCGGCCGGAGTTGCGTGAGACGCACCATGACGAATCACGAAGGCCGCGAGATTCTCGACGAGGACGAACTGCACGACGTGTTCGTCGAACTTTTCCCGCAGGGGTGGTGCGGAGCAGACGTGATGGCCGAACTCGCGCCGGAGGGCTGGGAGAAGTCTCCGCTGCTCGCGGTGTATCATCCGTCCGCGAAACAGGTGTACGAGGAATCGGTGCGGATGCACCGCAACCTGCTGTCGCTGCCGTTCAAGCGGAACGAAGACGCTCCGCCGCCGCCGCCGCCGGAACCGACGCTGGAGCAGATCGAAGCCGAGCACGTGATGGGCGACATCGAGCCCGAGCGCGAATGCCAGGAACTCGTCGGCCGCTGCTTGTGGGACATTTTCTCGGACAACCACGAGGTGACGGACGCCGACGGCCGGTTGCTCGATCTCGGTTCCATGCGCGCCAGCGGCGGCTTCCTCGCCGAAGTCCTGAACCGCCAGGGCGGCCCGAAGCCGATCCCGCGCGACACCGAGTTCGACAACGAAATGTTCAACAAGATGTTCACGCCGGACGTGCTGAGCAACCCGAAGTATGCCGACATGGTGCAGGGCCTACGCAAAGAAATGTTCGGCGACGGCGGGTACACGTACATGGACTTCTACATGGGCACGGGGATGGTGTCCGGCCGCGCGGACCTCGGCCCCGTGTACCGCATGATCTTCAAGCGGTTGAAAGCCCGCGGCATGGATTGGAAGTACACCTTCCCGCGGCTCTACGCGGTGGACCTGCGGCCCCTCGGCAAGGCCTTGGACGAACAGAAGCGGAAGGAGAGCGGCGAAGAGGAGTTCGAGGACTACGATCCGTCCGCGGAGTTCGAGAAGATGCAGCAGGAGGAGAACAAGGATCGCGAACTCGGCGAATTGCGGGAATCGTTGGACGAATCGTATCGCGAATCCGTGGCGGAAGCCCAAGACCGCGCGCCGCCCAAGACCGTGCAAGCGTACGAAGACGTGTACGGCGAGGATCCCGCGGGTTGGCCGCCGGAGGTGCAGGAATGAGGTCGCTCGCCGCGCTTCTGCTTCTGCCCGCGTTCGCCACCGCGCAGATCGTACGGCAACCGGATGCGACCCTGCACTCCGCCTATCCCTCGGGTGCGACGTGCGGCAGCACCGTGATCGTGGAGCTCGGTGCGCTCGAAGGCTTGGAGAAGGCGACGGGCGTGATCGTGGACGGCCCGCCGGGCGTCACTGTGAAGGACTACAAGGCCGTGAACACGGCGAAGGCGACGGTGTCGCTTTCGATCGCGGCGGATGCCGAGCCGGGACCGCGGTTCTTGCGCGTGGTCGGCGGCACGCACGGGCTCACGAGCGCGCGGCCGTTCTTCGTCTCCAACATGCCGGAAGTGCTGGAGAAGGAACCGAACGACTCCGCGCCGCAACCCGTCGCCATTCCCGCGGTGGTCAATGGCCGCATCGATCCGGCCACGGACACGGATGCGTTCTCGTTCAAGGCGAAGGCCGGACAGAAGATCGTGGCCGCCGTGCTCGCCCACCGCATGGATGCCCGCTTCCGCACCCGCACCGCGCCCGGCTACTTGGACACGAGCCTCGAACTGACCGACTCCACGGGCAAGATCGTCGCCACGGCCGAAGACACGTTCGGCCTCGATCCCGCGTTGGAATACGTGGTGCCCGCCGAGGGCGAGTACGCGGTACGTGTGAAGTCCCTCGGGTTCGAGGGAGCCCCGTCTGCGGTGTACCGCCTCACGCTGGGCGACGTGCCGTATCCCGCGGCCGCGTTCCCCGCCGGCGGCCAACGCGGAAAGGCGACCGATGTTCAACTCCTCGGATTGAACCTGCCTTCGACCACGATTCGGCACGCGACTCCGGATTCCGCCTTCCCGTGGAGCACCGTGCCGTTCAAGCTGACACACCACGATGGCCGCGATCTGCCTTTCCTGATCGGCGAGCATCCCGAACACATGGAAGCGGAGCCGAACGATTCGCGTGAGAAGGCGACGGCCGTGCCCGTGGACGGCTTCACCGTGAACGGCCGCTTCGACTCGCCCTCCGATGCCGAGTGGTACAAGGTGACGCTGAAGAAGGGCCAAGGCGTGCTTGTGGAAGTCGCGGCCCAGCGGCACATCCGCTCCCCGGTGGACACGCATCTGCTCGTTACGGATGCGAAAGGAACGATGCTCGCCGAGAACGACGACGGTGATCTCTTCTCCGGACAATGCGAGCACGACTTCCCTTCGGCGGACAGCCGGCTCGAGTTCACCGCCCCGGCCGACGGCGACTTCTTCATCCGCCTCACGGATCAGAACGGCACGGCCGGGCCGCTGGCGTTGTATCGGCTCACCATCGCGCCGCTGGTGCCGGACTTCCGCCTGAACCAGTGGCCGGACGTGGTGCCGATCTGGGGGCCGGGATCCACTGCGAGCTTTGTGGTGCAAGTGCAGCGTTGGGGCGGATTGAAGGGCGACATCCAACTGCGCATCGAAGGCCTGCCGCCCGGTTGGAGAGGCAGCGTCGGCATCGCGCAGCAGGACACGTACTACGCCCCTCGACACGGGTTGAACCAGAAGGCACTGATGACGATCACCGCGCCCGCGAACGCCAAAGTCGGCGATCTCGCCGCCTTCCGTGTGATCGGACGTGTTCAGAACGACGGAAAAGCGATCGAGCGCGAAGCGTGGCCGCAGACGTTGCTCGGTTCCAGCCACACGGATCGCATGCACCTGCGTTACAGCCCGGTGGCGCGGGCCGCAGTTGCTCCGCCGCTCGATTCGCGCATCGAAGCCGGCGTGAAGGAACTTACAGTGAAGAGCGGCGAGAAGGCGACGATCCCGGTGAAAGTGTTCCGCACCCCGGTGATGACGAACCCGATTTCTGTTTCGATCGACGGCGAAGCAATCGGTGCGTCCAGCGCGTGGCGAACGCCATTGACACTGAAGGCGGACGAGAACGACGTGCAGTTGTCACTGGAGATCGCCGCGGATCGCCGCCCCGGAACCTACGGCATCGTGGTGAGTCGCGGCTGGGCCGCGGACCTCCGCGCCGGCCGCCCCGGCCCGTGCTCGGAGTTGATCCTGCTCACCGTGAAGCCGAAGTGAGGACTCACGTCTTCAACTTCGCGGCGAATGCCTTACGCGCCTTCGCCACCTTCGGGTTCACCACCCACTGGCAATAGCCTTGGTCCGGGTTCGCCCGGTAATAGCCCTGGTGGTAGTCCTCGGCTTTGAAGAACGCCGGAGCCGCGGTCACTTCCGTGACGATCGGATTCGGCCAGATCTTGCGGGCGTCCAAGTCCGCGATGGCGGCCTTCGCGATCCGCTCCTGCTCCGGAGTGTGGAAGTAAATCGCGGAGCGGTACTGCGTGCCGACGTCGTTGCCTTGGCGGTTCAGCGTGGTCGGGTCGTGCGAGAGGAAGAACACTTCGAGCAGTTCGGCGAACGTGATGACCGCCGGATCGAAGGTGATGCGGATCACTTCGGCGTGGCCGGTGGCGCCGGTGCACACGGCCTTGTAGCCGGGGTTCGGCACGTGCCCGCCCGTGTACCCGGATTCGACCGACTCGACGCCCTGCAGAATTTCGAAGACGGCTTCGAGGCACCAGAAGCACCCGCCGCCCAACGTGGCGGTCTCGCGCATGGCGACGCTCCAAGATGATGTTCGGGATCGGCAATGCGGGAATTGTACCGGCGGGATGTGTCCGAACCGCGCGGCGGATCGCTCGAAGGCGATCCGCCGCGGTATTGCGTCACTTCACGACCTTCGCCGAGATCGGAATCACGACCTTCGGCTGCTCCTTGTTGTCCGTGGTGATCTCGATGTTACGCTCGAAGCCGCCTTGCAGGTTCGGCTTCGCCGAGATCGTGATCACATGCGAGGCCTTCGCTTCCCTGCTCTCGACCTTCACGTCGACTTGGTCGGCGCCTTTCACGTCCAGGATCTTGAACGGCGTGCCGCTCTGCAGCGTGACGCGGGATTCCTTCGCGTCGCCCACGGAGACCGTGCCGAGCTTCACGTTGTCCGGCGTGGCGGCCACCGGAGCCGTCACGTTCACCGTGACCGGGATGCGGAGCTTGGCCACGCCCGCGTTCGAAGTCTCGAGGTTGAGATCCGCCGTCCAGTTGCCGGCCGGGCAGTCCTTGTCCAGTTTCGCGATGATCTCGTACGTCACGCTGTTGCCGACGCGCGATTCGAGCTTGTGTTCCACGTCGATGTATCCGCCCGTGCTCTTGCACGCCTTGATCTCCCAAGCCGCATCGCTGGTGAAGGTGACCTTCGTGCTCGCGGTCGAGGCCTTGCCCTTGATGACGCTTCCGAAGGCGATCGTGTCCGGCGACATCAGCAGGTCGTCGCGGGCGATGCCCGTCACCTTCAGCGACACTTCCTCGCGGTTCGGCGAGAGGAAGGGCACGTAGACGGTCACGGTCTTGCTGAATCCCGACGGCCCGAAGCGACGCGTGTCCATTTGGGCGATCACGGCCGCGGATTCGCCGGGGGCCACGGTGCTGGTGGACACCGAGGCGGAGGTGCATCCGCAGGAGACGCGCGGCTGGCCGAGCGTCAGCGTTTCTTTTGTCGTGTTTGTGAAGCGGAAGTAGTGGACGAGGACGGCTCCGCGCGGAGCCACTCCGAAGTCCTTGGCTTTCTCGGTGAAGAGGTCGCCATTGCCGGCCGCCGCGGATCCGGCGAATACGAAGAGCCCCAACACCGCCCACGCGATGCGTGTCATTGCCTCGTTCTCCCCAGTAAGTCCGCTTGCGGCTCCCCCGAACCGCCGGCGGCACAACTCCACATCTATCAGGCCGGACCGCCCGGCCGCATCATGACTTCACCCGGAACGCGGGTTGTATCGCACGACGGCGGGTGTCGCGTTCCGCAGGAACCGCACGGCAATCACCGCACGCGCTCCCGTTTCGTCCGCCCCGGCCGCTTCAACCGTCACGCCCGGGCCAGCACCGCCGCGACGACCCGCGCCGCCCCCGCCGCTTTCAGCACGCGGGCGGCCTCGCCCATCGTCGCACCCGTCGTCATCACGTCGTCCACGAGCAGGACGGACTTTCCCGACACCCTTGCCCGCGGAGCGGCTTCAAACGCGCCGCGAATGTTCTCCCACCGCGCCGAAGCGGACGATTGTGCGTGTTGTGCGGACGCCTTCACCCGTCGCAGCGCACCGGCCCGGCACTCCACACCGAGTTCGATCGCGATCGACTCCGCGATCCGCTCCGCCTGGTTGAAGCCCCTTCGCCAGCGGCTGCGCCAGTGCAGCGGAACGGGCACCACCAAGTTGATACCGGCGTTGCGGAAGTTCGTGACACGTTCTTCCGCGAATGTGCGGCCCAACATCTCGGCCACGCCCTCGCCCGCAGGCTGTTTCGTCCGCAGAATCGCGCTTTGAAGCACACCCGCGTACGGCCCGAGCCGAATCGCGGAATCGAACTTGAAGCCGCGATCGCGGCACGCCGGGCAACCGTGCGTCGCATCCGTATGCGGCCCCAACGTGGCGGCACACCGCGGACACGTCGCAAACGGTTCGATTGTCGCCGACCGATGACATGCAGAGCAGAAGCCGTGCCGGAGCGGCGCGTCTTCGGGTTCGGGCGTATCGCAGAGCAGACAGGAATTCGGGAACAGCAAATGAGCGATGCCGCGCGTCAGTTCTGCGATGCGTCCATGCGGCATGCCATCACCTTGCGCGCATTCTAACCGCACACCCGGGCTTGGGAAGTGGGCGGCTGGGAATTATTCCGAAGATCGGGCGACTTCACTTCGGCAGTTCGGCAAGCCGGATGTTGCGGAAGAGCAGGTCCGTGGTCGGGTCGTGCCCTTGGATGCTGAGGTGGCCCTTGGCGAGGCGCAGCCCCTGCCGCGGGTTGTCGTTCGCCTTGCGTTCGTCGGTCCAGTCCACGGTCTGGTAGCCGTTGACCCACGTGCTGAAATGCGGCCCTTGTGCCGCAAGGGTGAGTGTGAACCACTCGTTGTCGTCCGCGACCACCTTGCGGGCCGCGATGCGCCGGTAGATCGCGCCGGTGCCGTAATCGAGCGGCTTGGTGCGGTCGCCGATCCACGCGTTCTGGATCTGGGCTTCGTAGCCGTTTTGATACTGGTCCGGGACGCAGCGGAAGAACACCCCGCTGTTCAGCGCCTTGCCGAGCGTTTTGCATTCGAGTTGGAGCACGAAGTCGTCGAATTGTTTCTCGGTGTGCAGGTCGCCGGGGCCGTTTTTGAGGCTGAGTTCGCCGTCCTTGGTGACTTCGAACTTGCTGCTGAGGCGTTTCGGATCCGCTTGGTTGATCTTCCAGCCGGTGAGATCCTTGCCGTTGAACAGTGGCTTGGACCCATGCGGTTTGAACTTCATGGATTTGATCGTGAACGGCTTCCCGGCCGGAACCACGATGGAGATCGACGCCGGTCCATCGCTCGCCAGTTCGGACTGCTTGCGGACGACGTTGTCCGCGCCAATCTCGACCTTGCTCATCGAATCCGAACCCTCTTTGCCGATGCGCACCTTCAGATCGAGGACGGTCGGCTGGTTCGTGAAGCCGAACTCGCTTTCTCCACCCTTCTCCGTGAAGTGCAAGTTCGCCACGCCGTCCGTCTCCATCTTGAAGTCGCCGGCGAAGAACTGCGTCGTGGGCGTGGCGACGGTCTTCCTCGTGCCGCCGAGCACGAGCGTGCCGTTTTTCACGGTCGAATCGCCGTCGATCTTCCAGCCGTAGTTGGTCTCGCCGTCGAAGAGCAGGATCCACCCTTCGGCAATCTCCTTGGCCGTAAGCGGCGCCGGATTCTCGGCGGCGGCGGGCAAGATCGTGGCCAATAGGAAAGCGAGGGAGCATGCAAATCGCGACATGGAGCAGCCTCACGCGAAGAGTTCTGTCACGTTCAATCGCCAGCCGGGCAATACGGGTTCGGCATCGGCCGTGTCGCCGACGCGATACACGATCGGCGCTGTCGGATCGCTGGCCCGGTACGCGGAGATGGTCTCGGCTTCCGGATCGACATCCCAGACGATCTCGGTGCCGGCGGAGAAGTAGTCCCCTCGCTTTTCCTCGTACTCGCGATCCATTGCCGGACCGTAGTCGCTCTCGCTCCGCACCTCGACTGCGAAGATCGGAAACCCGCGAATGTATCCCATGTGCTTCTTCGGGATCGGCCCGGTGTAGAACGAGACGTCCGGACTGAACGACTGACGGCCCGACGGAAGCGGATTCTCGAAGCCGCAGGCCGTGGGATCCGCCACTGCGATGCCCGGTGCCCCTCCGGCCGTATACGCCCGGAGCAGAAGGAAGATTCGAGCAGCCACCTCAACTGGCCAGAAACCGTTGGGCATGGCGGGTACGATCCTTCCGGAAATCAGTTCGGCCTTGCCGTCGTACCGCATCAGGTCGTCGAGTGTCGCAGCGGTTTGGATCATATCCGTTCCCCTTCACCGAATTGTCCGCCTCCGTTGCCGTCGGGTCAACTCAATCCGTCGAGGCCGTCGCGGTAGCTCGCCACGCGCGGAGACCAACCGAGTTCTCGCTTCGCCTTGTCGATCGCGATGCGGCGGTTGGCCGCGCCGGGTTCCGGCTTGTGGTCGAACTTCGCCTCCGGTGCGCCGAGCAATTTCGCCCAATGCGTGTAGAACTCGCGCCGCGACACGGGTGAACCGTCCGCGATGTTGAACACCGATCCCGGCTCGGCCTTCGCCTCGGCGGCCAGGATCGCGTCTGCGCCGTCGTCGCGGTGGATCAGGTTGAGCCACTTCTCGCAATCGCCGACGAGCGGCTCGCCGTTCATGAGCGCCTGCTTCCGCAGCAAGCGGCCGGGGCCGTAGATGCCCGCGAATCGCAGGATGATCGCCCGCTTCAGCAACCGCTCCGCATCGAGCACGATGCGCCCCGAATCTTCGACCGGTTCCGTGGACGATTCCTCGTTCACCCAGCCGCCGTCCGTTTGGCCGTAGACACTGGTGCTCGACACGTGAATGAGCCGCTCCGGCTCCGGGAGCGCGGTCAGCACGTTCGCCAGTCCCTGCACGTAAACCTCGCGCATGCTGCGGCCGGAAGTGCGATCCAAGCCGATGGCGTGCAGCACGGTGCGGGCGCGGGGCAGATTCTGCAATGTGGCTGGATCGCACACGTCGCCGACGATCGGTTCGATCCCGAGTTTCTCGAGTTCGGCGGCGTTCCCGCGCGTGAGCGCGGCCACCGAACGGCCGTTCGCTAGCCACCGCGCCGCGGCCCGTTTCCCGATGTACCCGCAACCGAGGATCAACACGTCAGTCATGAGTCGCATCTTACTGGATTGGTGATTCGTGCCGTGGTATGGTTGAACCCATGTCGCTCAATCGTCGCCAATTGCTGGGTACGCTCGGCGGTGCGGTGCTGCCGCGCCCGGGGCGGGCCGCGGGTTCCGCCGAGTCGCCGGCCAAGGCCGCGATCATTCTCTTCCTGCAGGGCGGGCTCTCGCACTTCGAGAGTTTCGACCCGAAGCCCGATGCGCCAACCGAAGTGCGCGGCGAGTTCGGCACCATTCCCACCGCGATCCCCGGCATCCGCTTCAGCGAGCACATCCCGCTGCTCGCCAAGCGGCTGAACCGGTTCAGCATCGTCCGCAGCGCGTACCACCCGACGCCGGACCACATCCAGGCGATCCACATCACGCTCTGCGGATGCGAACTGCCCGGTGCGAACATCGACTCTCGCAACCGCAACCTCAGCCCGGCCATGGGCAGCATCGTGGCGAAGTACCGTGCGAAGCCCGGTTTGCCCGGCTACGTGACGATCCCGCACCGCGATCAACTCGGCCACCGGCTGCACTACGGCGACGCCGGTTCGCTCGGAGCCGCGTACGCCCCCGTCGATTCCGGCATGCTGCCCATCCGTTCCGATCTTCCGTACGACGCCCCGCGCAACTACCGGCTCTCCGCGGGGCTCACCACCGAAACGCTCCGAGATCGCATCGGCCTCGTGGAACGCTTCCAACCCGGCGGCAGCGAGGGTCTGCTGCGAGAGGGCATGACCCTGCTGGCGAAGGGCGCCGTGGCGAAAGCCTTCGATCTCGGTGCGGAACCAAAGGCGATGCGCCAGCGATACGGCGACCACGCCATCGGCCAGGAAACGGTGCTGGCCCGCCGCCTCGCGGAAGCCGGTGTTCCCTTCACGCTTGTGAACTACGCCTTGGATCAAGTGAAGGGGCAGGACTGGGACACGCACGAAGACAACTTCAACCTGATGAAGCGGAACCTGCTCCCGCACGCGGACCGCGCCGTGAGCACGCTCCTGGACGATCTGCAGGAGCGCGGCCTGCTGGACACCACGGTGGTCGCGGTCCTGAGCGAGTTCGGCCGCACGCCGAAGATCAACGCGAAGGCCGGCCGCGATCATTGGCCGAACGTGTTCTCCGTGATGCTTGCGGGCGGCGGCCTCAAGCCCGGCGTCGTGGTCGGCTCCAGCGACAGCGGCGGGGCCGAGCCGAAGGACCGCCCCGTCCACATCTACGACGTGCTCGCCACGATCTACCGGCAACTCGGCATCCCGGCGGACGAATTGATCCGCGACGCCGCCGGCCGCCCCTCCGCCATCCTCCCCGAAGGCAAGCCGATTCCGGAATTGATCGGCACCTGAGTGCATTCACTTCTTCAAGGCGGCTTTGGCACGAGCCAAGCCGTCTTTCGCCGCTGGTGAATCGGGCTCGAGTTGAAGGGCGATGCGATACTCGAGCAGCGCCGATTCGGCGTCGCCCTTCGCCAACAGGATCATGCCGTACTCGTTGCGGAACTTCGCGCTCCGCGGTTCGAGCCGCACCACTTCGCGATAGCAATCGGCGGCCGCCGCGTGGTCTCCCTTGCTGTGGAGTGCGATGCCGAGATTGCCGTGTGCCCAGGGATCGTTCGGCGTGAGCTTCACGAGTTGCGAGAAGGCGCGGATCGCGCCGTCACGATCACCGCCATTCAGGCACGCCCAGCCGAGTTGGAACAAGGCATCACCTCGTTCGGGGGCCAATCTCGCAGCGGTGGCGTAATCGGTTGCCGCCGCTTTCCATCGCTTTAACTCGCGGTTCGACTCGCCGCGGGAGAAGTGGTAGGCGAAAATGTCCGGGTTGATCCGGATCGCTTCGTCCAAACTGGCGATGGCCGCGACATGGTCGCCGGCCTTGGCTTCGACAAGCCCGCGGTAGTAGTAGCCGGCGGGGAGATGGGGATTGGCATCGATGGCTGCTTGGGCCGCGGTCCGTGCGCCTTGCGGATCGTTCACCGAGTGAGACAGACACGCCGTCAACGCGTGATGGGCCTGCTCCCATTTCGGTCGGAGTCGGATGGCTTCCCGCAGGAATTCGGCCGCGCGATTCGCCTCACCCCGCTGCCGCAGCACGCCGGCGAGGTGGAGTTTGGTGGAGGGATCGTCCGGGTCCAATGCGATCGTTTTCTCCATCGTCGCGACCGCTGCGACGAGATCCCCCTTGCGCGCGAAGCTCGATTCCGGAGCGCCCATGCACGCACGCTGTGCGGCCGGATGGACGCGGCCGCGCGGGATACCAGCGCCTTCTCCCCGTGTAAGCACCGCCGGGGCGCCAAGGTAAGCCACTGCCGCTTCCATGTGCAGCGCGTAGTCCCGCGGGTTTCGCCGCAGGCCGCCACGAGGATCGCCCGGTTGCCGCTCCACCGGCAACTGGTACATTCGAGCCATCGCCGCCGCGAAACTCGCCGGTTGGTGCGCCCTCAACGCGGCGAAGATCGGCTTGGCCTCCCTTGCGTCCAACCTCTCCGGATGGCGTTGCGGTAAGGGTCCGGATCGAGCCGCGAGATGTCCGGCGCGAACACCGGCGGTCGATCCGGCCGTGACAGGCATCAACCAGGAGGTCCAACGCGCGAAGGATGCGCTCGCGGACGGGGGAGCTCGTTCAAGCTTGCGGCGAAGCCGCCCGGGCTGATGCCAACACCTCCAAGGCGGCCCGCCACTGTGCGACGACTTCGCCGGAGGCGGCACGCCGCCCTCCGTGTTCTTCCAGCGGAACTCGTCGATGCGGTCCAACTCCGCGAGCAACTCGCGGTCACGGACCGTGCGGCGATAGCGATCCCCGAGGGATTCCGAGCCCCCTTCGGACATCCGCTGTTCGGCTTCGGCCAGGAATACGCTCGCGGCCGGCGCGTCGTCCGCGCGCAAGGCGTCGTCCGCGCGGTCGAGCAAGCCTTCGATGGCGGCGATGTTCCGAGCGACTCGCTCGCGTTCCACCGAGGCGCGTCGTTCGGCGGTCCATGCGCACGCGCCGCCGCCGAGCAGAAGCAGGAACACCGCACCGGCCAACGCCAACTGAACGCGACGCCGCTTGCGTTGCTCCTGAACTTCGATCGCGGCCGCCGCCCGGTCCGCCTCCGCTTTGCGAAGTCGCGCTTCCACACCGGCCCGGTGATCGGCCACCAATGCCGCCACGGCCGCCGCATCCGCCGGGCGATCCGCGGGAGACGCCGCCAAGCATCGCTTCACGATCGCAGTCAGTTCGGGGTCCGCGTCCGCCGCGTGAAGGCGTTCGAATGCGCCGATTAAATTGGCGTCCGCGGCTTGCTTCAACACCTCGTGCGAGGACTTGCCCAAGAACGCCCGCTGTCCGGTGAGCATCCACAGAGATGCCCAATGCGAACACGTCGGCCCGAGCGTCCACATGGCGAGGTCGCCCTGGCCTGCTCCGCCGCCATGTACGCCGGCGTGCCCATCACCGCCTCGCCCGCGTCCAATTCTCGCCATCCGCCGGGGCGGCCGATTCCTCGATCGGTTCCTCCGCATCGGCCACGCGTTTGGACAAGCCCCAGTCCATGACCTGCACCCCGCCGAATCTCGCCGACCATGATGTCTCCGGCGCCGGCTTGGAGGTCGCGGTGGATCACGCCTTGCGACGGCAGAGCCGACGGCCTGACACACCTGTTCTTGAAGATCTGCAGGAACCGCGACAGGTCCTCGGCCGGAGTCGAACGCGCGGCAAGGTCGTCCGCAAGCGTGCGGCCGCGGATCAGCTTCATCGCTAGGAACGGCCGACCGTTCGCCAACGTGCCCATCGCGTACACCGGCGGGATGCCGGGATGCGGCAACTGCGCCGTGATCCCGGACTCCCGCAACGAACCGCAGAGTGCCGTCCGTCGTGGACGCCCCGGACAGAAGCACCTTGATGGCGACTTCGCGGTCGAAGCCGCGAGATCGTGTGCGGCGAGGATGCCGCCCATGCCGCCCCGCGCGATCTCGCGCAGGATGCGGAAGCCTTCCGGTGATTCGGCCGGCGTGAGATCCGCGATGGACGCATCCGGAGGGCCGTCCGGCAGTGCGGCCGTCGGATGCCCCTCGTCGAACGTGCGGGTGCCGGTCGCGTCCCCGAAGGATCGCGTGGTGCCGATGGAAATCGTGGCGCGCGGATCGGGCACGGTGTCGGCTGTTTCCGAGCGTCGGCGGAACACGTCCGCCATGAGATTGTCCACCGGGGCGAATTGGTCGGTCGATCACGCCTCGGTTCGTGCTCGAGATAGGAGAGAGCAATTCGTCCGGCACGAGGTGGGTGAAGTCGGAGGCGGTCACCGCTGCCGGGAGTGGCCGCGGCGAGTTCCTGCAACCGCTCCAAGCTCAACGGCTGGGCCGACGCGTAGATGAGCATACACCACGGCCTGGAGCGATGTTGCTCGATCGCCTTGTACGCCGTGAGGAACGCCACGTGCGGAAAGGTTTGCCGCAGCGTGGCCATCGCCGCACGCCAGAGTTTGGCCGGCTTCGATCTCGTCGATGATCGTGAGCAGGAACACGCCGTCCGGCTTCAACGCCGCCTTCACCGCGTCGTTGTACTCTTTGGTCGAGGTGCGACGGCACGGAGAGGTCGTTCACCGCGTCCTTGATCACGAGGTCGTAGCTGCCGGGGGCGGCTTCTCTGCGACGAACTGCTGCCCGTCCATGTTGAAGTCGCGGATGCCGTATTCCTTCTTCAATCCGAGGTGCTTGTACGCCACACGGGTGACGGCGGGATCGATCTCGACCACGTCCAGTTCCATCTCGGGGAACACGGTCTTGGCGTAACGGGGGAAGGTGTACCCGCCTCCACCGATGACGAGGCACTTGGGAACCGGGGCTCCGTGCCGCGCCGCCCGAAGGAACTCCATCTGTACGTATTCGTGCTCGTAGTGGATGAACGTCGGGTCGTTGAGGATCACGCTGGAGTGGAGCAGGTGGTCCAGGTTGAGGTGCAGGATGCCGGAGTAGACGCGTTCGCCGTTCTCGTCGAGCGAGTAATCCCGCTTCACCTTGATGTGGTAGTAGTTCGACTCCTCCACCGCGACGACGGCTTCGTCCTGCGTGCTGCTTACGGTGAGGATCGCGCCGCCGGTCGCGCCGCCGAGCACGATGGCCAGCGTGTACAGCATCAGCGAAGGGTTCAGCAGGACGCCCTCTTCGCTCGACTTCCAGACCGGATGAATGGCCATGCTCGTGAGTGCGAGTGCGAACGTGACGAGGATCACCGTGCCTTGCACGGTGAAGAGCGAGATCAACACATACCCGGCGGCGAAGGTGCCGAGGATCGCGCCGGCGGTGCTCCACGCGTACACGCGTCCCGCCACGCGACCGGCATGCGCCGCATCCGGCACCGCGAGCCGGATCACCTGCGGCGAGATCATCCCGAGCGCGAGCATCGGCAGGAAGAACAACATGAACGTCCACCCGAGCACGCGGGTGACGAGCGAGGCGTGGTCGTCGAAGATTTCGAACCGCGAGAACACGACGAGCGGCAGCAAGATGGCGATGGTGGTCGCGGCGGCGAAAATGAAGGTCGCGCCGAGGCACAGGCGCGGCGCCACGCGGGAGCCGGGCCGGTTCACGCGGTCGGCGATGATGCCGCCGAGGAGGTTGCCGATCGCCGTGCCCGCGAGCATGACGCCGATGATGCCCGTCCAGGTGAAGAGCGAGACGCCGAGCTTGTCGGCGATGACGCGCGACGCGGTCAGTTCCAGCGTCATGCCGCAGAAGCTCGCGACGAACACGACGGTGAAGGCGTGGCGGATCTTGGCGAACGCATGCGGATTCGGCGGCGCGGGCGGCGGATCGAGCTGCGGCGCGGATTCCCGCGCGGTCGGTTGCAGGAAGACGAACGATGCGACGCCCAGCACCGCCAGCGCGCCTGCCGAGCAGTACACCAGCGAGTTCACCGTGAACATCGGCACCAGATAGAACCCGGTGAGATAGTTCCCGAGCAGGCAGCCGAGCGTGCTGAGCGCGAAGATCGTGCCCGCGACGCGGCCGGTGCTGGACACGTCGGGCAGGCCGAGCTTGATCGAGAGCGGCGTGAGCAGGCTGAGCACGAACCCCGCGGGCAGGCAAAGCAGGGCCGAGAGGATCGGAATGCGCGGCCCGAGCGGAATGCTGCGGTAGAAACCGTGGAACAGGTCTGGTGCCACGACCATCCAGAGCGCACTGATCGCGCCGACGAGGAGCAATGCGGCCAGTGTTCGGGGCGAAGGGTAGCGGTCCGCCAGTTTGCCGCCGTAGGCGTTGCCGAGCGCGATCCCGGCGAGGAACACGCCGATGATCGATGTCCACGTGCGGAGTTCGGAGCCGATGAACGGGGCGAGCAGCCGACTCGCGACGAGTTGCAGCACCAATAGCGCGGCGTTCGCGAAGAAGATCACCGTTCCCACGCCGACGAGCCGGGCGAACGGGAGCGGTGAGGCGGGCGAAACGGCTCCCATGGGGCGCGGCTCATGCGGACAATCGGGCCGTGGGTAGGGTTATGCGATTCTCCCGGCATCGGCCACGGCGTCAGCCGCCGCTCAGTTCGCTGCGGGCGAGCACCGCGTATTCGGGGCCGCCGCGCCGCTGCTCGCTGCTGAATACGAGCACTTCGTTCACCGTGGTGCGGCCGCCGTCCCACGCCAGAAGCTTGGCGAGTTCGGGGGCGAGTGCGAGGCCGTCCGCTTCACTCTTCATGCGGCCGAGTGTGAGGTGCGGCGTGTAGCCGCGCTCCTCGCGACGATAGAGCCCCGCGTCCTGCAGCTTGGCTTCGAGCCGCTCGTAAAGCCGCCGCAGCGGGTCGGTGCCGTCCGTGATTCCGCCCCACACCACCTTCGGGCGGCGGAGCGTGGGAAACGCACCGATGCCGGACACGCGCAGGGGGAACGGCGCTTCGCGGCCCGCGGCGGACTCCACGGCCCGGCATACCATGAGCAGGTCGCGGTCGTCCACTTCGCCGAGGAACAGCAACGTGACGTGCATGGCGTCGGGTTCGACCCACTTCACGCCCGCACCGTGCTTCATCAGTTGTTGCTGAAGCGTGGCGGCATTGTGGCGGATTTCGTCGCCGATGTCGATTCCGATGAAGCAGCGGATGCGGGTCATGGTTTACTCTTCGAGAATCCAAGTTTGGCCGAACGGCGAACTCGCATCCGGCTTCGCGGTGAGCGTGCGGCCTTCGACGAATTGAGTGCTCGAGCAGACAACGAGTTCGCCGCCGTCCGATCCAACAATTTGAGCACGATCCGGCCGAGCCAGTACGGAAAGGTGCGGCCGGCGATAGAGGTGAGACTCGTGGAAGGTGGCACGGACGTATCGAAGTGAAACGGATCAACTACGCCCGGGATCGGCCAGCCGCTCCGCGGAGCTTCCGCGATCATGATTCACCTCCGTCGCCATTCTCACACGGGCATGCTCATCCCGCAATCGCGTCCGCCCAGAACTGCTTGGTGCCGTGGTGCAGGCGGGCTCCGATCTGTGTGATCACTTTCATGGCGAGGAAGTTCGCGGCGCGTGCCGCCTTCTCGGGCGGCACGCCGTGCGTGATACCGTACAGGAACGCACCGGCGAACATGTCCCCCGCGCCGGTGAGGTCCTTCGGCTCGCAGGGGAAGGCGGCGATGTGATGCTCCGCTCCGCCGAAGCGGATGAACGCCCCGTTCGGGCCGTCCGTCACGACGCAGTTCGGCACCATGTCCTTCAGCTTGGCGAACGCGTCCGACGCGCTCGCGGCCGCGGCCACCGTCATCGCTTCGGCCGCGTTGCAGAACAGAAGATCGGATTGTTTCAAGGCCGCGTGGAACGGCTCGCCGAACACTTGCGGCACGAACGCATCCGAACAGGTGACCGCGACCTTGGTCCCGGCCGCCTTCGCGGCGCGGAGGGCCTCCTTGATGGCGTGCTGCCCGGTGTTCGGATTCGCGAAGACGTATCCTTCCACGAACAGCCATTCGCTCGCGGCGATGCGGTCCGCCGGAACGTGCCGCGCGGCCAAGTGACTGCTCACGGCCAAGCTCGTGCGCATGGTGCGTTCCGCGTCCGGCGTGATGATGCTGACGCAGGTGCCGGTCGATTCGCCGACCAGCGGCAGATTGCAGAAGTCGATGGCGAGTTGTTCAAATTCGTCCGTGTAGTGAAGGCCGTAGCGGTCGTCGCCGACGCAGCCGACGAACGCGCCGCGGCCGCCGAGTTGCGAGCACGCGATGATCGAATTCGCCACCGACCCGCCGCTGACCAACCGCGGCTCGTGATCGCGGAAGCGTTCCAAGAGGTGCTTCTGCTCGGCGGGCTCGACCAACCGCATGGTGGCCTTTTCAAACCCGAGTGGGGCGAACTCCTCGTCCGTCAGTTCGAGGAGAATGTCCACCAAGGCGTTGCCCAACCCGCAGACATCGAACTCCTTCGCCATGAACCTGCTCCAAAAGAATTTTCTTGTTGAGCCGAGTCCCCCGTGTCGGGGATGCGAGCCGCAACAGACACGGGACTCACGTCCCCCGCTCCGTGACCATCGAGTGTTTCGTTAATCAACGTACGGATCAGCGCCGATGTCCTGCAGCATTTCCTGCCGGTGCTTGTCGTAGTTCATCGGTCGCGCGCTGCTTGAAGTGCTTCTTCCTCGATGCGGATCTGGGCTTGGCGGAAAAGCGCGAACTGTTCCAGTCACGGTTGCCGCCAGCCTTGCCGATGGCGAGCAGTTCGTCCTGCTTCGCAGTGCCGAGGCCTTCCAGCAGTTGGTCTTCGAGCGAAAGCACGAACTGCGCGGAACCGGGATCGCCTTGGCGGCCGGCGCGGCCTTGAAGCTGGCGGTCGATCCGCTCCGCCTCGTGGCGTTCGGTGCCGATCACGTGCAGCCCTCCGGCCGCGGCCACGCCCTTGCCGAGCTTGATGTCCGTGCCGCGGCCCGCCATGTTCGTCGCGACGGTGACGGTACCCGGTTGCCCGGCCTGCGACACGATTTCCGCCTCGCCCTCGTTCTGCTCCGCGTTCAGCACGCGATGCACCACGCCGGCGAGCGTCAGCTTCCCGCTCAGCTTCTTGGACGCATCGACGGTGCGTGTGCCGATCAACACCGGCCGGTTCTTCGCGAGCATCTCCACCGTCTTCTTCACCACATAATCGAACTTCGCGTCTTCGGTGGGGAACACCTGGTCCGGCAGCACTTCGCGCTTGCTCGGCCGGTTCGTCGGCACCTTGCTCGTCCACCGGCGGTACACCTTCCGCATCTCCCAGAAGTTCGGCAGCAGCGTGCCGCTCATGCCGGCGAGTTTCGTGTACAACCGGTAGAAGTTCTGGAACGTGATCTGCGCCGCGTGGTCCGACGGCATGTTGATCTGCACGCGTTCCTTCGCCTCCACCGCCTGGTGGAGCCCGTCCCGCCAGTGCCGGTCCGGCATCGGCCGCCCGGTGCCTTCGTCGATGATGACGATCTTGCCTTCCTTGTTGACCATGTAGTGCTGGTCGCGGCCGAAGCGGTAGTGCGCCTGCAGTGCCTTCTCCACCGATTCGAGAAGCTTGTCCATCGCCTTGGCGTTCTTGCCGGTGGGCGGGTTCGAGTAGCGCACGAGATAGCGGCCGGAGTCGGTGATCTCGATCTTGTCCTTCTTCAGGTTCAGGTTGAAGTGCTCGTCACGCTTCATCTCGCGGGCGATCTGGTCCGCCCACGTGAACACGACCTGTTCGTCCGGCTCGGCCGCACGTGTGGGATTGGCGATGATGAGCGGCGTCTTCGCTTCGTCCACGAAGATGGAGTCCGCCTCGTCCACGATGGCGTAGTGGAGGGTGCGTTGCACGCGCGGGTCGAGCTTGGCGGGCGAGCCGCCGGGCATGAACGGGGCCCAGAACGGGGCGGCGTTCGCTTGCCCGCCGCGGAGTTTCAGCCGATCCCGGAGGAAGTCGAAGCCGAACTCGGAGGCGGTGCCGTAGGTCACGTCCGCCTTGTAGGCGTCGCCTCGCGGGCCGTCTTCCATCTTCTGCTGCAACACGCCGACGGTAAGGCCGAGCTTCTCGTACACGGGCCCGATCCATTCCGCGTCCCGCTTGGCGAGATAGTCGTTCACCGTGGTAACATGCACGCCTTTGCCCACGAGCGCGTTCAGGAACGCGGGGGCTGACGCGGTGACGGTCTTGCCTTCGCCCGTGGCGAGTTCGACCAAGCCGCCGAAGTGCATGACTGCGCCGGCCGCGAGTTGCACATCGAACGGGCGGATGTTCAGCACGCGCTGGATGGCGACGGAACACAGCCCGAACGCTTCCGGCAGCAGTTTGTCCAAGTTGAACTTGCCGCGGGCTTTGCCGCGGAGTTGCTGGCTGGTTTCGAGCAGCTCCGCATCGTTGAGCTTGAGAAACTGCTCTTCCCAATACCGGATGCGGGGTATGTACAGCGCGGCTTTGGCGAGCCGCCGCTTCCACGGCACCCCGGTGCGGGCGAGCACGACGTTGGACGCCCAAGATCCGAGCCGCCCGGAGACATTCTGGATGGGGGCGTGTGCGTGTTCCACCCGCTCCGCGGGCGGTTCGACCAAAGCCAGTGCGCTCATCGTGGCGGTTCCTCCATTGCTCTCAGGATAAGCGTTGGAGGCGAATCGAAGAATGGCAAATCGACATGCGATAAAGAAGCGAGGCAGGCCGGAAGCCCGGGGTGAGCCGGTTTTCCGCAGTGCAACAGAACGAAGACGGTGTTTTACGACCGCGTCGTTCCGGGGATGAACGGGGTTGTCACCACGCCACCCCTTCGGCAACCCGGCGACCTTCGGACGATTCACGGGGGTGAACCGAAGGCCCGTGGTTTTGCGTCCCCGCCTCACGGCGGGTTTGCCCTTTCGAGGATGAAAGGTGTTGGCGCTGCGGAACGCGCCCGGCCTGCCCCGATCCGCCGACCAAAACCCGGCGAACCGTTCGCTGGATGAACGTTAGAACGGGGTTTGGGAATTGCAACCGCCACTTTCGCTCAAAGAACCGGCGCATGGTCACGCGGAAATCCGGGAATACTTCCGGCAGACTGAGCTCGTCGTCGATTGTCTTCTTGGCGGGCGGAGCCGTATCGTTGTAGACCGTGATTTCCTTCGGTTCCGGGTACGCCACGCAGACGACAAGCGTCCCCGCGGCGAGGTCTTCGCCCGCCTTCGCGTGGATCGCCCTCCAACTGTCGGACGGCGGTTTCACCTCGAACACCAGTTCCGGGGCCACCTCCGCGTAACCGTCGGGAATCGAATCCTTCGGAATCCACTGGTCACTGAAGTACGACAGGTCCGGCCCGCGAACGCTGTCCGGGTCGCGTTCGTCACCAAGCCGGCGCCGTTGCAGAGCCACCACCCCGATGATGGGCGGCCTTCGACAAACTCGGTCGTCAGGCCGACGATCCGCATGCAGACGACGCCGTGCAAGAAGGTGGGGTGCGGTTCCTCGACGATCCTCCCGCGAACCAGCTCCGTGCGACGACCGTCTACCGGTATCGCACAGAACTCCTCCGCGGTGAGCAGACTCTCCGCAACGATCGACATCGCGTCCCCTCGAATCCGAATTCCCCGCCACCGGTATAATAGCCCTCCCCTATTGCACTCGCAGGTGATCGCGTTGCTCAACCTCCCGGTCGGACTCGGTTCGTGGCCGCTCGAAATTCCCGAGGCGAAGCGGGTGTTGCTCGCCCGCACGGATGGCGAGCCGCGCGACCCGCGGCAACTCGTCCGAGACGCACTCGAAGCTCCGTTCCATTTCGAGCCGATGCGGCGGGCGATGACGCCGGACGACCGCGTCGCGATCGTCCTCGATGCGAGCCTGCCGCATGCCGCGGAGTTGCTCGCCGGCGTGTTCGATCATCTCGGCACGGCGAGCATCGCACCCGCGGCCGTGTCCGTGCTCACGCCTCAGGGTTCGTCCCAATCGTGGATCGACGACCTGCCGGACGAGTTCGCCGATGTCACCGCCGAGACGCACGACCCGACGGACCGGAAGAAACTGGCCTACCTCGCGACCACGAAGGACGGCCGCCGCGTCTATCTGAACCGCACGCTGGTCGAATCCGAATTCATCATCGCGCTCACCGGCCGCCGCTTCGATCCGGTGCGGCGCTACGACGGCGCCGAGATCGCGCTCTTCCCCACACTTTCGGATGAGGAAACGATTGCGGCGAACGCCGGCCCGTACTCGAAGCAGCAACCGTGGCCCGGCCGAGAGGAATCGCACGAGGTGGCGTGGTTGCTTGGCACGCCGTTCCTAGTGCAGGTGATCGAAGGCGGCGGCGACACCGTTCACGCGGTCGTGGCCGGGCTTCTCGATTCGAGCGACGAGGGCCGCAAGCGGCAGGACGCGCGATGGCGGTTCGAGTTGGAATCGAAGGCGGATGCGGCGATCGCCGCCATCGCCGGCGACCCCGCGAACGTGACGTTCCTCGATCTCGCGAAGGCGGCCGCGACCGCGGCGCGGGCCGTGCGGAAGGGCGGCCGCATCGCGCTGCTCACCGAGGCCGCCCCCGCATTGGGCGAAGGTGCGGAGACGATCCGCCGCATGGATGAGCCGCGTTGGCCGTCCAAATCGAACCCGCCGGATTGGGCCGCATGCAAGCGGTGGTGTGCCGCCGCCGGCCACGCGAGCATTTTTCTCAAAAGCGGCCTCGCGGACGAAATCGCGGAAGAACTTTTCGCTACGCCGCTGGCCTCGCCGCGCGAGGTGCAGCGGCTCGTCGAATCCGCCGGTTCCGTCGTCGTGATTCCCGATGCGAACAAGGCTCGCGTCGAAGTGAAGGAGTGACATGAGCCCCGATTACCAAGCTGCGATCGGAGCGGCCGCGATCTTCGACACGTCCGCCGCCGGGAAGCTGGTGCTCACCGGGCCGGATGCGCCGATGTTCCTCGGCAACCTGTGCACGAACGACATCAAGAACCTGCCGCTCGGCGGCGGCTGCGAGGCGTACTTCTGCGACGCCCGCGCCAAGGTGCAGTTCGCCGCGTGGATCGATCATGTGATGTTCGCCGGCGACCACGCGATGTGGGTCGAAACGACGCCCGGACGCGGCGAAGCCTTGGCAAAGTACCTGGACCGCTACCTGATTTCGGAGCGCGTCGAGATCGCGGACCGTAGCGCGGAGTTCCTGCAGTTCCACCTCGCAGGGCCCGGTGCGAAGATCGTGCTGGAGCAGGCGCTGCGCGAATCGTTGCCCGATCTTCCCGAGTTCGCGCATCTGGAACGCGAGTTCGGTCGCATCCGTCGCCGGGACTTGCTCGGCGTGCCGGGCTTCGACATTGTGTGCAAGGAACGGCCGAGGCTCGACGCCGTCGCGGGTTCGCCCGAGACGTTCGAGACGCTCCGCATCGAGGCGGGAACGCCGCTTGTCGGTCCGGACATCGACGAGAATCGTTTCGTGATGGAAGCGGGCCGTGCCGCTCGCGCGGTGAGCTACGCGAAAGGCTGCTACCTCGGGCAGGAACCGATCGTGATGGCCCGCGATCGCGCGGGGCACGTCAACCGGGCATTCCTCGGCATGAAAGTGCTGGACGGCGGGCCGCTGCCGCCCGGCACGAAGCTGTTCCGCGACGGACAGGAGGTCGGGGTTGTGACATCGAGTTGCCACTCGCCGCGGCTCGGCGTTCCCGTCGCGCTCGGCTACTTGCGATGGAAGCACCAAGACTCCGGCCTGCGGTTGGAATCGGAGTCCAAGCAGGCCGTGGAAGTGATCGGATTGCCGCCGGTGAAGTGAAATCGCTTCACGAGGGCAGCAGTTCCTTCACCGCATCGCGTTCCTCGAGCAACTCGTTCAACGTGGACTTGAACTTCTCCTGACCGAACGCGTCCAGTTTCAATCCCTCCACGATCTTCCACGTGGTGCCGTCCGTGGTGCACGGGTAGCCGAAGACGAGGCCGGAGGGCACGCCGTATTCGCCCTTCGAGATGATCGCGGAACTGGTCCAGTCGCCGACGGCGGTGCCGCGCAGCCACGTCTTCACATGATCGATCGCGCCGTTGGCCGCGGACATGGCGCTCGAAAGCCCGCGGGCCTTGATCACCGCCGCTCCGCGGGTCTGGCATTGCGGCACGAACGTGCCTTCGAGCCAAGCGCGGTCCGTGATCAGCTCGGTCGCAGGTTTGCCGCCGATCTTCGCGTTCGTGAAGTCCGGGAACTGCGTGTTGGAGTGGTTGCCCCAGATCGTGACATTCGTGACAGCGGCGTTGCCGACACCGGCCTTCTTGGCGAGTGCGGCCACGGCGCGGTTATGGTCCAACCGCGTCATCGCGCTCCACCGCTCGTGAGGGATGTCGCGGCCGTTCGAGTACGCCACGAGGCAGTTCGTGTTGCACGGGTTGCCGACGATCAGGATGCGCACGTCCGAGGCGGCGTTCTTCGCGAGCGCCTGCCCCTGCCCGACGAAGATCTTGCCGTTCATCCCGAGCAGATCCTTGCGTTCCATGCCTTGCTTGCGGGGCATGGAACCGACGAGCAGCGCGACGTTGCAGCCGTCGAACGCCTTGTTCGGGTCGTCGGTCACGTCGATGCCGGCGAGCGTGGAGAAGCCGCAATCTTCGAGTTCCATGGCCACGCCTTCGAGCGCGCCCAAGGCCGGCGTGATTTCGAGCAGTTGGAGGCGAACCTGCGTGTCCGCTCCGAAGACCTCGCCGGATGCGAGCCGGGCCAGCATGGAATACGCGACCTGACCCGCCGCCCCGGTGACGGCCACACGCACGAGCTTGGACATGGAGAGCCCCTTCAAAGAACAGTCGATGTCCTGTCAGGTTATCGGTGCGGGCGCGATTCGTCCGCGCGATTGCCGCATCATGCCCATTGCGCTCGGAGAACGTCCGAGGTGGACGTGCGGGTGCGTGCCGCGATATCCCTCCCGCTCCGTTTTGTGAACTTCATCCCTCTTTCGCGGTCACCTCACTTCGCCACAACTGATCCGAGCGATAATCCCCTTGCAAGGATGCACCTGCGCCACGGCTGGCCGGAGGCCACGCATGCTCGATGCCGTCGTCATCTCGGATATTCACCTCGGCAGCGAGAACTGCCAGGCCCGGGAGGTGGTTCACCTCCTCGATTCGATCCGCCGCGGCGACCTGCTCACCCGCCGGCTCATCCTCAACGGCGACGTCTTCGATTCGATCGACTTCCGCCGCCTCAACAAGCACCACTGGAAGGTGCTGTCCGAACTGCGAAAGCTCTCGGACCAAGTCGAGATCACTTGGATCAACGGCAACCACGACGGCCCCGCCGAGATCGTCTCGCATCTGCTCGGCGTGAACTGCACGGACGAGATCATCGT
The DNA here is from genome assembly GCA_046350135.1 of Gemmataceae bacterium. Taxonomy (GTDB): domain Bacteria; phylum Planctomycetota; class Planctomycetia; order Gemmatales; family Gemmataceae; genus Urbifossiella. Next base: position 64,144 of record JAXMBB010000026.1, read on the forward strand.
GGAATCCGGCGGTCGGAAGATCCTCTTCCTGCACGGCCACCGCTTCGACGAGTTCATCGCGCGCTACCCGCTCCTCACGTTCATCGCGGACCGAATCTACAACCACCTCCAACGCCTCGACACGAGCCACGCCTTCGCCCGCTTCGCCAAGCGGCGCAGCAAAACATTCCTCCGCTGTGCCGAGAAAATCGAGCACAACGCGCGGAAGTACGCCGCCCGCCGCGGCTGCGACGCCGTGTGCTGCGGCCACACCCACCACGCCGTCGAGAAGCGGAACGGCGAGGTGCAGTACTTCAACAGCGGCTGCTGGACGGAGAAGCCGTGCACCTACCTCACCGTTTGCGAGGGCGAAGTGGAATTGCACAGATGGGCCGCGGACATGGACACCGTGTTGGAGGAAGAGGCGGCGGTCGCGTGATATGTTGAGGGGATGCCGCACGCCGCGCCGGAATTGCTCGCCCCCGCCGGAGATTGGGAGGCGATGCGCGCCGCGTGTGCGAACGGGGCGGACGCCGTTTACTTCGGGCTGTCTCACTCCACGCCTTGCCCAGCGCTGCGAACTTCACCGTTGAACAACTGCCCGAGGTGATGAAGTTCCTGCACGACCGCAACGTCCGCGGGTTCGTGGCCTTCAACACGCTCGTCTTTTCCGACGAACTGGACGACGCGCGCAGTTCATCGAAGCGATCGCCGCCGCGGGCGTGGATGCCGTCATCGTCCAGGATTTGGGCGTGGTGCGGCTCATCCGGGCGATGGCGCCGACGCTGCACATCCACGCCTCCACTCAGATGACGCTCACGGAACCGCGCGGCATCGCGTTCGTGAAGAATCTCGGCGTCGAACGCGTCGTATTGGCTCGCGAACTGAGCTTGGCGGACATCCGCACCGTCACCGCGAACACCGATTTGCCGGTGGAAGTGTTCGTTCACGGAGCGCTCTGCGTGGCATACAGCGGGCAATGCCTCACCAGTGAGGCGCTTGGCGGCCGCAGTGCGAACCGCGGCCAGTGCGCCCAGGCGTGCCGCTTGCCGTACGACTTGATCGTCGATGGAACGAAACGCGACCTCGGAGATCGGGCGTACCTGCTCTCACCGCAGGATCTCGCCGCGTTCGATCTCATCGACCCTCTGATCGACGCCGGCGTGATCTCGTTCAAGATCGAAGGCCGGCTGAAGGGCGGGCCATACGTCGCGGCCGCCACGCAGAGCTACCGCAAAGCCATCGACGCGAAGTTGGAGAAACGTGCGTTCGCGTTGCCGCACAAGGAACAGCTGGAACTCGCACAGACGTTCAGCCGCGGCTTCACGCCGGGGTTCCTGGAAGGTGTCGATCATCGGAAGCTGGTGCGAGGCCGCTTCCCGAAGAGCCGTGGCATCAAGCTTGGTGAAGTGGTCGGCTTCACAAGACACGGCGTGACCGTGGAGTTGGCCGAAGGCGTGAGCGTGCGCCCTGGCGACGGCGTACTGTTCGACTTGGGCAAGCCCGAAACACTGGAACCCGGCGGCCGCGTGTGGGGAGTTCGCGGAACCAAAGGCAACCTGGAACTTCAGTTCGAACCGGGGCAGTTTCATGCGGACGGCATTCCTGTCGGCTGTACCGTGTGGAAGACCGACGACCCGGCGCTCCGCAAGAAGCTGGAGCAGAGCTACTCGCAGGATAAAGCGGCGAAGCGAATCGCGATCCGTGCCGAACTCCGGGGCGAACTCGGTGGATCGCTTTCACTCACCCTTTCTTGCGCGGCGGGCTCCCACTCCGCGGAGTGGCCCGGCCCGCTCGAAGCGGCCAAGAAGCGACCGACGACTGCGGACGAGATTCGCGAGCAACTCGCCCGCCTCGGGGACACGCCGTTCGAACTGGGGGAACTCGCGATCAAGATTTCCGAAGCGGTGATGATTCCACGGAGTGTGCTGAACGATCTTCGCCGCCAAGCCGCAGCCGCGCTCTCCGCGAACATTCATCCCGCACACCCGATCGCGAATCGGGATGCTCTGAAATCGCTGCATCCCGCAGTTCTCCGGCGGCTGACGCCGGCCGGCTCGCCGGAACTGTCCGTACTCGTTCGCAACCTCGATCAACTCGACGCCGCGCTCGCATGCCAGCCGTCTGCTGTGTACTGCGACTTTGAAGATCTCCGCCGCTACAAGGACGCGGTGCCCCGCGCCCGTGCCGCGGGGGTGCCGATCGGCCTGGCCACGCTTCGCATCCTGAAACCCGGCGAAGACGGCTTCCAATCTTCGATCGTGCGGGCGGAGCCGGACATCGTGCTGGTTCGCAATCTGGCCTCGATCGCGTACTTCCGGGAACACCTGCCGCAGGCGAAACTCGTCGGCGATTTCAGCCTGAACGTAGCGAACGAACTCACGGCCGATCTCTTCATGCGGGAAGGGCTCGATCGCTTGGTGCCGAGCTACGACCTGAACTGGGAGCAATTCGCCGCGTTGATGCGCCGTGCGAATCCGGACTGGTTCGAGCCGGTGATCCATCAGCACATGCCCATGTTCCACAATGAATTCTGTGTCTTCGCCGCTTTTCTCTCGAAAGGCAAGGATCACACGGATTGCGGACGGCCCTGCGAGCGGCACAAGATCGAGCTCCGCGACCGGGTCGGCTCCACGTTCCCGGTGCTGCCGGACACCGGGTGCCGCAACACGGTGTTCAACAGCGTGCCGCAGTCGGCGGCGGAGTACGTCGGTCGGATGAAGGAGTTGGGCATCCGCTGGTTCCGCATCGACCTGCTCCGCGAGACACCGGACGAGGTCGTGAGACTGGTCGAGCAGTACACCCGCGTGATCAACGGGGTGGACGACGGCAAGCAGACGTGGAAGCAACTGCGGGCACTGAACCAGCTCGGCGTCACCCGCGGCACGCTCAACTTGCTGTAGCCGCGTTCGGCACGACGTTCGCCGAGTGCGTTTGCGGATCGCCGAACACGGGGTCTCGCGTGTCGGGGACCGGGTCGAGGCGGTCGCCCTGCTCGCGTGCCCACGTCAGCCAACTTGCCAATTCCGGGCTGGCGTCGGCCGACTCACCGCCGCCGACGGCTCGCTTCTCCCCGCCGCGATGTACACCCGCGGGTCGTTCGCCCGCGGCGGTGACACCTCCACCGGCCGTCACCGCTGGACATCCTTCATCCAGTCGGCCCGGCGGGCGAAGTCCTTTTGCACGTCTTCCCGCCACCGCCACACGGTCGCCCCGCCGGCCGGGTCGTCCACCCAGTGGTTCTTCTTCGGATCGGCCCGCTTGAACGTCCCGCCCCAGCCGCCCTGATCCGGTTTCTCCGGGTCGTTCAACCTTCGGACCCCGCTCGCCAGGTGCAAGAACGACGGCGTGTCCCCCTCCTGCACGCCCGGCGTCTTCGGGTTCACCCCGCTCCGCGGGTAGGCGGCGGCCAGCGGCCCCCGCCCGGTGCGGACGTTCGCGTCCAGCCAGTCCAGGTCGGCCAGCTTCGGGTCGGCCCCGCGGGCGTTCCAGAACATGCCCATGTAGTTCCGCTCGGACAGGATGACGAACAGGTCCGGGAAGGTGTCCATCAGCCACTGGGCCGACCCGTCCTGCTTGCCGATCAGGTAGACCCGCATCTTGCCCACGAACCGGGCCAGTTCCTTCGGGGTGCGGGTTTCCTTCACGGCCCAGACGGCCTGGGCCAGGTCGGCCGGACCGCCCCACGCAGAACCACACCGGCCGCGGGTCCGGCCGGTCCACCAGTTTGATGATCGCCTCGACGCCCTCGGTGTCCTTGCCCGTTCCGAACACTTCGGCGGCCGGTTTGCCGTAGGTGCCCGAGCGTCCTTCCCACGTGACCGACTTCAACTCGCGGGCGGTCGGGAAGCGAGGGTCCTGCCGCCTCAAGTTCTCCTCGACCTTGCCGTACAGGTCGAGCAGGTCGTGGAGGTGCTGCTTCTTCGCCACGTTGGCCAGGGTGGCCGAGGAGGCCACCAGCCCCTCCACGTCGAACTCGTTGGCGTACAGCAGGAAGCGGACCATCGACTGCACGTCGTCCGGGTCGCTCCGTTTCTCCGGCGGCCCCTTGCCCTCGCCGATCGGGATCACGTCCACCGGAGGAAGTCGGTCAGTATGACCACCCGCGGGCAGGGCGTCGGCTTCGACGTATTCCCGTCCGGGGGAGGACCTTCTCCCCGCCTTTGGCCGGGGTGAAGCGGTACACGCGGTCGGGGGTCGGGGCGGCGAGGGTGTGCTCGCCGGCTTCGGCCGTGCCGGCCGGGGTGACCGTCATGTCCCACGGGTCGATCACGTCCACCTTGTAGGCGTGTTTGCCGGCGAGTGTGAGTTTGAGCGGCTTCGAGTCGACCGCGTAGGCCAAGTAGTACTCCCCTCCTTGGCGAGCCGGGCCGTCGCCTTGCCGTCGCCGACCGGCTTCAACTCGTGGAACGGCAGGGCCGCGGCCATGAACGCCTTCAGCCAGGCGATCCGCTGGGCTCTGGCCGTGCAGCTCCCCGCCCTTGGACCACCACAGGATGTCCTTCGGGTGCTTGTACGTCTCGCCGTGCCCGACGTAACACCCGGCGAGCGTGCCCAGCCAGAACCGCCTCACCATCTCCTGGGCGGTCAGGTTCCCCCACGAGTCCTTCAGGTCCCCCTCGTACCGGCACTCGTCGTACACCACCGGCTTGCCGTACTTGGTGCGGAACCGCACCCCGCCGATCAGGTCGGACGTTTGCAGGCTGGCGTGCGTGACCCACTCCTGGGCGTGGTCGTACACCGTCTTGCCGTTGTGGATGCCGCGGAGCCGCTGGTGCGGGTCTTCTTTCTGGAGGGTGCCGAAGAAGCGGTCCCAGTCGGCCCACTTCTTGTTCCCCTTGTGCCCGCCCGGCCGCTGGTCGGTCATGAAGTCGTACTCGTTGGCCAGCGACCACCACACGTTCCGGTACGCCGACAGGCGGGCGACGCAGTACCGCAGGTAGCGGTCGTCCTGCTCGGCCGACATCTCGGCGAACCCCCAGCGGTCGTAGGGGTGCCACAGGATCAGGTCGGCCTCGATGCCCAGCTTCTGGAGGTCGAGGACCCGCTGCTCGAACTGCCGCCAGAAGGCCGGGTCGAAGCGGCCGAAGTCGAACTTGCCGCCCTCGCCCTTCACGAACGCGAACCGCTCCGGCTCGTTCTTGTTGGCGACGTAGTAGCTCTTGGGGAAGACGCAGAAGCGGACCTTGTTGAACGGGGCGGCGGCGAGCGTCTTGAGCGTCTGCTCCTGCAACTCCTGGGGCTGGTGCACCCAGGCGTAACAGGTGGTGCCGAACTGGTGGTACGCGGTGCCGTCGGCGTACCGCAGGTAGTGCGTGTCGAACACCCGGACGGGGCCGTGGTTGCCCCCGGTCGGGCGGACGGCGGTGAGCTTGCCCGTCTTGCCGCTCAGCCCTTTCTTGTTACTGGCCGTCTCGTACTCCCACTCGCCCGGCGTCGGCGGGGAGAAGCGGACCTTGTACACCCCGTCGCCGTCGTAGAAGCCGGGCACCGTGACGCGGTCCTTGCCCGAGCAGAAGGTGGCGGAGAACTGCACGTCCACGAACGGGTTGCCGTCGGCCGGCCCGTCGAACTTGGCCTCCCAGAGGCCCCACTGCTCCGCGTCGGCCGCCGCGGTACGGCCGGGGAACGCGGCGAACGCCGCCAGGCAACAGGCGACCAACAGGCTCCGTTCTCGCAGGCTTCGGGTACTCATGCGTGGCCCCTTCGGGGGAGAGGCGGCGGGTCGGTGACTCGCGTCCGCCGGGAGTGCGGCAACATCCCCCCATTGTGCCAGGGACATCCGCGGGATTCCTCCTTGATTACGGCCACTTCTTGCGGGATCGTAAGGGGATGACCAGTTTCGACCCGAACCGCCCCGACTTCTCGCCCTACGGGTACAGCTGCGTCCGGTGGACGCCGACCCGCATGCCGCGGTGCGACCGCCACAACGAGATCGAACTGAACCTGCTGGAGCGGGGGGCGGTGGTGTACCTGATGGGCGGGCGGCGGGTGACCGTCCCGGCCGGTCGGCTCACGGCGTTCTGGGCGGGCGTGCCGCACCAGATCCTCGACTTCGAGACGGACGACGCCTACTTCGTGATGACGGTCCCGCTCACCCGATTCCTCCAGTGGCAGTTGCCCGACGGCTTCACGCGGGCGATCCTGCACGGCGAGCCGGTGATCGAACCGGACGCGGGGCTGTTGGCCGTCGACCGGGGGCGGTTCGAGACCTGGCTCGGCGACCTCGACGCGGGCTCGGAGGACCGCCGGCGGGTCAGCCTGCTGGAGGTCGAGGCCCGGTTGCGTCGCCTGGCGATGAGCCGGCCGCCGGCCGGGTCGGAACCGCGGCGACGGCCGCGGGCGGCGGTCCGCCCGCGGCACCTGAACCGGGCGGAGGAGATGGCGTACTTCGTCGCCCGGAACTACACGGGGCCGCTCACCGCGGAGGCGGTGGCCCGGCACGTCGGCCTGCACCCGAACTACGCGATGGCCGTGTTCCAACAGGCGTTCGGCACCACCCTGCTCAAATACGTGACCCAGCACCGCCTGTCCCACGCCCAGCGGCTGCTCGTGACCACGGGCGACTCGGTGCTGGCGATCGCGTTCGCCTCGGGGTTCGGTTCGCTCAGCCGCTTCAACGAGGCGTTCCGCGGGGCCGCCGGCTGTACCCCCCGTGAGTACCGCCGGGCTCACCAGTCGTGAGGCCCGCCGCCGCGGCTCTCCCACATTTTGAAGAGGTGCCATCGCGGCGGCGGGCGGGGTTGTGACCGCCCGCGGCACGGGCCGCTGGCCTTGTCGGGAGGGCTTCTCCGCCCGCCGCCGCATCAGCCCAGGACGCGTCGGATTTTGTCCGCGAGTACGCCCGGCGTGAACGGCTTCTGGATGAAGTGGGTGTTGGCCTCCAGCACGCCTTGCCGCACGACCGCGTCGTCGGTGTACCCGCTCATGCACAGCACCCGGATGCCGGGGCGAAGGGCGGTCAGCCGTTCGATCAGCTCCCGTCCGCCCATCCCCGGCATCACCACGTCCGTCACCAGCAGGTGGATCGGCCCGCCGTGCGTTTCCGCGATCCGAATCGCCTCGGCCCCGCTCCCGGCCTCCAAGACCGTGTACCCGTGGGACCGCAGGGTGAGCCCGATGATCTCCCGAACCGCGTCTTCGTCCTCGGCCACCAGAACCGTCTCCACCCCCGCCGCGGGTGCCGAATCGCTCGCCGCCGGTGGGTCGGCGGTCGCCGGACCCTCGACGGCGGGCAGGAACACCCGGAACGTCGTTCCCCGGCCCGGCTCGCTGCGGGTGTCGATGTGCCCGCCACTCTGCTTGACGATCCCGTACACCGTCGAGAGCCCCAGGCCCGTCCCCTTGCCCGGCCCCTTGGTCGTGAAGAACGGCTCGAAGAGGCGGGCCTGGACCTCGGGCGTCATGCCGGTGCCGGTGTCGCTCACCGCCAGCATCGCGTACCGCCCCGGACGGACCTCCGGGTGATGGGCCGCGTCCAGATGGACGTTCGCCGTCTCGACGGTCAGCCGCCCGCCGTCCGGCATGGCGTCGCGGGCGTTCACCGCCAGGTTCATGACGACCTGTTCCACCTGCCCGGCGTCCGCCCGAACGGGCACACGGCCGGGCACTCCGCCGCGACGAGCGTCACGTCCTCCCCGATCACCGCCGTAGCATGCCCTCCATGTCGGCCACGACCCGGAAATCCAGGTCGAGCACCTGCGGTTCGAGCACCTGCTGGCGGCTGAACGCCAGCAAGCTCGACGGGTGAGGGTCGCCGCCCTCGCATGCCGGCCTTCTGAATCTCCACCAGCAACTGTCGGTCGGGGGCGGTACAGGGGCGGGCCAGCAGGAGGTCGCTGTACCCGTTGATCACGGTGAGCAGGTTGTTGAAGTCGTGGGCCACCCCGCCCGCCAGGCGGCCGATCGCCTCCATCTTCTGGGACTGGCGGAACTGGTCCTCCAGCCGCTTCATCGGGGTGATGTCCGTCTGGACGCCGACGATGTGCGTCAGCCGCCCGGCCGCGTCGTGGACGGGGCACACCGAGAGGGCGTTCCAGAACGGGGCCCCGTCCTTGCGGTAGTTCAGCAGCTCGACGAAGCAGGCCCGCCCCTCGCGGATCGCCCGACGCACCTCCGCGACCGCCGCCGGGTCGGTCCCCGGCCCCTGGAGGAACCGGCAGTTCCGCCCCACGACCTCCCCGCGGGAGTACCCGGTGAGCGTCAGGAACCCGGCGTTGGCGTACACGATCGGGTTGTCCGGCGAGCCGGCGTCGGTGATGCACACCCCCTGCGTGAACGACTCGATGGCCCGGCCCAGCAGTCGCACCTCGGTCTCGGCGTGCTTCCGCTCGACCAGCCGCCCGAACTGGATGCCGATGGCGGCCATCAGGTGTGTCAGTGAGGGGTCCGGCTCCCGCACCTGTCGGCCGAAGAACACGAGCACGCCGATCGTTGCCGCCGCCGACACCACCGGGAAGGCGACGGCCCCGTGTAGCCCGGCCCGCTCGGCCTGTGCGGGCCGGGAGAAGTTCGGGTCGGCAGCGAGGTCGGCCACCCAGGTCGGTCGCCCACTCCTCGCCACCCGTCCCGGCAGGCTCTCGTCGTCGGCGTTCAGGGACAGGTCCGCGGTCGCCGCCTGCAACTCCTCCAGCGGCCCTCCCGGCCGGTGCCAGACGCCCGCCTGCCGGAGGGTCCGCGTGTCCGGGTCGAGGGCGAAGTACTCGCCGTACTCCCAGCCCTCCGTTTCGCACACGGCCCGGAGAATGGGCGGCAACGCGTCCGGCAGGTCCGATGCCTCGTTCAGCGTCCGGGTCGCCAGCATGTTGGTGCGGAGGATTCGCTCGGTGCGGCGGCTCTCGGTCACGTCGAACGCGAGGCCGAGGCAGCCCACCACGCCGCCGCCCGGCCCCCGCTGCGGGTGCAGGTAGAACTGGAGGCACCGCCCGCGGAAGTCGTTCGCCTCGTACACGCCCCCGCGGCCCGCCAGGGTAGAGCGGTGAGCAGCGAGGATCGACTCAGACTCCGGGCGGTCGGGTGGGAACAGGGTCGCCAGCGGACGACCAACGACGCGTTCGGGGGCCAACCCCATCGAATCGGCCGCCCGCCCGGAGATCGCGGTGAACCGCTCGTCGGCATCGACGGCCCATGCGACGCACGCGAGGCTGTCGGCGAGGCCGGTCAGGAAGGACGGGTTGTCCCGAACGGCCGCGGCCAGAAGGTCGGTTTGCAGCATGAGGAGTTCCACCGCCCCGAAGCACCACGGGTGGAGTAAGCTGATGGTCCGATCTGCCACCGAAATGGTCGACCACCGACCGTTCTTGGCGACAGGGGCCAAGGTGCCATTATGACGGCTGTTCTAGGGTGAACGCCGCTGCACGACCGGAGCCGACCGGGATGCGTACTCGGGGCGGGGCTGATCGAACTGGACCGGGGCGAACGGACGAACGGCGTCGGAGTCGGGCGTCTCTGTGCCGACCGTCACTCTCGGTTCGATTTCGACGTGCGGACGATCAAGTTCGGTCGCGGGGGCATCAGACCTCGCGGGACGCAAATCTCAAAAGTGGTTTTTGAAATAGTCGATCCAAGAGCGGGCGTGCGACCGCATTTGCGGGGGCTACACTGACCTGTGACGAGTTCCGAGAGGAGACCTTGGCGTGCCCGATTCGCTCACCTTCGCGGTCGACGTGTTCCACACCGTCTGCGACCGCTTACGGTCGAAGGCCGCCGACCTGATGTTGGTGGTCGAGAGCGGCTCCTCGTTCGAGGCGTGGCTCCACTGGGAGGCGTACCTGGCCTGCAAGCTCCGACAGGAGGGCTATCCGTTCAGCGAGGTCGCGGCCAAGCCGACCTACGCCAGCGAGGGGGTGTCGACCGAGGCCGGCGACGCGGACCACACCCTCGGCGACCTGCGGGTGGGCGGCCCGAACGACGGGGCCGACCACTGCTGGCTGTTCGCCGAGATCGTGCTGGCTGGTGCTGACGAAAATGCCGACCGCGGGTGGGTGAAGCGGGCCGAAGCCGCGACGGGCCGACTGATGCGGCTCAGGTGGAAAAGGTCGGCGGCCCTATTGTTCGTGGTGATGGTGAGCCGCACCAACGACAGGCCAGTGGGCGTGGCCGACGCGGTGAACGAGGTCTGGAACCGGCCTGCCCTGACCGACCCGTGCGTTTTCCCGCTGCCGGGTGGCCGGTCACTCGCGGTGAAGGCGTTCGACATCAAACAGCATCCGGCCGACGTGCTCAGCACCGGATGCCATTGAGTAACACGATACCCATAGTCCGCAACTCACCACTTCGCCGGTTCGGCGTGCTGGTCACGCCAAGAACGCCTGAAGTCGGTCTGGCGACCACACCAGCTTGGCCAGTGCGAGGACCAGTTCCCGACGCTCCGCCTGCTCCTTGCGGCCGAACGCCTCGCACGCCCGGAACGGCAACCCGCGGCCCTTACAGAATGCCACGAACTGGGGCTGGTGCTGGTACGCCTCGGCCGTCAGACTCGCCGCGTACATGTTCTGCTTGGCGTAGTGGGGCACCTTCTGTTCGTACGGCTTGTCCTGGTAACTGCGGTTCACGTCGGCGGGGAGCAGAACGAGGCCGGCGATGTGGTTGCGGGCGTCCTGGAACTCGGCCTCGGACGCGAACTGGGCGAGGTACGGGGCCGGGTCGTCGGCCCAGACGTGTTCGATGTCCCACGGGTTCTTCTGCTCGCGGTCGACGTACTTGTCGAACAGGTCCGGCCGCCCGGCCCCGACTTCCGTAAAGGCGGTGAGCCGGGCGAGCATGTGGTAGATGTACCGCCGGCTGAACTGGTTGAGCCCGAGCCCGGCGATCCCGCTCCGCCCGCGGCTCTCGCTCCCGTCGAAGGTGGCGTCGTCCTCCTGCAACTTCTTCACGAGCGTCGCCACGAGGTCCGGGAGCGACTTCTGGCGGATGTCCTTGCACAGCAGGTACATGGCGTACGACGTGGTCGAGTAGCCGACCCGGATGTAGTTCACCACCCGCCGCATCAGCCAGATGTCGAGGTACGTGGCGGTCGCCCCGATCTTCCGCCGCACGGTGTCCGGGTCGTCGCCGACGGTCAGCGGGGCGAGGAGCACCGTGTACTGCCAGGTGAACTCGTTGTGGGCGTTGTAGAAGACCGCCTCCAGGCCCTTCGTGTACGTGCGGCTGGCGTCGAGGACGGCGAGGTAGGCACGGGCGAAGAACGGGAAGTGGGACGTAACCAGGGTGAGGTTCTCGGCCTCGGTCCCGAGCTTGAGGCGGGTGCGGTTGTCCCGCACCCAGCGGTGGAAGGTGCTGCCGATCAGCTCCCAGTCCTTGTCGGACGAGCCGGCCTTCCGGTCCCGGACCGACTCCGCGTACTGGGCACGCAAGCACGCCTTGATGTGGGTGGCGTCCTTGGCTCGTGCACCCCGCCCCACGAGATCAGGTCGAGCACCTGCCGCTTCCCACCTGGTTCGCGTTCCGCCGCAGCCCCGCGTCCAGAACCGGGGCGAGCAGGTACGCCTTCAGCATGTCGACCGGGCTGAGCGGCTTCCCGCGGTCGTTCATCGTCTCGAAGATGGCGTACGCGTAGTTGTCGTTGTCCGTGGCGATCTCGATGAGACCGACCTTGGTCATCAGCCAGTAGATGAAGTGCGGGAGGGACTCGGCCAGCTCGCCGGCCAGGTCCGCCGCCTCGATGTCGGCGTACCGGGCGTGCATCGTCTGGATCGACTCCTCCCGCCCGGCCGGGTCGAACGGGAGCCCCTTGAACAGGGCCTCGATGACGGGCAGCCGCTCCGGGATGTCGAGGTTGAAGTTCGGCTCGCCGTAGTTGTCGCTATAGATGAGCGGGGCGATACGGTCGACCACCCCGAGCCCCTTCGCCTTCGCCGCCCGGTGGAGGTAGATGAGCAGCAGGGTGAGGGAGGTGACCCGCTGCTGGCCGTCGACGAGGTAGTTCTTCCCGTTCCGCTTGCTGACGATGATGGACCCGAGGAAGTAGTCCTCGTACGTGCCCACCTTCTTGGTCTCGTCCCCGTCGCGGTAGCAGCTGCGGAACTTGTCCCGCAGGTCGGCGACCAGCTCGTCGATGTTCTTCCGCTCCCACTTGTACTCCCGCTGGTACTCGTCGATGGAGAAGGACTGGCTCTGGAGGAGCTGCTGGACGCTGCGGTAGTGCGGGGTGATCGTGCTCACGGCGGAGGCTCCTTGTGGTCGGCGGTCGAACGCGGTGTCCGAATCCGTGCCCGCCCGGACGTGGCGGCACACGGGAAAGTCTTGTCTGCGGTAGGGCACATCTCAGAGTCTGGTCAGCCGTCGCTCGACCGCATCGACGGGCATCCAGAACAGGTGGTCGTGGGGGCGGGCCAGCGGTTGCCCGTGCCCGTCGAACAGCCGCACGTCGCGGAGCCGCTGCGGAATGGCCCGGTCGCCGGTGACGCTGAGGAGCACGAACCGCTTGACCGTCAGGAGCATCTGGTGCAGGGGTTCCAGCCGCGTCAGGTCCACCGACCTCCAGTCGGCGGCGACGAGCGGGTTCGGGGCCATGCGAGTTCTCAGGTAGAACACGTCGTTCGCCATCAGCTCGGGGGCCAAGCCGACGGGCGGCTGTTCGCTGACGGTGCCGGCGGCCCCGGTGGCTCGCAGGGCCGTCACGAACCGCCACCGAAGTTCCAGTTGCCCGTTGCTGCTGCTGTTGAACCCGCTGATCTTCTTCCGCACCCGCTCCCAGCCGCCGGCCTGCTGGCTTTGGTTCTGGACCCAGGCCCAAGTCTGCGGGGCAAGGTACTCGGAGTCGAACGCCCCCAGCTTGGCCTCCACAAACACGAAGCACGGCTCGGGGCCGTCCGAGTCGATCAGGATGCCCCCGTCCGGGCACCCGAAGCCCACCTTCCCCAGATCGAACTCCGTCAGCAGCAGGTATCGGGCGGGGTCGCCGACCACGTCCCGGAGCCGTCGGCCGTCCAGATTCGTGGCGGCGTCGAGGATCAGGTCGATGCCCGTTGGGAGCTGCGACACGAACAGGTGGCTCATCAGCCCCCGCTCCGAGTAGAGCAACAGCCGGGGGTCGCCCGGCGGGTGAAAGAACGCGGACATGGCCCGTCTCGGGTCTGAGCGTGCTCGGGGAATACCACAAGGGCACATTCTAGCCGTCGGTCACCGTCCCCCGCGACGACGGACTTCCGTCCAGACAACGGTATTCGACCGACGACCGACATGCGGCTACCGACATTCCAAAAAGCAGGTCGATCGCCTTATGCTTGGAGGTTGAGTTTAAACGCCACCCCGCGAGTGCGAAAGATCATGCCCACCGCCCAGATGCAACTGACCGCGTTCCGCGTCACGAACTTCCGGTCCGTCCGGGACAGCGGCTGGATCGACGCGGCCGAGATCACGGCCCTCATCGGCACGAACGAGTCCGGCAAGACCAACTTGCTGCTGCCGCTGTGGAAGTTGAACCCGGCGAAGGAGGGCGAGATCAAGCTGCTCTCGGACGCCCCGCGGAAGGACTACAACGCGTACCGGGTGATGGAGCACAAGCCGGTCTTCATCCGGGCGAGGTTCGTGCTCGCCGAGCCGTTGGCCGCGAAGGTCGCGGCCCTCACGGCCAAGACCGCGGCCGAGGTCCGGCTGGTGGAGGTCAGCCGCGACTTCGACGGGGATCACGCCATCCACTTCCCGAACGCCCAGGCCGACAACCGGATCGACCCGGCCGTCATGCGGGAGACGCTGACCACCGCTCTGGACGACATCACGAAGGCCGGAGCTAGCGGGAAAGGGGACGAGGCCCTGAAGGCCGAACTGCTCCGCCGGCTGCGGCAGGCGAACACGCGGCTCGACGGGTTCGACGGACCCATCGGGGCGGCCGAGGTGGCAGGCCTTCAGGAAGTTATCGAGCAGGGGGCCATCAAAGGGGCCTCCACGAGGTCGACGGTCGCCCCGCGGTTCGGGCAGTTGGTGGACGTTCTAGCGGAGCACGCCGCGGTGTTCGCCAAACCCGGCCCGGACGACAACGACGAGGTTCGAGATCTGGTCCTTGAACACCTGCCGGCGTTCGTGTACTACACGACGTACGGCAACCTCGACACCGAGATCTACCTGCCCCACGTGATCGAGGAC
>JAXMBB010000027.1:0-75923 GCA_046350135.1 Gemmataceae bacterium
CCGCGATCTGCTATTCGATCACATCGACGAACGCACCGGGGCTCGCGGCCACCTCGATCCGGTCTTCCGCCCCGCGATCGCACATGATGTACCCTGGCGGCTGGCTTTCACTCCCGCGAGTCGCAAGTCGGGCCTTCCGAATGATGATGCGCACCGGTTCCTTGTCCGGCCGATGCACAAACGTGTACGCCGTCGGCCACGGCTGCATGGCGCGGATGTGGCGGCAGATCTCCTCCGCGGGCTTCGACCAATCGATGAGCCCGAACTCCTTCTTGATCTTCGGGGCCTTCGTCACGAGAGTCGGATCCTGCTTCCGGCCTTCGACCCCTGCGCCGGATTGATACATCCTCACGGCGTCGACCGCGAGTTTCGCCCCGAGTACGGCCAAACGGGCTTCCAAGGAACCGGTCGTGTCGTCCGGCAGGATGTCGATGGCTTCCTGAAGGATCATGTCGCCGGAGTCGAGGCCGGGGGTCACTTTGATGATCGTGACGCCGGTCTGCGTTTCGCCGTTGAGGATGGCGTACGCCACCGGCGCGGCCCCGCGGTACTTCGGCAACAGCGACGCGTGCACGTTGATCACGCCACGCGTCGGGATCGCGAGCACGTCCTTCGAGAGAATCTGACCGTACGCCGCGACCACGAGCAGATCGGGCTTCATCGCGCGGAGTTGTTCGAGCCCTTCCGGTGAGTTGATCGATTCGGGTTGGGCGATCGGGATCTGGTTAGCCGGACGCGCAAGCGACGAATGGATTTCGTTCGATTCGACAGAAAGACCGTCGCTTGCGCGTCCGGCTAACGAAGCAATTGCCGCCATGCCCTTGCCGGTCTGGCGGGTGGAGCCTCGCTTGTGGCCGCCGTCGCGCTGCGGCTGCGTCACGAGCCCGACCACGTCCGCGCCGAAGGTCGCGAGCAGCGCCTCGAACGTCGGCTCTGCAAACGTGCCGGTCCCCATCATCACAATGCGCATTGCCAACGCGCTCTCCTCCGCGGACTCCGGGTCGCGGCTACGCATTTAGAACTTGGGATCGATGCCGGGCCCGATTTCGCCCTTCTTCTTCGCCTGTTCGAACTCGGCCGTGAACTTCTCGATGTCCTTCTTGCTGCCGAGGCGGCCGAGCGGGCCCATCTTGTCGATGAAGAGCACGCCGTGGAGGTGGTCGATCTCGTGCTGCCACACGCGGGCCGGCAGATCGCTGCACGTCATCTCGTAGAGTTCGCCCTTGAGGTTGTAGGCTTGCACTTTCACGGTCTTGTGGCGACGGATGTTCTGGTACAGCCCGGGGAAGCTGAGGCAGCCTTCGCGGTCGTTCAGCGTGCCTTTGCTCTCCACGATCACCGGGTTGATCGCGACGTACTCCATGTCCTTGCGTTCGGGGTCGCCCTCGAAGTTCATCACGAGCAGTTGGAAGGGGAAGTCCACCTGCGGGGCGGCGAGGCCGAGCCCCTCGTGCTTGTACATGAGGTCGAGCATCTGCCCGGCGGCCAACTGCACGTCTTTGTCGATGCTCGCCACCGGCTTCGCGACGTGGCGCAGGGCCGGGTGCGGGTATTTCACGATCTTCATGGTAGTTGAATTATAGCGGCGGCAGCCCTCGCGGGTGCCGCCGCGCAGCACTAAGAAGACAGAGCCATGACCGACTTCTGGCAGTTCGTCGCCATCGGGCTCGTCACCGGGTCGCTGTACGCCCTGATCGCGCTCGGCTACACGATGGTGTACGGCATCATCGAATTGATCAACTTCGCGCACGGCGACCTGTTCATGCTCGGGTCGTTCTTCGCGCTACAGACGGCGTTGTGGATCGGAGCCGCGGCGTTGCCCGGCGCCACGGGGTTCGAAGCCCCCGGCACGGGTGAAGCCGCGCTCGCCATCGCGTTCCTGCTCGTCGCCGCCCCCGTGTTTTGCGCCTTGGTGAACGTCGGCATCGATCGCTGGATCTACAAGCCGGTGCGGCACGCGCCGAAACTCGCCGCCATCGTCACCGCCATCGGCGTCTCGTTCGTGCTGATGCAGATCGGCGTCGTCTGGTTCGGCTCCGTGGACTTGGACTTCCCCAATCTCGTGGGCTCGCGCGATCTCTTGGCCGGCACGGGCTCGCCGGTGCGGCTCAGCTACAAGGATTTCATGGTGATCGGCGTCACGGTGCCCACCATGATCGCACTCACGGTGCTCGTGAAGTTCACCACGCTCGGCAAAGCGATGCGGGCCGCGGCACAGGATCCGAAGGCCGCGCTGCTCATGGGCATCAACGTGGACCGCGTGATCGCCGCCACGTTCGCCATCGGCGGCGCGCTCGCCGGCGTCGCGAGCGTGGTTTACGGGCTTTACTTCAACACCGTCGGGTACGCGATGGGTTTCCAGAACGGCGTGTACGCCTTCACCGCGGCCGTGCTCGGCGGTATCGGCAACATTCCCGGCGCGGTGCTCGGAGGCATCCTCATCGGGCTCATCCGCTCGCTCGGCAGCGCGTACGTCGGCGAGGTGTGGAGCGAAGCACTGATCTTCGTCATCCTCATCGTCATCCTCATCTTCCGGCCCACGGGGTTGCTCGGTTCGCGAACGCGGGAGAAGGTATGACCGCACTGCGCCAGGTGCTGTCGTTCTGGCCCGCGGCGGTGCTCGTCGCGTTCGAAGTGCTGCCGTTCGTGCCGGGGAAGCAGGCCTCGTTGTACGCGCAGAACTTCGTGCCGCTGTTCATCTACGCCATCCTCGCGCTCGGATTGAACGTCGTAGTCGGCTCGGCCGGATTGTTCCACCTCGGCATCGCGGCGTTCTTCGGCATCGGGGCGTACGTCACCGGCATCCTCACGGTGCCGCAGTTCCCGTTCCAATACAGCTTCGTGGTCGCGCTCCTGGTTTCGACCGTAGCCGCGGCCGTGACCGGGATGGCCACCACCGCGCCGACCTTGCGTCTCCGCGGCGATTACCTCGCGCTTGTCACCATGGGCTTCGGCCTGATCGCCGTATTCGTGATGCGGAACCTGGAGAACATCACCGAGGGCACGAAGGGCTTGAACCCCGTGAGCCCGCATCTGCTGCCGGGAATGGAAGACCCGAACCTCGCGGAGTACAAGCGGCAGCCGACATGGGGCGGTTCGTGGCGGCGCTACCCGTACTTCTATTTCCTCTGCCTCGCGATGCTGGCCGTGATCTATCTCGCACTCGGCGTGCTGGAACGTTCTCGCCTCGGCCGCGCGTGGGTGGCGCTCCGCGAAGACGAACTCGCGGCGTCGTGCATGGGCTTGAACCCGGCGAAGTTGAAGCTTGCGGCCATCGCCATCGGTGCCGGCATCGCGGGGTTCGCCGGCGCGTTCTACGCCGTGAGCCAAAGCACCACCGCGGATCCGAACAGCTACAACTTCAATCGTTCGATGATCGCGCTCTGCTGCATCATCCTCGGCGGGCTCGGAAACCGCCCCGGCGTGCTGCTCGGCACCCTGCTGCTCATCGGCTTCGACCAAGTGCTCACCCCCAAGCTCGATGCGTGGGTGCAGGATCCGGACGTAATCCGCAGCATGCCCGAGTTCATGCGCGGCAAGGAATACACGAAACTGAGCATGTGGAAGCTCGGCATCTTCGGGCTCGTGCTCATCGTGATGATGCGGTTCCGCCCCGCGGGACTGCTCCCCGAAACGCGCCACCAACACGAACTGAACCCCGGAAAGTAGTGTCGAGGATCGGTCTGGAAGAGCGACTGAATTCTTGTCTTCTTTGCGTCTTCGCGGCTTTGCGTGAGTTGTCTTCTTCAATGCACTGTGCGAGTTCTTGACAGGTGAACGAAATGGCCGTGCTCGCCATCGAGAAACTGACGATGCGGTTCGGCGGCATCACCGCCGTGAACAGCGTCGATCTCGCCGTGAACAGCACGGAGATCTTCTCGATCATCGGGCCGAACGGCGCGGGCAAGACGACCGTGTTCAACGCCATCACCGGCATCTACGAACCGAGCGATGGAGCGATCCGGTTCCAAGGACGCGTCGTGGAACGGCCCATCGATGCGAGACTCGTGCTGGCATCGGTTGTCATCGGCTTCGCCACCGCGGTGTTCCTCATGCTCCTCGCGGTCAACGTGGACCTGCTGTGGAAGCACGCCGTCCGCGATTTCCCGGAGGAAGAGTTCACCACTCGCAAGATGATCGAGGCCGGGAAGCAATACATCTCCGGCCGCTCGAACGCCGCGACCGCGGGATTCGCGATCGGCTTCGTCGTCGGTGTCGCGGGAACGCTCGTTTCATGGCGGCGGGCGCGGCGTTCTCCGGACGTGGTCTCGCGGCGAGGCATCGCCCGCACCTTCCAGAACATCCGCCTCTTCCAGGCCATGACGGTGATCGAGAACGTGCTGGTCGGCGGCAGCCGCTCACGGCACCGTGCGGCGCAGGCCGGCGAGTTGCTCGCGTTCGTCGGCCTCGCGGGGAAGCACAACCTGCTGGCGAAGAACCTCGCCTATGGCGACCAACGGCGGCTCGAAATCGCCCGCGCCCTCGCCACCGAACCGAAGCTGCTCCTGCTCGATGAGCCCGCGGCCGGCATGAATCCCACCGAAACCGCGGCCCTGATGGAACTCATCCGCCGCATCCGCGACCGCGGCATCACCGTGCTCCTGATCGAGCACCACATGAATCTGGTGATGGGGATCTCGGACCGCGTTGCGGTGCTGGACCACGGTGTGAAGATCGCGGAAGGCACGCCCGCCGAAGTGAGCCGCGACCCGAAGGTGATCGAAGCTTACCTCGGCAAAGAGGAGACGCACGCATGACCGGACTGCGGACGGCCCAAACACCTTTCGCGGCATCGGAGGAGCACCTGCACCCCCGCCTCTCCCCGCTGGGGAGAGGTCGCCGCTCCGATGCGAATGCATCGGAACGGCAGGTGAGGGGCGGCACGACATCACACCGGCAACGTCGAACACCCCTCACCCGGTTCTCGAACGGCATTCGCCGTTCGAGAACCACCCTCTCCCCGGCGGGGAGAGGGTCTGAGACGCCCAGTCTCCGGATGGTGGCATTGCTTTCCTGCCTGTCATTGGTCGCCGGCCCGCTTGTGGGCATCGCGTTCGCGGACGAGCCGAAGTTCACCGCGAAGTACGAGAAGCTGGACGCGCCAAAGGAACTCGCCGAGCCGATCCGCAAGCTGCTCGCCGCTGACGCACTGGTCGTGCGAAACGAGTCGGACGCGGTGGTGATGCGTGTCTGGTTCCGCGAGGCGATCCCGACCAAGGCCACCGAGGACCAAGTGAAGAACGGGCTGACGTACCGCGAGATTGCGGAGGGCACGCTCGTCGGCGCTATCGAGTTCCCCGAGCCGTTCACGGACTTCCGCAAGCAGAAGATCGCGAAGGGTGCGTACACGCTGCGTTTCGCGATCCAGCCGGACATCGGCGACCACACAGGCACCGCCCCGCACCCGGAGTTCTGCCTGATGAGTTCCGCTGCGAAGGACCAATCGGACGAAGCGATGACGAAGAAGGACTTGATTGAACTGAGCAGTGCGGTGAACGAAGGCAAGCACCCCGCGGTGCTCTTGATGTTTCCGAACTTCGCGAGGGACGCCGGCCCGAAGGTGCAAGCCAAGGCGGACGGCGTGACCGTGGTGAACGTGCGCCGCGACGTGACCGCGGGCGACCTCAAGAGCACGCTCGGCTTCGCGATCACCGTGGCGGGTCAGTGGAAACAATGAGGCATCACTCGAACAGCCCCGGCCCCGATTCGTTCTTCGCCTTCGGCACGCGGCGCCCCAGCACTTGGTAGGCCTTCGGCATCGCGACCCGCCCCCGCGGCGAACGCGTGATGTACTCCTCCCGCAGCAGGTACGGCTCGATCTCTTCCGCGAGCGTGTCCGTCGCCAGGTTCAGCGTGGCGGCGAGCGCCTCCACGCCGGTCGGGCCGCCGAGGAACGTGTCGATGAGCACTTGAAGATACTTGCGGTCGTTCTTGTCCAATCCGTCGCGATCCACCTCGGCCATGTCCAGCGCCGAGCGGGCGATCTCCTCCGTGATCGCCCCTTCATGCTTGGCCGCGGCGTAGCTCCGCGCCCAGTGCAGGCGCGAGTTGGCGACACGCGGCGTGCCCCGGCTGCGGTGGGCGATCTCGTGCGCCGCATCCGCCGTGATCGGCGTGCTGAGTTTGGCCGCATTCACCCGCACGATGGTGGCGAGTTCTTCCGTCGTGTAGAACTCGAGATGCTCGTGCATCTTGAAGCGGTCCCGCATCGGGCCGCTGAGCATGCCGCTGCGGGTGGTCGCTCCGATCAGGGTGAACCGCTTCAACTGCATCGAGATGGTGCGGGCGCTCATTCCTTCGCCGAGCACGATATCGATCCGGAAGTCTTCCATCGCGGGATAGATGAACTCTTCCACCACCCGCGGCATGCGGTGGATCTCGTCGATGAACAGGACCGAGCCTTCGTCCAGGTTCGTGAGGAACGGCAGCAAGTCGGCGGGCTTCGAGAGCGCGGGGCCGCTCGTCGTTTGCAGCGTGGTGCCGAGTTCGTTCGGGATCACGGTGGCGAACGTGGTCTTGCCCAATCCCGGCGGCCCGTCGAAGAGGATGTGCCCGAGCGGTTCCTTGAGCTTCTTGGAGGCCCGCACCGCGATCTCGAGCCGCTCCGCGACCTTCTTCTGCCCGATGACTTCCGCGAGCAGCTTGGGGCGCAGCGCGGCATCGACCTTCTTGCGGTCTTCGTCCTCCGCCACCGTGGTCAGGACTTTCTCGCGTGCCATGGATACCCAGCCGAGGCTGCTACTTTTTCCGTTTGTACGTGGCCAGCAATTGCTTCGTGTCCTTCTTGGTCTCGAACTTCAAGGGCCGGTCGCCGTCGCCACCAAGCTCGTAGCACACCACCAGTTCGTCGCCGTCCAGCTTGTAGATCGCCTTGACGAGCTTGTCCTTGTTCGGCCCGCCGGTGGACTTGATGTCCATCTCCTTCGGCTTCTTGGCGAGGTCGATCGTGAACGAGCCTTCGTCCTTCTCCTCGCCGAGTTGGGCGAAGTATTTGCCGCCGGCCGAGATCTCGAACTTCAGGGCCTTGAGGTGGTCGGTGATGTCCATGCCGCCGAGTTCGGACTTCACGATCTCCCACTTGCCGACGAGTGCCTTGAGTTCGGCGTCGGATTTGTCGTCGGCCATCGCCTGAGGGACGAGAACGATCAGCGAACAGAGCGCGAGGCGAAGCATGTGAAAGGCTCCAAGGATAGATTTGTTTAGCCGCGAGGCGGAGTCCACGCGCCGAGCGCGGCATCGCTGGAGCCTCCACGCTCGGCTCCGCGGACTCCGCCTCGCGGCTAAACTTTATAACAGAGCAGCACCACGCGGTCCACGTCGGCTTCGGTGTGCACCGGCGGCACGTTGCCGTGCAGTTCCCACGATTCGTCCAGTTCCGCGGTCTGACCCGGTTGCAGCGTCACGAGTTCGCCGCAGGTCTCCATTTCGAGCATCTCTTCATAGCTGAACGTCTGGTAGCGGGTGCCGCGGTCCGGATACACGGCCCCTTCGCGGTAATCGAAGCGCTTCACGAAGAGCACGCCGCTGTTCAGGTAGCCGACCCAACCCATGCGATGAGCGATGCCGATCTTCGTCGGCCCCTTGTTCACATCCTGACGCAAGAAGATGTACTTGCGGCCGAACGTCCAGCGGGTGTCCGCGAAGTCGAAGTACGGCCATAGCACGAGTTCCTGGTTCGGGCCGAAGTCTTCGGGTGTTTTTGCGTTCTTCGGGTGGCCGGGGTGCGGGGCTTTCGGTGGCAGCGGGATGATTTCCATCCCGCCCGGCGCCATCACGGTTGGCCCCCACGGGGCGAGCGTCGTCGGTGCCTTCCCGGTGTTGGTCACCTTCAACTTCACGTCCACCTTCGTGCCCTTGGCCGCGAGGCGGAGTTCCATCGTCTTCTGGACGCCGTATTCCTCTTCGGGCGGGGCGATGATCCGTGCCGCATTCGGGCCGATGGCTTCGTGCTTCACCGGGCGGTTGTCCGGGAAGTAAGTGCGGGTGAGGTCTTCGGGGGCGAGCCAGAAGCGGTGTCCGCCGCGAAGTTGCCACTCGGCTTCGCCGGTGCCGCCCATGTGCGAGTCGTAGTTCTTCAGGACGTTGAAGCCGCCGGGGAGCGAATAGCTGATGACGCGCGGCCCGACGTCGAGCGTGACGATGAGTTCGGCGTCGCCGTTGCTCAGCCGCAGGTTGTTCTTCCAGCCGCGATACTCGACGATGTCCATGAAAAAACCTCGGGGATGTTCTCCCCGAGGATTCTATTTATCGCCGCTGGCACACTCACTTCACCGGTCGCGGAATCTCGGGCGGCAGCAGGATCGGTGGCGGGCGGTCCGGAATGTTCACACGCGGGGCGGGCCGCGGAGCGGGGTCGTTCTCCGGCGCGGCCCCGCGGGCGGACTTCACCGGTCCTTCGAGCACCGGCAGCGCGGCGGTCGCGGAACTCCGCACATCGGGGCGGCCCGCCGAGGTGAACTCCGCGGACTTGCCGCCGGTCGGAACCGCGAGCGTGGTCGGAGCCGAACCCTTGTTCTCGCGGCTGGCGATGCGGGCCGCGTTCGGGTTCTTGAGATACTCGATCCAACTGGCCTCGAGCGCGTCGGTGTTCTCCAGATCGAATACGCGTTGGGCCGCGGCGTTCCAGCTTTCCACCGTGCCGTGGCTGCGTTCCGTGCTGTTCTTCATGCCTTCGCCCAAGAACTGCAGCAGCTTGCGGCGGCCTTCGCGACCGCCGCCGCCGCGCTCCACCAGGTACGCCGCCACCGAGTAGCCCTCGGCGTACAGCACGATCATGTCCCGCGGGTACTCGGTCATGCGGAAGAGCGTGTTCAAGCGGAAGGCCTTGCCTTGGTTCAGGATCTCGCGGCAGCGAATGTCGTGGTTCGTGCGTTCTTCGTCGTTCTCGGAGAGCACGCTGCCGCCTTCATCGGCCCAGCGCGGCACCGGACGGCCGAAGTGGAACGCGAACACAGTGTGCGTGATCTCGTGCGGCAACACCGAGTTGAGAAGCTGACGCACCGGCCCGTGGATTTCCATGCTTTGCGAGGCGACGATGCCGCGGCCGTTCTCGCTGCTGAAGCTGAAGGTCGTGGCGCCGCCCGCGCCGTTCTCGCCGATGCGGACACGCAGCGGGCATCGCTCGCGCCACTGCGGCATCTCCTGCCCCAGCCACTCCATCGCCTTTTCCTTGCGGTAGAACTCCGCCATCTCGCCGAAACGCTTGGCGAGCGCGTCGTCCGGTGCGGAGACGGCGAAGTTCGGCGTATTGAAGGTGGCGGCGCGGGACGCCGGCGCCAAGAGCAGCGCGAGTGCGAACGTTGCCAGTAGCCGACGAAGCGTCATTCCCTTGACCTCCGTGGAAGCAATCATCGTGTTGTGGACGCCGATGTTGGTCAGGGCGTCTGAAGTGTAAATGGCAAGGCGTGTGCCGGTGTGCGGAATTGAGGCGCAGGGTGCGGAAATCGCCCGCGCAAGGTGCGATTGGTGCGCGGCTTCGGGATCGGAGCGACGTTGCGGGTTGCGGCGGGCGGCGGCAGGAGCGGTGTAACTTCTACGGCCGGAACTGCGGAGATGTAAGAGTTACAAACGAATCACCCGGCTTTTGCTTGACAGCGGACGGGTTGCGGGTATGCCTTGCGGTCGATGCGAGCGGCCGTCAGGGGGTGCGGGCGAGTCGCCGGGAGTACCGGCGGATCGCGGCGCGGAACGGCCGGAAGGGAGGTCCGCATGCGGAATCTGGTGTGGGCCGCGGCCGCGGTGGCGCTTGTCGTCGCCGCTCCTGCGACCGCCGGAGACATCACGTTCAAGCCGATCGACACGAACAAGTTGGTGGTGAAGCCGAGCAAGGCCGCGGCGGACCTTTCCGCCCAGGCGATCAAGCTCGTGGGAAACACCACCGCCGGGGCCGTGGAACAGAACGGCTACGTGAAGACGATCAACAACCTGTTCGGATTCAAGCGAGAGCAAACCATGCCGGTGCAGCCGGGCCGCAGCGCGCTGCCGGCTCCGCAGTTGTTTCCCTCCACGCAGTACAAGAGCAACATCACGCCGGTCATGCCTTCGTCGCAACCGGTCCGTCGATGATGCCATCGCGAAGCCGGTCCGACCGGCTTCGCGATCTCCGTCTCACTTCGGAAACGCCGCGGGGTCCGCGATCAGCGGATCGAGCGGGTCGCCATTCAACGCCTTCAGGAAGAGCACCAAATCCGCCTTCTCCTGGGCCGAGAGGTTCAGCTTGAAGGGGATGATCGGCGTCTTGGCGGGGCCGAACGTCTTGACGTCCGCGGGGAGCGGCTTGCCCTCGGCGCGGGCCTTGAGATACGCCGCTTCCGCCGCCGTGTCCCGCATCTTTTCGCTGAGCCACGGGTTCACGTTGCCGCCGCGATCGTAGAAGTCGATGACCGCTTCGAGTGTCTTCTCGTCGCCCGAGTGCATGTACGGAGCGGTTTGCAGGAGCCCGCGCAAACCCGGCGTTTTGAACGCACCGATGGCGGCGGGATCCTTGTGCCCCGTGGGCAGTCGCACGAAGCGGCCGAATTCCGACAGCGGCAGTTCGCCGTCCTTCACGCCGACGCCGAGATTGTGGAAGCCGCTGTCCGAAAACGTGTCGCCGGTGTGGCAGTTCGTGCAGCGGGCCTTGCCGAAGAACAGCGTGCGGCCGTTGAGAAGGCTCTTGGCCGTCGCATCGATCTTGGACTCGTCGTCGAGCCCGATGTCCTTCAGGGCCGCGCTCTTCGCGGCGAACTCGGTCTTGAGCGTGGCGACGTAATCCGCTGCGGTCAGTTCGAATTTGCCGGTCTCTTCTTCGGTCACGCGCTTCCGCATGGCGAGTTCCGCGCGGTCCTGGATACCGGTGCCGAGGAGAACGGTGCGTTCGTAGGTGGCGATGGCCTTGGCCGCCGCGTCGCGGGTCGGGGCGTGCCCGAACACCGCCTTGAACGCGGCCACGTACTCCGGCTTCTCCCGGATGCGGCCGATCGCTTCGGTCCACGGATCGGCCTTGCCCGAGAACATCTCGAGACTGTTGCCCACGGGGCCCTGCGCCTGGTCTTCGAGGCTGATCGCCCGGCCGTCCCAGAACTGCAGCTTCGAGTAAGCGGAGTTGAACACGGTGGGCGAGTTGATCGGCCCGAGGTTGCCGCCGATTCCCGTGGAGGTCCGCCTGCCGTCCGCGAAACCCTTCGTCGGGCTGTGGCAGGAAGCACAGGACACCGTGCCGTCCGTGGAAAGAATCTTGTCGTAGTAAAGCTTCTTGCCCAGCACCCACTTCGCAACCGTCATCGGGTTCTCGAGCGGAACGGCCGGAGCGGTGGTGAGCCCGGACGGCACCTTGATCCGCACCGCTTTGCGCGTCACCTTCGCACCCGTACTCGGATCGACCGTGTCTTCCGTGCCCTCATTCCAGAACGACGCGAGCTTGCTCCATTCGGGCTGGTTCCGCGTGACGTACAGGATCGGCACGCGATCCTTGAACGGAGTCATCGCGGCTTCATTGGGCAGCAGGAAGTCCGCGGGATCGTCCGACGCGGAGGCGAAGCCGGCGAGCACGAAGGGAGCGACGAGTGACAGCAGGTGTCGTTTCATGGCGAGCCGAAATTGAGAAGAGGGCGGTGGCGGGATGCACTTATCGTTAGGCCGCGAGGCGGCGGAGTCAACGATCCCTCAATCGGCGGAACCCCGCGCGAGAATCGGATTTGCCGATGAATCTATCGCCACCATGCGAACACGATCTCTTCGTAGGCGGACTTGGTGCCGCGCTCGTACAGGCAGCCAATTTCGCCGCCGGGCAGCACGGTGAGGCAGGAATAGGCCGCCGGGCCGGCGTGCAACACCGCGTGCTCCGCCCACGACTTTCCTTCGTCGCGGCTCAACTTCACCGTCAGATTCTCCCGTTTGGTGCTCGCCGGGTTTGAGAACAAGATGCCGCCCTTCTCACCGGGCAGCCGGAGGATGCTCGCCTGGCACACCGGTTCGATCAACGCGTCGTCCTCCATCGGTTTGGAAAACGTATCGCCGCCGTCCGCGCTGATCGCGACCATGCGTCGCTTGTTCCCCTTGTGGTTCCGGATGTTGAGCATCACCTTGCCGTCCGCGAGTTCCACCGCCTGACACTCGTTGCACTGCGGCCCGACCGCGCCGCCGATCTTCCACGTCTTGCCCGCGTCGTCCGAATAGATCACGTGCGATTCGAGAACCTTGCCGCCGTCGCTTTTGCTGTCGCACGGTACAAGCAGACGGCCGCTCTTCAACTGAATGCCGATCCCCGGGCCGGTCGCGTACCAAGTCCACCCCGGCTTCTTCACGCTCTTCGTGATCTCGACGGGTTTCGACCACGTCGCGCCGTCGTCCGTGGTCGTCGCGATCCAAACGGTACGGCTGCCGGCACTGGTGCCGCCCACGATCTTCGCTTCGGTGTCCGCCCGCAGATTGTGCGTGAGCAAGAGGTGGATCGTGCCGGTCTTCGCGTCGATTAGGGGGCACGGGTTGCCGCAAGTGTTGTCGCCTTCGTCCCAGATGACTTCGAGCTTGCCCCATGTCTTGCCGCCGTCGGTGCTGCGCTTCATCACGAGGTCGATGTCGCCGGTGTCGCCGCGGCCGTTCTTGCGGCCCTCGCAGAACGCCAGCACGGTGCCTTTCGGCGACACAATGACGGAGGGAATGCGGTAGGTGTGGTAACCGTCCCGCCCGGAGGTGAAGACGGGAACCTGCACCGGTTCGGCGGCGGACGCAGAAGAAATGCCGAGCAGAAGGGCGAGGATCGCACTCATCGCGTCACCACAACTTCTTCGCCATGGGGGAACTCCGGGATGATCACCGGCCGCGGCCGGTGACGGGGATGCGGAGGCGGAGCGGGTTCGGGCCCTTCGTTTCGAGCACCACCACACCGTCCTTGATTTCGCCGAGTTGCTCTTTCGCGGGGAGCACGGCCTTCAGCTTGTATACGCCGCGGTCCCCGATGTCCGGTTGTCGCTTCAATTCCACCTTCAGGAACTTCGGCTGCGTGAGATCGGCGAGCAGTTGCAGTTCGTCGCCCTTCCGCTCGGATTCAACCGTCACGGTCACGGACTGCTCGTCCGCATAGGAGAAGTATCCGAAGGCCATTTCCTTGGCGCCGACGAGATAGACCGGCCCGCGCATCGAACCGGTGACGTGGACCGGGATCGACGCATTCCCCAGCGAGATAGTCACGTTGCGTTCGAGCCGGCCGAAGTCCAGCTTCTTGTCCCCGACTTTCGTCCGGATCGTGATCGGGACGGTGAACGCGGAGCGGAAACGGACCGGTTCCTTCCGCGTGGTGGAGATCTTTTCCATCAACGCCAAGTGCTTCGATTCGGGCACGGCGACGGGTTGGCCCGCCGAGACGAACGGACCGGGCTCGCCACCGACGCCCGGCGGCATCGTCACGTTCAGTTGCATCTCGCCGAGGTTCGACCGGGTGCTGGAAAAGACCAGCACCTCGTGCGTCTGGCTGGCGGACGCATCGGTCAGTTCGCCCGTCTCGATGGAAGTCTTGTCCACTTCGAAGGGGTTGGCTGTGACGTAGCCGATCGCGAACTCCTCGTCGAAGCCTTCCGCCTCGCCTTGTCGCTGGGTACGGAACCGCGCGTGCAGCGAGTGCAGGCCGGGCACGGACTTGGCTTGGAACTGCAAATCGAGCACGGCCCACTGTTCGGCGCACCAGTGCCCCGCGCCCGGGGCGGCCGGGACTTCGTACTTCACCTCTGCCGCGGGCTTGTCGAACTTGTGGTACTGCCAGGGGAGTCGGGCCGGGTCGAGGTTGGCCGCCGCACCGGCCATGCCCGCGGGCAACCCGGAGGCGAAGCCTTGCGGCAAGGTCGAGAGCGCGGTCATCTGGAGAATCTGGTCCGCGACCGCGGGCGGAATCGCGGCCACGCGGCCTCCACTGCATGTGACGCAACTGACGCGTTGGAGTTGGATCGTGACGGGAACGGAACTGTCGCTCTTGAACCAGAATGCCGCGCTGTTGTGCTCCACGCCCGGCTCATAGAAACCGGGGAAGATCGTGTCGAGCAGCGGCGGCGGAGCGTCGCCGCTCGCCACGGCCTTGTCGTAAAATTCGCGGGGAATCCATGCTCGCCGGCTCGTGAAGAACTGCAGCGGCTTCTTCGACGAGACCACCTCGGGGCCGCCCTTGTCTTCTTCCTCCCGCGGGGTGTACTGGGCGAAATACGTGAGGACGAACACGCCGCCCAAGAGCAGCGCGATCGGCACCAAGATCTTCAGGGTGGACTTCATACCCTTGGTACGCCCCGGTTTGCGGCCATGTTCACTTGTCCTTCTTGCGTTCGAGCGGCTTGCCGTCCTTGTCGATCGGGCCGACCGCCACGATCGTCAACGCCTTCGGGTTCAGGTACTTCTTGGCGACCGCCTGCACGTCCGCCGGGGTCACGGCCTCCACTTCTTTGCGATACTTCTCGAGGAAGTCGAAACCGAGACCGTATTGCTCGGCGGCGAGAAGTTGCCCCGCGACCGCCCCCATTGTTGTGAATTTGAACGGAAGGTTGCCCAACAGGTACTTCTTGGCGTCGTCCACTTCCTGGGCCGAGGGCTCGGCGTCGCGGATCTTCGCGATCTCGGTCACGAATCCGTCGCGAGCCTGGATGAAGTCCTTGGCCGCAGTGCCGATGAACCCGGTGAACGTGCCGATCTCGTTGCCCGATCCCGTTGCGATCGTGGCGTTCACGGTGTACGCGAGGCCTTGACGGTCCCGCAGGGTCGCGCTGAGGCGGTCCGTGAAGCCGGGGCCGGTGCCGAGCACGTTGTCCATCACCAGCAGCTTGTAGTAGTCCGGGTTCTGCCGCGTGATGCCGAGGTGCCCGAGGAACAGGTGGCACTGAGCGGCGTTCGGGTCGCTCACGATCCGCTCGTTCACCTTGTCCGCCTTCGGCGGGGCGGCCGCCACTGGCTTCACGTCTTTCGTCGGCTTCCACTCCTTCGTGAGTTCTTCGACCTTCTTCAACATCGCGTCGTTGTTGAAGTCGCCGACCAGCACGAGGATGGCGTTGTTCGGCGCGATGACGGACGCGTGAAACGTCTTGCAATCCGCGGCGGTGAACTTCGCCACGAGTTCCTTCGTGCCGAGGCTCGGGCGGCCGTACGGGTGCTCGCCGTACACCAGCTTCTTGAACAGGGCGCTGGCCCGCGCCCGCGGTTGCGTCTCGGCGTCGTCGATGGCCGAGAGTTGCTGATCGCGTTGCCGTTCGAGCGCGTCCGCCGGGAAGCTCGGGCGGCTGAGGCACTCGAAGAACAGGCCGAGGCCGAGGTCGGTGTCCGGCGTGAGCACCTTGAGGCTGCCGCCGGAGGAACCGACGTTCATGCTGCCGCCGGTGTCCTCGATGAGGGCGGCGATCTGGGGGCCGGTGTGCTTGTCGGTCCCTTCTTCGAGCAGCCCGCCGGTGAAGGAGGCGATGCCGGACTTCTCCGCCGGTTCACGAAGCGACACGTCCTTGATCGCGAGGCTGGCCACCACTACGGGCAACCGATGATCTTCGAGCGTGATCACGACCAAGCCGTTTGGCAACACGGTGCGCTTGGCGCTGGTCAATGAGAAGGCTGTACCTCCTGCGGGTTCGGCGCGATTCTGCCGAGCAGGGGACGTTAGTCCCACGTGTTCTCCAAGCCACGGGGGGCTTACGCCCCCCGCTCGGCTTTTCTTCTCGTCCTTGGGCACCGACCACACGACCACCGACGACTTCTTCGCCAAATACTGCTTGGCCACCTTCTGCACGTCGTCCTTCGTGAGGGCCGCGAGTCGCTTCAGGTAGCCGCCGTAGAACTGGGCGGCGTCGCCGCCATTGGTGTAGATGCTGGCCTTCGAGATCGAGTCCGCGAGGCTGTGGACGCTCTCGCGGGAGAACACGAACCCGGCGAGAATCTTCCGCCGCGCCCGGGTCAGTTCTTCATCGCTCACCGGCTCCGCCGCGAGTTTCTCGAGTTCGGCGAAGAGAATCTCTTCGGCCTTGGCGCGGTCCTTGCCCTTGAGCAGTTCCGCGTTCACCGAGAACCAGCCGGGGTAACGGCCGGTGTTGTTGTAACAGAACACTTCGGAGGCCAGCCGCTCCGTTTCGACGAGCTTGCGGTACAGGCGGCTCGTTTTGCCATCGCCGAGGATGTTCGAGATCACGTCCAGCACCGGATCATCGGCGGAGCCCACGGGCACCGTGTTGAAACCGAGCATCACGCGAGGCACGTCGAACTTCGACGCGAACTCCAACCGCCCCGGTTCCTTACGCTCGGGGTGGAACGTGGCGGTCTTGCGCTTCGGCAGGTCGCTCTTCGGGATGCTGCCGAACAGTTCCTTGATCTTCGGCAGCGCCGCGTCCGGATCGAAGCCGCCGACCACGATCAGCGAGGCGTTGTTCGGGTGGTACCACTTGTCGTAGTGCCGCTTGATGATCTCCGCCGTCGCGTCGCGGACGTGCTTCTCTTCGCCGATCACGGGGTGCGAGTATGGCGAGTCCTTGGGGTAGAGCAACGGCAGCACCTTCTTGAATTCCAGCCCCCACGGCTGATCTTCGCCGCCGGCCAGTTCCGCGATCACGGCGCCCTTTTCCTGCTCGAACTCGTGCTTGGCGTCGATCTTCACGTTCCGCATGCGATCGGCTTCGATCTGCAAGGCGATCTGCCAGCGATCCGCGGCGAAGTCGAAGTGGTACACCGTCATGTCTTCGGAGGTGTAGGCGTTGTTCGAGCCGCCGTTGCGCTGCGTGGCGCGGTCCACGTCGCCGGGCATGAGCTTGTCCGTGCCCTTGAACATGAGGTGTTCGAGGTAGTGCGAGAGGCCGGTCTGATCCTTCTCTTCGTCCGCGCTGCCGACGCGGTAGGCCACCATCGTGGTCACGGTCGGGGCGTTCTTCACGGGGAGAAGATAAACCTGCAGGCCGTTCTCAAGCGTGATCGGCTTGAGGTTGGCGAACATGTTCTGAGCGGTGCGGGCGAGTTCGGCATCAGCCTTGGCCCGCGCCGCGGGATCGGCGGCGGACGCGACCGCGGGAACAAGTGCAAGAAGGAGTGCAACGAGAAGTCGGAACGACATGCGGATCCTCCGGCGAAATTGCGACCACATCAGTATAGTCCGGCCGCTTACAATGCCGCCACGCCCCGTGGAGCCGCCCCATGAACCGCCGCGATTGGTTCCAACTCACCGGCCTCGCTTTGGGTTCGCAGTTCGCATCGGCCCAGGACAAGGAGCCGCTCGCTCCGTTGAACCGCTTCCCGCGGGCGGTGCAGGAGTGGTCCGTCGCGCAGGTTCGCGACGTGGAGAAACGCAGCCTCGACGTGCAGGCGAAGCTCAAGACCAAAGACGACGCGCTCGCGTACATCCGCACCGTGAAGGAGAAGATCGCCAAGTGCTTCGGCCCGCTGCCGGAGAAGACGCCGCTGAACGCGAAGATCACCGGCACCCTCGACCGCGACACGTACACGGTGGAGAAGATCATCTTCGAATCGCGGCCGGGGTTCCTCGTCACCGCGAATCTGTACCTGCCGAAGGGAGCGAAGGAGAAGCGGCCGGGCGTCGTGGGTTCGTGCGGCCACTCCACCAACGGCAAGGCCGAGCCCGCGTACCAGTCCTTCGCGCAAGGCCTCGCCCGCATGGGCTATGTCGTGCTCATCTACGACCCGATCGGGCAAGGCGAGCGGTTGCAGTACGGCCACCTCCCCGCGAAGATCCGCCCGAGCGTCGGCGTCGGCGAGCATCTCTATGCCGGCAACCAGCAGTTCCTCGTCGGCGAGTTCTTCGGCACGTGGCGGGCGTGGGACGGCATCCTCGCCCTCGATTATCTGCTGAGCCGGCCCGAGGTCGATCCGAAGCACGTCGGCATCACCGGAAACTCCGGCGGCGGCACGCTCACGACGTGGCTCTGCGGCCTCGACGATCGCTGGACCATGGCCGCCCCCGGCTGCTTCATCACGACCTTCCGCCGCAATCTGGAGAACGAACTCCCCGCGGACACGGAGCAGTGCCCGCCGCACGCGCTGGCCCTCGGCCTGGATCATGCGGACTTTCTCGCCGCACTCGCGCCGAAGCCCGTGATCGTGCTGGCGAAGGAGAAGGACTTCTTCGACGCCCGCGGCGCGGAGGAAGCCTTCCGCCGGCTGCAACGCATCTACGGGCTGCTCGGCGCGGAGGAGAACGTGAAGCTGCACATCGGCCCCACCGGCCACGGCTACACGATCGAGAACCGCGAGGCGATGTACCAATGGTTCAACAAGGCCACCGGCCTCTCCAAAGAAGTCGCGGAGCCGAAGATCGTGGTGGAGAAGGACCAAGACCTGCGCTGCACCCCGACCGGCCAGGTGGCGGACCTGAAATCGCGGAGCGTGTTCTCGTTCACGAAGCAACTGGCGAGCGGGGGGCGTAAGCCCCCTGATTCGCTCGCAACCACCATTCAAAAAGCACTCTCGGTTCCCACGCGGGATGGCTCTCCCGAGTACCGCATCCTGCGCGCCGCAGCGAATCGCAAGTACCCAAAGCCGCACGCCACGACTTACGTTCTCGAAACGGAAGCACCCGCGGTCGCGGTCGTCTATCGTCTCAGCGACGAAGCCCACTTCGCGCGGCCGCCCAAGTCCGACGCGCCGGCTATTCTCTATGTGTCGCATCACTCCGCGGACGCCGAGCTTCGCGAAGAACCGCTCGTCGCCGAAGTGATGAAAGCGGAGCCGAAGGCGACGGTGTACGCCTGCGATGTCCGCGGCGTCGGCGAAACCCGACCAGACACTTGCGGCGGCACCAACACGTTCCTCACTCCGTACGGAAACGACTTCTTCTACGCGATCCACGGCATCATGCTGGATCGCCCGTATCCCGGCCAGAAGACCTTCGATCTGCTTCGCACGCTGGACTGGCTCGCGAGTTACGGCCACAAGGAGATTCACCTTGTGGCGAAGGGATGGGGCACGATCCCGGCCACGTTCGCCGCCGTGCTGCACGAGAACGTCAAGCGCGTGACACTGAAGGACGCACTGAAGTCGTACCACGAGATTGCGACGAACGAGACCTACAACTGGCCGCTGTCCAGCTTCGCACCTGGCGTGTTGTCGAAGTTCGACCTGCCGGATTGTCACGAGTCGCTGAAGAAGAAGGGGCTGGCGTTCTTGTAACTTCGGTCCCGCGCAGGTTTCTTACAATAACCCCGCTTGAACCCCACCGTCCTTTATCTCACGCATCGAGTGCCGTTCCCTCCGGACAAGGGGGACCGCATCCGCAATTGGCACGTGCTGCGGCAACTCGTCCGTCGCGGCAGCGTATGGCTGGCGTGCCTCGCGGACGAACCCGTGCCGCCGGAAACCATCGCCGAGTTGAACCGGGTGTGCGGCCGCGTTGCGATCGTGCCCGTCACCGAAGGGCGTTGGCTGCGGGCCGGTTGGAGCGTGCTCACCGGCGGCAGCATTTCCGAAGGCGCGTTCTGGGAACGCGATCTCATGCGTGTCGTTCGCGCGTGGTGCGGCGAGACGACGTTCTCGGCCGCGGTGATCTCGGCGTCGAGCCTCGCCCCCTATCTGCGCATGCGGGAACTCGCGGACGTGCCGAAGATCGTCGATCTCGTGGATGTGGACAGCCAGAAGTGGAGCGACTTCGCGGACGCGGCCCGCGGCCCCAAGAAGTGGATGTACCGGCTCGAATCGCACCGCATCCGCAAGCTGGAACGCGGCCTGCCGCAGTGGACGAAGGCCGTGGCGATGGTGAGCCGTGCCGAGGCCGCGGTGTTCGATTCGTTCGCGGGCGCCGGCGCGGCCACGGTTGCGGCCAACGGCGTGGACTTGGAGTACTTCACGGCTCCGGCTGCTGACGCAGGCCGGCTCACCATGGCCACAGATGCGGGCCGGCTCGCCTGTGCGTTTGTCGGGGCGATGGACTATCTGCCCAACGTGGATGCCGCAGTGTGGTTCGCCCGCGACATCTGGCCCGCGATCCACGCGAAGTTCCCCTCCGCCGAGTTCCGCATCATCGGCCGCAAGCCGAGCCCCGAGGTGCAGCGTCTCGCCAACCTGCCCGGCGTGAATCTCATCGGCCAAGTGCCGGACGTACGGCCATTCGTCGCGGAGGCCACGATTGCGGTGGTGCCGCTGCGACTGGCCCGCGGCATCCAGAACAAGGTGCTCGAAGCGATGGCGATGGCCAAGCCCGTGATCGCGGCCCCGCCCGCCCTCGCGGCTCTGAAAGCCGTTCCCGGCACACATCTGCTTTCCGCTTCGGCGACGGACGATTGGGTGAAGTGCGTAAGCGAATTGTTCGCGGATCCGACCCGCTGCCGCGAGTTGGGTGCCGCCGCCCGCCGCTTCGTGGAAGAGCATCACCACTGGGAGACGTGCTTGGAACCGCTCATGGAAAGGGTGTTCCACATTGATTTGTGAAAGCTCTCCCTGTGGACCTAGTTCCGCGATAGCCTCCAAGATTGCTGAATCGGATTTGCGGCAGAGGTCATGGTACTGGATCCTGAGTGCCAAGCGGCACATCGGCCTGACAGGACGAAACTCTAGCTGCTGTTAGTGCCAGTCCTCGACGAATCCCATACTTTTGTACAGCTTCAGTGGAATACACAGAACAACTGGGGGTGTAACGACACTGCACGCGGCCTCGAAGGACCGGGCGTCCATGTTGCTGATAGACACTCACCGCGCTGAGATAGGTCGCGGCTGTTACTTGACGGTTGGGCTCACGAAGGGTGTCGGCTATCGTGAGGATTGCAAATCCTCCGAATAGACAAAGCCACGTTCGCGGATTCTTGAGCAACTTCATGAAGGTACCTGTCTACAAATTAGTCACTCATCGTCATCGTCGTCACGATTGCTGCGGCCCTTCAAGTTGCCACAATGCGGGCATCGCTTGCTTGCGACTAACCGCTTGTTACCACAACTCCTGCATTCGTAGAGATCACCCTTCGGCCGTGAGAAAAGGTAAATCACCAGCCCCAAGAG
Organism: Gemmataceae bacterium; assembly: GCA_046350135.1. GTDB lineage: Bacteria > Planctomycetota > Planctomycetia > Gemmatales > Gemmataceae > Urbifossiella. The sequence goes on from JAXMBB010000027.1 coordinate 20,926, forward strand.
CCCGGTGAAGAACACAAGGGCCATCCACAGAACGGAGCTGTCCATATTTCGGGACTTGGCATCGCGAGCGACCCAGATCAACAGCACGATGTTGAGGACGAAAATAAGTATCGGCACCAGAACAATAACAATCATCGAGCCGCCGCAGACGCCGCAGCCAGCGCACCCAGCAGGGGTTGTGTCTGCTGTCGCCTTGGTCGCTTTTACAGGATCTGTGCTCTTGGTGTCCGTGTTCTTATCGCCGACGCCGTTCTTGACTTGGCCGATCAGTTGGCCTTGCGTGAAGAGCATCGCACAAGATGCAAACGCACACAGGATGGAAAGTCGGAGCATTGCATTCACCAAGGAGTTTGATTCACAGCGATGATTATACCGATCAACTATGAACATCAAAAACTTATTCGCCCAAGTTTCCGCCAAAAGCCTCGGCGAGTAGCTGGGGCCTAGGCTTTTGCGACCTCAAACAGGGCGGCTGCACCCCAGGCTGCCGTGTGATTGACTTCATTCGTTCCAGTCGCATCCGGTCGGGATTCCACACAGGAAGTCTTCCAAGCCTTCTCATTCTCACTCCTCGAGATCCGCGGGATTGATCTTGGTGGCGGCTTCGTCGGCGAGTTGATCCAGCAGGCCCTGCACCTCGCTCATCCGCTCGGGCCGCTTGTTCGCGTTGAAGCTCAGGCACGAATCGATCAGGTTGCCGAAGCCTTCCGGGATCATCGGATTCCGCTTCCGGCTCGGCTGCAACGCTTCGTGGAAGCTCTTCTCGGTCACCGGAAGGCCGTCCGGCGGCGAGATGGCCAGCGGCGGATTCTGCAATGTCGCGAGGCGGTACATCGTCGCACCGAAGTTGTAGATGTCCGTGCGTTCGTTCACGAGTTTGTGGCTGCCGGTCTCCGGGGCCATGTATTCGGGGGTGCCCTGTACGCGGTCCTTCGGTTCGCCCTTGATCCATGCGAGGCCGTAGTCCAGCACCTTCACCTGCGTGCCGCGGCCGAGGATGAGATTGTTCGGCTTCATGTCCGCGTGGATCACGCCCTTGCGGTGCATGTGCGTGAGGCCGTCCGCGATGCGTTCGCACACGCGGAGCAACTTCGCCATGCGAAGCAGCGGCAATTTGTCCATCGTCTTGCCGGGCACGTACTCGATCAGCAGCTTCGCCTTCTTCGGCCCGGAGAACCAACCGGACTCGGTTTCGAGGCAGTACACCTTCACGAGGTTCGGGTGCGCGAGCATCTGCCCCACGCGGTACTCATGCTTCGCCTGTTCGAGGTATTTGAGGTCGTCCTTGTCCTCGATGTTCACCATCTTGAGGGCGTATTCCTTCGCGTCCGCGTCGCGGCGAATGTGCAGGATGCTGCTGTGGGCTCCGCTGCCGAGCGTCTGCAGGATCTGGAACTTGCCGATCTTGTCGATCTTGTCCACGGTGTTCGACCACTCAATGACAAAGGACGGACAGAATGAGATTAAGGCAGAAGCCCCGGAATTGACAGGATGAAAGCCGTCTGGTGCTTGGTTGAGCTCAGAATGTCGTAAAATTCACCGGTGATTCGCCACTTCCTCACGGAGAAGTCGTCTATAGTGGTGTAACGATTATGCCGGGGTTACGGGCAGAGGGGGCCGCAGGGAAACGGCTCCGGGCGCGCCAAGGCGGGCGGACCATCCTCACGCACGAGGCCGCCATGCTCGCACACACGCTGGAGCACCTCCTCGCGGACGAAGATTCGCTCGACCCCATCGGCGACGAACTCGAACAGCACAACGAATACCTCGCGAGATGCCGCCGGGTGCGATTCGGCCCCGGCATCACCGTCGTCTTCGAGAACAAGCGGACTCTGCGACTCCGGTTGCGGGATCTCGCACGCTTGGCCCGCGCCACACACGCCGACCGCGTGAATCGCGAGTTGTCGTGGTACGAATCGCTGCTCCCCGGCCCCGGCCGCCTCTTGGCGTCCGTCTCCGTACGGGCGGCGAATCGGGCGCTGGCCCAGGAACTCGAGCACGGTTCGGTCGAGCTGCACATCGGCGACCGCACCGTGAAAGGGCAGGTGCGGACGGATTCCGGCGGCGACCGCGTGGTCGGCCTCGTCCGCTGGGTCGAGTTCGTCCTCACCCGCTTCGACCGGCTCGCACTCCAGGATCGCGACGAACCGCTGAACCTGGCGATCCAGACGGGCGACTGGGTGTTCGAGAGCGGCCCGCTTCCCCTTGCCGTGCGAACCAGTCTTCTCGCCGACTTGGAGCCGGCCGGCGGGGTTGAAGGCACGCTTTGCTTCCCCTGAGTCGGTGGGCCCCATTGCGCCCGAATGAACTTCTCGATGCGGAGTAACCTTGCCCGTTTTCCACGGCGCGGGTATTCCCTGCGGCATGAACGCACTTCTTCCGTTGCTGGTGCTCGCTCTCGCCAACCCGCCCGCGCTCGCCTGCCCCGCGCCGCTCGTCGCCAAGGGCGACATCAAGGCTGGGCCGCCGCTCAGCCATGCCTTCACGCTCAGTAATCGCACCCAAGACACGCTTACGATCACGAAGGTGGAGGCCGGGTGCGGATGCGTCCACCGGTCGCTCTCCGCGAACGTGCTGAAGCCCGGCGAAACCGCAACCCTCACGCTGGACGTGAACACCCTCACGCAACCGGACGGCCCGAACCGCTGGCAGGCGGTGGTGAGCTACACCGCGAACGGCACTCCGGGCGAACTGGCCGTGTCCATGACTGCGACGCTCTCGCGGGAGGTGACGATCTCGCCTCCGCAACTTGCGTTTTCCACCACGGGTGAAGCGACGCAGCAACTCACGGTTGCCGATCGCCGCGCGAAGCCGCTCAGCATTGTGAAAGTGAGCAGCACGTCGCCGCACCTCACGGCCGCGGCCGTCAACGGCATCATCCAAGTGAAGCTGAGCGCGGACGCGCCCGCCGGCCAACGCGACGACCTGATCGTGCTGCAAACCAACGACCCGGTTTACTCCGAGTTCCGCATCCCGGTTCGCATCAACAAGAAGTCGCCGGGCCAGGTCGCAGCTTCCCCCGAAGAAGTGAACGTGAAGCTTGCCACAGGCCAAGACGAAGTGTCGGCTCTGGTTCAGCTTCGCGCGCCGGATGGCAAGTCGGTCCGCATCGATTCCGCGGCCAGCGACTTCTCCGCGGCCACGGTGAAGTTCTCAACCGCTGCCGGCCCGGTGGCGACACTCCGCATTTCGATCGGCGGCGTGGCCGCCTTCCAATCCGGCTCCTGCAAGGTGGCCGTGAAACTGGCCGAACCCGCGGGCCAAGAAGTGGTGATTCCCGTCTCGTGGAAGCGGTAGAATGCCTCTGAAAGCGAGGCGGAATTGGATCCACGTGCATCGGGTGAACGACTCTCGCGGGCGGCCGCCCACCGCCTGAGCCTGTATCTTCGCGTGCTCGCCGCATGGCCCGCGGAGGGTGGTAAAGTTTCCTCCAGCCGCATCGCGTCCGCCTGCGGTGTGACGGATGCACAAGTCCGCCGCGATCTCGCGGCACTCGGCAGCCTTGGCCAACGCGGCATCGGTTACGAAGCGAAGGAACTCACGGCCGCGATCCGCGGCGCGCTCGGCATCGACCGCACGTGGCCGGCCGTGCTTGTCGGCGTCGGCAACCTCGCTCGCGCGCTGCTCCGTTACCGCGGCTTCCGCGCCCAAGGCTTCGACATCGTCGGTCTCTTCGACGACGACCCGTCCAAGATCGGCCAGAGGATCGAAGGCGTGATCGTGGAGCCGGTGGCGGGCTTGGGCGACCGTGCAGCCAAACTTGGAGCCGAACTCGCGATCATCACCGTCCCCGCGGAGGCGGCCCAATCCGTGACCGACGATCTTGTGAAAGCCGGCGTCCGCGGTGTCCTGAACTTCGCCCCGGTGCTGCTGAAACTTCCGCCCAAAGTCCGGCTCGTAAACGTCGACCTCGCGATCCAATTGGAGCAACTCGCCTTCCTGATTCAACTCGGCGAAGCGAACCCGCCGGACGAAGACGCGTGAAAACCCACCGATTCGCAAGCGTAAGCCACGCCTCTCGTTTACGATTCCGGTTCTTTCGGCCACTTCGCCAGCAAGAGCAGAAATGCCAGCATGGGTGCCACGCCGATGCCGCCGAGGATCAGTTCATAAGAACCGGTGGCGTCGATGAGCATCCCCTCGAGCGGGTAGATGGCGGCGAGCGAGATGTGGGCGCAAGCGCCGAGCGTGCCGCTCACCTTCCCTTGATGCTTGCTTGAAAGTTCCTGAGTGAGCGCGAAGTAGGTCGGGAACAGACCCAACGCGCCGAACGCCACCACCAGCAGGCAGATTGTCAATGCCGAGAGTGGCAGCCAAGCATCTGCGATCAGCGGGGTCGCGTCGAGGAACGGCACCGCGACGCAAAACATCGTGAGCACCGCACAGATGCCGTACGCGATCGTACGGGCGCCATGCACGCTTCTCCCGCGGCGGCACAGCCACAGGGTGCCGAGGCCCGCCGTCCACGAGCCGATGTCCGCGATCAGGTAATATGCCGTGGTGAAGCGGCTCATCTCGGCTTCGCTGAAGCCTCGCTGCTTCTGCAGGTACAACGGCAGCCATGTGCGGAAGCCGTGCCACGTCATGTTGATGGACGCGACCGCAGCAAGCAGGATCCAGAAGCGGCGGTCCCGGAACACATCCGAGAAGCGGATCGCCCCTTCGTGCGTCACGTTCGCATGGGCCGAGGCGTTCGCCACGAGCCGGCCCGGCACCGTGACGAACCACAGCAGCACCCAGAGCACGCCGAAGCAGCCGATCACACGGAACGGGAACTTCCACGTGTCCGACGGCGCGTCGGTCACGGCGGCGTAGTTGCCGCCGGTGACGGACATGGCCGCTTGGCGGAACGGCTCCGTCGGATCGGCCCAGCGGAGCAGGTAGAGCACCATGAGCGGGGTGACGACGGCTCCGAGCGCGGTGCCGCTTTGGAAGAGCGAGTTGCCGAAGGAGCGTTCGGCGGGCCGGAGCACGGCGCGGGTCGTTCGCAAACCGCACGGCCAGTTCCCCGCTTCGAACAGGCCCAGCATCAGACGGCACGAGAGCAGCATCCAGAAGCCGTTGGCGAACCCGGTGAGCACGCCGGCCGCGGACCATCCCAGCACCAGCAGCGGATACAGCCACCGCACGTTGGTGCGATCCACGACGTACCCGGTGAGCACGGCGCCGATGGCGAACGCGAAGGAGAACGCGCTTTCGAGGTAGCTGTACTGGGTGTTGTTCAACCCGAGCGAGAACTGGATCCGGAGCGCCAACTGGTTCAGCGCCATCCGGTCCATGTAGTTGATGACGGTGGCGAGCATCAGCAGGATGCACACCCACCAGCGCCACGGCGAAAGGACGTTTGAAGTCGGGGCGGGAGCGGAACTCATCGGCGGCTCGTCGGAGGTTCCGACACGTTACCCGATGCGGGGCGGAAAGCAACCGGGCAGCCGAGAGTCACTCGCAGTCGCTGCATTCCCCGATCACAGGCCACTTGCCGGGACCGAGGCGGATGCGGGGGCGGAACGGTTGTTGCTTCGGGCCGCAATCCTTGCAGCCGGGCAGCACGATGGTGTCGCCGGGAAGAAGCAGGATGTTTTCGCGCGGGTCGCGGGTCGCTTCGTCCAAGTCCACCAGGATCGGCACCTGACGCTGCGAACCGACGGGCCGCAGCACGGTGACCGGGCCGCACGCCGGAGCGGGGCACATCGCCTTCGAGAGCGCTTCCAGCACGCGAAGGTCGGTGTCGCGTGGCAGCGCATGCTCGCCGCAGCCGGGGCCGCCCACGATCGTGTACGTCTCCTTCACGCGGGCTTCCACATGCACGGTGTCGCCGTCGTGCAGCGTCACGTCCGCGTCGGTCAGCATGAGCGCTTCGCCGGGCCGCGATTGCAGCGGGATACGGATCACGGTTCGCGCCGCGTCATTGCGGCGAACGATCACTTCGTTCTTCGCTCCGGGGCCGGGCATGCCGCCGGTGCGGGCCAAGGCGCCGAGTACGTCGTTCTTGTACGCGTCGAGCTTGATTGCGTGGCCGGTGTTCTTTGCGCCGTCCGCATCATCCCGGATCACGACCACGGAATACTGCCGCGGCTTCAGCAGGTCCACGGTCACGCGTTCCTTGCCGGGCAGGATCAGTTTCTTGTCCACCGTGATGGCTTTCACGATGGCGTCGCGCGTCTCGTTCACCGTGAGCCCGCGGACCTTGATCGGCGGCACCTCGGGAAGTTGGATCGTGCCGTCCGCCTGAACCGTGACCGGGTAGCCCTGAGCGGCCGGTTTCGCCGCCTGCGGATCGATGTTGGGTTGGACGGGGATCGTGCCGCGGATGCCGAGCACGTCTTCGGCGAAGACGGCGAGCACGTCGCCGCTGTCCACGCGGTACGCGTCCGGCTCCTTCTGGCGGAGCAGCGCGAGCGGCAGCGGTTCGAGCCCGCACTTGGAACAGCCGAGAATCTCGGCCGGCAGTCGGCGCACGGGGATCCCGTCCGCCAGCGGCGGATGCGACACGCATCCGGACGCAAGCCCGGCGATCCCGACGAACATCCATACCCAGCGTGCGTTCATGGTCATTTCTTCGTCGGCTCGGGGTGGTTCACCGGGATCACCGGGAGGTCCGCGAGATCATCCAGCCGCACGGGCGGCGTGGGCACGTCGTCCGGCAGGTCCTTCACCGCGCCCGGTGGCGGCGGCAGCTTCACGCCGGACGCCTGGATCACACCGGTGGCGGGCGGTTCGGCCTGGCTTCGCGGCATGGGCACGCTCGGCACAGTCGGAAGTGCGGGCACGCCCGGCAGCGGCGGAACCGTCGGCGAACTGCTTGGCGGCACTGGCGGCACCAAGCTCTTCGGGAACCCGAACTTTGAACCTTCGGGCTCGCTGGCGGCCGGCGTACTCACGGCCGTGGGCGGCGGTTCCTTACCGAGCGGGCGCGGCGACGGCAGTTTCGTCATTGGCTTCGGAGCGGGAAGCGGGGCCGGCGGCGGCGGGATCGGCTTCACCGGCGCGTCGCTGCCCGTGGACAAACCCGCCGACGGGAGCGGCTCGTGAATGCTGTGCGTCGGGGCGATGGAATCGGGAATCAGCACCGGCACCGTGAGGTACTGCCGCTGGCCGGTGGCGACGGCCACTTCCGTGCCGTACTGGAAGCCGAGCAGGTAATCACGCATCAGCGCGTGCCCTTCCGGCGTGAAGTACTTCTTGTTCTGTGTGTAGCGGAGTGGCGGTGCGGCGGGCGGTTGGCCGTCGCCGCCGCGGTCCAAGAAGTCCGAGTAGCCGTCGATGAAGCCGTCGCGGAACTCGGCGCTGAACACTTTTCGCGGGAACTCGCTGCGCACGCTCTGCCATGCGTCGCGAGCCTTGCGATGAATCTCGCGCGTCACCTCGCGCTCGGATTTGTTCACCGCATGCTCGGCGATGTGATCCCGGTGCGGCTGGTACGCGGTGAGGCACCCCCCGAACACCGGGGCCATGCAACCCGCCCAAAGTACCCGCTTCCACCGCATGTCCAGCCTCGCACCACACCGAATGGTCTCTCGGTTTATCGGCGTGCGGGGCGGGTCGGGTTGACTGGTTGGAACGGTTTTGCCGGTTTTGCGGGTCGAGAATCTTGCGCCGTCGTGTCGGAATTGCTCAAGTTCACACGTCTTCGACTTTGAAGAAGAGCGTTTGTCCGGGGCAGGCACGGAACGGGACGACTTTCAGGTCGCGAAAGACGAAGCCGCACAACTTCGGTTTGAACCAGCCGGGATCGTTCAGGTGCAATTCGGCGTCCGCGGCGAAGGCCCGGGCGGTGGCGTAACCCTTGCACGCGATCAGTTGCCCTTCGCCGACGATTCCCCCTCGCAGGGACGCGAGTTCCTGCAACTCCGGCGTGTTGATCCGGGCCCAGCCTTCGGGGCGGTCGTCGTCGATCTTCCCCGCATGAATCAGTACGCGGCCGCGGCGACGGGTGGCCCAGGAGCGGATCTCGATGGTCTTGATTCCAGCCACGAGCAGGGCCGCCCACGGCTGCTTCACGGAGATGGCAACAAGCGGTTCGGGCATGGCACCCCGCGAGCTCAATCCCCGGTTTTCGGCCGCAGCAACATCTTGCCGCTTTGCCAAACGGGTCCGGGTGAACTAGAGGATATTGGATTCACGTTCCCCGACCGCGCAGCGACCCCCGCTCCATGGCGATTCATCTCGCGACCCACGAAGAGCCGCTGCCCGGCTACCGCCTTATCGAGCGGCTCGGGCGCGGCGGCTTCGGCGAAGTCTGGAAGGTGGAGGCACCCGGCGGCCTGCTCAAGGCCATGAAGTTCGTCTTCGGCGATCTCGAAGCCGGCGACGAAGACAGCCGACCCGCCGAGCAGGAACTCAAGGCCTTGCAACGGGTTCAGACGATCCGTCACCCGTACGTGCTCTCGCTGGAACGCTACGACATCCGCGACGGTCAACTCATGATCGTCATGGAACTCGCGGATCGCAATCTCTGGGACCGCTATCGCGAGTGCCGCGGGCAAGGGCTGCCCGGCATCCCGCGCGACGAACTCCTCCGCTACATGGAGGAGACGGCGGAAGCCCTCGACTTGATGAACAACCATTACAAGATTCAGCACTTGGATGTGAAGCCGCAGAATCTCTTCCTCGTGTTCAATCACGTGAAGGTGGGCGACTTCGGCCTCGCGAAGTTGCTGGAACGCGACCGCACGGCCGTGACCGGCGGTGTGACCCCGGTGTACGCCGCCCCGGAAACATTCGAAGGATACGTGAGCCGTTTCTCGGATCAATACAGCCTCGCGATCGTCTTTCAGGAACTGCTCACAGGCGTGCGGCCGTTCTCCGGGGCGAACACGCGGCAACTCCTGATGCAGCACATCAGCGGCACGCCGGACCTTCACCCGCTTCCCGCCGCAGACAAGCCGATCATCGCCCGGGCGCTTTCGAAGAAGCCGGACGAACGCTGGCCGACGTGCGCGGACATGGTTCGCGCGATCAAGTTGTCCGGCTTGGCGTCACCGCCGTCCACTCCGATCACGGGGAAGACGGGCCATCCGCAGGGGCCGTCGGATTCCAACGACTCCGCGAACCTGATTACGCGGCTGCAGTACGGTGCGTCGAACCGAACGGCGGCGAACAACGACCCGATGAAGACGCAGACGCCGGTGCCGGCGTTCGGCGGATCGAGGCCGGGAACGGTTCCGCCGGTGATGCCGCAACTGGTGACGGTCGGGCCCGCGGGTTCCGTAGTGCCAAGGCTGGTGACGCCGTCGGCGAACAACAACGCGTTCGCAAGCCCGGCGATCACCCTCACGCGGCAGCAGATCGTGCAGACGGCGCGGATGAACAGCCTCGGCATCGCGCCGCCGGAGAAGCACGGTGACGGCGCCTTGATGCCCACCCTGGTCATCGGCGTCGGCCATCTTGGCAAGTTGGTGCTGGAATCGCTCCGTGCGGTGGTCGCCGATCACTTCGGTTCGCCGGATCGCGTGCCGAACGTTCGCTTTCTGTACATCGACACGGATCCCGCTGCCAGCGGCGAGACACCGTTGCAGGCGAGTGCGGCCATCGGAACGGCCCACACCGTGCTTGCCCGGCTGAACCGGCCGGCGCATTACCTGCAAAGCACGACACTGCCGCCGGTCGAGCCGTGGCTGCCGCCCGGCTCTCTGTACAAGATCGCCCGCAACCCCGGCGCGGCGGACGGCGTCCGCTCGTTCGGCCGCTTGGCCCTCATCGACAACCACCGCCTCGTTTCCTCCCGCATCCGCGCCGAACTCGAGACCTTCCTCACGGACGAATCGCTGGAAAAGACCGCGACCGAGACGAAGCTCGGCATCCGCACGAACCGCCCGCGCACTTATCTCATCGCCGGGCTTGGCGGCGGCACGGGCGGCGGCATGTTCCTCGATCTCGCGTACCTGCTTCGCCACGAACTCCGCGGCTTGGGTTACTTGCGGCCCGAGGTCGTCGGCATGTTCCTCGTGCCCCCGGCGGAAGCGAGCGCGGCCCGAAACGCCTCGCTCGGCAACACCTTCGCGGCAATCACCGAACTGTTCCAATTCCAAGCCCGCCGCACCAAGTACCAGGCTACCTTCGACAAAGGCGAGGCGCCGATCCACGATGCGGACGCGCCCTTCGCCCGCGTTTCATTCCTGCAACTGCCCAAGTCCGTGGATGCGAAGTCGCGGCAATTGGTGACGGCCCGGGCGGCCCGCGCGATCTTCAATGAATCGCTTACGCCCGCCGGCCGCGTCATCGATGAGATGCGGGACGTGTACCGCAACGCGTACCCTTCGCCGTTGCCGACGTGCCAGGCGTTCGGATCGTTCCGACTCACATGGCCGCGACCGGAAGTGCTTGCAGCCGCCACCCGCCGCTTCGCCCAACGCATGCTCCAACGCTGGACCGGCAAGGACGCGGCTCCTGTTCGTGAGGCGGTCGCCAAGTGGCTCGACACGCGGTGGATCGAACGGAAGCTCGATTTCGAGCAGATGGTGAGCGGTTTCGAAGATGCGGCGAAGGCCCAACTCCATGAAGACCCGGACAAGGTGTTCGACGCCTTCATCGATCCGCTCCGCACCCGCACGCCGTCCACCGCGAAGTTGGACGCCACGGCGGTTTGCTCGGTGCTGGATCAACTGTTGAAGCTCGTGGGCAAGCCCGATCCGACCCAACCGGACGGCACCGGCACGCTGCACGCACCGCTCGCCGAGCACTACGACAAGATCGGCAAGGACGGCGAGAGCCAACTGGCCGTGATGGCGGTGTCTTTCATCGAGCAACCGCAATACCGGCTCGCTGGTGCGGAAGAATGCGTGCGGCAGATCGAGACGCGGCTCAAGCGACACGTCGAGACGCTGGAGCCGATGTACGCGGACCAAGTGAAGGATTTGAAGCAAACGTACCAGCGGTTGCTTCAGATGATCGGCAACCTCACCACCGGCGGCAGTTGGAAGCACTCGGCGGAGTTGCTGGAATTGCTGCGGGCGTATCCGCGGAAGCGACTTCGAATCGACATCCTCGACTTCGCACTTTCGACTTATCGCAAACTGCTCGGCACCACGCCCGAGTACCTGCGCGACATCGGCATCTGCCGCTCCGGATTGAACGACATGCACGCGGCGGTGGGTGCCGGGGCGGAAGCGGGCACCGGTGCGGCCGGCCCCGCCAAGTTGATCCTTCCCGAAGGGTGCAAGACGCTCGACGACGCCGCGGATCGCTTCCTCGCGGGGCTGAACCCGGCCGACGTGCTCGCCTTCGATCAACTGCTGCAGAGCGAACTGACGAAGAAGTTCCGCGGGCTGGCGGCCATCGCGTTGAAGCCGCTCGAGAAAGGCCCGCCGTTCCGCGAACTGCTGCTGACGCGGTCGCGGGAATTCTTGGATGCGAAGCTGGACGCCGCCAACCCGGCGGCCGTGTTCTTCCGCAACCGCACCGGCGGCACGGAAGACTATCCACTCATCGCAGACGCCTATCACGGCGCGGCACCGGACACGATCGGCTACAAGGGCAAGACTCCGGACGAAATCGCGACGTTGGCCGCTCCGCCGGGCGAAGCCGGGAATCGCTTCCGTGCCGTGGTGAAGGCCGCGCTGCCGAAGGTCGAGTTCACCGCCGCGCCCTTGGAAGACGACATCGTGTTCTACCGCGAGTGCCCGCAGCTGGAAATGACGGACCTGCCGCAACTCGGCGAACACGGCCGCGCCGCGGCCGAGAGTCTCGCCGCCGCCGAACATCACCCGCATTCCCGCATCGACATCGTGTGGGAGCCCGCGACCGCTTAACTCCACGCCGCGTTCGTCATAGATCAGTGCTGCACCCATTCGCGAGGCCAGCCATGATCGTGACCACGGGCAACGACGTTCCGGGCCGCCAAATCGTCGAGATCATCGGGATTGTTCGCGGCATCGTGGTGCGGTCGCCGGGGATCAAGCAGGGGCTGCTCGGCGGGTTCAAGCAATTCATCGGCGGGAACATCGAGTCCTTCGCCCAAGTCTGCGACCAAGCCCGCCGGGATGCGTACAAGCGAATGGTGGATCACGCGGAGGAGAAGGAAGCGGATGCGATCATCGGCATGCGGTACGACGCGACGGAGTTCGCGCAGGCCACAACCGAAGTCCTGGCCTACGGTACCGCGGTGAAGTTGTCGAAGGGCTGATCACTTGTTCGGGCGAACCAATCCGCCGGCGGGGGTCGCGGGGCCGGTCGGCGGCGGGGTCGCCTTCTTGAAGTTCCACTTCTCTTTCGGGTCCGGCGGAACGAACTCGAATACCTTCGCGGACACGCCTTGCGCGTCCACCACTTGGTCCGAGAACTTCCACATCTCGGCGTCGCCGTTCGGCTTCAACATGTACATCTGGGCCGGCATGTACGGCTTGAACGGAGCCGGCACGTTCGGCCCGTACAACGCGAACCGCATGTGCTCGAATTCCTGCTTGTCCTTCGGCAGCGTCGGCTTGATGTCCAGGTACACGTAGTTCGGATCCTTGGGATTGAACTGCGTGATCTGGAACCGCTTCTTCGCGCCTTCGGCCGTCATTCCGCCGAGCATGTCCAACATGAGATTGTCGCCCTGCCCGGCGGCGAGCGGAATTTCCGTGATGGTCTTCGCGGCCCAATTGTACTCGTACAGCGATTTGCCGTTGCAGATGTACGCTTCGAAGTCGTTCTTGTCCGTGGTGCTGCCGATGCTGAGCCGCGCGAGGTTCGGCTTCATGCACAGCACCGCGCCGGAATACTTGCGTTCCTTCTTGAACACGGCCTCGGTGCGGGTGAGTTCGAACTTTGCGGAGAAATTCGTGGCCTTGCCCAAGGTGAACTGCCACTTGGCGAGGTGGTCGTCCAGCACCGGATCGACGGCGGGTGCGGCGGGCGGCAACCCCGGTTGCTGAGCCTGCACAAATGCCACACCCAAGACGAATCCACACGCAATTCCGATGTTCCGCATGACGCACCTCCGGTCTCTCTCTCGCGCACTTATAACGCCCCGACGGAATCGGGGAAAGGCCGGATGGCTCAGGCCTCGCAGATCGTTATTCCAACGGCTGGGTGGACTTCGGATCCACGCGGGTGAGTTCGGTCAATCGCGCGACCTCGGATCGGAGTTGTCAGCACACCTTGACTCGCAGATTACACGAGCACGCCGTCGATCGGGGTGCCGTGGTAGTTCAAGAGGATGGGGCGGCCGTCGGACGTGAGATACTCTTTCGTGCCGTCGATGCCGAGGTTGCGGTACACGGTGGCGGCGAAGTCGTGCGTGCTGTGCGTCGTGCCCGCGGGGCGTTCGCACTTGCGGTCCGTCTTGCCCACCACGCTGCCCATGCGGATGCCCGCGCCCGAGAGGCAAATCGCGTTCGCCCAACCCCAGTGGTCGCGGCCCGCTTGGCCGTTCACCGTCGGGGTGCGGCCGAACTCGCCCATCCAGATCACCATCGTCGTTTCGAGCAGGCCGCGTTCGTCGAGATCATCGAGCAGCGCGGACCACCAGCGATCCACATCCGGCAGGCGCGAATCCTTCAGCAGCTTGAAGTTGTCCTGGTGTGTGTCCCACCACGCGGTTTCGACCGACACGAACCGCACGCCGGATTCAATGAGGCGCCGGGCGAGCAACGCGGATTGCCCGTGGCGGGTGCGGCCATACCGATCGCGCACCTTGTCCGATTCTTCCTTCAGGTTGAAGGCCCGCTTCGCCGCGGGGGACGTGACCAAGTCGTACGCCTGCCGGTAGAACTTGCCGCGCTCGCCGACCGTGCCGTCCGTCTGCTTGTGCCATGCGTCCACGGTTTCGAGCATGCTCTGGCGGCGCTTCGTGCGATCGAGGCCGATCGCGGTCGGGATGGTGACATCCTGCACGGAGAACGCGGGATCGCCGGGGTCGTTCTTGATCGTGAGCGGGTTGTACGACGTGCCGAGGTAGCCGGCCCCGGTGTACGGTGCGGCCTTGCCCGTGAGCACCACATACGGCGGCATCGCGTTCTGCCAGCCCTTTTCCTTCGACACGACGGAACCGAACGCGGGATAGATCAGCGAGTTGGCCGGCTGGCCGGTCGGGTCCGGGCGTTGCGGGTAGCCGCTGAGCATGTAGTGAACTGCCGCCACGTGGTCGCCGCTCTCCGGATGCGACACGCTGAGCAGCGTGCACACCTTGTCCATGCGGCGGGACATGAGCGGCAGGTGCTCGCAGACGCGGACGCCGGGCAGGTTCGTGGCGACAGGCTTGAACTCGCCACGGATCTCAGCCGGGGCGTCCGGCTTCATGTCGAAGGTGTCGATGTTGCTCGCGCCGCCGCCCATCCACAGCAGGATGACGTTGATGTCGCGGGTGCCGGCGGGGTGCGCGGCCTTGGCCGCGAGCGCCTGCGGCAAACCAAGGCCGAGTGTGGACACGCTGCCGACGCGGAGGAACGTGCGGCGATCCACGGATTGGAACGAGGGGCCGAACATGCGGCGGGCTCCACAGGCAGGCCGTGGAGTATACCCCGGCCATCCGGGGGGGGCAATCACGCGGTTGCACTTGACCGGGGTTCGCGGCGGGCGGTCTACTGTATCCGCTTCGCGAAAGGACTCGCACATGCCCGACCCCAAACGGCGACTCTGGCAGGTTCCCACGTTTCTCCTCGGCTCCACGCTGTTCCTCGGCGCGTACCAAGGGTGGCTGCCGGTCGGGGCACGCGAAGGCGTGACGTCCTTCCGCAACGACTTGACCGCGCTTCAAACCCTGGTCGGCAAGCCCAACCCGGATGCCGCCGAGCTTCGCACCCAAGTGGCGAAGGTCGCCGCAGCGGTGGACGGCTACCCGGAGAGCGGCCCGCTCGCTCACTTTACGCTGGGCACCGGGTACATGCGGCTCGCAGAGGTCGCACCCGAGGCGAACGATGTGGCGGCATCGTGGATGCTCGCGAAGCAGCACTTTGAAGCCGTGAAGCCGGAGCAACTCGTCGACCCGCTGGATGGCGAGCGGCTGGTCTATCGCTTCGCCAAGACGCGGGCCGCCGTCCCGAATTCCCACCTCACGCACTCCGAGATCGATCTCCTGCGGCGTGTATTGCTCAAGGTGCCGCGCGGAGAGACCGCGGGGGACGGGCACCGGCTTGCGGCCGAACTCGCGCTGCGGCTCAATCCGCCGGATCTGCCGCAGGCGAAGAACTCGTATGCGAGCTTCATCGCGGAGGCGGGGCTGTCCACGCCGCCGTCCGTGATCGCCCGCACCAAGTTGAAGCTGAGCGACGTGCATCGCCGCATGAGCGACATCGACGGCGCGAAGAAGTGGCTCACGCAGATCGGCGCGGAAGCCCCGGCGGACGTACTGACCACGGCCAAGGCCCAACTCGCCCGCATCCGCATGGATGAAGGCGACTATGTGGGTGCCCGCCGCGATTGGGAAATCCTGCTCGCCCAGCCGTCGCTGCCCGCGGGGCTGAAGCCAAGCGCGACGTTCCATCTCGGGATGTGCCTGCTGAATGCCAAGTCCCCCGATCCGGCCGCCGCCGCGAGGCGATTCGAGGAGGCGGCGAAGTCCGACGGGCCGGAAGGGGCCGCGGCCGCGATTCGCCTCGCCGAGATTCGCTTGAAGTCCGACGACGCCGCGACCCGGCGCGAAGCCGCACCCCTGCTTGCATTCGCGGTGAAGAACATCGCCAAGCCCGCGGACTATCCGAGTTCGCCGCTCGTTCCCGTTCAGGAGGCACAAGCCGCGTTTGAATCCGCGATCCAAGTGCTGTCCACGGATGGTGCGTTCGAGCAAGCCGCAGCCACGGCCGAGGCGTACCGCGCGGTGGCGAATGCGGGCCGCGATCGCGAGAAGCGTGCCGAGACGTATGTGTCGTGGGGGAACTCGCTCGCGAAGTCCGGCGGGGACGCGAACCGCAAGTTCGCGGCCGCGGCGGAAGACTACGCCGCTCTCGCCGCACTCCGCACCGCCGAGACGGACCAAGCGGACCTCTATCGCAAGGCCGCGGGGTTGTACAAGAAGGCCGGCAGCCTCACCGCCGCGGTCGGCATCTACGAGCAGATCGTGAAACTGCCGAAGCTCCCGGATGATGTGATCGGGCCGGTGTATGTGGAGTACGCGGAAACACTCGTGGCGGTGAACAAGCCCGAGGACGCGCTCAAGGCGATGGTGAAGGCGATGGCCGGCGGCGGGCCCGCGGCCACCACCGCCCGCTACCGAGTGGCCCGCAACATGATCGATTCCCGCGTTCCGGACAAGGTGCAGTTCGGTGTCGATCTCATGGATCAGATCGCACAGGCGGAGACGGTGACACCCGCGGAACGCGAGATGCACGAGCGTTCGCTCGTGGACGTGGCGCATGCCCTGATCCAAAAGGGGGAGTTCGCGGAAGCCGAGACGCGGCTCGAGAAACAGGTGAAACTGTATTCCAACGGCCCGGAAGCGGGCTTGGGCAAGCTGCTGCTCGGCGTGTGCCTCGTGCAGCGGGCCGATCCGCGTTCCAAGCCGCCGGCGCCGAACCCGGCCAAGAATCGCGAGGAAGCCTTGAAACTCTTCAAGGAGGTGGCCGCGGATGTGGATGCTCGCGCAAAAGAAAACAAGGCGGTGGAGCGCGACCCGTGGCTCCGCACCCAGGCGAATCTCCGCATCCTGCAAACCTACCAGCAGATGGCCAAGCCGCACGACGTGCTCAAGGAGGGCGACTTGCTCCGCCGTGAATACGCCGGCACCGCGGATGAACTCATCGTGCTCAGCCTCATGTATCACGCGTACAAGCAACTGGACAAGCCCGAGAGCAGCCTCGCGATCCACGGCCAAATGAAGGACGCGTTCCAGAAGATCAAGGACAAACCGGGCGTGTTCTGGGCGAAGAGCGGCGAGTACAGCAAGGAGTACTGGGAGAAGGTGTGGTTCCAGCCCGAGCCGATGAAGTGACGCCATTTGTAGATGAAACGGACGACCGCTTCGAGTTGCGGCCGTCCACGGTTCCCGGCGCGGGCCTCGGTGTGTTCGCGCGAATCGACCTGCCGGCGGGGAGCACGCTGGACGTGATCGGCGTGCGAGTGAAACGCGAGAGCCTCTCCGACCGTTGCACGCACTTCGCGGATCATCACAAGTTCCGGATCGGCGACCAACTGCTCATCCCGCTCGGCTTCGGCGGGCTGGTGAATCATTCCGCGAATCCGAACCTCGACAAGCTCGTCGAAGGCGATCGCGTGTGCTTTCGCGCGAACCGCCTGATCGCGGCGGATGAAGAGCTCTTCTTCCAATATCCCGATTCCGCGCTCGAACGGTTCGGAATTGTGTGACGGTTCGGCTCGCAACCTGTTACACTGCACGCGTCCAACTCCGACGCACCCTTTCGAAAGCGAGCACTCCCGTGCCGATCATCACGTTGTACCACCGGAAGTTCGCGGCCAAGGGCGCCCCGGTCGCAGTCTCGCTGCTGCCTTACCCGACCACTCAGAAACACACGTTCATGGTCGGCTCGGAAGTGTACGAGGCGTCGTTCCACGAGAGCCGCGTCGAGGTGCCGTCGGACGCGACGATCGATCCGCTGAAGAACCTGCTGTGCTGGGCCGATGCGGCAAAGGGCAAACTCAAGTCCACGGCGCGGGAAGTGTTGGACTTCGCGAAAGCGGGCGTCTCCGGCTTCCGCGTCGCCCGCAAGGCCGATCAGATGGCGTAGTCGTCGAACACGCGGGCTTCTTTCGGTGTCACGAACACCTTCTCGCCCGCTTTCAGTTCCAAGGACTTGTACCGTTCCACGGTCAAGTCCACGTTGATCATCAGTCCGAAGTCCTCCGCCAGGAGCCGCACCTTCACCACGGAGCCGGCGGGGTTGATGTGCAGCACTTCGCCGAGCATGCAGTTGCTGCCAGCGTTGCGGGCGATGTCCAGTTCGTGCGGGCGGATGTACGCGTCGGTGCGGCCGTCCGCCGTGGGCTTCAGCATCCGCGTGGGTAACTCGACCTGCCCCTTCTCGCCGAAGAGCGCCCGCCCGCCTTCCACACGCACCGGCAGCTTGTTCACGTTCCCGAGGAAGTCCATCACGAACGCGTTGGCGGGGTGCTCGAACACCTCGATCGGCGCGCCCTGCTGCTCCACCTTCCCGTGGTTCATCACCACGACTTGGTCCGCGACCTCGAACGCTTCCTCCTGATCGTGCGTCACAAAGATGCTCGTGACGTGGTACTTGTCGTGGAAGCGGCGCAGCCATTGGCGGAGTTCGACCCGCACTTTGGCATCCAAGGCGCCGAACGGTTCGTCGAGCAGGAGCAGTTTCGGCTCCGGTGCGAGCGCGCGAGCCAAGGCGATGCGCTGTTTCTGCCCGCCGGAGAGCGCGGCCGGGAATTGCTGCGCCTTTTCCTCCAAACGCACGAGCTTGAGCAGGTCCATGACACGCTCGCGCACCTCGGCATCGGGCCGCTTGCGAACGCGCAGCCCGAACGCCACGTTCTCGAACACCGTCATGTGGCGGAACAAGGCGTAATGCTGGAACACGAAGCCGATCTGCCGGTCCTTCGCGGACTGGTGCGTCACGTCATCCGCTTCGTAATGCACCGTGCCGGAGTCCGGGGCTTCGAGCCCGGCGATGATGCGAAGCAGCGTGGTCTTGCCGGACCCGGACGGCCCGAGCAGCGCGACGAGCTTCCCCGCCGGGCACTCGACTGTGACGCGATCCAACGCAGTAAACGTGCCGAACCGCTTCGTGACGTTTTTGGCGGTGATGCTCATGCAGTACGTTAAATACTGAACTATGATTGTAAAGTAAATGGTGAAACTGGATTTGAGTTGGAAGTTCTTCCTTCGTCAGTGCTTCCGCCGCAGTGGATCACGCGGTTCATTGGGAGGGATGTACTGCAACGGAGCAAAGTGCCGATTCCGACCGACCACAAGCCGAGCGTTGCCGCCATGCCGAGCCCGCACTCGCGGAGACGCTCGAACACGTCGCCGGGAAACAGCGGTACGGATGTGAGCACGGCCCAAGCGAGCAGCAAGAGGCGGACGCGGCGGGAATTGCCGTGGCGATGCCACAGCCCGGCCACGAGCGGGAACGCGAACGCGTAGTAGTGCATGTGCGACACCGGCGTCGCGACCACCATCGCAACGGCGAAGCACCCGAAGAGCACCAGTCGCCCCGCGGGGTCGCTGCCCGCCCGGAGGTATCCGACGCAGAACGTCACAAGCAGAACGAAGCCGGCAACCGCGAGATGAGTCACCGTGGCGGTGCGATCCGCGCGGGCGGGCCTCGTCTCGCGATCCGGATGCAGCCACGCTTGCACCGCCGCCTGCACGGATTGGTTGTCCGTCGCGGTGAGCCCGTGCAATTCCTTTGCACGCGTCTGATCGGCTTCTTCGCTGAAAACGGGGCCGAGCACGACCTTCACCATCTTCACGTTCACGTCACGCAGGCCGACCGGCCCCCATGCCAAGCCGGGCAGGATGGCGAGGAACAGCACGGCGGCCGCGGCATAGCCGACGAGCCCGCGCCGATCGCGGTTCACGAGCGGGAACAGGACGAAGAGTGCTGGAATGATCTTCACGGCGGCCGCGGCGGCAAGGCACGCACCGCCGAGGAAATTCCGTCTCCGAACGGCGGAGGCGAAACCGGCCGCGAGCAGCGCCACCACGATCGCGTTCACTTGACCGCGGCCCAAGGTGTGCCCCAGCGTTCCTCCGCAGAGCAGCACGGGAACGATGCGTGCGGCCCACCATGCCCGCGATCCTCGCGCGAGGCCGGGCGCGGCTGCGGACGCCAACGCATGTGTGCTGAACGCGATGGCCAGTACTCCGAGTGCATACCAGATGGCCACGGAGGCGGCGAACGGCAGATAACCGCTTCGCGGCAGGAATGGATAGGGGTCCGCCAACGGGATCATCGCGATGGCGAACACCGGCGGATAAGCGAAGTGCCAGCCGTTGTTGTCCGTCACTTCGTAGATGTCCGCCCCGGCCCGCACGGCCCACCCGGCACGCGCGTAGCACTGGAAGTCCGTCTTGGGATTGTGCATGAACGCGGAGCGAAATGTGATCAGCGCGCCGAACGCGATCAGCAGCGCGGCGCCGACCGCCAACGCGGCGCGATCGCGCCCGAGCAATCGGGAACCGCTTTCGGGGAGAGTCGGTTTCACAACGCCGGAGAGTTTACAGCGAACGGAGCCGCGTGTGAACCCGGACTGAATCATCGCCAAATGCGGATCTTTCCATCCACCGCGATTCCGGCGAGCGATTGGTTGTCCGGGCTGAAGGCCAAGCCACGGAGCATCGGCTTCGGGTCGGTGTTGCCGAACGGGAGCGTCACCACGTCGCGGAGGCCTTCGGCATCCCACAGTTTCACCGTGCCGTCGTTGCTTCCCGAAGCGAGCGTGCGACCGTGCCCGGCGATCGCGATCGCATAAATCGGCAGCGAGTGGCCGGGGCCGGCCTGCAGCATGCGGCCCGTCTCCCGTTCGTACTTTCGCACCGCGCTGCGTTCGCCCGTGAACAACAACGTGCGATCCGGTGACAGCACGAAGCAATACACGGGTTCGATGGTGGCGAGCTGCCGCCTTGGCGCGCCGGTCTTCGCGTCCCAGAACCGGATCGTCTTGTCGAAGGACGCCGTCGCCACCTCATCCGCCGAGACGAACGCCACCCCCATGACACCGGCTTCGTGGCCGTTCAACTCGGATCGCAACGCACCGGTGGCCGCATCCCAGACGCGGGCCTTGCGATCCATCCCGGCCGACGCGACGAGCGATCGATCCGGAGAGAACGCGACGGCCCGCACCTCGCCACCATGTTTCGGCCCGCGGGTGCGTACCGTGCCGGCGGCAGTGTCCCAGATGGCGGTTGAGCCGTCCGCCGCGCCCGAGGCCAGCAGCCCGGAGGAATCGTAAGCGAGGCACACGACCTTCCCCGCCGTGCGGCCGAGGGTGCGACCGATTCCCGCGTCCCATTCCCGGATCTCGCCGGCGATGCCGAGAAGTCCGCCGCCCGATGCCAGTTTCCCGTCGCGCGGATCGAACGCCACGGAGAAGCCGACCAAGTGAGCGGACAACACCTGCGACTCGGGTGCGACGACGATTCGCCACGTGCGAAGCGTTCCGGATGTCTCGCACGCCGTCAGCGTGCGCCCGTCCGGCGAGAACGCCACCGTGCGAAACACGTCGCTGCCGCAGTTGAACGCGAAGAGCGGGTTGCCGGTGCGTGGATCGGAGAGGCGGATCTGGCGGATGCCGGGCAGGCCGCCCTCGTGCGCGCTCGCCAGCATCGTTCCGTCCGGATGCAAGTCCACCGCGTTCACGCCCGCGGCGTTCGGGCTCCACTTCTTCACCGGTTCGCCGTGGACCGCGTACGCGCCGAGCAGGCCGTCGATGTTCCCCGCGGCGAGCGTCTTGCCGTCCTTGGCGAAGGCGAGCGCCGTGATCCATCCGCCGTGGTCGATGGCGGAGCGCGGCGTGCCGGCGGGCATGTCCCAAATGCGGATCGAGCCGTCCGACGAGCAGGACGCCAGGAGTGAACCGTCCGCAGAGGCGACGACGCGACCTACGGCGGCCTGATGACCCGCGAGTTCCTTCGACTCGCCACCTATCCACACGCGAATGGGCTGCGGGCCCCGTGCGGAGGGCGGTCCGCCGAAGCAGGCGGCGATCCAACGCCCGCGTGGATCCGCGGCGACGCACTCGACCGGCTTTCCCGCCGCGTGCGTCGTGATCGACTTGTTCGTCTCCAGATTCCACACGCGAACGCTTCCGTCCTGGCTGCCCGAGACGAGCCCGTTCTCCACGAATCGAAGTGAAGTCACGGTGCCGCCGTGGCCGGTGAGTGCGAGCAGTTCGCGACCGGTTTCGAGTTCCAGGATGCGGATGGTGTGTGACTTCGCGCCGCCGATGGCGATGCGCTTGGAGTCCGGCGAGATGGCCAGCGCGTTCGCGTCCTGCTTCTCCATCGTGAGATGCTCGCGATGGCAGAAGCGGCGAAGAATGTTCCACGAGATTTCGCGCATCTCCGCGGGGCACACTTCCGTGTCGGAGAGGAAGACGTCCCCGCGTGGCGGATCGCTGTCCTTGAACTCCGCGGCGCGAATCAGGTGCGAGAAGTAGTTTGCATTCCTCGCCTGCACCGAAGCCGCAGCGAGGCCGCGCTCCGCGTCGGCCCGTCGCTTCGCCTCCTGCGCCTCCCGGTCCTCCGCGGCGCGGCGGTCCTTCTCCTCCTGCTGTTGCTTCTCATCGCTCTTCTGCTTGGCTTGGCTCAGATCTTCCTTCTGAAGCAACACCGCCAAGAGCGCGAGCAAAGCGAATCCCCCCACGATCGACGCGGCGTACGCCGCGGCTCTCGCCCGATTCCGGCTCGCCCAACGGAGGGATCGCTCCACGATGCCCGGGGCGCGGATGGAAATCGGTTCGCCGCGGAGGAACCGCTCCAAGTCGTCCGCCACTTCCACCGCGCTCGGGTAGCGGTCGTGCGGGTGTTTCTCGAGGCACTTCAGGCAGATGAGTTCGAGGTCGCGGGGGATGCCGGGTACGGCCTGCCGCGGCGGAACGGGAGCGGCGTTCTGCGCCCGCGCCAGGATCTCCTGCACCGTGCCCGTGAAGGGGCGCGACCCGGTGAGCGCGTTGTACAGGATGGCGCCGACGGCCCACACGTCCGCGGGCGGTCCGACGAACTTGGCGTCGCCGCGGGCCTGCTCCGGGCTCATGAACGCCGGCGTGCCCATGACCTGACCGGTCTGTGTCACGTTCGAACCGGTGCCGCGCTTGGCCAGGCCGAAATCCGCGACCTTGGGAACGCCGTGCTCGTCGAGCAGCACGTTGGCCGGTTTCAGATCGCGATGCACGATGCCGAGGGCGTGCGCCGCCGCGACTCCGCGCGAGATCTGCGCGAGCAGTGCGGCCGCGTCGCGAGGCGGAATCGGAGTCGCGTCATCGCCTCCCAAGATCGCGGCGAGCGAACCGCCGGAGAGGTACTCGAGCGCCATGAACGGGCGGCCGTCGCTCTCGCCGTAATCGAAGACCTGCACCACGTTCGCATGGCGGATCGAAGCGACGGACTCGGCTTCCGCGAGGAAGCGGATCACTTCGTTCCGTCCGGCTTGCACGTCGCCGAGCACCATCTTGAGCGCGACGCGGCGATTCAACTTCAGGTGGCGGGCCAGGTACACGATGCCCATGCCGCCGCGGCCGAGCACGCCGAGCAGTTCGTACCCCGGCACGGCGACCGCGTCCGGCGGCAACGCCTCCGCCGCCGGGTCAAGCCCCCGTGCGGATCGAGCCGGTGTCTTCCTGCTGCGACTGGTCGACGGTCGAGTTCGCGCCGCCCTCCGCGACCAATGGCTTCGCCAACCGCGTGTGTTGGGATTTTGAAGCGGACATGATGCGACCAGTGTACCCGGCCTCGCCCCGGAACGACAGCCTGCGGCCCGGCCGTACAATGCCCGTTCCCGAACCGCGGCGCACCGACCACACATCACTGAAGCGACTCCGAATCCGACCGTCACGCTCAAGATCGAGCGGCGTTCCTCGCATCCGTGGATCTTCCAGAAGATGGTGGAGCGGCCCGCGGCGCGGATCGCGCCCGGCACCGTCGTGGACATCGTGGAGCGCGGCGGCAACTGGGTCGGCCGCGGCTTCTACAACGGGCACTCCCGCATCTCCTTGAGGGTGCTCACCACCGACCCGAACGAAGCGATCGACGCCGCCTTCTTCCGCCGCAAGCTCGCCGACGCGATTTCGCTTCGCCGCGATTTGCTGAAGTTGGATGAAGTCACGAACGCGTGCCGGCTCGTGCATTCGGAGGCGGACGGGCTCAGCGGCTTGGTCGTGGACCGCTTCGGCGACACGATCGTGCTCGAGTTCTTCGCCGCCGGCATGTTCAAGCAACGCGGTGCGATCCTCGAAGCGCTCGGCGAGCACTTCCCGAACGCCCGGCACTACTGGTTTGCGGAAGAGCACGTCGGCAAGCAGGAATCGTTCGATTGCCGGCCTCCGGAGCCGCCGCCGCCGGATGTCATTCACGAACACGGCTTGAAGTTCCGCGTCGCGCCCGGCAGCAAACACAAGACCGGCTTCTTCGTCGATCAGCGGGACAACCGCAAGCGGTTGGCCTCGTTCTGCGGCGGGAAGCGGATGCTGGACATCTGCTGCAACACGGGCGGGTTCGCGGTGTACGCCAAGGCGCTCGGCAATGCGAGCGAAGCGGTCGGCATCGATCTCGACGAACAGGCGTTGGAGTTGGCCCGAGGCAACGCCAAGCTCAACAACGCGACCGTCCGCTTCGTGCAGGCCGATCTCTTCTCGTGGCTCCGCGACGTGATCCCGAACCAGGAGAAATTCGATGTCGTGGTGCTGGACCCGGCCAAGCTCACTCGCGACCGCGAATCCGTGGACTTGGCGCTGAAGAAGTATTGCGACATGAACCGGCTCGCGATGCACGTCGTGAAGCCCGGCGGCATCCTGCTCTCGTGCTCGTGCACGGGCTTGGTGCGCGAAGAGGAGTTCTTGGAATCGATGCGGCGGGCCGCGTGGCAGGCGCAGCGGAACCTGCAAATCTTCCACGTCGGCGGAGCGGGGGCTGACCACCCGTTCCTGCTCAGCGTGCCGGAAGGCCGCTACCTGAAGGCCGTGTTCGCCCGCGTGTTCTGACGCAGGAGCCGAGACGAAGCATGACCGAGGAGCCGGATCTTCCGCCGCTCGTGCTGCGGGTCGAACCTGCCGCAGCGTTGCCGCCACGGCCGGGGTTGCTCGGCGCCGTCGTGCTCACGCTCGGCTATTGGCTGTCGTTGATCGGCGGGATGCTGGCGGTCGTGTTCGTCGCCATGCTCGCCGTCGGTTTCTTCGGCAAGCACGCAGGCGAACCGCCCGTGGAGGGCGCGAGCGACATCGAACGGATGCCGCCGATGCTGCGGTCCTCGCTGGCTTGGGCCTTTCCCGCGGGTTACGCGTGCGGGCTGCTCTACAGCATCGCGGTGATTCGCAAGGTGCTGGGCCGCGGTTGGACGCGCGAGTTCGGCCTGAACCGGTTGCCGCCTTACCATCTACTGCTCGGCGTGCTGGCGTTGCCGGGGTTCGTGCTGCTCAGTGACGCACTCGCCCGCTTCGTGCAACCCGTGGATGCCGTCGTTTACCGCACCTTCGGCGTGAAAGAGATCGACTTGGGCGGGCCGCTGCGGGCGATTTTCGAATCGTTCCACTGGTCGTTCGCGGTACTCGCGATCGGCGTCGGGCCGGGCGTGGTCGAAGAGTTGTGGTGCCGCGGCTTCCTCGGTCGCGGATTGCTCGCACGGCACGGAGCATTCCTCGGAATCGCCTTCTCGTCCGCGTTCTTCGGGCTGTTGCACCTGTGGCCGCCGTCGTATGTGCTGGTGACGGCCGCGATGGGTGCGTGCCTGCACTTCGCGTATCTCGCATCCCGGAGCCTTTGGGTGCCGATCGCGATGCACTTCGCGAACAACAGCTTCGCCGCGCTGGCGGCCACCGGCGCGATCCGGTTGGAGTCCGTCGAAGCGCAAGTCGCGGCGAACGAAGCCGCGGTCGTCGCTGTCTCCGTGGCGGCACTCACCGCCTGCGGCATCGCGATGTGGCGAGCCCGGCCGATCACGGAGACGTGAAGCGGTAAGCGAAGAACTTGTCGCCGATCTTCGCGATGAGGCAATCGTTCGCCGAGTCGTAGCACATCTGCGTCCAGCCGAACCAACCGGTGTGCTTCGGCAAGCCGCCCTCGGGTTTCACCTCGCTCCATGCGTCCGCCTTCGGATCGTACGCGAACATGCCGGACGGTTGTTCCTGCTTGTTGAACGCGGCCGCGCAGAGGAACCGGTCCCGCTTCGAATCGTAAGCAAGATGCGAGGAGTAGAGCGCGGTCGGCGCGTCCGCGAGACGCTTCACGGTTTCCGTCTCCGGGTCGAAGGCGTACACCTCGCGGAACTCCGGGGCGGGCCCTTGCTGCCACGCGTCGAGCCGTCCGCCGCCGGCGAGGATCATCCGCTTCCGCACCGGGTCGTGGAAGATCGTGCGGCCCATCGCCGTCCGTGGCGGCGGGCTGTTCTTCGCTACGCGGAACTGGCCGGTCGCGAGATCGAGAAGCCACAACTTGCCGTCCGCAGCCGAGTACACGAGCGCATTTGCCTCCGGCGAATAGGCCATCGCTTCATCGAGCCGGTTCAGCGGCTTCAACTTCGACTCGATCTTCG
Organism: Gemmataceae bacterium; assembly: GCA_046350135.1. Taxonomy (GTDB): domain Bacteria; phylum Planctomycetota; class Planctomycetia; order Gemmatales; family Gemmataceae; genus Urbifossiella. The sequence continues at coordinate 47,013 of JAXMBB010000027.1, forward strand.
TCCACTTGTTCGTCCGGAGGTCGAGCTTCCACACGCCGTCGCACTCGTCGTGGCCCACGAGTTTGCCCGCCTTGTCGATCACCGTCTGGTTCGCGCCGTTGCAGAGGAACACGGCCTTGAGCGGCGACACGTACTCGAATGCATGGTACACGTGCCGCGGGGCCGGTGTCGGCTCGGTGTCGTTCTCGGGAAGCGCGAGCGTGCGATACCCTCCGCCCTTGGGTTCCATCTTGGTCCAGTTGTCGATCTTGATCGGGTTCAACTTTCCGGTCGCAGGGTCGAGGCCGAAGAGGCAGTTGCCGTAGATCGTGTAGCCGCCGTGCTTCTTGTCGATCCAGCGGTCGTAAAGCAGGACGCGCTTGCCGTCCGGATCGTAGACGAGCTTGTTCCAGCCTTGGCGGGCGTAACGGCCCTTCTCCGCCGGATCCGCGGGCTGGTCCGTGGTCGTGTGGATTTCGACAAACCGGTTCGGCGGCAGCGATTTCAGGTCGGCCGCCACGGCGGTGGATGCGAGGAGAAAAAGCACGAGAGCGGCGACGCGCGTCATCGGTGTTCTCTTCGGGAAGCGGGGAGTCATGCGGCCTTGCGAGCCCGAGCCGCGGGTTGGTGCTTCCAGCGACGGTGGAACCAGAAATACTGCTCCGGGTGGCGGCGGATCATATCTTCCAAGGCGGACGTGTACCGCTGCGTGATGGCCCGCACCGCGTCCGGGCGGTTGGCGTAGTCCCGCGGGTCGATCGTGTCCGCACACACCATCCGGAAGAACATCGGCTCCGCGACCCGCGGCACGCCGGAGACCACGAGCAACGCGTCGAACTCGATCGCCATCAGCGCGACGGCCTTGTGCGTGCTCGCGGGGCGGCCGAAGAAGTCCACGTACAAGCCGCGCGGGCCGGCGTCCTGGTCCGCGAGCGTGGCCAGTTTGCCGCCGTTCTTCAATACCTCGGTGAGGCGGTCGAAGTCGTCCTTCTTCGCAATGATCGTCTGCCCCGTGGCTTGGCGGAACTTCTTGAAGAACGCTTCGAGCCGCGGGTTGTCCAATACGCGTGCGATGGCGTGCGTCTTGAATCCGAACAGGCCGATCGCCCAGCCCGCGAGTTCCCAGTTCCCGAAGTGCGCCGTGACGAAAATCACCGGGCGGTCGTGGAAGAGCGGCACGAGCAGCCGCGTGCCTTCGTCGCGCATCGCGAACTTCCGCCACGAGCACGGGTGCAGTTTGCGAGGCAACAGCGCGATCTCGATCGCGACGAGCGCCATGTGCCGGTACGAACGGCGAACGAGAACATCCACGCGATCCGGATCCGCCGCCATCTCGGGGAACGCGAAACGGATGTTCTCCGCGGCGACGAGCCGGTGCCGCTTGTCCACGCGGTACGCCAGCCACCCGAGGAACTCCGCGAACCGGAACGGAAGCGAACCGGGCAACGCCTGCACGAACGCGACGGCGAGCCGCACGGCGAGATACACCGCGAAATCGACGACGGGTTTGCGTGCCTTCCGAGCCATGCCGCACATCCTGCAACCGTGAATCGGCAAGCAGAGTACCCGAAGCGGCGGTGCGGGTGAAGTCGGCTTGTGCAGCTTGCCGCACCCGCGTATATCCTCCCGGCCCCGCGGGCGGTGCAGGACGCACCGCCGAACCTGGCGAGGATCGCCGCATGTCGCGTTTCACGCTTCCCGTGCTCGCATCGCTGTTGCTCGCCCTTCCGATTCACGCCGACACGCCCGCCGAGGCCGAAGGCGATTTGCTGTTCCGGGCCGGGAACCATCGCGAGGCGGCCGCGTGGTACGCGGGCGTTCACGCGGCCGATGCCACCGTGCTTTCCGCGAAGCAACGCGAAGCATGGGCGTTCTCGCGCATCCGGTTGGCGGCCGAAGCGCCGTCCGATGTCGCGTTCTGCGAGCGGGAAGTGAACGCGGCCATCGCTTTGGCGCCGGACAGTGCCGCCGTGAAAAAGCTCGGTGAATCGGTGCTGGCGCTGATGCGCCGCGTGGAGCCGGTCGCGGCCGTGGCCGTGAGTGCGGAAGCCGTTGCGGGCACGAATTTCACCGTGAACGGCGGTTCGCGCGAACTCGGCGAGAAGGTGGCGGCCGCCGCCGAGAAACTGCGAGGAACGATCTTCGAGCGATGGAGCGGCCCGCCGGGCGGAGCGTGGACGCCCAAGTGCGAGATCGTGCTGCACGCCTCGGCCGCGGAATACGCGAACAACACAAAGCAACCCGAAGCACGTACCGGGCATTCGACCGTGAAACTCGTCGAAGGCAAGATCCTGGAACGCCGCCTCGATCTGCGGGCGGACGATGAATCGCTTCTGACCGACACCCTGCCGCGCGAACTGACGCACGTGATTCTCGCGGACCTCTTCCCATTCACGCCGCCGCCGAAGTGGGCGGAAGAAGGCATGGCCGTGCTCGCGGCTTCGCCGGATGAAGTGGAGCGGTACTCGCGAACGATGACAAAGTGCGCCCGTGAGGGGAAGCTCTTCACCGTCGCGGCGTTACTCGAAATGAAGGAGTTCCCCGCGGCCGAGAAGATCACGGGGTTCTGCTGCGGCAGCGTCTCGCTCGTGGAATACCTTGTGAAGCTCAAGGGCGAGAAGCACTTCACCACATTCCTGAGGGACTGTCAGCGCTACGGAAGCGTCAGTGCGTTGAAACGGCAGTACGGCATCGATGGTGCGAAGCACCTGCAGGACGCATGGCTGAAGGCCTCGCTCAAGTGACTCACTCCGGCAGCGGCTGGTCCTTCGTCTCGGGGGCGAACGCGATCAGAATCAGGCCCACGACATAGACTCCGGCCACCACCGCGCATGCCTGCGCGTAATCGCCGCCGAACAGGGCCAGCAGGCTCGACATCTGCAACTGTCCGACCGCCGCGATGATGCGCCCGAAGTTGAACCCGAAACCTTGCCCCGTGGCGCGAACCGCCGTGGGGAACAGTTCCGGCAGATAGAGCGGCAGCCACCCGTAGAACGCGGCGGAAATCGTTCCCAAGATGCCGGCGTAGATCACGAACTGCGTGCCGTACTCGGGGTTCGGCTGGCGGTAGAACGCGACCATCGCGACACCCGAGAGCACGCACAGCGCGGCGTAGACGGGTTTGCGGCCGAGCATCCCTCCGAGCACCGCCCCGGTGAGGCAGCCGATCGCGGCCCCGATGGACGAACTGATCTGGATCCACGCTCGCGCGTCCGGGTGCTTCCCGTTCGGCAACGCACCCACCCACATGTAGACCCACATCAACCCGGCCCACGTGCCCAGCAATGCGACGCCCGAGAGCCCCGCTCCGAGCAGCATGCGTCCAAGTGTGCGGCGTTTCTGCTCCGGGGCCAGGCTGCATCGGGAGAGGTACCCGCGGGCCGGCATCAGGTAGCCGCCGATCACGATCACCAAACCGACGAGCGAACCGCTGACCTGTAGTGCGAACGGGATCGGTTCGTTCCAAATCGGTGCCCACAAGGCAATGATGCCGAGCGCGGCGGCCGCGCCGACAAGGACGCCGACCAAGTCGCGGCCAGCCCAGTGCGAGGCCGCCCCCGCTTCCTTCTCTTTCACCCACTTCTCGGATTCCGGCACGAACAACCGGATGAGCAGCGTGAGCAGTGCGGGCACGGCCCCGACGAGCAGCAACAGTCGCCAGTTGTTGTTCGCGGTGAGCGACTCGGCCCAGTTCAGTGGAATGCCAGCGGATACGAGTGTGTCCGGAATCGCGTCCTTCATGCGGTTAAGAGCGAGTGCGATACCGCCGCAGAGCGTGTAGCCGAGGTTGCCGAACGCGCCGATCCAGCCAGCGAGCCACGCGCGGGACGCGTTCGGCCACACTTCCATCACCAGGGCCACGCCGAGCGCCCATTCGCCGCCCATGCCGAGGGCGCCGAGGAATCGCAGCACCGCGAGCATGTGCGGAGTCGTGGATGCGGCGGAGAACCCGCTGCAGAGCGAGTACATCAGCACGCTCACGGTCATGGCGCGGACGCGGCCGATCTTGTCCCCCAGCCAACCGAAGAGCACGCCGCCGGTCGCGGCCCCCACGAGGAAGCAGGCCATGATCACGCCGAACCACTCGTTCACCCGATCGGGCAACGCCTTCTCACCGAGCAGTTCGGTGAGTGCGGAACGGCCCACGAGCGGGAAGAGGCCCATCTCCATGCCGTCGAACATCCACCCGAGCAGGGCGGCGAGAAGGGCGAGGAAGCGGCCGCGGGAGGAGGGTGCGGTCATCGGCGGCCCTGCGAGTGGGCGACGGCGGGAAGGAACGAGCGGTTATGATATGCGGTCGGGATGCGTGCCGGTGTCGATCGGCACCTGCAACGCGCCGGCCGGCGTCTATCTCGGATTCGCACCGTAGGTGCCGACAAATCGCTCGAGCAACTCATTCCTTGCGGCGGGTGCGTCGCGGACGACGGGGCCGATTGCGGATTCCGTTCCCGGACAGATCGCAGCGCAGTCCTTCACCCACAGAGCGGGCGGCTTCCATCCGCACTTCAGCGGGGGATGGGCGTGAATGTAGGGGTTTGGCGAGCGGTCGAAGAACATGTCGCGGGGGAACGTCGCGGCAGGCCGTGCCGTCTCCGCCTTGATCACCCCCGACCAAACGAGCGACTCCAGCACGGCTTCGGAGCAGATGTAGTCCTCGCGCAAGCCTTTGGGGCCGCCGATGAACATCGTTCGGACCGGACCGCGTGCTCGGAATACCGTGCCGAGGAGGTTCTGCCGCAGGGACGCGTACGGCCGGCCCTCCACCGCTGCGGCGAACTCCGACAATCTTGCCGATTGTTCGGCTGTGAGCGGCGACAGCGGTTGGCGCACCCAGATCGCCTTGTCTGATGCACGAGCGAAACGCTCCGGCACGGTCGTGGTCCGCGTCAGATGCGAGTCGCCTCCGCCGGCTTCGAGAACGCCGAGTTCCCCACCCGGCATCCGCACCACGATCCCGACATGAGTCGGCCTCCAAGTCAGCGCGAGGGCGTACCGGGCGGTGGCGATGCGGCCGTCCGTCGTGGAGAGCACCACATCCCCGGGTTGTGGCTGGTAGTCCCGCAACGAACCGCCGGGCGAGTAAGTCAATCGATATTCGGGCGGGGCCAACCGCCCATGAATCAGTGCCGCCTCGGATGGCGGCGTCACAGGCTGAACAACACCGAGGACGACGAGAGGCAGCGTCAGCATGGGGTTCCTTGGAGCACGTGCCACGGGTGCTGTGATGTTGCCGAAGCCCAACCTCGGGATTCTCTGGAATCGGAAAACCCCCACACTGGAGATTCATTCGAATGCGACAAGTCGCGATTTCGTGATTCAGCCCTTTCTGGTTCGTACGGTCGTGCGTGTTGGTGGGGCGGCGGCGCGGCGGAGCCAGGCTCGAGCAAGGTCCGCTTCATTTCTTTGCTCGCTCAGGGGCATTCCACCAATTCAGGAGGTAGTCCTTCAGTCTCCGGTCATCCACCGCATTGGGGGGGAGTTCGTAGAGGAGGTTCTTGGCTTCTCCGCGGATTCCGTCCGTCATCTGCCGGGTCATGTACCAGTTCAAGGGAAGGAGATCTTCGCGCACCTTCAATTCCATGTTGAGAACGGAAAACTCGATGCCGATGTCATTGCGGACGGAGCGTGTCAGCAGTTCGAGTTGTTCGTCGTTTCGAAACGAATTCGCGCTTTCCCGCGCCTTGTTCACCCCGACCATCGGCGTCACGAGATCCTCGACCGCACGACCGGTGAGGGAACTGTCGATGCTCTCGAACACGCGACGGTTCCCGCCGTGTTCGACCCGCCCGAGAGTCCGCGACCGTTCCGACTCGAACGCACGCACTTGAATGAGGAGCACTTTCGAGGCGTGATGCTTGATCCAATCCGCGTGTGCCGAGGAGAACAGCCAAGCGGATGCGAGGCTCACTCCGAAGTTGTCGTAGTAGCCCGCGTCCACCACCCGTCGTCTCGGCTGCGTCGGCAGCGCGGGCGCCGGGCTCAGGATCGGGAACGAGGCACTGAGGCGTACGGCCGTCGAAACCCGCAATCGGTTCCGCTCGCCCGGAAACATGCGGAAGAACTCGAATCCCTCCCGGGAGTAATTCGCCAGCCAACCGTCGACGGTGTACGGATCGCGGCTGCGGATCAAGCGCCCGTCGTTGCTGACAACATAGCGCAAGTCGAGGTTGGAGAAAAGCAGTCGGCGACCATCCTCCACGATCATCGGCGAAATCACGAGCGAAGGGCACCAACCGGCTTTCTCCCGCTCGCGAAGATCGTGAAACGTCGTGGAGGTGAGTTCGTGCAAACCGTTCGCGGCCCAGGCGTCCTCCAAGGCCCGGCCCCGGTCGTAGCGGTGCGGCCACGGCGAGAAGAGATTGGGAATGTCGCCGAACACCATCTGGTTCATGAGCGGCGTCAGGCTGTCTTGCACGAGCGACTGGTAGTCTGCATCCAGCTTCGCCTTGCGAGCCGCCGGAGTCCCGCGGACGGAGGGCGGTGGCAGTGCGACGACATAATGGCCGGCTCCGAACATCCCCCCGGACGCGCCGGCAATCATGCGCACGTGCGCCGGGAAATCGATCCCGCGTTCCGCGAAGAGCAGTTCCAGTTCCGCAAGGATCGCGTGTGTCCACGCGGCCGCCCGCATCGCCCCTCCGCTCACGGCCACGATCACCAGCGGAGCCCGTTCCGCCTTCCCGGCCTCCCATTCCTGCGGAGGCCGCCCGGCGAACCCGAACTTCGAGGGCGGCAGAAGGACCGTTTCGGTTTGGCCGGGCGGAGGTTCCGGGAACTCCGGGATGAAATCGAACAGCGACTTGGAATCCGGGATGAAGAGTTTCAGGGGGATCAATCGCTGCCGGGGATCGTTCCGGGCGTACCGCGCCCGCAGTTCTTCGAGCCTCGCTGGGGGGTAAACAATCCGCCCCTGCGCGTCGCGTCCCCCTTCCCGAGTCGCCAGTCGGGCGAGGTCGTTGATCCCGCCCTGCTGTTGTTCCCGCTCGTAGGCGAGTTGCTTCTCCAAGTCGAGCGGAGCGGAATAATCCATGAACGGCTCGGACGAATCGATCGCCTGCGAGGTCGCAGCGTGGTCCGGGTAACGGATCGGATACTTGTAACGTTGCACCCCGCCCACCAACAGGAAGATGCCCGCCGCGAACGCCACGGAGACCTTCATTCCACGGGGCACGACATAGGCGAACGTTCCGTACGCGAGCACGGCGAGGAAGAAGAGGAAAAGACTGGTCACCGCCGGGTTCACCAGCATCTCGATCTTCAAGAGACCGGTCGCCGAAACGAAGAAGAGCAGGAAGGTGCAGCCGGTCAGGGTCGCTGCGGCACGATGGAGCCGCGCGCCTTGCGGGCCCTTGAGATGGGATGCCGCCGAGCCGAACAGCACGTGCGCCCGTTCGCGATATCCCCGACGCGCTCCGACCAGGAAGAGCGCGCCGAGAGCCAAGCTGAGGATGCCGCTCAGCCACCAGCCGCCATATTCGACACGGCGTCCCAAGATCGTTGCGGACTGACCGGACGTTTGAAACGCGAGCCAGGTGAGCGTGAGGTGTGCCGCCAGCAGGTGCACCACGAGGAATGCAAAGAATCCCGAAGCCCGCCCCCACCGCAAGGCGGCCCACGATCCGGCGACGATCGCCAAGGCCGTCCCGGCGACCGTGAGCCGGATGGAGGCGGACGCCGATTCGTTCATTTGCCCTCGCCCCAGCAACAGCACCATCGATCCTCCGAGAACGAGGCAGACGCACAACAGGGCGGACCGGTAACGTCTCGCGGTCTCGCTGCGAGCGGCCCCGGCCTTCTCGCCGCTTCGAGGAAGCCCGCGAACCAATCTCTCCGATGCCCCCAGCTTCAGGAACGCGAGGGCTGCAAGAAAGCCGCAGAGAAGCCCGACGGCGAATGGCCAATAGCTGAGCGTGACATTCTCCGTGATGAACTGCGATTCACCGGCGTCGTCCAACTGCGCCGTCGCCCAGAACGTCGCCGGGTTGGCGAACGTGATCGCGTCGCCACTCGTCGAGTCCGGGGAGGCGGAACTCAAAAGATGGGAACGAGCGGCGAATGAGACGAACGCGAACGTGACTGTCAGGACTGCGGCCGACAAGACGAATCCGGTCCCGACCACGGCGGAGTACTGTGCGAACTCGATCAACGAGCCGGAGTCGCGCGACGTCCCGCCATCATCGACGAAGTCGCGTGCGGAGTCCCGCTTCCAGAGCAAATACCCCACGAGCAGGATGCATGCGAAGACAAGCGAGAAGAAGAAGCCCGCGGCAAATCCCTTCCACGGTTCGTAGTGGAAGAACAGGAATTGGATCCCCATGCCGTCGCCGATCAGTCCGCTCGCGAAGCCCACGAGGAGCAGGGCGACGAGCGGAAGCGGAATGTAGCGGCAGAATCCGTTCAGGAAGAGTTGCAGGTAAAGGCGTGGAAACTGTGACACCGCGGCAAGGACGGTCTGAAGCGTGCGATTGCCGGGAAGCGAACTCATGGTTGCGAACTCGCGGGTGGGCGGACGATGCGACTGCGGCTCAGACAACCATATCCGCCGCGGTCGATCCGGTGAGGGGTTCGGGGCGCCTGTTCGATTCCGCGGCGGAATCATCTCACATGGGAACGGCAGGATGCGGGGGCACCGCCGTGTCGCAAGAATCGCGGAATGCCCTAACGCCGAGCCTCCGTCGGTGATACACTTGCTTCTCCCGCCGGAGAACTCCTCGTGCTCATCTTCGATTCGCATCTCGACCTCGCCATGAACGGAGTGGATTGGAACCGCGACCTCCGCATGACGGTCGCCGAGATCCGCGCCCAGGAAATCGCCCACGGCATGACGGACAAGGGCCGCTGCACCGGCACCGTGAGCTTCCCCGAGTTGCGGCGCGGGCAGATCGGCCTCGGCGTCGCCACGTTGATCGCCCGCCAGGAACGCGCGATCAACCACCCGCTCGGCTTCACCACTGTCGAAGCCTGCTACGCCTCCGCGATGAGCCACGTGTACTACTACAAGGCGATGGTGAAGGCCGGTTGGATGCGGCAGATCAAGAACAAGAAGGAACTGCAACAACACGTCGCGGATTGGCGCAACGATCCGCAGGGCACGCCGTACGGGTACATCATCAGCATGGAGTGCGCGGACGCGGTGATCGAACCGGACACGATCCGCGAGTTCTACGACCACGGGCTGCGGGCGATCGGCATCACGCACTACGGCCCGAACCGATACGGCGGCGGCACCTCGTGCGAAGTCGGCCTCGCGGTGGAAGCCCTGCCGCTGCTACGCAATATCGAGGAACTCGGCATCGCCTTGGACCTCACGCACCTCTCGGACAAGGCCTTCTGGCAGGTTGCGGACCGGTTCGGCGGCCGCGTGCTCGCCAGCCACCAGAACGCCCGCAAGTTCGCGGATTGGCAGCGTCAGTTTTCCGACGAACAGATCAAGTTCGTGATCAAGCGGGACGGCGTGCTCGGCGTCGCCTTCGACAGCATCATGCTGCAGCAGGGCTACGTGCGCGGCGTTTCCAATAACGAGATCACGATCGAACGCTGCGTGGAGAACATCGATCACGTGTGCCAGCTGGCTGGCAACTGCCGGCACTCGGGGATCGGCTCGGACCTGGACGGCGGGTACGGCACCGAGCAGACGCCGAACGACTTGGACACCATCGCGGACATGCAGAAGGTGGCGGAACTGCTGGACAAGCGGAATTACAAGTCCGCGGACATCGAAGCGATCATGCACGGGAACTGGATCCGCTTCTTCTCCGAAGTGTTGCCGAACTGATTCGACGCGCATCGCGAAACCGCAAGCGGCCGGCGTGCCGCTTGCGGTTTCGCGAGACACCACGAGACGCCATGCCGTACCGCTACTTCATCGTCGCCATCACCGCGGTCGCCGCGCTCTGGATGTACATCGACCGCGTGTGTTTCTCCACACTCGCCGGGCCGATGAAGACGGAACTGCTCCTGCCGCACGCACCCGCCCCGGGGCCGGACGACAAGCTCACCGAACCCGAGATCAACGCCGCGAAGAACGCCAAGGCGAAGCGAGACAAGAAACCTGTCGAAACGATCGAACTCGCCCCGGAAGACCTCGACGCCGCAAAACGGAAGAAGTGGGCCGATTCTCGCATGTCGTTCGCCTTGAGCGCGTTCTTCCTCACCTACGCGCTCTTCCAGATCCCGATGGGCACGCTCGCGGACCGCTACGGCACACGCACCGTGCTCGCACTCTCCATCGCCGCTTGGTCGCTCGTCACGATGGCAACCGGCTTCGTGCTCGGCTTCGCCGCGCTGCTTGTGATCCGGTTGCTGCTGGGCATCACCGAATCCGGTGCCTACCCCGCGGCCGCGGGCTTGGTGAAGAACTGGGCCGAACCGGATGAACGCGGGCGATTCAGTTCCGTGGTCGCGTTCGGCGGCCGTGTCGGCGGAGCGATCGCACCGTGGCTCACCACCACGATTGCGGCCCTGCTTGTCGGCGTCGCCGTCGTCGAGTGGGCGGTCTCCCCGACGCCCGCCCCGCCGGACGCGGACGGCAAGGCCCCTCCGAACTGGCGCGGCGTCTTCTTCGTCTATGGATTCGCCGGTCTTCTCGTGGCACTCGGCTTCTGGATGTTCGTCCGGGACCATCCGCCGGGCGTCACTCCCGTGAAGAAGAGCGGCGGTTCGATCGGTGCCATTTTTCAAAACGTGTTCCGCCTCGCCAGGTCCACGAACATGTGGTTGTTCGGCGGCGTGCAATTCGGAGTGAACCTTGGCTGGGCGTTTGTCGTCACGCTGCTTCCGATCTACCTCAGTGAATCGTTCGGCACGCCGCTGGACGAAGTCGGGCCGATGCAGTCCACGGCGCTCACCATCGGCTTCCTCGGTATGCTGCCCGGCGGATTCCTGACGGATTTCACCCGGCGGAAGCTGGGGCTCCGGTACGGCCGCGCCGTGCCCATCGGCGTCGCCATGCTTGGCTGCGCCACGTCGTACTTCGTCATCACCCTGCTGCCCACTGCGTGGGCGGTCATCTTCGCCCTCGGCGTCATGGCCTTCCTCGTGGACATGCATAACCCTTCGATTTGGTCCTTCGCGCAAGACGTGGGGGGCAAGAATGTGGGGGCGGCGCTCGGGTGGGGCAACATGTGGGGCAATCTCGGGGCAGCCCTTTCTCCGGTGCTGATGAATGTGGTGAAGGACGACTTCGGCTGGAACGCCGTGTTCATCGTCGGCGCCTGCGCCTTCCTGAGTTCCGCGGCCTGCGGGTTCCTGCTGAACGCGGCCAAACCGGTGGAGCCGGAGCCGCCTACAATCTCCGCATGATCACATACTCCTTCTCCGACAAGGTCGTGCTCGTCACCGGCAGTTCACGCGGGATCGGTGGCGCGGTGCTGTCCGCGTTCGCCCGCGCCGGTGCGACGTGCATCCTTCACTACTGGGACGACCCGAGCGGCGGCAACAAGGCCGATGCCGCCGCGCTGGCCGCCTCCCTCGGGAACAAGGTTCATCCGCTCGCCGCGGACGTGCGCGACGCCGCACAGATGGAAGCCCTGCTGAAGCAGGTGAAGGACGCTCACGGCGGGCTCGACATTCTCGTGAACAACGCCGGCATCATCCGCGACCGCACCTTGAAGAAGATGACGCTCGAGGAGTGGCACGCGGTCATCCAGACGAACCTCGACGGCGTGTTTCACTCCTGCAAGTATGGCGCGGAGATCCTGCGCGACGGCGGCCGCATCGTGAACATCGCGTCCGTCGCGGGGTTGGTCGGATTCCACGGCCAAACGAACTACGCGGCGGCGAAGGCCGGCGTCATGGGAATGACCCGCGTGCTGGCCAAGGAACTCGCCCGCCGGCAGATCACGGTGAACGCCATCGCCCCCGGTGTGATCCAGACACCGATGCTCGGCGAAGTGAAGGAAGAAGTGAAAGCGGAATACTTGAAGCAAATCCCGGCGGGGCGGCTCGGCAAGCCCGAGGACATCGCCAACGCCGTGCTGTTCCTCGCAAGCGAAGAGTCGGCGTACATCACGGGCCAAGTGCTGCCGGTCACGGGCGGGTGGGTGTGAACGTCGGCTTCGCGCTGCCGTCCCACACGCGGATGGTGCCGTCGCCGGACCCGGAAACGAGCCGCGAGCCGTCCGGTGTGAAGGCGACGGAGTGCACGTAGTCGTGGTGCCCGTGGAGTTCGGCCAACTCGTGCTTTGTTCCGACGTGCCAGAGGCGGATGCTGCGATCCGAACACGCGGCGGCCAGCCTCGAACTGTCGGGCGTGAAAGCCAACCCGTAAACGTTCGCCGCGTGCTTCAGAGATGTTGATTCGCCCCAATTCTCGGTGTTCCACAGGCGAACCGTGCCGTCCATCGCCCCGGACGCGAGATACTTCCCGTCCGGACTGAACGCCAACGAGTAGATCGTGTCTTCGTGCCCGTCCTTGCCTTTCACCGTTGCTTGGAGCACGCGGGCGAGTTCCTTTTTCTTCACATCCCAGATGCGGATCGCGTAATCCAAGTCGCCTCCGCCCGTCGCGAGATACCGGCCGTCCGGGCTGAAGGCGAGATCGCGGACAACGTGCTTGTGGCCCGCCAAGACGGCGTATTCGGCGTGCGTGTTCACATCCCAGATGCGGACCCGGTTGCCGTTGTCGCCAACGGCGACCAGTGAGCCGTCCCGGTTGAATGCGACGCGGGTATCGACCCAGTGGCCGATCGGTGCGTCGAATCGATGGACCTGCTTGCCCGAGTCGACATCCCAGAAACGGAGCGTGTCGTCGCGGCCGACGCTGGCGAGAAGCTTGCCGTCGGGATGGAAGGCGACGGACGAGACGATGGCCGGCTTCCCGTCGCCGTGCGCCAAGCGGTGCAGTTCCCGGCCGGTGCGGGCGTTCCAAATCCGGGCCGTGCCGTCCCACGAGGCGGAGGCGATCCGTTCGTTGTCCTTGTGGCAGGCCACGCCGTACACGAACTTTCCATGCCCGAGGATGGCGTTGCCCCGCTCCGCCTCTTCGAGGTTCCACATCTTGATCGCGCCGTCCTTGGAGGTCGAGACGATCGTGGAACCGTCCGCCGTGACGGCGACATTCAGGACGGGACCGACGTGACCGAGCAGGACCGCCGTCGCGAATCCGGTCTTCGTATCCCAGATCCGTACGGTGCAATCTTGGGAAGCGGTGACCAGTCGCTTGCCATTCGGGGTGAAGGCGGCGTGTTCCACGCACCCCGCGTGACCGCGAAGTTCATGAATTGGATTGCCGTTTCGTACGTCCCAGAGCCGCGCCTTCTGGTCCAGGCAACAGGTCACGAAGAGATTGGTGCTGCGGTCGAACCCGTACCAGCGGACGACATTGGCGTGCCCGCCGAGTTCCCGCTTCTGACCGGTCTCCACGTCCCACAGCCAGAAGGTGCTGGCCGGCGACGACTCCGCGGTGATCAGCCGGTCCCCCGCCTCATTGAGGAGCGTGCATTCGACATCCGAGGTGTGCTGGGGGAACGACCGGACCAGTTTGCCCGTGACCGCGTCCCACACTTTGGCGATCTTGTCGACGGAACCGCAGGTGGCGATCCGCTTCCCATCGCGAGTGATGGACATGTTGCCACAGGCCGTGGCGTGCGCCCGAATGGCGATTCGCTCCCGCCCGGTGGCGGTTTCATGGATCCGGACGACGCCGTCGACCGTCCCCGTTCCGATCAGGGAGCCGTCCGGTGAGTATCGCACGCTGCGAATCACGGAGCCGGGCGAATCGATGTGGATGTCCGGGCGGGCGGAATTCAGATCGCGGATGATGACCCCTCGATGATCCGACTCACTCGCGAAAAAGGCCATGCTTCGGCCCGCCGGGTCGATCACGCCCCGGGCGATGCTCGGGCTGTCGGGATAGCTTGCCAGCCGCTTCTGTTCAAAGGGATCCCATACACCGGCGAGATTGCCGTCCGCCGCCGTGAGGATTCGCTCGGCCCCCGAGGCCGAAGCCACCTGGAAGAGTTGTTCGTCCGTCTGCAGGCTCTTCCGGCTCGTGTCAACGCGGGAGCGGAAGTAGTTCCATTCCCAAGAGCCCTTGTCCTCGTCACGGACCGAGTCCAAAAGCCGGCGCGCGATCAACCCGTTGTGCAGTTGGATGGCACCGGAGACGGCGATGATGTCCGCCCGGTAGAGTTCCCTCCGAGCTTGGGCTTCCTGATCGCGGGCGCGATTCGTCTCCTGCACGGCATGGGCTGCCGCTTCGTTGGCGGCCTGCGCTTGCGCCGTCGCCTCCTGCCATTTCAACACGATGCCGGCGACGCCGATGAGCGCCACAAGCACGATCGCCACGCAGAGCGAGGCCACGGTGGGGTTGCGTTTCACCCAGAGGAAGGCCCGTTCGATCCGCCCGACGGGCCGTGCGAGAATCGTGCGGCCTTCCGCCCATCGCGCGAGGTCGTTGGCCAGCGCCTCGGCCGTCTCGTAGCGGCGGCCGGGCTTCTTGTTCAGGCACTTCAAGCAGATCGTTTCCAAATCGCGCGGCAGGTTCGGCTGGAAGCAGCGCGGCGAAACCGGCTCTTCGTTCCGCACCAAGTACATCGTGTCCATCGGGTTCGCCCCGTGGAACGGCAACCGGGCGGTGAGCAACTGATAGAGGATGACGCCAAGCGAGTAGATGTCCGCGGCGGGGCCGGATTCCTCGCCGGCGGCCTGCTCGGGTGCCATGTATTCCGGCGTCCCGACCGTCATGCCGGCTTGTGTGAGCAGACGCTCACCCTCGCCGCTGAGTTTCGCCACACCGAAGTCCGCGATCTTCGGCTCGCCATCCTTGGAGAGCAGCACGTTGGCGGGCTTGAGATCGCGATGAACGACGCCGAGGCTGTGGGCGGCGTGGGCGGCCCGGGCCAGTTTCTCCACCAATCGCGCAGCGTAGGTCGGAGCTTGCGGCGATTCCGTGTGGCGCGTCAGGTTCCCGCCATCCATGAACTCCAACGCCAGGAACGGGCGCGGTTTCTGCTCGCCCGCCTGCGGCTGGATCGATCCGATTTCGAAGACCTGGATGATGTTCGGGTGCTGCACGCGGGCCACGGCCTCGGCTTCCGCCTGGAACCGCTCGCGTGCCTCACGGTCGCCGGCCGCGGCTTCGTGAAGCAGTTTGAGCGCGACCGTGCGTTGCAGATCGATGTGGCGGGCCTTGTAGACCACGCCCATGCCGCCGCTGCCGATCAGCGATTGGATCAGGTAGCCGCGAACCCGAGGCAGCTCCGACTGCGGGATCGGCGTTTGGGCAAGATGAATGCAATCCGTGTCTTCCGCCGAGCGGGAAGCCGATGCATGCGTGAGATTGCGGACGGTTGGGAGATCAGCCGGGTACACGGCACCGCTCGCGGGGTGTGGAAACCAGAGGAAGAATGGTTCACGATTCGTGAGAGTGCAAACAAGCGCGGGGATGTTGCGCGCCGGTTTCAGCCGGCACCTGAATCCGCTGCGGCAGCTCGCAACGTGCTTGGCGTGTGCGGGGAAGCGTTTCTCGTGCGGAACCGGGTTCGCTTCCCCGTCGGATGCTTCTCACAGCTTGGTACATTGCGTTGACGAGCTGATTCATCCACTCGCCGAACGCGGAAATGGTCCATCGCCTGCACCGCGTGGTGAAGCGAAGCCACGCGGCGCGGCAATCCCGGCAAAGCCCGCAACTTTTGAGTGAACCGGCAACCTGCGGGAAGCCGATAAACCGGACAATTCGGATTCCCGTTCTCCGCCGCGGACAAGGAGCGTCCCATGCGCCGGGCGCTGACACTCTGTGCATTGCTCGCCGCCACCGCCGCCCGTGCGGAAGATCCCGTGGCCCCCGCGTCCGGCGCCGCGCTGCCCACCATCATCCCCGATCTGCTTCCGCTCACGAGCCCGGCCTACGTGCCGCACGTGCCGCCGCTCTCCGTGCCGGGGCTCGATCCGGCGCTGCTGAGCCCGCGAACCGCGGAACCGTTCGCCCAACCGATCGAAGCCGGCGGGCAGCCGAGCCGTACCTTCAATGAGAACTTCGACGGCGATCCGTCCCCGATCTACTACAAGCAGACGATCGTCACCAGTTTCCAGACTCAGAACCGCGTCGTCGGTTTCTCGCAGCAGGTCACCGGCTTCACGCAGACGATCACCACGGATCCGATGGGCAACCAGGTGATCACGCGCAACCCGATCATCACGAACGTGCCGATCACGGTGCAGGAACGCGTGCCCGTGACGCAGACGGTGCGTCTCCCGCTCGCCGGGCGGTACAACGGCGTCAGCGTGGTGGAGTGGGGGAATCCGATCCCGCGCGACCACGCGTACTTCGGCTACAACTATTACTCGAACGTGGGCGGCGCGTTGAACCCCGGCGGCGTCGGCAGCGACATGCAACGCCAGACCGCCGGCTTCGAGAAGACGATCTTCGACAACGCCTCCATCGGCATCCGCATCCCGTTCGTGCAGCAGTACGGCCCGTTCGGCTTCGGCAGCCAAGTGGTCGGTGATCTCACCGTGATCCTGAAGTACGCGGCGTTCTACAACCGCCAGACCGGCAACGCAATCACGGGCGGCTTGGCGATCACCGCGCCCACCGGCGGCGGCACCGCCTACTTCCCGGACGGCACCGAAGCCCCTCACTCCACCCTGCTGCAACCCTGGGCCGGCTTCGTCCGCAACTTCGGCCGCGGCTACGTGCAGGGCATCTCGAACCTGATCGTGCCCACCGATTCCCGCGACGTCACGCTGTGGGGCAACAGCGTCGGCTTCGGCTACTGGCTCTACCGCTCGGCCAACTCCAACAGCCTGCTCACCGCCATCACCCCGATCGCGGAAGTCCACGTCCGCACGCCGCTGAACCACCGCGATATCAACGGCGACATCTACTTTCAGGACCAAGTGAACGTGACGACCGGCATGCACTTCCGCTTCAACCGGTTGGTGCTCAGCGGCGCGGTGGTGTTCCCGCTGGTCGGCCCCAACCCCTTCGATGTGGAAGGCGTTGGCTTCCTGAGCTACTGGTTCTGAACGTCGGACTTGCTTGACGCGTCGCCCGCGGCGGGGGATCATGGCACGCATGCTCCACCGCCGCCTCTTCCTCGGCCTCGGTGCACTGCCGCTGGCCAACGTCCTGCGGCTTCGCGCCGCCGAACCGTCCACGTCCCGCGACAAGGCCGTCATCTTCGTCTACTTGAACGGCGGCCCGTCGCACATGGACATGTACGACCTGAAGCCGGACGCGCCCGCCGAGTATCGCGGGGAGTTCAAACCGATCGACACGAACGTGCCCGGCGTCCGCATCTCGGAACACCTGCCGCTGCATGCGAAGATCGCGGACAAGTTCGCCATCATCCGCAACATGAAGTTCCTGCAGGAAGGGCACACCGCGCCGGAACTCTACACCGGCGTGCTCCGCGGCAACCGCCCGGCCATCGGTTCCGTCGTGAGCAGGCTTCGTGCGGATCACGCCATCCGCACGCCCCTTCCTCCTTACGTGTACCTCGGCGATGCGAACCATGTCGGCCATCCCGGCTTCCTCGGCAAGGCACACGAGGCGTACATCCCCGGCGAGAAGGCCGCAAACCTCGGACTCGCCAAAAGCGTGACGCTGGACAAACTCGCCGACCGCCGCGAACTGCTCGCATCATTCGACAGCGTGAAGCGTTCACTCGACGACTCCAAGGGCACGCGTGCGGGCATGGATGCGTTCGCCGCCCAAGCCTTGGACATGATGACGACCAACGCCGCCCGCGACGCCTTCGACCTCGCCAAGGAATCACCCAAGGTGTGCGAGAAGTACGGCAAGGGCACCGAGTACTTGCTCGCGCGGCGGCTCGTGGAAGCGGGCGTGCCGGTGGTTTCAATCACGCCGCAGAACCACGCGGTGCCGCAGAAGTGCAACGGCCAATGGGACCACCACGATCACGTCTTCGAGTGCCTCAAAGCGATCCTGCCGCAATACGACCGCTCGGTCCACGCGTTGCTTACGGACCTGCACGACCGCGGCATGGATCGTGATGTCGCGGTCGTGATCTGGGGTGAAATGGGCCGCACCCCGCGGATCGGAACGCAGCGCGGCACCACTGGCGGCCGCGACCACTGGCCGCAATCCGGCTTCGCACTGATGGCCGGCGGCGGCTTCGAACGGGGACAAGTGATCGGTGCCACGAACGCCCGCGGTGAAGCGCCGGTCGGCAAGCCGTACACACCGCAGAATGTGCTCGCGACGCTGTACCGCCACTTGGGCATCGATCCGCAAACCACACTGAACGACCACTCCGGCCGCCCCGTGTTCCTGCTGGACGATCCGACACCCGTCAGGGAACTGATCTGAGCCTCCAGCACCAATCAAACAACAACTTCCACTCCAATAACTGCACCTGCTTGGCGCGATCCTCGTCCGGCGAGCCGGTGCCGCGGACACGCTCGCATTCGTCCACGAACGCCTCCGGCGAGGTGAAGCCGATGCCCGCCTCTCGGAGTTGTCTCAACACCGGGTGCGGGCCGACTCGCCGCCACCAGTATTTGCTGTTGGACGGATCGGGTTCGCGGCGGTGCATGATCGCGTGCCAGAAGCTGCCCTCGGCCGAGTGGTCGTCCTGGCTGATGGTGTGCGATTCGTCCAAGAAATCGTGGAGCAGCCAGAGTCCGGCGCGGCACGCGGCGGGTGCCTGCACGGATTGCAACGCGGCACGCATCGCCTCGTTTTGCGAACCGGGGCCGAGTTCCGGAAGCCGGCCCGCGACGAGCGAGTCGATCACGGGGCCGTAACGGGATTGCTCGCTCATCACTCACCACGGGACACACGAAAACAGGAAGCGTCACTTCGCGGAGTAGATTTGCACCGCTCCGGTGGCCAGCGCGACCGCGATCCGCGATCCGCCCGCATGGAAGGCCATGTCGCGCGCGCTGGCCGGCAGGTTGATCGAATGCGTGCTCGTTGTTTCGCCCGGCTTCCAGAACCAGATGCGGCCGCCGTTCCCGCCGCCCGCCGCGATCACGTGCCCGTCCGGGTGGAAGCCCACGCCCCACATCGTGCCTTGGAAGGCTTCCTTCGGCTTGAGTTGTTTCGCAGTGCCGGTCTTCCAATCGAAGAGCAGCACGAGCGGATTGCCGACGCCCGCGAACGCATTGGACACGTTCGAGATGCCCGCCACGGCCAGCAGCGAGCCGTCCGCATTGAACGCCATCGAGCGGGCGCCGCCGATGTCCGCCATGAATCCGGTGTCGTACTTGTGCAGCGCCTTGGAATCGAGTTCGCGCGTGGCCGTGCCCGTCTTCAATTCCCAGTCCTTGACCACGCCCTTGAGTTCCTGCGATGCGAGCCGCGTGCCGTCCGGATGGAACGCGACGTTGTAGGCGTGCGACGCGTGGCCTTCGAGTGTGCGAACCGCCTTGCCGTCGGCGGTCCACAGTTTCACGGTGTTGTCGTTGCCGGAGGTCGCGATGTTCTTTCCGTCCGGGCTTGCGGCGACGGCGCGGATCCAGCCTTGGTGAGCGGGTACGCTGCGGATCGGCTTGGGGGCGTCCGCGTCGCCGGGCCAGAAGAGCAAGTTGCCGTGGTAGTCGCCGGAGAGCAGCGTGAAGGGTTGCGACTTTGGCGCGGGGAAGCGTGCCGCTGCGAAACCAGCCGCGGCTTCAAACGCCTTCGCGCGGCCGGCCCACGAGTCGAGTTCGCCCGAGCCGGCGTGTGCGGAACCGAGGAACGCCATGCCGCGCACCCACGATGTGTGCCCCACGAATGCGGTCTTCGCTCCGCTGAGCAAGTCGTACCGCTGGATCGTGTCGTCTTCGGCGGACACGAACAGGAAGCGGCCGGACGGATCGAAGCGGCAGCCGATGAGCGGGCGGGCGTGCTTGAACTCGCGTTCCAGTTTCACCGCGGCGGGATCGAATGGCATGGCAGAACTCACGAGAACGAGAGAATCGGTTTTCGTCACCTCTCCCCCGGCTTTGCGGGGGAGATCGACGTGCCGATGCGTCGAGCATCAGCACGTCGGGTGTGAGGGGGATGCGATCGGGGTGCCTCCGCAGCCCTCACCCGGAGTCGAAACCGCTCAGCCGCGGTTTCGACTCCGACCTCTCCCCGCAATGCCGGGGGCGAGGTGAAGAACCATCACTTCACATCAAGAATGTACACGTCGCTGCCACCGTGGCGTGTGGAGACGAAGGCGAGTTTCTTGCCGTCCGGGCTCCACGCTGGGCCGTGTCTTGGGCCTTGTTCTCCGTCAGGTTCACGAGCCCGGTGCCGTCGTCGTTGGCGAGCCACAGATCGTAGTTGCCGGTGCGGTTGAGACGAACGCGATCTGCTTGCCGCCGGGCCGCCACGCGGGCCACGCGTCTAAGCCGTCGCCATCGGTCAGTGGCTTCGCGCCGGTCCCGTCCGACTTCATCACGTGGATCTTCTGCTTGCCGGCGCGGCCGCTGGCAAAGGCGATGCGTTTGCCGTCCGGGCTCCACGCAGGGTGCAGGTCGTACGCGATCTCGCTGGTGAGCTGCACGATGTCCGTGCCGTCCGCCGCCACGATGTACAGTTCGGGGTTCTTGTCCGCGTGGACACCCCACAGCACGCGTTTGCCGTCCGCTCCACCGCGGCGATTCTTCTGAACGCCTTGTGCGGCACGAGCCGCTTGTCATCCGACCCGTCCGTCGCACAGGTGTGGATCGCGAGCTTGCCGTCCGTGCCCTGCAGTTGGTCGAAGACGTACACGATGCGTTTGCCGTCGGGCGACCAGTGCCCGTCGAAGTGCGGCTGGTCGTGGTTCGGCAGCACTCGTGCCAGTTCCTTGCCCTCCGCGGTCATGGTCCACAGTGCCATCTTGCCTTGGTGGATGCGCGTGAACAGGAACCGCTTCCCGTCCGGCGACCATTGCAGGTGCTGCTTGAAGCTGCCGTCCGTCGTGATGCGCACCGGATCGGCCGGCGGCGCGGCGAGCGCGAGCAGAAGCGGCAGTGCGAGGTTCATCTTCGCCCAGTGTAACGCGCCGGATATGCTGAGGTCATGCCGGAACCGAAACCAATCCAGAACTACCAGTCGTACCGCGGGCTGCCGCCACTCGCGGGGTTGTGCACGGTCGAGGAGGCGGCGAAGCCGGGGCTCTCCGTCGAGGAGTGCGTCCGCCGGTTGAAGCGGTTCCATTATTGCTTCAAGCGGCTGCACCAGATCCTGACCGCCCGCATCACGGCCGAACCGATCTACGAACTGAAGACGGCCTTCGCCCATCACGCGTATCTGTGCGCGGAGCACGCCACGGCCCTGCGCACCCGTATCGGTGAAATGCGCGAACCGCCGCTGGGTCTGGAAGACGTCCCGCACCCGGCGCTGGAGGTGCTCTTCGATGAGATTCTGTGTTCTCCTCGAGAGCGGCTCATCGGCAATTGTTACTTCATGGCCATGCTCGTTCTCAACGTCTGCGTTCGCGATTATCTGGCGGAAACCAATCCTCTCACAGATGCGCCTTCGCGGCGCGTATTGCGATTCGCATTGCTCGAACTCGACGACATGGTTCGCTGGGCAAAGGACGTCGATCTTGCCATCAGCACGTCATCCGTCCAAGAATCGCAAAACGAGTTCCGACCCCTCATCGACTTGGTGAACGCCGCAGGCGGCTTGGCGGGCAATGCTCCCGTCGCTGACGCTTCCGGCTCTTTGCCTCGTCGATACTCCGCGACACCTTACACCTACGATCCCGTCCCGAAGCGCGATGAACGCTTCACCGATCCGTGGAACCAGGGCGTGAATGCCGAGGCGTTCCTCTACGACGAAACGAAGCCGGCCCGGGCCAAGGCCCTCATGATGCTCTACAAGCGGCTCCGCGAAATCGACGTCCCCGAGATGATGTCCTCGATCATCACGCAGACGCCCGGCAAGCCGTGGGGCTGGTACCGCGACATGTCCCGGCAACTCTGGGACGAAGCCCGCCACGCCATGATGGGCGAAGTCGGCTTCACCGCCCTCGGCGTGGATTGGACGCAGGCGAAGATCACCTTCAACTGGAGCTACCGGCTGAACACCGAGTGCACGCCGATGGAACGCCACGGCGTGCTCTACTTCATCGAACAAGGGCTGATGCCGAAGACCGGCAAGCGCTACGAGTTCGAAGTGGCGCAGGAGTCCGGCCTGCCGCTGATGGCGACCATCCAGGACTTCGACTGGGCGGACGAAGTGCTGCACTCGCAGATCGGCCGGCAGTGGTACGTGCCCGAGTTCGCGAGCCTGAAGGAGGCCCTCGACTACGGCGACGCGGCATGGTCGAAGGTGCTCAGCAACTGGAGCACGGTGAAAGAGCAGGGCCTGACGCAGCACGAGAACTGGTGGCCGACGATCTACTCGCAGGCGTGCGAGGCCGAGGGCGTGGCCCCGGACCCGGACGTGCTCGCGTTCAACGAGACGTACGAAGCCAAGCGCGCGGACTTGCGAATCGTCGGAAGCGAGTGATTTCGTAGGGCGGGTCGAGGCTTTGCGAGCCCCGCCGGAGTTCGCTTAAGGTTCACGGCGGGGCTCGCGTCGAAAGCCGACGCTCGACCCGCCCTACGGGAGAAAACCATGTCCGAGATCACGCGGCGGTCGTTCACCACGTTGAGCGCGGGGTTCGTGCTCGGCACCTCGACCAAGCTCGAAGCGGCCGAGGTGGCTCCCGCGCCGCACGCGCTGCGCACCGAAGCGCCCTTCGAGCGGGACTATCCCGCGCCGCAGTTCAATCCGTCGTGGAAGAAGCCGCAGATCAACAAGCTGATGGTGCAGGACTTCGTGGTCTTCTCCCACATGGATCTGCCGATGGTGAAGAAGTTGCTCGCGCGCGAGCCCGGCCTCCTGAACGCGACGATGGACTGGGGCGGCGGCGACTGGGAGTCCGGATTGAATGCCGCGTCGCACATGGGCCGCCATGACATCATCGAGTTCCTGCTCGAGAAAGGCGCCCGCATCGACATCTTCTGCGCCGCGGCGATGGGCCTCACGGACGTGGTGAAGGCGTTCCTCACGCTTCAGCCGAACCTGATCGACGCCCCCGGCCCGCACGGCTTCTTCAACCTGCACGTGCACGCGCAAATGGGCGGCGAACGCTCCGCCAAGACGCTCGACTATTTGCAATCGGTGAAGAAGCTGGAGTTGAAGCCGTTCATGAAGAAGAAGTGACGACGTATAACAACCGTGCAACTCCTTCTCGCAGGAGTCTCTCCCATGGATCGTCGTGAGTTTCTTGCCGCGAGCGCGGCCGCGCTCGCCGTTGAATCCTCCCGCGGGTTCAAGGCCAACGACACGCTCCGCGTCGGGCTCATTGGCGTCGGCGGCCGCTGCCGCCATCTCGCGAAGTCGTTTCCGAATCTGCCCAATGTTCAAATCACGGCCGTGTGCGATGTGTGGGATGCGAACCTCGCCGAGGGCAAGAAGCTCGCGGACAAGGACGGCTTCGCAACCAAGAACTACGAGGAACTGCTCGCCCGCAAGGATGTGGATGCGGTGCTGATCGGCGCGCCGGACCACTGGCACGTGCCGCTCACGATCGCGGCCTGCGCCGCCGGCAAGGACGTGTACGTCGAGAAACCGCTGACGCACGATTTGAGCGAAGGCCAAGCCGTGATCGAGGCTCAGAACAAGCACAAGCGCGTGGTGCAGGTCGGCACGCAGCAGCGGAGCATGACGCACATCGCCAAGGCGTACAAACTCGTGAAGGCCGGGCACATCGGCACCGTTCACAAGGTTCACTGCACGTGGAACCGCAACGCGGCCCGCGCCCAACGCTTCAAGGACACGATCGACGCGAAGACCGTGGACTGGAAGCGGTTCCTCGGCGGTGCGAAGGAACAAGCGTTCGATGGCTACCGCTTCCGCCAGTGGCGCTGGTTCTGGGACTTCGGCGGCGGCATCTTCACCGATCTGATGGTGCACTGGATCGATGTCGTTCACTGGTTCCTCGACTTGGATCACCCGCAATCCGCGATGAGCATCGGCGACTTCTATTCCGCGAAGGATGTGTGGGAGACGCCGGATACGGTGCAGACGTTGCTCCGCTACCCGGACAAGAACGTGCAGGTTTACTTCGAGGGCACGTTCAGCAGCAATCGGAACGGCTCGATGGTCGAGTTCATGGGCAGCGAGGGCACGCTGTATCTCGATCGCGGCCGGTATGAAGTGATTCCGGACCGCGACAAGAAGCTGGAGCCGAGTTCGCTCGTGCTGGGCACCGATCCGCGGAAGGGGCTCGATTTCTACGACAAGCCCGATGGCGAACTCCTGCACCTGATGAACTGGGTGGAGGCGGTTCGGGTGCGGAAGAAGCCGAGTTGCCCGGCGGAGGTCGGCGTGAGTTCCGCGGCCGCGGCACATCTCGCGAATCAATCGCTGAAGACCGGACAGGTGGCCGTGTGGAAGGCGTGAAATCCCGCACAGACTCCCTGCTCGTGGCGGCGACGATCGCGTTCGCGTTCTTGGCGGCTTCGTTCGCCGCGACCAACTCCGATCTCTGGTTGCACCTCGCGACCGGCCGCTTGATCGCGGCAGGGGATTACTCCATCGGAGTCGATCCGTTTTCGTATCTCACCGCGGGCAAGCGTTGGGTGAACCACGCGTGGCTGTTCGATCTCGCGGCGTATGAAGTGTTCCAGTATCTCGGCGGGGCCGCGCTCGTGGCCTTGAAGGCGACCGGTGTCGCGCTGCTCGCCGGCATCTTGGTGCGGATCGGATTGCGGTCCGGTGCGCCGGTGTGGCTGGCGTGCGGCAGCACGCTGCTGGCGATTCTCGCGATGAGCCCGCGGTTGCTCGTGCAACCGCAGTGCGTCTCGTTGTTGTTCCTGGCGTTGTGCTTCCACCTGTTGAACGCCGGTGCCGTGCGCTGGGTGCCGCTGTTGCTCGCGGCGTGGGTGAACGTTGATGCGTGGTTCATCTTGGGATTGGGAATGGCGCTGGTGTGCGTCTTGTTCCAACCGAGCGGGGGGCGTAAGCCCCCCGTGTAGCCGGGAAACACGGGGGGCTTACGCCCCCCGCTCGGATGGCAGCTTGCGTTGTTGTGCATCGCCGCGTGTGTGCTGAACCCGCACCATCTTCGCGCGTTCGCGCTGCCGCCCGAACTCCAACCGGCAGTGTGGATCAGTTCGATGCCAGAGGATTCACGCTTCGCCGGGTTCTTCGCGAGCCCGTGGAAACTCACCGGCATCGCGTCGTGGTCGTTCCCCGTGCTGCTCGGGCTAAGCGGACTCTCGTTGCTGTTGAATCGCAGATGGCTCGCCGTGTGGCTGCCGCTCGCGGCCCTCGCCTGCTGGCAGTCGCGGTTGGTGCCGTTCTTCGCGGTGGTCGCCGGGCCGATGCTTGCGATGAACTTCGCGCGGCTCGCGCCGAGATCCGATCGGAGGATCGTGTCGCTTGCCGCGGGGTTCCTCATTGTGATCGCGTGGCCCGGTTGGCTGCAGTCGTGGGGTGCCCGCGACCGCGCCTTGGCGTGGGATGTCGTGCCGGATCCGTCAATGGTGCGTGCGGCGGAACGCATCCGCGAACTCCGCTTGGCGGGGTTGCGCAATTCGCAGCCGGATGCGGCCCATTACATTGCGTGGTTCGCGCCGGGAACCCGGACCGGGCCCGACTCGCGATTGAACCTCACGAATGATCGCGTCGAGGATGTCGCGTTCATGGCCCCGGCTTGGACTCTGTCCTCGGCCTCGGATCGAGCCGCTCTCGAACCCCGGGGAGGATACGACTTCTTCGAAGTGCATGGCTCCCAGATCCTGCGGGGCGTCGATGCTACGCGGCCCGCCTTCGATCCGGATCGGCTCGCGTTCAACTCCGAACTCCCCGCTGCACCGGAGGCCGGTCCCCCGTTTCTCAACGAACCGCCCGAGTGGTGGAACCTCGCCGCGTACCGTGCGCCGCGACGCACGTGGGAAGGCGATGCGGCACCGACCCTTCTCAAGATGTTCGAACAAGCCAAGGGGCCGGAGCGATCCCCGGCGTTGCCCCTTCTCGCGATCCGTTCCGCGCGTACGAGTCTGGCCATCGAGCCGCGCGGGGATGATGTCTGGATCGCGGTTGCCCGCGCCTACCTGTTCCAAGGCCGTTCCTCGTGGGAGGCCGCCACCACGGCCGAGTTCACACTCATCAAGTATCTGCGGCATGTGCAAACGATCGGCGCGCTTCACGAGGCCGTCATCGCGAATCCGGATAACGCCGCAGCGCACGAACTGCTCGCCGCCGCGTACGGTGAACGCGGCATGATCGACCTCGCACTGCTGCACCGCCGCGAGCAGGTGCGGCTCATGAAGGAGAAGAACCCCGCGTTGCAGGAGGCGATCGAGAAGCTGGAAGAAGCCGTGTTCGAAGCCGAGTTCCGGTTCCGCGTGAACACCTTTGACTTGGCCGGCAATCCGTTACAGCGTTCCCGCATTGCCCGCGAACTTGGCCTCGGTGCGGTCGCACTCGATTCCCTGGTGAAGTCGCACCCCGATCTCTACGGCGTGGAGGGCATCCGCTTCCTGCTCGATTTGCTCCTGCAATCGGGCCGGCTCACGGAGGCCCGGGTGCTCTTGGACCGCGAAGAGATCAAGTCGCGGCCCGGAGCGCTGGATCTCTTCACGCTCCCCGGCGGAGTGAAGGACGGCCGCCCGTGGCGGTACGCGATGCCGGCGTACGATTGGTTCGATCTCTGCCAGTGCGCCGCGGCCGGACGCTACGATCACGCCCGGATCGCGCTCGAACGCCTGCAGCAACA
Source organism: Gemmataceae bacterium (assembly GCA_046350135.1). GTDB lineage: Bacteria > Planctomycetota > Planctomycetia > Gemmatales > Gemmataceae > Urbifossiella. The sequence goes on from JAXMBB010000027.1 coordinate 73,631, forward strand.
GATGCTCAATGTGCAGTCCCTCGCGATGCCGAACGTCCGCGGCGTGTTCCTCCGCACGATCGTCGGCGATCTCGGGGCGGCCACGCCGATCAACCGCTTCGCCGCCCGAATCGACCGCGACACGTGGGCCGCGAACCTGAACCAGACGCGGTTCCTCTCGTCCGTCCGCGGCGACCTCCACGCCCTTGGCGGCCTGCTGCATTCGGAACGCGGCGCGATTCGCGAAGCGGAACGGGACTTCGAATTGGCACTGAATTCGTATGCGGAATACACCGGGTCCGCGGCCGTGCATCCAGGCCGCCCGCTCGCCGTAAGATACCGGGAAGCCCTGCGCGCCCGTTGATTCCTTTCCCCGAGGCTGCTCATGCATCGGCTCGCTTTCGCGATCATCCTTCTTTCCGCGTCCACCGGCCTCGCGCAGAAGGAGTTCGGCTTCGATAACCGCAAGGGCTCTGGGCAGCCGTACCTGAAGCCGGATGAAACGGTGGCGAAGTTCAAGGTGGCGCCCGAGTTCGAAGTGAAGCTCTTCGCCGGCGAGCCGGACCTGGTGAACCCGATCGCGTTCACCATCGACGAGAAGGGCCGCGTGTGGTGCATCGAGTGCTTCGAGTACCCGAAACGCACGCCGAAGGGCAAAGCCCCGCGTGACCGCATCGTGATCCTCGAAGACACGGACGGCGACGGGAAGTGCGACAAACGCACCGTGTTCGCGGAAGGGAAGGACTTCCCGGTCACGCCCGAACGTGCGAAGGCCGGGCTCGGTGCGTTCGACTTGGCGAGCGGCATCGAAGTCGGTCACGGCGGCGTCTTCGTCGGCGCCCCGCCGTACCTCTGGTTCATCGAGAACAAGAACGACAAGCCGGGCAAGATCGACGTGCTCCTGAAGGGCTTCGGCAGCGAAGACACGCACGAGACGCTGAACACGTTCCAATGGGGTCCGGACGGCTGGCTGTACGGGCTGCACGGCATCTTCACCAACTCCGCGGTGCGAGGACCAAACCCCTCCCCCCAACCCCCTCCCCGCAACGGAGAGGGGGAGCCAAAACAGACCCCGAAGGGGTCTGCTCCCCCTTCCCTCTTAGGGAAGGGGGCCGGGGGGTTAGGTCTTCAGCTTGACGGTCCCGAAGCCCGCATCAACGGCGGCATCTGGCGCTACCACCCCGTGAAGAAGACGTTCGAGATCTTCGCCGAAGGCACGTCCAACCCGTGGGGCATGGATTGGCGCAACACGGACGGCCAGTTCATCCTCGCGTGCTGCGTGATCCCGCACCTGTACCACATCGTGCCCGGCGGCATTTACAAGCGGCAGGCCGGGGCGAGCTTCAACCCGCACGTCTACAGCTACCTGAACGAAATCTGCGACCACACGTTCCACAAGGAGAGCGGCTGGGCGCACGCCGGGCTCATCTCGCTGGACGTGCCGCACATGCCCGAGCGCTTCCGCAACAGCGTGATCTTCGGCAGCATCCACGGCTGCAGCGTGAAGCAGAACATCCTGAAGCCGAACGGCAGCACCTACACCGCGAGTCGCGGTGACGACTTCCTCGTGAGCGGCGACAAGAACTTCCGCCCAATCAACATGAAGTGGGGCCCGAACGGCGACATCTACCTCATCGACTGGCACGACCAGAACCCGTGCCACCAGACGCAAGCGGACCTCTGGGACTACGAACGCGGCCGCGTGTACAGGATTCAGTTGAAGGGCACGCAGTCAAAGAAGGCGGAAGACTTGGGGGCGAAGAACGCGAAAGAACTTTTCGCCTTGATCGGAGACCCCAACCCGTACATCTCCCGTACCGCTTCTCGCTTGGCCTTACAATCCCACAAACTGCCCGATGAGGGTGAAAACGATATTTCGATTATCACCAGCGGGTGGACTACAAAGGGGGAACTGGCAAAGTATTGGGTCGCGCAATACCGATACCAATATTCCGTCGACTTACCCGACGAGAAGATCCTAGAATTCCTGCAAAAGGCTCACTTGGGTCAGAAGAATCCAGCTCTGCGGACCTGGATTCCACGGGTCTGGTCTGAACCATTCAAGTTTCGGCCCGCGGTGCTTCCCGTTCTAACCGAACTCGCTCGCACAGACGATTCACCAACCATTCGACGTGAACTCGCTTCCGCCGCAATTCGCCTCGCCGACAAAGACGACGTGACGCCACTGCTTCGCGCGTTGATGTCGCACAAGGAAGACGCCAAGGATCCCGTCATCCCGCAACTCGTGTGGCTGGCGTACGAGAAGTCGCTGATTCAGCCGAGCGGGGGGGGTGCGCCCCCCCGGGCGCCCCCC
>JAXMBB010000028.1:0-75764 GCA_046350135.1 Gemmataceae bacterium
ATGCTACTCGCATCACCACGTTGTCAAAGATCGCGACCGGGCGGCAATCAGCACCGCTCGGTCGGTACACACATAGTAGGCCTGTCTATCGGCTTGGCCACCGCGCAGGATGATTTTCTTTCGCCCCCGGTCCGGGGCGATTTCGATGTGCTGTCGCAACTCATTTCAATCAATCGAGATCGAACGACGTCTCCACCCACATCGGCCGCGAAAAATACTCGCCGTCCTTTGTCGTTTTGATTTTCAACATCGTCTTCGAGAACGAAAACACGCCTTTCGGCAGCCCGTCCGCGGATCCATCCGCACGAAACACGGCTCCGGCCGTTTTGACCTGTAGATCGTCGAGGATCGATTTCAACGGCATCTCGCCGTAACGGGCCGACGTCGCCACTTCATGATCGACCGGAACCAAAGCCCTCAGATCGGGATGCGTCATCAGGTCGAGGCCGAATGTCTTCGGCGTGGCGTTGTGGCTGCCGTGGTGCCCGACTTTGTACAGCACTGTGGCCGCGAGCAACTTGTGCGAGTCGGTTCGCTCCTCGTCGAAGGTCAGCGGCTTCTCCAAGTCCGCCCACGACCGCCAATTCCCGCCTTGGGCGTCGCCCGGGAACAGCAGCACCTCGCCGGACGGAAGTTGGAGAGCGATCACGAGACTTGTGTTGTTCGTGTAGTTGTCCATGCGGAGGGCGAGGTGGCCGAGCGTGCCGTAGGCCAAGTCGTCGATCGAGCGGAAGTGCTCGGCGTGGTCCGGCTCGAAGCCGTAGAGCGATTGAAAGAACTCGGACTGCTTCGCGACCTCGATCGGGATCTCGCTGCGGGAATCGAACGGCCGGAAGGCACGCTCCGAATCGGTGGCGCCGTCCAAGGCAAAGGTTACGGCACCGAGCGAGGCCTCGACCGAATCGAAGAACGCGAAGGGTTGCTTGTCGTAGCCTTCTCCCTTCTTCATTTCGGTCTTGCGGAGTGCGGCTTCGGATCGCGGCGGGCCGAGAATGAACGCCTTCACGCCCGTGTCGCCGAGTTGCTCCACCGCGCCGGGGTCGAAGTAACGGGGATTCTTCGACTCCATCAGCTTCTTGATGTCCGCGTAGGCGTCGCTTTCATCCGAGGACTTGTCCACGCCGAAGAAGCCCATCACGGTGTAGGCTTCGTCCAGTGCCGCGGATCCTGCCGCGCCGGCGTTCGCTTGGGCGCTCGCCATCAGGCCGACGAGTTTCGCCTTGGCTCCCTCGTACTTCTTGCGGAGGTCGCGGGCCATCGCGTCCTTCGGATTCTCCGTCCAGGCGAGCCACGTTTCGCCGATCGTCATCTCGCCGAACTTGTTCAACGCTTGCGAGAAGCCTGAAATGTGATCCCAGTGTTCATGCGTGTTCACGAGCACGTCGAGTCGGCCGTCCGTGGTCTTGGCAATGTCGTCCACGATGGCCCGCATGATGTCGCCGGCATCGGGGCTGGCCTTGTAGATGCCGCAATCGATGAGCATGTGGAAGAACTCGTCCTTGCCCGTCTCGAAGCGCAGCAGGAAGCAATCGCCGAGCCCTTGGCAGTACATGCGGACGTGGACTTGGCGGTCCTTCGTCTTCTTCTTCGACTTGGCCATACTCGCGTTTCCTCACTCTTCCGTCGCGTGCAGGAACGGGAACGGGTTGACGGACTTCGCAAAGTAGTTGCCACGGAGGCCGAGGTTGCCGCCGGCGTGGGACTCGAACGCCCGGCGGGCGGCGAGTCGCGTCTCGTTCATCGACTTGCGGATCGCGTAGCGGATGCGGCCGGCCCGCGGGTCGATGATCAACGTGGCTCCGCTGCGGAAGAGGAAGTCCGGATTCCGGCCGGCGGGCGGCGTGCCGGCATCCGCGCACTTCTGATCGGCCTCATTCAACCAGCCGGCCCGCTTCTGCATCACCGAGACGAGGATGTCCACGCGTTCCTGTTCATCCGGCCCGATGCGGCGGCAGCGACGCACCGAGTGCACCTGGAACTTCGGCATGCCGTCCATGTCGCGTTCGATGGTGAGCGGGGCTGCGGCAGAGACATCCAAGCCCCATTCCTGCGCGAGGCCGGGGTTCTCCGCGAACTGCATCTTCATCCAACCGTGCAGTTGAGCATGCACTTTGCGCTGCATCTGGTACATGGTGGCGCGGTCGAGATTCAGCGTGCCGTTGCCGAGTCCGAGGATGTCGCGGAAGAAGGTCATGTCAAGCTTCAACGACGCGTTCTCCGGCGGATTCCAGATGAGGCTGCCGACCGAAAGGTTCTTCACGCTGCGCGGGTAGATACCCCACTGGCGGAAGGCGTCCAGAATCGACACGCGATACAACTGGTGGTCGCCGGGCACGAGGTCGTAATCGCTGGTGACGAGCGCCCGCAGGTAATCCCCGAAGTTGAGATCCACCGGCGGAATGTAATCCAGCGCGCGGATGGCGATGGTGAGCAAATGCCGGGACGCCTTGGCCGCCTCCTCGGCCAAGCGATCCACCAAGTCCGGGTGCAGGTCGCCGGGGGCGACGATGCCGCTGCCGCCGGAGGCGATGCGGAGCAGATCGCGCGTGCGGTTGCGATAGATGGTGAGGAACGCAGTGAACATCGCGGCCACGAGGATCGCGCCGCGGTCGTGCGGTTCGTTCGTGCGATCGAGCAGAGTCGGGTCCGGCTCGATCGGCGTCCACTTCCCTTTGCCGTCGTCGCCGCGCTTGCCGAGGTATTTGCGGAGCGAGCCGTGCATGCCCATCGCTTCGCCGAATTGCTGGGCGAGGTCTCCGAGCAGGGACTGGTTCTGAAGATTGCCCGCGACCTTGGCCACTTGCCGCCGCAGCACTTCGGGATGTGAGAAATGCTGGAACAGGGCGACGATGTCCGCGAAAGCCTCGTGAAACGCCAGCACATCTTGGTTGCTCGGCTCCAGCAATCGGCCGTGGATGCCATCCAAGAGCGCGTGCGTCACTTCGTGAGCGACCACGTCATATGAGAGGCACGTGAACACGATGCCGCGCGGCAGCACGGAACTGCCCGTGACCGTCTGCGACGGAAAGTATCCGAAGAGCACGGACTTTCGCGTCGGGTCGTAGTAAGCGTTCGGCTCGCGCATGGCGTGCGGGTAGATGCGCAGCCGGCGGACGTACTCCGCGTCCTTCACCACCTCCCCTTTCTCGTTCCGCACGATGCGCGGGGCCCATTGCACGACGCGGCCGAGAGCACGCTCGAAGATGGAGATGGTCTGCATCGCCACCGCGTACACCATCTGCTGGTGGAACTGCGGGTCGGTCTCGCTCAGCGGCAGTCCGTCCTGTGCCAGCAGGTTCGGATGGTTCAAATCGATCGGCGCGTAAAAGCACTTGCTCGCCGGGTCGTAATCGACCACTTCGAGGTACTCGCCGACCGGGCCGGGTTGCAGCTTCGCACCGTCCGCCGATTCCGGATCCCAATCCAGCTTCAGCACGATGGACTCCATGCCGAGCGAGTCCGGATCGTTCGCGAGCAACGGATCGAACGAGAACACGCGGAGACGGCGATGCCGCGGCGGCGGCGGGGACTTGTCCCAATCGACCAGCACGTGCTGAATGGGGCTCGCGGCGACGGGTGCTTGCAGGGCCCGCGCTGCGGTTTTCGGAGCGGCTTCCACCCTCCGGACGCCCGCGAGTTGAAACAAATCGCCCGCATCGGGCAGCGTCGCAATCTCTTTCGACGCCGCCATGGAGAGCGGCCGCAGCGGCATCACATTGATGTTCGCGTTGATCACCTTCCACACGGACTGCATCACGTTGCGGTAAAGCGGTAGCGTCATGTGCGAGGAACCGGCGGCGCGGGCCACGTCCGTGACGCCGTCCACCACCGCGCACTTGTCCAGCACCGTGCCGTCACCAGGGCCGTACGCCGTCGGCACCAGTTTCTTGTTCACGAACGCCACGGCGGAAACCGTCTTCTGGTCGCCGAGGATGATGGACGTGCGGTCGTTGAAGAACGCGGTGTCGATCGATTCCGCCCAGCGGAAGAACTTCGCGAGCCGGGCCGCGTCCACGCCCGAATCCTTCCAGAAGTGCGCGTCCGCCATCTGATCCGTGTTCATGTCCGTGGTGCCGGGTTTCCATGGCACCATCTGATACAAGGCGGACATGGATTGCAGCACGTCGTTCAGGTCCGCGGGCCAGCGCAGGCCGAAGTGCGAAAGGCTCTCGATGCTTTCGTGGGTGCCGGCGATCGCCAGCGCGGCGGAGAACGTGCCGTAGCTCGCGGGGCCGAGCAGGATCAAGCGGTTCACGAGGCGACGGGCATCCTCCTTGCCCAGAAGCTGCAATGCCCGCCGGGCCACGAGGCTGCCCTGCGAGTGGGCGATAAGAAAGAACGGCCGTTTCGGATGTTCGTTGGCGAAACTGCGGATCTCATCCACGAGCAACGCCGCGGTTTCCTCGATGTTCTTGCGCCAGTCGAAGGCCGCGGTCCGGACTTCGCAGCGACCGGTCTCGAGGTAGTACTTCAACCCGGCGTACACCACGGGCACGGCACCGTGTTCGTGGACATTCGCACCCGGTGTTGCATCGTCGTCCGGCGAACCGGCCGCATACGGTTTCAAGCGAAGCGACGAAAGCTGGCTCGGCGTGACGTACACCTTCGGATCGATCCAGATCAAACCGTTCTCGCCGTCGTCGTAGAGTTGGCTGCCCATGAAACCGGGCACGATGAGCACGCTCTTGTTGCTGAAGAACGCGGAGGCGGCGGGCTGGCTGCGTTTGACTTTCCGCACCTCCCGCGCCTCGCGGAACCCTTCAAGTGCGGACGGCGGGAACATCGGCTCCGGCGACTGCGAATCGAGTTCCAACAAAGCCCAGAACTCGGTCTGCTCGATGGCCCGCTCGAACGGCGTGCTCTCGAGGTACGCGACGATCTTGCGCTTGATCAAGGCGTCGGACTCGCTCACCGGCATGGGCCGCCTCCGAGGTGCGGCCCGATCATAACCCCTGCCCGGCCGAAGCGAATGTGAAACTTTCAAAAAAGATCCTGCGATCTCGTTCGTTGCGGCTCGCGTGTCCGGCGTCCTACAATCTTCTCCATGCCACCCGAACAACCCGATCCCACCGTCGTCGAGTTCGACGTCCGCACGGACGAAATGCTCGTGAACATGGGCCCGCAGCACCCGAGCACGCACGGCGTGCTCCGGCTCGTGCTCCGCACCGACGGCGAAATCATCTCCGAAGTCACGCCGCACCTCGGCTACCTGCACCGCTGCGCGGAGAAGATCGGCGAGAACGTCACGCCCATCCAGTTCATCCCTTACACGGATCGGATGGACTACCTCGCGGCGATGAACATGAACATGGGCTACTCGCTGGCCATCGAGAAGCTCGCCGGACTGCAGATTCCCGAAAAGGCGAAGATCATCCGCGTGCTGATCGGCGAGATGAACCGCATCGCATCGCACCTCGTCGGCATGGGGGCGTACGGGCTGGACCTCGGCAGCTTCAGCCCGTTCCTCTACGCCTTCCGCGAACGCGAGCACATCCTGGACATGTTCGAAGACGTGTGCGGCGCCCGACTCACGTACAGCTTCCTCACGATTGGCGGCGCCCACGACGACCTGCCGCCCGGTTGGATCCAACGCTGTCGCAACTTCATCGAGTACTTCAAGCCGCGTATTCCCGAATATCACGCACTGCTGACGAACAACCACATCTTTGTGAAGCGGACCGCGGGCATCGGCATCCTTTCGAAGGAAATGGCCCTGAACTACGGCTGCACCGGCCCCGTGCTCCGCGGCTCACTCGATCGCACGAAAGGCGACGCCGAGTGGGACCTCCGCAAGACCGAGCCCTACTCCGGCTACGAGAACTATCAGTTCGACGTGGTGATGCCTCCCTTCGACACCGCTCCGCCGGGGGCCGTGATCGGCGACTGCTGGCACCGCTTCTACGTCCGCATGCTTGAAGTGGTGCAGGCGATCCGCATCGTCGAGCAGGCGATGGAGAAGTACGAAGCGATCCACGCGGAAGGGGAGAAGGCCAAGGCCGAACTCGAACCCGAAGCCACGAAGGACCCGAAGGGTCCGGCCGCCGCGAAGCTCGCCGAACTGATGCGGACGAAGTACTCGCACCGCGTGGAGCCGCCGCGTCACCTGCCGGCCGGCGAGTGCTACGTGGAAACCGAGTGCCCGCGCGGACAGATGGGCTTCTACGTCGCCGGCCGCGCCACGAAAGAGAACGTGCCGCTGCGGTTGCGGGCCCGCTCCAGTTGCTTCTGCAATCTCAGCGTGGTCCACGAATTGTGCCGCAATTGCCTTATCGCGGACGTGCCTGCCATCGTCGGCAGCATCGATGTGGTGATGGGAGAGATCGATCGCTGAGAGTGGGTGATCAAACGACGAACCCGCAAGCGGCATGTGTGCCGCTTGCGGGTTCGCGTGTTTCTTAGCGACGGCGGAAGCCGAAGCTCCGGGTGGTCGTGCCCGGGCAGTTGCCGCTGGCGCAACCGCTGGAAGAAGACGAAACCGACGAACCGCACTGGCCGTTGGCGCAGCTGCTGGTGGTCGCGGCGGCGGGGGCGGCCGCCGGTTCAGCCGCGGTCTCGGTCGTGGTCACGGCCGAGGCGTTGCGGTACTTGCCGAGGTAGCCGGTCAATTCGAGCGGGGTCACCGAGCCCGAGTAGCGGAGGGCTTGCACATCGCCGCCCTTGCCGCTGATCACCAGCCCCTTGCTGATGTCGAACTGGCTCGCGAGGGTCTTCCCCGCCTCGGTGTCGGTGTTCACGTAAACGCAGACGTAGTTCTTCGCCAGAAGCTGGTTCGCGTCGGCCGGGATGGCCCCGCCCACGAGCTTGGCGTACCCGGCGGCACCCTTCCCGATGAACACGGCGACGGGCTTCTGCTGGGCGGCGGCCGTCTGGAGGGCCTTCGTGTAGTCGGTCTGGAACGACGGGGTCTCCGTCGCGCCGGAGGCCAGCAGGGCGAGGGTGGCGAACGTGCTGAACATCAAGCATTCCTCCGTGGAGCTTTCACAGGGCGAGCCGCAGCAACCGCTGCCGCGGGCGTGCCTGTTGGGCCAGGCGGGTGGGCGAGAGGTGAGTTTGTAGACACTTCCGACAGGTGTTCAAGCAAAGTAGGCGTTAAAAATGGATAATCCGGCACAATCCCACCCCATCTAATTGGACAGAATTGGCCGAAGTGCCCGCTCGCGGATACAATAGCCGTCACGGAAGTTGTTGCATATTCAGGAAATATGCGAAGCATGGGAAATATGGGAAAACTGAGTTACGTCGAATTCCTGCCACCCCGGCGTTGACAGCTCATTTCCCGGCGGGTACGCCCGTTTCATGCTTCCGGGACGATTCCACGCTGTTCACGCGGTCGCGTTCGCCGCACTGCTCTTCGCCGGGTGCCTGCCGCCGAAGCGCCCCGTCCCGTTCACACCGCCCACTCCCGCCCTGCTCGCCCCGGCGGACGACCCTTGCGATCCGCTCGCTGCACCGCCCGCCGCGGAAATGACCCGGCTTCCGGATGTCGGCCCGTATGATCCGGCCGCGAGTTCCTGCCCGATGCGGCGGCCGAAGCATATCGTCGCATTCTCCGGCGGAGGAGCTTACGGTGCGTACTCCGCGGGATTCATGAACGGATGGACGCAGGCCGGAACGCGGCCGGAGTTCGATGTGGTGACCGGGATCAGCACCGGGTCGCTCATCGCCCCGTACGCGTTCCTCGGCCCGGAGTACGACAGCCGCCTCGGCCGTCTCTACACCGGCGTTCAGCCAGCGGATATTTTCCGAATCCGGTCGTGGCTGCTGATTCCGTTCCGGGATGCCGTGGCCACTTCCGCCCCGTTGAAGCAATTGCTCGATTCGCAAGTCACGCCCGCGTTGATGGAAATGATCGCGGCCGAGCACAAGAAGGGGCGGCGGCTCTACGTCGGCACCACGAACTTGGACACGCGGCGGCTCACCGTGTGGGACATGGGTGCGATCGCGTGTCGGCCGTCGCAGGAGGCGTGCCGCTTGTTCCGCGACGTGCTGCTGGCCTCGTGCGCGGTGCCCGGCATGCTCCCACCCGTGAAGTTCGAGCTGGAGGTGGACGGCCGACGCGTCACGGAACTCCATGCGGACGGCGGCGCCGCGGCGCAGATCTTCATGCCGTCGCATGTGTTCGCGCACGCCGACAAGAACGAACCCGCGAACATGTATGCGGTGGTGGCCGGAAAACTGTACCCGGACGCGGCACCGGTGCGGTCGAAGATCCTGCCGGTGCTCGGCGCCTCGGCCACGTCGCTGATCTATGCGTACTGCCGGGCGGACGCCTCGAACCTGTACGGTCAGGCCCGTGCCGCCGGGATGAAATTCCACCTCACGTCGCTGCCCGCCGAGTTCCCCACGCTGGAGAATTCGGTGGACTTCAACCGCGAGCGGATGCAGAAGCTGTTCGACGAGGGTTCGAACCAAGGGTGCGCGGGCCCGGCCTGGAAGAGCGGTCCGCCGTCGCTTTCGCCCGGTGACGGCGACTTCATCCGCAACGGCACGAAGCTGAGGCGGGTGGAAGCACCGCGTTGATCGGGCTCACACGGCCGCGCGGCGTCGGCGAGTTTCCACCTCTTCGCCGTCGATGAACCGCTTGCAGTCCGGAAGCGCGTCGAGAAACGTCTGCCCGTATTGCTTGGTGAGCACCCGCGGGTCGAAGAGCACCACAATCCCGTGGTCGGTCGCGGTGCGGATCAGGCGGCCGAAGCCCTGCTTCAATTTGATCGCAGCCTGCGGCACCTGGTACTCGACGAACGGATTGCCGCCGTCCGCCGCGATCTTCTCCAAGCGGGCCTCCGTGAGCGGGCGGTCCGGTACCGCGAACGGCAGTTTCGTGATGATGACGTTGCTCAAGGCTTCACCGCGCACATCGACACCCTGCCAGAAACTGTCCACGCCGAAGAGCACAGCCCGCGGCGACTCGCGGAACCGTTCCAGCAACTGATTCGCCGGTGCACCGCTCCCTTGGGCCAGCAGCGTGTACCCGTGTTGGTTGAACCACGGGCCGAGCCGGTCCGCGGCGCGGGACAGGAACGAATAGCTGGTGAAGAGCACGAACGCCCGGCCCTCGGTGCGTTCCACGTACTCGGGAATCTTGGCCAGCACCTGCTCCTCGTACGCCGCGGACTGGTTCGAGGGGTCGGGCATGTTGCGGAACAGGTGCAGTTCCGCCTGCGTCTGGTAGTCGAAGGGGCTGCCGAGTTGTCGCGTCTTGGCGTCGTCCAGCCCGAGACGCTTTTGGAAGTGTTCGAAGCCCCGTTTGCCGCCGGCCGAGAGCGTGGCACTGGTGAGGATCACCGTCGGGATTCGTTCGTAGAGTTGAACCTTGAGCGCGGGGCCGACATCGATGGGCGCGCTCGCCAACTGCACCCGCGGCAGGCGGCCCTGCCGCACTTCCACCCAGTACACCTGCCCGGCCAGTTCTTGGCCGAGCCATTCCTTCACGGCCGCGGCCGTGCCGAAGAGCCGGTCCCCGCGGCTGGTCAGTTCAATGCGTTCCTCTTCGGAATTGCGGTCCTTCGCGAGCGTGTGGAGTCGCGTGGCCAGTTTCTCGAGTTCCTCCGATAGGCAATTCGGAACGGGGTGTTTCTGACGCACCCGGCCCGTGCCCTTCGGTTGCGAACGGAACCACTCGTGAACCGAATGGAAGAACTTCTCCGACGCCATGCGGGCGATGTCCAACTGGCTCACGGCATCTCCGTCACCCAGTGCCGCGAGAATGCCCTTCTGGCTCCGCGGGTTCAGCAATTGGTTCAGGAGGTACTCGACGCTCCCCTGCGTGACCGACAATCCGAGATGATCGGCCGCCACGTCTTCCAACGTGTGAGCCTCGTCGAAGATCACGGCGTTGTACTCGGGGAGCAAGCTGGCCCCGAGCCGCCGCAGGGCCAGGTCCGTGAAGAAGAGGGCGTGGTTCACGATGAGCAGGTTCGCGCCGAACACCTTGCTGCGGGCCGCGAAGTAGAAGCACTTCTTGTGGTCCTCGCACTTGCGGCCGAGGCAGTTGCCGCTGTCCGACTGCACGAGGTCCCAGACGTTGTCCCACGGTTGCATCGGGAGATCGGAGCGGCTGCCGTCCCGCGTCTGCCGCGACCACTTTCCGATCTCGTTGAGTTGCTGCACGGCGGGATACGAGTCGAGGAGCGAGTGTGCACGCTGTTGGGCACTGCGAAGCCGCCGCAGGCTGATGTAATTGCCGCGCCCCTTCACCAGCACCGGTTCGAACTCCAAGTCCGGCATCGCGGACTGGAGGAACGGGATGTCCTTGCGGACGAGTTGCTCTTGGAGCCCGATGGTGTGCGTGGATATGACGATCTTGAGTTTCTGCTCCGCGGCGGCGGCGATGGCAGGAACGAGGTAGGCGAAGGATTTGCCGACACCGGTGCCTGCTTCCACAAGCAGTTGCTGCTTCTTGGCCAAGGCGGACGCCACGGCCTCGACCATTTCGAGTTGCTGCGGCCGGGCCTCGAAGTTCGGATACGCGGCGGCGATGGGGCCGCCGGGGCCGATCAGTTCACGCGGTGTCATACCGGGATTGTGTCCATTCCGTGACGGGGTTCACAAGGCTGGGAGTTGCGAGCCGGTCATTCGGCCAAGTGTTCGCGGAGGGCGGCCCGCAACCGCTCCTCCGTTCCGGCGGGGAGACCGCAGCGGGGCAGCCGCTTCACCACCGTCACGGTATGCCGGTAGGACTCCACGAGGTGCAAGCAGTTCGCACACTTCACAAGATGCAATTCGAACTGTTCGCGAAGTTCCACCACGAGTTCGCCCGCGTGGTGCTCGTAAAGATGCTCGCGCAGGGATTCGCACGTGAAGGTCATGATGCGATCCCCCCTTCGAAGTGCGGGGCGAGGGAGTCTCGCATCCGAAGCCGCGCCCGGTGCAGGCGGCTCTTCACGGCGGGAACGCTGAGGCCCAGCATGCCCGCGATCTCGTCGTTGGGCAGGCCCTCGACATCAGCCAGCACGTAAACGTCGCGGAAAGGGCCGGGCAGGTTGCCGATGGCCTTTTCGATCGCAGCGGTCTGTTCGGACTCGAGCACGGGCTCGTCCGGCCCCGTGTTCCAGCGTTTCACCGCGCCGTTGGCCGGGGCCGTCCGAGCAGTTCGTCCGCGGTGTCGTGCGTCTCGTGCTTTTGGCGGATTGGGCCCGTTTTCACGTAGCCGGGCGCCTCAAGTTCACCGTGACGCGGTGCAGCCAAGTGGTGAACTGGGCGCTGCCGCGAACGTGTCCAGTTTGCGAACGCTCTGGAGAAGCACGCCTTGCGCTCGCCATCCTCGGCGTCGGCGCCGGCGGCGAGCACGCGGCGAGCGATGCGGGTGATGCGCCGCGCGGTCCCGGAACACGGTCTCGGCGGTCAGCGGTGCATCGAGGGTCGCGGCCATCTCGTGGTATTATACGTGGGCGGGGAAGTGGTATGACTCCCGCACGAATGGAGACGCAAGACATGGCCAAGCCGATGAAATACAACGTGACGGATGGCGAACTCGTGTTGACGCTCGAGGTCGCAGCCGAGGGCGGGTACATCGTCACCATGCCGATGAATCCGGAAGTGCTTACTCAGGCGGACTCCGTGGAGGAGGCCTTCGAGATGGCTCGGGATGCAATCGCACTGTGGGAAGAGGTCCACTCCGAAGAACTTCAGGCGAAGAAACAAGTCCGCAAACGAGGCCGGCGCGTGGCGGTTCGCGCATGAATCGCCGCCAATTCGAGCGTACCTGCGTCGCACGGATGTTTCCTGTATCGCAATGGTGCGAAGCGGACTGGAGGTTCTTCCTTGATCAATCCGGCCAACGGGGAGAAGGCGATGATCCCCTGCATCGCACCGTCAAGAAACCACTGGCCTCTGGCGTTTGCCGCAAGCTGGATGTACCGCCTCCGATGGAATGTGATGCCGATTCGCGCCGCACTCTTTGATTTCGACGGCACGCCTCGCGGACAGTTTCGCCGCGATCACGGCCAGCACCAACCACGCCCGCGGTCGTCTACGCCGCTCGCCGAAGCCGACGTGCGTCGGTACGTCGGCTTCGGCCTGCCGCACCTCATGTCCGAACTCGCGCCCGCGCTCGATCCCGCCGAAGCCGTTCGCCGATACCGCGAGCACCACGCCGAGATCGCCGAACGACTCACCCGGCTCATGCCCGGCGTCGCGGAGACGATTCCCGAATTGCATCACCGCGGGATCGTCCTCGCCGTGTGCAGCAACAAGGCGGTCCGCTTCACCCGCCAATTGGTGAAAGCGTTCGGCTACGACATCCTGATGCGCGAAGTGCTCGGCCCCGAGGATGTGGACGGCCTCGCGAAGCCGGACCCGGCCATGGTGCTCGAATGTCTCCGGCGGCTCCGCGTTCCGAAGGACGAAGCCGTTTATGTCGGCGACATGTCGATCGACGTGAACACGGCGAAGGCGGCGGGCGTGCCCTGCTGGTTGGTGCCGGGCGGGGCGGCGGGAATGGATTCCGCCGAGGCCGCCGGCCCGGATCGCGTCCTCGCCGGGTTCGCCGAGTTGCTCGACCTGCTGAAGTGAGTTCGGCGAGAATCCGGATGCGGCATGTCTAGAATCAAGTGAATGGCGAGTTTCAACGAGCGAGTCGCGATCGTGGGGCAGGCGGTGCGGCTGCCCGGTGCGGAAGCGGATGCCGGGCGGTTCTGGGAGCAAGTGTCCCGCGGGGCGGATGCCTCGCGGGAAGTGCCCGACGGCCGCTGGCCGCGACCGGCGAAAGAGTATTACGATCCGCGAATCGCACACCCCGATTCTGTCTACTCCACCCGCGGCTACTTCCTCGAACCGTTCGTCCCGGATCTCACCGGGCTCGCGATCGATTCGTCTCTGGTGAACGAACTCGACACGCTGTTCCACATCGTGTTGGACGTGGGGAGCCGGGCGTGGCGCACTGCGCGGACGAGCGAAGTGAATCGCGAACGCGTCGGCGTCGTGCTCGGCAACATCTGCCTCCCCACGGTGAAGTCCAACGCAATCTGCCGCGAAGTGCTCGGACACCCGATTGCGGGTTCGAGTCCGACGCATCCGCTCAATCGCTTCGTTGCGGGATTGCCTGCGGGTTTGCTTGCACAAGCGCTTCAACTCGGAGGCGGCTCCTTCACCTTGGACGCGGCTTGTGCATCCTCGCTGTACGCCATCAAGCTCGCCTGCGATGAACTGCTCGCGGGCCGTGCCGACGCCATGCTCGCCGGCGGGTGCAACGGCTCCGACTCTCACTACACCCAGATGGGCTTCGCACAACTGCGGGCGCTCTCCGTTTCGGGCCGCTGTTCACCGTTCGACGCGAAAGCGGACGGGCTCATGGTCGGCGAAGGAGCCGCGATCTTCGTGCTGAAGCGGCTCACGGACGCGCTCAAGCATGGCGACACCATCCTCGGCGTGATCGCGGGCATCGGCCTCTCCAACGACATGCACGGCAACCTGCTCGCACCGGCGAAGGAGGGCCAACTGCGCGCCATGCGTGCGGCTTACGAACAGGCCGGATGGCAGCCGCACGACGTGGACCTGATCGAGTGCCATGCCACCGGCACCCTCGTCGGCGATGCCGTGGAGTACGACAGCTTGCGCGAACTGTGGGGCGAATCGGGTTGGACGCCGGGCCAGTGTGCGATCGGCTCGGTGAAATCGACGGTCGGGCATCTTCTTACCGGGGCCGGAGCGGCGGCCACGGCCAAAGTGCTGGCGGCGATGAAGCACGGCGTGCGACCGCCGCAGGCGAACTTCGACGAACCGAACCCGGCGCTCAAATACCGCGGCGGCCCGTTCACCGTGTTGAATGAAGCGCAGGAGTGGCCGCGACGCGACGGTCGGCAACCGCGCCGCGCCGCCGTCAGTGGCTTCGGCTTCGGCGGCGTGAATGCACATCTTCTCCTCGAAGAGTGGACCGGCATCCCCGCGCCAACCAAAGCCCCCCCGTCGCAACGCGGGAGCGCGATTGCGGCCCCGAAGCTTGTCACCGTCACCCAAAAGGAAAACAAGCCGCACGAGCAACCGGAGGCCGTACCGATCGCCATCGTAGGAATGGCCGCGCATTTCGGGCCGTGGTCCGATTTACAGCAGTTTCAGGAACGCATCTTCGGGGCACCCCCCGAACCGAAACCGAAGGTGAACGGCTGGGGGCTCGCGGAGAAGCCGTGCCCGCCGGGTTTCTTCATCGAAGACCTGCACGTGCGGACGGATCGCTTCCGCATCCCGCCGAAGGAACTCGAGGAGATGCTGCCGCAGCAGTTGCTCATGCTGCAGGTCGCGGCCGCGGCTTTGGACGATTCCGGCGCCGTCACTGAAGCCGACGACGCGAACACTGGCGTGTTCATCGGCCTGGGCCTCGATCCAAACACGACGAACTTCTATCTGCGATGGTCGCTGCTCGCGAACGGTGAGAACGCGGATCACATCCCCGCACTCAACGCGAACCGGGTGATGGGTGCGCTCGGGAGCATCGCGGCGAGCCGCATCGCGCGGGCGTTCCACTTCGGCGGCCCGAGCCACACCGTCTGCAGCGAGGAGGCCTCCTCCGCACGGGCGATCGAACTCGCGGTGCGGGCGCTCCAACGAGGCGAATTGGACCGCGTGCTCGCCGGCGGCGTCGACCTCACCGGCGACCCGCGCACCGTGATCCCCGGCAACATCGACACGCCGGGCGAAGGCGCGGCCGCCTTCGTGTTGAAGCGGCTCGCCGACGCCGAGCGCGACGGCGACCGCGTATACGCCGTGATCCGCGGCGTCGGGGTAGCAAGCAATGAACCGGATGCCGTGTTGCGAGCGTGCGACGACGCGCGGATCGAACCACCCTCGCAACTGCACATTTCTTCGATCGGACAGACAGGTGCCGCGAGCGGCGCGGCGTGTCTTGCGGCGGCGAGTTTGGGGCTCCGCCACGAGATCCATCCGGAAACACACAATTACTGGCTGCACGACACGGCGACAGGCCCGCGCCGCCTCATGATTGCTTCTCGTGGAACGGACGGCACTCACATCGCGTTCGCATTGGAGGAGCCAACCCAGAAGCCGGACGCGGAATCGCACCCGCTTGGCGACTGGAACGAAGCAATCTTCGTGATCGAGGGCGACACGAAGGAAGAACTCGCCTTCGGGTTGCAGGAACTTCGGGGTTTTCTGCAAAGCGAGCCCGACTCGCCAGCAAGGGATGAGGCTCACCCCCTACTGGCGCGTCGGGCTCGTGAATGGCTCCACCTCCACCCGCTCGATTCGCGAAAGAAACTCGCCACCACGTTCGTCGCGGGTTCCGTCGAAGAACTGCTCACGCTCCTCCGCGATCCGGCGAGCGGATTCGGCCGAACCTTCACCACTACCGGTGCGAACGGGAAGATCGCGTTCGTGTTCCCCGGGTCCGGCAACCAGTTCGACGGCATGGGTCGCGACCTCGCCGCTCGCTTCCCTGCGGTCATGCGTTGGCAGCAAGCCGAGAGCATGCTGCTCCGCAGTCAGTTCGCGCCGGAGCATTTCTGGTTCGGGTCCGCGAACAGTGCTCCGCCGCGAGACCTGATGTTCGGCCAAGTCACGGTCGGCAGCCTCGTCAGCGATGTGCTCCAGCATCTCGGCGTGAAGCCGGACGCGATGATCGGCCTCTCGCTCGGCGAATCGGCGGGGCTCTTCGGCATCCGGGCGTGGCGAAGCCGCGACGAGATGTTCACGCGGATGCAGCGGTCCACGCTGTTCAACTCCGATCTCGCACCACCGTACGACGCGGCACGCCAACACTGGAACGCCGAACACGTGAACTGGTTCAGCGGCGTGATCGCGGCCAGCCCCGACGACATCGCGGCGTCGCTGCGGCCGGGGCTGCGGGCGTATCTGCTCATCATCAACACGCCGAACGAGTGCGTGATCGGCGGCGAAAAGGCGGACGTGGAGAAACTCGCGGCCGCGATCGGGAGACCGTTCTTCCCGCTGTCCGGTGTCACGCTCGCACACTGCGAAGCGGGGCAACCGGTGGAGGTGCCGTACCGCGAGTTGCACACGCTGCCGGTCACACCGCCGAAGGACATCACCGTGTACAGCGGCGCGTGGGGCCGCCCGTACAAGCCCACGGAATCCGCGTGCGCCGATTCGATCACGGCGGGGCTCTTGAACACGATCGACTTTCCCGCGGTGGTGAACGCGGCGTATCGCGACGGCGTACGAGTGTTCCTCGAAGTGGGGCCGGGGGCGAGTTGCACGCGGATGATCGGTTCGATCCTGGAGGGCAAACCGCACCTCGCGCGGGCCGTGCATGTGGCGAAGGTCGATGCCGTGAGCCAGTTGCTGCGGACGCTCGCGGCCCTGATCGCGGAACGCGTGCCGGTGGACCTCGGAAAGCTCTACAGCGAAGTGCGGCCGGCGAAGGAATCGGGTCCGGAGGTGGTGATTCCGGTGGGGATGAAGAACCCCTCCCCCCAACCCCCTCCCCGAAGCGGGGAGGGGGAGAAGGAGGTGCAACCGGATGTTGTTCTTGCTCCCCCTCTCCGCTTCGGGGAGGGGGCCGGGGGGTGGGGTCTTTCCGAGATCATCGCTGCGACCGCGGATGTGCAGGTCGCCGTGATGCAAGCACAGGAAACATTCCTGCGTGTGAATCAGCGCATGATCGATTCCGCGGCGCGGCTCGTCGCGTTCCAGACCCGGTTGCTTGGATCCGCCCGAGCGGGGGGCGTAAGCCCCCCGAACTTCACCCAACACGGGGAGCTTACGCCCCCCGCTCGGGACATCGTTCCTCGCGCCCTGAGTTACGAACAATGCTGCATCTTCGCCACGGGCAAACTGTCCGACGCGCTGGGGCCGCTGTTCGCGGAAGCGGATCACTTCCCCACGCGGGTGCGGTTGCCGGACGGCCCGCTGCAACTCGTCGATCGCATCACGCTGATCGAAGGCGAGCCGCGATCGATGAAGCCGGGACGCGTGATCACGGAACACACCGTGCGGGCGGATCGCTGGTACCTCGAGAACGGCCGCATCCCCACCGCGATCTCGGTGGAAGCCGGGCAGGCGGACTTGTTCCTCTCCGGGTTCTTGGGCATCGACTTCGAGACGCGCGGCCTCGCCGTATACCGGTTGCTCGACGCGGTGGTGAGCTTTCACCGAGGCTTGCCGAAGATCGGCGAAACCGTGGTGTACGACATCCGCATCGACGAATTCTCCAAGCAGGGCGATTCGTGGCTGTTCCGCTTCCGCTTCGACGGCACGGTGAACGGGCAGCCGTTTATCACGATGCGGAACGGCGTGGCCGGGTTCTTCACGGAGGCCGCGCTCGCCGCCGGCCGCGGCATCATTCAGACGAGCCTCGACAAGCAGCGCCTGCCGGGGAAGAAGCCCGCGGACTGGGAAGAGTTGGTGCCGTTCACCGCGTGCGCCTTGGATGCCAGCCAAGTCGAAGCGTTGCGGGCCGGCGATCTCGTTGCCGCGTTCGGGAACGCGTTCTTGGCGAGCCGGCATGCGTCAGCAGCCGGAGTTTCGCAACGCACGATCCCCGGCGGCATGCTGCGGCTCGTGGATCGCGTGCCGCTCATCGATCCCGCCGGCGGCCGCTTCGGGATCGGCTTCGTCCGCGCCGAATTCGACATCCATCCGGACGACTGGTTCCTCACCTGCCACTTCGTGGACGACCAAGTGATGCCCGGCACGCTCATGTACGAGTGCTGCCTGCACACGCTCCGCATCTTGCTCTTGCGAATGGGCTGGGTGGGCGATGCAGTGTGCGAACCGATTCCCGGCATCGATTCGCGCCTGAAGTGCCGTGGGCAGGTGATCGCGACCACGAAGACGGTGACCTACGAAGTGACGGTGAAAGAGTTGGGCTACGGCCCCGAACCGTTCTGCATCGCGGACGCACTCATGTACGCGGACGGCAAGCCCATCGTTGAAATCACGAACATGTGCCTGAAGATGTCCGGCCTCACCCGCGAGAAGCTTCAGCAGACATGGCGAAGCCCGCCGGTGGCAACCGCTGGGCCTTCGCGCTTCCGATATCAGAAGGAACAGATCCTCGCCTACGCGATCGGCCCGCCCTCCGAAGCCTTCGGCGAGCCGTACCGCATCTTTGATCACGACCGCATCCTCGCTCGGCTGCCAGGCCCGCCGTTCCTGTTCGTGGACCGCATCACGCCGACTGCGGGCACGCCGTTCGTCATGGAAGCTGGGGCCGCGTGTGTTGCCGAGTACGACGTGCCGCCGGATGCGTGGTACTTCGAAGCCAACCGCAGTGATCGGATGCCGTTCAGCGTGTTGCTCGAAATCGCGCTGCAGCCATGCGGCTGGCTCGCGGCATGGTGCGGTTCCGCGCTCACCAACGAACAGGACATCAAGTTCCGCAACCTCGGCGGGAAGGCCGTGCAGTTGTTCCCCGTGACGCCGGACATCGGCACGCTCACGATGACGGCGAAGATGACCAACGTGTCGAAGTCTGCCGGGATGATCATCCAGCACTTCGACATGAAGGTGAGTTCGACCCGCGGCACGGTGTACGATGGCACGACTTACTTCGGCTTCTTCACGAAGGATCAGTTGGCGAACCAAGTCGGCATCCGTGAGGCGAAGGTGCCGTGGCCCAGCGGTCAGGATGTGGCCAACGGGGAACAGGGCGAACTGCCGCACGACCCGCCCTTCCCCGCTCCGATGCTGCGGATGGTGGACCGGATTGAGACCTTCCTGCCTCGTGGCGGCACCAAAGGGTTGGGCCTCGTCGTCGGACGCATCGCCGTGGACCCGGGCATGTGGTTCTTCAAGGCCCACTTCTATCAAGACCCGGTGTGGCCCGGTTCGCTCGGGTTGGAGTCGTTCCTACAACTGTTGAAGTACGCCGCGTGGAAGAGGTGGGGCGGAGCAGCCTGGCAAACCGTCGCGATTCGCGCCCCGCACTCGTGGACATACCGCGGGCAAGTGCTGCCCACGGATCGCGAAGTGACCGTGATCCTGGAAGTGACCGCCGCCGATGATTCCGCCCGCCGCCTTACCGCGAACGGGTTCCTCACCGTGGACGGCCGGGTGATCTACCAGATGACGGATTTCACGCTAGAATGCCAGCCATGAAGTACTCACGCGTCCACATCGAATCCATCGGATACGAGCTGGCGCCCGTGGTGGTCTCCACCGCGGAATTGGAGTCGCGGCTCGCCCCGATGTACGAGACGATGGGCATGGCCGCCGGGCAGTTGGAACTGCTCACGGGCATCTCCGAACGCCGCTGGTGGGAGCCCAACTTCCCCATCTCGCAGGGTGCCGCGGATGCGGGCCGCAAAGCGCTCGCCGCCGCGGACATCAGCCCCGATGAAATCGACGTGCTGATCTACGCTGGCGTCTGCCGCGAGAACTTCGAACCGGCCACCGCCTGCTCCGTCGCCCATCAGTTGAAGATCAACCGCGATGCCGCGATCTACGACCTGAGCAACGCGTGCCTCGGCGTACTGAACGGCGTCGTGGACGTGGCCAACCGCATCGAACTCGGTCAGGCCCGCGCCGGCCTCGTCGTCTCCGCCGAAACCTCCCGCGACATCAACGAATCGACTATCGACCGCATGGTGCGGACGAAGTCCCGCGAAGTCTTCGTCGAATCCGTGGCCACGCTCACGGGCGGTTCCGGTGCCGTCGCCGTTCTCGTGGTGAGCGAAGAGTTGAGCCGCGCGAAGCGCCGCAAGCTGCTCGGCGGCGTCGTGAAGAACGAATCGGAACATCACCATCTGTGTCGCTGGGGCTTCCAGTCGATCCTGCCGGCCGCGGTCGGCACCGTGGGCAAGGTGCTCGGCACCGGCGCAGGCGCCCTGATGCAGAAGGGCATCGACCGCACCCACGACCTCGCCACCAGCGCGACCACCCTGCTCCGTCAAGGCATCGATCTCGGCCTGAAGCACGTTCGCGTTCCGTTCATGGAAACACACGCTGGCGAAGTGCTGAAGCACGGCGTCGATCTCGGCAACCGCACGTGGAAGGCCTTCCTCACGAAGTTCGGCTGGAGGCCGGAACTGCTGGACAAGGTGATCTGTCACCAAGTCGGCTCCGGCCACCGCGAAGCGGTGCTGCGTGCGCTCGGCATCCCGCTCGAGAAGGACTACAGCACGTTCCCGTTCCTCGGGAACATGGGAACGGTGTCCCTGCCTTTGACCGCGGCCTTGGCCGAGGAACGTGAATTCCTCACCCCCGGCGACCGTGTCGGCTGGCTCGGCATCGGCTCGGGGCTGAACTGCCTCATGCTCGGAATCGAGTGGTGATCCGATGGTCGCACTCAACCACGTCCGCTGGGATTCGTTGCCGTCGACGTTTCGCGAATTCCTTAAGGAAGTGGCTGCGTCTCCGGAAGGTGCCGTGATTGAAGACGGCGGGCGCCCCCTGTTTCGGGTCATGCCGTATCCGCATCCCTCGATCGGAGCCGACGATTCCAAGTGGACCGCGCAGGACAATCACCGACGGTGCGATCTCATCGACAAGGATCTTGATGGAGGCTTGACAGCTTCCGAACAGGCGGAGTTGAACGACCTCGAAGCGCGTCTCGACCGCCATGTTGATGCGCTCTCACCGCTCCCGCTCGAACCGCTTCGCATGCTCCATCGCAAGCTGCTCTCCGGCGCGAAAGACACTTCTCCATGAACCGGGTCTTCGACTACCCGGAACACCCGCACGTTCGCCGTCACGGCCCTTCAGGCTACGCGGATGCCGCGAGCTATCGGGTGTGGCTCCGGGACGAGTTCGCATTCCGATGCGTGTATTGCTTGTGTCGCGAATCGATGGGCCGCGAGATCGGGGAGTATGCCGTCGATCACTTCCTGCCGACGAGCCACCGGCCGGACTTGGGGACCGAGTACGACAACCTGCTTTACGCCTGCGTGCCATGCAATCTTCGAAAGGGTGACCGCTTCATCGCCGATCCGCTGCAGTTCCTGGTCTCGGGCAGCGTCCGTGTCGAGCGGGATGGACAACTTCATTCGAGCACCCGACAGGCGATGCAAATCATCCGCGTCCTTCGATTGAACTCCGCGGACCTCGTCGAATTCCGCCGGCTTTGGTTGGACGTGCTCGAACTCTGCATCGATCAACCGGCCCTTGCGAAACGCATCCTCGGCTTTCCCGACGACTTGCCCGAGTTGGAGTCGCTTCGACCGCCGGGTGGCAACACTCGCCCGGAGGGGCTCGAACATTCTTACCGGCGTCGTCGTGATCGCGGCGAACTTCCCGACACATACTGACGCCACATGACCCATCCTGAATACCCGTTCTCACCCAAGAAGCTCGGCCGCCTCAGCTACCTCGACGAGGGCGCGGGCGAGCCGGTCGTCCTGGTCCACGGCAACCCGACGTGGTCCTTCTACTTCCGCAATCTCGTCACTTCGCTGAAACCACGGCTCCGCTGCATCGTGCCCGATCACGTCGGCTGCGGGCTCTCGGACAAGCCGCCGACCAGCGAATACGACTACTCGCTGAAGTCCCGCATCGACGATCTCGAAGCCCTGCTCGATCACCTCGGCGTGAAAGAGAACATCACGCTTGTGATGCAGGATTGGGGCGGCATGATCGGCATGGGTTACGCCGCGCGGCACCCGGAACGCATCAAGCGGATCGTCGCCTCGAACACCGGGGCGTTCCCGCTGCCGAAGGCAAAGCCGTTCCCGTGGAGCCTGTGGCTGGGCCGCAACACCCGGCTCGGGGCGTGGCTCATCCTGAAGCGGAACCTGTTCTGCAAGCTCGCCGCGAAGTGGAACGTGACACGGAAGCCGCTGCCGGACGACGTGCGTGCGATGTACCTGATGCCGTACGATTCGCCGGAGCACCGCATCGCCGTGCTGAAGTTCGTGCAGACGATTCCGCTCTCGCCGAAGGATCCCGGCTACGACATCGTGAAGGGTGTCGAATCGAGCCTGGCGAAGTTCCGCGACGTGCCGACGATGCTGCTTTGGGGCATGAAGGATTACGTGTTCGACGAGCACTTCCTGAAGGATTGGCAGCGGCACTTCCCGCACGCCGAGACGCACACGTGGCCCGATTGCAGCCATTACCTGTTCGAAGACGCCGGCGCGGAAGCGATCACGAAGGTGAACGAGTTTCTCAGCCGGACATGATAAGATGACTCGCCATGCTCACGCTCACGCTCAAAGAACAGCCGACGGTGCCGCTCGAAGCGGAGTGCATCTCGCCGGACGTGCTCGCACCGTTGTCGATCGACGCGATCCGTTCGCAGGTCGTGTTCCACGGCCGCCGGCAGCTTCGCCTGGATGACTTCTTCACGGTCGAAGGCGAACCGTCGGATCAGATCGAACTGCGCGGCGACACCACCCGCGTGAAGTGGATCGGCAAGGAGATGAGCCGCGGACACATCCGCATCGCGGGCTCGGTCGGCATGCATCTCGGTTCCGCCATGACGGGCGGCCGCATCGACGTGGCGGGGAACGCGGCGGACTGGGTGGGCGGCGAGATGAGCGGCGGCACCATCCACATCCGCGGGAGCGCGGGCGGCCAACTCGGCGCCGCCTACCGCGGCAGCATCACCGGCATGAACGGCGGCACCATCCTCGTCGAAGGCACGGCCGGTATCGAACTCGGCATGCGGATGAAGCGCGGGCTCATCGCCATCCGCGGCCAAGTCCGCGACTTCGCCGGCCTTCAGATGAAGGGCGGCACCATCGTGTTGATGAACGGCGCGGAACTCCGCACCGGCGCGTGGATGTCCCGCGGCACGATCATCAGCCTGAAGCCCGTGAAGCTGTTGCCCACGTTCGCGGCGTGCGGCACGTACTTTCCGACCTTCCTGAACATCTACGCGAAGCACCTTCGCGGCCACGGCTTCGACTTGCCGCATGGCGCATACCACCGCTACGCCGGCGACGCATCCATCCCCGGCAAGGGCGAGTTGCTTGTGTGGCCGTCTACTTGACGAGCGGAAGCGCCGGGATTCCTTGGTCCGAAGCCGGGTACGGCATGTGCGGCGGCGTGCCGTTCTCGCTACGGGAGAGCGGCCCGCGGACCTGATACGTGAGGCAAGTGCCCGCCCGAAGGTTGTTGTTCTCGCCGGGGCCGACGCCGGGCGGCGTCCGCCGCCATGCGGTGCCGTCGCACGCGATCCGATAGCCTTCGTTGAACATCCCCGTGAGCGCCGGGATGTTGAACGCCATGCTCGAAGTCGGAGCGGGGTACTCGGGCGGGATCGCGGTGAGGAAATAGTTCATGCCGGTGAGCATGCTCGTGGTGTACATGCGCTGGAGATCTCCGCGAGTCTGGGCGTAAATCATCGCGGAGATTTCCTTCCCGACCAATTCCAACGCGGCCGGCTTGATCTTCTCCAAGTCCGCGTACAACTTGCCCGCCACGATCAGGTACAGGTTCGTGCCGGCGAGGTCCGCGTTCGGCACCTTTGAGCGGTGTTCCGGCGGCAGGTACGGCGGATGGATGAAGAGGGCCTGCGACACTCCGCCGTCGATGTGCCGCTCCGTCAC
Organism: Gemmataceae bacterium; assembly: GCA_046350135.1. Classification (GTDB taxonomy): domain Bacteria; phylum Planctomycetota; class Planctomycetia; order Gemmatales; family Gemmataceae; genus Urbifossiella. Next base: position 23,400 of record JAXMBB010000028.1, read on the forward strand.
GCACCGGCCGTCGACGTCCACGTCGATGTGCTGGGGCGGGAAGACACCGGGAATCGCGGACGACCCGAGGAGGATCTGCTTGATGAGCCGGCGATCCTGCGGGCGGCCGCGGGCCGCGATCTCGCCGATGTCCCACACGACGAACCGCTTGCTTTCGGCGGCCGTGGTTCCGATATACAGGCGTCGACCCTTGTGATGCTCCGCTGCGATCTCCGCCAGCAGTTGCGGGCTGAGCATCCGCTCCACCTGCTCCGCCAGCCTCGTGTTGTCCGCCAGCGATTCGCCGAAGAGGCCGCGAACGGGCTTCTTCTTGTAGAGGTCTCGCTCCTCGAGCGTGGTGTAGAAGGTCTTCAACTGGCAATCGTAAGCTTGACCGAGGAACGCGAACGGGGCGATGAGGGCGCCGGTGCTGATGCCGGTGACAACGTCGAACACCGGGCGGTCGCCGCGGGCGGACCATCCGCACAGAACACCCGCGGAGAACGCGCCGAAGGATCCGCCGCCGGACAGGCTCAACACGTTCTTCTGCACCGGCGGCGGGGCGTTCGGGTTGCGGTCCCGCATGCCTTTCTCGTACGCCGCCTTTCGCATCTGGTCCGCGCGAAGGATGAAGTCGTTCGTGTCCGCCTGCGCGTCATACCCGGCTTGCGGCCCCGGATCGATCATGTCACGCGTGTTCATCCCGAGGTCTGCGGGCGTCGGGCATTCGCGCCGGGCCTGCCGGGCGCTCTTGCAACCGGCTGCCGCGAGCACAAGCATCGCGAGCAGAAACAACCCGGTGATGATTCGACGTCGCGCGACCTGCATCGTCTCGATCTCCAGCCGAAAGTATGCGCGGCGACGATTTCTCGGGAAACGGGGATGTCGCATCGTCACGGGATGATCGAAAGGATCGGACGTGGGAATTGCTTCAATTCGCACAGACCGGGCGAGCGGCAGGGTCGCGGGCCGTTGCAGACCGCAAAGTCAGTCAAGTCACTTTGTCTTCACACGGAGCCGCTGCACCTCGTTCCACACTTCGCCGTAGGCGTCCTTGTCGAAGGGCGGGCAGCCGGCGGGGTACTGGCCGAGCGGGTGTTGCTTCGCCCGCATCAGGGCCGTGCAGTAGCTGAATGTGCGGCACACGCGTTTGCGGTCCAGCGAGCCGTGTTCCTTCAGTTGCCGCACCCAATCCGGCTGCGAGAGGCTGGCCCGCCCCACGCCGGCGAACGACACCCGATTATCACTCACGTTCGCGGCAGCAGCCTGCGGCAGGAACTCTTGCAGGTAGCTGTACCCGGTGCCGACCACAGCCAAGTCCGGCTGCGACCGCTGCACGGCGGCCGTTGCCTGGAAGTGGCGATCGACTCCGATGAGCGGGTGCTCCGGGGATTCGTAGCCGTCCGGCGGTGGCGTCTCGAACGGGCGGCCGAAGTGCGGCTGCGCGTAAGGATTGCCAAGCGTCACATTCACGAGTTGCACGCCGAGCGTCCGCATCTCCGCGACCCACGCCAGCGGTTCAGTCAGGTCCGGCTTCAAGGGATCGTTCGCATCCAAACCCCAGCCGTTCGCAAGTGGAAGCGAGTGCGGCGCGGGTTCGCCGGAAGCCGTGAACGCGATACCGTCGAAGACATTCATCCGCGTCGCGAGAATCACCGTGCTCGGCACCGCCGCGCGAACGGCCTGGAAGATCTCCCGCGCCAGCCGCGTGCGGTTCTCCAAGCTGCCGCCATAGCGGCCGGGGCGGTTCGTCGCGCCGAGCAACTCGTTGAGCAGGTACCGGTGGCATTGCTTCACGTCGAGGAAGTCGAATCCGGCTCGCACCGCGAGCTTCGCCGTGCTCACGTAATCATCCACGAGCCGTTTCAACTCGTCGTCCGCGGCGAGCGGCGTATCGGCAGTCACCTTGTAGCGGCCGAGGAGCAGCGGGTCGTGCGTGGCGAGCACGGGCCGGCGGTGGCAATACCGGCCGGAGTGCGTGAGTTGCAGGCCGAAGAGCATGTCCGAATCGCTCCCGTTGGCCGCGCGGTGGGCGGCCCGGCACTCTTCAACCAGTTTCGTGAAATCGGGCAGCGTGGAATCGTTGAGCCAGATTTGTCGCGGGTTCGCGCGGGCGTCGTCGGTGATGGCGCAAGCTTCGCCCCAGATCAGCTTCGCGCCGCCGTCGCCGAAGCGGCGATACCGGCGGAACGTGAGTTCGCCCGGCCGGCCGTCCAGTTCACCGTCGCACCCTTCCATCGGGTGGATGCACCAGCGGTTGCCGACCGTGCGCGAACCGATGGCCAGCGGCTGAAACAGCGGCGTAAGATCGGCCGAGAACCGCAGATCGATGCCGAGCCGCGCGTTCTCGGCTTCGAGGTCCGCGACGGACTTGTATTTGAAGAATCGGGCCATGCGTTCGAGCTATCCGGCGAGTCGCGTATCGGCGAGCACGAGCAGTCGTTACACTCATGAAACGCGATTTCGGATACTCTTCCCCCGTCGAACCAGTGTGAGCCGGACTTACCAGCGACGGACCGAATCGACCGTCGCTGGCACATCCGGCTCACACCGCGAGCGAACCTCCGCATCTTCACGAGGGTCGAGATCATGGCGCGGCTTCACGCGTGGCTCCCCGCGAGCCTTCTCCTGGCACTGGGCACACTCTTGTACTTCACCCCGACCACCACCCGCGCCGCCGACATCGGCTATGTGGAAGACTTCGCCCTCGCGAAGGACCGCACCGCCGCCCTGAAACAACTCATCCCCGGCACCGAAGATTACTACTACTACCACGCGCTGCACGCCCTCAACACGGGCAACCACGACGCGGCGCTGAGCAACTTCAAGCCGTGGATCGAGCGGCACGGCCACACCGCCCGCGTGACCGAGATCCAAGTGCGGCACGCGCTGCTCACATACGAGAAGGATCCGAAGAAGAGCCTCGATTTCCTCACCGCGCACCTCAACCTCAACTTCAACCACCAGCGGGAAACGCTGAACGCGGTGCCGCAGTTCCCCACCGTACTCGATCAGAACCTCATCAGTCGCGAGCGGCTCAAGGGTTCGTCGCTCGGTCGCTGGGCCAACCTCGACAACTTCGAAGACGGCGCGTTGGATTGGCTCGCGGGGGAGAACCTCGAGTGGTCCCGCCGCCGCAACCTCATCCAACGGTTGCAGCGGCCGGACGTGCCGAATTTGCCGCAACTCATCCACGCGGACATGAACTCGGAGCACCCGTCGCCGTTCGGCACGTTCGCCGTTCACATGATGCTCACGCAGAAGCAACTCGACGAACTCCTCAAGCTGCGGCCGAACCTGATCAACGACGGCAACTTCGTGAACGCGTATGTGAGCAAGCTGTGCCCCGGAGCGGACTCGGACTGGAAGCGTGACCGCGGCATCGCGAAGGCGTACTTGGAGAAGCTCGAGAAGTTCGCCATGGGCTTGCCGCCGGTTCACAACGGGCTGAAGGCCCACGTGCTGTTCCACCGGTTGGCGCTCGACCGCGCCGAAGGCGCCTACGACAAGACGCGATTCGTCTCGTACCTGCAACTGCCGCGTCATCAGCCGTACATGAACGCGGAATGGAGCCGTCGCCGCGAATCGCAGGATTTCCCCGCGAATCTGAGCATCGACTTCACGAACTTCACGCTGCTGCCGCCGCCCAAGGCCGACGAGGAACTCGTCCGCAGCTACTTGAAGCACTTCCTGGTGGATGCCAAGGACATCAACGAATACGCGGAATACCTCGACAACACGTGGCTGACGCACCTCTTCGCCGAGACCAAGGCCGAGAACGGCATCGGCGACCCCGAGACATGGGCCTCGCAGCTTCCTCCCGATCTCTTCGCACGTCTCAAGGACCGCATCGATCTCGACTTCGCGTACACGAACAAGACGGACTTCGCCGCAGATGAACCGGTGAAGCTCGAACTGTTCGTGAAGAACGCGCCGACATTGCTCGTGAAGGTGTTCGAAGTGAACACCACGAACTTCTACCGCGCCCAACTTCGCGAGGTGGACACGGACATCAACCTCGACGGCCTCGTGGCGAACGTGGAGCAGACGCACAAGAGCGACCAGCCGCCGCTGCGCCGCGTCTCCAAGTCGTTCGAGTTCCCGCAACTCACGAAGCCCGGCGTGTACGTGATCGACTTCATCGGCAACGGGAAGTCCAGCCGCGCGTTGATCCGCAAGGGCCGCCTGAAGCCGCTCGTGGCGACCGGGACCGCAGGGCAGAACATCACGGTGGTGGATGAAAGCAACAAGCCGGTGCCCGAAGCGACAGTGTGGATGGCGGGCGTCGAGTACAAGTGCAACAAGGACGGCAAGGCGATCCTGCCGTTCACGGCGCAACCCGGCCGCCGGCCCGTGGTGCTTTCTCGCGGCGAGTTCTCCTGCTTCGACACGATCGAGCACCAGCCCGAGAACTACCGCTTCCAAGCCGGCATCCATGTCGACCGCGAGAGCCTGCTCACGCAGCGGCCCACGCAACTCATCGTGCGGCCCGCGCTGTTCCTCAACGGACTGCCGATCTCGCTCAAGATCCTCACCGATGTGAAACTCCGCATCGTGAGCACGGATCACAGCGGCATCTCGAGCAGCGTCGAGGTGCCGGACTTCAAGCTGTTCGAGGATCGCGAATCGACGCATGAGTTCCGCACGCCGGGCCGCCTGAACAAACTCGGCGTCACACTCACGGCCAAGGTCAAGAGCCTGAACCAAGGCAAGGAGATCGACCTCGCCGTGGGCGAGAGCTTCGCCCTGAACGGCATCGACCATACGGACAAGATCGAAGACTTGCATCTCGCGAAGTTCGGGCCGAACTTCGCGATCGAACTGCTCGGCCGCACCGGCGAGTTCAAGCCGGACCGACCGATTCAACTCTCCTTCAAGCACCGCGACTTCAAGGAGCAAGTCGCCACGACCCTGAAGACGGATCCGATGGGCCGCGTGGTGCTCGGGCCGCTCGCGGACATCACGAGCGTGACGGCGACCGGGCCGGAAGGCACCTCGCACACGTGGAGCCTGCCGCTGGATCGCCACACGTTCCGCACCGCGTTGCACGCGAAGGCCGGCGAGACCGTGACCGTGCCGTACCTCGGCAGCGGGGACAAACCGACCCGCGGCGAGTTCGCCTTGCTCGAGATGCGCGGCAACACCTTCGTTCGAGACATGTTCGAGTCGCTCGCGATCAACAACGGGATGCTGGAGGCGAAGAACCTCGCTCCGGGCGACTACGACCTGTGGCAAAAGGTGACCGGCGAGAAGATCCGCATTCGCGTGACCGACGGCGACCCGGTCGCCGGTTACCTCATGGGCAAACTCCGCAACCTCGAAGTGCCGGGATTGAAGCCCACGCAAATCCAGAGCGTGACCGCGAACGACGAGATCGTACTGGTGAAGTTGAAGGACGCGAGCCGCTTCGCCCGCGTGCACGTGTTCGCCACGCGGTACCTGCCGGCGTTCAACGCGTTCGGCAACCTGGCGAAGGTGAAGGACGCGGAACTGTCCGGCGTGCTGCCCACGCGGCCGGAGAGCGTGTACCTCACGGGCCGCAACATCGGCGACGAGTACCGATACGTGCTCGATCGCCGCAACATGAAGAAGTACGCGGGCAACATGCTGGACCGCCCGCAACTGCTGCTCAACCCGTGGGCGATTCGCTCCACGGAAACCGGCGAGCAGATGGCACAAGGCGGGGACATGTTCCGGCCGAAGGGCGATGCCGCGCCGAGTTCCAACCTGCCGGCCGCGCCGCCGAGCCAACAACCCGGCTGGGCCAACGGCACCGCCGGCCAGGACTTCGCCAACCTCGACTTCCTCGCCGACCCCGCGGTTCAATTGCTGAACCTCGAAGCCGACAAGGACGGCGTGGTGCGGATCGATCGCAAGAAGCTCGGCGCCCGCGCGATGGTCCAGATCGTGGCCGTCGATCCGCTCTCGGCCACGCTCCGCACCGTGAGCCTGAACGAGCAGCCGACGCAGTTCGTCGATCTGCGGTTGAAGGACGGCCTCAACCCGGCCGAGCACTTCACCCAGCAGAAGCAGGTGACCGTGCTCGCCCAAGGGCAGCCGTTCATTCTGAACGATGTGGTGTCCAGCCGCTTCGAAGCGTACGACAGCCTGCCGAAGCTCTACACGCTGTACAGCACGCTGACACACGACCCGAAGCTGGCCGAGTTCGCGTTCATCCTCACGTGGCCGAAACTGAAGGACGCCGAGAAGCGAGCGCTGTACTCGAAGTACGCGTGCCACGAGTTGAACTTCTTCGTGTGGTCCAAGGACCGGCCGTTCTTCGACCTCGTGATCAAACCCTACCTCGCGAACAAGAAGGACAAGACATACCTGGACCACTGGCTGCTCGGCCACGACACGAGCATGTACATGGAGCCGTGGCGTCACGGGCGTTTGAACACCGTGGAGCGGGTGCTTCTGGCCCGCCGCGTGCCGAACGAGCAACTCGCCACGGCGCGGCACCTCGGTGATCTGTTCGCATTGCTCCCGCCGAAGCTGGACCGCGAGATTCAACTGTTCGACACCGCCGTGCAGAACAGCGACTTGGGCTTGGATTCGGACGTCGCGGGCCTGATGGCCGGCAAGAAGCTCGATGATCTGCGGGCCCGCATGGACCCGAAGGCCGAGAAGCCCTCGGCGATGCCGACGAGCGGCCCGGCGGGCGGCAGCGGCGCCGGCGGAGGCCCGGCGGCGGGCCTCGCACCTCCGGGATTGCCCGCGCCGGTCGCCCGGGAACCGGCACGCGACGAGATGGCCAAGAAGGAAGCGAAGGACATGGCCAAGTCCAGGAACGGCGCCTCGAAGGGCGGTGAAGCCGGCGACTCGGACAAGCTCGGGCGACTCAGCGACGCCGAGGGTTTCTTCGAAGACGACCGCAAGCTCGGCGAGAAACTCGTCCGCCAACTCTACCGCAAGCTCGACCCCACGATGGAGTGGGCCGAGAACAACTACTACAAGCTCCGCATCGCCGAGCAGCACGCCGGACTCGTCACGGTCGGGCCGTTCTGGGTGGATTACGCGAAGCACGACGGCAAGTCGCCGTTCCTCTCGCGGCACCTCGCCGATGCGAGCCGCAACTTCACCGAAATGATGTTCGCGCTCTCCGTCACCGATCTGCCGTTCGAGCCCGCGAAGCACCTGATCGGCTTCGACAACGGCAAGATGAACCTCGCTCCGGCCAGCCCCGTGATCGCGTTCCATGAGGAGGTCCGTCGCACGGAAGCCCCGGACGGCAAGGTGCCCGTGCTCGTCGGCCAGAACTTCTACAAGCCGAACGACCGCTTCGTCGACATCAACGGCGAACGCATGGACAAGTACGTGACGGGCGAGTTCATCATCAACACGGTGTACGGCTGCCAGGTCGTGGTCACGAATCCGACCAGCACGCGGCAGCGGCTCAGCGTGCTCGTGCAGGTGCCGACCGGTGCCATCCCCGTGTCCAACGGGATGAACACCCGCACGGTGCCGGTCGATCTCGAACCGTACCGCACACACACGGTGGACTTCCAGTTCTACTTCCCGCGCGCCGGCAAGTTCACGCACTACCCGTCGCATGTTTCGAAGAGTGAACGGGTGGTCGCGGTCGCGCCCACGGCGCAAATCGAAGTGCTGGAGAAACCCCGCAGCCTCGACACCACGTCGTGGGATTACCTCTCGCAATTCGGCACGGACGACGAAGTGATCGCCGTGATGAACCGCGAGAACTGCTCGGCGCTGAACCTGGAGAAGATCGCGTTCCGCATGAAGGACCGCGGCTTCTTCGAGAAGGCCGTCGCGCTGCTCAAGAGCCGCCACGTGTTCAACAACACGCTGTGGTCGTACGGCATCTTCCACAACGTGCCGGCCGCCGCGAAGGAGTTCCTCGCACACCACGACGGCTTCGTCGCCCAGTGCGGCGGCCCGATCGAAACCCCGCTCCTGTCTGTCGATCCGGTCGAACGCTTCAGCTACGAGCACCTCGAATACAAGCCGCTGGTCAACGCCCGCACGCATGCCCTCGGGAATCGCCGCCAGATCGTGAACGGCGCGCTCCACGACCAGTACCACAAACTGCTCAAGACGCTGACCTACCGCAACGAACTGAGCGACGCGGACCACCTCGCCACGGTGTACTACCTGCTGCTGCAAGATCGCATCGAGGAGGCGCAGGCCGCGTTTGCCCGCGTGAACCCGGAGAAGGTGCCGACCCGCGTGCAGTACGACTACTGCGCCGCGTATATGGCCCTGTTCGAGGAGAACCCGGTGAAGGCCCGCTCGATCGCGTCCCGCCATCTCGGCCACCCGGTGGACCGGTGGCGGAACACGTTCGCGGCCGTGATCAGCCACATCGACGAAGCGGAGGGCAAGGGCCCGCGCGTCGCCGATCCGGACGACAAGGGCCAGAACCAGAACAACCTCGCTGCGACGGAGCCGTCGTTCGACGCCGCCGTGCAGGGCCGCAACGTCAACCTCTCGTGGCAGAACATGACGGCGGTGACGATCAACTACATCCCGATGGATGTGGAACTGCTCTTCAGCCGCACGCCGTTCGCGCAGGCCGCGGGCAACCAGTTCGCGTTCACGAAGCCGGCCACCTCGCAAGCCGTGCAACTGCCCGCGGGCAAGGACAAGGTCTCGATCCCGCTGCCGGATGATCTCCAGAAGCGGAACATGCTGGTGGAGGTGACCGGTGCCGGGAAGACGCGGCTGGCCACGTACTTCGCCACGGACATGGATGTGAAGTTCACCGAGAACTACGGGCAGGTGAAGGTCGCGGATTCGGTGAACTCGAAGCCGCTCTCGAAGGTGTACGTGAAGGTTTACGTGAAGCTGGCGGACGGCTCCGTGAAGTTCCACAAGGACGGCTACACGGATCTCCGCGGCCGGTTCGACTACGCCTCGGTAAACACCCCGGAGCGGCAGGCGATCCAGCGATTCAGCGTGCTGATCCTGAGCGAAGACCGCGGCGCCGTGATCCGCGAGGCGGCCCCGCCGCAGCAGTGATCACGCCAGCGGGATATCCACCGCGTAGGACGCCGCGGTAGCCGCGGCATTGCCCCCGAGGCCGGTCAGTTCGGCCTCGGAGTTCACATAGCGGATGTCGCGGACGGTCTCGGCCATGAGCCGTCCGTGGGCCTCGAGTTTGTGTGTTTCGTCGAGTCCGATGAGGATCGCGGTGATCGCGAAGCCCTGCCGCCGGAGCATGCCGAGCGCGATTGCCGTCTCGACCGGCACCCGCGGCAGGATCGCGATCACGGTCGCATCGCGCGGCACGCGGGCCGCCATCTCCAACGCCAACTGTGCGAACGTGAGCGCGTCCGAAATCTCCAAGCGAGCCAGTGCTTCGCGGATCTTCTGGAACTGGTCGATGCCGCGGCGTGTCTCGACGATCACGGGGCGGATGCGGTCGGTCTCATCCGCGAGTTCGTACTTCCCGCGCAGTTCGTCTCGCGTCTCGAACTCGCTGCCGCTCCGCTTCACCAGCGATTCCTCGCGGATGCGATCCGCGGCGTCCCGACCGTTGCTGACCAATCCGAGCCGCTGGTTCAACACGGACACGGCGTACGCGATGCTCGCGGCCGCGGTGACGGCCAAGTCCGAACGGAACGGCTCGCTGCGGGCGTGATAGCCGTCCGCGTGGAAGTCCACGAACAGGGTGGCCCCGGCGAGCGTGGTCGGCTCGAAAACGCGGGAGTGAAGTTCGCCGGTGCGGGCGGTCGCGCGCCAGTGGATGCGATTGAGCGGGTCGCCGTATTGATACTGGCGCACACCGGCGGTGCGGGTCACGTCCTCGAACAGGCGGTTCTGCAGCCGCACTTCGCCGACCGGCCGCTGGCTGGCGAAGTCGTACTGCGGCAGCGGCAGCACCTTCGGATAGACCATGACGTACACCGGTTCGCCGACCACGCGATGCCGCCGGTGCAGGCCGAACACGTCGCCGGTTTCGAGCATCGTCGGGCCGATCGGGTAATAGCCGCGCATCTCGAACGTCAGCTTGTACCGGATCGGCTTCGTCTGTTTCGGCCGCAGTTTCACCACTTGGATCCGTTTCCCCTTCACGGAGAATCGGGAACGGCGGAAGCTGCGATCGGGAAGAAGGTCTTCCACGAGCACCCAGAGGATCGGCAACGGGCCGGTGTTCTGAAGCGTGATCTCCACTTCGAGCGTATCGCCGACTTCGCGGGGCTCGTTGTCGCAGCGGCGTTCAGCGGTCAGGTCTTCGGCCCAGCGGCGGGCCAGCCACCGGCTCACGAGGTACGAGCCGAGCAGCACGTACCCGGCGAATGCGACCAAGCCGGCCTGCAACGCGATCGCGAGGCCGATGAGCAGCAGGATGGCGAGGAACCACTTCATACGGAAAACGAGACGCCTTCCGGAGCAACGGGTTTCACGGACGGGTAAGATATGCGGGAGCGAACCGTTCACGAGGAAGCGATCCATGTCGATCCAAACCCGACCGCTCGGCAACACCGGCGAGCATGTCTCCATCATCGCACTCGGCGGGTGGCACGTCGGCGACGTTGCGGACAAGAGCGAAGCCATCCGCATCATGCACACCGCCCTCGATGCCGGGCTGAACTTCTTCGACAACTGCTGGGACTACCACTGGGGCGGCAGCGAGGAGATCATGGGGCAGGCCCTCGCCGCGGACGGCGGCAAGTGGCGGAAGAAGTGCTTCCTCATGACCAAAGTCTGCGCCCGCGACGCGAAACACGTGCGGCTGCAAATCGAAGAGAGCCTGCGCCGCCTGCAAACGGACGTCATCGACCTGATGCAGATGCACGAGGTGAACTGGGACAACGATCCGGAATGGGTGGTGGAACAGGGCGGTCTCGCCGAGCTGCTGAAGTGCCAGGCGGAGGGCAAGGTGCGGTTCGTGGGCTTCACGGGGCACAAGTCGCCGCACATCCACTTGAAGATGATGCCGGTGCACGCGTGGCAATCAGTGCAGATGCCGATCAACGTGTGCGACCATTTCTACCGCAGCTTCGCGGCACAGGTGATTCCGGCGGCGAAGAAGATTGGCGCCGGGTGCATCGGGATGAAGTCGTTCGGCGGCGGGAAGCAGGGCTCGGCGAAGATCCTCGATTCGGGGATCGCCACGCCCGAGGAGTGCCTGCGGTTCTCGCTCATGCAGGATGTCGCGGCCGTGGTCACGGGCATCGACTCGATGCCGATCCTTCAGCAGGCGCTTCGCGTGGCGGAGAACTACCGGCCGCTGGACGACGCGGAACTGGCGGACCTGCTGAATCGGGTGAAGCCGCACGCTGGCGACGGCCGCCACGAGCGATTCAAGTCCACGATCGATTTCGACGGCCCGTACCACCGCACGCAGCACGGCTTCGACATGTTGACCAAGTGAATCCCGCCGCACGGCCGCCCATCACAGCCGGAACAGCTTGCCGGACCCCACCCGCTTCGCCCTGCGGACGAACCCGACCTTGAGTTCGGCGGATTCGGCGAAATCCATTCAAGTCGCACTTCGGAATCGCCGCCGCCGGTGGATGATGACAATGTAGTTTTTTCAATCGTGCGAATCGGGGTCCGCCATGACGCACAACCTTGGATCAACGCCTCGCGTGCCGCGTTCGCGGTTCCGCTCGCTGGCGCTCACCGCGCTGTCGGGACTGGCGGCATTCTCCGCCGCTCCGGCGGCCGAGCCCGCGCCGCGTGCCGGCGTGTCGGACGTGGTGCTCGCGCGATCCGCGCTCGCGGCCATCGACGCCGATCCGGTGCTTCGCGACGCGAACCTTTTGGTCAGCGTCGTGGACCGGGTCGCGGTCGTCGGCGGACCGGTGCGGTCCTCCGTGCAGGCGACGCGGGCCGCGGCCGTGGTTCGCAATGTGCCCGGCATTGCGGATGTGAAGAACCGTTGCTTCGTGCAGGACACGCCGGACCCGCTGCTGCAAGCGATGTCGGCTCGGCCTGCGACGAATCCGGCGAACCTGCCGGGCGTCGTCGCGTCGCCCCGGACCGGACAGGTGGAGGAGTTGACGCCGCCCCCCGGCGGAATCGCGGCGAAGGTCGAACCGGCCGGGAAACCGGTGGTCGCCCTTCGTCCGTCGAATCCGGGTGACAGCGTGCTCCTTCCGCCGGTTCCGGACGCGCCCGCGGCGATCCGCTCGCCCGAGAAACCGGGAGTGCTCACGGCCGGCCGCACGGCAGAAGCGTTGGCCGCGGCCGAGGGGCTTCGCAAGTCCGATGCGAAGTATGCGGGGCTGAGCATCGCGTACGCCAACGGCACCTTCGTGATCGCCGGCCGGGCCGCCCGCATCGGTGACGCGTGGGACTTGGCCCAAGAGATCCGCCGCATCCCGGGCGTGCCCCGGGTCGCAGTCGGCTCGGTCGATGTGAAGTGATCGTCAACTCGCGATGAGCCGCCGGAGGCCGTCCAGCAAGTCCGAGGGCTGGAACGGCTTCGGCAGGAAATCCACCCGTTCGAGGCCGGCCGCCTTCGCCGCCACGTCCTGCTCGCTGAACCCGCTCATGAACAGGATCGGCACGCGCGAGTGCTCGCGGATGCGGCGGGCCGCGGCCGCCCCGTCCATCCGCGGCATCGTCCAATCCAGCACGACCCCGGCGAGTTCGTCCCGGTTGCGGTCGAACGCGTCGCACGCTTCCAGCCCGTCCGTGGCCGTCAGGACGCGATAGCCGGCGTCCGCGAGCACGCGTTCGGCGAATCCGCGGACCCGTTCTTCGTCGTCGGCGACCAGCACGGTTCCGCTGCCACGTCTCAGTGCAGACGCTTTCACCACACCGGTGCCGGGTTTCGGTGCGGCCACGGGGATGAACACTTGGAACGTGGTGCCCGCACCGGGTGCGCTGTTCACGCGGATCACACCCTTGTGCCCGCGCACGATCCCGAGCACGGCGGCGAGCCCCAGCCCGCGCCCCGTGAACTTCGTGGTGAAGAACGGATCGTAGATGCGGCGGATCGTTTCATCGTCCATCCCGCAACCGGTGTCCTGCACTTCGGCGAACGCATAGGTGCCCGCGGGAAGTCGCTCGGCGGTGTGCGCGGACTGGAGCGATTCGGCATCGACGTGCCGCGTGCCCGTGCGGAGGAAGATCGTGCCGACACCCTCGCCCAAGGCATCGGAAGCGTTCGTGATCAGGTTCATGATCACTTGGCGGATCTGCGTGGCGTCGCCCTCGATCGGAGCGGGGCGGAGATCCAAGCGGAGCCGCGCCTTCTTGGAAACGACCGTGCCGAGCAACTTCGCCATCTCATCCACGATGATCGCCAAGTCGATGGCCTGAATCACGAACTTGCCGCGGCCGGAGTATGCGAGCATCTGGCGTGTCAGGTCCGCGGCGCGGAGCGCGGCGTGCTCGATCTCCTCGAGCATGGGGGAGGCGGGCGATTCCGGCGGGATCTGCATGCGGGCCAAGCTCGCGTACCCGAGCATGGACGTGAGGAGATTGTTGAAGTCGTGCGCGATGCCGCCCGCGAGCACGCCCAAGCTTTCGAGTTTCTGCGCCTGCTGGAACTGCTCTTCGAGTTTTCGGCGTTCCTCCTCGGCGCGACGTCGCTCGGTGATGTTGACGGCCGTGCCCGTCGTGCCGAGCAACCGTCCGTCCCGCGAATGCGACGGGATGGCGTTGAAGCTCAGCAGCACTCGGGCCCCGTCCTTCCGGATGTGTTCGGTCTCGTAGCGGAACACCGGCTCCCCGGCCTTGATCCGCTCGTGCATCACGAGGTCCCTTTGCACCTGCTCCGGGGAGAGGAACTCCGTGAAGCGGCGGCCGATCATCTCCTCCGGCTCGTATCCGTAGATGGACCGCGCTCCGAAACGGTTCACGAACGTCCACCGGCCGTCCGGATCCACGGCCCAGATCAAATCGTGGGACGTTTCCACCAAGTCCCGATACTTCTGCTCGCTGCGGAGGAGTTGCTCCTCGGCCACCTTCCGCTCGCTGATGTCCTGCCAGGTTCCGAGCACGCCCACGACATTGCCGTCCTCGTCGCGGAGCGGCGCCTTGTTGGTTTCGAGCCACACGGTGGTGCCGTCCGCCCGGGTAAGTTGCTCGACGATGCCGAGCAGCGGGGCGTTTTTCTCCATCACCTCGCGGTCCTTCTCGATGAAGAACTCGGCCTGCTCGCGGGTGAATGCGGGGCTGTCGAAGTCCGTGCGGCCTGTGATCTGCTCCGGGCGTTCGAGCCCCATCGCGTCCGCCACGACGGTGTTGCACCCGAGGTAGGTGGAGTTGCGGTCCTTCCAGAAGACGCCCTGCGGAATCGTGTTCATCACGATGCCGAGGAGTTGACGGGATTCCCGGAGAGCTTGCTCGTCGCGTCGGCGTTCGATCGCGATCCGCGCCAATTGAGTCATCCGGTCGACCATCCGAAGATCGTCCGCGGAAGGGCGGCGTGGATTCCGGTAGTACAACGCGAACGTGCCGAGCAGCCGTTCCCCCGCGAGGATCGGTGTGGACCAGCACGCCCGCAGACCGTGGCGCAGCGCCAGTTGCCGGAACGGCGTCCACAGCGGATCGGTGGCGATGTCTTCAACGATCACCGGCTCTCGCCGGAAGGCGGCTGTGCCGCACGAACCGGCGCCGGGGCCGATCTCGATGCCGTCCACGGCGCGGTTGTATTCCGGCGGCAGGCTGGGAGCCGAGCCGTGCCGGAGTCGCTTGGTCGATTCGTCGAACAGCAGCACCGAGCCGAGCATGTCGTGGCCCGCGTTCTCAACCGCCTCCAGCAGCACGGTGAGCACGCGGCCCAGATCCGCCCCTTCTCCCAACGATTGGAGAACGATCGCCTCGGCGGCACGAATCGCTTCCTGTTTCTTGCGTTCTGTCACATTTCGCAGCACGGATCGCGTGGCGACAGGAACCCCGTTCTCGAAGCGGCAGTTCACGCTGCCCTCGAGTTCGACGGTCCGGCCCTCCTTGTCCACGAAGGTCGCGGGAACGTGGTTGACCGACTCGCCGGCAAGGGCCCGCCCGAGCACCTCGCGGCAATGGTCGCGGGTGGACGGATGAATCACGTCGAAGATGCTCATCCGCGCGACTTCGTCCGCCGTGTAGCCCAGCGTCTCGCGCCACGCCCGGTTCACAAAAACGATGGAACCGTCCGGACGGACGCTCTGGATGAGGTCGTCCATGTTCTCCACGAGGTCCAAGACGGACTGGAGTTCGCGGTCGGCCGGGTTCTTCGAGTCGCGTTCCAACATGGCTTGAGCCAACTTCGACAGTCAGACATCCGTACAACACACAACGCGAATCCTAACAGCCGTTTCATCCGATTTCCATCATCGGAGCGAATTGAAACGAGGAGGCACAAGCCTGGAGCCCCCTCAGGATCGGCCGGATGCTCAAAACTCTGCTCCCGGCCGCAATCACCGCCGTCCTCGGCCGCTCTCGGGACGATCCGCGCCGTCCGCAAAACCCGTCTCGGCTTGATCCGATTCGGGCTTCCGGCGAACAATGGTTCATCCGGGAGAATGTCATGATCGATTCCATTCTCGACGCCATCGGTCGCACGCCGCTCGTGTTGCTCAACAAGCTCACGGAAGGGTTGCAGGCGAAGGTCGCGGTGAAGGTCGAGATGACCAACCCCGGCGGCAGCGTGAAGGACCGCGTCGCGGTCGCCATGATCGGCGAAGCGGAGGCTCGCGGCCTGCTCCGCCCCGGCGGCACAATCATCGAAGCCACCGCCGGCAACACGGGCGTCGGCCTCGCCATGGTCGCCGCCGTCCGCGGGTACCGCTGCATCTTCGTCCTGCCGGACAAGATGAGCGCGGAGAAGATCGCGCTCCTGAAGGCATACGGGGCCGAGGTCGTCATCACGCAAACAGCCGTGCCGCCGGATTCCCCGAAAGCTACAACGTCGCCCGGATCGGCTCTCGCGCACGAGATCCCGGCGCGTGGCGACCCAACCAGTTCGCCAACCTCGCGAACCCCGAGATCCACTACCGCACCACCGGCCCCGAGATCTGGGAAGACACCAAGGGCAAGATCACCGTGTTCGTGGCCGGCGTCGGCACCGGGAGGCACGATCAGCGGCGTCGGCATATCTGAAGGAGCGTAATCCGAACATCAAGGGTGGTGGGCGCCGGATCCGGAAGGTTCCGTGCTCTCGGGTGGTTCCTGAAACCATGGAAGGTCGAGGGCATCGGTGAAGACTTCGTGCCGAAGGCATTGCCGCCAATATGTGGACGAATGGGGAACGCGTGAGCGATGCCGAGTCCTTCCATGTGGCGGGAACTGGCCCGCCGCGAGGAACATGCTGCTGGGCGGCAGTTCCGGCACGAACGTGGCCGCCGCCCTGCGGTATGCCCGACGTCTCGGCCCCGGCAACCTCGTTGTCGCGGCACGCCGGCTGCGACACCGGCCGCAACTACCTCAGCAAGTTCTTCGACGACGCCTGGCTCAAGAGGGAACAAGCTCTCGTTCACCGAGCCGCCGGCACACTCCGTCGGCGATCTCTTGCTCAAGCGCGGCGAACGCAAGCTCGTAGACCGTCCCGCCGAGGCGCGAGCATCGAGCAGGCCATCCAACTGATGGAAGCCACCGGCATCTCGCAACTTCCAGTGATGGACGCGAACGGCCGTCAGCAGCGTGCAGGAGTGGCCTTGGCCCGCGTGCTCCACGACGGACGCGACCCCGCCCTCGTCCCCGTCGGCGAAGTGATGGCCGCCCGCTGCCGTGGTGGACGTCCACACCATCTGGACGAGACTTACCTGCTGTTGGCCGGCTACACCCGGCGTACTCGCCACCTGGACGGCCGCGTGGTGGACATCGTCACCCGCATCGATCCTGATTCACTACTGGGACAACAACCGCAAGAAGTGAACCACCGCTTGCGCGTGTTTCGCGATGGCGGTTGCAGCCGCCATCGAGTACGCAAGCGATCGAAAAACCTCACTTCAACGCATCGACGACTTGCTGCGCTTCGAACTCGACGCGGAAGGAAAGCCCACGGAAGCTGGAAGGTCTCGGCGCGTGCCTTCTCCGAAATGAACGGCTTGTCCTTGTCGATCTCGTAGCGATGCACGCCCCAGTGTTTGCCGCTCCACCGTGACGGTGAGCAATCGGGTGTCCCTTCCCCCTTCCACACCGGCCGCCAGTTTCTGTCTCGCCTCCTTCGTGAGGTGGATCTCCACGGTGATCAAGAACTCCGAGGCCGTTCTTGGTGCCGTCGATCTTGTTCAGCTTCACCTCGGACACGTCCTTCTTCGTCAGCACCAGCGGCATCACATGCGGATAGGCAGTCGTTCTCGCGTTCGCTCGCCAAGATGCCCTTCTTCTCGGTCACGCCATCGATCGGCTTCTCTCCAACCAGCGAGCTCATTCGCCCGATCTTCTCATTCGCCTTGGGCTCCTCGGGCCGTGGCGGAGAATGCGGCGGACAGGACCACGATGCCGAGGCTTCATTCGCGCGGCTCCGATGAGGATCAGTCCTTAATCTGTTTCATCTGCTGTTTCAGGCTCTTGGCCGCTCTCGCGGACCGCGAAGCACCAGGCAGTTCGCACTTGGTTCCTTGTAATCGTTCCCAGCCCCTTGATCCACCGGACGCGAGCATGGTTGCTGATCTTCTCCAGTTCGTCGAGCGCGTCACGGTTGCTCGGGCTTGTACACGTCCCGGAGGATCTCCCGCATCCGGGCGTAGTACATGCCTTCCGGCGTGTTCGTTGCCGCGGCCACCGAGCGCCGAAGCCGGGCAGCGGGCCCGCCCACATCCAGAACATCTGATCCATGCGGACGGGATGAACGTGATCTTGTCCTTTTTCGGATCGTGGTAGATGCGATAGTTGACACTTGAACAGGTAGCCGTCGATCCCGCGTGATGGCTTCGACGACCATGTACGAGATGAACGAATCCAGATCGAGCAGTTTCTCGAGCCGCTCGAACCGCTTCTTGGCATCAGGTTCGCGGGCGGCGGCGAACAGGTACAGTCCTTGCGATCCGCGACGTCCTTCTTGGTGCTGACCGGTTGCAACGGCTGGTCGATGTCGCGGAAGGAAGCCGCCGTCGTAGAGATTGCAATCCGCGTTGCCGAAGTGCGTCTTGAGGAACTCGCGGTCATGGCCTTCTTTGAGGTAGTAAAACCCGCGGCTTTGCGACCGTCGATCGTGACGAGTGCAGAAGCCGAAACGCCAGCGGGCAGCCGGCACGCCGGCGGCGCGGAAGATCTCGCCGCAGAGCAGTTCGCTGAGATAGCTCGGATCCTGCACCGAGTTCGAGAGGTGGAACTTGTCCATGCCGCGGTATCGGGCCCCGTCGTTGAACTTGTCCATGTTCAGCGTGAGGCCGGGTTTGTCGTCGAACCCGCGGAGGCTGCCGGCCGCGCCCTTGAGGTGCACGCCTACGTCTTCGTACACTTTGTCGCCGTCGCGGAGTTTGCACTTCACGTAAGTGCGGTAGTCGCGGCGCAGCGAGTCCGCGGCTTTCTTGTCGAACTCGAGCGAAAGGTTGAGCACCTTCCCGCTGCGGAAGAACGCTTCACGCTCCGTGATGGGCCGCGGCGCGGGGGCGACCGCGGGCGGAACCGCGGTCGCGAGCGGAACCACACCGGCGACGAGAAGCAGAACAAGCATTCGCATCATGCTGGCATCATACCCCGCCTCAGCCGTAAAAAGCGACCGCGGCTTCGGCCACGAGCGCATTCACACGATCTTCACTCGGCGCCTCGGCGATCGCCCTCACCACCGGCTCCGTATTGCTGCCGCGAACGTGCAGCCACCAATCGGGGCCGTCCAGCCGAAGCCCGTCGATGCGGTTCTTGGAGGCATCCGGCCAGCGGGCCTCAAGTGCGGCCAAGGCGGCGGGCAGTTTCTCACGCGGCACGTCGAACTTCGCCTTCTTCATGGAATACTGCGGAAGCCCTGCCACGAGTTCGCTCAGCGGCTTGCCCTCCTCCGCCATCAGACTCAGGATCAGGCACATGCCGATGAACGGATCGCGAACCCAGCCGACGCGCGGATCGATGACGCCGCCGTTGCCTTCGCCGCCGATCACGGCGCCGGCCTCGCGCAGGAGCGCGACCACATTCGCCTCGCCGACCGCCGATCGGTGGAAGGCGCACCCGGCCGCATGAGCCAAGTCCTCGCTCATCCGCGAGGTGGACATGTTCACCACCACCGGCCCGCGTTCGTGCTTCAGGCGGTACTTCACGGCGAGTGCGAGCGTCGCTTCCTCACTGATGCAGGTCCCGGTTTCGTCGATCAGGGCAAGCCGATCCGCGTCCGGGTCCAGTACGAAGCCGACAGCGCAGCCGTTGCGATGCACCCACGGCGCGACATCGACGAGATGCGCGGGCGTGGGTTCCGGTTCATGCGTGAAGAGCCCGGTGGGCTGGCACTCGTGTTCGCACACCTGGCAGCCGAGATCGCGGAGCAACTTCGTGCCGAGCGGGCCGCCGGAGCCGCCGTTCGCGTCGAGGAACACGGGGAAGCCGCACGCCGCCACGGCCGCGACGCTGATCTGATCGAGCGCCTGTTTCGCGTGCTCTTCGTGAACGTGCGGCGGGGCCGCGAGCGTGCCGATGCCGTCCCACGCGGCACGGCGCATGTCGCCGGATTCGAACAGCCCGCGAACGACAGCACCGTCCGCGGCGGAAAGCACGGCACCGTCCGCCCCGAACATCTTGAGCCCGTTCCACGGCGCGGGGTTGTGGCTGGCCGTGATCTGGATGGCGCCGGCGGCGTGAAGATGCCGCACGGCGAAGCCGCACGTCGGCGTCGGGGCGATGCCGATGTCCTGCACGGAGCACCCGGCGGAAAGCAGCCCCGCGATCGCGGCATGCCGCAGCATCTCACCGCTCGGCCGGCCGTCCCGCGACACCAGCACCGTCCTCCCGCCGCAGAACGACCCATAAGCGGCGGCGAACCGCGCCACCACTTCCGCCGTGAGCCCCTGCCCCGTGATCCCGCGGATTCCGGAAACCGAGACGATCAAATCGTTTGAATTCGACATGCATTCCAAGTTATCGGCGGACTCGGAAAGTGGTATTGCATCGCGTCCGCGAATCGGTCCACAATCCCGCTCCGGTCGGTGCCGCAGGGGGATGTGCGGTGCGAATTCGACCGGTGGGGGACAGGGATGTCTGTGGGCGCTGTTGCATATGAACCGCTCGCGCCGGCTTCGCCCAAGCCGCTCGCGCCGGCCGCCATCGCCAATCCCGTCGAGATCGTGACGGTTCCCGAACCCGCACCGAAAATCGCGGCGTGGCAGATCGTCTCGCTCGTGGCGTTGCTCGCATGGGCGTACCTGCCCATGTTGCGGGTCTTCTTCGACAAATGGGTGAACGACCCGCAATACTCGCACGGTTTTTTGGTGCCGTTCTTCTCCGCGTACCTGCTGTGGAAGAGCGAGCCGGCCATGGGTTCGCCGCGTCCGTGGCTCGGCGGTTCGCTGTTGGTTCTCGCGCTCGCCATGCGGGCGGTCGCCGGCAGCCTGCTCTTCCACCAACTGGATGCCGCTTCGCTCTTGCTCGCGATCGGTGCCATCGTGTTGATCGCCGGCGGAATGCCGCTCCTGAAGCGGGCCGCACCTGCGATCGGTTTCCTGATCTTCATGGTGCCGCTGCCCTACGAACTGGAGCGGAACGTGGGCCAGCCGCTGAAGAACGCCGCCACCGTGTCCAGCACGTACCTGCTGCAAACGCTCGGCCAACCGGCCATCCGCGACGGCAATCTCATCCTCATCGACGACGTGCGCCTCGGCGTCGTGGACGCATGCAGCGGGTTGAAGATGATGGTGACCTTCGCCGCGTTCTCGGTGGGCGGCGCGTTGCTGATGCGTCGCAGTCGCTTCGAGAAGCTCATGGTGCTGCTCGGCATCGTGCCCATCGCCATCGCCGCGAACGTGCTGCGGATCACGGCCACCGGCCTCGCTTACGTTTCGCTCACGGACAAGGAAACGCTCGATTTCTGCCACGATCTGTTCGGGTGGCTCATGATGCCGGTCGGGCTCGCCTTGCTCGGCTTGGAAGTCTGGGTGTTGAAACGCCTCGTGGTGACTGAGCAATAACAAGTCCGCCCGCGTCGACGGGCGGGCCCTTGCAGGATGCAAGCCATGAACGGACCGCACATCGCAACCTCGACCCCGGCCGCGCGCCCGCCCGCGGCCGCGCACCGCCCCGCGAAACATGAACCGGAAGCCGCCGGAAGCCGCATTCTCACGTACCTCCGGCTGCATTGGCTGATGATCGCGTTCTGCGGCACGCTGCTCGCCGCAGTCGCATCGTGCGCCGCATGGGAACTGCTCCCCAGCAAGTGGGAGTCGTACTCGCTGCTCCAAGTCTCGTCCGCGCCCACGTCGCTGGCCAACCAGAACGCCCAGCAACAGATTCGCACGGACTTCGCCACCTACGTGAAAACGACGGCATCGCTCGTGAAGGCGGACTTCGTGCTGAACGCCGCCCTGCGCGACATCAAGGACCTTCCCACGATCAAGAAGCAGAGCGACCCGATCAAATTCCTCGGCGAAGAACTCGTCGTCGCGGCGACGGACGGCTCCGAGGTCGTACGCATCACGATGGCCGGGCACGATCCCGCGGACACGAAGAAGATCGTGGACGCGGTGCAGAAGGCGTTCATGGCCGAGGTCGTGCAGAAGGAAATCATGGAGAAGAAGATCTTCCTTCAAAAGGTGGAGGATGCGAAGCAGCAGATCCAAACGCTGCTTGAAACCAAGCGTAAGCCGGCGGACGCGGTGAAGGCCGTCGGAATGGAGCCGATGCCGATGCCGTTCCCGGTGCCGCCCGCGGGTGCGGGGCTCGCGCCGCTTCAGCCGGTCGTGCCCGCCGCCGCCTCCGATCTCATCGCCAAGCACGATCCGAAATCCATCGTCGGCAAGTATGCGAAGTCGCTCGAGGATTGCGAGCGGCTGCCGCTCGAGATTCAACTCGGCCGCGGCCACCTGAAGGAACTCGAAGGCAAGCTCACCGCGTTGAAGACCGCGCCGGTCGATCCCGCGACGATGGCCCAGGTGGACAAGGACGAGGAGATCATCAAGCAGAGCCTGCGGATGAAGCAGGCCAAGACGAAGTACGAGTTCGCCAAAAGCGCCGGGGACGAGAACTCCCCCGGTGTCATGAGCCTGCGCGAGGCGTGGGTGGCCCACGAAGCCAAGCTCAAGGAGATGCGTGAGGAGAAGGGCCGGGTGTTCGAAGGAGCGAAGCGGGCGGTGGAGGCGAAGCAACTCGCCGCCGAGTGGGAAAACGTCAAGCACCAAGTGGAGCGGCTCGAAGCCCAACTCGCGATGGCGAAAGCGAGCTTGGAGAAGAGCGGCCGGCAACTCGTGGACATGCCCGTGGCTCCGACCGGCGTGGTCCAAACCGGCGGCTCCATCCAGGCCGGCGTGCCCTACAGCGCCGACACCACCGACCTGCTCACCACGGACCAGATTTTCTCGCGGCTCGTCCAACAGTACCACGTCACGAAGCTGGAACTGGAGTCGCCGGCCCGCGTGCGGTTGCTTCAACCCGCGTCCGCCCCGATGCAGAAGGACATGCGGAAGCAGATTCTCGCGACCGTGTTCGCCGGCCTGATGGGTTACGGCTTGATCGCACTCGGCGTGGTGGCGTACGAAACGGCCGGGCGTCGGATCAGTTCGCTGTCCGATGTGAAGGGCAGCGGCCCGGCGCCGATCGTGGGCGTGATCCCCTGCCTGCCGGGGCAAGCCATGGGCCGCGACCCGCTGAAACGCGCCGCCGCCAGTGAAGCCATCGACAAGCTTCGCGCGTACGTGACGCAAACGTGGCTGACCCGCGGAGCGACGTCGATCGCGGTCACCAGCCCGATCGGGGACGAGGGCAAGGCGTTCGCTGCGTTCGGCCTCGCCAGCAGCCTGGCCCAAGCCGGATACCGCACGCTCGTGGTGGACTTCGACCTGCGCGAGCCCGCACTGCACACCTATGCCGGCGTGCCGAACATCGGCGGCGTGTGCGAGGTGCTGCGGGGCGAAGTGGAGCCGCGCGTCGCGGTGCAGAGCCTGCCGAGCGGTTTGGACCTGATGACGGCCGGGAAGTGGTCCGACGAGGCGCGGCGGGCCGCGGTCGGCGGTCGCATCGAAGCCTTGCTCACCCGCTTGAAGGAACCGTACGATTGCGTGGTGCTGCACGGGCACGCCCTGCTCACGGCCGCGGATTCGGTGGAAGTGGCCCGCCGCTGCGACGTGGTGCTCGTGTGCGCCCAATACCGGGAAACGCGGATGCCTCTCCTCCGCAAGGCGACCGACCGCGTCGCCGCAATGGAGATCCCGTACTCGGGCGTCGTGTACGTCGGCTCCACCGAACACGAATCGTTGTGCTGAGGCGAGCGGGGGGCGTGAGCCCCCTGATGCGCCAACAGGGGCTCACGCCCCCGTCCGTTCGCCAGGAACGACATGATCCGAACATCGACATTCATCCTGATCGCAGGCTTGATCGTGGCGGGAGCCGCGGTCCACGGCGCGGCCACGCAGCGGTGGTCCGCCTTCGAGCCGGACCAGGCCCGCACCGAACGACTGCACGCCTTCGAAGTCCGGTTCCAAGATTGGGCCGCGGAACCGGTGCCCACGGACATGCCGACCAACGAGCGGAGCACGGCCACGAGTCGCCGTTATGTCTCCCCGAGTTTGAACAAGGTGGCCGTTGTCACGTTCATCAGCGGCATTCCGGGTTCGGTCGCCGCCCACACGCCGGACGTGTGCTACCCCGGCAGCGGATACAAGACGCTTCGCGCTCCGAAGAAGGAGACCGTCGAGCTGCCGGGCGGCGGAACGGCGATTATGTACGTCGCGGACTTCGAAAAGAAGACGGCGACGAAGCACGACCGGGCGCGCGTGCGGTGGACGTGGGCCGCGGAGGGCGGTTGGGTCGCCCCGGACAACCCCCGCTGGCAGTTCGCCACGCAACTCACGCGGGTGCCCGTGCTCTACAAGGTCTATATTGTGACATCCTTGCCCGACGAGGGTGAGGATCGTCCGGAAGACGACGCGGCGACCCGCGCGTTCACGGCCGCGACCCTGTCCCAGTACGGGGCCGAGGCACGTTGATGCGAGCCGGCACGCGTAGGCGGCCGGAGTAGACTCCGGTCGCTCACGCGGCCTCCGGCTCGCCAGATGGATTCGCCCTCACCGAGGTTGGCACAGTGATGTCCGAACTCGCACAACGGCCCTTGGCCGTGCGGAAGTCCCCCAGGCCTGCGTTGCGAAGCCCAGCCGTGCCGATCCGCCAAACACCCGCGTTGCCGAATGTCCTGCCTACAGGCGGAATCGGCATTCGGGCGAAGGCGGCGGCGGACATGCTGCTCGCACTCGTCGCCCTGGTGCCGGCCCTGCCGCTCATGGCATTCTGCGGGCTTCTAGTGCGGCTCACGTCGCGCGGGCCCGCGATCTACACGCAGTCCCGCATGGGCCACCGCGGGAAGGTCTTCACGCTATACAAGATCCGCACGATGGTGCACGAGTGCGAGAGCCTGACCGGGCCGCGCTGGGCGTTGCCCGGCGATCCGCGCGTCACGTCCGTCGGCCGCGTGCTTCGCCGCCTGCACTTGGATGAACTGCCGCAACTCTTCAACATCCTGAAGGGCGAAATGTCGCTGGTCGGCCCGCGGCCGGAACGCCCCGAGATCGTGAAGAACCTGCGGAACGTGGTCCCCGGTTACGATCGCCGCCACGCCGTGAAGCCCGGCCTCACCGGGTTCGCCCAAATTCACCTGCCGCCGGATTCGTGCATCCGCAGCGTGAAGAACAAGCTCGTGTACGATCTGTTCTACATCCGCAACCGCAGCGCGATCTTCGATGCCAAGATCCTCTTCGGCACGTTCCTGAAGCTCCTCGGGTTGAAGAAGCTTTACCAGCGCAAGCCGCGGTTCCCGACCGAAGACGTCGAATAACACCGGAGGGCAAGGATGCCGTCCATCAGCGTGATCGTTCCCGTGCGGAACGAGGCGAAGGGTATCGAGCCGGCCCTGCGAGCCCTCCTCACCCAGGACTTCCCGCGCGATCGCTTCGAGGTCGTGGTCGCGGACGGCGCGTCCACGGATGAGACCGTTCCGATCGTTCGCCGGCTCCAATCCGAGTTCGACAATCTGAAGCTGGTCTTCAATCCGGGCCGGCTTTCGTCCGTGGCGCGGAACACCGCCATCCGCCATGCGAAGATGGACGTCGCGGTGATCGTGGACGGCCACTGCACGGTGCCGGACCGCCGCTACCTCGCGAACCTCTCCGATGCCTTCGAGCGAAGCGGGGCGGACTGCCTCGGCCGCCCGCAACCACTCGATGCCCCGAACCCCACGCCGTTTCAAGAAGCGGTCTCGATCGCGCGGGCCTCGCGACTCGGCCACAACCCCGATTCGGACATCTTCTCGGACGAAGCCAAGTTCGTTGATCCGCAGAGCACGGCCGTGGCCTACTCGCGAAACGTGTTCCACCGCATCGGCCTCTTCGACCAAGCCTTCGACGCCTGCGAGGATGTGGAATTCAATCAGCGGGTGTACCGCGCCGGATTCACCTGTTGGTTCTCGCCCGATGTGAAGGTGCTGTACCATCCGCGGAGCAACTGGAAGGGGCTCTTCTACCAACTCTCGCGGTACGGAATGGGCCGGGCGCGGTTGGCGTTCAAGGATCCCAAATCGCTGACGCCGCCGGCCTTGGTGCCACCGCTGTTCATGCTATGGGTCGCGATCGGCTGGCTGCCCGCACTTCTGTTTGGCGAGTGGGGCCTGCTCTGGCTTGGCAGCATTCTCGCGTACGCTTTGGTGTTGTGCGGGGCGGGCGCGGTGCTCGGCCGCAAGAAGGGTTGGGCCGTGGCCCGTCGCGTGCCACTGGTCTTCGCCGGGATTCACTTCGGTTTTGCGTGGGGCTTCCTGAGGGAAGTGCACGCCGCCATTCGCTTCAAGGCCGCAGCCCTGCGGGGCCGCCCACCTTCCGCCGGTTGCCCGGCTTCCAGTTGAGATTGCAAGCCGGGGGCGGGGCGGTATAGTCCCCGCGCGCGATGCCCGCGCCCGGAGTCCGCCGTGACCCCATGTCCGTTCTCCAGCCTAGCCTTGTTCGCGACTGCACCGCCGGGCCGGCCGAGTACAGCGCGAGGACGAATTCGTCTACACCGGCACCGTGAGCGAGGCCGTGGATCGCCCCGGCATCCGTCTGCGCCCGCTCCCACGAAATCACCGTCCGCGTCTTCGTTCTGGAACGCAACCCGACGCCGGAGCCGATGCCGCGGTGCTGACACTGACTCGCCGCACGGATGATGCTCCGGTCGCCGGTGCGATTCGGAATTGACCGGCGCGGCGAAAGTCCCCGGCTGCGGCCCGGCTCGACCTCGTCCGCATCCATGGGGACGGCACCGTTCATCCAAATCACCCCGCTCGGCCCATAGCCCCTCCGTTTCACCGCGGATACGCCGGCGCGGGCACTCCCGACGCCGCCCCTGGACAGCTTCTCGCCGTGCAGGGATTCAGCATGCTCGCGCCTGTTCGAAACTGCCGACGATTCCTGAGTCCACCGTCGGGTACGACTTCGCCCACTCGGAACGCTGCACTCACCTCGTCGCATCGAACATGCCCCCGATTCCAGAACATCCGCCGGCGGGCAAGTGTCGTGGCGGGTGGACGACGTGTGGCTGGCGGGCAGCGGCATGGCCCGCGTGGTGAAACGAACGATCCGCCAGCCAAGGACGGCATCGCCGAGAACCCCGCGGTGCGGATCGACCTCGCGATCGAACTGAAGGAACAAGGCCACCCCATCGGCCGGATCGCCGATAACACCGGGCGGACATCGAAGCCGCGTATTTCGCCGCGAGCGAACTCGGCCCGCTGGTGAAGGACGCCGCACGGCTCAGCCCGAGACCGTTCAAGCAGCATCGCACGACTCGACGCACACCTGGAAACCAACACGCCGAACACGCCGTTCCGCGAGGCGGTGCTCGCCGTCCGCCGCCAACTGGACGCAGCCCGTCGCGGCGAGCGATCCGTGTTCGAACCTGTCCACGACCCCCGGTTCGCCCAAGGTCGCAACCGTGGGCCATCCCGCCCCCGAGATCGCGGCCGGAAGGTCAAACTGTCCGCCGCGCAAGGCATGCCCGTGGTGCTCGTGTTCTTCATGCCCGGCCGCGAGACGGCAGACCGTCGTTGAAGATCGCCGAGGGCACTGCGGAAGGAATTCGGCGAAGGCCCGTGTGGCGGCGTTCGCCGTGTTCGCTCCGCCTCGATGAGGCCGTCCTGGATGGAACGTCCGCGGTGGAGGCATACGGGATCGAATCCTTCCCGCGGTTCTTCGTTGTCGATTCGGCCGGCGTGCTGAGGTGGACCTTCGCCGGCGTCGGAAACGAGACGGGGTTCTTGGTTCGCGAGCAGGTGGAGAATCTCCTCGCTCCCCCGGTCGCTACAGGTTCCCCAGCCGGACCCGCGACGGTGCGGCCAAGCGAGAAGCCGTGACCCACCCCGGCCCGAAGGCGGGATAGAATTCATGGCCACCGAGTACGACATCCAGGGACCGACCCGCGTGTGCGCCGCCAGCGGCCGGGAACTGAAACCGGGCGACCGCTTCCACGGCGTGCTGGTCGAAGAAGACGGCAAGCTGGTCCGCCGCGACTATGCCGAGGAGGCGTGGAACGGGCCGCCGGAGCAGAAGATCGCCCACTGGGTCGGCCGCGCGTGCCGACCGGCGACAAGCCCCGCAAACCGGTGATCAACGAGGACCTGCTCCTCGATTGCTTCGACCGGCTGAAGGGCAGCGCGACGCGGATGCGATCAACTTCCGCTATGTGAAGCGCTGCTCATGCGGAAGAAGAAGTTCAAGTTCGAGGATGCGGCGCGGGACGAACTCGGTCGCGACGTGCTGCTCGTCCGCGATTCCCGCAACGGCGCGCTGCACCATGTTGTGGATCCGAAACTGACCGACGAGCAGATCGCGGCCGTGCAGAATGAAGTGTTCCGGTGACCCCGGGTTGGATCTGAAACCGCGCCCCCGTCTTTTACCTCTCCCCCGACTTTGTGTGGGAGAGGTCGCCTTGCTGATGTGAATGCATCAGCACGGCGGAAGTGAGGGGCCAGCTGCGATGTGTCTCCGAAACGCCCTCTCACCCGGAGTCGAAACCGCTCGGCGGTTTCGACCGAGCCTCTCCCCCGGCTTTGCGGGGGAGAGGTGGCAACGGTCACGAGTCGAGGACGACTTTGATGCGTTCCTGCACACTGCTCCTGATCGCCGCCCTGCTCGCATCCTCCACCGGTTGCAAGTGGATCGAGGACATGAAGCAGGGCGCGCAGCCGCGCCCGAAGCAGACCGGCGCGATCCCGGAGGTGTCCGCCGATCAACTCGTGAACTTCCTCAACGACCGCGCCGAGAAGCTCCGCACGCTGGAGTACAACGACACGCGCATGCGCGTGTCCGGCAAGGGCATCCCGGTGCCGGCGACGCTGGACGGCAGCCTCGCCGCCGCCGGCCCGCGTTACTTCCGCATGGTGAGTTCCGGCCGGGTCGCCGCCGCCAAGCTGGACATGGGCTCCAATCCGCAGGAGTTCTGGGTGTACGTGAACGCCCCCGGCGACGAGCCGATGTACGTTTTCGCTTCGCACTCGGACTTCGAGAGCGGCAAGGCCCGCATGCCCGGCGGCATCCCCTTCGAACCCGAATGGGTGATGCAGGCGCTCGGCATGGTGCAGTTCCCGTCCACGAACCAATACGCCGTCTCGGTGAACGACCGCGACCGCTCGTACCTGTTGTCGTGGACCGCGCCCACGCCCGGCGGCGGCTCGGTGCGCAAAGAGATCGTGTTCGACGCCGACCCCGCGACGGGCAGCCGCCCGCAGGTGAAGAAGCACATCCTGCGCACCGCCCGCACGAACGCCCTGATCGCGACGGCGGAGATCAAATCCGCCCAGACGGAACGCGTGGGCGTGGTCCGCGGCACGGAACTCCCCGCCGCGATCCAGTACCCCACGCACATCGTGTTGAAGTGGGAAGATCCGCGGTTCGAGATGGACCTGAACCTGGACAAGGCGGTAGTGAACCAATCGATGACGGACGACCCGTCGCGTCGCGGCTACTTCGCCAAGCCGGATATCAAGGGAGCGAAGCCGATCGATCTGGCGCGGTACGATTTCCGGTGATCATTCGGGTTCGAGGTTGCGTAACCGAAGCCTCGTAGGGTGGGCCGGACCGCAGCCATCGCGAAGCGATGGCTGCGGGAGGCCCACGCGGGGAGCCGATTGCGATCCCTCGTGGGCCTCCCGCACCGTCTGCTGCGCAGCCGATGATGCGGTCCGGCCCGCCGTACGAAGTCCAGAACCCGGGGGAGTTCACACCCCGCTCTTGTCCCGCAGGTGCTTCAAGTCCGCGTGGATGCGGTTGCGAACGAGATATTCGTCTTCGTCAAGGCAGCGGCGGCCGGCGGGGCCGAGCCCGAACTCGTCGCTCGTCACGGCATGGATCACTTCCTCGATCAGCTTCAGATGCATCCGCGAGTACGTCTTCGCACCGGTCCAGTTGTTGGGGAACGTGGACGCCGGCACCTTCTCGAAGAACTCCTTAATGCGTTCGATGCCGGCTTCGGACGGCCCGTGGCCCACGGCCGCGATGTAGGCCTGAGCCAGTGCCGTGAGGTCGTTGGGAAGCATCTTGCGGGCAAGGATCTCGGCGCGGGCCGCATCCAGGATTTCGTTCGCACGCTTCGATTGTCCGAGCATCAGCCAGCCGCCCGCCAAGTGCAGCAGCGTTTGCAGCGTCTTGGACCACGCGTCGAGTTTCGCTCCGTATTTCTCGCGCAACTCGGTGATCGTGCCGGAGGGAAACACGAGCGACTGCACACGGGTGAGCAATCGATTGATCGCGTCGCGCATGCCCAGTTTCTTCAGCGTCCGCAGGCACGGGCCCATTGCGGCGTTCAGGAACACCAGCCGCGTATCATCCGGCTCGGTGCGAATCAGTTCGATGAACTGGTTCGCGAGCTTCAGCACGTAGTCGGTTTGGCCGCATTGGGCGGCGAGGACGAGAGCACGCTCGACGAGTTCGCCGCGGAGGCCGGTGATCTCGTCCCGCGTGGGCGGGTTGCCGACCGCCAGCCCGGCCGGCGCGAGCGCGTCCGGCACCAAGTTCAGTTGTTCGAGTGCGAACTGTTCTCCGACCCGCAGCGCGAGCGGCAGTGATTGCTTCAGCAGATCGCACCGCCACTGTTTCGGGTTCTTCGTCGTGAGGCTGTGCTTGTAGAGGCGATTGATGCGCAACTTCAGTTCTGCGGGGTCCGTCACATCCGTCAGGTGGAGAAGTTCGGTCTGCCGCGGATCGTCGAACGACATCGAGGAGCGGTAGGGCTGCGGAAGCTCGTTCGGCTCGAGGATGCGTGACTCCTGCCGCAGGCGGTCGATGACGTACAGCGGTTCCCAGTACGGGTTGCTCGGGTTGTCGCCGCTGCTTTTCGCCTTGCCCGCGGGTGCGGCCGCGGCGGCGTACTCGGCCTTCAGCTTGCGGTATTCGTCGATCTTGCCCGCGATCTCGGGCGGAAACGATCCGCGGTGCAACTTGCCCTGCATCGCCTGTTCGATGCGGTAGGCGAACGCCGGGAGGAAGAACGCGTTGGCGTAGGCCGGCGTGTGCGGCTTGTCCGCGGGGCCGGACGTGTTCACCATCACGCGGGCGGCTTCCAGTTTCTCCTTCGCTTCGGCCGTTTCGCCGAGCCGCGCCAAAGCGAAGGAAAACAGGAGATCGATGAACGGGGCGTTCACGGGGATCGCCGCGCACCACTTCCTCGCGAGAGCGTGCAGT
Organism: Gemmataceae bacterium; assembly: GCA_046350135.1. Lineage (GTDB taxonomy): Bacteria > Planctomycetota > Planctomycetia > Gemmatales > Gemmataceae > Urbifossiella. The sequence goes on from JAXMBB010000028.1 coordinate 54,056, forward strand.
TCAAGGGACTTGTCCCGCGCGACTCGCAGCCGCTCCGCATCTTTCTGCCCCGCGTAGCGCAGGAACGTCGGCAGGTCGCGTTCGACGCGGAGGCCTTCCTCCTGCAAGCGAAGCAGCAAGCGGTCGCGGACGCGGGCCAGGCCGAGAACGTCCCTGCCCGCGAGTTCGGCCTGCCGCAGCGCGACGAGCCAAACCGCGCGCACGGGGAGTGCGCTCTCGTGCGTTTCAAAAAAAGCCTGTACCGCCGGCAACTTGCCTGGCAACCACGCCGGCACCGGCGATTGCTCGGAGAGCCAGAGAAACCCGGCCGCCGCAGCCCGCAGGTCTTCGAGCAGCGGCTTCCGCAGGTTCAACCAGCGGTCGAACTCTCGCTCATCCAATTTGCCGGTCGGAAACTCGGAGCGGAACCAAGCGGCAACATGGGAGTGCGAGCCCACCGGCTCGGCGGGAGCCTCACCCTCCCGCGAAAACCACATCGCGTTCAACCACGCGAGGGACGCCTCCACGCGGCTGCCTTCGCCGGCGTTCGCCTCCGCCAATTGCGGCCAGAGGCCACGGCGTTCCGGCAAATCCAGCGGGCCGTCGATGGCAAGAAACTGCTCCTCGAGCGACTCGCGGCGGATGCGCCATGCACTGGGCGGCTTCGCCTCCGGCGCGGGCGACAATTCCGCCTTGGGTACCGGAGCGGGCTTCAACTTCACCAGCCGCGGAGGTGCCGGCCGATCCGGTTTCGCCGGTGCAATGATCTCCTCTTCCAACTCCGGCGGCTTCGGCTTCGGCCCGCTGCTGCTTTCCCCGCACACGAACGAGTCGAAGTCGAACTGCGTCGCACCGATCCACGCAGCCAGCGGTTCCTGATGCGTCTCGATCACGTACTCGACCCAATCCTCAAGCGGGCGGAACGCCGCGTCCGGCACCGATTCGGGCGTGAACGCGCCACCCGCACCCGGCCGCAGCCACACGACCTGATCGGGGTCGTCGGCCAGCAATCGCCGCACGGCATCGCGTCGAAGCGTGGGGTGCAGCCGCTTGGACGCGGGCAGGAAGAGGTTCGGCAGTTTCCAGAACGGCTTGAATCCGGCCGCGGCTTCAAACGGCAGCACCGGGGGCGGCAACTTCGACGGCCGCGTTCGCAGCACGGCGAGCTTTTCCCCGTCGGCATCGCTCGCCACCGCGAACGTGAGACGCTGCACGAGTGCGGCATCGGCATCGCGAACGAACGCGTCGAGTTGATCGATCGCGTTCTCGCGGAGCACCCAGAGTTCGGGCACGTCGGCGGCGTTGCCCGCAGCCAGCTTCAGCGGCACCGCGATCGTCTCGGGCGCGACGGAGTCGTTCCAGCCGACCGGTGCCTGCGGCAGGTCGAATTGCAGGATGTCGTACACGTCCTCGAACGGCGATTCGTCCAGCACCAGCCAGTGCCGCGGCGAACGGAGCAACAGCAGTTGCTGCTCCGGCACCTTGATCTGCGAACCGAACGGATGCGCGAACCCGTACTCGACCCAGACGCGCGGTGTCGGTTCGAGGTAGGCTCGCACGGCTCCCTTGGTTCCGGACGCGGTGCGGCCGATGGCGCGCAGCAGCGTGTAGTATGGCGGGCCGAGCACGCGGAGCAGCACCCGCGAGCCGCACTCCGATTCAAACCAGCGGAACGATTGCTTGTCGTTGCCCAACCGCAGCATTTCGAGCACGAGCGTCGGCAGGTCGTCGGCCGATTCGAGTTCGAAGAGCACCGGCGTTTGCGAGGAGAGTTCGGGATCGCCGGGCACCTTGGCGAGCGGCACGATCTGGAGCCAGTTGGCGACTTTCTCCTTTGCCTGCGAACCGTGCCGCTTGCAACCTTTGACCCCGATGCGGTCCAGGTTCTTGCCGGTGGCGCGGGAGAGGGTGCCTTCGGGTTCGACGTACAACCGGCCCTGCGTGTCGATGCTGAGCACGGCGGGTGCGAGCGCGACGTCCGGCGCGACGATGCCGCCGGAGAGGGCGAGTTTCAACGTGTCGAGATCGGGGAAGAGCAGGATCATCTCAGCAAACTATATCCGGGCCGAACCGCAAGCGACATGGGACCTCCCACCATCGCGATTGTTTGTCCGCTGTCTGCGTCCGAGGAATCGTTTTGTAGGGCGGCCGCGGGTTTCGACCGGCGTCAGCGGCTTGAGGTCCACAGGGCTTGCGTCGGAGCGCCGCCGTGCAGATGGATCACGATGGAATGCGTGGCCCGGCTCGAAGCGTGACCCCGCCGCAGAACCGGGCGGGGCTACCGAGCACGTTCAACATGGCGTGGCTCCGAAGATCGAAATCGAGTATATCCCGCAGGGGAATTCGATTCGACGGAAATCAATCATGGCGATTTCGGATGTGCTCATTGTCGGCGGCGGGATCGTGGGGCTCGGCACCGGGCTCGCGCTGACGCAATCGCGGCTCTCGGTTTCCATCATCGAAACGGAACGCGAACTGGCCCAGCACCAGACCGGCCACAACAGCGGTGTCATTCACTCGGGGCTGTACTACAAGCCGGGTTCGGCCAAGGCGAAGAACTGCGCCGCGGGCCGCGAGCGAATGTATCGCTTCTGCCAGGAACACGGCATCCCGCATGATCGCTGCGGCAAGTTGGTGGTCGCCACGAAGCCGAGCGAACTGCCGGCACTGGCGGAACTCGAACGCCGCGGACTGGCCAACGGGCTCGCCGGGATCCGCCGCATCGGGCCGGAAGAGATGCGTGAAATCGAGCCGCACGTTCGCGGCGTCGCCGGGCTCCGCGTTCCCGAAACGGGCATCGTGAACTACAAGGTCGTGGCCGCGAAGTATGCCGAGTTGATACGAACGTCCGGCAGCACGGTTGACACGTCCACGAAGTTCCTCGGTTGCAAGCGTGACGGAAGCGAACTCGTGGTCGAGACCACGAGCGGCACCCGCCGCACACGGTTACTCGTGAACTGCGGCGGGCTGCAATCCGACCGCGTGGCCCGGCTCTGCGGCATCGACCCCGGCGTGCAGATCGTTCCGTTCCGTGGCGAGTACTATGAACTGAAGCCGCAGGCGGAGCACCTCTGCAAGCACCTCATCTATCCGGTGCCGGACGCCCGCCTGCCGTTCCTCGGCGTCCACTTCACGCGGATGATCGGCGGCGGCGTGGAGTGTGGCCCGAACGCCGTGCTCGCCTTCCGCCGCGAGGGATATCGCCTCCGCGATGTCAGCCTCAAGGACCTGTGGGAACTCGCGAAGTACCCCGGTTTCTGGAAGATGGCCCGCAAGTTCTGGTGGACGGGGCTCGGCGAGATGCACCGCTCGATCAGCCGCCGGGCGTTCTGGCATGCTTTGCAGGGGCTGATCCCCGAGGTGAAGTTCACGGACCTCGTGCCGGCGGGCGCGGGCGTGCGGGCCCAAGCCGTTGAAGCATCCGGCAAGCTGGTGGACGACTTCTTCATCCGGCAGGCGGAACGGATGGTGCATGTGTTGAACGCGCCCTCGCCGGCCGCGACCGCATCGCTCGCGATTGGAGAATCGATCGCGAACCTCGCACGCGAACAACTCGGAGTCGCGGCAAAGGTCGGCGATGCGGCGTGACGACTCTACATTTGAAGAATCTGTCAGATTTACTTACCAATTGCAGCCGTCGGCACGCGGACGAGACGAAAGCCGATGAGGTTGCCCCGATATGACGGCGGGTGCGCGTAGCGCTGCCCCGCGCGGCAGGCCAAGCCGGAGTCGTGCCAGCCTCCGCCTCGTTCAACGCGGAGTGTGGCCGTGCCCAATTCTTGGAGGCGTCGAGGCGAGTACCGCGACTGATAGAGGTCGGCGCACCATTGCCTTACGTTGCCGTGCATGTCACACAGCCCTAACTTGCTAGGGGGGTAGGTTCCCACACGCGTCGTCCGCTCCAAGAACTGACCTGTCTCGCTCTTACGAAAGGAATAAGTACCATCGAAGTTGGCCTGCTTCGAGGACAGTTCATTGGTCGGCTTGTCGAGGTAGAAGTGATATGAGCATTCGGCTTCCGAAGTGGCCCCGCCACGACACGCGTATTCCCACTCTGCTTCAGTTGGTAAACGGTAGACCCATCCGCTCGCACACTCTTTGTCATTCAGTTTCTTGATGAATTCTTGACAATCGTCCCAAGACACCATCTCGACCGGGAACAGTTTCAGTTCTTCGTCCGAAATGTCCTGAAGCACATTCCGGCCAATCCCTTTGCGGGAAAACTGGCTCGGGTCAGTGCCCATCACGGCCTCCCACTGCCCCTGCGTCACATCATGTACCGCAATCTCAAACTCCTCCTTGATCTCCGTCTTCACGCCCTTCTGGGTACTTCCCTCGGCAGTCTCAACGTCGTCCCAGCCCATGTAGAACGCTCCTTTCGGCAGACGAACGAACGTCATCAGAATGCTATCGTTGCGTTCCCGCACTGCGTCCGCCGGCTCACACCCACTGGTCGCAATGGTCACCTCCCGACCGGGTCGCACCCATTCCTTGTGGAAGTCCGACAGGAACACCAACTGGACTTCTGCGTCCGTCGGCACGGTCAGCCGGTCGTCCAGGTTCACCAGCGTTTGGGGAGCAGCCGCCTTCGCCAAACCAGCGGCCGACTGCAACTGCACCGCCCCACGCGCCTCCAGAATCATGGCTTGGGGCGTTCGCCGACCGATGCCGAGTTTCACTTGGTCGATCGCCGCGACCAGTTCCCGTTGCAACTCCGGTTGGTCCGCGAATTCGACCGGGATTCGGGCATCCGCCTCCGCAAGCAATTGTCGGACCGTCACGTTCCCGCCCTTCACGTCCGTCTCCGCCTTCCGGAAGATGCTCACCAAGAACTCGCGCGCCGTGTTCGCCCGTTCGGCCGCCTGCCGGGCGTCGCGATACTTCAGGTAGCTGACCGCCGTGCCGGCTGCCAAAGCCAGCACCACGGCCGCCGCCGCACCCGTCACCACCGGGTTCCGCCTCACCCACTTCACTGCCCGTTCGAGCCGGCCCACGGGACGAGCCAGAATCGGCTCGCCCCGCTGATAGCGAACCAGGTCCTCCGCCAACTCCGCCGCCGATGCATAGCGCTTCTCCGGCTCCTTCCGCAAGCACTTCAGGCAAATCGTCTCCAAGTCCAACGGTACGCCCGGTTGCAATCTGGAAGGCGCGGTCGGCTCCTGCGTCCGCACCTGATCGAGCGTCTCGACGATCGTGCTTCCCTTGAATGGCGGCCGACCGGTCAGGCAATCGTAAAGGATCGCGCCGAGTGCATACACGTCCGCCGCCGGACCGGCCTCATGGGCTTGTCCGGATGCCTGCTCCGGGGCCATGTAACTCGGCGTCCCCATCACCGCACCGGCCTGCGTCTCGCCGCTGTCGCTGTCCATCTGCCGGGCCAAGCCGAAGTCCGTGATCTTGGGCGTGCCGTCGGCCGTCAACAAAATGTTGGCCGGCTTCAAGTCGCGATGCACCACGTTGCGGCTGTGGGCCAGTTGCATCGCCCGCGCCAGCAACTCCACCAACTTCGCCGCCTCGCGGGCCGGCATCGGCTTGTCCGCGAGCTTGCCGGCGAGGTTGCCTCCCTCGACGAACTCCAGCGCGCAGTACGGATGCCCGCCCGTCTCACCGACCTCGTGAATCTGCACGATGTTCGGATGCTGCAACCGTGCCACCGCCTCCGCCTCGATGCGGAACCGCGTCCGTTCACGCGGCCCTGCATGGCCCCCGGCCAGCACCATCTTGAGCGCGACGGTCCGTTTCAGCGCCAGGTCCTGGGCCTTATACACGACCCCCATGCCGCCCCGGCCGAGCACGGACTCGATCTCGTAGCCCGGTACGGAAACGGATTGCGAGACGCGCACCAGTCGCTGACTCGGCAGATGCGCGGCGGTGGCATTCTCGACCGAATCGGAACCGGGGGGCAAATCCGTGGTGCAGTCCGGGCCGTCCGTCGTCATGCTCGGGTCGAGGCGGGGAGATTCGAGCGAGGGTGGTCGGTCGGCGGTGCGATTCGGATCGTTCATCGGCACGGTCGGCTCCGGACGGGTGACGCGACCATGATGATACCTATCGGCGGGAAGGCGTGCCACGATTCGCCGGGCACATGAACATCGCGTCAGACGTGGCCGAATCGATGCGCCGCGGGTATTGAATCCCCGTTGCTTCGCACGTCGGGTCGGGACTCGCGCATGCCGGATGATGCGATCGTCGTGGAGCGGTTGGTGGTGCGGTACCGCGGGAAGGCGGCCTTGGAAGGGCTGGACCTGCGGGTGCCGCGCGGCTCCGTGTACGCGTTCCTCGGCGACAACGGCGCGGGCAAGACCACGACGATGAAGGTGCTCACCGGGCTCGCCCCGCCGGACAGCGGCCGGGCGACCATGCTCGGTCTCGATTGCTGGGGCCGCGCCCAACAACTCCGCCACCGCGTCGGCTACATGCCGGAGCGCCCCCGCTTCTACGACTGGATGACCGTCGCCGAGACCGGCTGGTTCACCGCGTCCTTCCACCAATCGGGCTTCCTCACCCGCTACCGCGAGTGGACGGACCGGCTCGGCCTCGACCCCGCAAAGAAGCTCAAGGAACTCTCGAAGGGCGGCTACGCCCGCGTCGGGTTGGCCCTCGCCCTCGCCCCCGATCCCGAGATCCTGCTCCTCGACGAGCCGACCAGCGGGTTGGACCTACTCACGCGGCGCGAGTTCCTCGCCAGCCTCACCGATCTCGCGGCCAGCGGCCGCACCATTCTCATCTCGTCGCACTCGATCGCCGAACTCGAACGGGCCAGCACGCACGCCGGGCTCCTCCGCGACGGCAAGATGATCCTTTCGAGCACGCTCGACGAACTGAAGAAGAAGGTGCGGCGGATCAGCCTGCGGTTCAACGATCAGCCGCCGGACCCGAGCGGACTGGGCACCGTGCTGGAACGCAACGGCACCGGCCGCGTCTGGCAGGTGCTGCTGCAGGACCCGGACCCCGGCGCGCTCGCCGCGCTGCGCAGCAGTTCGAACGTGTCCGACTTCGAAGACAGCGGCGTTTCGTTGGAAGAGGTGTATGCCGCACTCATGGCCAAGCCGCACCTGAACGGCACGGCCGCGATTCCGATGGTGAGCCGGGTGAATTGAGGACCTTGCGTTGAAGCTTGCGGGCGAAGGCCGGATCGAACGAATCGGACGCGTGGTGTGCGCGCTCGACTTCGCGATGAGCAACGTCGCCGCCGTGCAGACGGACGACGGATACGTTCTCGTGGACACCGGCCCCGGCGTCGCGGCGGGGGAACGCATCCGCGACGCGCTCGCCCCGCACCTCGTCGGCGAACTTCGCGCCATCATCTACACCCACTCGCATCCGGACCATGTGCTCGGCACCTCCGCGTGGTGGAAGCCCGGCATTCCGATCTGGGCGACGGACCGCTTCCAGGAAGACATCCGCCAGCAACGGAAGCTCGGCCCGGTGTATCTCGAACGCGGCGCCAAGCAATTCGGGCTGCGATTGCCGGACCATGCGGTGAACACCACCGGCATCGGCCCGCGGCTCACCATCGACCCCGGCCCGATCGCGCCGCTCATTCCGCCCACGCACACCTTCGCGGAGTCGCAATCGTTCACCGTCGGCGGGGTGAAGTTCGAACTGCACGCGGCCCCTGGCGAAACGCACGATCATCTCTTCGTGTGGCTGCCCGAGGAGCGCACGCTCCTCGCGGGGGACAACATCTACAAGGCGTTCCCCAACCTCTACACGATCCGCGGCAGCACGCCGCGGCCGGTCGAGGGGTGGATGCAATCGCTGGACCGCATGCGGTACTTGAACCCCGCGCCGGAGCATCTCGTGCTCGGCCACACGGATCCGGTGAGCGGCACGGCCGCGGTTCGCGACCTGCTCACCGCGTACCGCGATGCCATCGCCTTCGTCCACGATTCCGTGATCCAACTGGCGAATCGCGGGCACACGCCGGACGATTTGGTTCGCATGATCCGCCTCCCGGAGCACTTGGCGAAGCACCCGTACTTGGAAGAACGCTACGGCACGCTCGCCGGCTCCGTGCGCGGCATCTACTCCGGATACCTCGGATGGTTCGACGGCAACGCCTCGAACCTCGACCCGCACCCGCCGGAGGCGATTTCCGGCCGGCTCATCCCGCGGCTCGGAGGGCCCGCGGCGATCCACAAGCTGATGAAGGACGCGCTCGCCGCCAACGACCCGCGTTGGGCCGCGTGGCTCGCGGACCTGTTGCTCGCCGCCGACCCGCGGGACGATCTCGCCAAGCGGCTCAAGGCACAAGCCCTCACCGCGCTCGCGCATGCCTGCACGAATCCGCTTTTCAAGCACTGGTATCTGCACGATGCGGCCACGCTGCGCGCCGAACTCGAACCCGCGACCCGCGTGCCGATGGATGTGCGCAGCGTCGAGCACATCCCCATCGAGCACCTGCTCGGCCAGCTTCCGTACCGCATCCACGCCCAGCGGGCCGCCCGCACCGTGATGACCATCCGCTACGACTTTCCGGACACGGGCAAGTCGTTCACGTTCTTCCTGCGCCGCGGCGTGGGGGAACTCGTGCCGTATGCCGCCGGCACGCCGGACTTGATCATGCGGATGGACGAGATGGACTTCAAGCGGGCGTTCGTGGCGCAATCGATCTCGCCGCTCTCCGCGGAGTTCTGGCGGAAGATCAAGTTCGAGGCGCCGGGCGGCGGGCTGCTGTCCCGGTTTCGCGCCCTTCGCCGCATGATCGCCATCGATCGCTGCATCATCCGGAATTGAGCGGCTCGATCACCACGCGATCCTCTTCCACGCGGATCGTGCGATCCACGAACGAGCGGACAGTCTCGATGTTCGTGGTGAGGTGGCGGCTGACGCGTGAGACGCGGTACTCGCTGCGGTCCGGCGAGAACGCGAGCGGGAGCAGCAACTGGTCCGCGGAGTGTTCATCGACCGGCGCGCCGGATTCGCGATAACGCAGGGCTTCCTCCAACGCGTCGTCCGCGACCGACTCCGCGGGCTTGCCGCGTTCGCCGAGCCCGAAGAACAGTGCGGGCACCGGCGCTCGGCGGAAGATCACGGCTGCGACCGTGCCCGATCCCAAACTGCCCTCCCATTCTTCAATCGGGATGTGCGACTCGATCTTCTCGCGTTTCAACATCGTGCTGATGCGATGGGCTTGGCGCTTGGCGATCGTCGCGGGGAGGTTCGCCACCGCGCTGAAGCCGCCGGCCGTGGTGAGTTCCGGGCACTCGGTCAGCGTGAGGCCGCGTACGCGCGAACAGGGATGAATCGCGGCTCGGATCTCGCCGCCGCCGCGCGGATAGAATCCCGGCCGCACCATCTCCTGCTCGATCGCGAAGCCGAGTTTCGCCAAGTATCCACCCCAAGTCACGGCATTGAAGTGGTGGCAGGGCGCGTGCGGGTTGTGCGTGCCGCCGCTGATCGTCACGCGGCTCGGCGCCGCACCGCGCAGCGCGAGCGGCAGGTAGACCGTGTGCAGCACGAGAGCCGTGGCGCCCGCCGTGCCGATAGAGAAGGTGTAGTCGCCGCTCTTCACATCGCCGGGCTCGAAGTACAGCGCAGAGGAGCCGACCGCGGCGCCTTTGTAGACCGCGCCGCAGATCGCGCCGGCGGCCTTCACGCACATCAGGTGCTGCGGTTGGAGGCCGGGCTTCGCGCGGTTGGCGAGGATGTTCAAGAGCTTGAACGGTCTTCGGGTGAGAATGGAAAGCGCGAGCGAGGTGCGAAGGATCTGCCCCCCGCCCTCGCCCGCGCTGCCGTCGATCTCGATCATGGCGTCACTTCTTGAACTCGCTGTCGTCGATCTTCTCGAGGAACTCGACCTCGCTCGATTCGGCTTCGATGAACGTCTTGCCGTCGTGCTTCACCTGCACCTTCTTCGGCACGGGGATGCCGTCCTTGTTCTTGACGTATTCGAGCACGATGCGTTCCTCCGCGACCTCTCCCGTGCCGTCCGGGCCGGTCGTGCGGTGTTCCATCTTCAGCATGAGGTTCGACTTCTTGTCGAAGAAGAACGTCACTTCCTTCTTGCTCTTGGACGTGACGCGGACACCGATCGCCGGCTTCTCGTCCACCTTCGCTTCGCCAAAGAGGCTCAGTTCGTAGTCCTTGCCCTTGAGCAGCGGTGCGAGGCGGCTCATGGACATCACCTCGGTGGCGTTCTGGATCGCCTTCTTGATGTCGTCCGTCACCGGCACCTCCTTGTCCATCGCGGTGATGGACAGGGTGTCGCCGTTCATCACGGTCAGGATCTTGATCGATTGCCCCCCGATGCTCAGCTCCAACGAATCGCGGAACTTGTTCGGGATCATGTAGGCGACCGACTGAGTGAACTCGACCTCGCCCGCGCCGGGGATGTTCATCTTCCCCTTGTTCCGGGATCGCCCCGCGACGTTCTTCAGGAGAAACTCCTCGCCTCCGTGCGCCTTCACCGCCTTGGCAACGATTTCCTTGGGATCGTCGTCCGCGGCGCGAACCGTACCCGTACCCGCGAACAACACGACGGCGGAAGCCAGCATCACGGACGCACGCGACATGAGACACCTCTCGGAAGAAATGGTTCGGAAGGGATTCGCCGCGTATCAGCGGATCTTTTCGCGAATCGCCGCCACGGACCGGTAAACGATCCCCAGCCTTTCCGCTTCGCGTTTCGCCTCGGTTTGGTACAACTTCGCCGCGGGCACGTCGATTCCCGCCATCGCGTCGTCCGCCATCCAGACCGTGAACCCGGCCTGCCGCAGGTCGCGGGCCGCGAAGAAGCAACAGATGTTCGCGGCGATCCCGCACACCACAACGTCCGTAATGCCGCTCGATTTCAGAAATGCCGCGAATCCGGGGTGCTGGGCCGTGACGGCATAGGCCTCGAAATCGCGGTCGTACCCTTTCCGCCAGATCGTGTGGAAGCGATCCGTGTGCAGGCCGGGGAGGAAGTCCGCGCCGCGGGTGCCGGCCACGCAGTGCGGCGGGTATAGGTTGTCCCGCTGCCCGAAGAACGAGCAGTGGTCCGCAGGGTGCCAGTCCTGCGTCGCGTCGATGCGGGCGAACGGCAACGCTAGCAATTCGTTGATCCTCGGCACCAGCCCTGCACCGCCCGGCACCGGGAGTTCCTGCGGGCACAGTTCCGAGAACCCGCACTGGGCATCGACGACGAGCAGCGACGCACGCATGGTCGGCCTCAGTTCAAATCGTCCGCACTGCCCGCGGGCCAACGGTCCTGCGGCTCCCAGTTCAACACGCGCTTCGATTCCGACAGGTCGTACCGCGGTTGATGCGTGAAGCGGCTCGTGGCGTAGAGCACGCTGAACGGCGGCAGCGGCTCGGCTTCCACCGTGGCGGCGAAGAAGCGGCCGGCGTCGCCGGGGCTCAGGAATACGTCCTGAAACAACTCGCCGCCGGCGATTTCGCTCACCTGCCCCGCATCGCGCGGGCACCATCCGAGCCGCACCGCGATCACGGCGATGCCGTGCTCCTTCGCATACACCTGCCCGAGTGCTTCGAGGAACACCTTCGTGCAGGCGTAGAGGTAGCGCGGCTTCGGCAGCATGTCCGTGGTCACCGGCGTGTTCCCCGCCCGCAGGTGGCCGTCGATCACCTGCCCGGTGCTGGCGACGATCACGCGCGGGATGCCGAGCGTGCGAGCCGCTTCCATCACGTGGTACGGGGCGATGATGTTGTTCGGCACGAGTTCTCCGAGGAAGTTGTCGCCGTGGCCGTTCCGCGGGAAGTGAATGTCGTCCGGCGTGGCCGCGAGGTGAATGACGGCGTCCGCTCCGGTCGCGGCCAGGCGGAATTCTTCGACATCGTTCAACCCGCCGACCACGGATTGCTTCGCGGGAATGCCGGGCGTGGGCCGCAGGTCGAAGCCGATCACGTGATGCCCGCGGGCATGCAGTTCACGCACCGCCGCCCGCCCCACCCGCCCCGCCGAACCGGTCAGCAAAACGCGTTTCGCACTCATGGATTCAGTCTATGGCGAGCGGGAGCGAAGACTCTGCGGGTTGTGCGGGCGTCACCGGCCATTGAGAGGCGGACCGAGGCGGTTGAAGCGAAACGACGGCCTGAGACCCGTCGATTCCTCACCCGTATGCGCATCCACAACATCCAAGTGCTGCGGATCGTGGCGGCCGCGGCCGTGGTGGTGATGCACCTGTCGGAGTTTGCGGCCCGCGACTTCCACGCCGCGGGGCTCGCCCGGACGATCGGCGGCGTCTGGAATTGTTTCCCCGTCCCGCTGTTCTTCGCCATCTCCGGGTTCGTGCTCACGCATGCGGTGAGGAACACCCCGACCGGCGGCTTCCTGTTCGCCCGGGCCCTGCGTCTTTACCCCGGCTACTGGCTCGCCGCGATCGTGGTGGCCGCAGTGTACGCCGCGACCGGCGGGATGCCGTTCTTGACGCAACTCCGCTGGATCGGCTGGTCGTTGCGGCCCGGTGAGTACGGCACCCAGTTGTACGTGCTCGGGCCGGAATGGTCGCTCGTGTTCGAAGCCACACTCTCCTTGGCCCTCGCGGTGATCGGAGCGGGGCGTCGCCGTTGGATGCTGCCGGCGTTCGCGTCCGTGTGGCTGGCCGCACTGGCGGTGAAGATCGCAGTGCGGCCCGGGTACGCGATGAACCTGCTTCCCACTTGGGAAAGCTTCTTCCTCTCTCCTCTGAGCGTCCCCTTTCTGCTCGGAATCCTGACCTATCACGTGAAGGACTTCGGCCGCTCGTGGCGTTGGGTCGTGCTGGCCGGTCTCGCCCTATTCCTCGGCGTGGTGCCCCGTCGCTTCGAGAGCTTGGAGGCGATCTGGTGCGTGTACGGCTTCGCCTCCGCCGCGGCGACGTGGCTGGCGGTGCAGTTGCCGCAGATCCGCCGCGAGCATTGGCTCGCTCGCGCCGGCGACTGGTCGTACGGGCTGTATTTGGTCCACATCCCGCTGATCCTCGGAGCCTTCGCCGTGCTGAGCGGGCTCGGCTGGCTCGTGGGAACGGATGCGGGCGTGCTGCTGGCCGGGTCCGTGGCGATGGCCGGCGGGCTGCTCTTCGGCCGCTTCGAATGTGCACTGCATCGACGATTGAAGCACGTGAATTGGATCGCTATCGCAGCGGCTTTTGGCCGAACACGGCGCGGAGCCGGTTCGCTTCCTGCCACACTTTCGGGTCGGTTTGCAGGAAGTCGATGAGGTTGCCGGTGGAGATGGAAAGCAGTGCGGCAGCGTCCGCGACCCGCGCTTCGACCGCGTTCAACACATCGAGCACGACGCCGACCGCGGGCCAGAACTTCGGGTTGCGGGCGGAGAGATCCAGCTTGCCGTTGCGATCGCGGGCTTCGGCGTAGTCCGGATGCGCCGCGATCACTTCCGGCGTCGGCAAATTCAGTTCGTCACGCAAGTTCAACACCAAGGCATGGGCCAGCCGCGTGAGCGCCTTCGCCTTGTTCTCATATTGCGAGCGCGATTCTTCCGCGATCACGATGAGCCCGGTCGGCGTGTGCCGCAACCGTACGGCGGAACTCGTCTTGTTGCGCTTCTGCCCGCCGGGGCCGCTCGCCCGGTACGTGTCCACCTCGCACTGAGCCAGCAGTTGCGCCTCGGTCAGGGAGGTCCACGTCGCGCGTTTCATGGTTGGGTCTTGGATACACTGCTGGTGCCGGCCGGACCAATGCCAACGAACGGGATGCCGATGATTCGCTTCGCACTGCTGCTTCTTCTCGCGTCGTTCGCCACGGCTCAGAAGAAGGAACCCGAGAAGAAGAAGGACGTGCCGAAGATTCTCTATTCGGTGCCGCTCGCCGCCACGCCCGGCACCAAGCAGAAGCTCGCACTCCGCGGCAAGTTCCTCGACACCGTGAAGGACGTGAAGGTGATCGGGGCCGACGGCGCGAAAGTGAAAGTGCTCGGCGGCAAGAAGACTCCCGCGGCCAACAATCAGCCCGGCGAGCGGCTCGGCGAAACCGAACTCGAGATCGAACTGGAACTGCCGAAGGACGCGAAGCCGGGGGCGGCGCTGGTGGCCGGCGATTCCGCACCGTATGTGCTGATGCTTCCCGATGCCGCGCCCGCCGTCGCCGAGAAGGAGCCGAACGACGGCTTCGACACGGCCCAAGCGATCCCGTTCCCTGCCGCCGTGGACGCCACGATCAAAGCCGATCGCGATGCGGACGTGTTCAAGTTCGAAGGCAAAAAGGGAACGAAAGTGCGGATCGAGGTGCAGGCGGCGAAGTTCGGCTCACCGATGGACGGCTTCCTCTCGCTGTACGACACCGACCGCAAGCTGCTGGCCGCGATCGATGATGTGAAGGGCTCGCCGGACCCGGTGATCGAATGGACGCTGCCGCGCGATGGAACGTACTTCGTCACCGTGATCGACGCCCACGACCTCGGCGGCCCGCAGTTCGGCTACCGGCTGCTCGTGAAGTGAATCACAGTTTCACGATCTCGGCCGCGGGGCAGGTTGCGAGATCCGTGTCCGCGATGAACAGGCTGCCGGCGTCCGGACACTTCTCGCGCATCTCGGCGGGCATCCCTTCCGTCGCGGTCGTCAGAATCAGCTTCACCCCGTCCGGCCGCTTCACCAGCAGCGGGCAGGTCACGCGCGGCGAGGCGGGCACGGTCCACTCTTCAATGGTGCGGCCGGTGCCGAGGTCGAAGCGCACCGCCCTCCCCGCGGCCACGGCTTCCGGATTGTAAAAAGCGATGATGACGGTGCCGTCGCCACAGCCGCACATGCCGTCCGGGAAACCGGGTTGATCGCGCAGATCCAGCGCGACGCCGTCCGCCTTCGCCGTCCGCACGCCGACTTCGAAGCGGTAGCGCACCACACTTCGGGTCGGGGTGTCGATGTCGTACAGCACGAGCCCCTTCGCATCGCGGTGGAACACCTTCCCGTTTGAGCACGTCTGCTTCTCCGCGAGCGTGGTGATCATGCCGTCCGCGAGGGCGAAGTGGTATAGCGCGGCGAGCGGGTCGGCGAATTGCGTGTCCTTCGTGCCGAACACGATCTCGCGGCCGCCGGGGAAGATCTCACCGTCGTTGATGATCGTCCGCGGGTTGGCGTCCGGAATCTTGCCGAGCGTGCGGAACTCGTTGGAGCCGAGATCGAGCGTGCCGATTTCCTTGCCCAGGCCGACAAGCAGCACGCCCGGTTTGTCCGTGGGGAAGGCGAAGCCCGGCCGGCCGCGGAGCTTCCACATTCCCTGCTCGCCGTCGTCCCAGAAGCGGACGTGGATCGCGCCCGTCGTGGCGTCCGGCGACGTCTGAATGTTCACCCAGGAGACGGCCTCGCGGCCGTCCAGCAGGATCGCCCGCGGCCCTTCGGGGAGGAAGCCGTCTTCGTCTTCGGATGGAACCCAAACCCGCGCCGTGGTGCTTCGCATCGAGCTCACTCCGTCAATGTCCGCAGAGATTGCCACTTCGGTGTGTGGCAATGTGGCAATCTTGGCAATCTCCGCCAAATTCGCACACAACCGGTTGCTCAGGTTCAAGGTACGGCTCGCGTCGGGAGTGCTGCGCCGGATTTACCGCGATCCGGTGCAAAAATGCGGAAGCCCGGCAAGACGTCCCTTTTGCTCTTCGCGTTCCGATCCGGTAATGTGGAGATGTTGCGAAGACTTCCCCGCCTGCCGACCACCATGACGCCACTCCGTGCATTCTTGGCCGCGGTTGTCACGGCCATTCCAATCGGCATGGCTTCCGCACAAGAGCCCATCCGGTTCGCGCGGACTCCGGACCTTTCCCCGGACGGTAAACTCGTCGCCTTCAGCTATCTCGGCGACATCTGGACAGTCGAAGCGATCGGCGGAGTCGCCCGGCCCGTCACGATGCACGAGGCCCACGATATCAACCCGGTGTTCAGCCCGGACGGCAAGCACCTCGCGTTCTCCTCCAACCGGCACGGCTCCTACGACGTGTTCGTCGTGCCCGCGGTCGGCGGCAAGCCGAAGCGACTCACCTTCGACCACGCTGCGGACATGGCGACCGGGTGGACCCCGGACGGCAAGAACGTGGTTTTCACCTCGAACCGCTCCACGGCTTACCCGCAAGTGCTTCCCGAGTGTTTCACCGTGCCGGTGGACGGCGGCCTGGAGAAGCGGTTGCCCCTGTTCGAGGGGAAGGAAGCGCACTTCTCCCCGGACGGGCAATCGATCGCCTTCGTCCGCGGGCCGGGCCTCTGGTATCGCCGCGGGTACCGCGGCTCCAGCAACGACGAGATCTGGATCGCTTCGGCGGATGGCAAGAGCCAGAAGCCGCTGACGAACTTCGACGGGCAGGACGGCTCGCCGATGTGGAGCCCGGACGGCTCGAAGGTGTACTTCGTGAGCGAGCAAAACTCGCCGACCGGTTGTGCGAACATCGTGGCGAGCGAACGGGCCGGGGGGCCGATTCGCAAGATCACCAACCACACGGACGACACCGTCCGCCGGGCGCGGATCAGCAAGAACGGCGAGTGGATCGTGTACGAGCACGGCGTCGATCTGTGGGTCGTGAACGTGAAGAGCGGTTCCAGCCGCAAGCTCGCGATCGAAGTGAACGCGGACGACAAGTCCAACACCGAGCGCACGGTGACGTACACCCGCGAAGCCACCGAGTTCGCGCTCTCGCCGGATGAAGACCTCGCGGTCTTCGCCGTGCACGGCGAACTGTTCCTCACCAAGATCCCGGAGGCGGGCAACAAGTCCATCCGGCTCACGAACTCGGGCGCGGACGACCGCAACGCCTCGTTCAGCCCGGACGGCAAGAGCATTCTCTTCGCCTCGGACCGCAGCGGCGTCGTGGACTTGTACCTGCTCGAATCGGACGACGCGGACCATCCCGAACTCGCAAAGGCCCACAAGTTCAAAACCAAGAAGCTCACCGACACCGCGGAGGAAGAGACACAGGCCGCGTTCAACCCGAAGGGAGACCGCATCGCGTTCGTCCGCTCCGGAAAGTTGTGGCACATGAAGGCGGACGGCACGGACGTGAAGCCGCTGTACGACCGCACGCAAGTCTTCGACTACGATTGGTCGCCGGACGGCAAGCACGTGGTAGTGGCGCGGAACGACGGCTTCTTCGCCAGCGAGTTGTACCTCGTCACCGTGGACGGCAGCGAACCGACCCGCAACATCACCCGCTACGCCACCTACAACGGCGACGTGACTTGGAGCAACACCGGCGGCAAGATCGGCTTCATCGGCTACCGCAACAAGACCTACGCCCCGCACGTGCTCTCGCTGCAGCGGCCCAGTTCCAGCGGCAGCACCCGCTACACCGGCGACATCGACTGGGACGACATCCACCTCCGCGTCGAGCGGGCCGCGAACATCACGGCGGAAATCGCGGCCATCTCGCCGAACGGTTCGCAAATCGCCTTCCGCTCGATGTTCAACGGAGACGACCTGTGGATCGCCAACGCCAACGGGTCGCAACTCACCCGCGTCACGCAGGGGAACTGGGCGCCGAAGCAGATCCGCTGGGCGAAGAAGGGCGGCGGACTGGTGTATTTCCTCACCGGCGGCGGCGAACTGCGCTACGCTCGCACCGGCTTCGGCTTCACCATCCCGAGCGGCGGACTGAGCGATCCGCTGAAGACGACCTTCTCCGCGAAGATGAACATTCTCCGCGATGACGAGTACGCCGAGATGTTCACCCAGTGTTGGCGCGGCCTCGCGGACACCTTCTACGACGCGAAGCACCACAACACCGACTGGAGGGCCGTGCGTGCGAAGTACGAACCGCTCGTGAAGCACGTCGCAACGAAGGAAGACCTGTATGCCCTGATTCACCTCATGCTCGGGGAGTTGAACGCGTCACACCTCGGCATCAGCGGGCAACTTCCCTCGGCCAACGAGTACGCAGCGGACCTGGGTCTGCTTTGGGACGAAACGCACACCGGTCCCGGTTTGAAGATCGCCGAGGTGCTTCGCCGCGGCCCCGCGGACAAGCGCGGCATCAAGCTCGCCAAGGGCGACGTCGTGCTCGCCATCGACCGCGTCGAGATCACACCGAAGACAAACCTCTCCCAACTGCTGCTGAACAAGATCGGCGAAGGCGTGTTCCTCGACGTGACGAGCGACCCGAAGGACGCTTCCGCGAAGCGCCGCGTGGAAGTGATCGGCGTCAGCCGCGACCGCACGATGGAACTGCTCTACGACCGCTGGGTGGAGAGGAACGCCGAGACGGTGACCAAACTGTCCGGCGGGAAACTGGGGTATGTGCACATTCCGGGCATGGACGAGAAAGGCCTCGAAGTCTTCATGCGGGCGCTCTACTCGGACAATTTCGAGAAGGACGCGATCGTGATCGACGTGCGCTATAATGGCGGCGGATTCACGCACGACCAAGTGCTGAACTACCTCAACGGCAAGGAACACACCCTGTTCAAGATGCGGAACGGCGGCGAAGGGCTCGTGATGCGAAACTACGACCGCAAGTGGACGAAGCCGCTCGTGGTGATGACGAACAACCGCTCGTACTCGGACGCGGAGATCTTCCCGCACGCGTTCCGCACGCTGGGCTTGGGCAAGATCGTGGGCCAGGCCACCGGCGGCTTGGTGATCGGCACCTTCAGCACACGGTTGATCGACGGCTCCAGTTTCCGCCTGCCTCGCACCGGCGTCTACACGGTGCAGGGAGTGAACATGGAGAAGGAGGGCGTGAAGCCGGACGTGGCCGTGGAAGTGTCCGCCGAGGATTGGATGAAAGGATTCGATCCGCAACTGGCCAAGGCGGTGGAGGTGCTGGCTGCGGACACGGCCAAATGGAAGAAGGACAAGGCGAGTGCGGCCGCTCCCAAGCCCGCTCCCCAGGAAGCGCCCATGATTGCTCCCGCACCGATGCCGAAGGCGGCGGAGCCGCCGCGAGTGACCGCGATCCCGAAGGCCTTGGAGTAAGACAGAGCGGTCCTGTGACCGATCCGCCTGACGCTCCGCGACGACCCTGCGATTTGTGTTCTAGAGTGAATTCAGCACCAGGATCATCCCCGTGGCTTCCACCCCGCTGCTTGTCGAATACTTCGATCGCCTTCCGACCCTCACCCTCGGTGATGACGAGGAGCAATGGGCGGCGGGCGCCCGCGAGACGATGCATCTGTTCCGGCAGGAAGTGAAGGACCGCTACAACGAGGGAACGCTGCAGCGGTTGCTTCATTCCACGGACGCTCGCACGCGGCAGGCCGCCGTGCTGGCCATCGGCCTGCTCGGCACCTACGACTCGAACGCCCACATCGCGGCGTTGCTTCATGATGAAGACCCGCTCGTGCAGCGGTTCGCGTCGGACGCGCTATGGGAACTCTGGTTCCGGGGCGGCACCGCGGACCAGAACTGGAGCCTGCAACAGGCCGTCCGCAAGCCGGACGCGAAGTCCGTGCGGGCCGCGCTGGATGCGTTGATCGCCCGCGCCCCGCAATTCGCGGAGGCGTACAACCAGCGGGCGGTGTGGTTCTTCAAGGCGGGAGAGTATCAGCGGGCCGTCCGCGACTGTGAGACGGTGCTGCAGATGAACCCGTACCATTTCGGAGCCGCGGCCGGGATGGGGCAGT
Organism: Gemmataceae bacterium; assembly: GCA_046350135.1. GTDB lineage: Bacteria > Planctomycetota > Planctomycetia > Gemmatales > Gemmataceae > Urbifossiella. The sequence continues at coordinate 73,513 of JAXMBB010000028.1, forward strand.
GTTACTTGAAGATGAAGAAACCCCGTGCCGCACTCCGCGCCTTCCGCCAAGCCGTCGAGATCAATCCGACCTTCGACCACCTCAACGAAACGATTCGTGCGTTGGAGCAGGCGTTGGAGAAGGAATGATCGGTCGGTAGCCGGCGTTCCGAATGCCTCGTTCCTCGGTCGTGCTATATGGCTCGGCCGGATCGAACGATACCCCGCACATGGTGAGCGACGGCTAACTCTCACAAAACCGCACAATGTTCTGAGCCACGTCCACGCCGGTGGCCGCGGCGAGGGCCCGCCAACCGGGTACGGCGTTCACTTCGATGACGTACCATTCGCCGTTCGGGCCGGGCAGCAGATCGACGCCGGCGATCGGGCAGCCGGTCGCTTCCGCGGCGCGGATCGCCAACTCCGTTTGCTCCGAAGTGAGAACCACCGGCTCGGCACGGCCCCCGCGGGCGACGTTCGTTCGCCAATCGCCGTGCGAGGAACGTTTCATCGCGGCTACGATCCGGCCTGCAATCACGAACGCACGCAGATCCCAACCCGGATGGCGGATGAACCGCTGTTGATAAATGACCTGCCCGGTGCGTTCCAGCACATGGAACGTTCGCCATGCGGTTTCCGGATCCGTGAGACGAACCATGCCGCGGCCCTCGGACCCGAAAATCGGCTTGACTACGACATCGCCGCCGAGCCGCTCGAACGCGGCGAGTGCGGCGTCGGCCTTTTCGCTGACGTGCGTGGGCGGCGTAGGCAACCCGGCCTGCGCCAGCCGCACGTTGGTCAGGTACTTGTCCACGCATGTCTCGATGGCCCGTGGCGGGTTCACCACCTTCACACCGCCGGCCACCGCCGCGTGCAACACGTCGACGCGGAAAACAACCTGCTCCAGCGACCCGCTCGGCATGGTGCGGACGATGGCAGCGTCGAAGCCCGCCAAAGTCGAGTTTTGCGTCTCGATGCCGGCCGCAAGTGTGCGGAAATCCACGTTTTGCGCCGAGTGGCCGAGTTCGGCCGCGGCGCGGACCAGGTCATCCACATGCCAGCCGCCGTAACCGGAGAGGATCGCGATCTTCATGGAATCTCACACGGAGGAAGCTGTTCCGCTATCCTAGTCAGTGGTTTTGGGGCGGTGCCTGCTGCGGAACTTCCCCGATCGCCTCCCACCTTCATGAACGCCCCGTCCGGTACGTCCACCCCCGCCGCACCGCACTCCCACGCACACCACCAGTCGTTCTGGCTGTGGGTCATGTGCCTCACGGGTGTGGATTACTTCTCCACGCTCGGCTACCAGCCGTCGATCGCGTACGAGAACGCGGGCCTGCTCGCGCCACTCGCCACGCTCGTACTCGTGGCCGTGACTTTGTTCGGCGCGCTGCCGATCTACTCGTATGTCGCGCAGCGTTCCCACGCCGGGCACGGCTCCATCGGCATGCTTGCGAAGCTCGTCTCGGGTTGGTGGGGCAAGGCGCTTGTGCTCACGCTCCTCGGCTTCGCCGCCACGGACTTCGTGATCACGAAGACGCTCTCCGGCGCGGACGCGGCCATCCACATGATCACCAATCCGCACTGGCCGCTGGACGTGCCGGACGACGCGACCAAGACCCGGCAAGCGATCCTGGTCACGTCGTTCCTGCTGGTGTTGCTCGGGGCGTCGTTCATGCGCGGATTCCGCGAGGTGATCGGCCTCGCGGTCGTGATCGTCGGGGCGTATCTCGCTCTGAACGTGCTCGTCGTCGGAGCCGGCGTGAAGCACCTCGCCGATCATCCGCACCTGTTCGACCAGTTCCTGCACCGCGTGCAGGCGGGCGAATGGCATCTGAAAGAAGCCCCGCTCTCCGGGACCGGGATCGTCACGATTCTCGCCATCAGCTTGCTTATCTTCCCGAAGTTGGCGCTGGGCCTGTCCGGGTTCGAGACGGGCGTGGCCGTGATGCCGCTGGTGCGGGGGAATCCGGACGACGATCCGACGGAGCCGAAGGGCCGCATCCGGAACGCTCGCAAACTGCTCATCTCGGCCGCGCTGGTGATGTCCGTCTTCCTCACCGCGTCGTCCGTGGTCGTCGCGTGTCTGGTGCCTGCCGAGCACCTCACCAAGGTGGATGTCCACGGCCACGAGCACGAAGAGATTCCCAATGCGACTCTGAAAGCGAAGGATCGCGCGCTCGCCTACATCGCCCACGGTGAAAACCCGGACGGCAAGTTGTTGCCGTTCTTCGGCGAGTGGTTCGGCACCATCTACGACATCAGCACCGTGGT